>NZ_CP132336.1:2075000-3329268 GCF_030758315.1 Pararhizobium sp. IMCC3301
GTGGTGGCGCAATCCCGCAATCTGCCTCAATTCTGGGACCAAATGGCAAGGGCAACCGTTTTCGCCCGGAGGTCAAGGAAAAGCCCGCACGCCGCGTTATTCAGGTTTCGACCGTCAACCGGGAAGGCAACCGCGACTTTATTCGCGTCAAGCCATTTGTCCGCATCAAGGCGCCTCTTGCCCTGGAGACAACGGATCTGATCAGTGATGTACCGAACTTCAATCCTCTGGCGGTTTACACTGACGACCAGCCAGACGCCCGCCAGGGCGCATTGCCAACCATTACAACCGCGCAGGTTGATGGTGAGATTTCTATTCAGGTTCGCACGTTTCCGCTGGCCATGGGCGCGGTCGACATGTCGGTGCAGATGACTGACGCCGAAACAATGTCCGATATTAATGAAGTGGGCCGGTTCCTCAATGGCCAGGATGCCACTGTCATGAATGTGGCTGCCAACTCCGATGGCATTGGCCTGCCGGATGTCGATTCTATGTCTGACGATCTCACGGCCGCAGAAGCAGCCAATCCGTTCAGCATCACGATCGTCCCGGAAAATGTCTCCTTCATCGAGAAGTATGAAGATACCGGCGACAATTTTTCTTACGAAGAGCACATCATTGATGTTGTTGAGGGCGACTCGCTTTCTGCAATCCTTGCTAAACAGAACGCCAATGAACCTGAAATCAACAGTGCGGTAGAGGCGCTGATCTCGGCCCATGGCATTGCCCAGGTAAAACACGGTCAGAAAATCCGCATCGCCATGACAACCGCAGAGGATGGCAGCAACAGACTGCGACCGGTGCGGGTATCGATCTATGAGAACAACGAGCATCTTGGCAGCGTTGCACTTAATGACCAGGGGCAGTTTGTTAAAGCAGCGGAACCCTATCTGGAAGCCGATCTGGGTGAAATCGCTGATGCAACTCCGGTCCCGAGCAATCTACCGACGCTTTATGACAGTCTTTACCAGACCGGCCTGTCACTGCAGATGCCGCGCGAACTTGTAGGTGATCTGATTCGCATCTTCAGCTACGATCTGGATTTCCAGAAACGCATAACGCCCAGCGATTCCGTAGCTGTGCTTCATTCCACCCCGGAGCCCGGCAGTGATGAGCCGGGTAATGTTCTGTTTGCAGAGGTCACAATTGCGGGCAACACCAAGCAGTTCTACCGGTTCCGGACACCTGATGACGGCTATGTTGATTATTATGATGAATCGGGACGCAGCGCCAAAAAATTTCTGATGCGCAAACCCATGCCCAAAGGGGTTTTCCGTTCGGCGTTCGGAATGCGCAAACATCCGATTACCCGGGTTTTCAAAATGCATTCCGGTGTCGATTGGGCGGCCAGCACCGGCACTCCGATCTATGCGGCTGGCGATGGCACAGTGAAGATTGCGCAATGGAGGGGTGGGCTGGGCCGGCATGTCCGCATCCAGCACGCCAACCGTTACGAAACCAGCTATTCGCATATGAACAAGATTGCCGCCGGCATCAAGCCGGGAACGCGGGTCCGGCAGGGACAGTTGATTGGCTATGTCGGCTCCACCGGTCTGTCCACCGGGCCCCACCTTCATTATGAAGTGCTGGTCAACAAGCGCCCGGTCAATCCGATGAAGATCAAATTGCCCAGAGGCCGCGTGCTGACGGGTGAAATGCTGACAAAATTCGATGAAGAACGTCAGCGCATCGCCTCCCTGATCGCACTGGACGAAGAAGCAATCGTCGCAGCAGCAGTAAATTAGAACGCCTTCTGTACAGGTTGCCGTGGCAGCAAAAACCCCGCCTTCCGGCGGGGTTTCGCATGTCTGCTTATTGCACTGTGAGCAACAACCGGTCGGTGCCATCCTGGACTTTGACGCGGGATCCATCAACGACCTCACCCCCCAGGATTTTCTCTGACAGCGGATCCTGAAGATATTTCTGGATCACCCGCTTCAGCGGCCGGGCACCATAGGCCGGCTCAAATCCTTTGTCCGCCAGCCATTGCTTTGCCCCGTCATCCAGCACCAGTTCGATCTTGCGATCTTCCAGCAGTGCGTCAAGCCGGCGGATTTGAATCTCGACAATGGCACCCATATCTTCCTGGCGCAGACGGTCAAACAGCACGATGTCATCGATCCTGTTGAGAAATTCCGGCCGGAAATGACCACGCACGGCTGTCATCACCTGGGCTTCCGTTTCTTTCGAAATCGTTTTGCCCAGATCAGCCAGCAGGAACTCTGACCCCAGATTGGATGTCATGATGATAATGGCGTTGCGAAAATCAACCGTGCGGCCCTGACTGTCAGTCAGCCGGCCATCATCAAGCACCTGCAACAGCACATTGAAGACGTCCGGATGGGCTTTTTCGATCTCATCGAACAACACTACCTGATAGGGTCGTCGCCGCAGGCTTTCGGTCAAAGCCCCGCCTTCATCATAGCCGACATAACCAGGTGGTGCGCCGATCAGCCGGGCAACGGAGTGCTTCTCCATATATTCCGACATGTCGAGACGCGTCATCGCGGTTTCATCGTCAAACAGAAATTCCGCCAGTGCCTTGGTCAGTTCCGTCTTGCCGACACCGGTTGGCCCAAGGAACATGAACGACCCCGTTGGCCGGTTTGGATCCTGCAAACCGGCACGCGCGCGCCGTACGGCCGTTGACACTGCCTTTACGGCTCTGCCCTGGCCCACCACTCGGGCCGCAAGATCATCTTCCATCGACAGTAATTTTTCACGTTCGCTGCCGAGCATTTTTTCCAGCGGTATACCGGTCCAGCGCGACACGATATGCGCGATATGATTTGGCATGACGGCTTCTTCAAGGAAGCCTTCCTGAACCGAATCATTGTTGTCTTCCTGATCGCGCAGGGTGCTTTCCAGATTGGGAATAACACCATAGGCGAGCTCTCCGGCCCGGGCCAGATTGCCTTCCCGCTGAGCTTTTTCAAGGGCAGAACGAGCTTCGTCCAGTTCCTCCTTCAGCTTTTGCGCGGATGACAGCTTGTCTTTTTCCGCATTCCACTTGCTCGACAGGGTGGCGGAGTCCTCCTCCAGATTGGCCAGATCCTTCTGCAGCTTTTCAAGCCGGTCCTTTGACGCCTGATCCGTCTCCTTCAGCAGCGCCTCGCGTTCGATCTTCAGCTGGATGATCTTGCGGTCCAACTCGTCAAGCGCCTCGGGCTTGCTGTCGATCTGCATGCGTAGACGTGCCGAGGCTTCGTCCATCAGATCAATCGCCTTGTCGGGCAGGAACCGGTCCGAGATATAGCGGTTCGACAGATTGGCAGCAGACACCAGGGCCGCATCCGAGATTCGCACACCGTGGTGCAATTCGTATTTTTCCTTGATGCCGCGCAGGATCGAGATTGTATCGGCAACCGTTGGCTCACCCACCATGACGGGCTGGAAGCGGCGCGCAAGAGCTGCGTCTTTTTCCACATGCTTGCGGTATTCATCGAGCGTTGTTGCGCCCACACAATGCAGTTCACCACGCGCCAGGGCCGGCTTCAGCAGGTTTGATGCATCCATTGCGCCATCGGCCTTTCCGGCCCCGACCAGCGTGTGCATCTCATCAATAAAGAGAATGATTTTACCCGCTGCATGCTCGACTTCATTGAGCACCGATTTGAGGCGCTCCTCGAATTCGCCGCGGTATTTCGCACCTGCGATCAGCGACCCCATATCCAGCGCCAGAAGGGATTTGTCCTTCAGTGATTCCGGCACATCGCCATTGACAATGCGCAACGCCAGACCTTCCGCAATCGCGGTCTTGCCGACGCCGGGCTCACCGATCAGAACCGGATTGTTCTTGGTGCGCCGCGACAGCACCTGAATTGCCCTGCGGATCTCGTCATCGCGGCCGATCACCGGATCGAGACGGCCTTCACGAGCGTCTGCGGTCAGATCGCGGGAGTATTTCTTGAGTGCGTCAAAATTGCCTTCCGAATTCGCCGAATCCGCCGTGCGGCCCTGCCGCAATGCGTCAATCGCCTGGCCCAGGGCCTGCGCGGAAACAGCTCCCTCAGACAAGCTCTTTGACGTTGTTGCAGCCTTGACCATCGCCAGTGCCTGAAGCACGCGCTCGACGGTCACGAAGGAATCGCTGGCCTTGCTGGCATTGTCTTCAGCCTGCTTGAAAACCTTGGCAAGCGCCGGTGCAATGTAGAGCTGTCCGGAGCCGCCGGTCACTTTCGGCAAAGCTGCCAGAGCCGCATCATTGGCCATTTTCACCCGGGCGACATCACCTTCGGAAGACTTGATCAGACTGGCCGCAAGGCCTTCAGTGTCATCAAGCAGGACTTTCAGAAGGTGCTCGGGCGCGAATTGCTGATGATCAGCCGCCAAGGCATTGCCCTGTGCAGATTGCACAAAACCGCGCAGTCGATCGGAATAGGAATCGATATTCATACTGACACTCCAGGAACACATCACACCCGCAGGCATATGATGCAGATTCAAAAGAGACGAGCCCGCCAGAGCAGCGCCCGTGCACCGGATTTGGCCAGGTGCAGTTCATATATAGTGTTGCCATTTCGCCACAAAAGAGGCAGCAACCATTCTTTCAAACAAAAACGCGCCCCGGACTTCCGGGACGCGTTTCATCATTAATTCAGAGAAAGACAGTGGCGATCAGGCCTATTCGACAGCGTCAGGCTGTGGCACCAGTTCCAGTTCGTCATTTGCCTTGGGGCGGCGGGCGCGCGGTTTGCGGACAGGCTTTTCAGCCACATCTTCGTCGCTCTTTTCGCCACTGACAACCTTCGGACGACGGCCACGGCGTGGCGCGGAAGGCTTTTCTTCTGCCGGGTCAAGCGCTGCCTGTTCCGAAGCGCCGCTGCTGCTCTCTTGTCCGGAAGAAGCTGCTTTCTCCGGGTCCGGTCTTGCCTTCGACGAATTCTCTTCAGAACTATTCTGACCGGGCTGAGATCCTGAATCATTGGTCTGGTCAGTGTCTGAAGCTTCCGACTGGTTGTCCTGGGCCTGCTGCGCTGCCTGTTGCTGATTCTGCTGACTGGCTGCCTGTGCCGCAGCGATGATTCTGGAATAATGCTCTGCATGCTGCATATAGTTTTCAGCCAGAATCCGGTCCCCCGCCACTTGGGCATCGCGTGCCAGGGTGAGATATTTCTCAGCAACCTGCATGGCATTGCCGCGGATTTTTACATCCGGACCATTGCTTTCATAGCTGCGCTGCAGCGGGTTGGGACCACGCCGGTTATTATTGTTGCTGCTGCTGCTGCTGTTATTGTTGTTCCGCCCGCGATTGCGCTGACGGTTCTGATTGTTCCGCGAAGACGCGTCTCTGTTAGAAACCCGGTTCATACCAGAGCTATCCTCCAAGTTAATAATTCACCCGCAGCGCTTCAGGCGGTGCGATATCGAGAGCCAAAATTCATCAGACCGATTTCCTGTGGCCGATGCCCTGAAAGGGCAAAGAATCAGCAAGATGCATGATTCCGTCAGCAGCCGGTCAGTGAGGTTCAAATAGGCTTTGTTCCTGCCTCAGGTCAGACTTCCAGGTTTCCGGAGTGCCACAAAGGCGATGGTAAAAACAGAAACGAGAAATTGTTTCGCAAAACCCACCTGAGTGAAAATCCCATAATCACCGGGATCAGCACGGATTCTTCTTTGCCCCAATTAATTGGGTGATAGAAAAACCAAAGACTGTCGTCTGGATTGTATTCAAAGCGAGCATTCATTGTTCGCTTCGTAACACCCCGGACTAAGCCACCGATTCAGGGATTTTTCAAGGCTTAACCTGTAAAAATTATCCCAAAAGTGATTTTTTTAGTGCTTTCGCACGATTTTCTGCCCGATCAGGACACGCGGATGGCCTGCCAGGTCCCTCAATACCTCTGACCTGTAGCCTGCCTGATGCAACAACGCTGCCACGTTCACAGCCTGATCGAACCCGATTTCGACTATCAAATACCCCTCAGGCCTCAGAAATGCCGCCGATTGCGTTGCCAGCCTGCGGTAGAACTCAAGACCGTCAACGCCGCCATCAAGTGCCCCTCTGGGATCATGATCGCGCACTTCACTGTCCAAACCGTCAATTACTGCACTGGCAATATAGGGTGGATTGCTGAGGATCAGATCAAATGGATCGCTATCCTGCAGCCCGTCGAAAACATCACTCAGCCGGGTCGAAAACCGATCCGTCAGATGCAATCGGTCGGCATTTCGCCGCGCCGTTTTCAGCGCGTCGCTGCTGATATCAGTCCCCAGGGCTGACGCTGCCGGCCGCTCCGACAGGATGGCCAGAGCCAGGCAGCCGCTTCCAGTTCCAATATCAAGTATATGGCTCACCTGATCACCGATCCGCGAAAGCGCGGCTTCCACCAGCAATTCACTGTCCTGGCGCGGCACCAGCGTCTCCGCCGACAGATAAAACGGCAGGCTCCAGAATTCCGTCTCACCGACCAGCCGCGCTACTGGAACCCCTGTTCCCCGCTCGACCGCCAGAGCCATCAGCGCCGTTGCCTGGACTGCTGTGACAGGGCGGTCGGCTGCGGCGATCAGCTCGGATCGGGACAGTTGCAAGTGATGCGCCAGCAGCAGGCGCGCATCAAGCCCGCCATCTTCGTGCCGCTGTCTGGCTTTGAAGCCATGCTCTATCAGCCGCCGCATTTTCTGTCTTGCAACGGCAATCGTGTCGCCGTGCAGGACGGCACCAGGCCGGTCCGGTGTTGGCATCAGCTCTCGTTACCAAGACTGGCCAGAAGCTCAGCCTGATCTTCTGTAATCAGAGCATCGATAATATCATCGAGCGATTCACCCTCAATCACCTTATCGAGCTTGTAAAGCGTCAGATTGATCCTGTGATCAGTCACCCTTCCCTGAGGGAAATTATAGGTGCGGATACGCTCCGACCGGTCACCGGAGCCAACTTGGCCCTTGCGGTTTTCAGCGCGTTCCTCTGCCAGTTTCTGGCGCTCCATGTCATACAGTCGCGCCCGCAGCACTTCCATCCCTCTGGCCCGGTTCTGGTGTTGCGATTTTTCCGCCTGAACCACCACCACACCACTTGGGATGTGGGTTATGCGCACCGCCGAATCGGTTGTATTGACGTGCTGACCACCGGCACCTGAAGCCCGCATCGTATCAATGCGCAAATCCTCACTGCGGATTTCAATGTCAACTTCCTGAGCCTCGGGCAGCACGGCAACGGTGGCAGCGGATGTATGAATGCGGCCTCCGGATTCTGTTTCCGGCACGCGCTGGACCCGGTGAACCCCGGATTCAAACTTCAGTCTGGCAAACACGCCCTTGCCGGAAATCTTGGCGATGATTTCTTTGAATCCGCCGACATCGCCTTCACTGGCTGAAATCAACTCCACCGCCCAGCCATGGTTGGCTGCATAGCGCTCATACATGCGATAAAGGGTTCCGGCAAACAGTGCCGCTTCATCGCCGCCGGTGCCGGCGCGTATTTCCAGCATGGCATTTTTTTGGTCCGCCGCATCCTTGGGCAGCAGCAGCAGGCGCACCTGATGGCTGAGGGCCTCGAGCAATTCGCCAAGCGAGCGCTCTTCCTCCTGGGCCATGGCGCGCATATCCGCGTCCATCTCAGGATCACCCAGCATTTCCTCCAGATCGGCATGTTCGGCTTCTGCCGCTTTCAGCGCCCGGATCTGGGCCACAACCGGATCAAGTTCGGCATATTCCTGCGACAGGGCGACATATTTTTCGGGGTCAGGATTATGCACCATTTCGGCTTCAATCACGCTGAGGCGATTGACCAGCGCATTGAGCTTTTCCTGAGGCAATGTGGCAGCAGACATGAAATCACTTATTCTTGGGCGGTGAACCGGGGGCGGCCGTCAGATCGTTTCACAGATACAATGAATGCTCTAATACGGTACCTGATGGGTTTTCGCAAAGTCTTCCAGCAAACCCCGCAGGCCGGGATTTTCCGGCCCGTCTGTCAGCCATTCCGTGAATTTCAGTTGCAGCGTTTCAACCGGCAATGCCCGCAGCATTTCCTTGACCGGGCCGATCTGCGCAGGGGACATGGAAATCTGCCGGAAACCAATGCCGATCAGACCCATTGCCGCCAATGGCCGCCCGGCCAGATCACCACACAGGGAGATCGATTTGCCGGCTCTTCCGGCGGCATCGCAAGCTTGTTTCAGCGCCCGGAAATAGGGGCAGCCAATTGAATCAAACCGTTCGGCAACACGGCTGTTACCGCGATCACTGGCCGTCATGAATTGCAATAGATCATTCGACCCGACCGACACAAAATCGGCCACATCGAACAGCTCGTCAAGCTGATACAGCAGCGCTGGAACCTCAAGCATGGCACCGAGTTGCAATTTCGGCGGCGGCACATCGTAATGCCGCCTGACATGGTCGATTTCCCGCTCGACAGCAAGCCGGGCTTTTCGCAGTTCGGAGATTTCGGTGATCATCGGAAACATGAGCCGCAACTCATTGTCTCTGGCAGCCAGCAGCAAGGCCCTGATCTGAGCGCGCATCAGCCCTGGCCGGTCAAGCCCCAGCCGAATCGCCCGCCATCCCATTGCCGGATTTTCCTCCACATCCATGCGCAGATATGGCAGCACCTTGTCGCCGCCCACATCAATCGAGCGGAAAGTGACTGGTTTTCCTTTGGCGTGGTCGAGCACCTGCTCATAGAGCGCCTGCTGTTCAGCCATTTTTGGAAATGACGAGGCCACCATGAATTGCAGCTCGGTGCGGAACAGCCCGATTCCCGCTGCCCCGGCCTCTTCCAGATGGTCCATATCGACCAGCAGTCCGGCATTCATCAGCAGGTCGACATGCACGCCATCCTTGCTGATGCTGGGCAGATTGCGGTTTGCCCGAAACCGCTCCATTCGCCGGGCCCGAAAGCGCACCTTCTCGCCATAGGAATGCACGATTTCCGGCGTCGGACGCAGATGTACCTCGCCAGCATCGCCATCGATGATAATGTCATCTCCGGCCTCCGCCAGTGCCACCACATCGATCGCACGGCCAACGCTGGGCAGTCCCAGAGCGCGGGCAACAATGCTGACATGGCTGGTCGGCGCGCTTTCCTCCAGCACCAGGCCACGCAGGTTGGAGCGGTTATAATCCAGCAGTTCCGCAGCCCCCATGGTGCGGGCGATCAGAATGGCATTTTCCGGCAGTTCGGCGGACATGTCGGATTGCGGTCGGCCCATAAGGACGCGCAACAGCCGGTTCGCCAGATCCTCAAAATCATGCAGCCGGTCGAGCATATAGGGCTCGTTGGCCTGCCGCTTCATGCGTGCCCGTGTCTGGTTGTGGACACGCTCAACAGCCGCTTCCGCAGTCAGACCGGACTGTACCGCTTCCTTGATTCGCCTGGCCCAGCCCTGATCATTGGCAAACATCCGATAGGCTTCCAGCACCTCGCGATGCGCGCCTCCGGCCGCCATGTCGCCGCGCGCCAGCATGTCATCCACCGACAGCCGCAGGCTTGCAATGGCTGCATCAAGCCGCCGCAGTTCGGTGGCGATATCTTCCGCAATCAGTTCTGTCACGATCACCCGGGGCTCGTGCAGCACAACCGTGCCAAGCCCGATGCCTTCCGACAGGCTCGTACCGGAAAAATGGCAGGCCTGGCGGATATCAAGATCGCCGCCGGCTCCCGACAGGCCGCCCAATTCAGCAGAGGCCAGCACTTCAGCAATGACCATCGCCGTCGTCTGCAGCGCTTCCACCTCATCTTCCGCGTAGCTGCGCTGTGTCGCATTCTGCACCACAAGCACACCAACCAGGCGCCCTGCCCGTAATATAGGCACGCCCAGAAACGAATGGTACAGATCCTCGCCGGTTTCGGGCCGGTAGGCGAATTGCGGATGATTACGGGCTTCCGGCAAGTTCAGAGGCCGCGCATCGGAGGCGATCAGACCGACAAGCCCCTCGCCAATACGCAGCGTCGTCTGATGCACCGCATCCCGGTTGAGGCCTTCGGTGGCATACAGTTCCAAAGCCCGGTCTGCGCGCAATGCATAGATCGAGCAGACTTCTGCCACCATATTGGAAGCGATCAGGCTTGCGACTTTATCGAGCCGTTCCTGCGCCCCGATGGGTTCCGCCATTGTCGCCCGCAGGCTGCGGAGCAACAAGCGCGGCCCCGCATTTGCTCCGGACATCCACGTCATCCTTTTTCACTCACAACTCATACAGGCCCCGACCGGTTCCGTTGTGATCAGTCCTGCTTTTTGTCGAGGCCGTAAAGACTATGCAAGGACCGTACCGCAAGTTCAGTATAGGCCGCATCGATCAGAATCGAAATCTTGATTTCGGATGTGGTGATAAGCTGAATATTGATGCCTTTTTCCGCCAGAGCATTGAACGCCTGTGCCGCGACGCCTGCGTGCGAGCGCATGCCGATGCCGATCACCGAGACTTTGACGACATCCTCAGAGCCGGACACCAATTCGCAGCTGATTTCCCCGCTTTCGCGCTGATCATCGATGACTTTCCGGGCACGGGCGAAGTCGCCCTGCGGTACGGTGAAGGTGATGTCAGTGGTTTTGCCGTCTTCAGAAATATTCTGGACGATCATGTCGACATTGACATTGCCTTGCGACAGCGGAAGAAAAATTGCAGCCGCCACACCCGGCCGGTCTGCCACGCGTCGCAATGTAATTTTCGCCTCATCTTTGCTGTAGGCAATGCCGGTTACCAATTGCTGTTCCATAAATGCCTCTTCATCACAAATCAGGGTTCCCGGCGGCGTTGCGCCGGGACTGGAATCGATCGCCTCCGGATCATCGAAACTGGACCGCACAACCATCGGCACATTATGCACCATCGCCAGTTCCACCGAACGCACCTGTAGCACTTTTGCTCCCAGAGAAGCCATCTCAAGCATTTCCTCAAAGGCAACCCGCGCCATCCGTCTGGCCCCCGGCACCATGCGCGGATCGGTTGTGTAGACCCCGTCCACATCGGTATAGATATCGCAGCGGTCCGCGTTGATCGCCGCAGCAATGGCAACAGCACTGGTATCCGAGCCGCCACGTCCCAGTGTGGAAATCCGGTTGTCCGGGCCAATCCCCTGAAAACCCGCAATCACCGCCACCTGGTTGATCTCAAGGCGTTCGATCAGACGCGCGCCATCAATACCGGTAATCCGGGCCACGCCGTGGGCGCCATCGGTCAGGATCGGGATCTGCCATCCGAGCCAGGACCGTGCATCAATTTCTAGGTTCTGCAATATGATCGCCAGCAGTCCAGCAGTGACCTGTTCCCCGGCCGCCACGACCGCATCATATTCACGCGCATCATGAAACGCACTGGCTTCACGGCACCAGCCGACCAGTTCATTGGTTGTGCCGGACATGGCGGATACGACGACAGCAACCTGGTGGCCCGCATTGATCTCGCGCTGAACATGGCGCGCCACATTCCTGATACGGTCGAGATCGGCAACTGAGGTACCGCCGAATTTCATCACAAGTCGGGCCATTATTTCAGAACTCTTTGATGCAGTTGTTGCCGGGCGGCAGACCAGTCTTCTTTCGGTCTTTGGGCGCGGCCTTCATAAACGCTGGGTGAACAGGACGCAACCACACAGTAACAGCATTTGACCGCTTATCGTGGCAGTTTTGCTTGACATGCGCGCCCCGCCGACCACGTTTGTCAGTGACAGACAGAAATTGCTGATGAGATGAAGTTGCACATGGTTGACAAGACTGACACCGGCAAAACCACCATCGACGCTGCAGAAGTGGAGCGGTTTTCGAAAATGGCCACGGAATGGTGGGACCCCAGTGGAAAATTCAAGCCGCTGCATAAATTCAATCCGGTCCGCCTTGCCTATATCAAGGATAAGGTATCAAGCCATTTTGGCCGCGATATCAGCGCAATCGATACCTTCAACAATTTGCGCGTTCTCGATATCGGCTGTGGCGGCGGATTATTATGCGAGCCGATGGCGCGTCTGGGCGCGGATGTGGTTGGTGTCGACCCCTCGGCCACCAATATCAATGTCGCCACGCTGCATGCCGGTCAAAGCGGTCTTGCCATCGATTATCGCGCATCCAGCGCCGAAGCGTTGGCGGCGCAAGGCGAGACTTTTGATGTGATTCTCAACATGGAAGTGGTGGAGCACGTCGCCGACGTACCGCTGTTTCTGTCCCAATGCGCTAAAATGCTGCGCCCTGGCGGTTTGATGTTTGTCGCCACCATCAACCGCACCCTGAAAGCCTGGGGCCTGGCCATCATCGGTGCAGAACATGTTCTCAGATGGCTGCCAAAGGGCACGCATCAATACGAAAAACTGGTGCGGCCGGAAGAAATCAAAGCGCCTTTGAGCAGCCAGGGCCTGACCATTCTGGAAACACAGGGCGTGTTCTACAATCTGCTGCACGATCAATGGCAATTGTCTGGCGATACCGATGTCAATTACATGATGCTGGCGGAACGGCCGAGCGCATAGAGCTTTTCATGACTTTCCGGTCACCGGGATCAGAGCGCCATGAATGGCATCACTGTCCGGTGACGCCAAAAACACTATGACCGCTGCCAGCTTGTCAAGCCTGACCCATTTCTCCGGATCTGCCTTCGGCATCGCTTTCCGGTTTTCCGGCGTGTCCAGAACACTGGGCAGAACGGCATTCACATTGATATTGTTTTGCTTCAATTCCGCAGAGGCGCTTTCGGTGGCGCGCATGACGGCGGACTTGGCTGCCACATAAGGCCCCATGCCAGCCCCGCCTTTCAGCGCGGCGGAGGCGCCAACGGCAATAATTTTTCCGGTGCCGCGCTGTTTCATGCCCGGCGTCACCGCAGCCAACGCGGATAGGAATGTCCCCAGATTAAGCTCCTGCATCCTTTGCCAGGCCTGCAGCGGCGCTTCATCCACCCGCTTGCCCATATCAAATCCGCCGGCAAGTGCAATCAGACAATCGACAGCTGCAAACCGGCTTTCCGCCTGCGCGACCGCAGCGGCAACGGCGTCCCGGTCCAGCAGATCCAGTGCCGCCACCATATGCGAGCCGGGCAGCATTTCACTCAATGCCTCAAGCGCCGCGCTGTTTCTGCCCAGCAACACCAGAGAGGCACCGTCTGCGGCCATGCGCCGGGCGGTTTCCTCGCCAAGATTGCCCGAGGCGCCGGTAATCAGTGCAGTCTTGCCAGTAAAATGACCCATCTGTCTGTGATCCTCAATCAATGCGTGTTGCGGTGTGGCGAACTGTGATGCGACGGCCGTAAAAAGCGAAATCGTCCCGACCTGCGAATTTATCCGGTTGGACGGTCAGTGTAACAGCCAGCCATGTCGGATGACACCGCTTTGGTTTGAAAAGCGCTTTTGCCAAGGTCCTGCCGCAACTCATGCAACATAGCTTACCACTTCAAATTCGATCAGGTCGGCATCGCGAAAGTAAAACCGCCGGCCGGGCTCATAATCAGCATGGGAATGGGTCTTGAAGCCCATTGCCAGAACCTTTTCCTCCACCGCACCCAGATCGGCTACCACAATGCCGATATGATTCAGTCCGCCGCGTGTTGAATAACTGTCATCCCTGCCCTGTTTCATTTCACCCAGCGAATAGACCGCAAGATAGGTATCCTCGGAGCCAACATGTACGGTTGTTCCGCCATGGATCGCCTCGCCATGCCAGCGGATTGTCCAGTCGAACAGATCGCACAGCATCTGTGCGGTTTTAAAAGGGTCACTGACAGTAACATTGACATGTTCCAGCGTTGCGATTTCAGGGGCATTCATATTCATCAATCTCTCCAGGTAAATATCATCTGAAGCACTCTAATTCCTCAAGTTCACTTGAGGTCAAGCTTTTTATGTTTTACCCTATAGGTCTGCAACCTTGTTGATTTATAGGGGAATTTTCATATCATGAAACCCACTGATCGGCTTTCAATTGGCCAACTGGCAGATCGCACAGGGCTGTCCGTGTCGGCAATCCGTTATTACGAAACGCAGAATCTGATCGAATCAGAGCGCAATTCAGGCGGGCAAAGGCGCTTTCTGCGTTCCGATATCAGGCGTCTGTCCTTTGTCCAGATCACTCAGCAATTCGGGTTTTCCATCGAGCAGATCAGAACGCTTCTGGACACGCTGCCACATGGGCGGACGCCCAACAAGGCCGACTGGCGGCGGATCAGCCGCAGCATCCGCATGCATCTCGACAGCCGGATCGAAACTCTGGAACGGCTGCGCGACAATCTGGATGGCTGTATCGGCTGCGGCTGCCTGTCGCTGCGCAAATGCGCCCTGTACAATCCCGACGATCAGGCGGGTGCCAATGGTGTCGGCCCAAGATACCTGCTCGGCGAGCGGCCAAAACCCGTGGCAAAATAAGCCGCCTGCCTGGATCGGTTCTTACCTACCCGAATACCGCCCTGATGGGCACATGATCCGACGGCTTCCGCCAGCCCCGTGCCTCGCTCAGAATATCGATCGAAGACAGATGTTTTGCCACTTCGGGATGAGACCAGATGTGATCCAGCCGGCGGCCCCTGTTGGAGGTTTCCCAGTCTTTGGAGCGATAGCTCCACCATGAATAAAGCCGCTCCGGTTCGGGAAAGTGCTGGCGCACCAGATCAACAAAGCCGCCCGAATTGAACACGTCTGCAAGCCGTTCCACTTCAACCGGCGTATGACTGACAACCTTCAAAAGCTGCTTGTGCGACCAGACATCATGCTCGCTGGGCGCAATATTCAGATCCCCCACCACAATGTTCAATTCGTCTTTGAATCGCTCGCCGAAATGACCGGTCATTTCATCGAGAAATTTCAGCTTGTGATCAAATTTCGGATTTTTGACGATGTCCGGTTCATCACCGCCTGCCGGAACATAGAAATTATGCAGCAGCACCGGGTCGGCGATGCCCGGAATAGCATGGCGCGTCGACATGTGGCGCGTATCGCCCATTTCGCAGAATTCCAGCCAGTCCGCGTCTGCCTCAAACGGATACCGGGAAATCGTTGCCACGCCATGGTAACCCTTTTGCCCATGCGCCGCGATGTGGTCATAACCCAGCTTTTTGAAAGCCGCGCTGGGGAACTGATCATTCGGGCATTTGGTTTCCTGAAGGCAGAGAATGTCGGGCTGCCAGAGCTGCAGCAATTGCTGCACAATGGGCATGCGCAGCCGCACCGAATTGATATTCCAGGTGACGATAGAAAAGGCCATAATAACAATCCTGCAGGTAATTTGGGATCAGATGGCCGGATTCGGTAGGGGAAGACAAGCCCTCAATCGAAATTCGGCTTTTTCCGCGCCTGTTTGACCGATCCGCGTCTGGCTTTGTGTTCCAGCCGACGTTTCTTCGATGCCAGCGTCGGACGCGTCGGTTTGCGAAATTTGGGCCGCTGACTGGCTTGTTTCAGCAACTCCAGAAGTCGCGCCCGCGCATCCTCTCGATTCTGCTCCTGGGTGCGGAAGCGCTCCGCCTGAATCAGAATTTCGCCGCTCTTGGTAAGGCGGCTGCCGGCAAGCTGCGCTGCACGGGATTTGATATAGGGGGACAGCGTTTCGCAGTGTGTCAGATCGAACCGCAACAAAACAGCGGTCGAAACTTTATTGACGTTCTGACCGCCCGGACCGGACGAACGGACAAACTGCTCGGTAAAATCAGCTTCGGAAATATAGTTAGAGCCGGAGATCGGATAATGTTCCATCCCCGGCTCATAACACAGGCACAGGTACTGGCAAATCGCAGCCTTTCCAGTGCACCCTGTCGGCCGACAGCAATGCCGATTACATGTGAATCGGCTTGCCAAAGGTTGCCAGCGCGGCCTCGCGGACAGCTTCCGACAAGGTCGGATGCGCATGGCAGATGCGGCCAAGATCTTCAGATGAGCCGCCAAATTCCATCAGTACTGCTGCTTCATGGATCATATCCCCGGCACTGTGGCCGAGAATGTGAACACCCAGAACCCGGTCGGTCGTCTTGTCCGCCAGTATTTTCACAAATCCGTCCGTAGCCAGCATCGCGCGGGCACGGCCATTGGCGCTGAAGGGGAATTTTCCCGCCTTGTAGTCAATCCCGGCAGCTTTCAGTTCCTCTTCAGTCTTGCCGACTGAAGCCACTTCAGGTGCCGTGTAAACCACGCTTGGAATAACGTCGTAATTCACATGGCCAGCCTGACCGGCCAGAATTTCAGCCACGGCCATGCCTTCATCTTCCGCCTTGTGAGCCAGCATCGGCCCGGCAACCACATCGCCAATGGCGTAAATGCCATCAACATTAGTCTTGAAATGGTCATCGATCTCGACGCGGCCGGCCTTGTCCAGCTTGACGCCGATGCCTTCCAGCCCAAGCGCGTCGGTATAGGGGCGTCGGCCAGTGGCCACCAGAACCACATCCGCATCAACTGCCACAGATTTTCCACCAGCCACCGGCTCATAGGTAACTTTCGCGCCGGTGTCGGTGGATTCAACCCCGGTGACTTTCGAGGAAAGCTTTATCTCCAGGCCCTGCTTGCCGAGCATCCGCTGAAACTGTTTTGAAACCTCGCCGTCCATCCCGCCGAGAATTTTGTCCATGAATTCAATCACTGTGACTTTCGCGCCAAGCCGGCTCCACACCGAACCCAGTTCCAATCCGATCACGCCACCGCCGACGACGACCATATGCTCCGGTACTTTTTCCAGTTCCAGCGCACCGGTCGACGAGACAATGATTTTTTCATCAAACTCGATATCGACGCCGGGTATGCCTGCAACATCGGACCCTGTGGCAATCACGATATTCTTCGCGGCCACGGTCTGAACATCGCCGTTATCCGCCGTCACTTCAATTTCACCGGCAGCAGCAATCCGGCCAGCCCCGTGAAAGGTGTCGATTTTGTTTTTCTTGAACAGAAATGCCACACCATCGACATTTGATTTTACGGTCTCATCCTTGTGAACCATCATCTGCGGCAGGTTCAGCTTGGCCGTGCCGACGTCAATGCCCAGGGTTTTCAGCTTGTGATCTGTATCGTCCAGAACTTCCGAGGCATAGAGCATCGCCTTGGAAGGAATGCAGCCAATGTTCAGGCAAGTACCGCCAAAAGTAGCGCGTTTTTCAACGACCGCTGTCTTCAGCCCCAGTTGAGCCGCCTTGATGGCACAGACATAGCCCCCCGGCCCGGTTCCGATTACGACGAGGTCATATTGGTCAGCCATGTTTTGATCCTTGTAGTTTGGGCTAGCGCCCACCAGACACATCCAGAATTGCACCCGTCACATAGGATGCCTGTTCCGAAATCAGAAATAAAATCGTCGCGGCAACTTCCTGTGCCGTTCCCTCGCGCTGCATCGGCACAGCACCACGCATTTGCGCCACCCGATCCGGCTGGCCGCCGCTGGCATGAATACCGGTATCGATGATCCCCGGTCGCACCGCATTGACCCGGATACCTTGTGCCGCCACTTCAACCGCAAGGCCAACAGTCAGCGTATCAATTGCCCCTTTGGAAGCAGCATAATCGACATATTGATGCGAGCCACCCAGTTTGGCCGCCAGCGAGGACAGATTGACGATGCATCCGCCGGCCCCGCCAGCATCGGTTGACATCCGCCGCACGGCCTCTCTGGCATAGATCATCGGGCCGATGACATTAACCTGCATCATCCGCTGCAGCCGCTGGCCCGACATATCCGCCAGAGGGGAGGCCGTATCGACAATGCCGGCATTGTTGATCAGCGCCGTCAATCTCAGACCCGACTGATCGATCTGTGAGAAAACCTTCAGGGTATCCTCTTCGACCGCGGCATCGGCCTGAATGGCAAAGCCACGCCGTGACGCAGCCTCAACTGCTTTGACAACAGCGGCTGCCGCTTCGTGGTCAGCCCGGTAAGTCAGGCAGACATCAAAACCTGCCTTTGCCGCCGCAACCGCAACCGCGGCACCAATGCCGCGACTGCCGCCTGTGACCAGAAGGAGACCGGACATCGGTTCCGGACCGCCGTCCTAAAGGTCCAGCACCAGCCGTTGCGGATCTTCAATCGCCTCTTTGACGCGCACCAGGAACGTTACAGCTTCCTTGCCGTCGACAATGCGATGATCGTAAGACAGTGCCAGATACATCATCGGGCGAATCTTGATCTTGCCGCCGACCACCATCGGCCGTTCCTGAATTTTGTGCATGCCGAGAATACCGGATTGCGGCGCATTCAGGATTGGCGTCGACATCAGGGAGCCGTAGACGCCGCCATTTGAAATTGTGAATGTGCCGCCCTGCATATCCGCAATCGACAATTGCCCGTCCCGGGCCTTCTTGCCCAACGCGCCAATCGTCTTTTCAACCTCGGCAATTGACAGCGTATCCGCTTCGCGGACCACCGGAACCACCAGGCCCTTTTCGGTGCCGACCGCGACGCCGATATGATAGTAGTTCTTGTAGATGATGTCGGTTCCGTCGATCTCGGCATTGACCGCAGGCACATCTTTCAGCGCCTGAATGACCGCCTTGGCGAAAAACCCCATAAAGCCCAGCTTGACGCCATGTTTCTGTTCAAACAGCTCTTTGTAATCTTTGCGCAACTCCATCACATTGGTCATGTCGACTTCATTGAATGTGGTCAGCATGGCCGCTGTATTCTGCGCATCCTTCAGACGCCGCGCCACGGTCTGACGCAATTTTGTCATGCGCACGCGTTCTTCGCGGGACCCATCATCCTGAGGGCTTGCAGGGCGTGGTTTCTCGGCTGCCGGAGCTGGTTTTGATTCCGCAGTCGGCTCAGACACTTTCATCGCATCGGCAATTCCCTTGTCGAGCGACGCCATCACATCCTCTTTCAGAATCTGGCCGCGCTTGCCGGTGCCTTCGACCTCATCGGCCGACAGATCGTTTTCCGCCATTTTCTTGGCGGCAGAAGGCGCTGGCGGCATGTCCGATGATGGCGCATCCTTTGCGGGCACCTCCGGTTTTTTATCCGCCTTTGTTTCAGTGGTCTTTTCCGGCTCCGGGGCTGCTTTGGCAGGCGCAGCAGCAGAGGCGCCCGCATCAAGTGCCGCAAGCAAGGCTCCCACTTCAACTGTTTCGCCTTCCTGCGCGATGATCTCGCTCAACACGCCGGCACTGGGAGCTGGCACTTCGACAGTGACTTTGTCGGTTTCCAGTTCCACCAGGGGCTCATCGGCATTCACCGCGTCGCCAACTTTCTTGTACCACTGTCCGATTGTGGCTTCGGTGACGGATTCGCCCAGTGTCGGGACCCGGATTTCAGTTGCCATATTGAAGCTCTCTCATTTGCAAAATGTGTTTGATGATCAGGACAGGGCCTGATCGAGGAATTCAGCCCGTTGTGCCAGATGCTTTGACATAAGCCCTGTTGCCGTCGCCGCCGAGGCCGCGCGTCCGACATAGATAGGGCGTAGCGAGGCGGCACCAATATGGTTCAGAACCCATTCGATATAGCTTTCCGCGAAGCTCCAGGCACCCTGATTTTTCGGCTCTTCCTGACACCACACCATCTCAGCCTCCCTGAAGCGTGACAATTCAGTCACCAGCGCTTTGGCAGGAAACGGATAAAGTTGCTCCAGCCGCAGCAGATAGACATCATCTGTGCCGCGCTCCTCGCGTTCTTCATACAGATCGTAATAGACCTTGCCGGTACACATCACGACGCGGCGAATCTTGTCGTCGGGCGCAAGCTTGATTTTCTCGTCCGGCAGATATTCAGCATCGTCCCAGAGCAGCCGGTGAAACGCCGACTGCGGCCCCATTTCCTCCAGCGTGGATTGCGCCCGTTTGTGACGCAGCAGGGATTTCGGTGTCATCAGGATCAGCGGCTTGCGGAAATTGCGCTTTAACTGGCGCCGCAGAATATGGTAATAATTTGCCGGCGTCGTACAATTTGCGACCTGCATATTGTCTTCCGCACAAGCCTGCAGAAAACGTTCCGGGCGGGCCGAGGAATGCTCCGGACCCTGGCCTTCATAGCCATGCGGCAGCAACATCACCAACCCGCACATGCGCAGCCATTTGCGCTCGCCCGCCGACAGGAACTGGTCGATCACCACCTGAGCACCATTGACGAAATCGCCGAACTGGGCTTCCCACAGGGTCAGACCATTCGGCTCGGCCAGCGAATAACCATATTCGTAAGCCAGCACCGCTTCTTCTGACAGCATCGAATTGATGATATCAAATTTCGCCTGACCTTCAGAGACGTGATTGAGCGGGATGTAGCGCTCCTCGGTTTCCTGATCATACAGCACGGAATGACGCTGGGAGAAGGTTCCCCGCTCACAATCCTGACCCGACAGTCGGACCCTGTGGCCCTCCTCGACAAGCGTGCCAAAGGCCAGGGCTTCGGCCATCGCCCAATCGATTCCATCGCCATTTTCCATCATCTTCGCACGGTTGTTCATAAACCGCTTGATGGTTTTATGAATGTTGAAATCCTCTGGAGTATCGGCCAGACGTTTGCCGATTTCTCTTAAATTTTCAAGATCATAGCCAGTTTCACCGAGGCGTTTTTCATCTGCAACGTCAGGCCTGCTCAGGCCCGACCATGCGCCATCGAGCCAATCCGCCTTGTTCGGCTTGAAGGAATTGCCGATTTCAAATTCTTCATCCAGATGGGCGCGCCACGCCGCCTTTTGCGCATCAAGATCACTCTGCGACAAAAGCCCTTCGGCCAGCAGTTTCTCGCCGTAGATTTCCAGCGTCGTCGGATGGCTGCGAATTTTCTTGTACATGATGGGCTGCGTAAACGCCGGCTCATCGCCCTCATTGTGGCCAAACCGGCGGTAACAGAACATGTCGATGACCACCGGCTTGCCGAATTTCTGGCGGAACTCGATGGCAACCTTGGCGGCATAGACAACCGCTTCCGGATCATCGCCATTGACGTGGAAAATAGGCGCTTCGATCATCTTCGCCACATCGGAAGGATAGGGCGAAGACCGCGACAGCCGCGGATCGGTGGTAAAGCCGATCTGATTGTTGATGATAAAATGCACCGAGCCACCGGTGCGGTGGCCTTTCAACCCGGACAATCCGAAACATTCCGCAATCACACCCTGACCGGCAAAGGCCGCATCGCCATGCAGCAGCAAAGGCAGCACGGCAGACCGGTCACCATCATACACGGTATCCTGCTTGGCGCGCGACTTGCCCAGCACCACAGGATCGACGATTTCCAGATGCGAGGGGTTGGCGGTCAGCGACAGATGCACATTATTGTCATCGAATTCCCGGTCGGAAGATGCGCCCAGATGATATTTTACATCGCCCGAGCCCTCGACATCTTCGGGGGTGAAGGAGCCACCCTTGAATTCATGAAAAATAGCCCGGTGCGGCTTAGCCATCACCTGGGCCAGCACATTCAACCGGCCGCGATGGGCCATGCCCAGCACAATTTCTTTGACGCCCAGCTGGCCGCCGCGCTTGATGATCTGTTCCAGCGCCGGAACAAGCGATTCTCCACCATCCAGACCAAAGCGTTTTGTACCGGTATATTTAACGTCAATGAATTTCTCAAAGCCCTCGGCTTCGACAAGTTTGTTGAAGATCGCCTTCTTGCCTTCAGGCGTAAACGATACCTGCTTGTCCGGACCTTCGATACGCGCCTGAATCCAGCCCTTTTCCTCAGGATCGGAAATATGCATGAATTCCACAGCCATGGTCGAACAATAGGTTCGGCGCAGAATTTGCAGCATTTCGGGAATCGTGGCGAATTCCAGCCCGAGCACATGATCGAGGAAAATCTTGCGGTCATAATCCGCTTCACTGAAACCGTAAGAGGAGGGATGCAGCTCCTCATGATCCTTTTCCTCGGCAAGGCCCAGCGGATCCAGATCGGCATGCAGGTGGCCGCGCATCCGGTAAGCCCGGATCATCATGATCGCGCGCACTGAATCCCGGGTTGCGCTGTGGACTTGGGCATCGGACAGATCGACCCCATTTTTGCTCGCCCGTTCGGAGATTTTCCCGCCGACAGCTTTCGTCACCGTTTCCGGCGGCACTTCACCCCAGTCGCTGTCGAGCGCCGAGACCCATTCTCCATTGGCCCTGACCGGCCAGTCGGCCCGTTTCCATGAAGCGCCGCGGGCGTTGGCTTCAATGTCCTGAGGCGCATCATTCAGCTTGGCGAAAAACTCGTTCCACTGCGCGTCAACCGAACCGGGATCAGCCTGATAGCGGGCATACATTTCATCAATATATGTGGCGTTGCCACCATACAGAAATGACGTTCCGGCAAAAATTTCGTTCGCCTCTTCACGAGCCATTTTCACATTTCGCGGAAAGCTTTCGCCTCCGTGCCTTTTCCTCTTTAATCGTAAATTCCACTGTGTTCTTTTGCCGCCGCACCGTCAACAGCACGGCGACCCAAGATTGTGTGACCAGGCCTCATGCAAGGATCATCCGTTAAGCAATTCAACCAGCGTTTTGCCAAGTTTGGCAGGCGATGGCGAGACACGGATGCCGGCCTCTTCCAGCGCCGCGATCTTGTCTTCAGCGCCGCCCTTGCCGCCGGAAATCACAGCGCCTGCGTGGCCCATGGTGCGACCCGGAGGCGCAGTCCGCCCGGCAATAAATCCGACTGTCGGTTTTGACCGTCCCTTTTTGGCTTCATCAGCCAGGAACCGCGCCGCGTCTTCTTCAGCCGATCCGCCAATTTCGCCGATCATGATAATTGATCGAGTTTCATCATCGGCAAGGAACATCTCCAGGATATCAATGAATTCCGTACCCTTCACCGGATCGCCGCCAATTCCCACTGCGGTGGTCTGGCCAAGGCCCTCATTGGTGGTCTGGAACACAGCTTCATAAGTCAGTGTTCCGGACCGCGAGACGATCCCGACATTGCCTTTCTTGAAGATGTTGCCCGGCATGATGCCGATCTTGCATTCGTCAGGGGTCATGACGCCGGGGCAGTTCGGCCCCAGCAGCCGCGAATTGGAACCTGCCAGCCGTGCCTTGACCTTCACCATATCAATCACCGGTATGCCTTCTGTAATACAGGTGATGAACGGAATATCGGCATCAATGGCCTCAATGATGGCCGCTGCCGCGCCTGCTGGCGGCACATAAATCACCGATGCATCAGCGCCGGTTGCCTGTTTGGCTTCAGCGACAGTCGCAAAAATCGGCAGCTCTTTACCGGCGGCAGGTCCAGCGCCCTCGCCGGCGGTCCAGCGCTGACCACCCTTTTTGGGATGAACGCCACCAACCATCTGGGTGCCGTGATAGGCCAGAGCCTGTTCGGTGTGGAAGGTGCCGGTCTTGCCGGTCATGCCCTGAACGATGATCTTGGTATTCTTGTCGACCAGAATGGACATTTACGCGCCCTCCTTCACTGCTTTGACGATCTTCTGTGCTGCATCATCCAGATCGTCTGCCGCAATGACATTGAGGCCGGATTGATTGATGATCTGCTTGCCGCGCTGCACATTGGTGCCTTCCAGCCGCACCACCAGGGGGACCTGCAGACCGACATCCTTGACCGCAGTGACAACACCTTCAGCAATCACGTCGCAGCGCATGATGCCGCCGAAGATATTCACCAGGATACCCTTCACATTGGGATCGGCAGTGATGATCTTGAAAGCGGCGGTGACCTTCTCCGTGGTCGCGCCGCCACCAACGTCAAGGAAGTTGGCAGGCTCAGAGCCATAGAGTTTGATGATGTCCATGGTTGCCATCGCCAGACCCGCACCATTGACCATGCAGCCAATATCGCCTTCCAGCGCGACATAGGCCAGATCATATTTCGAGGCTTCGATTTCCTTTTCGTCCTCTTCGCTGGTGTCGCGCAGAGCCATCACATCATCGTGGCGGAACAGCGCATTGCCATCGAACGACATTTTCGCATCCAGCACCCGCAGCCGGCCATCTTTCATGACGATCAGCGGGTTGATCTCCAGAAGGCTCATATCCTTCTCGACAAAGGCGGTATAGAGAATTGGAAACAGCGAATGGCCATCTTTACGGGCTGCACTGTCAAGTTTCAGCGCATCGCAGATTCTGTCGGCCACTGCGGCGCTCACGCCTTCGTCAAAATCCACATCTATCGTATGAATTTTTTCCGGCGTATCCTCGGCAACGGCTTCAATATCCATTCCGCCTTCCGTAGACGCAACAAAGGAAATCTTGCCGGTCTCGCGATTCACCAGAAGTGACAGATATAATTCCCGCTCAATGTCGGCACCATCTTCGATATACAGCCTGTTGACCAGCTTGCCGGCAGGACCGGTCTGTTTCGTCACCAGCGTATTACCCAGCATTTCCCTGGCATTGGCCACCACATCCTCCAGCGAAAAGGCCAGACGCACACCACCTTTCGCATCGGGGCCGAGTTCCTTGAACTTGCCCTTGCCTCGACCACCGGCGTGAATCTGTGACTTAACCACCCAGAGCGGGCCGCCCAGTTGTCTGGCAGCTGCTTCTGCTTCATCCGCAGAAAAAATCGGCACGCCACCGGAAATCGGTGCACCATATTCTTTCAACAGCGCCTTGGCCTGATATTCATGGATATTCATGGATTACTCTTCCTTCATTATGCTCGGAACCAGCAACTATTTCAGAGCGGGCGCAATCTTCTTGCAGGCTTCAACAAGCCCCTTGACCGAGGCAACCGACTTGTCGAATTCCCCCTGTTCGGACTTGTTCAGATCGATTTCGACAATGCGCTCGATACCGTCCGCACCGATGACTGCCGGAACACCGACATACATATTCTTGACACCGTATTCCCCATTCAGCGCCGCCGCACATGGCAGCACGCGTTTCTTGTCTTTGAGGTAACTTTCCGCCATGGAAATCGCTGATGCTGCGGGAGCGTAAAATGCCGAGCCGGTTTTCAGCAGCGCCACAATCTCGGCACCGCCATCGCGTGTCCGCTGCACAATCTCGTTCAGTTGCTTTTTCTCCAGCCAGCCCATCTTCACCAGATCGGGCAGCGGAATGCCGGCAACTGTCGTATAGCGTGTCAGTGGCACCATCGAATCACCATGCCCGCCCAGCACAAAGGCTGTGACATCCTCCACAGAGACATTCATGGCTTCAGCGAGGAAGTAGCGGAAGCGAGAGGAATCCAGAACACCGGCCATTCCCACCACTTTATTCTTCGGCAGTCCGGAGAATTTCTGCAATGCCCAGACCATCGCATCAAGCGGGTTGGTGATGCAGATAACAAAGGCTTTGGGCGCGTATTTCTTGATGCCCGCACCGACCTGCTCCATCACTTTGAGATTGATTTCCAGCAGGTCATCCCGGCTCATTCCCGGCTTGCGCGGCACACCTGCCGTTACAATAACCACATCTGCACCGGCAATATCCGCATAGGACTGGGTTCCAGACAGATGCGAGTCAAATCCGTCCACCGGAGAGGATTGCGCAATGTCCAGAGCCTTGCCCTCGGGCGTACCCTGGGCGATGTCGAACATCACCACATCGCCCAGCTCTTTCAAGCCGATGAGATGCGCCAGTGTTCCACCGATTTGTCCGGAGCCGATAAGTGCGATTTTATTGCGTGCCATTTGAATCTTCCCTTTACGTAAGATAGAGATAATCGATTGCGCGATCAGAGAGTTAGCAATTCTGCGTCGGGCTTTGCCTAACCCAACTCTCACCAAAGAACAAGTCGTGCAACCGCCAATTGCCGCCAATTTTGGCGCTTAATGACTGGCTGGCTTTCAGCAGCCGTTGCACACGCTCGGTTGACGTATACGTCAACATGAAATCATCTCAGGCGGCTGCAGAATCCGCTACCAGTCCATGAGGCTCGGCCAGATAATCTGCCGATTGCATTTCAATCAAACGCGACACGGTACGGTCAAAGGCGAATAATTCATTGCCCGAATTTGCGCTGTACAGCCGGTCCGGCGCAGCCGCTGCAGATGCCAGCAGCTTGACCCGGTAATTATACAGAGCATCGATCAGATTGATGAATCGTCTTGCCGGATTGGCCGATTCCCGGGACAGGCGGGGAATGTCATCCAGAATGACGGTGTGGTAGCGCTGCGCAATGGCCAGATAGTCTGCCGCACTGAGCGGCTTGTTGCACAATTCGTCAAACGATGCGCGCGCCACGCCCTGTGCGGTGTGCGGGATCACGACATGCCGCCCCTTCATTTCAATTTTTGCTGGCTCGCCCGCTGCCTTGCTGCCGGTTAGCTCTGCCCATGCCCGGTCCAGTCCGGCGCGGGCCGCAGCGTCAAGCGGAGTGAAATAGGTCTGTGCCCGGCTTAGTTTTTCAAGGCGGAAATCTGTCCGCGCAACCAGTTCGACCACATCAACATGGCGCTTCAGCAATTTGATGAAAGGCAGAAACAGCTCTCTGTTCAGACCATCAGGATACAGCGCGTCCGGTTCCACATTTGACGTGGCAACCAGCGTCACTCCGTTTTCGAAAAATCGGTCGAACAGCCGGCCCAGAATCATCGCGTCGGCAATATCCACCACATAAAATTCATCGAAACACAGCAGTTTCATATTTTCCGATATGGCATCCGCGACTGGCGGAATCGGATCCCCGTTCCTTGTCTTATCCTGCTTGATGCGGCGGCGCTGTTCGTGGATCCGCTCATGCACATCCGCCATAAACGCATGAAAATGAAATCGCTTTTTCTGCCGCAGCGGAGATTCTTCGAAAAACAGGTCCATCAGCATTGTCTTGCCACGACCGACCCCGCCCCAGATGTAAAGCCCGGGGGGCGAAGTTTTCGGTGCCGATTTGGCAAACAGCCAACCCAGCGCGCTTTTCTTAGAAGCCAGTTCCTGTTTCTTCAGCGCCTCGTTCAACGCTGTAAATCGTTCAATCAGCAGTATCTGCGCCGGATCACGCTCAATGCTTCCGGCTTCGACAAGCCGCTGATAACGCGTTTGAATGGCTTGCGACATGAGCGGGCCGGAAACTGCTGTTACAGGTTAACGGCTGACGGACACCTGAGCGCCGCTATTAGTCTGGCCGGAAAAGCGGTTTCCGCCTGCCGACACCAGAGAGGCGACCTGTGTCCCGGTCGCGCCGACCAGGACAACCCGATTATTTTCCAGATCCCACGCCGTGATATTTGATAATTCCGTCGAGGAGCAGCCTTTTGTGGTCGCTCGATAACCGCCGGTCCACGTCGTCAGCGTCATGAACAATTGGCAATTATCCGATGCGGCTGCCAACTGCCACGCGCCCAGCATATCTGCCCGGCTCAACTGCACGCTGGAGGCTGCTGGTTGTACCGGCTGTGTCAACGGTGCGGCAGACTGAACCGTATGATCGGCTGTCGGCGTCTGCAGTTGCGCGGACGCAGAGTTGGTCGCTTCTCCGGCATCGAACGGTTCAGGACTCGGCTGGGCCATCATCGGCGCCTGCGCATTTGGATCGAATGCCTGTCCCGAGTTCATGCTATCAGAGGAGGCAAGCGGCGGAAGTTCACCGGTTTGAACCCGTCCCTTTGACGCCCCTGAAAACGGATTGGGCAGGCGCGTCTGACAGGCCGCAAGCAGAAAGGTGGCTGCCAGAACGACAAGACCGCTTCGCACAGCGGCACTCTTCACGAATCCCGGGCCGGTAAACAAGGCCCGTTTGTTTCCGGTATTAGCGGAGCACCTGGCGGATTTGACAGTCGCAGCTTCCAAATTCTGTCCGGACATTATACTTCCTCTGTGACCCAAACTCGTAGATATTTTTCGGAGTCGGTGAACCAGCCCCGTCTTTAGACCTGATATGCTGAATGTTTTATTGACGCCATGGCTGAAAAAATCAATGGCCAATGCAAACAACAGGTAAAGGCCTTAAGTATGGCTCGTGTTGGAATTGTGGCAGATTCGGGGGCTTTCGGCAGGTTTTGTCTTTGTCGCGCCATTTGCTGGCGGCACGAAGCTGAACATTCGGCCAGCTCAGTTGTTTTGTTAAAGCCTTGAACACGTCGAACGATTGTCATAAATCTTTGATAGCTAGCGGAACAGCAACCTGCAGCATGAATTGAATGGCTGTCAGGCATTTTCACAGCGGAATCGAAAGCTGGGGAAAGGGTCGTAGCCAAATGCAGGCCGGACTATGGACTGTAACAAGGACAGGGGGTCGCCATGGCTCTTTACGCTCAAACCTCATCTGAACAACAGGTGTCTGAAGCGCGTCTGGCCTATTCGCGCGCTGCGGTAGAACGGCATGACCATATTGTCGATGTGCTGATAGCCGAGCGCGCCATCGGGCTTGCCTCGCACTTGTCCTGGCCGCTGATCCGCCCGTTACTTTACCGATTGCTGGGCTATAAGCGCGCTGTCGCGATGGCTGATTGTGTGGCCGACAAATCTGGCGCTGATGCAATGGCACTTGTCACAAAGATGCTGAATCTCGAGCTGGATCTGTCCGGCCTTGACCGCATTCCCCGGACCGGTCCCTTCATTCTGGCCGCCAATCATCCCACCGGAATTGCAGATGGTGTCGCGGTTCACGCGCTGGTCGAGGCCGTTCGGTCCGACATTGCGATTTTTACAAACCGCGATGCGGCGCGGGTCAACCCGCGCTTTGACGAAGTGCTGATCCCTGTAGAATGGCGCGAAGAACACAAAAGCCGTGAAAAAACCAAGGAAACCCTGGTCCGTACGGCGGAAGCCTTCGAAGACGGCAAAGCCGTGGTGATGTTCCCCTCAGGACGCATCGCCTATTGGGCGCAGAACCAGTTGAATGAGCGCCCCTGGCAGGCGACGCTTGTGACCCTGGCGAAGCGATACAAAGTTCCGATCATTCCAGTCCATGTCAGCAGCCGCAATTCCGGGCTGTTCTACCTCTTTAGCCGATTGTCGAACGAGTTGAGAGACATGACCGTATTCTATGAGCTTCTCAACAAATCGGGCACCTGTTTCGGATTGACTGTTGGCCAACCGATCAGCCACGAACTTCTGACCGGCGATGCCTCCGAACTGGCAGCCGAATTACAGTTTCATACTGTATCAACACTGGCAGACGATAAGAATGCGGTATTTCGCGGCAGCGCATCGTCCTGACGCGCGCCGAATGGTACCATCCGGCTGTCCAATGCATCAGACAATATTCCAGAAGACGTACCCAAACCAGGCGTAGAACACCACCCAGATGAACAGGGCCAGCCGCATCAACCCGACGCGGCGCAGGCGGGTATACAATAAATACCGCAGCGCGCCGGACACGGCCACAATTGCGATAAAACGAGACAGCCGCGCAATCGCTGCCGGTTGCAGAAACGCCTGCAGCGGTGCAATGCTGGCCTCATAGGCAGTGGCGGCGAAAATCTTGAACGGGACACCGGTGAAACCGCCGAAAAACAGCGCGCTCAACGGCTCATCAGCCATATCGACCGAGACGGTCCGCAGCAGTTCTTCGGAGATTCCGGGAACAGTCAGGATAAATGTCCGGACGGTTTCCGGATTCACCCGTGCCCATTCATACAGTACAATACCGCCGAGCAGGGCACCGATCAAAGCCGCCAGAGTGGGAACCATCGCCCGCAACACACCGAACCGCATCACAGCAAGGCTGATCAGCACATCCACCATGATGAAAAACCATACGGCTTCTGCAAACGCCCAGATGAATGCCACCAGTGACCACACCAGCAGCCAGCTCCATGTCAGCGCATCTCTGGGAGACAGGGGACGGATCAAAGGCATCCCGATCATAGCCGATCCAAAGTCTTACACGCGCCTCTCGACCATCAGCTTCTTGATTTCAGCAATTGCCTTGGCCGGGTTGAGACCCTTCGGGCAAGCCTGCGCGCAATTCAAAATGGTGTGACAGCGATACAGTCTGAAGGGATCTTCCAGATCGTCCAGCCGCGCGCCGGTTGCCTCATCGCGGCTGTCAATCAACCAGCGATAGGACTGCAGCAGAACGGCAGGGCCAAGATAGCGGTCGCCATTCCACCAGTAACTCGGGCACGAAGTGGAACAGCAGGCGCACAGAATGCACTCATACAGCCCGTCCAGCTTTTCCCGGTCGCCCTTGCTCTGCTTCCATTCTTTTTCCGGCGTTGGAGTCGTGGTCTGCAACCAGGGTTCAATCGAGCGGTGCTGGGCGTAGAAATGTGTCAGATCCGGCACCAGATCCTTGACCACCGGCAGATGCGGCAGCGGATAGATTTTCACATCGCCATTGATCTCATCCATGCCTTTGGTGCAGGCCAGCGTATTGGTGCCATCAATATTCATCGCACAGGAACCGCAGATCCCTTCGCGGCACGAGCGCCGGAAAGTCAGGGTCGGATCGATCTTGCTCTTGATCCAGATCAGCGCATCCAGAACCATCGGCCCACAATCATTCATATCGACATGATAGGTGTCGACCTGCGGATTGCCGTCACCATCCGGGTTCCATCGGTAAATCCGGAATTCGCGCAGATTGCTGCCTTGCGGCTTCTCCCAGGTTTTACCCTGTTTGATCTGGGAATTTTTAGGCAGTGTCAGTTGAACCATGGTTGAAAGGCTCTCTCTGCTGAAACGAAATTAATAGACGCGCTTTTTCGGGGCGATCTTTTCCTGTGATATTTCATCGGACAATGGATCGACATGAACCGGCCGGGAATCCAGTGTCACCTTGCCATCCTCGGAAATCCAGGACAGCGTATGCTTGCGCCAGTTCGTGTCATCGCGGTCAGGAAAGTCCTCGCGGGCATGGGCACCGCGGCTTTCGGTCCGCGCTTCTGCAGAAAACACCGTGGCAATCGCGTTCACCATCAAATTCTCGTATTCAATGGTTTCGACAAGATCCGTATTCCAGATCATCGACCGGTCGGTCACACTGATATCGTCCCGTGCACTCCAGATGTCCGAAATGCGTTCACAACCGCTCTGCAAAGTTTCGGCGGTGCGGAAAACCGCGGCATCTTCCTGCATCGCCTTTTGCATCTTCAGGCGCAGATCCGCAGTTCTGCTGCTGCCATCGGCAAAACGCAGTTTGTCAAACCGTTGAATGGCCTTGTCGACAGAGGCCTGATTGAGCTTGCCATTGCCCGCTTTCGGATCAACAATTTCGCCAGCCCGGATTGAAGCGGCACGTCCGAACACAACAAGATCGATCAGCGAATTGGAGCCAAGGCGATTGGCACCATGAACCGAGGCGCAGGCAGCTTCGCCCACAGCCATCAGACCGGCAACCTGGCTATCCGGGTTGCCGTCCTTCAGGGTCATCACCTCGCCCCAGTAATTCGTTGGAATCCCGCCCATATTATAATGCACCGTAGGCAGCACCGGGATCGGTTCCTTGGTCAGATCCACCCCGGCGAAAATACGCGCGGATTCAGAAATGCCAGGCAGCCGTTCAGCCAGAGTTGCTGGCGGCAGGTGGTCCAGATGCAGATGAATGTGATCTTTGTCAGTGCCAACACCACGGCCCTCGCGGATTTCCATCGTCATACAGCGCGACACCACATCGCGCGAGGCAAGATCCTTGTAGGTCGGCGCATAGCGCTCCATGAAACGCTCGCCCTCTGAATTGGTCAGATAACCGCCTTCGCCGCGTGCGCCTTCCGTAATCAGACATCCGGCCCCATAGATACCGGTCGGATGAAACTGAACAAATTCCATATCCTGCAACGGCAATCCGGCGCGGGCCACCATGGCATTACCATCGCCGGTACAGGTATGGGCGGAGGTCGCCGAGAAATAGGTCCGTCCGTAACCACCCGTTGCCAGCACCACCATTTTGGAGTTGAAGGCATGCAGCGTTCCATCATCCAGCTTCCACGCCAGAATGCCCTGGCAGGTGCCCTCATCCGACATGATCAGGTCAATTGCCAGATATTCGATGAAGAATTCCGCGTTGTGTTTCAGTGACTGGCCGTAAAGCGTGTGAAGAATGGCATGGCCGGTCCGGTCCGCCGCCGCGCAGGTGCGCTGAACTGGCGGGCCTTCGCCATATTCCGTGGTGTGGCCGCCGAACGGGCGCTGATAGATTTCGCCCTCTTCCGTGCGCGAAAACGGCACGCCGTAATGTTCCAGCTCATAGACAGCTTTGGGCGCTTCGCGGACCATATATTCAATCGCGTCATGATCGCCGAGCCAGTCAGACCCTTTCACCGTGTCATACATATGCCACTGCCAGGAATCCGGCCCCATATTGCTGAGGCTGGCTGCAATGCCGCCCTGCGCCGCAACCGTATGCGAGCGGGTCGGAAACACCTTGGTCACACAAGCCGTTCGCAATCCCTGTTCGGCCATACCCAATGTGGCGCGCAGCCCGGAGCCGCCAGCGCCAACCACGACTACATCGAAGGTATGTTCGATGACTTCATAGGCCTTGCCATTTGCAGCAGTTACCACGAACTACCCTCCAAAACTCAATTTCAGGATTGAGAACACCGATATCAAGGCGATTGCCGCCGAAAAAAAAGTGTTCCCCAGTAAGAGCGCTATTTTCATGCCCTCTGCTTGAATATAATCTTCAATCACCACCTGCATACCCAACCGCATATGCCAGGTCACAGACAGGATCGCACCAATAAGTATCGCCGCACCCAGAGGCGATCCGGCAGTGGCGACAAATTCTGAATGAGAACTGCCTGACAGCATGATCACCATCACGATGAACCCGATGACGAGTGGCACGTTGAAAACCGCGGTCAGTCTTTGTTGCCAAAAATGGCTGGTGCCGCTTTTGGCTGACCCCAGATAGCGAACCCTTTTCAAAGGTGTAAGCATGGACATGTTGATCTGCTCCTATCGAACCATGTAACCGATGATCCACACCACAGGTGTCAGAATCACTGACCCTGCCAGAGTGGCTTTGGCCAGGGTCTCGCGCTCAAATTTTCCCAGACCATGCGCGGTATCCCAGATAAAATGGCGCAGCCCGCCAAGCATGTGGTGCAGCATTGCCCAGGTAAGCCCGAACAGGAGTATCTGTCCGACCCAGGACCCGAAAAACCCTCCAACCCTGTCGAAATAGGATTCTCCGCTGGCCGCCGCCATAAGCCACAAAGCCAACAACACCATGCCGAAATACAGACCCACGCCGGTAATCCGGTGCACGATTGACATAATCATGGTGAACAGCGGTGTGTAAATCTGCAGATGCGGGGAAAGCGGCCTGTCCGCGCCCGTGCGCGGATGGGAACTGGGTGTCGTCTCGGACATAATTTACGCCTTCATTTTCTTGCAAAGCCAACAGGCAGGGCAGTTGCCGGACAGGACGGGCTTCAAATCCGCGCCGGTGTTGCCTTTAAGAACCCTGTTCTTAGAAAACTTCCAGAGCCACGTCAAAGTAACCTTTCGCCCCAGGCACAGTTCTTCCTGCTGGTGGCCGAACGCGCATCCCGACATCATATCAGGTTTGTGCGATCAATTCTCATCGGCCCGCCGAACCTGGCCGGCTTCGCAGCCTCCGGCACGGCCAGAATTTCAATTTACAGTTGTGTCAATGCTCGGACAACGTGATGTTTTCTGAATAGATTCCCTCGACTTCCTTCACCACAGCCTGTCCGCACATCATTGTGCCGGTTTCAGGATTGTGCGCCAGTGTCGGACTTCCATGCAGATTCCAGCCGCCGCTCAGAGCCTTCGAAACGCACTTGCAAAAAGCCGAATCGTCCGCTCCGGTGATATATCTGTAAAGCCTCATGCCAAATCCTGTATCTAAATTGCGCAATTCGTCTGTTCAGGGCAGCAGGCCTGCCTTCATCAGCGTTCGCCTTGCCGCTTTAAGATGGAGAAATTCGACCATTTTATTGTTCACTGTCAACACCGCCTTGCCGGAGTTCTGCGGCTCGGCAAACGCTCTGCAGATCGCTTCAGCTTCGTGGATCTCGGCCTCTGACGGCGTAAAAGCTGCGCTGCAGATTGCAATTTGTCCAGGATGGATCAGGCTTTTTCCGTCCAGACCCAATGCCACGCCCTGTTCACACTCATCCTTGAAACCGGTTTTGTTGTGCAGATCGGTATAAACACCATCAATCAGCGCCACGCCATGGGCGCGCGCTGCCGCAAGGCATTGCATGATCCATGGCAGATAGGCCTGCCGGCCGTCGATCAGCGGCGTTCCGGTAATCAGGGCCAGATCGTTGGTGCCCAGCATAAGCGCTTCCAGCCTTGGATCATCACCCTTCGCCATTGCCGCGATCTCAGCACAGTTCAACACCGCGAGCGGGCTTTCAATCATCGCCCACAGCCGGATTGATGGTGATGCATCGCTGGCCTCGAACGCGCTCAGCGCTGCCTCTATGTCAGCAGCACTGTCAACTTTCGGCAGGACGATCCCGTCTGGCGCCATTGCCAGAACCGCCAGAAAATCCTCTGCGCCCGATGCACTGTCGAGCGGGTTGATGCGCACCAGAATGCGGGTCGCAGGCCGCGGTCCCGCCAGGGCCTGGCGCAACGCCTCGCGTGCCTCCGCTTTCCGCAGCGGCGCCACCGCGTCTTCCAGATCAAAAATCACTGCGTCAGCGCCCAGTGCATCGGGGCTGTCCAGAACTTTTGCCAGGGCTCGTGGATTGACGGCCGGCACATAAAGAATACTGCGATAGGAAGATGGTTTGGCCATAGTTGATCCAACAAATCGTTTTTACCTTATTGCCAAGAAACCGCCTGCCTGTCAGCAGTCTTTTCATGGCGCGGCCGATTCGAACCTGTTACACCCACGGTCAGATGCCAGGTGCATAAGCCAGCGGTTCCAAGTGCAGAATATATTTGATGTCATCATTATCGGAAGTGGTATTGTCGGTGTATCAACCGCTTGGCATTTAAGAGCTCTCGGCTTTGCCGGTACGATAGCCATTGTTGAACGCGACCCCAGCTTCAGCCACGCTTCAACCAGCCTGTCAGTTGCCGGAATCTGGCAGCAGTTTTCGCTCAAAGAAAACATCCAGATGTCGCTCTATGGTGCAAAATTTCTCAAGGAATTTGCCAAGGAACAAAATGTCGATCTTGGCTTTCAGCAACATGGCTATCTGTTTCTCGCCAGACAGGAGGGCAAAGATGCCTTGTCGGCTAATGTCGCAAGACAGCGCAAACTGAAAGCAGACATCGCGCTGCTGACACCGGCCCTGCTGCAACAGCATTTTCCCTGGCTGGCAACAGACGATCTGGCTGCAGGCGCTTTGGGCCTGTCAAATGAGGGCTGGTTTGATTCTCACCGCTTGCACAGCTCGATGCGCAGCGCCGTCCGCGATTGGGATGTCACGCTGATAAAGGGTTATGTCGCCGAGATCGACCATTCCGATACGGAAATCAGGTCCGTCATGCTGGATGCCGGGCGACGCTTGAAATGCGGCCATCTGGTCAACGCCACCGGTCCGAACGCCGGGACATTCTCGCGAATGGCGCGCATTCGTTTGCCGGTCGAACCTAGAAAACGAACCGTGTTTGTCGTTCATGGCGGCGCTGCCCTGACCGAAATGCCGGCTCTGGTAGACCCGACGGGTGTCTATCTGCGCCCCGAAGAACCCTTCCATTTATGCGGCGTTTCGCCGCATATGGCAGAAGATCAGCGCTGCGATGCCGACGATTTTGAACCCGACCATGAGCTGTTCGAACGCATCATTAAACCAGCTCTGATGGCGCGTATCCCGGCCCTGAAATCCCTCAAACCGATCCGAGCCTGGGCAGGTCACTATGATTATAACAGCTTTGATCAAACTGCGGTTCTGGGGCCACATACCCGTCTGGCCAATTTCTACTTTGCCAACGGATTCTCCGGCATCGGCCTGCAGCAGGGCCCGGCTGCGGGACGTGGCGTTGCCGAACTGATTCTCCATGGCGCCTATCAGACCCTCGATCTGTCCCGACTTGGCTTTGAGCGGATTGTCGAAAAACAACCCTTGCAGGAGGAAAACCTGATCTGATGCCCTCGCCTCTTCAGAAAAACGCCAGACCGGCGGTTCTTGTTATTTCAAGCCTTGTCGCCGATGGATCAGTAGGCGGCCGTCTCGCCTGCTTTGCTCTGGAGCGGCTCGGCTTTCCGGTATGGTTTGTGCCCACCGTCAGCCTGCCGCGTCACCCCGGCCGCCAGCCGTCGGTGCGCGACGTCACCTCGACAGAGTTTTTGCGCGGATGTCTGAACGATCTGGTGAAGCTGGCTGAACAGCAGGACATCGCGGCAGTTCTCACCGGATATATTGGCGATGCCGCACAAATCCCTGTCATAGCCGAGGCCATCAACAGGTTGAAGACGATCCATCCTGAACTGATCTATCTGTGCGACCCGGTGCTTGGTGATGGCGACAAGCTGTATATTTCAGACGCCGTGGCAAATGCGATGCGCGATCAACTCTGGCCGCTTTGTGATATCGCCACCCCCAACGTATTTGAACTGTGCTGGCTGGAACGCGCCAAAACTGCATTGCAACAGGGCACCGAACGAACAGCGCCGGCCGCGCTGGCGCAACTGGCAGGCAACGCCGCGCCGGGACGAATCGCCGTGACCAGCGTCTGCGGGCTGATGGCCAATCATATTGGCAATCTGCTGACAGCACCGCAGGCGTCAGCGCTGCTGTTCGAGCATCTTGCCATGCCCCATGCGCCCCATGGCACCGGCGATCTGTTTGCCGCTCTGCTGCTCGGCCATCATCTCCTCACGGGTGATCTGGAACAGGCCACGGAACGCGCCAGTTCCGCCCTGTTTGAACTGACCGCAAGGGCCGCCCGTTCCGGTCTGGAGGATCTGCCGCTGATCGCCGAGCAGACTTCGCTGGAGCGACCGATGGCGATGGTGTCAAAGCGTGTAATCGGTCCGCACCGGCAGACAGTTGGCAGTAAAAGCCAGACGCCGAAACCACACCCACTTTGACAGAATTTCGAACCGGAGCCGGATTGCGAAACCAAATGATCAGCCCTGACATCATCCAAAAAGCCCATCAGCGCATCAGACCCTATATAAGGCGCACCCCGGTGATGCTCAGCGATGGTGACTTTTGCAACCATGACACGCCGGTTTCCCTGAAACTGGAACTGTTCCAGCACACCGGTTCTTTCAAACCCCGTGGCGCCTTCAATAATCTGCTCAGCCGGACGGTTCCCGAAGCCGGTGTGACCGCGGCCTCCGGCGGCAATCACGGCGCTGCCGTTGCCTTTGCTGCGGCGCGGCTCGGCCACAAAGCCAGAATCTTCGTGCCGGAGGTCTCCAGCGCAGCAAAACAGGCCAAAATCCGCAATGCCGGAGCGGAACTTGTTGTGGCGGGCGCGCACTATGCAGATGCGCTCGCCCTGTGCGAGGCCTATCAGCAGGAAAGTGGAGCCCTGGCGGTGCACGCCTATGATGCTGCCGAAACCATCGCCGGACAGGGAACTGTTGCCGTAGAGTGGCTCGACCAGGCTGGGCCACTCGATACTCTGCTGGTGGCGGTTGGCGGAGGCGGTCTGATCAGCGGAATTCTTGCCGCTTGCGGGAATCAGTGCCAGGTGGTTGCGGTGGAGCCTGAGGGGTCCGCCTGCCTGTCCAGGGCCATGGCAGCGGGAAAACCCGTAAATGTTGAAAACAATTCGGTCGCCATCGACAGTCTTGGAGCAAAATCAATTGGCTGTCTGCCCTATCAGATCTGCCGCGATCTTCTGTCGGCTTCCGTGACTGTTCCCGATGCTGCCATAATCGCTGCTCAGAAGGCTATATGGAATAAATTTCAGATAGTTACCGAAGCCGGTGGTGCCACTGCTCTGGCTGCTTTGATGCATGGAACCTATTGTCCAAAACCTGGCGAACGGGTCGGTGTGCTGCTATGCGGCGCAAATGCTGATCTGCAGCACCTGTTATGATTGTTGTAAAAGAGTCTTGAAACTGTAGCCCTTCAGGGCTTATTTTAGAGATGCGTCTGGTGTATGCCACCCGCAAAGGTAAATAGCCGTTCACTCAAACGAGATTTTATGATCGTTGACCGTGTGGCCGTTATCGGAAAATTTCTTCGCATGAAAGCCGGGGCTTTGATGTGGCTGGTCTGTTTGGGCTGGCCCGGACAGCACTTCTCCGGCACCTGACATGACAGAGATATTCCAACGGCAGGCTTGTTGAAACAAGAAAGGATAAAAACCCTGACCATGCCATTACAGGCTCCGTCCTCCGACACTGCGCCGAAAAAGCGCGGGAGCGTGCCGTCAGCACCGTCCCTGTCAGAGGCAGCGGCAGAATCCGGAATTACTTCGGAAGACGCCCTCAAAATTGTCCTTGCCAGTCTGGATGACTCCAAGGCCGAAGAAACCCTTCCCATCGATATAACCGGTAAATCTCCCCTGTTCGATCACATCGTAGTCGCCAGCGGGCGTTCCCATCGGCATGTCAATGCGATTGCCGATCACCTGCTGCGCGATCTGAAAACCGCAGGCCTTGGCCGTGCATCTGTTGAGGGCCTGCCGGCCTGCGACTGGGTGCTGGTCGATACCGGTGATGTTGTTGTGCACATCTTCCGCCCTGAAGTGCGGGAGTTTTACAACATCGAAAAAATCTGGCGTGCACAGGACGATGATATGAAACCAGCTACAGTCCCGGCAAACGCTTGAGCCTGTGAAACTGGTGATTGCCGCCATCGGGCGGATGAAACGCGGCGCGGAACAGGATTTGTGCGCGCGCTATACAAAGCGCATCGACAAGGCCGGACGCGGGCTCGGACTTGGACCGTTGCGGATCGTCGAATTCAACGAGTCGCGCGCGCCTCGGCCGGCTGAACGTAAAGCGCAGGAAGCTGAATTGTTGCTGAATGCAGCGCCTCCGGAGGCTGCAAAATTTGTCCTTGACGAGCACGGAAGTGGACATAGCAGCCGCAGCTTTACTGACCTTCTGTCGGCCCGGCGCGATGACGGCGTAGCGGAAGCCTGGTTTTTTATCGGCGGTGCAGATGGACATGGCGATGCCCTGCTGACAGCGGCGACTGACAAGATCGCGTTGGGTCAAATGACCTGGCCGCATCAGATCGTGCGCTGCCTGCTGGCCGAACAGATTTATCGCGCCATCACAATTCTGTCGGGGCATCCCTATCACCGCGACTGAACCGGTCCAGACTGCGAATTGCCGCTTTTGACTGGAGCACCGGCACGTTTTATGAATGATGCTGTAATTGATGAATCAGATTTCCTCGTCAGGCCAGGCAAGCAACATTTCGCGGTGCAGCGCATCGGGTGCGTCGCTGTCACCAAATGCTCGAGGGATTGGGTTCAGCAATGCTCGTTATTCATAAAATGTGCTCCAGTGTGCGGTAAACAGGCCTCATGATTTCTTTCCTCATCCGCTGTGTGGTTCTGACGGTCCTGAGTGTCTCGGCAGGATCGGGTTTTGCCGAAACGCCGCGCGAAGCCAAATTGCGGCTGGAAATGGAGCAGCGCACCAAGGATCTGGCCAATCTGCAGAAAACCATGAAGGTCAGCGCGGAACGCGAGGCTGAATTGGCGGCGGATGTCACCACACTGGAGCAGACCCGCGCCACGCTCAATACCGAACTCATTCAGGCCGCGCAGCGCTCCAGAACGCTGGAGGACCGCATTTCCAATTCAGAAGTCCGGCTCGATGCCTCTCTCCAGACCGAGGAAGTCATCCGCCTGTCGCTGCTGAAACGCAGGGCTCTGCTGTCTGAAATTCTCGCCACGCTGCAACGCATGGGCCGCTCACCTCCTCCGGCACTGCTGGTCCGGCCAGAAGATGTCATGAGCGCCATCCGCAGCGCCATACTGATCGGCGCAGTTTTGCCCGATGTCCGGGAACAGGCAGAAACGCTGGCCAAAGATCTGGACGAACTGGTCGCTGTCCGCACCGAAATTGAGGAAGCCACCAACCAGTTGCGCACCGATTATCAGTCTCTGAGTGAAGAACAGACGCGGCTTGCACTGCTGATCGACAAGAAACGCGAGGAAGCCAGCGAATCAACATCGGAACTTGCCATCCAGCAACAGAAGGCGGCTGAACTGGCAAAACAGGCGGTCAGTCTTAAAGAATTGATCGGTTCGATGGAAAGTCAGATTGCAGCCGTGCAGAAAGCGCAACAGGATTCCGTCAAAGCCGCGGAAGCGGCGCAGCGCAAGGCCGCAGACCGGGCAGCAGTACGCACCAAGCAGGCCAAGTTGCGAGCGCTCGGCGACCAGGGCCGCATCGCACCCGCAATTCCGTTCGAAGACGCCAGGGGTCTGTTGCCCCTGCCGGTTAACGGGGCTTTGCAGACAGCCTTTGGGGCACCGGACGAAACCGGCGTCAACAGCAAGGGCATCACCCTGACATCCCGCGCCGAGAGCCGGGTGATATCCCCTGCCGACGGCTGGGTCGTCTATGCCGGTCCATTCCGCACCTATGGACAATTGATTATTCTCAATGCAGGTGATGATTATCATCTGGTTCTGGCCGGCATGGAGACAATCAACGTGGAATTAGGTCAATTTGTTCTGTCCGGCGAACCGATTGCCACAATGGGGTCACGCAGACTTGTCAGTCTGGAAATTGAAAACGTGGCAGCCACCACCGCATCTGACGCACAATCCCTAACGGATAGTAAGGTGACAGACAGGCCCGTCGCGCTATATGTTGAGTTTCGAAAAGACGGAAATTCGATCGATCCGTCACCTTGGTGGGTAGTCAAATTATCCACCGAAAATGATTTGGATGGATAAACTTTTGCGGTAAACTATCCGGCAAGGAAATTTGAAGGGCATAATGATGATAAACAAATCAGTTGTCACTCTGGTTGCAGGCGTCCTGATTGGCGCTGCAGGCATGGTAGGCGTAACCCAATTGCCGGTTATTGGCGCTCCTGCGGAAGCAGCGAGCCGCGACACATATCGCCAGCTCAACCTGTTTGGTGATGTGTTTGAGCGCATACGCAGCGATTATGTTGAAGAACCGGGTGACAGCGATCTGATCGAATCGGCTATCAACGGTATGCTGACCTCGCTTGATCCGCATTCAAGCTTCATGAATGCGAAGGCTTTCCAGGATATGCGGGTTCAGACTCGCGGTGAATTTGGCGGCCTTGGAATTGAAGTCACGATGGAAGACGGCTACGTCAAAGTCGTGACGCCTATTGACGATACACCGGCTGCCAAAGCCGGGGTTCAACCCGGCGACCTGATCACCCACCTGGATGGAGAGCAGATTCAGGGGCTGACGCTCAATGAGGCAGTTGAAAAGATGCGGGGCGCGGTCAAAGAACCGCTGACGGTCACGATACGCCGCGGCGACGGCGCGCCGTTTGATATCACCATCATACGCGATATCATCAAAATCCGCTCTGTCCGCTTCCGTCTGGAAGACGGGATCGGGTACATCCGGCTGACCCAGTTCACCGATCAGACCTATGATGGTCTCAAAGATGCCATAGCGGAAATAAAGCAAACTCTGCCCGAAGATGAGCTGAAAGGCTATGTCCTGGATTTACGCAATAATCCCGGTGGTCTTCTGGATCAGGCGATTGCCGTTTCCGATGCGTTTCTGGAACGCGGTGAAATTGTCTCCACCCGTGGCCGCAACAATGAGGACAGCCAGCGCTTTTCCGCTCGCAGCGGCGATTTGATCGATGGCAAACCAATCATTGTTCTGGTCAATGGCGGTGCCGCTTCCGCTTCGGAAATTGTTGCCGGTGCACTTCAGGATCACCGCCGCGCGACCATCCTTGGAACCCGGTCCTTCGGCAAGGGTTCGGTGCAGACCATTATCCCGCTGGGCTCTGAGGGCGCAATGAGACTGACAACGGCGCGTTATTACACCCCTGCGGGCCGGTCAATTCAGGCCAAGGGTATTGTTCCGGACATTCGCATTATTCAGGAACTGCCGGAAGATATGAAAGGGCGTGAAGAGCCCCGCGGAGAAGCGTCACTGCCTGGCCACCTTACGAATGAAAACCAGGCCGATGAAGAAGAAAAATCCGGATCTTCGGCCTATGTGCCGCCTGACCCGAAAGATGACAAGCAACTCAATTTTGCCTACGATTTGCTGAAAGGTATTCAGGTCAATGCCAGCTTCCCACCGGACCCCTCGCAGGGCATTCCGAACTAAAGCGCCGATCTGACGCCGCTGGTGGATACCTGCCAGCCAAACAGACCGCAAAGCCCGCCGGTTCATTCCGGCGGGCTTTGCGCTTTTAACAAGTGCTGCTAACTGCCGGAGTATTCCATGATTACATTGAAACATGGAACACTCCGGATGAGCCGGCCCGGACATTGCGCGGGGCAGACACCCGAAAGAAACCAATTCTTCACCATGTACCTGCTAGTTTTGCGCCTCTAAAACCGGGGTAACAGGCTGAAAGCAGTGTCACTTGACTGATTTTTCCGTTCCATTGGCTGAACCACAACAGGATTCCGCCGAAAAAAAGTCCGGGTCATCCGGTCCGGCCATGATTGGGCTTACCGTTGTCAGCGCCATTTTGCTGGCAGCAATGGGTCTTTGGGTGCTTCTGGTGAATGATCCGCTGGGCGGCCGGCCACAGGCAAGTGTGTTCATCGAAACAGATACGATTCTGATCGATGCGGGGCTTGTCGGTGTCGCAAATGTCCGTCCCAGCATGACGCCAGATCCCGATGATGTCTCCACTGTGACACTATCACCCCCGCGCGCAACAGTTCTGGCCGAAGTAACAGCACAACGGCAGGCCGGTGTCTCAGATGCCCCTGCATCTCAGCAGGAAGACGTCCCGGTAGCAGCCAATCCGTCGATCACCAATGAATTCGTGTCCTCCAGTTCTGACCTGCAGCGCCTGTCGGTCTTTCCCGTCGATAATCTGGTCAGCCGTTCCGGCGCGGGCCTCATTCCTAAACGCTTGTCTTATGATTTTCCCGGCCATTCTGCGAAGAATGAGCCACTGCACGCCCCGTCATTTGTGGCGTGCAGTGGCGGCGGCTGGATCGTCAAACGCTTGGTCAGAAAAGGACCGTATTAGAGTGTGATCAGCCGTCGTCTTCGCCTGAGGCCTGAACGGATACAGAGCGGCGCAAAGCCCTCTACGACAAGCATAGGACACGCGAAGACAATGAAAGATACCATCGGAATAGACATCTCGAAAGCCACTCTCGACGCCCATCGCCTGAGCACCGGCGAGGCGGCGCATTTTACCAATTCCCCGGCCGGTCTGCGTGCGCTACGACTCTGGATCGGCGCGCAAATGCCTCACCTGGTTGTCTATGAGGCGACCGGCGCCTATCACGCCGCCCTTGAGCATTGCTTTGCCGGGGTCTTGCCAATGGTGAAGGTGAACCCGCTACAGGCAAGACGCTTTGCCCAGGCGCGTGGCACACGGGCCAAGACCGACGCGGTAGATGCGCGCATTCTCGCCGTGATGGGGTCGGCGCTTGATCTTGTGCCAGATCGCCCGGCGGACAAAAACCAACACGCACTCAAGCAGTTGCAGATTGCCCGCATGGCTCTGGTCAAGGAACGCACCCGCCTCTTGAACCGGATGAAGACGCAGACCCTGGCCATCTTGAAACGCCAATCCAAGGCGCGCCTCGATCAGATCAAACGCCAGCTCGCCGAGGTGGAAGAGGCATCGCTGGCGCTTCTGCGCAGATCGCCCAAGCGCGTGAGGGCATTGGACATTCTTTCCTCCATTCCAGGCCTCGGGCAGGTTACAGCCGTCGCGATTCTCGTCGAATGCCCCGAGATCGGCACGCTGGGCAGAAAACAAGCCGCCAGCCTTGCAGGTCTCGCCCCGATGACACGTCAATCCGGCCAATGGCGCGGCAAAGCGTTCATCCAGGGCGGGCGAAAATTCCTGCGCGACGCGCTCTACATGCCCGCCCTCGTCGCCGCTCGCTACAACCCGGACCTCCGGCAAAAGTACCAGGCCATGATCCAGGCCGGAAAACCCGCGAAAGTCGCGCTGACAGCCCTGATGAGAAAGCTGATCGAACTGGCCAACACCCTCATCAGACAGGATCGAAACTGGACACCAAAAACAGCTTGATCAAGACGGATACTCCAGTGACGGACAGACAGCCTTTTCCGCTTATGCTCGCCCGGCAAAATTCATTCCTGATGGACCGAAGATCGCTCTGATCATCGGCGGAGTCGGATTATCCGAGCGCGCCACTGAGGAAGCTATCATTGCCCTGCCACCGACGACAGCACTGGCGTTTTCCAGCTACTCCGGCAAGCGTGAAAAATGGAAAAAACAGGCGCGCGAAAACGGCTTTGAATTGTTGATTGAGGCCCCCATGGAGCCGTTCAATTTTCCCGACAATGATCCTGGCCCGCACACGCTTCTGGTTGATGCAAGCGTGATCGAGAACCAGTCGAAACTGGAGTGGATTCTGTCCCGGTGGACGAATTATATCGGGGTCATTCCATCGATGGGCGCCCGTTTTACCGCAGATAAACCGGCATTGACGGCTCTGATGACCGAGCTGAACAGGCGCGGTCTGGCCTTTGTCGACCCGGCTACTTCCGTGCGCAGTGTGGCAAAAGACTCAGCGGCGGAGGTTTCGACCGATAAATTCGGCCATATGCCTTTTCTGAGAGTGGATGTAGTGCTGGACAAGGAACCAACACGGGCATCGATTGAACAACATCTGATCCAGCTGGAGGAACTCTCCAGCCGGAATGGTCTGGCTGTGGGATATGCCGAACTGCGTTCAGCGACCGTGGAAACTCTGGCCGAATGGGCGCGCCTGACCCAACAGCGCGGAATTACCCTGATTCCACTCAGCACGGCGATCAATCTGTCCATACCCGGGATCTGATACCGGCAATGCTGGTTCGCAAGATCCTGGCTGTGTCGCAGGATCTTGCGTCAACTTCGATTGTATTGCCGAATGCACGGTGGCAGGTTAGATCGTTCCATGTTTACAGTGAACCACGACAACATCTAAAGCCGGAACCCGCCCCGTCATGACCCTGGTAACCGAGATATCTCAACTTGAAGCTCTTTATGGCAGCATCCCGGAAGCCGCATTGATCAAGGTCCGTGACCACATCACCCATCAGTATCAGCGCTTGATTGAAGCCGCTCCCTTCGTCGCCTTGGCAACTATCGGACCACAAGGGCTGGATTGCTCTCCGCGCGGCGACGCCGGTCAGGCCGTCTTCGTTCGGGATCGGAAAACGCTGTTGATCCCGGATCGCCCAGGCAATAACAGACTGGATTCTCTGCGCAACATCGTGCTGAATCCACAAATAGCGTTGCTGTTACTGATACCGGGGACCAACACCACCCTGCGCGTCAACGGAACGGCTGTTATCAGCATAGATCCTGACCTCCTCACAGCTCACAGCGTCGGGGGCAAAGCGCCCCGCTCGGTCATTATCATCACCATTCAGGAAATCTATTTTCAATGCGCCAAGGCACTGAAACGCGCCGGCCTCTGGGACCCGGAGAGGTTCCATGCCGCCGCCAGTCTGCCTTCGCCCGGCGAGATCATGCAGGAACTCAAAGAGGATTTTAATGGCAGGGTCTATGAAACAGAATAATCAAAGCCGCCAAAACAAGCCCTGTGGCCAGCGCCATGGATAACACAGACACTCAGCTGCCCTATCGCGCCAATGTCGGGATCGCCCTGTTCAATAAATCAGGCAAGGTCTGGGTCGGTCGCCGGGCGGGAATGCCAGAGACTTTGCCCGAACAGGACGACATGAGCTTTGCCTGGCAAATGCCGCAAGGCGGCATCGATAAGGGGGAAGATCCGCTTCCGGCCGCCCACCGCGAACTGTTTGAGGAAACCAGCGTGCGCAGCACTGAATTACTGGCCGAAGCGCCGGACTGGTTCACCTATGAACTGACGCCCCAGATCATCAAAAAGGACTGGCGGCGGAAATATCGCGGCCAGCGGCAAAAATGGTTTGCTTTCCTGTTCACCGGCGATGAGTCCGAGATTAATGTTCAGGCTCCGGGTGGCGGAGCCTTCGAGGCCGAATTTTCCGATTGGCGCTGGGTCGATCTGCAGCAGGTCCCTGACCTGATCGTACCGTTCAAACGCAGCGTCTACGAGCAGGTTGCCGATATCTTCGGCGGCATTGCCGACAATCTGAAACTGAACCAGTAACAGAAAGCCCGGCGCAGTCCGGGCTCTTTGCAGTAAATGGTGCCGATCTACTTCACCTTCGCTGTTGCCGACCAAGAGCCGAAAAATGCCTCCAGGTTCTGCCGAGAATCTCTGCCTGCTGATTTTCAGGAGATCTGCATAGACGCGATGGCTTGGTCAGAATTGGCCTGTATAGGGAGCCTGCCTGAATGGAAAACCGGACATGAAAGACTGCATCATCGTGGGTGGCGGCCCTGCGGGACTGACCGCTGCGCTTTATCTTGCCAGGTTCCTGCGGAGCGTTACGGTTTATGACGCTCAGGAAGGGCGGGCCCGGATGATTCCGAAAACGCACAATCTGGCGCCATTCCCAGACGGCATATCCGGGCGTGATCTTCTTGACCGGATGCGCGCTCATGCGGAACTCTATGGTGCCAGAATCGAAACCGGGACAGTCGGCGCGGTCGAAAAGCAGGATGACCTGTTCCATATCACAACCGATCACCGTGTCGAAACCGCGCGCAACGTCATCTTCGCCTCCGGTGTCGTCAATCATCGGCCGCCCCTGTCTATCAGCAACCACGATCAGGGTCTGGGCAACGGGTTGATCCGTTACTGCCCGGTCTGCGACGCCTTTGAAATCCGCGGCAAGCGCATCGCCGTCCTCGGCAGTGGTGCGCACGGCTTTGCTGAAGCGCGCTTCATCCGCGACTATTCAACAACGGTTACGCTGATTCCGAACGACGGCTCTCTGGCGATTGCAAAGGACGGTATCGGCGTTCTGGAATCACCTATGAAATACCTGTCGCTATCGGATTCGCACGTCATCGCAACGCTTGAAAATGGCGTGACACGGAATTTTGACACACTCTACGTCGCCTTGGGCACGACCGCGCGTTCAGACCTGGTGTCCAGGCTCGGTGCACGCCTGTGTGAGGACGGTTGCGTCGTCACCGACGCCAAGCAGCGAACCAGCATCGATGGAGTTTATGCTATCGGAGACGTTACGGACGGGCTTGATCAGATCGCCTATGCGATGGGCCAAGCCGCCGTGGCGGCAACGGCGATCCACAACGATTTGCCTCGAACTGCACTTGGATAGCCGCCGACAGCGTCACGGAGGCGATGGCTCCAAGAGCGGTCGGATAGCCAATTTTGACCGCCCCGACCAAAGCAGAAATCGAAAGCGACCCTTCGGCCCGGGGGCGCATCATGTAATGCCAGAGGCTGAGACGCAGGCCGCGCTCTTGTTCATATCTGGATTGCTTGCTGTTGCGGTTTGCGATCAAAGCGCCAGCGAGTTTTTGATATGCTCCAGATCGGACAGGTGCAGGCCCGCCACATCTTTTGCATCGCCTTCAGCTTCATTGACAGCATCCTGAGCATGTTTCAGGCGCGCAGCCAGCGTTTCGCTGTCCAGCTCACTGGTCAGCATGGCAATTTCCGCTAGCAGGCTCAGGCCGTTATCATTGATGTCAGCAAACCCGCCTTCAACAAAAATGGTTTCTTCGCTGCCATCGGCACGCTTGACCACAACCAGACCCGGTTTCACCGTTGTCATGGCCGGCGCGTGATTTTTCATCACCGTCATCTGGCCTTCGGAAGCCGGAATCAGCACCTGGATCACATCTTCTGACAGGATCAGGCGCTCCGGGGACACCAGTTCAAACGGAAAGGTTTCGGCCATCACACTGCCTCTTCTTGATTACCAGGACCTGCAGCTTACGCGGCTTCCGTCGCCATTTTCTTGGCTTTTTCCAGTGCATCATCAATCGACCCGCACATGTAGAAGGCAGCTTCCGGCAGATGGTCATAATCGCCTTCAACAAGCCCCTTGAAGGACCGGATTGTATCTTCCAGCGAAACCAGTTTCCCGGGAGAGCCGGTAAACACTTCAGCAACGAAAAACGGCTGAGACAGGAAGCGCTCGATCTTGCGGGCGCGGGTCACGGCAATCTTGTCCTCTTCCGACAATTCGTCCATGCCCAGAATAGCGATAATGTCCTGCAGGGCCTTGTAGCGTTGCAGAATTTCCTGAACCCGGCGCGCTGTATCATAATGCTCCTGGCCAACGATGATCGGGTCGAGCATACGGGATGTGGAATCAAGCGGATCGACAGCCGGATAGATGCCTTTTTCCGAAATCGCACGGTTCAGAACCGTTGTCGCATCAAGGTGGGCAAATGATGTGGCAGGTGCCGGATCAGTCAGATCATCCGCAGGCACATAAATCGCCTGCACCGAGGTGACGGAGCCCTTTGTCGTTGTCGTAATACGTTCCTGCATCATACCCATATCGGTCGCAAGCGTTGGCTGATAGCCAACAGCGGACGGGATACGGCCCAGCAGGGCGGACACTTCAGAACCGGCCTGGGTAAAGCGGAAAATATTGTCGACGAAGAACAGAACGTCCTGACCCTGATCACGGAAATGCTCAGCGATGGTCAGACCGCTCAGCGCGACACGGGCGCGCGCTCCGGGAGGCTCATTCATCTGGCCGAACACCAGCGCACATTTGGAGCCTTCGCCGCCGCCAGGCTGGTTCACGCCGGATTCAATCATCTCATGATACAGATCATTGCCTTCGCGGGTGCGCTCGCCGACACCGGCAAACACCGAGTAACCACCGTGGGCTTTCGCCACATTGTTGATCAGTTCCTGAATAAGAACGGTTTTACCAACGCCGGCCCCGCCAAACAGGCCAATCTTGCCGCCCTTTGCATAAGGCGCAAGCAAATCCACCACCTTGATACCGGTGACCAGAATTTCAGCTTCTGTGGATTGTTCAGTGAAGGGCGGTGCGTCCTGGTGAATTTCACGCATCGCCTCGCCTTCTATGGGACCGGCTTCATCCACCGGTTCGCCAATCACATTCATGATGCGGCCGAGTGTACCGACACCGACAGGCACAGAGATGGCCTTGCCCGTATCGGAGACTGACTGTCCGCGAACCAGACCTTCGGTAGTGTTCATGGCAATCGTCCGCACTGTGTTCTCACCCAGATGCTGGGCAACTTCCAGAACCATGCGATTTTTACCATTCATGGTTTCAAGACCATTCAGAATCGCCGGCAAATGGCCATCGAACTGAACGTCCACCACCGCGCCGATCACCTGAGTGATTTTTCCACCTTTTTTTTCAGCCATGACTTTTGTCCTGTCCTTGCGTTCTAGAGCGCCTCTGCGCCCGAAATAATTTCAATCAATTCTTTGGTAATCTGAGCCTGACGCTGACGGTTATAGGTCATCGTCAGCTTGTCGATCATTTCACCTGCATTGCGGGTTGCGCTGTCCATCGCGCTCATGCGCGCACCTTGTTCAGAGGCGGCATTTTCTAGCAATGCACGGAACACCTGGACCGACAGGTTGCGGGGCAACAAATCACCGAGAATTTCTTCTTCGCTTGGTTCATATTCGTAAACCGAAGCGCTGCTTGTTCCTTCCTGCGTGCCCTCAGGGGCCTTCGCCGGAATAATCTGCTGCTCTGTCGGTATCTGCGACATCACCGACTGAAAACGTGAGAAGAACAGGCTGCAGATATCGAATTCGCCGGCTTCATACATCGCGATAATCATCTTGCCGATAGTCTGCGCGTTTTCATAACCGATATTTTTGAATTCGCGCAGATCAACGACCTTGATGATCTGGCTGGCGAATTCGCGCTTCAGCGCATCATAGCCCTTCTTGCCGACGCAGAGGATTTTGACTGTCTTGCCGGCGGCATTCAACTCGCGGATGCGTTTTCGGGCAAGCCGGGAAATCGAGGAATTGAAACCGCCGCACAGACCGCGCTCTGCGGTGCAGACCACCAGCAGATGGGTTTGATCGTCGCCGGTGCCCCTCATCAGCATTGGCGCATCATCCCGGCCTTCCATGGCCGCGCTGATATTCGCCAGGACCGCATCCATGCGCTCAGCATAGGGGCGCGCAGATTCAGCCGCGTTCTGGGCACGGCGCAGTTTCGCCGCCGCAACCATCTGCATGGCTTTGGTGATCTTCTGCGTCGCCTTGACGGAGGCGATCCTGTTTTTTAGATCCTTCAAACTTGGCATGGTAGTCTACTTTTTCCTGGATGAGACGGCACTGCCATCAATCATGCATTTTGCATTTATCCTGAAAACGCCCTTCCAATCAAAGACGGCTTCGCCCCGCAACCCGACTTACGCGAAATTTTTCGCGTAAGCGTCAATCGTTGATTTCAGCTTGGTCTTGATGTCATCCGTCAGCGCTTTTTCGGTGCGGATCGCCTTCAGCAATTCAGCATTTTCATTGCGCAGAAGGGACAGCAATCCCTCTTCAAACGGCCGCACTTCGCTAACCTTCAGCTTGTCGAGATAGCCGTTCACGCCGGCATAGATCACTGCGACCTGCTCTTCGGTTTTCAGCGGCGAGAACTGTGGCTGTTTCAGCAACTCCACAAGCCGCGCACCACGGTTAAGAAGCCGCTGTGTCGAGGCATCAAGATCGGAACCAAACTGGGCGAAGGCCGCCATTTCACGATATTGCGCCAACTCCCCCTTAATTGTGCCGGCAACCTGTTTCATGGCCTTGATCTGGGCAGCAGATCCGACACGGGAGACGGACAGACCGACATTCACCGCCGGCCGGATACCCTGATAGAACAGATCGGTTTCCAGGAAGATCTGGCCATCGGTGATGGAGATCACATTGGTCGGAATATAGGCCGACACGTCATTTGCCTGGGTTTCAATAACCGGCAATGCGGTCAGCGAACCGGAGCCATTGTCTTCATTCAGCTTCGCCGCACGTTCCAGCAGGCGGGAATGCAGATAGAACACGTCACCAGGATAGGCTTCACGGCCCGGCGGACGGCGCAACAGCAGCGACATCTGACGATAGGCAACCGCCTGCTTCGACAGATCATCATAACAGATCAGCGCGTGCATGCCATTATCGCGGAAATATTCGCCCATCGCACATCCGGCAAACGGTGCCAGGAACTGCAAAGGTGCCGGATCAGACGCGGTTGCTGCGACAATGATGGAATATTCAAGCGCGCCGCGCTCTTCCAGCACTTTCACAAATTGCGCAACTGTAGAGCGTTTCTGGCCGATGGCGACATAGACGCAATACAGTTTTTCGTTCTCATCACCGCTTTCATGCAGGGATTTCTGATTAAGGATCGTATCCAGCAGAATGGCGGTTTTGCCGGTCTGACGGTCACCGATCACCAATTCGCGCTGACCACGGCCAATGGGGATCATCGCATCGATGGCTTTCAGACCGGTCGACATCGGCTCATGCACCGACTTGCGCGGAATAATACCGGGCGCTTTGACATCCACCAGGCGGCGTTCGTCGGATTCAATCGGACCCTTGCCGTCGAGCGGATTGCCGAGCGGATCGACCACGCGGCCCAGCAGGCCCTTGCCAACCGGCACGTCCACAATTGCGCCGGTCCGTTTGACCGTGTCGCCTTCTTTAATGTCACGGTCGGATCCGAAAATCACGACACCGACATTATCGGTTTCAAGGTTCAGCGCCATACCGCGGATATTACCGGGAAATTCCACCATTTCACCGGCCTGAACATTGTCCAGACCATAGACGCGAGCGATACCATCACCCACAGACAGAACCTGGCCGACCTCAGAAACTTCAGCCTCAGCGCCGAAATTTTTGATCTGCTCCTTGAGGATTGCGGATATTTCCGCGGCCCGAATGTCCATCAGCCAACCTCTTTCAATGCAATTTTAAGGGAGTTGAGTTTGGTGCGCAAAGATGTGTCGATCATTTTGGAGCCAACCTTGACGGTCAACCCTCCCAAAATCGACGGGTCCACACGCACATTGAGAGCGACGTCCTTGCCAAGACTCTTTTTCAGAGCCTTTTTCAGATCGTCAAGTTGTGTTTTGTCCAGTTTCTGCGCCGCAACCACATCGGCGGACACTTCGCCGCGATGTTTGGCGGCAAGCCGGTGGAAAGCGGTAATCATTCCGGGAACAGCAAACAGTCTTCGGTTCTTCGCGGCAACCTTGATGAGATTAGCAGCGGACCCGGAAAAACCGGCTTTTTCAAAGATCTTGCTGAGGACGGCCAGTTGTTCATCTGCGGAAAAAACCGGGCTTTTCACCAGACGTTGCAGGTCTTTGCTGTCCGCTATCAGGTCCGAAAAAGATTTCAGATCGGACTCAATCCGGTCAAGCGAATTTTCCTCCAGACCAAGATCAAACAGCGCAGTTGCATAACGCGTCGCGACGCCGGACAACACTGTATCTGTCCGCGCAGCAGATTTTTCTTGAGAAACAGTCTCGGTCACCTTTGCCCCGTCTCCTCAGGATCAAGAATCTTTTTCACCGCCCGCCGCAACGGGTTTCCGACAAGTAATCCTGTGTTTTTTCAACGCCTTGGCAAAAGGCGGAGATATCTTCACAAAAACGTAGCCGGTGAAATCGCGCTTGACCTATCATATGGTTCAGCGCGGTGCAATATGGCTGTGGGTGTCTTTCGGCGGTCTCGCCGCTGGATTCGTGATGAAAATTCAGTTTCAGCGGGTTACGACAATACCAAAGCCGCGGGCAGTGCTGCCACCCCGAGGCCAAACTCGAACAGGATGGAGCCGGTATTGAACCGTGTCCGGCCATTATCCAGCACCATCGAAATCCCGCGTCCGGAACCGGTGAACAGCCAGCCCAGCGCCAGCGCCCAATAGGCTCCGGCAGAGGGGGCCAACAGACACAGCAAACCGACCCCCAGATAAAAGCCCGCAAGAGTTCCGCGCCCTTCTGCCACCGCTTCCGGGCGGCTGGCTATGGTTTGAAGATGGATCAGTTTCAGGGAATAGCGCGGCGCTATAAGACAGGTGAGACCGAAACCAACGGTAATGAGGGCAGACAGACCGGCAAGATAAAACATCGGGAAAACCCTTTTTGTGTCGCTGTTGTTACGAAGCTGCAGGCAGGCCAGACTAGAAAAAACTCACCGGATCCATATCCACTGAAACGCGCACGCTGCCGCGCGCCTTGGGAGCCGCGCCGAGCCATTCGCGCACATAGCGCGATAAATCGAAACCCCGCGAGGCCCGCGCCAGCATTCTGAAGCGGTGCCGGCCGCGAACCAGAGACATCGGTGCTTCAGCCGGTCCCAGCACCCGCACACCCTCAGTGCGTGGTGCCGCCCGGGACAGCGCCGCCGCGTGAGACGCTGTCGCTGCCTTGTCTTCACCGGAAACGATCAGTGCTGCCAGCCTGCCGAAAGGCGGCAGCCCGCCTGCCTTGCGTTCAGCCAGTTCGCGCTCATAAAACAAATGCGGTTCGCCCTTGACCAGCGCATCGATCACCGGATGGTCCGGCTGGTAGGATTGAATCAGCCCGACGCTGCTGCCACCGGCCCGCCCAGCCCTTCCCGTCACCTGCGCCAGCAACTGAAAGCAGCGCTCGGCCGCCCGCGGGTCACCTTGGCCAAGGGCCAGATCCGCATCGAGAACCCCGACCAGCCGCATCAGCGGGAAATGATGGCCTTTGGCAACAAGCTGGGTGCCGACGACAATATCCACATCGCCCCTGGTGACCGCTTCCAGTTCCAGCCGCATCCGGCGCACGCCGCCCTGCAAATCCGATGACAACATCAGGGTCCGGGCCTGCGGAAACAGCAGTTCGACTTCTTCGGCAATGCGTTCCACCCCCGGACCGCAAGGCACCAGACTGTCCGTACTGTGGCATTCCGGGCAGGCCTCCGGCTTCTTCTGGGTGTGGCCGCAATGGTGGCACGCAAGGGTGCCGCGAAACCGGTGTTCAACCAGCCAAGCAGAGCAATTCTCGCATTGAAAGCGGTGGCCGCATTTCCGGCACAGAGTCAGAGGCGCATAGCCGCGCCGGTTCAAAAACAGCAGGCTTTGCTGGCCGGCAGCCAGTGTGTCACCCAGGGCCGCAATCAGCTTCGGGGCCAGCCAGTGGCCGCGCTCCGGCCCGTCAATGCGCATGTCGATGGTGGCAAGCGCGGGCAGTTCCGCCTCGGCGTAACGCTCGCTCAGTTCCACATGTTTGTAGCGCCCGGTGCGGGCGTTGTTGAGGCTCTCCACAGAAGGTGTCGCCGAAGACAGAATGACCGGAAAACCGGCCCTGTGCGCCCGCACCACCGCCATGTCGCGGGCATGATAGATGGCACCCTCTTCCTGCTTGTAAGCTGGTTCATGTTCTTCATCGACAATCGCCAGGCCCAATTCACGAAATGGCAGAAACAGCCCGGACCGCGCGCCGGCGACGGCCCGCACCGATCCATCGGCCACCCCGCGCCAGACCTGCGCCCGGCGTTTGGGCGGCACATCTGAATGCCATTCAGCCGGGCGCGTGCCGAAGCGGTCGGTAAACCGGTCGAGAAACCCGCTGGTCAGAGAGATTTCCGGCAGCAGCAGCAGCACCTGTTTGCCAAGATCAAGCGCTCTGGCAACTGCTTCAAAATAGACTTCCGTCTTGCCCGATCCGGTAATGCCTTCCAGCAGAATCGGTTGAAATCCACCCGCATCGACTGCCGCCACCAGTACGTCCGCCGCGCCTTGCTGCGCGTCGCTCAATTGCGGAACACCGTAGGATGTATCCGGCGGCAGCAACGCATGCTGCGGCGGCAGCATCACTTTATCCACCGCACCCAGCTTCTCAAGACCGTCTATGACGCTGGTGCCAACGCCCGCCGCTTCGGCAAGGCCGCGTTTGGTCCAGGCAAAGCCTTCCTGCAACTGGTCCAGCACACGTCTGCGTGCCGGTGTCAGCCGCTCAGGCACAACCAGGCCCAGCCGAAAGCCGGGCAGCGGCTTTGCCGGCTCCAGGGCGGCAGGCGCTCGCAGCACCATGCGCAGCACCATACCCAGCGGCGCCAATGTGTAACCTGCCAGCCAGGCGATAAAATCCAGCAGATCATCGCGCAGCGGCGGCACATCATGTTGCGCCAGAACCGGTTTCAGTTTTGCCGAAGGCACATCCGCGTCGTTACGCTGGGACGGCCAGACAACGCCGGTCACCTCGCGCGGCCCCAGCGGCACCACGACAAGCGCACCTGGCTGCAGAACCATGCCATCAGGAACCAGATAGCTGTAAGGCCGGTCAATCGCGACAGGAACCAGCACATCGACAATCGTATTGCTGATATTGTCCGGAAAATCCGGTTGCTTGTTCAGGCGGGTTTTGCTGGCATCCATATCATTGTCTTAGAGCCAGACCGGGCGGCCCTGCAAGACGGATTTGAATGAAGTCGTGAACCCGCCCTGGATTGTTTCCAAGCCAGTGTGAAGCGGTCTAGAATTGCAAACTCAGTTTGGACGCGATCCAATGCTGCGGCGCGCCGCCTTCGCTCGTTACATTTCCCGTAATGGAAAAGGTCGTTTCCCCGAACTGCGCTTCAACGCCAAGTCCCGCCCGCAGCCAGTTCTGCTTGCGCGACCCGGACGCAAAATCAAAGCTTCCAAGACCGATCACCTGCCCGGAAACGGCGCTGCCCTCATCCTCCAGCCGGTGCACAGCTTCAACAGTGCCGGTCAAACTGATTGTCTCGCTGACAGGAACCTTGCCATCCACGCCGACCCGCAATTCATTGGACCGCTCACACCGTCTGTCGAACCGCGCCGGAAACGCTCCGCCTGTTTCAGTATATCCATCCAGACATGCCGATACATGGGATAATTCCGCATAGGGCGAGGTGTATGGCAGCAGATTTTCCCACTGCAGGCGCGCCCGGAGACCGAACCCATAGACATCCGTGCGGCCATCGGAGCTGTCAACCAGCCCGCCATTGATCAGATAATTTCGTGAAATATCCGCCTTACCCAGAAGTCCTGTACCGCCGATCAGTGCCCACAGGCCACCATTTTCCGTCGAATGAAGCTTATGCAGCGCTTCAAATTTGGCATAGGTGCTCAGAACCTCGGTTTTTCCGCCCAGCAGCGTATCTTCTGTCGTACCGGTAATACCCAGCGCCCCGTTGAGCTGGAACACACCGAAATTATGGCCGTATCCAATTTCGCCAAGCGCCACATTACTATCCGTTCTGCCGCGGTCCGTCCGTCCCAGATCACCTCCAAGCCAGACGATCGATTTCCCCACCGGCGTACGCCGGTCAAGCGGACGGCTGCCTGCTCCGTTGAGCAGCAGCCCCAGTCCGCCGACTACAGAATTGTTGGCCGAAGCGGCATTGGCCAGACTGTTTCGCAAATCATTCAGCATGATCAGGCCAGTACCGCCGCCACTGCCACCGCCGCCGCCACCGCCCGTATCTCCACCGCCCGTATCTCCACCGCCTGTACCTCCGCCGCCCGTATCTCCGCCACCTGTACCTCCGCCGCCACCTGACCCGCTGGCAGTTTCACCGGTTCCCCGTGCAATGAAAAGATACTCCTTGCCCGACCAGGGAAAGGTTTCACCAATGATGACGCTGCCATCCTCATTCGCCGCCCGCGCATTGTAAGTGGTTCCGTCGAGGACGCTGGTGGCCCCGCTGTCGCGAAGCCATTGCTCAATGGTCTGCATTCCAGTGGCTTCAGTCCAGCGGAACCCGGCCGGAACACCAGGGCTGTCTGCGCTGCCAACCACAACCAGACCATTGCCGGAGACACCATAGGCAACTGAGCGCCGCTCTTCATTATTGTAGCTGCCAAGTTTGATAACTTCACCACCACGCCACAAAACACCTGTTTGTCCGCTGGCACCGTCTGAGGCTGTACCGACAATCACCGTCCCGTCATTCGACACGTCATAAGCCGCCGAATACTCTTCGCCGGCCAGATAAGGCAGTGGGCTTGTGGTGTTGGTATCCTGGTGCCAGACAAAGGCACGCGTTTTCGTGAAGGAATCTAGATATGAAGACGTTCCGACAACGACCGACCCGTCAAAAGATGCGCCCCAGGCGGTCGCAGTTGTTTCGCGATCATCCATACGCGCCAGACTTTGCATTCCCGCACCGTCAGTCCAGCGGAATGCCGCAGTCCGGGACGCCGATGTATCGAAAGCCCAGCCAACGATGACATTCCCGTCCCCGGAGACGCCATGGGCAATGGAATTATTGTTCCCCAGATGTCCCAGATCCTGAAATCCACCTGTCTGGGTCCAGCGATAGGCTCTGTTGCCGGTACTCGGTGATCCCAGCACGCCATGCGTTGCCGTACCCACGATGACCGCCCCGTCATCGGAGACATCAACCGCATCAAGCTGGAATCCGAGGGTGTTCGCCACTCCGCCGACATTCTGCACACCTGTGGCCTCGGTCCATACAAAGCCATGAGGATCATACGACAACGTACTGTCCGATCCGACGAAGACCGTCCCGTCGGCTGAAATACCGCCCGCCCGGCCAGGTTCCGCAAATACATCTATGCCCTGGCCGGACGCGCCGTGGGAAATCAGGCTTACGCCGCTCACTAATGCGGCTACTCGGAGCCATTTGGGTACGCTTACTGACATGACAAATTCCCCATTGGATCGGACAAGCCAAAAACACGCCTACCCATCGTTGCAAAGTGAATGGAACGGGCCTGCCGGGCTATCCCCCGAACAGGGGAGTTCAGGCGTTTGATGGTGAGCGCAATACGCGCTGTCCGATCATTTTCTCTTCAAAATTCCGGACAGGTTGCAAAACCAGAATTTGGGCCGGTAGAGCCAGAACATTTCACAGGAAATATGAAAGTTGCGCTGTTGATTGCTAAACAATAGTAGCTACGCCAAATCTTCCATAGCGCTGCAATTCAGAATATGCGATTGAACGCCATACCAAGATACAGCCTCTAGAAATACGGAAGGATCCGCCATGAAATTTTTTGTTGATACGGCAGATATCAAAGAAATCACCGAGATGAACGATACCGGTCTGCTCGATGGGGTCACGACCAACCCGTCCCTGATCATGAAATCCGGGCGCGATATCCTGGAAGTCACCAAGGAAATCTGTCAGATCGTCGAAGGCCCGGTGTCCGCCGAAGTCACTGCCACCGAGTATGACGACATGATGAAGGAAGCAGCTGTGCTGGCAAAGATTGCGGACAATATCTGCATCAAGGTGCCGCTCACCCTGGACGGGCTGAAAGCCTGCAAGGCGCTGACATCCGATGGTCACAAGACCAATGTCACTTTGTGCTTTTCAGCCAACCAGGCGCTTCTGGCGGCAAAGTGCGGCGCGACCTATGTCTCGCCCTTTGTCGGCCGGCTCGATGATATGAGCGTTGACGGCATGGATCTGATTGCTGACATCCGCATCATCTTTGACAATTACGATTTCCAGACCCAGATTCTGGCTGCTTCGATCCGTACCGTCGAGCATGTCAGACAGGCTGCTCTGATCGGTGCTGATGTGGTGACGGCGCCGCCGGCAACCCTGAAAGCACTGGTGAAACATCCGCTGACGGATAAGGGCCTTGCGGCGTTTTTGGAAGACTGGAAAAAAACCGGCCAGTCGATCGCCTGATTTCGCAGTCTTACTCGGGCGGCTGGGACTGTTCAGCCGCCCGTGATCCCAAAATGGCGCTGCCGACGCGCACATGGCTCGCGCCAAGCATGATCGCCGTATCAAAATCACCGCTCATGCCCATCGACAGCCCGGACACACCGGCTTCCTCCGCCAGTTGACGCAGCAGCGCAAAATGCGGTGCAGCCACCTCATCGGCGGGTGGAATGCACATCAACCCGGCAATATTCAGACCGATTTCGTCGCGGCAGGCCCTGACGAAAGCCACCGCCTCCGCCGGGGTCACCCCGGCCTTTTGCGTCTCGTCTCCGGTGTTGACCTGAACGAAGAAACTCCGCTTCACACCAAGCTTGTCCTCCGCCTTTTTCAGAACCTTGGCAATTTTGATGCGGTCAACCGTTTCAATGACATCAAACAGGGCGATGGCATCTTCCGCCTTGTTGGATTGCAATGGTCCGATCAGATGAAGCTCCAGATCGGGATAAAGCTCCCGCAATACAGGCCATTTGCCCTGCGCTTCCTGCACCCGGTTTTCGCCGAAAACCCGCTGACCCTGCTGAAACAGCGGCTCCAGCGCCTCGGCCGCAAAGGTCTTGCTGACCGCCACCAGATGGATGGCTGCCGGGTCGCGTTCATAACGCTGCGCCGCTTCGGCGATTTCGCCGCGTACTTTTGCAAGCCGGGCGATGGTCTCGTCCGGATCTGGAGTTGGTGAGGGAGCCCACGCCATGAATTGGTCCTGTTGCTGATGATTCCACTGCCCTGCCTTTTATTGCAGTTGACCGCCGCTGTCATTTCTGGTGTTTGTCTCGCCGAGATTTGAAAGCAACTTCCGGAAATTTGAGCGCGAAATATGGCCTCCGCAAAAGTGCAGACAGAACGTTATAACCCGCAGATCGTTGAGCCCCACTGGCAGAAAGTCTGGACCGGCCAGGAGCTGTTCACGACGCAGACTGACGACCCGCGCGAAAAATATTATGTGCTTGAAATGTTTCCCTACCCCTCGGGCCGCATTCATGTCGGCCATGTGCGCAATTATGCCATGGGTGACGTGGTGGCCCGGTTCAAACGGGCAAAAGGTTTCAACGTGCTGCACCCGATGGGGTGGGACGCGTTTGGCATGCCGGCTGAAAATGCCGCGATGAAGAACAAGGTCCATCCCAAGGCCTGGACCTATGCCAATATTGCCGCCATGCGCAGCCAGCTTAAATCCATGGGTCTGTCGCTCGATTGGCAACGCGAATTCGCCACCTGCGATGTCGCCTATTATCACCAGCAGCAGAAACTGTTTCTGGATTTTCTTCAGGCGGGCATTGCTTACCGCAAGAAATCCAAGGTCAACTGGGACCCGGTCGACCGCACCGTGCTGGCCAATGAACAGGTCATCGACGGAAAAGGCTGGCGTTCCGGCGCGGATGTCGAACAGCGCGAACTCACCCAGTGGTTTTTCAGGATTTCGGACTATTCCGAAGATCTGCTGACAGCGCTGGACGGACTTACGCGCTGGCCCGACAAGGTCCGCCTGATGCAGAAAAACTGGATCGGCCGGTCGGAAGGCATGTCCGTCCGGTTTGCGTTTGACGGCGCCGGCAGGGAGCCGCTGGAAATCTTCACCACACGGCAGGATACCTTGTTCGGAGCCAGCTTCATGGCGCTGTCACCGGACCATCCGCTGACGGAGGATCTGGCCAAAGACAATGCGGAACTGGCGGCTTTTGTTGCCGAATGCCGCAAACAGGGCACCAGCGTCGTTGCTGTGGAAACCGCCGAAAAACGCGGCTTTGACACTGGACTGCGCGTCAAGCATCCGCTTCAGGCAGGCACTTTGCCGGTCTATGTCGCCAATTTCGTGCTGATGGATTACGGCACCGGCGCGATTTTCGGCTGTCCGGCCCATGACCAGCGTGACCTCGACTTTGCCAACAAGTATAAATTGCCGGTGACCCCTGTTGTCCTGCCATCGGATGCCGATGCCGCCGGCTTCACGATTGACAATGAGGCCTATACCGGCCCCGGCAGTATTTTCAATTCTGGATTTCTGGACGGTCTCAGCATTGAAGCGGCCAAGCAGGCGGTCGCCGAGCACCTTGAGCAGGCCCTGCTCGACGGCGCACCTCAGGGCACGCGGCAGATCAATTATCGCCTGCGCGACTGGGGCATTTCGCGGCAGCGCTACTGGGGCTGTCCGATACCGATCATCCATTGCCCCAGCTGTGGCCCACAGCCGGTTCCCGAAGACCAGTTGCCGGTCGAACTGCCGGACGAGATTGATTTTGAAACGCCTGGCAACCCGCTTGATCGCCATGCCAGTTGGAAACAAGTGGCCTGCCCGGCCTGCGGCCAGGATTCTGTCCGCGAAACCGATACGATGGATACGTTCGTCGATTCGTCCTGGTATTTCGCCCGCTTCACCGCGCCGCGCAGCACCACGCCGACCGATCCGCAGGCCGCCGATGCCTGGCTGCCGGTCAATCAGTATATTGGCGGTGTTGAACATGCGATTCTGCATCTGCTGTATTCGCGGTTTTTCGCCCGCGCCATGTCGCGCTGCGGACACATGTCCATAGAAGAGCCATTTGAAGGTCTGTTTACCCAAGGCATGGTGGTCCATGAAGCCTATCATGACGGCCAGGAGCGCGCCTGGTTTGCGCCCGCTGAACTACGGTTTGAGGGCGAAGGCACCGAGCGCAGGGCATTCCTGATTGACGGAGGTCAGGAAGTGACCATCGGCAAGATCGAGAAAATGTCGAAATCCAAACGCAACACCGTCGATCCTGACGATATTATTCGCACCTATGGCGCGGATACGGCGCGCTGGTTCGTGCTGTCTGATTCGCCGCCGGAACGCGATGTCATCTGGACTGACGCCGGGGTTGAAGGCGCGCATCGTTTTGTTCAGCGCGTCTGGCGCCTGGTTCAGGAAGTTGCGGCGCTCGATTCGGCGGCAGGCTCCCCCCAGGATCACGCATTGACCGCAGCTGCGCATAAGGCGCTGCATGCTGTGGAAGCGGACATTGATGGCCTGCGTTTCAATCGTGCCGTCGCTCAGATTTATGAATTGGCAAATGCGATTTCAGCTCAGCTCAGCAAGGCCGATGCTCAGGACAGCACAAATGGTGCCATCCGCGGCGCTTTTGAAATGATGCTCCATGCTTTGGCCCCAATGATGCCGCATCTGGCCGAGGAATGCTGGCAGCATCTGGGACATTCCGATTTGATTGCAAGCCGTCCCTGGCCTAAGGTGAATGAGGCGCTGCTTTCGCAGGACACTGTCATTCTGCCAGTGCAGATCAACGGCAAGCGGCGCGCCGAAATCACGGTGCCGAAAGAAGCCTCAAAACAGGCAGTGGAAGAGGCAGTTCTGACCATCCCGGCCGTGCTGAAAGCACTGGATGGCAGGGCTCCGAAGAAGCTGATTGTCGTGCCTGGACGCATTGTGAACGTGGTTGTTTGATTAACTTAATAATGAGATGTTGCAGCAGTTTATCGTGAGCGAGAACACACAGATGCATTTGATTTTGCGAATTCTCAAATCCCCGACCCCGGCCATTATAGCGCTGGCCCTGCTGACCGCAGCCTGTAACGTCCGGCCCGTCTATGGGCCAGGCAGCGGCTCCGGCGTTGAACAGGTATCTGATGAAATGGCCGCAATCGCCATTGATCCGGCCAAAGACCGGATATCTCAGGAGCTGCGCAACCGGCTTATTTTCAATTTCAATCTCGGCCGTTCTATTGCCGAAAAGAAATACCAGATGAGCTACACTCTCAAACAGTCAGATGATGCCATTGCCATTGAGGCCCGCAGCGGTGCTCCGGCGTCCTACCGCCTGACTGCAATTGTCAAATTCCGCATACTGGACCCAGTGGCCAACACCACACTGACCGCGGGCACAGTGCGCGCCAGCGCCTCCTATGACCGCTCATCGCAGAGCTTTGCCAACATCCGCGCCCGCCGCGACGCGGAAAACCGCGCAGCAAAATCGGCTGCCGACGAAATCACAGCCCGGATCTCCACCTATTTTGCCACCCAGCGGTAATTATGGCGGTTCTGCAGAAGGAAGCACTGAATTCCTATCTGAAAAACCCGTCAATCCGGTATCGCATGGTTCTGGTGTTCGGGCCGGACAGAGGGCTGGTGTCGGAACGCGCCAGCGCCATTCTTGATGGGCTGCAGCGATTGTCAGGCGGCAATTCCGACGACCCCTTCGGTCTGACCCGCATTGCCACAGAAGACCTCAACAGCGATCCTCAACGGCTGGCAAATGAGGCTTATACCATCTCGCTGTTCGGCGGCGCCCGTTTTATCCATGCCAAGGCTCATGGTGCCCGCAACCTGCAGGACCAGATCGCTCCACTGCTGAAAGATCCGCCGCAGGACGCCTTCATCGTAATCGAAGCGGGAGATTTGAAAAAGGGCACAGCCGTCCGCAAATTGATTGAAAACAGCAATGACGCTGCCGCCATCGCGTGTTTTGCCGATGATACTGCCAGCCTCAATCAGTTGATCAGCGAAGAACTGGAAGCCTTCGGCCTCAGCATGACGAAAGACGCCAGACACAGGCTTGTCAGCCAATTGGGAGGAGATCGTCTTGCCAGCCGCCGCGAAATTCAGAAACTCTGCCTTTTCGCAGCCGATAAGGGTACGATCAGCGAGGAGGATGTCCTGGCCCTGTCCGGTGACACGTCTGTTCTGTCTGCCGATGCACTCAGCGATGCCGCCGCCCTTGGGCAGATGCCTGCTCTGATGGATGCACTGGCGCGGATGGATGCAGGCAGCCTCAGTCCCGCCGCCGCAGGCCCACTGATATTGCGCAATTTTCAGGTTTTGCACAAAGCCCGAATCATGGTTGAACAGGGTGTTCCGGCTGCTCAGGTGGTGGAAAGGGTAACTCCACCGATTTTTTTCATGCGCAAAGGCGTGGTTCGCAAACAGTTGGGAATGTGGACAGTTGCGCGGTTGGAGCGTGCCCTTGCGCTGCTGTCCGATGCGGTTTTGAAAAGCCGCCAGCAGCAGGGACTTGCAACCGCCCATCTGGGAGATGCGTTAATCCGTATAGCGGGAAACGCCCGTCGCGGATAAGGCGTCCGGCACTGGAACAAAACACCACATTATCGGGACAATTTAGTCGCTGGAACGTCGCAATCAACTTACAACTGGCCTAATTTCGCGACTTGGCTCCACTTGGTCTCACACGATTGGAAGAAATGCGTTTATGACCTTTGAACAAATCTTTCTGTTTGGTCTGTTTGCGGCAGTCTTTGCCATGCTGATCTGGGGCAGATACCGCTATGATCTGGTCGCTTTCGGTGCGTTGGTAGTGGCACTGATTGTCGGCGTTGTGCCTTACTCGGAGGCATTTTCCGGTTTTGGCCATCCGGCGACCATCATCATCGCCCTTGTGCTGGTAGTCTCAAGCGGCCTGATCAATTCCGGGGCCATCGATCTCATCACACGGCGGCTTCTGGCGACAGAAAGGCCGATCTCCCAGCATATCGGCATTCTCGGCGTGGTCGGCGGCGTTCTGTCCGCCTTCATCAACAATGTTGCCGCCCTTGCCATTCTCATGCCGGTCGACATGCAGGCGGCCGGCAAGGCAAAACGCATTGTCGGCATTACCCTGATGCCGCTTGCCTTTTCAACAATTCTGGGCGGCATGATCACCCTCATCGGCACACCGCCGAACATCATTATTGCCGCCTATCGGGGAACCGTAACAGGTGTTCCCTTTTCCATGTTCGATTTCGCCCCTGTGGGGATTGCCTGCACCATTGCAGGCATTGCCTTCATTGCCCTTGTGGGGTGGCGGCTCATTCCGGTGGACACTTCAAAGTCGGAACAGGCAGCCGATTTCAGCTCGCTGGGCCAGTATATTGCTGAACTGGTGGTCGGCAAGGACAGTCCTGCGCTTGAAAAAATGGTGCGCGATCTGGATGGCGACGCGGAAGAGGCCGACGTGGTGACGATCGGGCTGGTGCGCAACGGCAGCAGATTGCCGGGCCGCGCCCGCACCAATGAAATCCGCGAGAGTGACATTCTGGTGGTCGAAGGATCGCCGGATTCAATCGACAAATTCCGCTCAGCTTTGAAGCTCTCCTTCATCGGTGAGAAGCGTCACGAAAAAATTGCCTCTGAAGGCATGGCTCTGATGGAGGTTGTGGTGCCGGATGACAGCCGCATCATCGGTCGCTCGGCGATGGATATGAAACTGCTCTACCGGCAGAATACCACCCTTCTGGGCGTCTCCCGGAAAGGCAAGCGTTTCGTCGACCGGGTGCGTCATCTGGCTATTGAAAGCGGCGACGTGCTGTTGCTGCTCGGCGCATCGGAGCAGTTGCCCAGTGTCGCCAGCTGGCTGGGCGTGCTGCCCCTGCGTGAACGCGGTCTCATCGTCACTCAGCACAAACGGGCCAGCCTGGCCGTCGGCCTGTTCGGCATTGCACTGGCGCTCGCATCTTTTGGCGTGTTGCAACTGGCAATCGCCCTGGCGGCCGTGGTGGTCCTCTATGTGGTGCTGAAAATCGTGCCGATATCCACGCTTTACGAGCAGATTGAGTGGCCGGTGATTGTTCTGTTGGGGTCGATGATACCGCTGGGCACTGCGCTGGAAACCTCCGGGGGAACCGAACTGATTGCCAATACCATCGTCTCATACACCGGTTCTTTTCCCATTCCGGTGGTTCTCATCGTTCTGATGGTTGTCACAATGACCCTGTCTGACCTGCTCAACAACACCGCAACCGCTGTGATTGCAGCACCGATTGCGGTCAACATTGCCGGAGCGCTGAATGTCAACCCTGATCCGTTCCTGATGGCAGTGGCGGTGGCGGCTTCCTGCGCCTTTCTGACCCCGATTGGTCACAAGAACAACACTCTGATCATGGGCCCGGGCGGTTACCGCTTTGGCGATTACTGGCGCATGGGTCTGCCGCTTGAAATCATCGTGATTGCCGTTTCTGTGCCGGTAATCCTTCTGGTCTGGCCGTTGTAAACCGGACGAGTTGTTATGCATTCGCCTGTGCAGCGCCTGCCACGGGGAAATCTAGCGGCGGAACAACTTTTTGAACAGGCCTTTGCGTTCAGGTTTTGGCTCAACCCACTGCGGGGCCGCTTGTTCGGCAGTGGCAACATCGGCCGCCGGTTCTGCTACCGGTATCGCCACTGTTGCCGGTATCGCGATGGTGGATTGCGCAGCCGGTGCGGTCTCCGCAGCTCCGGCGTCGCGCCTGACAGATTGCATCGCCGGGATACTGGAAATCTGTGTTTGCGGCACATACGGCTCGCCGCGATATCGGGCCACGGCCTTGCCAATTGCCTCGGGCACCGCATAGGGCGGGCAAGCCTCGTCCGGGATAAATTTCCCACCGTCTGCTGCCTCGGCATTGAAAACATAGCGTTTGTTGCAGACATTCACCTTGGGCGGCTGTTTGGTCGCCTCAAAATGGTCTGATCCAAGTTTCAGCATGCGCCAGAAATCGATATGCGGGCTGGTGCTGTACCGCGCCAGATTGGCATTGGTCATGCGAAACGGGAAGGCCTGAACCTGAAAGGATTTTTGCCCTGCGTTGAAACTTTCCCGTCCCAGCTGATAGATTTCCTCGATATGCTCATCTTCCATGGCATAGCACCCGGCCGATGAGCAGGAACCATGCACCATGAGATAGGTTCCGGTCCGCTTGTGAGCCCGGTCAAACTCGTTGGGAAAGCCCAGATTGAAAGCCAGATAGTAATTTGATTTCGGGTTCATCAGACTTGGCAAAATGGTGTAAAAACCTTCGGGTGCCTGGCGGTCGCCCTCCCTGATTTTGGGGCCCAGTTCACCGGACCAGGCGCAAATATCGTATGTCTTGTAGAGCGCGTATTTGCGGTCAGTCTTGCGCCATTTCCAGACCTCCAGCTCCGCATCCTCCTTGAAGATACGAACCACCATGGGAGAATCGGCGTCCATTTTCAGCGTCTCAAGCCGTGTTTTGGTGGCATTCGACAAAGGTTTTGTATGGCGCTCATCAAAATCAAAATTCGGATTGCAGGCAGCCAGCACGACAAGCAGCGACAAACCCGCTGCCAGACGCAGACGGGCAGAATATTGAGCCAATACAGATCGAAACAGGGTCAAACGGAAATCCCTTAAACAGTTTGATCAATCAAGCCAGAATATGGTTGATATCCGGTTACCGCAAATCACGGAAATGTGGGCATTTTGCGCTACTGACCGCCTGACATCTGAATTATTTTAATCTAATGTGACTTTTCACCCAGCTGATGATCTGTTTTTCCAACGCCATCATTTCATAATATACGGCTGTAATTCTTCCTTACCCTGCGTTTTGAATAGGCTGGCATGCGGTCTGCAACAGACAAATCCCGGGTTCGGGCTCAATCTTTGTGCCGCCCAACCGAGATGCGGCCGCTTCTATCTGGGTTATTGGCAATGGCTCTGGTGCTCGGGATTGGCGGCGCTGCGCCCGCCAACGCACAGGAAGCAGCTCTGTCCGCGTGCGGCCTCAAACCGGCCCAACCGGGAATGATCATCCAGGCCGATGCCAAAGGCAGACTGGTGCTGGAAGATGGCCGGAAACTCAGATTATCCGACATCTGGATGGCAACGGCGGACAATCTGCTCCGCCAGGTCATAGGCCGAACGATAATTCCCTATCCTGCGGCGAAACAGCCGGATCGGACGGGATATCTGCCGGCACACATATTTGTGAAGCCGGACGTCACGATGCCATATGCTGGCTGGCTGCAGGCTGATCTGTTGGCAAGGGGACAAGCATTTCTCTATATTTATCCCGATCAGACGAGTTGTGCCGAAGCACTATATTCTTCTGAAAAATCCGCGCAAATGGCCGGAGAAGGCATCTGGAAACTGGATTTAAGTCAACAATATCCCATATTTTCAACTGGAGGCATGGAACCATTATTCGTTGGTGCAGTTGAACTTCTTACAATAGAACGCGCTGCGGGGCGTTACGGAATCATTAGGGGCGTTGTGCTAAGCACAGGCAGCGCAGGACGGTGGCGGTATCTCAATTTCGGACGGAACTACGCGCAGGATTTTACAGTGCGGATGACTGCGGGTGTGGAAAAGCATTTCAACGACATCGGTTTTCCCCTGGAGACACTGAAAGGCAGGCGCGTTGAAATACGCGGCGTCATTCAGTCGAAAGGCGGACCCATGATCGATGTCTTCAATACAGCACAAATCATAATAGAGGAGTGAGCGGGCTTGCCGATATTGACAAGTCAGTTGTTTCAGATCGGTGCGGCTTTCCGCAATCGGTTTCGACGTCGTGCGGCCCTTGTATCCACTGCAGGCTTTGCCGGCTTGCGGACAGGTAAAGGTTTGCGGCGCGTGCGGCCGCTTGTTGTGCTTATTCTGGGATTTCCACTGGTTTCGGCCTGTGTGTCCTTTCCCGGCGCGCCCAGCCTGTCAGGACTGGCTCCCGGTGCTGGCTCTTCGATTGGCCAGCGCGAGCATCCCCGTGTCGTCACCGCCTATGGCGGGCGTTACCGCGACAAGGACGTGGAAGCCCTTCTCGACAACGTCACAGAACGGCTTGTCGCAGTCTCTTCCAATCCGCGGCAGAATTATCGCCTGACCATATTGAACTCGCCCGTTGTCAACGCATTTGCCTTGCCCGGTGGCTATCTCTATGTGACTCGCGGTTTGCTGGCGCTGGCCAATGACACCTCGGAAGTGGCGGCAGTGCTGTCCCACGAAATGGCGCATGTTACTGAAAATCATGCATTTCAAAGGCAGCAGCGGGCTCAGGAGGCCAAACTGACCAACAAGGTGATGACTGATGCCATTACCGATGAGATGGAAGCCCAGATCGCCCTCTCATCCAGCCAGATTTCACTGGCAAGCTTTTCCCGTGGACAGGAACTGGCAGCTGACCGGATCGGTGTGGAAATGATGGTCCGGGCAGATCTTGATCCCTATGCTGCGGCACGTTTTCTGACCAGCATGGGACGGTTCGGGCGCTTTCGCGCGGAAAGTCTGTCGACCAATGCCAACAGTCCGAATTTCCTCGCATCCCATCCTGCTACTCCGGCCCGCATTTCTCAAGTCGTTCAAACCGCGCGTTCCTTCAATGTTTCAAACAGCGAACGCACAGCAGAACGTGCGCGCTATCTGGCAGCGATTGACGGCCTGACATTCGGCGATGATCCTTCCGAAGGCTATGTGCGCGGGCGGTCCTATTTGCATCCCAAGCTGGGTTTTGCATTTGAGCTGCCTAGCGGTTACACGCTGGAAAACTCCTCCGACGCCGTTCTTGCCGCAGATAAGAATGGCACTGCCATGCGGTTTGACGGCATTCAGATTCCGGCGCAATTGTCCCTTGTCGACTATATGGGATCGGGCTGGATTGGCGGCCTGGACCCGGCTTCGATACAGGCGCGTAGTATCAATGGTCTGGAAGCTGCCACAGCCAATGCCCGCGCCAAAGGCTGGCGCTTTCGCATCGTCGTGGTCCGTTTGAAAGACGCGACCTACCGTTTCTTGTTCGCCAATGCAGACGAAACCACTGATTTGGAGACTGACGCTGATCAGACTCTGGCCAACTTCCGGCGTCTTGGCCGATCTGAGAAAGCCAGACTGAAACCACTGTCAGTGAAAATTATGCAGGTCCGCAGGGGCGATACTGTGGCCTCAATGGCCGCTCGGATGCAAGGCGTTGACCGCCGACATAAGCTGTTCCTTGTTCTCAACGGCATTCAGGAAGGTGCGGACTTACGCCCCGGCAGTCTGGTCAAGATCGTGGTGGATTAAAGCGACGTTCCAGACATGGGTCATTGTGAAAAATTCACTCTGTGCTTTTCTAAATGGCGATTTTCATGAATAAGGGTTTTCTGTTTCACCCGGTCTTCCCCGGACCTGCAAATAAGAGCCGAATCCATGCCCTCCATCGCTCTCTCGCCTCTGGCACCGAAATCCATACCGCAAATGCCGGTCATTTCCGGGCTGTTATTTTCAACGGCAGAAGCCGGTATCAAATATCGCGGGCGCCGCGATGTTCTGCTGGTTCAGTTTGAAGACAGCGCCCAGATTGCCGGGGTTTTCACCCGTTCACGCTGTCCCTCCGCTCCCGTGGAATGGTGCAAGGCGCACCTCGCAAGCGGCACGGCACGCGCACTGCTGGTCAATTCCGGCAATGCCAATGCATTTACCGGGCAGAAAGGACGCGATGCGGTCGAAACTTCCGCCCGGCTGACGGCAGAGGCCATTGGCTGCGCGCCCGAAGATGTATTTCTCGCCTCAACCGGTGTGATCGGCGAGCCTCTGCCCGCGGAAAAATATGCCCTCATCATGGACCAGTTGGCAGGCAGCGGTTCGCCATCTTCCGACGCCTGGGAAGCTGCAGCACGCACTATCATGACCACCGATACGTTCCCGAAGCTTGCAACCCGGACATTTGATCTGGCCGGCCGGCAATATACCATCAACGGCATGGCTAAGGGGTCGGGCATGATACAGCCGGACATGGCGACCATGTTGTCGTTCCTGTTCACTGATGCCCCTCTCCCCGCGAAAACGCTGCAGGCTGCCCTGGCCAACACCATCGACAGAACCTTCAATGCCATAACGGTGGACAGTGACACCTCGACCAGCGACACCGTGCTGCTGTTTTCTCTGCCGGGCAACAATGCCCTGCTGGAGGATAGTGACTTCGCCGGGTTTGAAGACGCTCTTGCGGCACTGATGAAAGATCTGGCGCTGCAAGTTGTGCGCGATGGCGAAGGTGCCCGCAAGCTGGTTGAAATCACTGTCAGCGGTGCCGAAAGCGACGCATCCGCCAAAAAGATTGCATTCTCGGTTGCCAATTCGCCGCTGGTTAAAACCGCGATCGCCGGAGAGGACGCCAATTGGGGCCGGATCGTCATGGCCGTCGGCAAGGCCGGCGAACCGGCTGACCGGGATCTGTTGTCGATCCATTTCGGCGATATTCGCGTGGCTGAAAACGGAATCCGGTTTGAAGGATATTCCGAGGAAGCCACCAGCGCCATGATGCAGTTGGATGAAATACCGATCCGCATTGACGTGGGTGTTGGCTCCGGCGAAGCGACCGTGTGGACCTGCGATCTGACCAAGGAATATGTAGCGATCAATGGCGACTACAGAAGCTGATACCACAATCAGATCGCTGGAGCTTGCAGGCTTCGCCTCATGGCCCGCCGCCAGGGTGGCTGCAGACGGTGCATGGCAGGTTCGCCTGTCGCCCCATCTGCCCTATAAACGCACCAATTCAATCAATTGCCTGGATCCAGAGGATAATGCCGGCATCGAGCCGCGCCTGGCCCGGGCAATGGCGATCTTTGCCGCCAGCGGTGTTCAGCCAACCCTGCGCGTCACGCCGTTGACCCCGCCAGAGTTGACCGAAGCCTGCAGCAGGGATGGCTGGTCCGGTCCCTATTCTGAATCTGTGGTGATGACCGCTCCCTTGCAGTCGGCATTCAACCACGGTGCCTTTGAGGGTTTCGAAGTTCCCGCACCGCAGTGGATTGCCGACTATATGGCATTGACCATGGACAGGACCATTGATGCGACGGCGATTGCAGAAACGCTCAGCGCCATTGAAAAACCGGTTCGGTTCTTGCGTGTCGCCGCGCCGGATCAATGTCTGGGAGTGGCCATTGCGGTGATTCAGGGGACATTGGTCGGTCTGTTCGGGCTGGCGGTGGCAAAGGCTGCACGCCGCACCGGAATTGGCCGCACACTCAGCCATGCCGCTCTGGCCTGGGGCGCCGACAATGGTGCCAGAACCGCCTGGCTTCAGGTGGAGGCGGACAATTTTCCTGCCAGACGGCTTTATGATGCGCTTGGCTTTGGCGAACGCTATCGCTATGCCTATCGCAGTTTCAACACTGCCAGCGATCAGGTCGGACAGATAGAATGACAGTTCACAACATCGTGCTGGTGGCGGCCTGTGCCCTGCTTGACCGGGATAATCGCATCCTGCTTGCCCAGCGCCCGCAGGGAAAGCCGATGGCTGGATTGTGGGAGTTTCCGGGGGGCAAGGTGGAAACCGGGGAAACCCCGGAGGCCAGTCTGATCCGCGAATTGCGTGAGGAGCTTGGTGTCACCGCCACCCTGCCCTGTCTCGCGCCATTGACCTTCGCCAGCCACTCATATGATGATTTCCACCTGCTGATGCCGCTTTATGTGTGCCGCCGTTATGAAGGCCCGGCAGGTCTGGGCTCGGGAAATGGCCGCGAAAACCAAGCTTTGAAATGGGTCCGCCCCCGCGATTTGCGGAATTATGACATGCCGGCCGCCGACATTCCGCTGATTCCTCATCTGGTCGATCTGTTGGAATAGAGCATAATTCTGTTTAGCTCATTTGACCGGTTTTGCATGTCCGGCCTTTTCACCTGCCGGGGTTTCCGGCACGCCCAGCGCATCAGCCAGACGCGTTCTGGCCGAGCCCGGCCGCAATGGTTTTTGCTGGCTTTCATGAGGGGCCCAACCTGACAGCGAGATGATCTGAAACGTGGCAGGCACCTTGCCATCTGCTTCGGCGAACCGGTGTGCGTACAGGTCCATCGCCCGCATCACAACATCGCGGCGCAGCGGCTGCCGCGCGCCTGAGCGCAGAATGTTGGTTGCGCCCATGGCACGCAGGTCGGACAACAGCCGCAACGGGTTGCTGTAACGCACCACAAGCGTGTCGATGTCAGCCACAGGCAGAGCAAAGCCTGCTCTCTGCAGCAGCGAACCCATGTCCCGCATTTCGCCAAAGGGCAGAATACGGGGCGCGGCACCACCCAGAATTTCGCTTTCCGCCGCCAGCATCACCTGACGCAATTCGATCAGTGTGTCACCACCAAGCAGCGCCCCGAGAAACAGCCCGTCCGGCTTCAGGGCGCGGCGCAATTGTATCAGCGTTCCCGGCAGATCATTGGCAAACTGCAACGACAGCACCGACGTAATCAGATCATAGCAACCGCCATTTTCCGGCAGATCGCCAAGACGCCCGTCCGCTTCATTGCGCGGGTGATCAATATCGGCATTTGAAAATCCTTTGCCAGCAGAGGCATTGTGAACCTTGCCGGTCGCCAGCAACGCCTGTGCCAGAGCCTCATCGGGGGCGTCAACATCCAGCGCATGTTCAAAGCTGCGGCTGACCGCCTCCAGCCGCTCCACCAGATCATCAATCGCCGATTGTCGAAGAAATCCGGCATCTGAAAATCTTTGCTCGCAAGCCAAAGCCCTGCGCCGCCGCGCGGCAAGCAATGCATGATCGAAAAGAGCCGGTACACTGGACATGGTCTAACTTAGCCTGATCGTAAAAACCGTTTGGCCTGCCAGATACAGAAAATCTCGCAGAACATGAAACGGGCAATTGCGCCGGAACAGAAACGGAAGCGGAAGCGGCACAGCAGTACCGCGAACATCAGCTTACATTCCCTCAAGCCGTTCGGCCATTTCATTGATAAGCTTGGAAGCCTCGTCCATTTGCGTCACCATTTGCGTTTCACTCCGCTGCACCCGATCATTCGCCTGATCGCGGGTTGCGCGCAGATTTTCCAGCTCTTTTTCCAAAGCCATCACACGGTTGCGCAATTCGAATACTTCATCCTGTCCCATCACCCCGGCCATTACGGTCAGGCGCTGGTCGCCGATCTCGCCAAAGGACGAGCGCAGTTGCTTGACCATCGTGTCAAACTGCTCCGCCAGCAACTGCAAATGGCTTTCCTGGCCATCCTCACAGGCCATCCGGTAACTGCGGCCATTTATGTTCACTGTAATCTGCGCCATGATGCGTTCACTGCTCTTCCCGGATGCTGAAATTTTTTCAGATTTCCAGTTTTATAAAGTTGCCCGCCGTCCAAGCTGTCGAGTCGGGTGAGTTGATCTGGATCCTCAATCGGGACCCTTTGGCAGGCCTGACTTAGTTTGCCTGATTCTCCAAAACCATGCGGATCGTTTCCATTGCTTTTGCCAGCCGGCGGGACACATCTTTAGTGGCCTGCTGCACTGACTGTGCCTTGCCTTCGGCCTGATCAAGGCGTGCTGCAAGGCGTTTGCGTTCGTCGTTCATCCGGTTGAATTCTGCGCGAAGATCGCCCTGATTTTCATCAAGCTTGAGACGGTACTCCACCGCTTTGCGCAGATGCTGTACGGAATCGGTCAATCGCTCCAGGGAGCCGTTGAGATCCAGTTCCGCGCTGGCAGCCTGGGATGCTGGGACCTGGGATGCAGGCATTTGCTTGCGGGAAGAATTGGACACAGCAGAGGCAGGGCTTGCCGCCAAAGGTTTTGAAAAAGGTCGTTGGGCCATGAGCTGCCACATTATTATGCCTGAGAGCGGATCAGGGGTAGTCACACTGTCCAGGCGGGTTGACCACTATCGCGATATCAAGCCTCCAAATTCAACAATTTGAACACCTTCAACACAATACACAACAGGACAAGACACATACCCGGAAGCAGGCGAATATACGGCGAACCACTCTGCGATCCAGTCTGCAACAACTGATTTGCAGCAATTCCCCGCCGGATTGGCGTCCTCCCTGCAAAGTTTGCCTTTTTGCGAGGATTCGCACAAGTCCTTTTATGACAATGGCTTGGTCAGACTTCATTATATGCTGCTGGAAGCAGCCCGCGACGTTTTGTCAGACCCGCGCGGCCCCGCGCGGCGCATTGCGCCGATCACTCTCCCGCTCACTGGCCCGGCCACTGCCAGCGACCGCATGTGCGCCCGATTGACTCACCGCTTCCAGATGCTATGTGTCTGCGCGAAAAGTACAGATGAAACACACGAAAGACGGGACCTGTCCTACCGCAAATGGCCTTGAACGCGGTTGATGCGTTGATCTGCTGAAAAGATCAACATGATTGCTTCGGACCTTCAGTGCGCATAGATTCAGGTACAGTATCCGCATCGCAATGAAACACCGTCCAATTGGGATCAAGAGACATTTTCAATGACAAATAGTGAAAAACATACACGCATGGCAAATGCCATTCGCGCACTTGCAATGGATGCAGTGCAGGCTGCAAATTCAGGCCATCCCGGCTTGCCCATGGGTGTTGCCGATATCGCCACGGTTCTGTTCACCAAATTTATGAAATTCGATCCTGTCGACTCCAGATGGGCCGACCGTGACCGCTTCGTTCTGTCCGCCGGCCACGGCTCAATGCTGCTCTACTCCCTGCTCTATCTGCTGGGTTATGAGGACATGACACTGGAAGAATTGAAGAATTTCCGCCAGTTGGGGTCGAAAACAGCCGGCCATCCCGAATATGGCCACGCCAGCGGAATTGAAACCACAACCGGGCCGCTGGGTCAGGGCATCGCCACTGCTGTTGGCATGGCCATGGCTGAAAAGAAGCTGGCCGATGAATTCGGCACAAAAGTTGTCGATCACCATACCTATGTCCTGGTCTCTGATGGCGATCTCATGGAAGGGATCAGCCATGAGGCAATCTCGCTGGCAGGCCATCTTGGCCTCAACAAGCTGATCGTGCTGTTTGACAATAACGGCATCTCGATTGACGGTCCTTTGTCGCTGTCGGAATCCGGCGACCAGATCAAACGTTTCGAAGCGGCCAACTGGAACACACTGTCGGTTGACGGTCATGACGAGAAGGCCATCACCGAGGCCATTCAGGCGGCGCAGAGCAGTGACAAGCCGACCATGATCGCCTGTAAGACCATCATTGGTTTCGGTGCGCCCAACAAAGCTGGAAAATCCGCTGCCCATGGGGCTCCGCTTGGTCCGGAAGAGATTGCCGGCGCGCGCAAAAATCTGGGGTGGGATTACCCTCCCTTTGAAGTTCCCAGTGATGTTCTCGATGCCTGGCGCATTGCCGGACTGCGCTCATCGCAGGCCCATAAGGAGTGGAACAAGCGCTTCACCGAGTTGAATTCCGATCTGCAGTCCGAGTTTGAGCGCCGCATGAGAGGCACTCTGCCGGCAGGGTTCGGGCAGGCCATGCTGGATTACAAGAAGCAGCTTTCCAGTGAGCCGCCGACTATGGCAACCCGCAAATCGTCCGAAGCCGCTCTGGAAGTGATCAATGCGGCGATCCCCGAAACCATCGGCGGATCTGCAGATCTGACCGGCTCCAACAACACCCGGACGAAGGGTATGGTGGCGTGGTCAGCCGGTGATTTTTCCGGTCGATTCGTGCATTACGGCATTCGCGAGCACGGCATGGCCGCGGCGATGAATGGCATGGCCCTGCATGGCGGCCTGATTCCCTATTCCGGCGGATTTCTGATTTTTTCCGATTATTGCCGCCCGTCCATTCGTCTGGCGGCCCTGATGGGCCTGCGCGTTATTCACGTTCTGACCCATGATTCCATCGGTCTTGGCGAAGATGGTCCAACCCATCAGCCGGTTGAACATCTGGCTGCTTTGCGCGCCATTCCCAACCTCAACGTCTTCCGCCCCTGCGATGCCGTTGAAGCTGCCGAGTGCTGGCAACTGGCTCTGGAGCAGGAAACGACACCAAGCGCCATCGCCCTGACCCGCCAGAATCTGAAACCCGCCCGGTTTGAGTTTGACAGCGAAAACCTGTGCGCGCGCGGTGCTTACGAAGTGGTTATTCCTGAAGGCGAAACCGCAGATGTCACTCTGTTTGCCTCGGGCTCAGAGGTGGAAATTGCCATTGCGGCCAGCGAACTTCTGAACCAGACCGGCCACAGCACCAGAGTTGTATCCGTACCCTGTTTTGAACTTTTCGAAGCACAGAGCGCGGAATACAAGGCGGCCACGATTGGAACATCCCCGGTCAAGATTGCCGTCGAAGCCGCCATCGAAATGGGATGGCGCCGCTTCATTGGCGACAAGGGCGGATTTGTCGGCATGTCAGGCTTTGGCGCCTCCGGTCCTTACAAGGAGCTTTACGAACATTTCGGAATTACCGCACAGGCTGTCGCTGATCTGGCCTGGGCAAAACTTTCTGAATAGGGTTCCAGCCCACGAAACAACATTGCCGAATTCATATATTGCCCCCTGGGGAAAGGATCATTCGAATGACTGTAAAAGTTGCCATTAATGGTTTTGGACGTATTGGCCGAAATGTTCTGCGCGCCATCATCGAATCCGGACGCACCGATATTCAGGTCATCGCTCTGAATGATCTCGGCCCGGTTGAAACCAACGCGCATCTGATGCGCTATGATTCCGTGCATGGCCGGTTTCCCGGCACCGTGACGGTGGATGGCGATACGATCGATGTCGGCCAGGGCCCCATCAAGGTCACCGCGATCCGCGATCCGAAGGATCTTCCCTGGGGCGATGTCGATGTCGCCCTCGAATGTACCGGCATTTTTGCCAGTCGCGAAAAAGCCGACCTGCATCTGCAAAACGGCTCCAAAAAAGTTCTGATTTCAGCGCCCGGTGGCTCTGATGTGAAGACGATTGTCTATGGCGTCAATCATGCAAGTCTCTCAGCCGACGACAAAATCGTCTCCAATGCGTCCTGCACCACCAATTGCCTGTCGCCAGTTGTCTATGTGCTGAACAAGACCATCGGCATCGAAAAAGGCTTCATGACCACTATCCACTCCTATACCGGCGATCAGCCGACGCTGGATACGATGCACAAGGATCTTTACCGCGGTCGGGCCGCCGCCCTGTCGATGATCCCGACCTCCACCGGTGCTGCCAAAGCGGTGGGTCTGGTGCTGCCGGAATTGAATGGCAAGCTTGATGGTGTTGCGATTCGCGTGCCCACACCAAATGTCTCGGTGGTTGATCTCACCTTCATCGCATCACGCCAGACCAGCGTTGAGGAAATCAACGATGCCATTCGCGCCGCTGCCGATGGCGAATTGAAAAACGTTCTGGGTTATACCGACGAACCGCTGGTGTCGACTGACTTCAATCATGACCCGCATTCCTCGGTATTCCACATGGACCAGACCAAAGTAATGGATGGAACCATGTGCCGGATTTTGACCTGGTACGATAATGAATGGGGCTTCTCCAACCGGATGAGCGATACTGCTGTCGCAATGGGTAAATTGAACTGATTGAGAAAGGGCTGCTTCGGCAGCCCTGACTTTTTGGTCCGACCCGTATTAAAGATCGGGCCATGACAAACACCACTGTCACTGGGGAGCGGATATGTCGCCGGATGATGTTCTGAAATTCTGGTTCGATGAACACACTGCCAAGGATTGGTTCGGCGGCAAGGCCGAGTTTGATGATCAGGTCGAAGCCAGCTTTGCGGACCTTCTGGTCCAGGCTGAGAAATGCGAATTGTTTCACTGGCGCCGCACGCCGCAGGGACGCCTTGCCGAAATTATCATTCTGGACCAGTTCACGCGTCAGTTGTTTCGCGGCCAGCCGCGCGCCTTCGCCAGTGATCCGCTGGCTCTGGCCCTGGCCCAGGAAGCCGTTGCCACCGGTGATGATCTGAAGCTGCAAGATCGGCAACGCCCGTTTCTTTATATGCCCTTTATGCATTCCGAGAGTCTGGCTATCCAGGACCAATCGATCGTTGTATTCACCACATTGGGCAATGTTGGCGATCTGGATTTCGCGAAAAAACACCGGGCGGTGATCGAGCGTTTCGGGCGCTTTCCAAAACGCAATGCCGCGCTTGGACGTATCAGCAGCGCTGAAGAGCAGGCCTATATGGCCGGCACCGGCGATTCCATGTTCTAAGGACCCTTTCATGTCTAAATTCAAAACCCTCGATGATCTTGATCCTTCCGGGAAAACCTGTCTCGTCCGGGTCGATCTGAATGTCCCAATGGCCGATGGCCAAATCACCGATATGACCCGCATCGACCGTATTCTGCCCACTCTTCGGGAACTCTCCGGCAAGGGCGCAAAAGTTGTTCTGCTGGCTCATTTCGGGCGGCCGAAAGGCCAGATTCTACCGGAGCTGTCACTGCGCCAGATTGTCCCTGCGCTGACCCATGCGCTGGGAAAACCGGTCGCCTTTGCGGCCGATTGTGTGGGCGAAACGGCGCAGCAGGCTGTCGCTGCACTTGTGCCCGGCGAAGTCATTCTTCTGGAAAACACCCGGTTTTATCCGGGCGAGGAGAAAAACGATCCCGATCTGGCGCGGCAAATGGCAAAGCTTGGTGATGTGTTCATCAATGACGCATTTTCAGCCGCCCACCGCGCCCATGTTTCCACCGAAGGCCTGGCCCGGTTGCTGCCGGCCTATGCCGGCCGCACCATGCAGGCCGAACTGGAAGCCCTTGAGGCCGGTCTTGGCAATCCGGCCGCGCCGGTGATGGCCATTGTCGGCGGTGCCAAAGTGTCCAGCAAGCTGGACCTGCTGCAGAACCTGATGACCAAGGTCGACATGCTGGTCATTGGCGGTGGCATGGCCAACACCTTTCTGGCGGCACAGGGCAAGGATGTCGGCAAGTCGCTGTGTGAGCATGATCTGGCGGATACAGCACGACGCATCATGGACACCGCTGCCGAAAATGACTGCGAAATCATCCTGCCGGTCGATGCTGTGGTCGCCCGCGAATTCAAGGCCAATGCCGCCCATGAAATTGTCTCCGTGGACCGGATTCCCGGTGATGCGATGATGCTGGATGTGGGACCGGATTCCGTCGCGCTGATCAGGTCAAAGCTCGATGGCACAAGGACACTGGTCTGGAACGGTCCGCTTGGCGCGTTCGAAATGGAACCGTTCGACAAGGCCACTGTCGCCACTGCCAGGCATGCTGCCGCGCTTACCAGCGCAGGCGCGCTGACCTCTGTGGCGGGCGGCGGCGATACGGTTGCCGCCATGAACCATGCCGGCGTCGGTGACAAATTGAGCTATGTGTCCACTGCCGGTGGCGCATTTCTGGAATGGATGGAGGGCAAGCCCCTGCCAGGAGTTGATGCCCTCAAACCCGCATAAGCGGTTTCTCTGGAATGGATAAAAATTATGAGCATTCTTCACGACATCGCTGCTTCGATGGTGACCGCAGGCCAGGGCATTCTGGCTGCTGACGAGAGCACTGGCACAATCAAGAAGCGGTTCGACAGCATTCAGGTCGAATGCACACCGGCCAATCGCTGCGATTACCGCGAAATGCTGTTTCGCAGCGAGGCCATGAAAGATGCAATTTCCGGCGTGATCCTGTTTGAAGAAACACTGGATCAGACAGCACCGGACGGGGCACGGCTGGTCGATCTGATTAGCGCTGCTGGATCCATTCCCGGGATCAAGGTCGACAAGGGCGCCAAACCGCTTGCAGGTCATCCGGGCGAAACCGTGACAGAAGGCCTTGATGGGTTGCGCGAGCGGCTGGCGCTATACCATGACAAGGGCGCGCGGTTTGCCAAATGGCGTGCCGTCATTGCCATCGGCGATGGCCGGCCCAGCTGGAACGCGATCAAGACCAATGCCCATGCTCTGGCGCGCTATGCAGCGCTTTGCCAGGAAGCCGGGATCGTGCCGATTGTCGAACCGGAGGTCACCATGGATGGACCGGATGCCAGCCATGATATCGATCAGTGCGCAGATGTGTCCCGGCGGGTACTCAACACGGTTTTCCGCGAACTCCACGATGCCAGGGTCGATCTTGAGGGCATCATCCTGAAGCCCAATATGGTTGTGCCCGGCCAGCAATCCGGCCAGCGCGCCAGCGTCGGTGAAATTGCCGAAAAGACCCTTGCCTGTCTGCGGGCCGAAGTACCGGCTGCGGTACCCGGCATTGCCTTTTTATCCGGCGGCCAGTCTGATTTGGAGGCAACCGCACATCTCAATGCGATGAATGCCTCTGCTGACCTGCCCTGGGCCCTGACATTTTCCTATGGCCGCGCTTTGCAGGCGGCGGCGCTGAAAACCTGGTGCGGAAAAGCCGAAAACCGCATTGCGGCGCAAACCGCCTTTGCCCACCGGGCGCGGATGAACGGTCTCGCTGCTTGTGGAAAATGGTCTGAAAGTCTGGAAGCATAATGGTTGACAAATACCGCTCTGCGGCTCAACTTTATCTGGTCACTCCGCAATTTGACGAGCGCACTGAATTCGCCGGTTTACTGGACAGGGTTCTGCAGGCTGCGCAAGTGGCCGCACTGCTGATCGCGCCGCGCAGTCAGGGCGATGCCTCTGACAGCTATCAGAATGACTGCAAGCTGCTGGCCTCGATTGCCCAGAAACACGGCGCTGCCGCCCTCACCCTGAACGACACCCAGATCAGTGGCCGCGCCGGAGCCGACGGCATTCATCTGACCGGCAATCTGAAAGAATTGAAAGATGTCATCGGCCGCTTTCAGCCTGCGAAGATTGTCGGGGCCGGCACGATACGCGACCGCCATGACGCCATGGAAAAGGGCGAGGCGCTGCCGGATTATCTGCTGTTCGGCGATATGTTCGAGACAGAGGAGACCAGCCCGGATTCGGCTTTGGAACTGGCGGCATGGTGGGCGGATCTGTTTGAAATTCCCTGCGTGGCGATGGCCGGCAAACAGCTCAAAGATGTCGAAAATGCTGTGGCCACCCGGGCTGATTTTATCGGCCTCAACGGCTTTGTCTGGCAGCATGCCGATGGCCCCGAAGCTGCCATAAAGGCCGCCCATAAATTGTTGCAGAATGACTAGCGCGTAGGGCTGGTCCCAATCTGGAATAGTGTCTGTTTTGCTGCGTCCGATTTTTCTTTTTCTGTGGTCCATCTGGCTGATCAGCGCGGTTGCGCAGGCGCAGGACACTGCCGCGTCCAGCACAGATGCTGCAGTCCCCGCTGCGGCTGAAACCGCACCGCCGCCCGATCAGCTACCGCCGCCGATTGTGGATCCGGCATTTGGCGCCTATCAGCGCGGCTATTATCTGGAAGCCTTTGCGCTCGCTCTGGAAAAGGCCGAACAGGGCGATGCGCCCTCGCAAACTCTTCTGGGCCAGATTCTCTATCAGGGCGAGGGTGTGGAAAAGAACTACCGGCAAGCCGCCGACTGGTTCCGTTTGGCTGCCGCCTCTGGCGACCCGCAGGCCAAATTTGCCCTTGGCATGATGTATCTGCGCGGCCATGGCGTGTTGCCCGACAAGACGAAGGCAGCAGACATGTTTGCCGAGGCCGGGCAGACCGGCCATGCTGACGCGCTCTACAATCTTGCCCTGCTCTATCTGGAAGGTGAAGGCGTTGAACGCAAGGTTGGCATCGCAGCAGCCTATCTGCGCCGCGCGGCACTTGCCGGGCACGCCGAGGCGCAATATGCGCTCGGCGCGGCATTTGACGAGGGTGCCGGTGTCGCCCGCGATGCCGCTGTCGCCGCCCAATGGTATGAAAAAGCTGCTCGTCAGGGCCTGATTGATGCGCAGATTGACTTGGCCGCCATGCTCTATGATGGCCGCGGTGTTGCGCAGGACCGCAGCGCCGCCGCCAACTGGTTTCTGCAGGCCGCCCGGGCCGGCAATCCGGTGGCGCAATCCCGCATCGCCCGGCTGATGGCGACCGGATTTGGCACTGACAAAAACCCGGTCGAAGCCGGGAAATGGTACCTCACCGCCCGCCGCGCCGGATTGGAAGACGTCTGGCTCACCGACTGGTTCGATGATCTCCCCGACGAAGAAAAAGCCGCCGCATTCGATTTGTCACAGAGCTGGCAATAGGCGCTCCACGCGGCATCTCGCATCCGCCGCCCGGCATCCCATTCTGCTATTCGCGTCAAGCGGTTGTCCTGCCATCGCTGATCGGCGAACATCTGCGCAACGTCCAGATCCTTGGCATCGAACCGCCGCAGCGTCAGGTTTTGGCACCGCGATTTGTCTGGCCATAGGGCATGATATCCAAGCGGGCGCAACCGCCAATCCGGCAGCAGCCGAACAAGAGCTCTGGATAGCTCGCAGCGGTCCGCCAGATGCCAAGCAGGATTGTCGATCCGATATTCTGGTATACGATGAGGCAGAGCGCATCGACGCTCTCTACCTCCAAACGCCGGTGTGAAAAGCGTTCCAGTCATCCCGTTTTCACACTTTTGAGAAAAGGAACGTCGAGCATGACCATCGCTGTCACCGCCGCCTCTGGCCAATTGGGGCGCGAGGTCCTGCAGGCTCTCCTACGCCTCAACGTGGGCCGGCCGATTATCGGCCTTGCCCGCAGCCCGAGCCGGGCGGCGGATTTGGGCGTTGATATCCGCCCGGGGGATTACTCCGATTCCGAGACATTGACAGGATCGCTTGCGGGCGTTGATGCGCTGCTTCTGATCTCGGGCAACGGGCCACCCGAGGAACGCATCGTGCAGCACCGCAACGTGATCGACGCGGCCAGGGCAGCGGGCGTGCGCCGGATCGTCTACACCAGCATCCAGGGGGCTGAGCAGGGCACTGCCTTCTCGCCAGTGGTGCAATCCAATCGCCAGACCGAAGCCGATATCCGCTCCAGCGGGCTCAACTGGGCGATCGGACGCAACGGCATCTATATCGAGCCGGACATTGACTATATTCCGAATTACGTGGCGGCTGGCGAAATTGTCAACTGCGCCGGCAACGGGCGCTGCGGATACGCGACACGTTTTGAACTGGCCCACGCCTATGCGCGCCTGTTGATCGACGACGCGCGTCCCGGCGACACCTACAATCTGCATGGCGACCGTCTCACCCAAAACCAGCTGGCGTCCTATCTAAGCCAGATGGCCGATAGCCAAATCCTCTATCGTGCGATTTCGGCGAAAGATTATCTGGAGGATCGCACGCGCGAGCTGGGCCCTTTCATCGGCGCAATCATCACCGGCATCTATGAGGGCATCCGCGACGGCGCGCTCGACCATCCCAGCGACTATGAAGCGGCGGCAGGCCGCCCTCATCAAAGCTGGGATGATTACTTCCAAGCCCGCCAACCTTGAGCCTGCGGTGCAGCGTATCGTGACCCGCGAAATATCAGCTATGAGCCGGGGGATGATGCGGCACCGTCCCTATCACCCGTCAAATGAAAGCAGTTGCGAACAGCAGGACACAGCTGACAATACCCAGAACTGGCACCAACATCGGCACCTGAAAATATTGGCCTCCTCCGTTCCCCGTCCGTTTCAATCGGATGAGAGAAGCATTCACCACGACAAAGATAAACAGTACAATTTGAGAGGTGCGTTCAGCCAGCGCCTCGATGGGAAGCGCCCACGCAAGAAGTAGAATAATAAGGACGACTGTCACGGTTGCAAGAACCGGTGTCCTGGTTCTGTGGGACACCACGGCGAATGCGGCAGGCAAATGCCCGCGATCCGCGAGGCCATAGAGCACGCGTGATGCCATGATCATCTGGATCAGCACGCCGTTGATGGTGGCCACGATAGCAACAGCGGAGAAGGTTTGTCTGACGCTCTCAGGGGCAGCATCGAACACCAGCGATAGCGGAGCGGCAGAGACGGCAAGCGTTTCGATCGGCACCGCGATCAGAACTGCTGTGGTGGTGCCAATATAGAGGATTGTCGCCAGAACCAGCGTCCAGATGATGGCTCTAGATCGTTTCACGGTTACATTGAACCATTTGATGCTCCAGATCAGTTCATCGGCAAGGCAGGCAACGCAGCGCGATGCTGGCGCATCGGGCAAGTTGGCTAACGCTGTCCGGTGGGCTGATATGGAGCACCGAAGGCCGGATTTGCACGCCCGCCGGACGTCGTTACACTCCGCTTGTGGTCATGAAGACCACGGCGCGAAGCGTGCCTCGCCGGCAAACGCGCAAATCCGGTCAAATGATTCAATGTAACCGTGAAGCGATCTAGGCATTGTGTGAACCGGGTCCTTGACCTCCTCGGCGATATTGGCCATGTCTTCAAACCCGATAAAGGCGAAGAAAGCCAGCAGCGATGCCGCACCGATGCCGATCCAGTGTGACCCCGCCAGGTCAGGCAGCATTTCGGACGGGTCAACACCCAGGGGTTCAGCCACGAAAATCCCCCAGATGATCACAAAAATCAGACCGCAGATTTCGATAATCGTGATGATCGCAGCCACTGCGACGGATTGTGCAATGCCCCAAAGTGCTATCAATCCCATGATCCCGACAACCGCCACCGTCAGCGCGCTCTGCGACACCATGGTGAAATCGTGCAGATAGGATGCAGCACCTATAGCCACTGCCGCGGCTGACACCATGCCTGACAAAGCGACGGCCAGGCCGATAATCGTGGCCAGCCATCCGGAGTTGAATCCGGCTTCGACATAGGCTGCCTCTCCTGCACTGACAGGATAGCGCGTGGAAAGCTCTGCATAGGAAAAGGCTGTGAACGCGACTACGACAGCCGCGATGAGGAAGGATATCGGGGCAAATGGGCCGGCCTTGGCGGCGGTCGCACCAACCAGAACATAAATGCCCACCCCCACGGTTACACCGAGCCCGTAACGCGTCACAAGCCGCGTCGTCAGCACCCGTTGCAAACGTTCCGGTTGAGGTATGGCGGCACCCCCAGTGGTCTGCCGGTTTTTGGGCACGGTCTATGCTGCAGCCGTGCCCAACCAGGCTTCTGCCGCATCTATCTCGTCGAACTCAAAACTTTTGATGTCGATTCCCGGAAAAAGTGCGCCTTCTACAGTGGCGGCGGTCCGCAGCCAGTTGGAATCGCTGAGCACCGCGCATTTATCAAATTTGCCGAGCAACCCGAAAAGTTTTGGCAGGCGGGCCATTTCAACTCCGATAGCACCCAGTGTAGGCATGGAAAAGTCTGATATCCTGTAAAGCATATGTCCGTTGCTGACCCCTTCCGATACTTCGATCAACTGATCCAGCGCAATACGCATGCTGTCAGCATCGAGGCTGCCACTCAATTCAATGTCCACACGATTAGCGGATTTCTTTGTGATATTCAGCATGTCGGTTTCTCCTGAACTGAGAACTATTCCCGCAGAAATGATCCGGAGTGTCGTTGATCTCAATCAATGGCGCCAGTGCGGAGTCGCGACGCCAACATCAAAATGCTGCGCCTCTTCCATCCATGCGCTTGCATGAAGCTGCAGTGTGGCGACAGTTACGGCGGCCAATCTCCGGATTGGGCCGGAATGGCATTGAACCGGCACCACCGGGACAGGACGTGAAGAGTTGCCTGGCAGAAACCAGGTCAACTCAGCAGATGGCCGTCGGGCATGTCACTTTCCATAGCGCGGTCTTTGGCAAAAAGCGGCAGCTTCAGCGTGAAGGCAGTCGTGCCGTCCTTGGACGTCACATCGATGCGACCATCATGAGAGTGCGCGATGGAGGAGGCGATAAAAAGCCCCAGCCCCAAACCTTCGCTTTTTGCTTTCCTGCCACGCTGGAACGGGCGGAACAGATCGCTTTTCAGCTCTTCAGGAATCGCCTTGCCCCGGTTGGAAACAGTAATCGCAAGTTCGCCTTCCGCGCACGTGCCCTGTACTTTTATCACAGAGCCGGGTGTCCCATGATTGATGGCGTTCGAAACCAGATTTGAGACAGCCTGTGCAATGCGTGCAGCGTCGCAGTGGACAGGCTGGTTGAAGTCCAGTTCAAGCACAATTTCACGCTCCGGTGCCGCAATCCGGAACTCCTCAACCACTTCAGTAATGGCTTCGGCCAGTGGCGCGTTCGGTGTCGCGGAAATGCGGATACCGCCTCCCAGGCGGGACTTTGCATGCATCATGATATTTTCGATCAATTCGTTCATCCGGCGCAGCGATGAGCGCATCAGCGGCAAAATCGTCTCTGTTCTGGCACTCTGGGGCTCTTTCTCAAGCTGCCGAAGACCTGCCCCGAAAGCAGCAACGGGGTTGCGCAGATCATGGCCCAGAACGGCTACGAACTCTTCCTGTATTTGGGCCAACTCCCGTTCTTTTTCGATAAGAAGCTCCTGAGCTGCCAGCTGTTCCTGAGTTTCGAGGCCCTGGCTGATGACGCTGGCAAACATCTCCAGCATGGCGACAACACGCGGATGTTTCACCTCCCGCGGCTCGATGTCTATGGCGCAAAGTGTGCCAAAGAAGCTGCCATCGCTGCGATATATTGGAATGGAGGCATAACTGACAATGCCGAAATTTGTCGCGATAGGATGGCCGCGATAGACATCATCAGTCGCGACATCGTTGAACATCACGCGCTGACCTGTGGCTCGGACGGATTGACAGAAGGTGGACTGGATTTCGATCTCGTCGCCCTCGGCGAGCCCGAAATTGACTTCGTCTACAGTTCGACAGGCGACCCAACGTTCGGCTGTTACACGTGCGACGGCGGCGAAGCGCATGTTCGTAGCCAGCAAGATCGTTTCCAATATCGTTCCGATGAGGTCGCTGCCAGATACGATTTGGATGTCAGCCTGGAAATCGTGTTTCCCCGATAGATACGCCGCATGATCCTGAACAGTTGCGCGGGGAAGTATTTCTTGGTTCATCGTATGTGTTTCTCCATTTGCGCATTGGCAACATCCGCGTACTGGAAAGCAGCCAAAAGGCCAACGTTCGGTTATTGCAAAGAAAACAATTACACTTTGGTGCGTATAGCGCATGTTTGATTTGCTGAAAAGCCGCTGCACGCCGGTTATCAGGAAACTGCAGTGCACTGCGGGTCAGCAGCACCCGCCTACAACCGGACTGTCAGAAAGGTTCACCATCGCACCTATGACGCCAGGCGGTCTGCCACATCGCTGACCACATCTTTGGCCAGCTTGTCGCAATTGGCGAGCCCTTGCGAAAATGGATATCGCTCAAGGATTTGAGGCAGTGCCAGGCAGTAAATCTGTGCGCAGCCGGACGCGCCGATGTCCAGTCTGAAAGGCTCCAGTACCGGGGTGGAATCGACCGGAAAGCAGGCGGCGAGGGACGGGAAAGGCAGTTTGGAAAGCGGCTCTGCTGACTGGCCGCGGGCATCGATTACTGCCTGAAATGTTCTACGGCCGTCTTCGGTTTCAACCGATATCTGACCCTCTTCCGACTGGCTGAATCTCGCATTATCAACCGTCGCAAGCAATTCCAGTACACCGGCGTCGTACATCGCGACAATTCGAGCGAGGGAGAGGTGGGGCACAGCCGCATAGCAATCTCCAAACACAGGCATCAGGTCTTTGGAAAATTGTTTGTAATCGGCGTCGCTTAGATGCCGCAAAACTTCCCCGAAAACCTCGTGACCGCGCAGCAGGGCATATCGGTGCGGCACGGTCTGGCGCTGTTTCATCGACTTGCGCGTCTCGGCCAGATCATCTTTTACAGCCGCCAAGCCACCGATTTCCTGGCGATGCGAAAAATAGCCCGGTGCGAATCCTTCAAGGGTTCTGGCCGCTTTACCCAGATGTTTCAAATAGCTGGGGTCGGAAGCGTCCAGTTCGGCACACAACAGCGCAAACGTGCGTTGCAGCAGGCCATCCTTGCCCTTGGCGATCTCGGCTGCCACTGCATCTTCGGTTAAATGTTGTAACGGCTCATAGGGGAAAGGATAATAAAAATCGCCTTCCGGCATCACACCGGTACGCGACACCATGGTGACGCGCAGACCGCTTTCGGCGCTGTTGGGGTGCCATGTGATATGGTCACTGTGGTCGTCAAAATGGCCATGTGCGTGACCCAGCGCAATGACTGCGTCGATGGCAGACAGAGACGAGCCAAGCACACCGATATTTGCGTCCGGCAGGGCTTCAATGTTGCTGTATGGCCATGGCGACACCAGTTGAACATCATCAATCGTTGGCACCGCCGGCCATTTGTGACCGGTCGCGATGATCACAATGTCGAATTGCTTGTGGGCTTCTTCGCCGTCTTTTGCATAGGTAACGCGCGCCTGACCGCCATTCACAGAAATATCTGTGACGTTGCAACATGTGTTGATTATCAGGTCAAAACCGGCGTTTTTGGCCTTGCAGCAGAGCGCATCAAATTCTGAACTCAGATATTCGCCGATGAGGGTGCGGGGATAGAACGCACGAGGGCTTAGATCGTGGGTAGAAAGCTCCCATTCGCTGAGCTCGCGCGGGGGCCGGGATTCAAGCCAGTCGATCAGCGGGCGGGTAATCGGCGGAATTTCACGGCTGAATGCATTGCACAGCATGTAATCCGCATTCGTACCCTGGCGGTAGGGCATGCCCGTCCCCGCCTCATCTGTGGCCTCGAACACCTCGATGGACGCGGGAATGCGGTCTGCAACCAGCCTGTTGACCAGATAGATACCCATCGCGCCGCTGCCGATAACACATAGTTTCAAATGGTCTGCCATTTCGTATCCCGTTTCCGTCTGCCGCGCCCGCATCCCGCCGTCACGAAACAAGCTGGACGCCATATCGTTCCATGCGCTGGTGCAAAGACCATGTTTTTTCAACGCCTTTTGTGGGTGAATGAACGGAGATACATGACGGGGTCAGATAATTGCCCCGAAATCAGGCTGAATATCGAAATTGGGCGATCACACTGTCCTCAGCCACTTACCCCCACCCCTTGCAAAAACTCACAAAATGTGGTGCAGACGCCTTCAATCCTCTCAACACGCCACAAAAGACAAAATTCATGAAAATCAATGGTAATGAAATTCGCCCCGGCAATGTCATCGAGCATCAGGGCACCATCTGGGCGGCTGTCAAAGTGCAGCATGTCAAGCCCGGCAAGGGCGGCGCCTTTGCCCAGGTCGAAATGAAAAATCTGCTCGATGGCCGCAAGCTCAATGAGCGCTTCCGCTCGGCGGAAACGGTTGAGCGCATTCGTCTGGAGCAGAAGGATTATCAGTTCCTCTATGCCGAAGGCGACATGCTGGTGTTCATGGACACCACCACTTACGAGCAGCTTGAATTGCAGTCCGAATTTGTCGGCGACCGCGCCGTTTTCCTGCAGGATGGCATGCAGGTCACCGTTGAGATGTATGAAGAGCGCCCGATTGGCGTGGCGCTGCCCGATCAGGTCACTCTGGAAGTCAGCGAAACCGAACCTGCCCTGAAGGGGCAGACCATCTCCTCGTCCTACAAGCCGGCGATCATGGATAATGGTGCCCGCGTCATGGTGCCACCCTTCATCACGGTGGGTGAGCGCATTGTCGTTGACACCAATGAGCTGATTTATCTGCGGCGCGGCGAATAGGGCCTTTCATCATGGCACGCAGTGCACTTCTCAACATAATGGTTCAGGCCGCCACCAAGGCGGGCCGCAGCCTCACCCGCGATTTCGGCGAGGTGGAAAATCTTCAGGTCTCGGTCAAGGGTCCGGGAGACTACGTTTCCGCCGCCGATAAAAAGGCTGAGGAAATCATCTATGAATCGCTCATCAAGTCGCGCCCGGACTGGGGCTTCCTGATGGAGGAAAGCGGCGAGGTGAAAGGCACTGACCCGCTGCACCGCTGGATCGTCGATCCGCTCGACGGTACCACCAATTTTCTCCATTCGCTGCCGATTTTCGCCGTTTCAATTGCTCTGGAGCGCGAAGGCAAGCTGGTCGCCGGGGTGATCTACAACCCGATCACCGAAGAATTATTCACCGCAGAGAAGGGCAATGGCGCCTTCATGAATGACCGGCGCATGCGCGTTGCCGCGCGCCGCAAACTGGCCGATGCAGCGCTGTGCACGGCGATTCCACATATCGGCACCAAAACGCTCGGGCGTTATCTGGAAGAAGCCAAAGCCTCCAGCGCCCATGCCGCTGCGGTGCGCGGTCTTGGCTCGGCAGCTCTGAGCCTGGCCTGGGTCGCAGCCGGGCGGCTCGACGGCTATTGGGAGCATCAATTGCAGCCGTGGGACATGGCGGCCGGCATTGTTCTGGTTCGCGAAGCCGGCGGCTTTCTCAGCGATATTTCCGGCGGCGAGCGCATGATGGAGAGCGGCGGCATCATTGCCGGCAATGAGATCATGCGCGATACCATCCGCAAGACCATCATTGAACGCAGCTGAGGCTTTTCAAATCCACATTTTTGAGCCGCGCCGGGCAAAGCGGAGCGCGTGGCGCATGGTGTCGCGGGAAACCGCAATACAACCTTCGGTCGGACTGAAGCCGGGCGCGGCTATGTGGAAGAAAATGGCACTGCCAGCGCCGGGAATGCGCGGGCTGATGTTCTGGTCGAGCACAACAACAATGTCGTAGAGCCGGTCCGTGCGCCACAGATTTTCATGGCTTGCGGAGAGCGGCAGTTGAACCAGCTGGTTGTAGCGCGCATCATGCGGATCATCGCACCAGCCATCCAGCGGATGGGTTGGCCGCAGCGGCAACAAGCTCGCCGGTTTTGCCAGCCTGTCGGCGCGGAAAAAACCGCCCAGCAGCGTGAAACCGCCAGATGGACTTGCGCCATCGCCTTCGCGCTTCTGTGAAATGATACCGGTTTTGCCCAGCGCGCAGTCAAACGCCCGGCTTCCGAAATGAAGTTTTCCACGGGTCGTCGCGCGGTTCAGCAGCCTCACATGGAAATCGTGGGGATGCCATTTATCGAGCCGGAATACCGACATTTCAGTTTTCCTTAAACCGCATCACAGCCTGCTCACACCGAATTGACAAATTGTCACTGCGCCAACAGCGCGCCATCGCTTGCGCGATATTTCAAACAATGTTCTAAGACTGTTAAATGGATTTGTCGGCAGTGCGTCAATGCCCTGCAACCTGCCGTTTCAGATTTGGTCATGAGGCTCCTGATGAACGAACGCAAGATTCTGATCGTTGATGATGACACGGATTTGCGCGAAGCGCTTGTTGAACAACTCGCACTTTACGAGGAGTTTGAAATCGCCGATGCAGATTCTGCGGCCACCGGAATGGCGGCCGCCCGCGATGGCCGGATTGATCTGTTGGTGATGGATGTCGGACTGCCCGACATGGATGGCCGCGAAGCCGTCAAACTGCTGCGGAAAAACGGATTTCGCGCACCGATCATCATGCTTACCGGTCATGACACGGATGCCGATACGGTTCTCGGACTGGAAGCTGGCGCCAATGATTATGTCACCAAGCCGCTGCGCTTTGCCGTGCTTCTGGCCCGAATTCGCGCCCAGTTACGCCAGCATGAAAACAGCGAAGACGCGACCTTTTCAATCGGTCCATATCATTTCCGGCCAAGCGCCAAACTGCTCACCACCGATGCCGGCGAGAAAGTGCGGTTGACCGAAAAGGAAACTGCGATCCTCAAATTTCTCCACCGCGCTGGCGACAAGGTTGTGACACGGGATGTCCTGCTTCATGAGGTCTGGGGCTATAATGCCGGTGTCACAACGCATACACTGGAAACACACATTTATCGTCTGCGCCAGAAAATCGAGGAAGATCCGTCCAATGCGGAAATCCTCGTGACTCAGGATGGCGGATATAAGCTGGTTCCCTAGAGCGGTTCATGGTTCAATTCAATCATGAACCGCTCTAGCGCCTGACTTCAATCGGGGGGTTGTATTGGCGCCGCATAGAAAGCTCAAAAATAATGCACGGATTGCGGGAAGACCTGCGGTCTTTCTGCTGCCTGTCTTTCCACAACCGGTCTTTCGGTATTGCGTCCTTCAGGATGGGTGTTATTTTGGCCAAAATCGTCTCCCCCACCGGAATCATCTCGCCAAAGCATCCAGGCCCCCGGAACTGAGAAAGACATAGTGTGACCATTGAGCGCGACATCGAGGCACTGCGCCAGGTGATGATGTTTTCGGAACTGAACAGCGAACAATTGCGCCTGCTGGCCTTCAGCGCAGAAACCGTAAAGCTGGCCCCCAAGGAAATTCTGTTCCAGGAAGGCGATGTCGCCGGTTCCGGCTTTGTTGTCACCGAAGGCGAAATCCAGCTGTTCCAGCGCAGCGGCGGCAACGCGGTTTCCGCAGGCCGTCTGGGCCAGGGATCGGTTGTCAACGAACTCGCTTTGATCAGCGAAACCCTGCGTCCGGCCACGGCGATTGCCACCCGCAGCAGCGAAGTGATCAAAATCCGGCGCTCGCTGTTTCGCCGCTTTATCACCGAATATCCGGACATCGCCGTGCGGCTTGAAGAAAGTCTGCGCGGCCGCCTCGACGAAACCATTACTCAGCTGAAACGGGTCCAGCAAAAACTCAAGGCCTGACCCGACCCGGTCACGCGCTCCGCACGTTCTTTCCGGTCCTCAGGATTTGGCGTCAACCGGCGCGCTGGCTGCGTCCCTCGCCCGGTTCCGTTTTTCCAGTTGATGCAGCCCGTGATCGAGCGAATCGGATGCGGCATGTCCCAGTGCCTGCAACAAATCCGTTTCGAATTTTTTTGCCTCCACGATCAACTGCCTGTAGATCCGCCAGCCATTTTTGCTCAACGCCAGATGCTCAACACGGCGGTCGGTCTCATCGGCGCGCCGGACGAGCCAGCCGCGCCGTTCCAGCGCTGCGACAGCGCGGCTGACCTTGGTCTTGTGCATCGAGGAATGCTGGCCAATGAATGTGGCCGTAACCTCGCCAAACTGCCCCAGTGTTGCCAATGCCCGCCATTCAGGGCGTGTCATGCCGGTGCGGTCCTTATAGATCCGCGAAAAATCACGGCTGACAAGTTCTGCCGCACGGGCCAGCCGGTAGGGCAGAAAGCGTTCCAGTTCCAGAATATCGCTCTGGTTATCCGCTGATGCCTGTTGCTGCATAGGACCCAGTTCCAATCTGCCAATGTTGATAGTTACATTTTCGATTGTTACAAACGAAACTATCAAAAGCAATTGCTGGTCTGCCGATGATCGCGCGGCGCAAGGTGAAGCGCCGTGGCAGAACCGCTGATGAGGGATTGAACACCATGAACCAGATCAATCAGCCGCAGGAGCGCGCCACCACAAGCGCGCTGGCACCGGATCCTGCCGGATATATGCCGGGCTTTGGCAATGATTTTGAAACCGAAAGCCTGCCTGGAGCCCTGCCACAAGGTCAGAACAGTCCGCAGAAATGCGCTTATGGCCTGTATGCCGAGCAATTGTCCGGCTCGCCTTTTACCGCGCCGCGCGGCACCAATGAACGCTCCTGGCTGTATCGCATCCGCCCCAGCGTGCGCCATACAAGAGAGTTTACAGCGCAAACGCGCGACGCCTGGAAAACCGCTCCGATCCATGCTGACACAGCGCCGCCATTGGGACAATATCGCTGGGACCCGCTGCCGCTCCCCGACAGGCCAACGAGCTTTCTCGATGGCATTCAGACCATCACCACGGCCGGTGACGCGCTTGGACAATCCGGCATGGCGACTCATATCTTTATCTGCAATGCGCCCATGATTGATGATTATTTCTTCAACGCCGATGGCGAATTGTTGATTGTGCCGGAACTGGGCGCCTTGCGGATTTTCACCGAGATGGGCGTGATTGATGTTGCAGCCGGTGAAATCTGCGTTCTGCCGCGCGGCCTGTTTTTCAAGGTGGTTCCCCTGTCCGGCAGTTGCCGCGGTTATATCTGCGAGAATTACGGAGCCAAATTCACCCTGCCCGACCGCGGTCCGATCGGCGCGAATTGTCTGGCCAATCCACGCGATTTCAAAACCCCGCTTGCCGCATTTGAAGACAAGGAAACACCCTGCCGGGTCCATGTGAAATGGTGCGGCCATTTCTACCGCACCGAGATCGATCACTCGCCTCTGGATGTCATCGCCTGGCATGGCAATTACGCGCCCTACAAATATGACCTTGCCACATTCTCGCCAGTCGGGGCCATCCTGTTCGATCATCCCGACCCGTCGATCTTCACGGTCCTGACAGCGCCTTCGGGCGAAGAGGGCACGGCCAATATTGATTTTGTGATCTTCCCGCCGCGCTGGCTGGTGGCGGAACATTCCTTTCGGCCGCCCTGGTATCACCGCAACATCATGAGCGAATTCATGGGTCTGATTTGCGGCCAGTACGATGCCAAGGAGGAGGGCTTTGTCCCCGGCGGCTTCAGCCTGCACAATATGATGCTGCCCCACGGGCCGGATCTCGACGCCTATGAAAAAGCCTCCAATACAGACCTGAAACCGGTCAAGCTGGCCGACACGATGGCCTTCATGTTCGAAACCAGATTTCCCCAGCAGGTCACTCGCCATGCCATGCAACTGCCCAGCCTGCAGGACAATTATATCGATTGCTGGGCCGGCCTGAAAAAGCACTTTGACGGTACAAAAGAGGGCTGCTGAATGGCGGCACTCGAGCCGGTTGCTGCCATTGCGGCTGGCACAATCTGCGCTTCAGAGCGGCGGTGTCTGTCAGCCACCAAACTGCCACATGCGCACAGCATCAATCGGCCAGATCAGCATCAATGTGCTCAGTGCGAGCCCGTCACGGATGAAGAACATCATGCTGCCTTCCAGCAGCAGGGCAAGCAGAACGCTGAGATAAATCGGCAGATGGCGCGCCAGGAAAAACCCGGCCATCATCGCCACAATGTCAAACACCGAATTGATGATACTGTCGCCCAGATAGGTTTGCGACACAGTGACGAAGCGAAATCGGGCAATGACAAAATTGCTGTTTTCGATAATCTCCCAGGCAACCGCCGATGCGACACCAATGGCAAACCGTGTGCCACAGGAACTTTTCGGCCAGAATCGTATCAGCACGGCATAGGCCAGAATTCCGTGCAGGATATGGGAGAACGTATACCAGTCGGCAACGTGCTGAGAATTTTCATAGCTGTAGACTTCGTTCTGCCAGAGCTTCACAGTCCCGCAAAAGCAGATCCAGTCGCGGCCCATCCACCATAAAAACAGCGTCATTGCCAAGGTCGTCGCCAATGTCAGGCCAATGGCCCGGGCGGCAAACGACGAGTTTTTTGCAGCAGGCGTCGACAAATGCACAAAATACCCCGAACATCACATCTGCAGCCTGCATCGCAAACAAGAAGGAAAAAAGGCGAATGAAACTTGCCTCTCTCAAAAATGATACAAGAGACGGTCAATTGGTGGTCGTGTCAAAAGACCTGACCCGCTGCTCACAGGTCGGTCATATCGCAACTACCCTGCAGCAGGCGCTGGATAACTGGCAAGTGCTGGCACCCAGGCTGGAAGACGTTGCGCAAAGCCTTGAAACCGGGGCGCAGCCAACGCAACGCTTTCGCGAGCATGATGCCCTGTCGCCGCTGCCACGCGCCTATCAATGGGCCGACGGATCAGCCTATGTGAACCATGTCGAACTGGTGCGCAAAGCGCGCGGCGCGGAAATGCCGGCATCCTTCTGGGAGGAGCCGTTGATGTATCAGGGCGGCTCAGACACATTTCTGGGTCCCCGCGAGCCGATCAGAGTGACTGACGAGGCCTATGGCATCGACATGGAGGGCGAAGTCGCTGTCATTGTCGGTGATGTTCCGATGGGCTGCGACGCAAAAACCGCAAGTGCGGCGATCCGCCTTGTGATGCTGGTCAATGATGTGTCGCTGCGCGCGCTCATTCCCGCAGAACTCGGAAAGGGTTTCGGATTTTTCCAGTCAAAGCCCTCCAGCGCGTTTTCTCCTGTCGCGGTCTCGCCCGACGAGCTTGGTGATGCCTGGGATGGCGGGCGGTTGCATCTGCCGCTCTGTGTGGATCTCAACGGTGAGAACTTCGGCCGCGCCAATGCCGGTGTCGACATGACCTTTGATTTTGGCCAGCTGATTGCCCATGCCGCAAAAACCCGGCCCCTGGGTGCCGGCACGATTATCGGTTCCGGCACGGTGTCCAACAAGCTCGATGGCGGCCCGGGAAAACCGGTCGAGCTTGGCGGCGTCGGCTATTCCTGTATCGCCGAAATTCGCATGATTGAAACCATCGAGGATGGCGCGCCGGCAACGCCCTTCATGCTGTTTGGCGATACGGTCAGAATTGAGATGAAGGATGGCGAGGGCCATTCCATCTTTGGTGCAATCGAGCAAACTGTGGAGAAATCCTAGATGGTCAGACAATTTGCCTCTGCCGGAGATCTGGCTGAGAAGAACATCTCATTTTCTGAAATCGGCGAAGGATTGTGGGCTTTCACCGCCGAGGGCGATCCCAATACCGGGGTCATCATCGGCGATGACAGCGTCATGATCATCGATGCCCAGGCAACACCGCGCATGGCAGCCAAGGTGATTGAAAAAATCCGCGGCGTGACCGACAAGCCGATCCGCCATGTGGTGCTGTCGCATTATCATGCGGTGCGGGTGCTGGGGGCGTCAGCCTATCAGGCCTCGGAGATCATCATGTCGGAAAAGGCCCGTGCAATGGTGGTGGAACGCGGCCAGGAAGATTGGGATTCCGAATTTGCCCGCTTTCCCCGTCTGTTTCAGGGGCATGAGAGCATTCCCGGTCTGACTTGGCCAAGCCTCACTTTTAATGACCGCATGACCGTCTACTTGGGCCAGCGCAGAGTTGATCTGATGTTCATGGGTCGCGCTCACACCGCCGGCGATATTGTCGCTTATGTGCCCGACCAGAACGTGATGTTTACCGGGGATATCGTTGAATATCATTCGGCGTGTTATTGCGGCGACGGTCATTTTCATGACTGGCCGGCAACGCTGCAGAATATCCGTAACTGGGATCTGGATGCCATTGCCCCCGGCCGCGGCGATGCGCTTGTCGGACCCGAACTGGTCAATGCGGCACTGGATTCCACGGCCGATTTTGTCACTTCCACCTATCGCAGCGTCGCCCGCATTGCCCTTGCCGGAGGTTCGCTGAAAGAGGCTTTCGCTGCCTGCCGCGCCGCCTGCGACGAAAAATTCGGCGACTACGCGATCTATGAACATTGCCTGCCCTTCAATGTGGCGCGCGCCTATGATGAAGCACGAGATATCGACACGCCGCGCATCTGGACCGCCGCAAGAGACCGGGAGATGTGGGAAAGTCTTCAGGGATAATGGCCTATCATTACCAGACCCAGTCCTACACACCACCTGACGCTCTGAAAAAGACTGAGCCGCGCCACCAGGTTGCCATTGTCGGTGCCGGACCGATTGGTCTGGCCATGGCGATTGATCTGGCGCTGAGAGGCATTCCCTCGGTGATATTCGCTGACGGCGACAAGGTCTCGGTCGGCTCGCGGGCGATCTGCTGGGCAAAACGCACATTGGAGATTTTCGACCGGCTCGGTGTCGGCGAGCGCATGCTGGCCAAGGGTGTGACCTGGAAAACCGGCCGGCTGTTTCATGGTCCTGACGAAGTTTACAGCTTTGATCTGTTGCCGGAGACCGGCCATAAGATGCCGGCCTTCATCAATCTTCAGCAATATTACGTCGAGCAATATCTGATTGAGCGAATTGCGGATTTTCCCGATCTGATCGATCTGCGCTGGCGCAACAAAGTGGTCGGGCACACAGACCGGGGCGATCATGTCACTTTGCAGATCGAAACCCCTGATGGCGGCTACAGCACGGCAGCGCAGTATTATTTGGCCTGTGACGGCGCCCGCTCTCCCAGCCGCAAGCGCATGGGATTGCGGTTTTCCGGTGAGACCTTTGAAGAGCGCTTCCTGATTGCCGATGTCCACATGCCGGAAAGTCCGTTCGGCCAAGGTCCGGCAGAGCGGCATTTCTGGTTCAAGCCGCCGTTCCATCCGGGCCAGTCCGCCCTGTTGCACAAACAGCCGGACGATATTTACCGGATTGATCTTCAACTTGGGTCTGAGGCCGATCCGGAGCTGGAAAAACAGCCCGAGCGGGTCATCCCGCGCATTCGCGCGATGGTAGGCGAGTGCCCGTTCGAGCTGGATTGGGTTTCGGTCTATAGCTTTACCTGCGCCCGGCTCGACCGTTTCATTCATGGACGGGTGATCTTTGTCGGTGACAGCGCCCACATCGTCTCCCCTTTCGGTGCCAGAGGCGGCAATGGCGGGATTCAGGATGTCGATAATCTGGGCTGGAAACTGGCCGCAACTCTGCAGCACCGTGCCGCTGCAACCCTGCTGCAGAGCTATGACGAAGAGCGCGCATTCGGTGCTGACGAGAATATCCGCAATTCCGCCCGCGCGACCAATTTCATGACGCCGAAAAGCGCCATGGAACGCATCTTTCGCGATGCCGTGCTGGATCTGGCAAAGAGCGAGAATTTTGCCCGAAAACTGGTCAATTCCGGTCGTCTTTCGCTGCCCTGCTCGCTGCACGGTCTCAGCCTGCAGCGAGAGGAGGATGATGTGATGATCGGGCAGGCCTGTCCTGATGCCCCGCTGGAACAGGACGGCGCTGCCGGATGGCTGCTGGACCAATTGCAGCAGCAGGATACCAATGCCTGCAAATTGCTGCTCCCGGAGCATTGGGACAGCCCTGTGGTGCCGGGCGTCGTTATCATAAGAATCGGCAGGCCCGGATCGCTGTATCAGCAGCGCTTCGGCGATGCGGCCACATTGCTGCGTCCGGATCAGCACGTTCTGGCGCGCTATACCACTCCGGCAGAGCTGAAAAAAAATCTCCGGCGTGCCGTCCAAACCCTGCAAGGCCATCTGTCATGAGTTCTGATCTTGATAATCTTAGCCCCCACAGCGATGCGTTTTATGCCGATCTTATGGCGGCCCATGACGGGCTCAGTCTGGAACAGAGCCAGGCGCTGAATGCCAGGCTGGTGCTGCTGCTGGCCAATGAGATCGGCGATCTCGACCGGCTGAAACACCTGCTGCCCAAAGCGAGGGCTGATTGATGCCGCAACAGCAAAGACCAGTTCTCTATGATTACTGGCGCTCCTCGGCCGCCTATCGCGTCCGCATTGCGCTCAATCTGCTTGGCCTCGACTATCAGACCATCCCGATCAATCTGTTGCAAAGGGAGCATCTGGGCCCATCCTACCGGGACATCAACCCGCAGGGACTGGTTCCCAGTCTGCGGATCGGCGATCACTTGCTGACCCAGTCGCTGGCGATCATCGAATTTCTCCACGACATCACCCCCGGCTCGCAGCTTCTGCCGTCTGACCCGGAGACCCGTGCCCATACAAGACAACTGGCCCATATCATCGCCATGGACATTCATCCGATCTGCAATCTGGGTGTGGTGACGCATATCACCGAACTTGCGGACACATCGGTCCGCGATGCCGATACGATCCGGCCTGAATGGATGCGCCATTACATCATCAAGGGGCTGACCGCCTTTGAGACCCTGCTCACAGGCAGTGCGGTAAACCGTTTTTGCTGCGGCGACCAGCCGACACTGGCGGATATTTGTCTTGTCCCGCAAATCTATAATGCAAGGCGCTGGGGCGCTGACCTTGCAGCCCTGCCTGCCATCCGGGGCATCGACGGACATTGCCAGGCGCTTGAGGCATTTGCAGCCGCGCATCCCGACCGGGTGAAACCAGAGGCCAGCTCTTAACATTCGGGCAAGCGCGCAGTGCTACACTAATGTCTGATTGAGTCCCCGGAGCCACCATGCCGACACCGCTTGTTTTTGCCGAAACGGACTTGCTGGAGCACAGACGGCAATGGCTGAACCATCTGGAAAACGGCAGGCGGCTTCAGCCCAACACCATTGAAGCCTATGAGCGCGATAGCCGTCAGTTTCTGAGCTTTCTGTCAGTCCATCTGGGCGCGCCCGCCGGTGTGCCGGACCTGGCCGCGCTGAAGATCACGGATTTGCGCAGCTATCTGGCCTTTCGCCGGGGCAGCGGCAGCGGTGCACGGTCCCTGGCCCGCAGCCTGGCCGGAATCCGTTCATTTTTTGCTTATCTGCGCCGGCAGCGGATTGTCGATGTGACCGCTGCAAATGCCCTGACCACTCCCAGGCAGGCCAAAAGCCTGCCTCGGCCTGTTGCCGTGGACGAAGCCCAGTGTCTGCTGGAAGAAGCTGCCGAGCCGGATTTAGCGACCGAGCCCTGGGTCGGCGCGCGCGATGCGGCCGTTCTGAGCCTGCTATATGGCTGCGGATTGCGCATCTCCGAAGCGCTGGGCCTGTCGCAAAAGGATCTCCCGGCCCTTCAGACGGGGCTGATGCGGGTGCTCGGCAAAGGCGGGCGGGAACGCCTCGTCCCGGTGCTGCCTGCTGTTATCGAGGCAGTCAATCTCTACGTGAACATCTGCCCGTTTGTGGCAGCCAGGGCCGATCTACCTGAGACCGCCCTGTTCTATGGGGTGCGCGGCAAGCGTCTCAACCCGCGTATCGTGCAGAAATCCGTCGAGCATCTGCGCTTCCGCCTCGGCTTGCCTGACAGCGCCACACCGCATGCGCTGCGTCATGCCTTTGCGACACATCTTCTGGCCGGCGGCGGCGATCTGCGCACCATTCAGGAGCTTTTGGGCCATGCCAGCCTGTCAACCACGCAAATCTATACGCAGGTCGATACGCGGCATTTGCTGTCAGTTTATTCCAAGGCGCATCCGCATATGATCGGCAATGGCTAAATTGGAAAATCCGGCTGGCATTCACCCGTCGGCGCAACGTCTCGGTTGCGGATTACTGGCGCTCTGTAATAGCGATCCGGCCATAGGGAATCTTGAACAGATCCTTTTCCCACTTCATCCCGCCTTTCAGATTATACACCGCAACCGTTGTATCCAGGCCCTGGGCATCGGTTACCGTCCACTGGCGCAATTCCTTGGTGGGCCGGTCGAACAGCAAAGTAACCCTGCCCTGACCGAACATACTTTCCTCAACCATTGTCACGGTTACAATGTCAGCCTCGACCTTGATGCCTTTAACTTTGGAATCATTGAGGAAATCCACTTTGTCCGACAACAGGAAACGCAGCGGCGTTTTCGACAGCGGCCACAAATCCCATGTCTGCAACGCGCGGTCATGGATCACCACGGATTTACCGTCTGACATGATCTGGATTTTCGACGGGGCATCATAGCGGAAATGGATTTTGCCGGGCCGGTCGAGCGCGAATGTGCCTTCCGACTTTTCACCATTAGGGCCGAACTGGACAAAATCCCCGCCCATGGTGCGCATTTTGTTCAGCGACGCGCCAATATCATTCAAGACTTCGCCATTGGTCTGCGCCCGTGCCGGATTTACCAGCAGGGTCAGGGTCAGCATCACCACAAACCAGAGTGACAGAAAGGCAAAGGCCAGGCCTGCTTTCGAAGCGGCGGCGTCGGCCGCAATGGTTTGCGAAGATCTGTGTACCGGTTTTTGCGTCATATCAATTTTCCAATCAGACAATTTCTGCGCGCCCAACAGTCAGCTAGGTATCCACTGTGGCAAAATCACGGCTGCCACATTCTAAATCGTCTCTTCCGCATTTCCCACCAGTATATCACGTTTGCCGGCATGGTTGGGAGCGCTGATGACACCTTCCTGTTCCATCCGTTCGATGATCGAGGCTGCCCGGTTATAGCCTATTGACAACCGCCGTTGCACATAGCTGGTGGAGACCTTCTTGTCGCGCAGCACGACTGCCACCGCCTGATCGTAAAGATCTGCTTCGCCGCCGTCACCGCCGCCGGTCATCGCATCGAGCACTGCAGAGGTTTCCACCTCATCTTCATTGGTAATGGCTTCCAGATATTCAGGCACACCCTGGGTCTGCAGATGGGCGACAATTTCTTCCACTTCCTGATCATCGACAAACGGGCCGTGAACGCGCTGAATGCGTCCGCCACCAGCCATGAACAACATATCGCCCATGCCCAGAAGTTGTTCGGCACCCTGTTCGCCAAGAATCGTCCGGCTGTCGATTTTCGAGGTCACCTGGAATGAAATCCGGGTCGGGAAATTTGCCTTGATGGTGCCGGTAATAACATCCACGGAAGGCCGCTGTGTCGCCATCACCACATGAATTCCGGCTGCGCGGGCCATTTGTGCAAGCCGCTGGACGGTCCCTTCAATTTCCTTGCCGGCAACCATCATCAGGTCCGCCATCTCATCGATGATGACGACAATATATGGCATCTTCTCCAGATTGAGCTCTTCCTGCTCGTAAATCGCTTCACCGGTTTCATGGTCAAAGCCGGTCTGCACGGTCCGAGTCATGACTTCGCGCTTTTTGGACGCCTGCGCCACACGGCTGTTGAAACCGTCAATGTTGCGCACACCCAGTTTGGACATTTTCTTGTAGCGGTCTTCCATCTCCCGCACGGTCCATTTCAGCGCCACAACCGCCTTTTTCGGATCGGTTACCACCGGTGTCAGCAGATGCGGAATTCCGTCATAGACCGACAGCTCCAGCATTTTGGGATCGATCATGATCAAACGGCACTGGTCCGGTGTCATGCGGTAGAGCAGCGACAGGATCATGGTATTGATTGCAACCGATTTACCCGATCCGGTTGTTCCGGCGACCAGAAGATGCGGCATTTTCGCCAGATCAGCGATCACCGCCTCACCGCCAATGGTCTTGCCCAGACACAGCGCCAGTTTCGCCTTGGTTTTCTCAAAATCACTGGAATCCAGCAATTCGCGCAGGAACACGGTTTCGCGTTTTGCATTGGGCAATTCAATGCCGATGGCATTGCGTCCCGGGATCACCGCAACACGGGCGGCGATGGCACTCATCGAGCGTGCAATATCATCTGCCAGGCCGATAACGCGCGAGGACTTGATGCCCGGAGCCGGCTCCAGTTCATATAGGGTCACCACCGGGCCGGGACGCACATTGATGATTTCGCCCCGCACGCCAAAATCCTCCAGCACACCTTCCAGCAGCCTGGCGTTCTGCTCCAGCGCATCAGTGTTGAGATTGGCACTGGCATTTGTGTGCACCGGTTCTGACAGAAAATGCAGTGACGGCAATTCGTAGTCCTGGCTGCCAAGCAGATCCGGCTGGGCTTCGCGGCTGGCCCGCTTTCCTGGTTTCGGCGTGGGTTTGGGTGCCGTGACGCGGTTTTGCGGAGCTGCATGTGCACGTTGCGCCGCCCCTGGTCGTTTGGCCTGGCCTTCCGTTTCAGCCGTCCTCACGTCGGCGGCCGCCGCCCGCGCGACAGTGCCGGGCCGGGCGCTCTGTTGAGAAACCTCGTCGGACCAGACGTCTGCAGGCTGTTGATCATAGGCAACAAATTCACCATCGACCCAGTCTCCGGCCTCCGGGGCATCAGAATCCCTGTCGTCTTCCTGCCAGGACCGGGCGGAGCTGTCCTGCCTGCGTTCAACAGCAGACATGGACGGTTCGCTGCGAGCGGTTACACGGTTTCGCCGGCCTTCGGCACGGGCGGTTTTTCCCGATCCGGCCAGTTTGCGCAAGGCGCGTCCGGTCATTGCCCTGGAGCTGAGCGCCAGATGAACCATCGCCCCAACCCCGTAAGCGGCAACGGCACTGATCCCGAAGCCACTGGACGGCTCATCATCATAATCATCTTCATAATCGTCACGGGAAGGCGCGTAATCCGGCTCGCTGTGTACCGGCTGTGCTGCACCAGAGCGCCGCCAGACAGCCATGACAAAGCTGAATACGCAGATCAGGCCGAATATCACCGCAGTCAGATAGGATATGAAGCCGGAAAACAGGTTTCCGAAAGCGGCAACCGGCAGCCAGATCATGACATCGCCAACGACACCGCCCAGTCCCATCGGCAAGGGCCAGTTCGCCGTCACCGGAAGGGCGGAAACCGTGCCCGCTGCAAACACCATTGCAGCCACGCTGAATCCGATGCGTCGCTTGTGCCGCAACAAGCGCTGGCCGAACACCAGCCGCCAGCCCCAGACCGCAAGGATCAGCAGCAGAATGATGGATCCAAGACCGAAAAACTGCATGAACAGATCAGCGGTAATCGCGCCTGGCGCGCCCAACGCATTCCGCGGCTGTCCCGACGCGGCAAAATTGAGGCTCGGATCCTGAACCGACCAGGTTGCAAGCGATGCCGCCCCGGCCGCGGCAATTGCGATCAGCAGCAGACCGCTGGCGGCAGACAGGTTACGTCCCAACCAGTAGCGTATGCCATGGCGTTCCGAAATTGAGGGGATCTGATTGGCATAGGCCAATTGATCGGCAATCTGCCGGTCGGCATCATAATCCACATAATTCAGGGGGCCGGCTGTATGAATCTGAAATGAAGCAGCATTACGCATGAAACTTACCTGTCTGCTCGTTTTGAGGGTGTGAACTCCCGGATGATTTTGGGTTTGATTTCCGGGTTGAAATTTGTGGCAATTGCTCAAGACAGTGCCTGAGACGGTTGATGGCCTCGTCCGTTGTCGCCAGATCGTGGACAAGGGCAATCCGGATAAAACCATCGGAGCGGTTTTGTCCTGTGCCGTTTTCATCTGTCTCGTCCGCCGTCAGATAGGCACCGGGCACAACCCGCAGGCCGGCCTCTTTCCAAAGGTGCAGAGCCATGGCTTCTCCGGGCATGTATGAACTGCAATCAGCCCACAGAAAAAAGCCGCCTTCAGGGATTCGCAATGGCAACAGCGACGCCAGCGCAGCCTGCGCCATGTCGAATTTGGCATTATAGAGTCGACGGTTCTCAGCCACATGTGTCTCGTCAGCAAACGCCGCCGCGGCCACGGCCTGCAGCGGCATCGGCACTTGCGGGGCGGCCATATTTCTGAATTTCGCAAGTTCGCGAAGAAACTCGGCGTCACCGGCCATAAAGCCGACGCGCAATCCAGGCAGATTGGAGCGTTTTGACAGCGAGTTGAAACTGACGACATGGGCCAGCGAACCTACGGCCCGCGCTGCTTCCAGTATTCCGGTCGGGGGCCTGTCCCGGTAAATTTCGGAATAGCACTCATCAGCGAAAATCATAAAATTGTGGCGTGCCGCAAGTGCAATCAGGCTCTGCCAATATTCCAGTGGCGCACAATTGCCCTGAGGATTTGTCGGCGACGCCACATAGACAGCCACCGTATCGGCGAGCAGTTCCGGGGCCAGGGCAGCAAAATCGGGCAAGCCCTGCAGGCTTTCCGCCGCCATGCCTTCTGCCACGCTGTCAGGCGGGCTTAAAAACCGGCAACCGGCTGCCTTCGCCGCCGCCGCATAGGTCTGGTAAAACGGGTTTGGCGAAAACACCAGCGGATCGTCGACCGGTTTTCGTCGTTTTGCTTCAAACAACGCAAAGAACAGCCCTTCGCGCGATCCGTTCAGCGGCAGGATGGCGTCCTCTCCGACCAGCCCGTCCAGAGCATATCTGTGATCCAGCCATTGGCGCACCGATTGGAGGAATTCCGGCGTTCCCTTACTCGGGGGGTAGTGGCGAAATTCCGCCGTTTTCTGCATCAGAACCGGTTCCACAAACGCCGGCATCTGGTGCTGCGGCCCGCCGACACCCAGATCAATTTCCGTCTGCCCCGGCTCAATCCCGTCGAGCAGTGTGGTGACGCGCTGAAACGGCGAACCCGGCAACTCCAGAGAGGCGGGTCGCTTGGCATTGGTTTGCAATATGGATTTATCGGGCGGGACCGAACGCATGAAACACTACCTGAGAATACGCAGAACTGGCCGAGATAGTAGGGGCTTTTGGTTAAGCGCCCTTTAACCACGACAGCTTCAATGCGGTAAATCCGGATGCGTGGAGCCAATGAAAAACCCGGAATGCCAGGCAATCCGGGTTTCTGCGCTGCGTTCTGGAGGTCTATTCAGCGTATCGTGCTGAATGATCGGCCGGATCAGATGCGCTGGCTGCCCTGACCGAACTCCGGATAGGCTTCGATGCCAACTTCCGCCTTGTCCATGCCCATCGCTTCCTCTTCCGCACTCGGACGCAGGCCGATTGTGGCTTTCAGCAAGCCCCAGACCAGACCGGATGCGATAAAGGTAAAGGCACCGATGGACACAACCCCGACAAACTGAACCCAATAGGTCGCATCGCTGTTGCTGAACGGCACAATCATTGTGCCCCAGATACCGGCCAGAAGATGAACCGGAATCGCACCCACCACATCATCGATTTTCAGCTTGTCGAGCATGGGTACGGCGAACACCACAATGACACCGCCGACACCGCCGATGATGACGGACGTGAAAATACTTGGTGCCAGCGGTTCTGCGGTGATCGAAACCAGACCTGCCAAAGCACCATTGAGTGCCATGGTGACATCAACTTTCTTGTAGATGATCTGTGTCAGAATGACGGCAGCAATCACACCACCACTGGCAGCAAGATTGGTGTTGACAAATATGCGTGAGATATCGGTGACATCGGCGATTGTGCCCATGGCAAGCTGAGACGCACCGTTAAAGCCGAACCAGCCCAGCCACAGAATGAAAGTGCCGAGAGTCGCCAGTGGAATCGACGAACCGGGCATTGCGACAACCTGGCCATCGGCGGTATATTTCCCAGCCCTGGCACCCAGCAGAATGGCACCGGACAAAGCCGCCCAGCCACCGACGGAGTGAACCAGTGTGGAGCCGGCAAAATCGGAAAAGCCCATGCCATCAAGCCAGCCTGCGCCCCATTCCCAGGACCCGGTGATCGGGTAGAGAATGCCGGTCAGAACGGCCGTAAAAATCAGGAATGGCCACAATTTGATACGCTCGGCAAGCGTGCCGGAGACAATTGAAGCCGTTGCAGCGCAGAACACCATCTGGAAGAACCAGTCTGACGCGCCGGAATATCCGGTCGCCAGATCATTGCCGCCAACCGGGTCTATGATTTTCGGTGTCGGTGTACCGAAATAACCGCCATCGACACCGGAATACATCAGATTGTAACCGATGAGCCAGAACATCAGGCCGGCAATGGAATACAGCGAGATGTTTTTCAGGCATTGCATGGAAACGTTTTTGCTGCGCACCAGGCCGGCTTCCAGCATGGCAAAGCCTGCGGCCATCCACATGACGAGGAAACCACCGATCAAAAACAGCATTGTGTTGAGAATATAGGCAATATCAACGCTTGCTGCAAAACTGGCCAGCGCATCGGGTGTCGTCGCTTCCTGACCAAAAGCTGTACCAGAACTCAGCGACAGGACACTGAGAGACAGGACACCCAGCAACAGGGTGCCAGCACCCAGGCCGGTTTTTTTCAAAATCAAAGACATCATTTTATTCGTTCCTTGGGACTTTTTCTTTAAACCACGCGCAGTTCACAGCGCTTCGGAGTCGCTTTCGCCGGTGCGGATACGCACCGCACTTTCAAGCGCGAAGGAGAAGATCTTACCGTCACCGATCTGGCCGGTTTTTGCTGCCGCTGCGATGGCTTCGATGGCCTGCTCGGCAATGTCGTTGCTGACGGCCACCTCGATTTTCAGTTTTGGCAGAAAACTGACCGCATATTCTGTACCGCGGTAGATTTCCGTATGGCCCTTTTGCCGCCCATAACCCTTGACTTCGGTCACTGTCAGACCCTGCACGCCAATGCCCGTCAGCGCATCGCGCACTTCATCCAGCTTGAATGGCTTTATGATTGCCATGATGATTTTCATATAGTCGCTTCCCGTTCTGGTGTGTCGGTTGCTGCCTCACAGGCTTCGATTAGCCTCGTTTGGTCGACACTTCTGCATCACACGGCATGCAGACAGATCCTGCACCCGGTATTGCTCAGCAGTATTTATTCAAGCTTCGTGCCAGAACCGAGATATATCGGCATTTTCTTCGTAACAGATTGATTTTTTTAATGGTTTTTGGGAGAGTTATACAGCCTCAGACCCCCAAAAACCGGGCGTCTTCGCAGATGTACAATTCGATTTAACCGAAAATGCCTATTTTATCATCGCATGCGAAAGAATGCCTATTATTTAGACGATTTGGCGGATGAGGCCTTCCTGAGCAACAGAAGCAATCAGTTTTCCATCGCGGCTGTAGATCGATCCACGGCAAAAGCCTCTGGCATTTGACGAACTTGGACTGTCCTGGCTGTACAGCATCCAGTCATGGGCCTGGAACGGGCGGTGAAACCACATGGCGTGGTCAAGACTGGCCATCTGCAACTTGCCGACAAACATATTCAGCCCGTGGGCAAACAGCGCCGTATCCAGCAGCGTCATATCCGACATATAGGCCAGAGCGCATTTTTGCAGGGCGGCATCATCCGGCAGGGGGCTGCTGCTGCGCACCCAGACCTTCTGGAGCGGCGGCAGCTTTTCCCGGCTGACATAATGCGTCAGGTCAATCGGGCGGAATTCAATCGGGCGGTCGCGTTCCCAATAGCGTTTCACCGGTGCCGGCACATTGGGCTGGCTCAGCATCATTGCCTTCATCTCCGATTCGCCCATCAGGCTCTCCGGATCCGGTACCGCGTCCATATCAATCTGGTGCTCAAGCCCCTCTTCCAGCACCTGAAACGAGGCTGACATGATGAAAATCTCTTTGCCGTGCTGAAACGCAACCACGCGCCTGGTGCAGAAACTGCGACCGTCACGAACCCGTTCAACCTCGTAGAATATCGGAATACTGGGATCGCCGGGACGTAGAAAATAGCCATGCAGCGAATGCAGCACCCGGTCTTCAACGCTTCGCGAAGCCGCCACCAGAGCCTGACCGATCACCTGGCCGCCATAGACCCGTTGCCAGCCATCCTGCGGGCTCTGACCACGATATCTGTCTGCCTCAATCCGCTCCAGATCCAGAATCGCCATCATCCGGTCAATTGCGGATCGGGAGTTTGCCGCGGCTTCTGGCTTGTCGGTTTCAGACCCGGTCATCAGGTTCTCCAGGAGCGCTGTTGAGAGAGATACAATATCTCGCTGCGCCTTTCTCTAACAAGTGTCCGGCCTGCAGCCAATGCGGATTTGGCGCGAAAATCTCTGCCCGCATGTTGAAAGCCATGCTAGATAAGGCCATCTTCAGCCTGACCCGTGTGAAATCTGGAACAGCACCATGGCCGCAACCAAATCCTCGAACCAGAATGCCGATGGACCCGAAATTCCCTTTGATGTGGTGATTGCTGGTGCCGGTTATGCCGGTCTGGCCATGGCGCTTGCCCTGAAAACATCCCTTCCGGACATGAAGGTCGGCATCATTGATCCGCGCGATCCGCGCGCCCCGTCGGAAGATCAGAGATCGTCCGCAATTGCCGCTTCCGGTCGCAATCTGTTTCAGGCGCTGGGCGTTTGGGATGATATGGTATCCGCGGCCGAGCCAATCCGCGAGATGATTGTTACGGACAGCGAGACCGGAGATGCCGTGCGTCCGGTTTTTCTGACTTTTGCAGGCGACGCTGACAGCGCTGCGCCTTTTGCCCATATGGTGCCCAATCAGGTCATGGTGCACACACTTGCCGTTGCAGCGGAAAATCGCGGCCTTGAATTTCTGCCGCCCGGCCGGGTCACTCATTTTTCCCTGGACGGGCCGGTTCAGCGCCTTACCTTGAGCACAGGCAAAATAATCATGACCCGATTGTTGATTGCTGCCGATGGTGTGCGCTCCGCCCTGCGCCAACTGGCCGGTATCAGAACCGTGGGCTGGCAGTATGGCCAGAGCGCTATTGTCTGCACCATTTCCCACACCGAACCGCATCATGGCCGCGCCTGGGAGCATTTCCTGCCCGCCGGTCCTTTTGCAATTCTGCCGCTGCCATCAAAAGGGGATCAGCACCGCTCCTCGCTGGTCTGGACCGAGGCCGATGGCGATGCAAAACGTTTGGTCGCGGGCGATGAGTTCACCTTTCGCATGGAACTGGAACGCCGCATCGGCCATGAATTGGGCACGCTGTCGCTGGCCAGTCCACGACAGTCATTTCCGCTCGGTCTGATGGTCGCCCGGGATTTTGTCCGCCCGCGCTTCGCTTTGCTGGGAGATGCAGCTCACGGTATCCATCCGATTGCCGGTCAGGGCCTGAATCTGGGTCTGCGTGACGTCGCCGCCCTAGCGGAAACTCTGGTCGATGCAGCCCGTCTGGGGCTTGATTTCGGCACATTGGACGTGTTGCAGAATTACGAGCGCTGGCGCCGCGCCGACACCGTTCAAATGGCAGCCACCACCGATATACTCAACCGCCTGTTCTCCAACAACCTGCCGCCGATACGTCTGGCCCGCACATTCGGCCTTGGACTGGTCAACCGGATGCCGGGGCTGAAAAAACGCTTTATCGGCGAGGCCGCTGGCTTTTCCGCTCAGCCCAAGCTGCTGCAGGGCGAGTTGATCTGAAGTGCGCCTCGCCGCCTATAATTTCGGTGTTTTCAAGCAGCCGGCAGAAGATGCTCAAAATGAGGGCTGGCGCGAACGCCATGATCCGCTGATGCACCACGTCGGCAGCGCCCCGGGCTTTGTCGCCCGCTCCGGCTATGATGGCGAACCGGGACCGCCAAGTTGGGGCACCCAGATTTTTCCCCGGTTTTATCACGAGCGCGGCGATGGCTGGTCACCGGCCACCCTGTCGCTGTGGCTGGATTTGCAATCGCTATTCAACTTCACCTATTCCGGCCTGCACCGGGAGGCATTCGTTCTTGGCAAAACCTGGTTTGAGCGCGGAGTCTGGCCTCCCTATGTGTTGTGGTGGGTGGAAGCCGACCATATCCCGGACTGGGCTGAGGGCGTGGCACGCTTTGAATATCTCCATGATCACGGCTCAACACCGCATGCCTTCAACTTCAAGCAGGCCTTTGACGGGGCCGGCCAACCGACGCGCTTGCGGCAGGCGACATAGGACAATAGAGCCGGACTATTTCGCTGCAGAACTGTGTTGCCGGACCTTCCCCGTATGGACAAATTCCGTAGCCGCACGAATCGTATCAGGCGCATATAGAATGCGCCGGTGGCCCAGACCCGGCATGGGTTGCAAGGTGACCTTTGCGCTGGATGCGGCCATCGCTTGCGCGCCTGAAAAAGGCACCTCCTTGTCATCCGGCGCATGCAACAGCAACGTCGGTACGCAAGCCTCCTGCAGCATGTCGGCACTTTCAAAATGCTCAAGCGGCCGTCCGGCCAGCGGCACAACCAATTCATCGAACAGGGTCTGGGTTTTGCGATTGAGACCGACCGCGCGCCCGAATCCGTGAAAAATCCATTGCATCGAATGCGGCGTGGCGATCAGCACAAGCCGCTTCAATGGTACTTTGGCAAATACCGGAATGAGGCCAGACACAAGTGTACAGGCTACGGCACCGCCGAAGGAATGCGCGATAATGCTGTGCCAGGGCCCGGTGCGCTGGTGCAGCTCGCTCATCGCGTTGACCGCTTTGGGCAGATGCAACTGCCGCGCTGACGAATTGCCATGCGCCGGCAAATCCACTGCGACAACACGATAGCCTTTGGCTAGGAGTGGGCTGGCAAAACTCAACATATAGGAGGAGCGGCCGGTCCAGCCGTGGACCAGAACCACTGTTTTTGTGGAATCCGACACTGTCTGGGGATCAAAAATATAGCTCCGCAAATTCTGATCATTTGCCGTGCCTTGGGTCTGGTCAATTCCGTCAGCGTCAAAACGCGGCCCGTCGCGATAGGGGACATCCATTTGTGTCGCGGCAGCGAGGCGTTTTTCAGCGCGCCGCGTCATCGCCGTCTCCCGGTCTGATAGAGCGTTGCTTCGCGGCGGTGTGCAGAACAGTCGAAAAGCTGTTCTGGCCGTCAGCGCCGGTGCCAGAACATTGCCGATCGACACCGCAAACCGCAATGCTTTCAAACCTGTGGACGTCACCATATGTTACAATCCTGGCGGGCGATGCGGTCTCAATTAAGCCGGAGAGCAGACCCCATTTATCTTTATATAGTGTCAGTCTGTGGCAAGTGCAGGGGATGTGAGCCCGCACCCTCAAGATCAGGCACCCGCACCGGATCGCCCCAGTGTGGGCGTGTCAGTGCGGGCCTTCGCAGCGCGGATCGGTTACCTTACGCTTTCTGCCGCGCCAGCATCAGTTCGATGCGCTTCAATTCGCGAATGATCCGGTCCGCCTGCATTTGCGGCGTCAGGCTCAGCTTCAACTGGGTCGCCATCAGCGCCAGGGTTACGGCCGAAAGGCCCCATTTCAGGGCGGGCAACATGTCCGTTGCTGCAAAGAAACGGAACCCGGCCCATACCGCGCCGACAAACATCGCGGTCTGCACGATCATCAGCACCCATGTCACCCACCCCAGCTTGCCGGAAAACTGGCTGATGCCAAGAGCAAAGAACCCCAGTTCCTCGGTCTGATGCAGAATGTCACGGTCCTGCTCTTCCAGGGCTTCTTCAATCAGTCTGTCCAATTTATTCATCACTGTCTCCTGTCAGAATGTGTTTCAGTTTACTGCGCGCATGCATCAACCGCGTTTTGATGGTTCCCACCGGCACATCAAGCGCGATCGCAACCTCGACAACGCTCATATCTTCCAGATAGAACAGGGCGATGGTGGCGGCATGTCCGGGCGGCAGAGCATCAATCGCCGCCCGCACTTTTGTGGCATCAGAAGCGTCCACAAAATCGCCGGCTCCGTCTTCGAGCGCCGTGCCGGCTTCAAGGGTCAACTCCTGCGCCAATCTGCGCCGGGATGCTTTACCGTCAATCAAACGACCGCATTTGCGCGTCACAATCCGCATTGACCAGGCCGGAAAACTCATTGGGTCCCGTAACGCTCGAAGGCCGCGAAAGATATCAACCCAGGCTTCCTGCACCGCGTCTCTGGCTTCTTCGCGATTGCCCAGAAGACGTGTGGCGTGGCTCAAAAGCCGCGGTCCGCGCAATTCTACCAGACGCGTAAAAGCCGTTCTGTCTCCCAGCCTGGCGCTGGCCACAAGGTAGTCTTCAAGGATGCGGCTCGCGCGGCGCATAACACCTCTCAAAATACGGTTCTCATAGCTAAGGTGCACCCGCCGTCTCAACCGGTTCAATATAATCTCCAGAATATTTCAGGTTACATTGAAACAGTTCGTGCGCTTGATGATCTCACATCTTTTGAATTTCCGGCAAAGACGGTATAGAGCCGCAGCCATCAGTCACCTGGACAGTACCCTCAATGCCATCACCTAACTCTCACTATGACGCCATTATTCTTGGAGCTGGTGGTGCCGGTCTGATGTGTGCCGCGATTGCCGGACAGCGCGGCCGGCGCGTGCTGCTGCTGGATCATGCGGCGGAGCCGGGTCGGAAAATTCTCATTTCCGGCGGCGGGCGCTGCAATTTCACCAATATTCACACCGCCCCGGACCGCTATCTGTCAGCCAATCCGCATTTCGCCAAATCCGCCCTTGGCCGCTACAGCGCCGCTGATTTTCTCGCTCTTGTCGAGCGCCATCGCATTGCCTGGCATGAAAAGACCCTGGGTCAGCTGTTCTGCGACGGCTCTGCCCGGCAGATTGTCGCGATGCTGATGAGCGAATGCGACCAGGGCCACGTAGAGCTGCGCCTTGATGCCTCACCGCGTGACATCAGCCATTGCGATGGCTTGTTTCAACTCAGCCTCGGCACCCGAACCGTAAGGGCGGCTGCGCTGGTGATAGCCACCGGCGGACCGTCCATTCCAAAACTCGGCGCAACCGGCTTTGCCTACGAGCTGGCGCGCAGCTTCGGTCTGAAAATTGTAGAACCGCGCCCCGCCCTTGTGCCCTTTACGCTTGGGCCGCAGGAAGCGCTGTTTCGTGATCTGTCCGGTGTCGCGACCGACATCATCGCCCGCTGCGGAAAGACCGGTTTTCGCGAGGCAGCCCTGTTCACCCATAAGGGCCTGTCCGGTCCCGCCATTTTACAGATTTCATCCTATTGGCGTCATGGCCAGACCATCGGCGTGGATTTTCTCCCCGGCCACGAGCCGGGCTGGTTGTGTCGGACAAAACGCGAAAAACCGCGTGCAGCGCTGCAAAGCATTCTGTCCGCCCGTCTGCCGGACCGGCTCGCCGAAACTCTGGCCGGCCGACTTGCGCAAACGCTGGAGGGCCAGACGGATCTCACCCGGGAGCTGGCAAATCTGTCCGACAAGGCGCTGACGACGGTCGAACAAAACCTTGCCGACTGGCAGTTTCATCCCAGCGGCACTGAAGGCTTTGCCAAGGCCGAAGTTACCATTGGCGGCATCAGTACTGCTGAATTATCCTCAAGAACCATGGCGGCGAAACGGGTTCCCGGACTTTATGCCATCGGCGAGGCAGTTGATGTGACCGGCTGGCTGGGGGGCTACAATTTTCAGTGGGCCTGGGCCAGCGGCTGGGCTGCGGCCCAGGCATTGTAGATGGGCGCTTCAAACTCGCGCTTTAGTTGATGTCGTGGTGGACGGCCCGCAATAACACTTCGCGTTGTTCGGCACATAGCCGCATCAGGATTTGCGGATCCGATGTACCGTGGGCCAGTACAATCGCGCCCTGCCACAAGGCAATGCTCTGCTGCGCCGCGACCATTCCGTTGGGATGGCCCGCCCGCATCAACTCGCGACCCAGAAACGCCGTCAGCATGGTCAGTGCCTCGGAGGCTTTGCGCGCTGCCTTTGGAGCAACCCCAGCAAAATCGGAGATCGACCGGGCAATCGGGCAACCAGCTTTGGCGCGGCTCATATGGGATTTTTCCAGCATGTCGAAAAATGCCTCGATCCGCTTGCGCGCCAAGGCATGGGAATTGCCGAAGGCAGTCGGAAAACGGGCTTCGATATCTTCCAGGACGGCCTGTGAGCCCTGAACGAACATCTCGGCCACAGCCTCTGCCATTTCGGTCTTGCTCTTGAAATAATAGTAGACATTGCCAATCGGCACATCCGCCTGGCGCGCCAGATCGGCAATGCTGGTTGCGGCAAACCCCTTTGACCAGAATAATTGCGCCGCGCTGTCTTCAAGACGCTGACGCTTTGAGCGACCCGATTTGTCCGCCATAAGCCATCCCCTTCGCAACCGGTAAAAGTTAGTCGGTCAACTTATGTTATGCCGATTTATCCTGCGATGGAAGGGTTTCCTGTTCAGATCATGCCGATGCTGTCAGAGGAAAGTCACTCATCCAGCGGTTCCGCTTCATCCAGCAGCATAATGGGAATGCCGTCGCGGACCGGGAATTTCAGCTTGGCTTTTTTGCTCACCAGCCAGTTGCCCTCCTCATCCAGCACCAGAGGACTGCGCGTCACCGGGCAGACCAGCAATTCCAGAAGTTTTCGGTCGGGCTGGGTCACGCTGTCAGGTCCTAGATCGCTTCATGGTTACATTGAATCATTTGACCGGAATTGCTCGTTTGCCGGCTAGGCACACTTCGCGCCGTGGTCTTCATGACCACAAGCGAAGTGTAACGACGTCCGGCGGGCGTGCAAATTCGGCCTTCGGTGCTCCATATCAGCCCACCGGACAGCGTTAGCCAACTTGCCCGATGCGCAGCATCGCGCCGCGTTGACTGCCTTGCCGATGAACTGATCTGGAGCATCAAATGGTTCAATGTAACCGTGAAGCGATCTACTGCAGCGGACTTGTACCATCATCGCCGCGGGCCAGTTCCATTTCGGTGATGGCGATCAGGGTTTCCGCCCTGGTCTTCAAATCGGGTGCCTCCAGCAGGGCCTGCTTTTCGGCCGGTCCGTAAGGGCTCATCATCGACAGCGCATTGACCAGTGATTCCGTCGAGGCCTGATTGATGCTTTCCCAGTCGGCTTCCATGTCATTGGCTTCCAGATAATCCCGAAATGTCGCCAGTAGAACGTCACGATCCACTTCCCGCTCCGCCAGTTCGCCATCCATATCGCCGAGAAACGGCAGGATTGAAATCCGCGCCTGGCGGTAAGGCGTCATCGTTGTCAGTTCCTGGGTCAGTTGAAACCGGGTGACGCCCATCAGTGTGACAAGGTAACGGCCATCGCCCGACTCCGACCACGAGACGATGCGCCCCAGACAGCCGCGTTCGCACAGCGCATCCGATTTCCCCTCCACGTCGCCCAACGCTGGCTGGATCATCCCGATCAGCCGGTCGCCGGCCAGCGCCGCGTCGATCATCGCCAGATAACGCGGCTCAAAAATGTTCAGCGGCATCTGTCCCTTGGGCAGCAGCAACGCGCCACTCAAAGGAAAAATCGGTACGGAAGACGGGAAGTCCTCCGCGCTGTCAAACGTCTTGTTACCAACTTGCACTGACATATCCGGCTCCTTCGGCTGAACCATGTCTACGAAAACAACAGCGCCGATAATTTGCGGCGTCCCGATTTCGTGGCTGGATCCTTGGCACCCCAGGTTTCAAAGAACTGCAGCAATTGCGTCCGCGCAGCATCTTCATTCCAGGCGCGGTCATGCTGCATTATATGGAGCAGATGATCCGCAGCACCAGCCCTGTCGCCGCGGCCGTTCAGCGCAAGCGTCAGATCAAACCGCAATTGATGATTATCCGGATCAGCCGCCAGTTGCGTCTCCATGTCTCCGGCATCCCCCAGAGCTTCGGCCTGTTTGATCAGTTCGATCTTGGTTTCCACTGTCGCCAGTGCAGGATCATCGGCCAGTTGCGGTACTTGCTGGCGTACCATCGCCAGCAGCTCCAGCGCCTTGTCGGCCTGATCGGTGCCGATATAGCACTCCGCCATGCCGACCACAGCTGCCACAGTTTCAGGCTCGGCCTGCAGGATCGCCGCATAAATCTGCGCCGCGCCGCCAAAGTCCTTGGCGTCAAGCGCGGCCTGGCCCTGTTCCAGCATGTCATCAATCGGCGAGGGACCAGCCGGACCAGCCAGCTTGTCGATGAATTCGGTAATCTGGCTTTCCGGCACAGCGCCCATGAACCCGTCTGCCGGCTGCCCGTCCTTGAACGCAACCACGGCAGGGATTGACTGAATGCCCATCTGGCCGGCGACTTCCGGATGGTCTTCAATATTCATCTTCACCAGCTTGACCCGGCCACCGGCCTTTTGCACTGCCGCTTCCAGCAGCGGTGTCAGCTGTTTGCAGGGACCACACCAGGGCGCCCAGAAATCAACCAGCACCGGCTGCTGTTTCGAGGCCTCGATCACGTCGGCGACAAAGCTCTGCATTGTCGTGTCCTTGATCAACTCGCCACTGGCTGCGCCACCCACCAGGCCATTATCCGCAGCATTTGCCGCTGCGCCAGCCATCGGCGCGCCACCCATCGATGCCGACAGGCCGGAACCCTGATCACTCATTGACGCGCCGCCAACTGCGCCGCCCATTTGAAATTTTTCATCCATCATGCTCTTGCCCTATGCTCGTCTTTAGTCTGCCGTTAGTACAACAGTCTCATTAACGTTCCAAATGGGGTTTTAATCCCACATAACAACCGGCCTGCACTCAGCCTGCCGGCTGACCGGCCGGCACTGCAAGCGCGGTAAAATCAAGCCGGTTTGCGGTAAATCCAATGGCCTCGACAAAACGCTGCAGATCCGTGGATTTTAAGGTCGTGGTCATGGTGTTTTCCAGCGGGTGGAAATTCACCTTTTCATACGCCATCAACGCCTCGTCCAGCCACAGGGTGCAGCGCTTCTGACTATCATTCATCAGCGCGAACGGATTGACCGATCCCGGCGTCATGCCCAGCACATCCATCAACAGTTCGGGCTTGCCAAAACTCAGCCGCTGCGAGCCAATATGGCGGTGCAGGCTTTTCAGATCCACGACACTGGCCTGTTCCGCCACCACCAGAAAAAGCCCGCCCTTCTTGTCTTTCAGAAAAAGATTTTTGGAATGCCCGCCGGGCAGTTCACCATGCAGCTGCTGGCTGTCCGCCACCGTGAACAGCGCCGGATGCGACACAGTTTGATGGGCAATATCCAGCTCGTCCAGCCTGGCAAACAGATCGTCCCTTGTAATCATCCCCGCCTCACATCAGGCTTTTGCCGGCAGATCAAGACCGGCATTTCTGGCATAGACTTTTGCCACCGCCGCATCATCCTCTGCGCCAAGACCCGATCCCGATGCTGCCAGAAACTGCTGCAGCGCTGCTGCGGTCAGTGGCGCGCCAAATTTTTTGCCGCGCGCCATATCCAGCACGATACCCAGATCCTTCGGCCAGATATCCACCGCCGAATGCGGCGTGTAATCCCCCGCCACCACATGCGGTCCGCGATTTTCAAACATCCAGCTCGACCCGGCGCATTGCGATATCACATCAACCATCTGCTGGCCGTCGACGCCATGCGCCATGCCAAAGGTCATCGCCTCGGCCATCGCGGCAATATGCACACCGGCGAGCAATTGATTGACCGCCTTCATCGCCGAACCAGTGCCCGGCTTTGGACCCAGATTGAACACCCGCTCGGCCATCGCATTAAGCGCTGGCTGCGCCGCCGCAAACGCGGCATCCGCGCCGGAAGCCATGATCGTCAACTGGCCCTTTGCGGCTTTCACCGATCCGCCGGAAATCGGCGCATCGAGATAGTGCAGATCCAGCGCCTCGCAGCGCGCCGCCATATCTTCGGCAAACTGCGGCGGCACCGTTGCGCAGGCGATGATCGCCGTGCCCTTGCCAAGCTTTGCCGCAAGACCCGATGGCCCGAACAGGATCTGCTCGGTCTGTGGCGCATTCAGCACCACCAGCACCACGCAGGAGAACCGCCCTGCCAAATCCTGCAGATCGCCGCTTTTACCGCCCGCCGCAACAAACCGATCAACCGCAGCGCTGTTTACATCGAAACCATAGGCATCAAGCCCTGCCGCCACCAGAGATCCTGCCATGCCGGACCCCATTGAGCCGAGCCCGACAACGCCGACCGAACCTGTTGAAGTCGTCGCTTTATCACTCATATCTGCCTCTTTCGATGTGCGGCCTGCCGCTGTAAAGCTCTTTCATTTACCGATATGCGGCGGATTGCAACCACCCGGCCGCGTTTTGTCGCCAGGGCGCAAACTGCTGGCCACCTGCAGCAGCGGATGGCGCTTGCCAGCACCGCCCCGCCACCTCGTAAAAAAGCTGAATCTTTAGCTTGCTTTTCCATTTTTCTTGCGCCATATGTGCCAGCGCAACCGAAGAGGTTGCCAATACCCAAGGATGCGGGCGTAGCTCAGGGGTAGAGCACAACCTTGCCAAGGTTGGGGTCGGGCGTTCGAATCGCCTCGCCCGCTCCATTTTCCAGAATGTTTACACGATGATGCTGGCAGCAGCGCCGCGATTTTAATTTGCTGCCGTCTATTTATCATCCAGCGCAACATTTTGACCCCCCAATTGATATTCATCACAAATCACCGTCATAGTCTGTCGCCAGGACCACGCAGCAATTGCCGGGGACGACGCGGCCGGGTTGGCGCCGACCGTAGACCATGCCGTCGATTGCGTAGTGCAAGATCTCCGGCTCACGCCACGGGTGGGCAAGATCGTCAATCCGTACGGATTTTTCGAAGTCTATGGTGGTATGCGATGTGGATTTTCGAGCCATCGAATACTCCTATTGATGCAGGATTGAGACCGCCAGCGGCAAGGGATTTGCTCAGCCTTGCCTCTCCAATCCCAGACTCTTCAACAATTCAGGCCGGTCGATCCCGCTGCATTTCTGGTCCTCTGTCGAGTCTTCGCCGGGGAAGTTGCCGAAAAATGAGACCTTGCGCTCGGTGGAGTATGAAGTTAATGTACTCGAGAACATAAGGCCTGTAAAGTGGCGCAAGATGGAAGAGGCTGTGCGCGAAATCGATCTTTTCGATCGCAAATTACCTCGACATATATGCAATTCAAAACCCAGTAGAAAAACCAAGCCTGTAATACCGAACCGGAGGAAAACATGACCAAATTGAAAGCAATTGTTGCTGGAGCCTTTGCTCTTGCACTTGGCAACCAGGCTGCGACGGCCCAGGACTACCCCCAAGAGCCCATCCGTATGATTGTTGCGGCGGGCGCAGGGGGCGGCACGGATGTGCTGGTTCGCACTATCCAGCCTTATCTGGAAAAAGAACTGAACGGCACCATTGTCGTTGTGAATGTGCCCGGCAGCGGTTCTGTTGGTGGCAGCCGGCAGGTCTATGAAGCTGACCCGGACGGCTACAGCGTGCTGGTCAATCACGTCACGCTGCTGACCGCGATGGCGCTGGGCAAGGCCGACTTTAAAATTACCGATTTTGAGTTGGCCGCGCTTGGCGTGGAAATCCCGCTTGTTTCGGTCGTGCCAGCCAGTTCGAAAATCACCAACCTTGATGAGTTGATGGAACTTGCCAGAGGCAGTGACCCGGTGATTTCCGGAGTGAATCTGGGCGCCGTGAATCATTTTTCGATGTTGATGCTTGAGGCCAATGGCAAGGGTGCCAAGTTCCGCTATGTCCAGACAGGCGGCGGTGCTGCCACCACAGCGGCACTTCTTGGAGAACATATCAATGTGGGTGTTCTGGCCGGTTCAGAAGCGTTGCCGATTACAGAATCGGGCGAAGTGCGGGTGATTGCAGCCCTGGGCGGCGATCGGATTTCATATTTCCCGGATGTGCCCACAGCAACCGAACAAGGCTACCCGATGAATATGGGAGTTGAGTATATGTGGCTGATGCCGGCTGGCACCCCGCAAGACCGTGTTGAACGTTTCGGCGCCGCCTTGAAAGCTGTTCTGGCCAATCCGGAGATTGCCGAGACGCTTACAAAGCGTGGCATGGTGCCTACCTTCCAGACGGGCAGTGAAGCGGCAGGCGAGGTTGCCGAGCTGTACAAGACGCTTGAAAGCGTAGCCGCCGCGATGGAAAAATAAAATCCTGCACGTGCAGAGTACGGCCGGTTCATTTTGGACCGGCCGCAATTATCCAAACTGTCGCCGGAATAACTCAATCAAGCGAAAGCCGACATGGATTTTCTTGCCCCTTTGCTGCAGGCGCTGGCGCCGGTAACGCTGCTCTACATCACAATCGGTGTGTTTCTCGGCATTACCATCGGGGCAATACCGGGCCTGACAGGGTCGATGTTGATCGCACTGAGCCTGCCATTCACATTCACAATGGAAGCCGTCAACGCGATTGCGATGTTGATCGCAATGTATGTGGGCGCCGTATCCGGATCGCTGATTACTGCGGTCTTGATGCGCATGCCGGGAACCGCAGCGTCGGTAATGACGACGTTTGACGGTTATCCGATGACCCAGAATGGAAAGGCCGGGCGCGCCATCGGACTGGGTATCGCGGCCAGCTTCATTGGCGGTATCATATCATGGATGTTTCTGATTGCCCTGGCAGAGCCGCTCAGCCGGATTGCCGTAAGATTTACCGAATTTGATTTTTTCTCGATGATCGTCATGGCGCTGCTTTTGCTGGTTGTGCTGAGCAAGGGCAACATGATCAAGGGACTGATCGCCGGGCTTCTGGGCATTCTCATCGCCCTGCCCGGGCTTGACCCGATTGGCGGCAATTACCGCTTCACTTACGGCATTGCGGAACTGCGCGACGGGTTCAAACTGCTTCCGGTTCTGGTCGGCCTGTTTGCCGGCAATCAGATACTCTCGGAGATCATCAAGCCGGGCAAAGGGCGGGTGCAAAGCGGGATCAGCCAATCGCTCCATGGCATGTTCATGTCGCTGAGCGACTTGCGGCGGCATGGTGTCAATTTGGTGCGGTCCTCGGTGATTGGCACATGGATTGGTATTCTACCCGGTGTCGGCGCCAATATCGGCTCCGCCTTTGCCTATTCTGTCGCAAAGTCGTTCTCCAGCGAACCGGAAAAATACGGCCACGGATCGGAAGAAGGCGTGATCGCTTCGGAAAGCGCCAACAATGCAACCGTCGGCGGTGCATTGGTGCCCCTGATTGCGCTTGGAATACCCGGCAGCGTGGTCGATGCGATCCTGATTGGCGGGCTCGTCATTCATGGCTTGCAGCCCGGACCCGGCCTCTACCGGTCCAATCCGGAATTTGTCCAAACCATCCTTGCCTCAGTCCTCATCGCCAATGTCATCATGCTCGCCCTGATGTATCTGATCACGCCCTGGATTGCCCGCATTGCTGCCGTTCCCACCAAGCTGCTGCTGCCGGGAATTCTGGTTCTCAGTGTCATCGGCTCGTTTGCGCTGGCTAACAGCTGGTTTGACGTTCTGGTGATGTTGGGATTTTCTGTCGTCGGCTTTGGAATGGAGCGGCGCAATTATCCGCTTGCGCCACTGGTCATCGGCCTGGTGCTTGCCCCTCTTGCCGAAACTTCATTTCGTAACGCGACCATGTATACTGACGGTGATATCCTGCCTTTGGTATTCACACCAATACCCGTTGCCTGCATGGTTCTGACGGGAATCATGTGGTATTTCATGTTCAGGATCCGCAAAAATGGATGACCACGAGAGCCAAGAGCAGACAGCCGCTTCGGTACTGGCGATTGTCGCCGGGCTTCACGTGGAAATCGCCATTTTGATCTTCTGCGCGATCATACTGATGGGCACCGGCAAGACCAAAGGGCCGGTATTTGATGCAGTTGGCCCGGATTTCCTGCCTTCGGCTGTCGCCATTCTGGTTGGTTTGCTGGTGTTGGTTCAAATTGGCTTTCAGCTCCGTCGCAATCTGCGTCAACCGCCGCCACCATTGATGGTAGATTCTGCAATTGTGCGGAAAACCGCGCTTTTTTCAATTGCGACTGCGCTGTTCGTCGCCGCTCTGGTTTATCATATTCTTCCGCTCTATCTGGCCAGCGGTGCCTTTGTCGCTTGTGCGACCCTTCTGTTGTCGCATCGGCCAGGCTGGCGCGATGCTGTGTATGGCGTGGTATCCGGACTGATTCTTGGGGCAGTCCTGCAATATGTCTTCACGCAGATTCTGTATATCGATCTGAACGGATAACTGACTTTACCAAGCGAGGCGCGCAGCGCATTCGATACCGCGGCGGGGCAACCATATGGAGCTGCACTGCGTTTCCCTGAAACAATGAATTGTCTTAAGGTTGCAATTCATTCCACAAACCGGGACACCGACGTGAAAGATGCCAAATACAAACGTCCCCGGATGATTGATATTGCGCGCGAAGCCAACGTCAATCGGATCACGGTTTCAAGAGCTTTGTCGCGGCCCGATCTGGTGGCTGACGAGACGCTCCAGCGCATAAACAAGGCCATCGCAAAAGCGGGTTACATACCCGATCAGGTCGCGCGCGGGCTGAGATCCGAGCGCAGCAAAATAGTAACACTGGTGACGCCACCCCAGATGGCGGGGGTTTATGGCTCCATGCTGGAGCAACTTGCATTGCAGCTGCATGCTGGTGGTCTGATTGTCAATCTGTTTCCACTGCTTGACGCGGAGGAACAGCGCGAAACCACACTGCGTGAATTGGCCGGATGGCGCCCGGCCGCAATTGTTCTGTTTGGCGCCCAACTCAGCGACAATATGCGCGAAACCCTGCGCAACACCCGTTCGCCCAGCATCGAACTGTTGAATTATGACGAGAACGGCCCGATTGCCTGTATCGGATACGATCAGCGCGCAGCGGCACTGCAATTATCCCGGCATCTTCTCGAGCGCGGCTACCGGCGCTTGACCTATGTCCATTCTGCCAATCCGTTAAGTTCCATGAACATCAAGCGCGTCACCGGTTTTGCTGACGGGATCAGGAACGCTGGCGGTACATTTTTTCCAGTTGGCCATGATGATGAATTCGCGGCTGCGAATGCTTTGGAGGTGCGCGGCCTGGAGTTGAAGGCAAACCCGACCTTCATTGAAGGCTTCGAACTTATGAGCAGGCTTGCGGCCGCAGATCAGATACCAGATGCGATGCTGTTTGCCAGTGATATGGTGGCGGTCGGCGCTTTGCAGTTCTGTTTGTTGAACGGACTGCGCGTGCCACGCGATGTAGCGTTATCTGCGTTTGACGGAACGGAACTGGCTTCCGTCGTCCAGCCGGGTCTGACCAGTCTGGACGCGCCTTTTGAAAAGATTGCGCAACAGGGTGCACAGGAAATCCTGCGTCTGACCCAGGATGGCGAAAGCGAAATCAGACGGATATGCGTCGCAACCCAAATCATTCATCGCGACAGCACCTGAAGCTATTTCACCGAATAACTTCCTGCCCCGAACCTTGTAAAACACCGCAACCCCGTTTTTCTTTACATAGCAAATGTTCTCGAGTACATAATGGGTATCGCCCGCGTGGATTGAAGCGGGTATTGGGGGGTTCTTGTGCTGCATGTCTGATCAACCGAACCTGCTTTTTATCTTTTCTGATCAGCATTCTGCACGGGTTGCTGGCTATAGCGGCGATCCGCTGGCCGAGACGCCCAATCTCGACAAGCTTGCCGCAGGCGGTGTTGTGTTTGACAATGCCTATTGCTCATCACCGATTTGTACCCCCTCCAGAATGTCGGCGATGACAGCACGCCATCCCTATCGCAATCGTGTCTGGGGCAATCAGGACATCCTGCATTCGGGCATCCCGACCTTCGCCCATGCCCTTGGCGCGGCGGGGCTGGACCCCGTGCTGGTCGGGCGTTTGCATTCGGTCGGCCCCGATCAACTGCTCGGCTATGCGCGCCGGGAAGTCGGCGATCACCATTCCAATTGGAGCGGTGTTGCGCGCGTCGATATGGGTCCTCTGCAAGGCACTGCCTCACCTGACCGGCGCAGCCTGCTGAATTCCGGCAGCGGGCAAAGCGCTTATGAAGTCAAAGACAAGGATGTGATCGAAGCCACACTGCTGGAACTCGATCAATTTGCCGCCGAGATTGCACAAGGGACGCGCCAGCGCTTTGCCATGACGTGCGGTCTGATGCTGCCCCATGCACCCTTCGTCGCCCGAGCCGACGATTTCAAACGCTTCGAGGATCTTGTCGGACTTGCGCATCCGCGAAGCCCGCAGCCCGGCCATGAACATCCGTGGTTGGCACAATGGCGTGAAAAATGCGGGATTACCGACGTTTCCGAGGCCGAAGAAAAGCGCGCCCGTGCCGCCTATTATGGCTTGGTCGCGTCAATGGATCGGGCGATTGGCAAGGTTCTGGATCGGCTGGAAGCGCTCGGTCTCGCGGACAATACGCTCGTTGTCTATGCCTCCGATCATGGCGAGCAACTGGGTGCCCACGGGATGTGGTGGAAACACACCTTCTACGAAGAGTCCGTCAAGGTTCCGATGATCCTGCGCTGGCCTGGCACGCTGCCGGCAGGCGAACGGCGCCATCAGGTTGTCAATCTCATTGATCTGACCGCAACCATGTTGGAGGCCGCAGGTGCGCCGGCATTGCCCGAATCGGACGGCATCAGTTTTCTTAACGTTGCCCGCTCGGCCGATGCCCCCTGGATCGATTGTGCCTTTTCTGAATATTGCCACGGCTCACGTTTTGACTGGGGCATTGCCGGCACCAGCCAGAACCGCATGATCCGACAGGGCCGCTACAAATTGATCTACTATCACGGGTTTGTGCCACAGCTCTTTGACCTTGATGAAGATCCTCTCGAAGAATGCGATCTTGCCGGCGATAGCGCCCACGCGAGCATCGTCAAGCAATTGACCGAAGCGGTGTTGCGCGGCTGGGATCCCGACGCTGTTCGTGCGCAAATCGAGGAGACGCTTGATGCCAAGGCGCTTCTGCAGAAATGGGCGCAACAGGTCAATCCCCCCAGCGCTTACATGTGGCAGATGCAATCTGACCATAATTGGCTCGATGCCAAACCAGAATGAACCGCATTCAGTGGACCTAGAAATGACCAAGCCTCAACCTGACATTCTGCTGCTTTATTCCGACCAGCACGCTCCCATTGCCGGATGTTATGGCGATGCGATCGTAAAGACGCCAAACCTCGACAAACTGGCGAACAGCGGCACGCTCTTTACGAATTGCTATTGTCCCTCTCCTATCTGCCTGCCCTCGCGCATGTCGTTTCTCACCGCGCGTGAACCCCATCGCCAGAGTGCCTGGACCAATCGCGACATCCTGCCATCAGGCATCCCGACTTTTGCGCATTCGCTGGGGGCGGCGGGCTACGATACTGTGTTGGCCGGGCGCATGCACTCAATAGGGCCTGATCAGATGCGCGGTTACAGCCGCCGGTTGGTTGGCGATCATTCGGCAAATTGGCTGGGTGGTGTGGCACATGATCTTGGACCACTGGCAAAAGCCAATGATCCGTGGCGAGACAGCCTCACCGCATCTGGCCCCGGCCGGTCGGCTTATGAAACCTATGATCATGCTGTGACAGAAGCAGCGATTGACCAGTTGGAAGAAATCGGGCGGCGCCGGGCTGACGGTGACAGCCGGCCATTTGCACTGACGATCGGCTGGATATTGCCGCACGCACCCTATGTATGTTCGCCCGAATTATTTGAAGCCTACAAGGGCAAGGTGCCGCCACCCTCGATCGCGCCGCCTGAAGACGAACATCCGCACTATGAATGGTGGCGCAAGGATCGCGGAGTTGCTGACGCCACACCCACTGAAACCATGCGTGCACGCACTGCCTATTACGGGCTCGTGGAAACGCTGGACACGATGATCGGGCGTGTGCTTTCCGCGCTGAAGCAGGCTGGCCTGTCTGATAACACGCTTGTCATTTATACGTCTGATCACGGCGAGCATTTGGGCAATCGCGGATTATGGTGGAAATCCACGCTGTACGACGAAGCCGCAAAAGTTCCATTGATCATGAGCCTGCCAGGCGTCATACCTGCCAATCAGAGCTGCGAGTCCATTGTCAATCTGACCGATGTGACGGCGACGATGCTGGACATCGCGGGTGCCAAAGAACTTCCGAACAGCCAGGGCCAGAGTTTTGCTGGCGTGTTTGAAAATCCGGCGATGCCGTGGAGTGACGAGACCTTCTGCGAATATGTCAATGACGGGGTACCACCCTGGGCCGGCGGGCGTGAAGTAATCCAACGCATGGTGCGCCTTGGTCGCTATAAATACATCTATCATCACGGTCATCGCGATCAGCTGTTCGATCTGCAGGACGACCCCCCGGAATTGCGTGACCTGATCGATGATCCGGCTTTTGCAGGCGTAGGGCAACGGCTGCTTGATCGTGTGCTCGCCGGCTGGGACCCAAATGCAATTTCCGCCAGTCTTGCTACCAATGGCGCAGATCAGGCAATGCTCGAAGAGTGGGCGAAAGCCACGCGCCCCACAGACCTGCTGCGGTGGGAAATGAAGGCCGAGGACAATTGGCTGACCCCATTGTCATATGATCTCAACTCTTAAACCAGATCATCAATTGTAAGGCCCAACACACCAGCTATGGCTGACAGCGTGCTCACACGGCCCTCTTTCTTCCCGGTTTCAATCTCGGACAGGTAGGCTTGGCTGACACCTGCTTTCCCGGCAAGTTCGACAGCTTTAAGACCGCGGTATTCACGCCAGACACGAATTGGGTTTTCGCCGTCGATGAGACGGTTTGCGAATTCAAAAGGGATCTGCTCTTCCTCTCCGCTTGCAAGTTTGCGTTCGATATCACGATGTGCCTGCGCATCCTGAATGTCTTCAACAGCGTCTTGAAGCTTTTCAAATTCAACACGAGGCAACACAACCATTTCGCTGCCATCGGGGGCTCTGATAAATTGTACGTCCATGATATTTCCTAACTGTATGCGCTGCCACGCGGGGCAACTTTCAAAACGGCAACAACCTGCGCATCTTCGTTGAAGATAACGCGCCAGTCGCCAACACGCAGGCGAAAGCCCTCAACACCCTGCAGCTTCTTTACATTCGCCGAAAGCTTCTCTGGTGTTTCAGCATAAATCGCGATCTTTGCCCTGATAGTCCTTAATGTGCTGGCTGGCATTCTGGAGAGCATTTTGATCGCTTGCTTTGTGTAGGTCACCTGCTTCATAGGCCATATATCGCATATTGCGATAAAAATTCAACAATAATTATTAGCTAATTGTGATTCGTTTCGTGTCTGACTCTTCAGTCTCACGCGGACACCGTACTCCCTCGCCACAGCCTCACAACCTTGGCTGACCTCGTTCCCGTTGTGTGATTTTTTCAAACTGCTGCCCTTATCGCGACCTGCCAGGCCTGTGACCCATGGCAATCGTTGGGCGTCCGATTATTCGATCAAATTATTCCGGCTAATTTTACAGCATAGCAACCTCTGATTGATACGCTGTATCAATGGGAAAGTTGCCAAACATGCGCAGCAAACGAAGCAAGCAGACGGGAATATTCGCCGGCGGCATTCGCCTGATAACGCGCGCAATCTTGTTTTTCGTGGCATTCATGACGGTTTTATATGGTCAGGATTTCCTTGAAAACAGGTATATGCGCGACGTCTTTCGACCGGCTGCGCGCACTGTTGCGGGCATTAGTCCTGCGTTCAACAGCAACTGTCTGATCAAAGGCAATGTCAGCCTGAATAGCGGGGAACGCATCTATCATGTTCCCGGTCAGTTTTTTTACGACGAGACAGTCATTTCCTGGACCCGCGGTGAACGCTGGTTCTGTTCCGAGGCGGAAGCCAAGGCTCAGGGCTGGCGAAAAGCGCGCCGCTAGAGCCCAAAGCCGGTGTGGCTGTATCCGCTCTGTCATAGAAACGGCCACTTTCAACACAACGTTTGCGAACGCTCTCCCTTCTGGATTTCTTTGATATTTCAGGCTTCGACAAATCCTGCGCCGCGCGCTTGACTCGGCGGCGGACATTCTTTAGGCAATTTGAGTTATGGTATACCTGAATACCAAAAACCCTTTTTGTCCAAGCGAAAAGGGTCGATACAAACCGGGAGGACACTATGAAACACCACAGCACACACACTGCGACAGCGCGCACGCTGAGCTTGATTGCCGGCGCATCCGCGCTGGCCCTGAGCAGCCTGATGCCAGGTGGCCAGGCTGAGGCCCAGGAATATCCGTCAAAAACCATTGAAGTCATCACCCATGCCGGCAATGGCGGCGGCACGGATGTCACCACCCGCATGATGATGCTGCGGGCGCGGCGTGAGCTGAACGCCGATATGGTTGTCGTCAACAAGCGCGGCGGCGGCGGCGTTGTTGCCATGGATTACTACCTCACCCAGCCGGCAGATGGCTATTCCATTCTGACCTTCACCATCGGCCATGCCGCCGAACTGGCCAAGAATGAAACCAAAATGACGCTGGATGATATCCGCCCCATCGCCCGCGGCACCGACGATCCCCAGATCCTGATGGTGAAATGCGGTGTCTATGCCGATGCCGCTGATTTTGTAGCGCAGCAGAAAGACGAGCCGATCACTTACGGCACGACGCATCTGGGCAATATCGATGATGTATCCGCCTTCATGTTCACCAAGAAGGGTGGCATGAAAACCCCGAAAATCCTGCCCTTTGACGGCGGCGGCGAACTGGCCACCCAACTGGTTGCCGGTGCGGTCGATGCAGCGGTTTTGAACCTTGCCGAAGCCGGCAGTCAGATCGAGTCGGGTGATGTCTGCCCGATTGTCGTGCTGGCCGACAAACGCATGTCGGCGCTGCCTGACGTGTCCACCGCAAAGGAAATGGACATTCCGGTCAGCTTCTCCACTGTGCGTGGCTTTGTCGTCCACAAGGATACGCCGGATGATGTAGCCGCCAAGATTGAAGAGGCGTTGATGAAATCCATGCAGCACAGCGTCTATCAGGGATTTCTGACGTCGGTCGGACTGGATTCCTCTTCTGTTGCCGGTTCCAAGGAATGGGGCAATCAGCTGAATACCATGGTTACCGAAATGGCGTCCGCGCTGAAAGAGCTCGGCTTCATCGAGTAAACTTCCATGCAAGCCCCCTGTTCCTTATCGGGTCAGGGGGCACATCAGGCGGCCCCCATGAAAAGATCATCTCATCCTGACGGGCTGGCCAGATGGCTGGTTCCGGTCACTATCATCCTCTTCTGCCTCGTAGCCATCTATGTCACGACGACGTTCAAGAAGATGCCGCCGATCCTCAAACGCGGCATTCAACCGTCCGATTTCCCGCAACTCGTCAGCCTGCTGATCATTAGCCTGACCTTGTTGATGGTGTGGAAGGATCCGGTCCGCATCGTCGAGCGCATCACGTCGAAATCATGGATGACTATGCTGCTGATGCTGGTCTTTGTCGCACTGATCCAGATCGATCTGTTTCTTGCCCTCGGCATATTTGCAGCAGCCCTGACCCTTCTGTGGGGCGAACGCCGCCCCCACCGCATCGCCATTGTCAGCATAGTGATACCGGCGCTGGTGTTCTTTATGTTTGATCTGGTCTTCAAAATCCGCTTCCCCCACGGATTGCTGACCTCTGTCTGGTACGGGTGAGCGCCATGGATGCTTTTTTCAACGGGTTCATGGCCCTCACCGATCCCGGCCTGATTGCGCTGCTGGTCGCGGCAACCTTTGGCGGCGTCATAATCGGCGCACTCCCCGGCCTCAATGCAACCACCGGCGCGGCACTGCTTCTTCCGTTCACCCTGACCATGCAGCCTGTCGCCGCGATCTCGATCCTGACCGCTATCTACTGCTCGGCGACGTTCGCCGGTGCCATTACCGCAATTCTGATCAACACACCCGGCACATCGGCCAGTGCGACGACCTGCCTTGACGGCTATCCGATGGCATTGCGCGGCGAGGCTGGACGCGCCCTTGGCCTTGCCGTGGTCTCCTCAACCTTCGGCGGCGTGTTCAGCGTCATTGTTCTAATGCTGGCTGCACCGATTCTGGCTCGCGCCGCCTATAATTTTGCACCGCCGGAGTATTTCGCCCTGACCCTGTTTGGCCTGTCAATGCTGGTCAGCGTTGGCGGCGGTTCGCCGATCAAGAATCTGATCGCCGGCGCTTTTGGCATTCTTCTCGCCACGCTCGGTACCGATCTTCTGACTTCGGTCAAACGCTTCACCTTTGATGTCCCGGAACTCTATGAGGGGATCGGTTTTGTCCCGGTCATGATCGGGGTTTTCGGGATTTCCGAGCTGTTGTCACAAGCCTCGTCGCTGCATCTGAAGCGCAAACAGATCACCATGAAGGCGATCAAACTGCCCTCTCGCGAGGATTACCGCCGGGTCTGGAAAACCATTCTGCGTTCCTCAGGAATCGGTACCTTTATCGGAATCCTGCCCGCCGAAGGCGCTACGGTCGCCTCGATGATCGGTTACAATGAAGCGCGGCGCTGGTCGAAGACGCCGGAAGAATTCGGACATGGCGCCATTGAAGGCATTGCCGGGTCGGAAGCTGCCAACAATGCCGCTACCGGCGGTGCAATGGTGCCGACCCTGGCGCTTGGCATTCCCGGAAGCCCGACCGCAGCGGTGATCCTTGCCGGATTGCTGGTCCATGGTCTGCGCCCCGGACCCACCATGTTCACCGAACAGGCCGATTTCGCCTTTGCCATTTTCTGGTCGATGCTGTTCGTCAATCTGCTGTTTCTCGGCATTGGGCTGTACGGCGCAAAAATCTTTGCCCGCGTCACATTGATCCCGGTTCCGATCCTGTGGCCCACCGTCTTCATCTTTTCGATTGTCGGCGCTTATGCGCTGGATCAGTCGATGTTCGATGTCTGGATTGCACTGATTTCTGGCATTGTCGGATATTTCATGCGGGTATACGGGTTTTCCGTTGTGCCTCTGGCCATCGGTCTGATCCTTGGTGGCATGCTTGAGCAGCGCCTTGGCCAGTCGATGGTGATGCTCGACGAGCAGTGGTGGATGATCGCGACCCGGCCGCTGTCGGCGTTTTTCCTCATTCTCACAGCCTTTGCACTGTTCGGACCGGCGCTGTGGAAATTCATCGTCCGGTCACGGATGAGACTCAGGGAAGGATCTCCATCATGAGCCGTATCAAATCGATCCGTTGCCGGGTTTGGAACTGGACCGGCCCCACCGTTCCGCCGAAGGGCAATTTTTGCACGAATGCCTCCGATCTGCTGTGGGAGCGCGGCGATGCGATGTCCTCCTTCCGCTTCCATCAATGGCTGACCTGCGAGGTGGAAAGCGAAGACGGCACAATCGGCATCGGCAATGCCGCCCTTGCGCCCGCATTGGTGAAAAAGGCAATCGACGAGTATTACGCGCCGCTTGTCATCGGTGAGGACCCGTTCGACTACGCTTATATCTGGGAGAAAATGTACCGCCGCAGCCACGCCTGGGGCCGCAAGGGCATCGGCATGACCGCCATTTCGGCGATTGATATCGCAATCTGGGACCTGATGGGCAAACAGGTCGGCAAGCCCGTGTTCAAATTATTGGGCGGGCGCACCAAGGAAAAGATTCCGGTCTATTATTCAAAGCTTTATGCCGATACTATACCCGCCATGCAGGCCGAGGCGGAAGCCGCCATGAAAAATGGATACACAGCTTATAAATCCCGCTTTGGCTATGGCCCAAAGGATGGCATGCCCGGCATGCGGGAAAATCTGAAACGGGTGGAGGCACTGCGCGAGGTCATTGGCTACGACAATGATCTGATGCTGGAATGCTATATGGGCTGGAACCTGGATTACACAAGGCGGATGTTGCCGAAGCTTGAAAAATACCAGCCGCGCTGGCTCGAAGAGCCGGTCATAGCCGACGATGTCGCAGGCTATGCCGAGCTGAATGCCATGGGCATTGTTCCGATTTCAGGCGGCGAGCATGAATATTCCGTCATCGGCTGCAAGGATCTGATCGACAGGAAAGCCGTCAGCATTCTGCAATATGACACCAACCGGGTTGGCGGTATTACCGCGGCGCAAAAGATCAACGCCATTGCCGAAGCCTATCAGATCCCGGTTATACCCCATGCCGGCCAGATGCATAATTACCACCTTACCATGGCCAATGCGAATTGCCCGATCAGCGAATATTTCCCGGTCTTCGACGTGGAAGTCGGCAATGAGCTGTTTTACTATATTTTCGACGGCGACCCGGATGCGGTCGACGGCTATCTGCAACTGGATGATGATTTGCCGGGGCTGGGAATTTCCATCACCGACAGGCACCTCAAACATTTCGACATCAACGAATAAACCCACAGGCAATTCTCATGGCACAATTTCAAGGTATCTGGCCCGTCGCACCAACACCGTTCCACGCCGATGGCACAGTTGATGTTGAAGGCATGAAGCGCGTTCTGGACTGTATGATCGATCAGAATTCAGACGGCATCTGCATCCTGGCGAATTTTTCCGAGCAGTTTCTGATCACGGACGAGGAACGCAAGCTTCTCACTCGTGTCTCGCTGGAACATGTTGCAGGGCGCGTACCGGTGATCGTCACCATCAGTCATTTTGCCACCGATATTGTGGTCGCCCGGGCTGAGGAAGCCAAGACGCTGGGAGCCGCCATCGTGATGATGATGCCGCCCTATCATGGCGCCTTGATGCGCGGCACCGCCGAACAGACTTTCCAGCAGTTTGCCCGTGTCGGCGAAGTCGGCATTCCGATCATGGTGCAGGACGCGCCCTTGTCCGGGGTTGATCTGCCGGTACCACTGCTGGTGAAAATGGCGCAGCAGATCGACATGCTGAAACTGTTCAAGATCGAATGCGCCCAGGCCGCCGCCAAACTGCGCGCCCTGATCGCCGCCGGCGGCAATGCAATTGAAGGACCTTTTGACGGCGAAGAGGCGATCACCCTGATGGCCGATCTGGATGCCGGGGCGACAGGATCGATGACCTCGGCTATGATCCCCGATCAGATCAAACCCGTTATCACCGCCCATGCTGCAGGCGACCGCAGCGCCGCTCTGGCCCATTATGCGCGGGTCCTGCCTGCGGTGAATTTTGAAAACCGCCAATGCGGGTTTCGTTCAGCCAAGGCTGCAATGGTTGAGGGCGGCGTTATCAAATCCGATTTCTGCCGCCATCCCATTGCCCCCTTGCACAGCGACACGCGCGCGCAATTGCTCGAGCTGATCCGTCCGCTGGATCCGGTGGTTCTGAACTGGGGCAAATGACATGAGCAAAGTTGTGAACCTGAAAGGACTGATGCAGACGGAAGGCGGCCTGTCGCGCAGTCTCAGCCTTGCAGAAGATGCCGCCCAGACCCTGCGCAGCATGATCCTTCTGGAAAAGCTGCCGCCCGGCATCAGCCTGCCCGAACGTGAATTGTCAGAAGCGCTCGGCATCAGTCGCACTCCGCTGCGCGAAGCCATCCGCCTGCTGGCCAATGAAGGCCTGGTGCAGTTCACTGCAGCGCGCCGGCCTTTCGTGGCAAATCCCACGCTTGATGAGATCAACAATTGCCTGCGCGTTCAGGGCGCTTTGGAAGCCGTCGCCGGAGAACTGGCCTGCGTCCGCGCCAGCGATGGCGAATTGCAGGAGATCGCAAAAATCAATCAAGCCATTGCCGAGATCAACACCGATGATGGCGATGGCAAACTGGCCGGATTTCAGGCGGACATGCGCTTTCACGAGGCAATTGTGCGGGCCGCAGGAAACCCGCCCCTTGCAGAGACCCACGCTGCCTACAACGCCCGCCTGTGGCGCGTCCGCTTCCTGTCTTCGCAACGCCGTGCCGGCCGCATAAGCACGCGCCAGGAACATTCAGATATTGTCGCCGCCCTGCTCGCCCGCGACGCAAGAGCTGCCGCCCGCGCACTCAAGGCCCATCTGAAAACTGCAGAAACAAACATTGCCCAGGCGCTCAGCGAACGCGAATCCGCCCGGATATCCGAAGAACAGGCTTGAATATGACACGTCCCAGAATTGCAATTATTCCCGGCGATCCCTCCGGCATCGGCCCTGAACTGATCGCCAAATTGCTCAACGAGGACGGCGTGCGCGCGGCAGCCGACATTTTGCTGGTCGGGGACGCCCATCTCTGGCAGCGCGGCGCCGAACAGGCCGCACTGCCGGTTGAGCTTAATACGCTGAGCGAGGATGACGTGCCGCAATTCACCGGTCTTGCTCATCTCGATCTGCACACCATTGAGCCCGATGCTGTCGAGATTGCAAAGATCACCATTGCCGGTGGCACAACCTCACTTCGCTGTCTCGACAAGGCGATGGATCTGGCGGTGGCGGGCCATGTCGACGGCATTCTGTTTGCGCCATTCAACAAGAGCGCAATGACGGCAGCCGGGCTGAACGCCGACGACGAGCACCGCTATATGGCGCGTTATCTCGGCTTTACCGGCTATCACAGCGAAATCAATGTGCTTGATGAACTGATGACGACACGGGTCACCAGCCATATCGGCCTCAAGGACGTCGCTGCCAATATCACTCAGGCCGGCATTATCCGCGCTGTCAATCTGGCCGCCGAAACCCTGATCAGGGCCGGCAAGACCCGGCCTGCCATTGCTGTCGCAGCGCTTAATCCGCATGCCGGCGACAATGGCAAATTCGGCCGTGAGGAAATCGATATTCTCGAACCGGCAGTGCGCGCCTGTCAGGCCCGGCAGATGGATGTCACCGGGCCATGGCCATCAGACACGGTGTTTCTCAAAGCCAGACGCGGCGAGGTCGATGCGGTTGTCACCATGTATCACGATCAGGGACAGATCGCGATCAAGCTGCTGGGCTTTGAACGTGGCGTGACCTTGGCCGGCGGCCTGCCCTTCCCGATTGCCACACCGGCCCATGGCACTGCCTTTGATATTGCCGGTCAGAACAAGGCCAATATTGGCGCCACCCGCCAGGCCTTTAACCTGCTGCTGCGCATGGCCAGCAGACAGCGCGCCGCGCACTGATTTCAAATTCAAATCCTGGCAACAGGAGCAAAGGACCTATAATGCTACATGGTAAGAACCTGATTGATGGCCGCTGGACCGGATCGAACGAAACCGTCGCATCGGCAGATCTCGACGGATTTGCATTTGCCCAGGCCACCACAGACCAGATCAATGAGGCCTGCACTGCCGCCCGCGCCGCGTTTCGCCCGTTCAGCCGGACGCCAAGGCCGGAGCGCGCCGCTTTTCTGCAAGCCATCGCCGAGGAAATCGATGTGCTGGGCGATGAAATCACCAAAACCGGTGTTCGTGAGACCGGTCTGCCGGAAGCGCGCTTTGCCGGCGAGCGTGGCCGCACCACGGCTCAGCTGCGCATGTTTGCCGAGCTGATTTCAAACGATGATTTTCTTGATATCCGCATCGACAAGGAACTGCCGGACCGCCAGCCGCTGCCGCGTCCCGATCTGCGCCTGACCCACAGAGCCATTGGTCCCGTCGCGGTGTTCGGTGCATCAAATTTTCCGCTCGCCTTTTCCACGGCAGGGGGCGACACCGCTTCGGCGCTGGCCGCCGGCTGCCCGGTGATTGTCAAAGGCCATGGCGCTCATGCCGGCGTTGCGGAACTCGTTGCACAGGCGATTGCCAGTGCGATCAAAGCCTGCGGCCTGCCCGCAGCCACCTTCCAGTTTCTGCAAGGCGCGGGTCCGCGGGTCGGCATTGAGCTGGTGCAAAACCCCGAAATCCGCGCAGTCGGTTTCACCGGCTCGCTGAAAGCCGGCCGGGCGCTTTATGATCTGTGTCACAACCGCCCGCAGCCGATCCCGTTCTATGGTGAGCTGGGTTCGGTCAATCCGGTGTTTTGCCTGCCTGGGGCCATGACAGCGCGGGCTGCGGAAATCGGCACCGGATGGGCCGGGTCTCTGACCATGGGGGCCGGGCAATTCTGCACCAATCCCGGCGTTCTGATTGCAGTTAAAGATACGGCCTTCGGTGCCCTGCAGGCCGCCGCTGCAGAAGCGCTTGAGGCAACCGCTGATCAAAAAATGCTGACCGAGGCAATCGGCTCGGCCTATCATCAGGGCGTGGCCGGTTTTGCCGCTCAAATGGAAGCGGTCACCGGGATCGATACAGTCCCCGGCAGCGGCGACAACCGCCAGGCCAGCCCGGCCGCTTTTCGCATCGATGCAGCAAGCTGGATGGCGAACCCCGCCTTGCAACATGAAGTTTTTGGCGCTGTTGGGATTTTCGTCGAATGCGATGATAGCGAGCAGATGTTGGAGCTCGCCAATGCGCTTGAAGGCCAGCTGACGATCACATTACAGCTGGATGAGGGCGACGAGGGTCTGGCCGCGCGGATGCTTCCCGTACTTGAAGAAAAGGCCGGACGCCTGCTCTGCAACGGCTTTCCCACCGGCGTGGAAGTAAGCGCAGCGATGATGCATGGCGGACCTTATCCGGCCAGCACCGATATCCGCGCAACTTCGGTCGGATCTTTGGCTATTGTGCGCTGGTTGCGGCCTGTTTCCTTTCAGAACTTCCCGCGATCCCTGCTCCCAGTGGAACTGGCAGGTTAGGCCTACAACTCAAACACTATCTTGGGTGTCGCGCTTATGTGAGGCGAGAGCCATCAGCCGCCGGTCGCGCCAGCGCGTCCGGTCACGCAATGCATCCCGGCTGAGCACCTGATTTCGCTCCGCTTCCACGCGGTCGATCAACTCCTCGCTCCACGGCTGCGGGTCCGTGCGTTCGCGGGCAAGCTCCAGATAGAGATCACCAAGCCGGTGGGCATAATCTGCCACGCCGCCCGGCGCGTTCAGATCGATGGTTTCAAACGGGCCCATGAAGGACCAGCGCAGCCCCAGGCCTTTCGACACGGTTGCATCGATATCTTCAACCGAGCAGTAGCCTTCATCAAACAGCGCCCAGGCCTCTCTCAGCAGAGCGCCCTGAAGCCGGTTCAGGACAAATCCGTTGACTTCACGGTTGATGCGGATCGGGTGTTGCCCAACCTGCTGCATCAGCAGATACGCGGCGTCAACGCTCTGCGCACTGGTCCAGGCTGCCGGAACCAGTTCCACAAGCGGCACCAGATAGGGCGGGTTTACCGGATGGGCCACAAGACAGCGCGGCGAGATTGACAACCCTTCGGTAAATTGCGACGCCGGAATGCCGGACGACGAAGAGCCGACAATCGTGTCCGGTCCCAGCAACCCGTCCAACTCGGCATAAAGCGCGCGTTTGACGTCCACCTGTTCCAGCACGGATTCCTGCACATAGCTGACATCTCGCACCGCCTCGGCCAGTGTCGCTGCCAGGGTAATGCGAGCGCTGACCGCATCAGCATCTTCCAGCAATTCGAAACTGACAAGATCAGCCAGGATCGTTTCGAGTTGCCCGGGAAGCTCCTCCATGATCCGCTCACTGTGGTCGAACACGTTGACGCGGCATCCGGCACGGGCAAAGACGATGGCCCAGCCAAGACCGACAAGACCGGCCCCGACAATTGCAATAGACTTTTCGGCAGCTTCCCCGCTCATCTTCAACTCACAATCGATTTTGCATCATCTGCCAGGCAGATTTCGCTGATGCGCAGCTTTTCATCGGTGATGCGTGAGGGAAAGCGCTCCGCCAGCCGCTCTTCGTGAATCGGGATCACGCGCTTGTCGTCATAACTGGTCTGCTTCATCATTTCTTCGGTCGCGAGGATCAAATTCATCTGGCTGCCCAGCGCCAGCCCGACCGGCGTATACATCGTATCAACGCCGACCACCGATCCGTCACCGGCCAGATTGTCGAACTGATACACAAGATCGCCGGCCAGAACCCAGACATCTTCCGATGCGGCCAGCCCGTCATTGCGCACCGTCACCCACATTGATCCGAAAGTATGGCTGTCGCGGGCGACATGCAGGTCAACGCCGGGCAGTACATTTTCCACCGAACCGTCAACCACAGTCAGCCGACCGGCCGCTGCCAGCCCGACGCCACGAAGAATATCGCCTGGATCAACAGCAATCATCATCCAGCGCATGCGCTCGGGCAAGGACATCGCCCAGACCCATTTTTCAATCTCGTCGCGCTGAATGTAGAAGGTCGCATTGGGGAAATCTTCGACATTCCCGAAATGGTCGAAATGCGCATGGGTGATAAATACCGTATCGACATCTTCCGGTGTCAGGCCGCATTCCGCAAGCACCACCTTTGGCGAGCGCCAGTTTTCAACGCCGAATTTATCGCCCAGATGCTTGCCGAAATCCTTGTCATTATAGCCCACATCTACCAGCGCTACATGGTCCTTGCTGCGCAGCAGGACGTAGCAATATGGCAGTTTTACATAGCCTTCATTATGGGCGCCATACAGAACGCCGCTCTTGTGATATTCCGGGACATAACAATACTCCAGAACATGAATCGAATAATCGGCCATTAGGTTTCTCCCTGGTTGTGTGTGGGCCGTTGGCTTCTTGCCGATGCGCCGCATGTGCAGCAGGCATGGCTGAAATCCACCGGTGTGATGTTGGCGTTCGGCACCGCAGTGCCGACCAGCAATTGCTGAATGGCCTGCAAGCGCTGCAGAATTATCATGACATCCTGGCGCCGTTGCGCCGCATCCCTGGTCACCGACAAGGTGTCGGTATCCATTGCCAGTTGCTGCAATTGAGCAGCAAGATGACCCATCGCCTTGAAGTGCTGATTGGCCTCGGCTGGCGGTTTTATCGCCTGCAGCCGCTCGCTGGCTTCAGCCAGTTGATCGCAAGCCGTTGTCCACATCTGGTGATCCAGCGACAGCGCCGGCTGTTTTGCATTCATGGCCAACAGCAAAATTCCGCCGAACTGCGCCACAATGCGGCACAGGGCGGCGTAGATCGGGCTGATCTCGGCCAGATAGCTGACCACCGCTTCATCGTCATAACCGACGGCAATCAGCACGTCAGGCGAAGACATCTGCGGAACCGCCCAGATATCGCAATGGGCATCATGCAGGGGTCCCGGTTTTTGGGCGCTTGCGGTCATCCCTCAGAGTGCTCCTCTAAACGGGCGGAACCGCGTATGATCAGCCGGCCGGGAACGAATTGCTCGTTCGGAGTGGTATCGACGCCGGGCAGAAGCCGCTCGATTTCCGCAATCAGAAGTTCGATCATGGCGTTGACGGGCTGACGTACGGTCGTCAGATTGTGCGACGGCCAGTTTGCCATCGCAATATCATCAAAGCCGATTACCGAAACGTCTTGCGGCACAGTCAGGCCAAGCTCGCGATGAGCTGCATCCATGGCACCGATTGCCAGCAGATCATTGGCGCAGAACACCGCGTCCGGAGTGTCAGGGCCTTCGAATAATTGCTTCATTCCGCGATAGCCGGTCTCATAGGAGAAATCGCCACCGGTGATAATCCGGGGTGCGTCCAGCCCGGCGTCCCGGCAGCCTTGCTGAAAGCCGCGCATGCGGTCAACATTGGTGCTGGCATCATCATAGCCGGAAATATAGGCCAGCCGGCGGTGGTTGGCCGCTGCAAGGCGCATTGCCACCATATGCCCGCCATTGACGTTATCGCAGCACACCGCACTGGCGTGGCTGCCGGTCACATAGCGGTTGAACAGAATCACCGGGGTGCGGCCGTCGACGCATGTTTTTACTGTCTCCGATGACATCGTCGCGGCCAGTACAATGACGATATCCGGATTGTATTGCTGCAGAACTTTCAATCCGTCATCAATGTCGGTTTCCGCATCCGAGGTGAACAGCATGGTGTGCAGGCCGAATTCGTGCAGACGCCGTGTCAGCTTCATCACCACTTCGGGATAAAACGGGTTTGTGATGTTTGAGGTCAGCAGCGCGGCGATACGGCTGCGCTGGGTGATCAGGCCGCGCGCGAACAAATTGGGTGAATAGCCCATATGCGCCGCCTGCTGCAGCACTTTCTCTCTGGTCTTGTCAGCAATTGTTGAATCATTGCTGAAAGCGCGGGACACGGTGGCAATGGAGACGCCCATTTCGCGGGCGATATCCTTGACAGTCACTCGGGGACTGTTTGTCTGCGGCTTGGCAGTCAGAGTCATAACGGGTTCGTTCATATCGGGACCTCAAAATCGGCAATATTCAGGGCGCAGACCAATTCATCATCCGCACCCCAAGCCTATTTAATGGGTTTTGCCGCCTCTCCATAGCCTACATTCTGGCGGCCATAGCGCCTGACCCTGACATTGGCCTGTTCGGCATGGCCGACAAAGCCTTCCAGCAGGCAGAGCCGCGAGCAATACGAGCCAATGCTGGCGGCAGCCTCATCGGTGGTGATCTTCTGATAGGAATGGGTTTTCAGAAACTTGCCGACCCAAAGACCGCCGGTATAGCGCCCCGCCTTTTTGGTCGGCAGGGTGTGATTGGTGCCGATCACCTTGTCGCCATTGGCAACATTGGTGCGCACCCCCAGAAACAGCGCGCCATAGGACTGCATATTATCGAGGAACCAGTCATCGCGATCCGTCATCACCTGAACATGTTCAGAGGCAATATCATTGGCCACATCCAGCATTTCCTCATAGCTGTCGCAGACAATCACCTCGCCATAATCCTGCCAGCTGACAGAGGCGGTATCGGCGGTTGGCAGGATCTGCAGCAGCCGCTCGATTTCCGCCAGTGTCTCGTCCGCCAGCTTGCGTGAATTGGTCACCAGAATTGCCGGGGAATTATAGCCGTGCTCGGCCTGCCCCAGCAGATCGGTAGCGCAGATTTCCGCATCCACCGTCTCATCGGCAATCACCATGGTTTCCGTGGGACCGGCAAACAGATCAATTCCGACACGGCCGTAAAGCTGCCGCTTGGCTTCAGCGACAAAGGCATTGCCCGGCCCGACCAGCATGTGCACCGGCTCAATGGTTTGCGTGCCGATGGCCATCGCCCCGACCGCCTGAATACCGCCCATCACATAAATCTCATGGGCCCCGCCCAGATGCATCGCCGCAATCACCGCCGGGTTAGGCTCGCCCTTGAAAGGCGGCGTGGCGGCAATGATCCGCGGCACACCGGCAACCGATGCCGTCGCCACCGACATATGCGCAGAGGCAACCATCGGAAACTTGCCGCCCGGCACATAGCAGCCCACCGACTGCACCGGGATGTTCTTGTGTCCCAGAATGACGCCCGGCAGGGTTTCGATCTCGATATCAAGCATTGAATCGCGCTGCGCCTGGGCAAAATTGCGTACCTGGGCCTGGGCAAATTTGAGATCTTCCATATCGCGTGCACTGACCCGCGCCATCAGCGCTTCGATCTCCGACGGGCTCAGCTTGAAGGAGGCAGGCGAATAGGAATCAAACTGCTCGCTCATCTCCCGCACCGCCACATCGCCGCGTTGCTCGATATCGCTCAGCGCCGCCTCGACCACACTGCGCACCTTGGCATCATCTTGTGATCGTTCAGCGTCGGGTTTGCCCCGTTTCAGATACTCAATTGCCATATGGTTTTCCTTTACCGGATAATCATTTTTGAAAGACTGTGCCCGCCGCCGCATGTTCGGTTGCCGCGGCGGGCATCAGACTTATGGTTGAACGGTCGCCTCGACTTTGGTCAGGGCATACAGACCAGCCGGCGCGTCACACGAACGACAGTTGATCCCTGGCTCGTTGGGAGCCATTGCAACCGCGCCTTCCGGCAATGCCTGGATTGTGGCACCTTCTGTCGGCTTACCGTCAAGCGCAGACACCAGTGACAGTTCCGGCAACAATTCCGGATTGAAGACTTCCGTCACAAACGAGGTTGGCACCTTGTCTTCAGGGAAGACATTGCAGCCATTTTCGAGCCGGTCGCCTTCGCAGACAACCACCGCATCGGCCGGTACCCATGGCAGCGGATACTCAATGTTGCGGGAGCCTTCTGCAAGCGGCTCGCGCACGCCGGTCAGAATCTCCATCATGATTTTGAAGGCAAGGCCGGATTGTGCCGGCGGAGAGCCTGCCGAAACACCGGCAAGACCGATCTTCTGATAATCCGGATTTGCAAGCGCCTGACGGAACCCGTTCGAGTTCTCACCGGTCATCGGCACCAGCCGGTTGGGGTTGAGCTGCAGCAGAGCCTGCAGGGCACCATATTCACCGGCCTGAGCCCAGATGCCATCGACATCGGGATGTGCGGCAAGTGCTTTGGCGGTTTCCTGCTGTGTGGTCCGGTCATCCCAGAAGCTGAAATATTCCGCAGCAACTTCAATGTCGGGATACTGATTGAAGATATGCATGGCGCCATTGGTATGGCGATCATCCACCGAATTGCCCGGCACGCCGCGAGACAGGAAAATCTTGCCTTTACCGCCGAGTTCATTGACCAGGGCCTGGGCAGAGTTTTCGCCGAAACCGGAGGTGATATAGCTGACATTGTATGCACATGGTTCGGTGACCGTGGCATCATACATGAAAATCAGGACACCCTGCTCACAACCGCGTTTCACTGCACGGTTCAGTGCGGTCGATGAAATCGGGAAGCTGACAATACCGTCAGCGCCATTGGCGATCATGCTTTGATAGTCGGAAATCTGCGCCTGAGGGTCCGTTCCGGAAATCACCTCAACCAGTTCCACAGTTTCATTGTAGGGCGGCGTTGCAGCCAGCGCCTTCACGATATTGGCGGCCTCACTCTGCCAGGAATTGCCCGAATAGCTGAGCGAGAGATAAATCAGATGTTTGCCATCCTTGGTTTTGGCCTGCGCCGCATCGGGCAGTGCAAATTGTGTGGTTGCGGCGATGAGAGCTCCGAGAGCTACCACCTTGGTCGTTTTGAGAAATGTCATGTCTTTACCTCCACTGTTAAAACTCGGGTTGTCGCCCGTTACGTCTGATAGTCCTGGCAACAAAAGTCACCCGGTGCGGGATGCGCGCTCTGCCCACCCCTTGCCCAATCGCGATCCAATTCTGTGAGGATCACTTTGGAAACGTTTCCAATGCCTGGCGAAGATCTCTTCAAAACCCTGACAGCGGAATTACTTTTTACGCCCGAACCACATCTGCATTGCGGTCATCGACTGTTCCCGCAAGGCTACAAGCGCCAGCAGGATGACCCCGCCTTCGATAATTGTTTTCCAGCCTTGCTGAATCCCCAGCGCGCTGAGGATCATCGCCAGCGTTGTCAACAGCAGTGCTCCTCCTACCGTGCCTAGAAACGAGCCTTTTCCGCCCAGAATGGAAGACCCGCCAACAACAACGGCGGCAATTGAGGGCAGCAGATAGGCATCGCCCATGCGCAACGTTGCGCCGTTGGAATAGCCCGCCAGCATCATCCCGGTGAAACCTGCACACAGCGCGGAAATCGCATAAGCCGAGATGATCAGCGATTTGCTGGGCAAACCGGCAATATAGGCCGCCAGAGGATTATTGCCGACAGCGTTCAATCTGCGCCCGAGGCTGGAATAGGATTGCAATACTGTTCCGGCGATAACGAATCCCAGCAGCAGATAGACCGAAGCGGGAATGCCCAGATACTTCGCCTGCATGAAAGCTGACAGCGCCGGTGCCGGATAACCGCGCGGCGTTCCCTGAGTATAACCCAACGCCAGACTGTAGACGATCAGCCCCACAGCCATGGTCACAATAAAGGGTGGAATGTGAAAAACCGCGACACCGATACCACTGATCACGCCGACAAGGGCACACAGGAGCAGAACCGCCGGAATCAGATAGAAAAGCCCGCTATCGCTGCCATTCATCAATGTCGTCGTCAACACACCACCAAGTGTAATCACCGAAGCAATTGACAGATCCAGACCACGCACCAGGATCACCAGTCCCTGGCCAAAGGCACAGAACACCAGAAACGAACCAAGATAGAGCACGGTTTCAATTTGCGACCAGCCGCCGAAGGACGGGCTGACCAGACGCGAGGCGAAGATCATCGCCAGGGTCAGAGCGAAAATCGCAATCACTGTGACAGCCTGGCCACTGATACTGCCGGTGGTGCGGCGGTCTTCCTGCTCGTCCAGAGGCGTATGGAGTGCGTCCTGCGGGTTGCTCATATCGCGGTGCCTTTTGGCTGCGTCGCACGCTGAACAACAGCCATAAACAGCACCGCCAGAAGCATGATCGATCCTTGAATGACACCGGTGTAGAACGACGATACGCCGATCGCGAACAGCATTTTTTGCATCAGCATCAAGGTGGCGGCGCCAAACAGCGAGGCGGTCATGCCGCCCTTGCCGCCGGCAAATGATGTCCCGCCCAGTGCAACTGCGGCAAAGCTGAGCAGCAGAAACGGCCCACCCGCATTCGGATTTCCGGTCGAGGTCTGCGCTGCCAGCATATATCCCGCCATGCCGTAAAACACGCCGGCCCAGCAAAACGCCGTGAACCGGGTCCGCGCTACATTAATCCCCGAAAGGGCAGCAGCATGTTCATCCTCTCCCACCGCGAACAGGGCGCGGCCGGTATTGGTTGTGCGAAAAATCGACCAGAACACAATCAGCACCACCGATATCAGCACCGCAACCGGGACCAGACTGAACAGCGATGAGGTCAGTTCATAGGCCATGAAATCGGATACAAAGCCACCAGGCGCCTTCAGGATCAAAAGCGCTGCGCCCTGGCAGATAATCATCGTGGCAAGCGTTGCCGCGATGGACTGAATACGCAGATAGGCGACAAAAAAACCGTTGATCGCACCAACACCCAGCCCGATTGCCACCACCATCGCCAGGCTCAGCGCCGCCCCGGACGCGCCGTCCAACCCGACCACGGCCACGGTTACATTGGTCAATGAAATGACGCCGGCCACCGACAGATCAAAACCGCCCTGCAGAATGACGAATGTCGCACCGGCTGCGGCAAGCATCAGCGGCAGCGAATTGTTGAACAGCGACTCGATTGAATATTGCGACACTGCAGATGGCTGAACATAACCGTATACCAGCGCCATCAGCAGATAGATCACGATGATCAGGAAGGCGCTGTCGGCAATTGCCCGCATATTGAAAGCGGGCTGTCCGGCGCTTGGGAGGGAGCGGCGGAACATTCAGGCCACCAGTTTCGCGGCGTCGACACGGCCATGGGCGGCTGCCAACAGGGTTTCTTCGGAAATCTCCGAATGCGGCACATTTGCAACAATACGGCCGTCATACATCACCAGACAACGCGAACTCAGATTAACCAGTTCAGATAATTCAGATGAGTAAAACAGGATGGCTCCACCGGTGGCGACGAAATCCCGCATCATGGCATAGATGGCCTGTTTGGTGCCCACATCGACGCCGCGCGCCGGATCGAACAGCACCAGGGTTTTGGACCCCGTCATCAGGGCGCGCGCCAGAAGGACCTTCTGCTGATTTCCGCCGGACAGGCTGCCCACGGCAAACGACATGTAGCGCTCTGACAGGGACACTTTTCTGGCCGCATCTGTTGCGGCTTGCTGTTCCAGAGCTGACAGCACCAGCCCGAATCTGGCGGCCTTTTCCAGCTTCGCTAGCGCGATATTGGAAGCGGCGGAAAGCTGCGGGAAAATCCCTTCCGATTTGCGCTCCTCGGGAACGAAGGCAATCCCCCGGTCGGCAGCCAGCGCCTGTCTGGGAGAGGTAAAGCTGACAGGCTTGCCGTCAACCAGAATCTGCCCGGCAGAATGTCTGATAACGCCGCCCAATGCGCGGAATAAATCCTGCTGGCCCTGGCCTTCCAGGGCAGCCAGACCGACAATCTCGCCGGTTCGCAGCGATAAATTGACCGATTTTGCCTTGCCGGCAACCAGCTCTTTGGTTTCCAGAACCACAGGCGCATCGTCCCGCTGGTGTCGGACCTGACCGAATACACGATCCGGCTTCTGGCCAACCATCATGGCGAAGATCGCGTCATCGCTGACACCTTTCAGATCGACCGTGTCAATTGTTGCGCCATTGCGCAGAACTGTGGCGCGTTGGCAGATTTCACGCACTTCACCGAGCCGGTGGGAAATATACATGACCGACACGCCGTTTGCGGTGAGCCGCCTGATCTGGTCAAACAGCCAGGCCGGATCGGGCAAGGCAGCGGTCGGCTCATCCAGTATCAGCAATTTCGTCGCATGAGACAAAGCCCGTGCAATTTCGATACGCTGACGTTCCGCCAGCGAAAGATCCGCCACTGTGGCATCCGGCACGATGTCGCTGACCTGCCATTGGGACAGCATCTTGGCCGCGCGCTTCAAAATGCCGGATTTTGCCTCCGGCCAGAACCGGCTCCGGGATGCATTCGGCAGCAAAAGATTTTCCCCGACCGTCAGATTCGGAATCAGGCTCAATTCCTGAAACGCCGTTGATACGCCGCTGCGCCGCGCATCAACGATTGAACTGGGAGCATAAACATGCCCGGCCAGATGCAGGCGACCGGAATTTGGCCGGACAACACCGGACAGGATCTTCACAAGGGTGGATTTGCCGGCCCCGTTCTCGCCGAGAATGGCATGCACTTCGCCGGTTCCGATAGACAGGGAAACATCGCTCAAAGCCACGGTCGCGCCATAGCGTTTTGACAGTGAGTCAACACTTAAGACGCCTTCCTGCACGACGGCCCTCCCCAAGGCTTTTTGCTATCTGAAATCATCTCCATCAATTGGAAACGTTTTCAAAAGCTTTGTAAACGCTTCCAATTGTTAGTTTATAAAACCGGTATCCGTCAAATACTTTCCGGTTCTTTGGCCGGATTCGGGAAATTTTCAAGCAAGGGGATATGCTTCGGCAGGCCTGATTATTTAAGGTTGCGCGCGCTCCGGCAGCGCTTTGCTTTGCGCACAGCTGGCCCGCAACTCGACAAGCCTCAGGCGGCCTTAAAGGCGCTCAAACGCTGGAAGCCGGTTTTCAGAGCAGCCACGCAATCTCCATCAAACGCGGCGCCAACACCCTTGTCGAGAATATCAAATGCCTTGGCAATCGGCATGGCGGCGCGGTAGGGCCGTTCCGCCGACAGCGCATCAAACACATCAGCGACTGTCAGAATACGCACTTCAAGGCACAATTGCTCCGCCATGAGCCCGTTCGGATAACCTTTGCCGTCCAGCCTTTCATGATGGGCACCGGCAATCGGCGCGATATCCCTGAACACGGAGACGCGCTCCAGAATTTTCTCGCTGAGCCGGGGATGGCTTCGGATTGCAGTCCATTCGGCATCGCTCAACGTGCCCGGCTTGTCCAGAATCTGATTGCTCACCGCCAGTTTTCCCAGGTCATGCAGCAATGCGGCCCGGCGCAGCCAGCGGCGGTGATCGGCTGACAGTCCCATTTCCTCGGCAATGATGTCCGAATAAAGCGTAACCCGGTTGCTGTGATCGGCAGTAAATGAGCTTTTCGCGTCCACCACATCGGAAAACGCCTCGGCAATCTCGTCGAGATAATCCTCATCAACCGGCTGAGCCTGCAGAGCCGGCATCATGGTGAATACGCGGGTTTCCAGATCGCAACCGCGCAGAACATCCCAGAACGAGGGGTCCGTCTGCGCCGCGAGGAAAGCATCGACCAATGCCGGGCTGAACCATTTTCCGCGCCGTGATTTCACCTCTGTGACAGCCGCCTGTTGTCCCTGTTCAGTGGCAAAGACGTCGATCACCTGCGCCATCAGCGCAATGTTGGCGATCACCGGAACTGCATCGCCTGTCAGACCGTTTGGCAAGCCCTTACCGTCCCATCGCTCGTCAAGGCAGCGAATAGCATCCTGTACGGCCTCGGAAAACCGCATCCGCCGGGCAATATCGGCACCGCGTTCGCAGCGTGTCTCGATCAGCTCCCGTTCCAGTTCACCGCCATTTTGTATGACATTCACCAGGGCACGAATGCGTTCGCTCAGGCCGGACTCAAGTCCGGTTTTGGAAAACACAAAACGCAAAGCCGCGCTCATACTGCCATCGACGGTTTTGAAGTCGCGTTTGAACGCAATATCATCTGTCAGATAGAGGTTGCAGACCCGTGCGGCATTGCTGCTGCAGCCAAGATCTTTCAACAACAATGCATAATAAAGATCGCGTAATTCGGCTTCATTCAGGCCAAGCTGCAATCCGATATTCGACCCGATCCAGCAGCACCGGATACAGTGGCCCTCCGGCTGGCCCTCTGTCATATCAAGCGCAAAAGACAGCGTGCCAAGCAGTTCAGCAAGATTTACACTTTCAATCGGCTGTTTCCTGTAACCGGTTTTCATCATCACATTCCGCTTTTGCTGCCCGAGTTTCGTGCCCGAGTTTCTTGCCCCCGAATGTAAGAGTGAAATTTTAACAAGCGCTTACATATGATGCATCAATTGTCCGGCACGAGACACTAGGTCGCACTGCGTAAGGTCGCACTGCGTACAGCCGTTCGCGGCTAAAGCGGCCGGTCATCATCGTTGAGAATTCGTTCCGCTGCGCCGTCCGGGTCTTCATACTGACCGCTTTTCAGGCTCCACAAAAAGGCACAAAGGCCAAGCAGGCCTAGGCCGAGCGCAACGGGAATGAGAAAGATCAGCAGGTTCATGCCCGCGCCCGTTTCAACCTGGTCCGGGACAAGCTTCCTACTGCTCCGGAAAACATCGCACCAGTGTCCTTTTCGCGCAGCAGTCGCAAACTGTTGGCCACAACCACGATCGACGAGGCTGACATGGCAATCGCCGCCACCAGCGGCGTGACAAAACCTGCCACTGCCAGCGGCACGGCAATGCAATTGTAGAGGATGGCCAGCCCAAAATTCTGCCGCACCAGGCGCGAGCCCCGCCGCGCGATGCCGATAGCAAAGGGAACAGCTTTCAGACTGTCCCGTGTGAAGACAAAATCCGCCGCCTGGCGGCCAATATCCGAAGCACTGGCCGGAGCCATGGAGGCATGCCCGGCAGCCAGGCTGGGCGCATCATTGATCCCGTCCCCGACCATCAGAACCTTGTGTCCGTCCTGTTGCAGGGTAGTGATATGGGTAAATTTCGACTGCGGTGTTTCGCCTGATCGAAGCGCATCGATTCCCAGTAGCTGGCCGATACGGGCAACAGGTCCGGGACCATCACCGGACAGTATTTCACTTGGAACCCCCTGCCGCTTCAAGGCGGAAATCGTCTGCTCCGCATCCGTTCGCACAGTTTCCACAAGAGCAAACCCGGCAGCCGGTGCGCCCGCAACCGCAAAGGCGATACTCCCGTCGGGTGTCTGACTACCCGGCGCATCGCCCGCGGGCGCATCCTTCGGCGCGGCAATCTCGGCCACCCAGCCCGGACGGCCCAGACGCATCAATTCACCTTCGATCCGCGCTTCGACACCAAAACCCGGTATTTCGGCAACGGACTGGCACTCCAGCATCAGTTCTGCCGATAGTAACCCGGCAATGGCTTTTGAAGCCGGATGCGATGACGCCGCGGCAAGGGTTTTCGCCCGCGCACGGTCCGCTGTCGAAAGCCCGCTAACCGCTGCAATGCTTGCGTCACCCATGGTCAGCGTTCCGGTCTTGTCAAAGACCACCCGGTCTATCTCCGCCAGCCGTTCCAGTGCCGATCCATCGCGCATCAAAATACCGTTTTGAAACAGCCGCGTGGCACCGACAACATGGACCACCGGCACAGCAAGGCCAAGGGCACAGGGACAGGTCACGATCAGCACCGCAATCGCAACGGTCAATGATCTGTGCCAGTCACCGCCGCTCGCCACCATCCAGCCGATGAAAGCCGCCAGCGCCAGCAGATGCACAGCGGGCGCATAAATCCGCGCCATGCGGTCGGCAATCCGGACAAAGGCACCGCGTCCGTTCTCAGCAGCCTCCAGCATTTTCATGACTTCTGACAAAAACGACTGATCGGCCTGCTTCGTCACCACCAGATCAATGGACCCGGTCACGTTCAGCGTGCCTGCCTCGACACCATCGCCGGTACTGACCGGCACCAGAGCGCTTTCGCCTGTGACCAGCGAACGATCCAGATCACTGCCGCCGCGCAGAATTGTACCATCTACCGGAATCCGATCGCCTGGAAAGATACGCAACCGCATCTGCGGCATGATGTCTTCTACCGGCGTGTAGACAAGCCCACCATCCGGCATGATGCGGGAGCCGCCCTTTGCCGACATCCGGCTCAGACTGACTACCGATTTGCGTGCTTTGTCCCGCATCCGCTGATCCAGATAGCGCCCGATCAGCAGGAAAAACAGCAAAGTCACGGCCGCATCGAAATAGGCATCTGTGCCACCTGTAAACGTCTCATAGAGGCTCATGCCAAGAGCCAGCAGCACGGCCAGCGAAATCGGCACATCCATGTTCAACCGCCCGCCGCGCAGCGCCGTCAGCGCGGAGCGAAAAAACACCTGTCCGGAATAACCCACCACTGGAATCGCGATCACGGCGGAAATCAGGTGAAACAGATCACGCGTCGGCCCATCCGCACCCGACCACACCGAGACCGACAGCAGCATGATATTGCCGGCCGCAAACCCCGCCACCGCAAGCGCTCTGAGCAAGGCGGAAGACGTCCGTTCATCCTCCTGTTCAGAGACTTCGACCTGGTCAATCGGGGATGCGGAAAAGCCACTGCGGTCCAGAGTGCTTTCGGCAGCAATGATATCAGCCGCCTGTTCGACCAGCACGGTCAAACGTTTCAAAGTCAGGTTTGCCCGCGCGCTTTTAACACCCGGCACGGACAATACTGCCCTTTCGACGGCTGAAATACAGCCGCCGCAATGCATAGCAGGAACAGAGAAAATAAATTTGAAGGTGCCGTCGGGCTGCCTCTGGCCGGCCTCGATCAGCGCTGCCTGCAACATCGCCGATTCACCCTGCCCGTCCGCAACCGGCTCAGATTCTGCCAGTGCTTCACTGCCACAACAGCCCATTGGCTCAGCCCTTCACCTCAAAACGGAAAATCCGGCTCCATCTCACCGCACCGGCATCGGACACACTAAGGTCTGCCTCCCAGATACCGGCACCCAGCAGGGTTTCAATTTCGAACCGCCCGCCGCCTGCCTGCCGCAGCTGCAAGCGCCTGTCATCGCCTTCATGCACCGGCCGCCCCAGCTTGACTTCAACTTCAACCGGCTCGATGGCACGGCCCGATGCATCCGTCAGAGCGACCGAAAATACGCCGTCCGCATATTCTGGCGCTGCCCGCCAGCCCAGCTCTGCCTGGTGCTGGAACTCGGCAGCTCTGGAGTTGAATTTCTGACTTTCGACATAGGTATTCGCCACTACCAGCCCGGTCCAGCTGGAACTGGCAGAAAAGGCCAGAAACAAATTGACCGAAATGATGGTGCCGAAAAACAGACCCATCACTCCCGCCATATGCCAACCGGTAAATTCTTCCGGCGTAAAAATGCGTTTAAGCAGGGACATCATCTGGCCTCCGGCGCTGCAAAGACGGCGTCATAAACGTCTTTTTCATTGGACTGCCTATCCTCGGCGATCAGCTGGAAACCGGTTGATCCGCCCTCAACCAAATCGGCGGGCTGTCTGACAAAAACGCGCAGGGCACGCAATTTGTCAGGTTCAATAGGAATTGCAAATGATACACCTTCGGGCTGGTCCAGCCCGGCGATTGTCATGGTTGCGCCGGGAAGATTCTCCAGCGAGAGATATATCACCCTCGGCTCCTGCAGCATATTCAGGATTTTCACCGTATAGGCGTTGCGGATTGCGCCGTCGCTGAGTTGCACGAATATTGGGTTCCGGTCGTGCTGGACATTAACACCCAGCCGGTCACGCAGGGTCAGAGCCGTCAACAATCCAACCCCGATCATCGCCCAGAGGAAAAAATACAAAAGCGTGCGGGGCCGCAGAAAGATCCGCCAGTCAAACCGTCTTATACCAGCGACAAAGCCCTCGCCATCGCGAATCCGGTCAGGATTTATGGTGTTGGTGGAAGGCTCCGTCGCAAGCGCCATATTGGTGTTGTAGTCACTCAGCGTGGAATAGGAAATCAACCCTTTTTCGCGTCCCAGCCTGCCCATAATATCATCACAGGCATCAATGCACAGAGCGCAGGTTATGCACTCCATTTGCTGCCCGTCGCGAATGTCAATTCCCACCGGACACACTGCAACACAGGCATCGCAATCCACACAATCACCCATCGGCTCGCCGGCGGCAGCCGCCTTTTTGCGTCCGTGGGTGCGCGGTTCACCACGCCAGTCATTATAGGTGACAACAAGAGAATCTTCATCCACCATGGCCGCCTGAATGCGTGGCCACGGGCACATGTAATTGCACACCTGTTCGCGCATCAGACCGCCAAAAACATACGTTGTCGCAGTCAGTACAGCGATAGTGGCATAGGCGATGAAGGCGGCCTTTCCGGTGACAAGCTCCACCAGCAGGGTGGGCGCATCGGCGAAATAGAAAATCCAGGCTCCTCCGGTGGCAACGGCAATGGCAAGCCAGATGGTGTGCTTGACGACGCGTTTTCGGATTTTGCCCAGCGTGAAGGGTGCAGCATCAAGCTTCATTCTGGCGTTGCGGTCACCTTCGATGAACCGATCCACGACCAGAAACAGATCCGTCCACACGGTTTGCGGACACGTATAGCCACACCACGCCCGGCCAACCACCGACGTCACCAGAAACAGCCCGACTCCGGCCATCACCAGCATGCCGGCGACAAAATAAAATTCTTGCGGCCAGATCTCGATAAAAAAGAAATAGAAGCGCCGGTTAGCCACATCCACCAGAACCGCCTGATCGGGCGCATAGCCGCCCCGGTCCCAGCGCAGCCAGGGCGTGACATAGTAGATCGTCAGAGTGACGGCCATGATGATCCATTTCAAACGCCGAAAATCTCCCGAAGCGCGCTTCGGGAAAATCTTCTTGCGCGCCGCATAAAGTTCGGGCGGATCTTTCAAAAAATCGACTTTGTTCATGTGGTTTCCGGCCTGTGGATTCAATTTTCAACCATGCTGCGGAACAGACCGGGCAACCTTGATCCATATCAACCGGCAGGCGGGCAGCCAGCACTCGAGCCGCTGCCAGCCTGTCCTGAAAAGCGATGTAATCCCGCAGATTTGCAACGGAATTATGACCGCTGTTCAATCCATATCTACGCCTATTCGCCGCCGCCCAGACTGTGAACAAAGATCGCCAGCTGCTTGGTTGTGGTTTCGTTCAACCGGTCGGCCCAGCCGGGCATGACCCCCTGTTGCGGCTCCGATATCTGTGCCACGATCTGCTTTTGCTCGCCTCCGTAAAGCCAGATCGCGTCACTCAGATCCGGCGCGCCCAGGTCGCGGTTGCCCTTGCCGTCATCGCCGTGACAGGCAGCGCAGTTATCCGCATAGACACTTTCGCCGCGCAGCGCCGCTTCCGTGTCGCTGTCCTGACCGGACAGCTGGCGCACATACCAGGCAACATCCACAATGTCGCTGCGCTCGAGAAGATCATCCGATCCGAAGGCCGGCATGTCGGACAGCCGCGTCTCCTCATGCGTCTCGGAACGGATGCCGTGCTGCAGCGTGAGATAAATCTGCTCCAGCTCACCGCCCCAGATCCAGTCATCATCCAGCAGATTTGGATAGCCGCCGCCACCGGCAGCACCTGCGCCATGGCATTGCGAGCAATTCACCTTGAATGCCGAAGCACCGCCGGCGATGGCAAATTGCAGCAATTCAGGATCGGCCTGGATATCCGCCAGATCCATGCTCTGCACCTTGTCACCAAGCACTGCGCGCGAGGCCTCGACCCTGGCAATATCCGCGCTCACATCAGCCCGGCTGGACCAGCCCAGCACACCCTTGGTGGCTCCTGAAATGCCAGGCCAGGCCGGATAGGCAATCGTGTAGCCGATGGAAAACACGATCGTGGCGTAAAACGTCCACAGCCACCACCGCGGCAGCGGATTGTTCAGTTCCTTGATGCCATCCCAGTCATGGCCAGTGGTCTCGACACCTGTGACCTCGTCAATTTCATTGTGTTCGGCCATGATTCTAATCCTCTTGGAACGGGATGCGGGCCGCATCGTCACTGTGTTTCTTGGAGCCGGGCCTGAAGGTCCACACGATTGCGATGATGAAAATCACAAACATGTAGAGCAGGCCCCAGCTGTCGGCGAAGGTGCGCATAGATTGATAGGTCGATTCCATCGCTGTTCTCCTAGCGCAGATTCTGTTCAGGCTCGTAGGACGAGAAGTCCACCAACGTGCCCAGCATCTGCAGATAGGCCACCAGGGCATCCATCTCGCTCAATTGCTCTGGATTGCCGTCAAAATCAGCGACCACCGCTTTCGGATAGCGTTCCAGCAATCCGTCAAAATCGGCATCCGGATCGGCCTGATCGCGCAGATCAAACTCTGCGTTTTCAATCATCTCGTCACTATAAGGCACACCCACACGGCGGTTTGCCACCAGATGAGCCTGCGGATTTTCCACCTTGAGCCGGGTTTCCTGCAAAAACGCGTAGGACGGCATGACCGATTCTGGAACGACCGATTGCGGGTCAATCAGATGCTGCACCTGCCACTCATTGGAATAGCGCCCGCCAACCCGTGCAAGGTCGGGACCGGTACGTTTCGAACCCCACTGGAACGGGTGGTCATACATGGATTCTGCCGCCAGCGAGAATTGCCCGTAGCGTTCCACTTCGTCGCGGAACGGTCGGATCATCTGGCTGTGACAGACATAACAGCCTTCGCGCACATAGATGTTGCGCCCTGCCAGTTCGAGCGGAGAATAGGGGCGCATGCCATCGACTTTCTCGATGGTGTTTTCCAGATAGAACAGCGGCGCGATCTCAACGATCCCGCCGATAGTCACCACTAGCAAAGACCCGGCCAGCAACAGCGACGCGTTTCTCTCCAGGATTTTATGTTTACTCAGAAACGACATTGATCAGTCTCCTATTCGGCCGCGCCGGCAGCACTCAGCGGACGGGATGGTGCCGAAGAATCAACCAGTGGAACCTCGTCCCGCAATTTGCCTTTGATGGTCATGTAAATATTGTAGGCCATGATCAGCCCGCCGGACAGATACAGCAGCCCGCCGATAACCCGCATCACATAGTAGGGATACATCGCAGCCACGGTCTCCGCGAAGGAGTAGACCAGATAGCCCTGGGAATCATATTCGCGCCACATCAGACCCTGGGTGATCCCGGAAACCCACATCACAGCGGCATAGACAACAATACCCAGAGTCGCCAGCCAGAAATGCCAGTTCACCATGCGCAGCGAGTACAGCCGGGTCCGGCCCCACAATTTTGGCGCCAGGTAATACAAAGCACCGAAAGTGATCATGCCATTCCAGCCAAGGGCACCTGAATGGACATGGCCGATGGTCCAGTCTGTGTAATGCGACAGCGAGTTCACCGCCTTGATCGACATCATAGGACCTTCAAAGGTCGACATGCCGTAAAATGCCAGCGAGATAACCATCATCCGCAAAATCGGATCGGTCCGCACCTTGTCCCACGCGCCCGACAGGGTCATCAGGCCGTTGATCATGCCACCCCAGGACGGCATCCAGAGCATGATCGAAAACACCATGCCAAGGGTCTGTGCCCAGTCCGGCAGCGCGGTGTAGTGCAGATGATGCGGGCCGGCCCAGATATAGAGAAAAATCAGGCCCCAGAAATGGATGATCGATAACCGGTAGGAATAGATCGGACGGTTGGCCTGTTTGGGCACGAAATAATACATCATGCCGAGAAATCCGGCGGTCAGGAAAAAGCCGACAGCGTTATGGCCGTACCACCACTGTGTCAGCGCATCCTGCACACCGGAAAAGACCGAGTAGCTCTTCGACCCCAGCAACGAGACCGGCATGGAAAGCCCGTTCACCACATGCAGCATGGCAACGGTGACGATGAAGGACAGAAAGAACCAGTTTGCTACATAAATATGCGGCTCTTTGCGTTTGACGATAGTTCCCAGAAACACCGCCAGAAAGGCAACCCAGACAATGGTCAGCCACAAATCAACATACCATTCCGGTTCGGCATACTCCTTCGATTGGGTGATTCCGAGCAGATAGCCGGTCGCCGCCATGACGATGAACAGCTGGTAGCCCCAGAACACGAACCATGCCAGATCGCCGCCCCAAAGACGGGCGCGCGAGGTGCGCTGCACCACATAGAACGCGGAACAGATCAGGGCATTGCCGCCAAAGGCAAAGACCACAGCGGAAGTGTGCAATGGGCGCAGTCGGCCGAAATTGAACCAGGGCTCGATATTCAGCACCGGCCAGGCCAGCTGCGAGGCTGCAATAACGCCAACCAGAAATCCGACCAGACCCCAGAAAGAGGTGGCGATCACACCATAACGGATGACCTCGTCCATATAGGCGTTCTGGCCGACCTCCCGGCCTGCAAGTCTCTGCCCTGCCGGCGCGAATTGCACGCGCCGCATGAGCACAATTGTTGCCAGCCCCAGAACGAGAACCAGGACCCACATATGGGCTCTGAAGGGCTCATCCTGCCCCAATCCAGCGCCAATAAAGGCCAGAATAGTTGCCAAACCAACGAAGATGGCGGGTGTTGCATTGCGCATATTTTATACCTCTGACGAAATCAGCTCTCAGATTGCATTATTACCGATCGTTCACAATCCCTGACATGCGAGCTTGCTAGAAGGCTGTACCGGGTGTCGCATTGATCTGGATCAAGGCCGGTTTCTTCCAGACCCTTCATTCTGCGCACTGATAATTCACCCGTGGAGCTGGATGCATGCCGGAAAGAAGGAGTGCGGTCATTCACCCGCTGTCGCGGGAGCAGATTCGCTCGACACTGGACAGGTATTTCAAGAGCCAGCTTGGTGTATGCGCCGCGCTGGAAGACATCGCCGATTCATTGCCAAATAATTTCAGCCGCAATAATTGTCTTCTCACGGCGCAGCGCATTCGCCAGATCATCCGCAAAGCCCACATTTTTGAAGAGGACTATCTGTTTCCCCTGCTGCTTGACGAAGCTGGCAACCAGCCCGAGCTGGAACCGGTTCTGGCCAGACTTCGTGCTGAACATTGTGAGGACGAGAGTTTTGCGGACGAGATTGTCGATGCTCTGGAGGAGCTGGCAACAGTCGGTGTCAGCAATATAGACAAATTGTCTTATATGCTGCGCGGTTTCTTTGAGGGATTGCGGAGGCACATTGCTTTTGAAAAGGAACATCTTTTGCCGCTTTTGACGCAGAAGGGGACACCGGCATGATTGATCATAAGGCTGTCCTTGCAGCCCATCCCGCCTCTGTTCCGCGTTATACCAGCTATCCCACCGCACCGCAGTTCCGCGAGGGCACCGGAGCGGTTCTGATGAACGCCCTGCTGGACGACTTCCCTGCCCACGAGCCGGTCTCGGTCTATCTCCACATTCCATTTTGCGACCGGCTGTGCTGGTTCTGTGGATGCCACACCAAATACACGCTGAAATACGCCCCGGTGAAAACCTATCTGGGCTATCTGCGCCGTGAAATAGAGCTATACGCCGCCCGGCTTGCAGTCAGGCCGCATTTGAAGAGCCTGCATCTGGGCGGTGGGTCACCAAGTCTGCTGAAGCTGCAGGACATGGTGGCGTTGCGCACCAGCCTTGCCGGTGCATTTCAAATCACGCCGGACACGGAAATCAGCATTGAGATCGACCCGTCCGACACCAATGATGAACTTTATGACGGGCTGGTTGCACTCGGGGTAACCCGCGCCAGCATCGGCGTGCAGGATTTTGATCCACAGGTCCAGCAGGCTATCAACCGTCCGCAGAGTTTCGAACAGACCCGGGATGTGGTTCAACGCCTGCGCAAGATCGGCATTACCTCTCTCAACATTGATGCGCTTTACGGCTTGCCGTTGCAGACCTCTGCCCGGCTGCGCGATACGCTTGAAAAGTGTCGCGATCTTGATCCCGACCGCATGGCACTTTTCGGCTATGCTCACATTCCCTGGATCAAAAAGCACCAGAAAATGATCCAGGAGGCAGATCTGCCAGGCAGATATGAGCGCTTCGAACAGGCCCGGATGGCATCGAAGTTTCTGCAAAATGCCGGATACAGAGCCATTGGCATCGATCATTTTGCCAAGCCGGCCGACGCCCTGTCGAAAGCGGCTGTTGCTGGCACACTGCACCGCAATTTTCAGGGTTACACCACAGATAACTGCCGCACCATGCTCGGCTTTGGTGCCTCGTCGATTGGCCGCTCGGATGGCGGTTATGTGCAGAACATAGTTGCCACCGGGCAGTATCAGGGGTGCGTGGAACAGGGCCAATTGCCAGTTTTGAAGGGTGCGGCGCTGAGCCTCGATGACAAAATCCGCAGCCATATCATCGAACGGCTGATGTGCGATTTCAGCATCTGCTTTACCAGCCTTGAAAGCAAGTTTGGCGAAGCCGCACTGCCCTATCGCGACGAAGCCGCGCAACTGGCCGCGCAGGACCGGTTCGGGCTTTGCAGTTTTTCCGGCAATGCCCTGACCATTCCCCTGTCGGCGCGGGCCTTTGCCCGCATTGTCGCATCAGGTTTTGACGCCTATTACACTCGCGGTACTGCGCAATATTCGCAGGCCGTCTGAGGCTACCGGCGCGTTGCAGACCGACTGAATGCGATCTATTGCGCCTCGCAGGCATCGTGTAGCGCCTCAAGATCGGGCACCAGGATTATCCGGTTGTTGCGGATATCAATCACGCCGGCTTTTCTCAGCTTCGTCATCTGGCGGCTGACGGTTTCGATTGTCAGGCCGAGAAAATCGGCAATATCGGCACGCTTCAGCGGCAATTCAAACTCGACCTGGCCGCTTTCGTCATCGAGTTCCGGGTCTTTGTGGATGGCGATCATATGCAGGAAGGTGGCAACTTTTTCGCTTGCGGTCTTGCGGCCCAGCGTCAGCATCAGATCCCTGGCTTCATCCAGTTGCTTCAGGGCCTGCTGGTGCAATCTGTGCTCAAGCTCGGGCGACTGTTTTACCATATCGTCAAGAACTGTGCGCGGGAACGAGCATAAGTGAACCTGATTCGCCGCCTCGGCATAGGAATCATTCTGCTTGCGGAAAGGCCGGCCGAGAAAATCCGGCGAAAATTGCAGCCCGACAATCTGCTGGCGGCCATCGGCCATCAATTTTGTCAGTTTGACCACGCCCTTGATCACATTCGAATAATGGTAGGAATCTTCGCCCGAAGCGAGCAATTCACTGTCCGCCACGTGATTTGTTTTTTTGGTGTGTTTGGCCAGACCTGACAGTTGCACTGGTGTCAACGCACCACAAACCCCACGATGCCGTGCTTCACAGGCACGGCAGAGAACGGGGACGTCTGAATTGTGTATATCTTTCCGGGAATCGTCCGGCACATCTGCCTCCATTCCCACCTCCCGCTAACCAATCAGCGCAGGCGGGGCGAGTTCTATCTGGAATTTCAAATCGAATCTAAGAATTAAACCTGCCAAACCAAGAAAAAACAAACACCATCAGTGCTTTTGCCCGTGATTCCTTGCTTCCGGCGCCTTTCAGCCATATTGTTGACGTGCGCAAACCGCCACATTTGCGTTTCGCTAATGGCGACCGGCCATTGGATCACCAGCAGTATGGCACAGGGCCTTGCATGAATATTCAGGCAATTCAAAGTAATTTCGCGCGACGCACCGCGGCAGACGATATTTTCGATCAATTGCGCGCTGAAATCGTGTCGTTGCGCCTTGAACCCGGCACCAAAATATCCGAGGTCGAATTTGCCAGTCAGTTTCAGGTGTCGCGCCAGCCGGTACGTGAAGCATTTATCCGGCTAAGCAAAATGAATTTGCTGCAAATCCGGCCGCAGAAAGCGACCCTTGTCTGCAAAATTTCCGACAGCGAAATCCTCAATGCACGCTTCCTGCGCCTGGCGGTCGAGCTGGAAGTCATCCGGCAAGCCTGTCACACGGAAGGTAACCCGTTTGAATCTGGCTTTATGAGTAATCTGGCCGCTCAGGAAAAGGCTCTGCTAGCCGGCGAGGCCGCGCAATTTCATGCCTTGGACTATGATTTTCACAATCTCATCTGCGCCACAGCCGATTGCGAATTCGCTTTCGAGACCATTGCCGACAGCAAGGCGCATGTCGACCGGCTTTGCATGATCAGCCTGACTTCCGAACGCGGCATGAATGAGGTCTATCAGGACCACCAGCAGATTTATCAGGCGCTGGTGCGCAAGGACATTGCCGAAATGGACCGTCTGACGCGGCTGCACATTTGCCGCCTCGACCAGACCCTTGCCAATGCCAGACAGCGCCACCCGGAATATTTCGAGGACTGAACCGAGCCCGTCCTGGAAAGAGGCCGTCTGGAGTGAACCCGTCTGGGACTGTCCGGCCCACTGACGGGTTTGCGCATCTTTCGCCGGGACCGACAGCGCAAACCCGATTGAACCATGAAATTTATATCAGGAAAACAGGATCCCGCCATTGATATCGACGCTTGTTCCGGTCATGAATGCAGCCTGATCGGACGACAGGAAAACGGCGAGATTGGCCGTATCCACTGGCAGGCCTTCCCGTTTCAAAGGCGTCCCATCGGCAACTTTGGCGCGCACTTCGTCCTTGGTGAAAATATTGTGGAAATCCGTGTCAATCATGCCGGGGCAGATTGTGTTGACGCGAATGCGCGGGGCAAATTCCTTGGCAAGACCGCGTGTCATGGTCATCACCGCCCCCTTTGATGTGGCATAGGCAACGGCCCCGGGACCGCCGCCATCGCGGCCAGCTTGCGAAGCGAAAGAGACGATCGAACTTCCATCCGGCATGTGCGGCTCGACCGCTTTCACCATGCGGAACAGCGACGTGGTGTTGAGGTTCATGATGTGATTCCAGTGGTCGACATCCATTTCAGCAATGGTCTTGCGCGCCACCAGGCCGCCGGTCACATGGATCAGGACATTGATCTGCGGTCCAAAACGCGACTGAGTTTCCGCGACGAGATGCGCTGGGTCACTGTCCTTGGTCAGATCGCCCTGCAGCGCAAACGCCTCTCCGCCATTGGCGATGATTTCCTCAACCGCAGAGGCGGCGCCATCGCCACTGGCGTGATAATTGATGGCCACTCTGGCACCTTCCTGCGCAAGACGAAGGGCGCAGGCCCGGCCGATATCCCGGCCTCCACCGGTTACAATTGCAGTCTTGCCTTCAAGGGTCATAATATCTCCTGGGGGTTGGCTAAGGGGCAGGCGAAGAAGGTTTTCTTCGCCACTACAGAACGGATTTTGGCATCAGCAACCGTGGCAACTACAGCACAATTCCAGGCACCAGGATCAGCAACAGCAAAATCAGCAGCATCTGGCTCAAAATGATGTGGGTCGCGTAATAAACACTATTTTTCTGATCCGTCAAGTAACTTGTATTCTAGTATGGTTATTATGATTTTGCAGGCCGGATTTGCACCACACCCCGAAAACGTTTCAGTCGATTTTGCGCACCTCAGACAGGCTTCGATCAGCTCCGCAAATCAGAATAGGACATAAATCGCGAGTCCAAAGCCGAATTCTTTTACGCGGCTGTGGGAACCGGTTTGCCGCCGCCGCGTTAAACTACAGGAATTTCCTACCCATCCAGCAGATTTGGATCATTGGCGGATGTCAGTGCCGCTTTCTCAGGTTCATAAAACAGGGATTTTTTAACACAACTTGCGTCCACCGAAAAAACGCCCTGATCTAAATTGCTGAAAGCAGCTGCAAATGTCTGACACTATTCCACAAAAGTCGAAATCCAATAATATTGAAAATCTGCTCGAAATGGCGGAAATCGGCGCGTGGGAACTGGACACGGTTACACTACACGCTTGGCGGAACGCGTATCACGATGTAATATTCGGCTATGATGAAATGCTGCCGGACTGGACGTTCGATCAGTTTTTGAGCCACGTAGTGCCAAGAGACAGAACGCGCGTCGCAGACTTGTTTGAACATGCAGTGACGCAGAAAATATCGTGGTCGTTTGAGTGCCAGATCATCACCGCTAAAGGGACACAGCGCTTCATCAGCGTGCGCGGTCGCTATCTGGAAAATGGAAGTGGCTCTAATCCGATCTTTATCGGACATGTCGTCGATATAAGTCAATCCAAGGAGACGGAAGAACGCCTGCGCGATGTGCTTGGTGAACTTAACCACCGGGTTCGCAATACGCTTACTGTCATTCAGTCAATTGCCAAATTGTCATTTCCCGATGGCGCTTCCATTGCCGAGGGACGCAAGGCCTTCACAGGTCGCATCAATGCTCTGGCTTCCGCCCACACAATCCTGACAGACCATGACTGGGGCGGAGCGTCCCTGAGCGAAGTGGCGCAGGTCTCGCTATCGCCCTATTGCGACATTGACAACACTCTGTTCGCGACCCGTGGGCCGCAGGTCTGGTTGCCCGCACGGTATGCGGTCAGCCTGACACTGGCGCTCAATGAACTTGCGACCAACGCCATCAGACACGGCGCGCTCAGCCATCCTGAAGGCCGGGTCGATCTGGAGTGGTCAGCAGAGGGTTCTGAAAAGGGCGACCGGGTAGATCTCATCTGGACTGAGACTGGCGGTCCGCAAGTAATTGCCTCGGACAGGCAGGGCTTTGGCTCGATCCTCCTGCAACGGGTTTTGCCTTCTGAACTGGATGGCAGCGTCGACATGAGTTTCAAGCCATCGGGTCTGACCTGTACAATCAGCTTTCGGCTCCCCGAAGAGAGTTCCTTCACAGTAAGCCGCGCCTGAACTGTCAGGAATACCCCAAAAACGCGGTCAACCGCGATGCTTGCAATTGCTCGCTCAGCCATTCTGTATAACCGGATTTCAGCGATGATGCGGACCAGAATCTGCTGCAAAACACCAGCCGAATTATGCAGCTTAAAATATATGATAAATTTCAATACGTTAATAAGGTTGGCCAATCCGGCAGAAAGATTGTTAGGATAGTGGCAGGACCACACGGTTCCCGACTATCTTTATGTTCTGGGAGGAACTCATGAAATTTTTCACACTGGCAACAGGCCTTGCCTTTGCCGCGATGACGCATGCGTCCATTTTCACGACAGAAGTCAATGCGCAAGAGGACGTCAATTACATCCTGGCGACGGCATCTACAGGTGGCACTTATTATCCGGTCGGTGTTGCCATTGCGACCCTGACAAAGGTCAAACTGCAACCGAAATTCAAAATCGGCATGGCCGCCATCAACTCGGCCGGGTCGGGAGAAAATGTCCGCCTTCTACGTGAGAACGAAGCACAATTCGCCATTCTTCAGGGCCTTTACGGCTATTACGCTGCCACCGGCACCGGACCCGTGTCTGCTGATGGTCCACAGGAAAAGCTGCGTTCAGTGTCGATGCTCTGGCAGAATGTCGAGCAATTCGTCATCGCCGCCGATCTGGCAGAAACCGGCACAATGAGTGACCTGGTTGCCCTCAAGGGAAAACCGATGGCGCTCGGCAGCCGGAATTCTGGCACCGTTGGTTCAAACGCTGCGCTGCTCAGCGGCCTGGGTGTTGATATTGAAACCGATTACGAACTGGTCGAAGGCGGCTATGGGCCTTCGGCAAATGCGGTTCAGGATGGCAAGGCGGCTGGCCTAGGCACCCCGGCCGGCGTCCCCACCGGCGCAATTACCCAACTATTTGCCACTGTCGCGGACAAGGTGAAGATGTTGTCATTCACTGAGGAGCAGGCAAAGGCTGCGGATGGCGGCAAGGATCTGTGGACACCTTACCTCATTCCGGCCGGCACCTATCCCGGGCAGGATTACGATGTCAACACCATCGCCCAGCCGAACTTTCTGGCGACCTCTGCGGATGTCGATGAAGAATCCGTCTATCTCATCACCAAGACGATATATGAGAACCTGGCCTTTCTGAATGCAATCCACCCGGCCACCAAAGCCATGGCTCTGGAAAAGGCAATCGCCGGCCTGCCGCTGCCACTGCATCCCGGCGCAGCGCGTTACTACAAGGAAGTCGGCATCGATATTCCTGAAAACCTGATGGCGAAGTAACTGCCAGCACTGTTGCTCGGGTAAAGGCACGCCTTTCCCGGGACCGCAGCGCTGGCGCAAGATGAGGCGAATGATGCGCGCCGAAACGCATACCCGGAATGATCTGCCGGCCACCCCGAACCGGGCCGGCAGCAAAGCTCTGCAATGGGCCATATCCGGTTTGGCTGTTGCTCTGTCTGTCAGCCATTTATGGATGAATTCGTTCGGCAATGTCTCGACGCTCTGGCAGAACGGCATTCATTTCGGCGGCTTTGCTGTGCTGTGTGCTCTGGTCTCGCCGATATCGGCACACAGCTGGGCGCGTCACGGACTGGTCAGGGCACTTGATATCGGCTTTGGCCTCGCGGTCGGTCTGGCAGCGCTCTATCTGGTCTATGCGGAAGATGGCATTTACGATCGCGGCGTCCGTCTGGTGACTATGGACTGGATTGCCGGCACCGTGGTTATTCTCGGTGCCATCGAATTCACCCGCCGCACCACCGGCTGGATCATTCCGATCCTGATCGTGTTGTCTCTGTCCTATATCAGCTTCTGGGGCGCGCATATTTCCGGCATCTTTGCGTTTCGCGGCCTGTCGACCGAAACTCTGATGTTCCGCTCAATCTATGGCGATGATGCCCTGTTCGGCTCGATTGCCCGCATCTCATCCACCTTTGTCTTCATGTTCATCATTTTTGGCGCCTTCCTGCTGAAATCCGGTGCCGGCGAATTCATCATCGATATTTCCCGCGTTGTGGCCGGACGCACGGTCGGCGGACCCGGATTTGTCGCGGTACTGGCCAGCGGACTGACCGGAACCATTTCCGGCTCGGCGGTCGCCAATACGGCATCGACCGGGGTGATCACCATTCCTTTGATGAAACGAGCCGGCTTTGCCCCCAAATTTGCCGCCGGTGTTGAAGCCGCCTCATCCACCGGCGGGCAGTTGATGCCGCCGATCATGGGTGCGGGCGCATTCGTCATGGCCGCTGCGACGCAAATTCCTTACACCCATATTGTCGCGATGAGCGCGCTGCCAGCACTACTCTATTTTGCCACGGTAGCCTTTTTTGTCCGGATAGACGCCAAACGCACCAATGCGGATTTGATCTCCGGAGATGACACACCGGCCCTGCTTGATGTCCTCAAACGCGGAGCCCCGTCCTTCATCATTCCGGTAGCACTTCTGATCACCTTGCTGGTGCGCGGCTACACGCCGACCTACGCTGCCGGCTACGCCATTCTGGCCTGTATCGCCGCATCATGGCTGACCCCCCACCGCATGGGCCCGAAAGCAATTTTCGCGGCGCTTGAACTGGGCGCGCGCAACATGATCATGACCGCAATCCTACTGACCGCGGTCGGGCTTATTGTCAATGTCATAGCCACCGCCGGCATCGGCAACACTTTCTCGATCATGATATCCAGTTGGGCCGACGGCAATCTGCTGGTGGCTCTGGTGCTGGTGGCGCTGGCCTCGCTGGTTCTTGGCATGGGTCTGCCGGTCACCGCCGCCTATATCGTGCTGGGCACATTGTCTGCGCCGGCCCTGTATCAGCTCATTCTGCAATCGCAGATTACCGATCTTCTGATCGCCGGCCAGGTTCCGCAAACCGCGAAAGCCGTGTTCATGATTGCCGTGCCCGAGCAACTCGCCGCCTTGTCGGCCCCGATGTCACAACAGGCCGCGGCCGAAATCATGGCATCGCTGCCGCTGGAAACGCTGGTTCTGCTATATGATTTGTTGTTTGATCCATCAATTCTGATGGCAGCCTTATTATCGGCCCACATGATTGTGTTCTGGCTCAGCCAGGATTCCAACGTCACGCCACCGGTTTGTCTGGCCGCCTTTACCGCTGCTGCCATTGCCAAATCACCACCCATGCAAACCGGATTTTCCGCCTGGAAAATTGCCAAGGGGCTTTATTTGGTGCCGCTGCTGTTTGCTTACACCCCGCTATTGGCAGGGGACTGGGCCACCATGCTGGAAATCACGATCTTTGCCCTGTTCGGTCTTTGGGCCATTGGTGCCGCCATTGAAGGCCATTGGGAAAATCCGCTCGACCCGGTCATGAGACTGGCAATTCTGCTCGTTGGAGCAACGCTGTTGTGGCCACTGCCCACTGTGTGGCACATGGTTGCGCTGGCCGGATTTGCCGGACTGTTCGCTGCCCATCTGCGGATGCGAAGACCGGCCATCGCCTGATCACTGACTTCCGGCCGGGCAACTCAGTCATAGGCGTCGCGGCGCTTCAGCCAGGCCATCGACCAGTCCAGATCTTCCTCCTGCCGCCCCAGCGGCGTCAGGTCGAGAAAATGATAGGCACCATTCAGCATGTCGAGACCGCGGCTATAGGTCGAATAGCTGTGAAACACGGTTTCACCGTCGCGAATGAAAACGCTGACCCCAGGAAGCTCGTCAGCAGAAAATGTGCCGGAATAATTATATCCTGTGGCCGACAGGCTCTGATCGCCATCATGAAAGCTCACAGCGAAATCAGGGCTGAAGCCTGTGTCCGCTGCCGAAACCCACTTGAAACGCCAGCCAAGACGCGCGCGGTAGGCCAGTAGCTTGTCCAGTGGCGCATTAGAAACACAAACGAAGGCCGTATCGCGCGCCGCCAGATGGACATCGATCCCTTCAAAACCATCTGCCCAGAAAGAGCAACTGGGACACCCTTCATGCCAGTTCGGGCCGAACATAAAGTGGTAGATGATGAGCTGCCGGTGCGGCCCGAACAATTGCCGCAATGTCTCACGGCCCTCTTCGCTCTGAAAATTGTAGGTTTTCTCAACCTGACAAAGCGGCATCTCGCGCCGCAATGCGCTGAGCTCATCGCGCGCCTTGGTCAAGGCTTTTTCACGTAACAGCAAAGCCTTGCGGGCCTCCAGCCACTCGTCTCTGGAAACGGGTTTCTGCAAATCCATATTGGCCTCCCGGAGTAAATTCAAGTGATGCGGATTCAGCAATTCTGGACAAAAGCGTCGCACAATCGGAGACTGAAGCAAGCTGCAATTTTTATTTTTGCGCGGGTGTCGGAATCGGCGCCCGGCAATCGTCCTGGAAGAATTGGCCAGACGCAGGAGGCGCATGATGGAATACGCAATTCTGATCTACGGAGCGGAAGGAACTTTTGACCGGTTGCCGCCGGAAAAACAGCAGGAAGCCATGCAAAGCCATTATGAACTGCAGGCCGCATTGCAGGAACGGGGTGCCTATGGAACTGCCAAACTAATGCCCACCACCAGTGCGGTGACCTTGCGGCCGGTTGCCGAATTCGGCCAGAAACCCACCCTTATGGACGGTCCGTTTGCCGAAACCAAAGAACGCTTTCTGGCTTTTATGTCGCGCAGTTCGACTCGCTGGAAGAAGCCATATCATTTGCTGAAAAAATCACCTCGCCCTATGTCAGCATTGAAATCCGTCCGGTGGCATGGGCTGGCGGCGTGCTTGGAGCGCAGCAGTGACACAGCATGCCTGGCTGCAGGCCAGATTTGCCGGTATCCGGCCCCAGGCCCTAGCCGCGCTGACCCGCCAGTTCCGCAATATTGACCTGGCCGAGGAAGCGTTTGCCAATGCCTGTGTCCGCGCCCTGCAGACCTGGCCGCGCAGTGGCATGCCGAACGATCCCTTGGCCTGGCTGTTGAAAGTCGGCCGCAATGCCGGCATCGACATCATTCGCAAAAACCAGCGTCTCTGCGAGCTGACACTTCCCCCGACCGACGCGGAAGACATGGAAAATCTGTATGCCGAGCAGCTCGACAATGACGGGTTGCGCGACGATGTGCTGCGGCTTTTGTTTATTTGCTGTCATCCCTCTCTGTCGCCCCAGGACCAGCTGGCTGTTGCTCTGAAAACGATTGCCGGCATGTCGGTCGCACAGATTGCCGGTGCCTTCGTGGTCAGGCCGAAGGCAATGGAACAGCGTCTGACACGGGCCAGGCGCACTATGACCACCGCAGATATTTCTTTTGAAACACCGGATATGACCGAGCGCGGCAGGCGTCTGAAGACCGTCTGCCTGATGCTCTATCTGCTGTTTAATGAAGGCTGGTCAGCCAGTTCCGGCGAGATTCAGATCAAGCAGCCACTATGCGAGGAAGCCATACGCCTGACCCGTCTGCTGCTCGAGCTGTTTCCCGGAATCGGCGATCTGATGGGACTTCTGGCACTGTTTCTGTTTCAGCATTCCCGGCGCGATGCGCGTCTCGATGCGGAGCAAAATCTGGTACCGCTGGACGATCAGGATCGCCGCCTGTGGGACCACTCGATGATTGCCGAGGCGCGCGTCTTGTTGGAAAAAGCTCTGCGCCGCGGCCCCTCCGGCCCGTTCCAGCTTCAGGCCGCCATCGCCTCGGTGCATTCCCTTGCGCCGGCAGCCCAGCACACCGACTGGCACGAACTGGTGCGGCTCTACGGACTGCTTTACGCCATTCAACCCACACCGATCATCCGCCTCAATCAGGCTGTCGCGGTAGAGAAAATCAAAGGGCCGGAGGCGGCCCTCGCCATGTTGCGACCTCTAGGCGCAGACCTTCAGACCTATCGCTGGTATCACGCGGTCTGCGCCGCCTTTTTGTTTGATCTGGAGCAATTCGCCGAAGCAAAAGCTGCCTATGAGACGGCTTTGCGCCATAATCCGACGGCAGCGGAGCGCCGCATTCTGAAGGATAAAATCATGGCCTGCGAAAAAAATTCCTAAGGCTGTCGGATTCTCTCGGCCTGATCCGTCCTCTGGTCTCTGCGCTGTGCAGATGATCCGCTAAGGGAGAACATTATGAGCGAACTGACAATGACAACACCCGGCAATGCCGGCTGGATCGGGCATGCCGGCCCGGACAGCGCTGCTGCCATGAAATTCTACCGCGACACCATCGGCTGGACGATCGGCGATCTGCCGATGCAGGATGGCACCAGCTATCCGGCCATCATGATTGGTCAGCAGCCGATCGGCGGCTTTTCCCCGATGCCGCAAAGCCAAGGCGCGTGGACAATTTTCGTAACCGTTGACGATGTGGATGCCTGTGTTGAGCGGGCCCAGAAAGCCGGCGGCACGATCGTCAGCGAACCGGCCGACATGCCCGGCGTTGGCCGCGTCAGCACGATCGCAGATCCGCAGGGCGCGCAAATTGCGCTCATTACCTATGAAAGCATGCAAAAATAGCCGTGGCAGGGGTCGGATGGGATCGTATAGTTGACATAATACAATCCCATCCGACCCCTGCCGAAATTTGATGGAGAATAAACCCGGCCATGGCCTATGATGAAGAATTGAACCAACGTTTTCGCCGCGCCGTTGGAGGGATGGCCGGCATTTCCGAAAAACGCATGATGGGCGCGGTGTGCTTTTTCCTTGATGGAAACATGCTGGGCTGTGCCAGCCGCCAGAAAAGCGGCGAAGGCCGCTTTCTGTTCCGGGTCGGCAAAGACAATCAGGCCGAAGCGCTGCGGCGGCCGGCAGCGCGCATAATGGATCAGGGCGGGCGGCCCATGCGTGGCTTTGTCTATGTCGATGAAGGAGCCTGTGATCCGGAGACACTGAAACAATGGATAGGGCTCGCCCTCAGCTTCGTCGCCACCCTGCCGGCAAAGCCGAAATGAATCATTTTAAGGCCGCTGCACACCTTCACGGTTGAGGCTGATCATATAGATGCTGGTGGTGGCGGTGATGAAAAGCTGATGCTTTGCCCGGCCGCCAAAGCAGACATTCGAAACCAGTTCCGGCACCAGAATCTTGCCGATCAACTCGCCGTCGCGATTGATGCAGTGAACTCCGTCGGCCGCTGACGACCACAGATTGCCATCCCTGTCGAGCCGGAACCCGTCGGCAAAGCCCACCGAAATGGTATGAAACACCTCGCCGCCGCTGAGGCGGTTGTCAGGCCCCACATCAAACACACGAATATGGCGCTCGGCGCTGTCGTCAAAAATCACTCCTGTATCGGCCACATAAAGCCGGTCTTCATCGGGCGAGAAGGCCAGCCCGTTCGGGCAGGCAAAATCTGTCAGGACTGCTTCGATCGTACCGGCATCCGGGTCCACCCGGTAGACCTGGCAGGGCAGTTCCTGCTGCGATTTTTGGCCCTCATAATTTGTCATGATCCCGTAATGCGGATCGGTGAACCAGATCGTCCCGTCCGATTTGACAACCACATCATTCGGCGAGTTGAGACGCTTGCCCTCAAAACTGTCGGCAATCACAGTGATGGACCCGTCATGCGCGGTGCGTGTCACCCGCCGCGCCCCGTGTTCGCAGGAAATCAGCCTGCCTTGCCGGTCCCGCGTATGGCCATTGGCGAAGTTGGAGGGTTCCCGGAACACGCTGGTGCCAAGACCCGGTATCCAGCGCATGATCCGGTTGTTCGGAATATCGGAAAACAGCAGACAATTGGCATCACCGAACCAGACCGGGCCTTCCACCCAGTCAAACCCGGTCGCGATCTGTTTGAGCGTCGCGTTTCCCATAACAAAACTGACGAAGGATTTGTCCAGTACTTCAAAAAACGCCATGCGAACCGATCTTTGTTGTTTCTTTCTGCTGCGAAGATGCCATCACTATCAAATCCGTCGCTTCCAGCAAAATTCTATAGAGCATATTTGACCCGATGCCACAGATCGTATGGCTGAATCTGCAGATCGCTGCCGCGTCTATGCGCTTGCTGCAAACTCGATCTGGGTCTTCATTGATTGCGCCCGGTCGCTCGCGATTTCAAACGCTTCAACCGCCTGCTCAATCGCAAATGTATGTGAGATCAGCGGCTTCACATCAATCTGGCCGCTTTGCATCAATTGCACTGCTGTGGCGAATTCCTCGTGAAAGCGGAATGAGCCGCGCAGATCAAGCTCTTTCGCCGTCAGCAGCATCATCGGCAGATTCATGTCGCCGCCAAGTCCAAGCTGCATGACGACACCGCGTGGTCGCATCGCCGCAATGCCGGCGGCCAGCGCTTGTGCCGCCCCCGAGCATTCGAACAATACATCGAAATAGCCCTTGTCGGGATGATAGTCCTCCAGCGCATCTCCAGAGGTTGCAACATTGATGGTCCTGTCGGCCCCGATTGTTTTGGCGTAGGCCAGAGCCGGATCGGACAGATCGGTGACGACAATTTCAGCAGCACCGGTAGCTCTGGCCGCCAGAATACACAGGGTTCCGATCGGTCCGCTGCCGGTAATCAGTACCTTTTTTCCCAGCATTTCACCGGCCCGCCGCACCGCATGCAGCGTCACCGACAGCGGCTCGGCGGCAGCGGCTTCACCCGGCGTCAGGCCATTTGCCTTGACGCATTGGCTGGCCTCGGCAATCAGGCTTTCCTGAAACGCACCCTGGATGTGTGGAAATGGCATGGCGGAGCCGTAAAACCGCATATTGAGACAATGATTGCGCAGACCCTGCGCACAATATTTGCAATGGCCGCAGGGGCGCGACGGCGAAATTGCCACCAGATCGCCGACTTCAAAACCGGTGACGCCCTCGCCGATCTGACTGACAAATCCCGAGACCTCATGGCCCAGCACCATCGGTTCCTTCAGCGTGATCGGCCCGAAACCGCCGTGATTATAATAATGCAGATCGGACCCGCAGATGCCTCCGGTCGCCAGTTTGATCTGCACCTGTCCAGCTTCGGGTTTGGCTCCGGGCGCTGATTCGGCGCGGTCTTCGACGCGAAGATCCCTGGCTTTGTGAATGACAATTGCGCGCATTGTGTTCTGTTTTCCTTGAAGGGTTGGGATCTCAACCTGATGGACAGGGATTCCGCTGTGCTGCAACCATGATGCGGCTGCAGCCACGCATTGTCCAGCCTCGGAAAATCTGTGAGACATGGGTCAGAAAGCTTTGTTCACCCTGAGGTCTGAAAAACATCGCTGGCGTATTCATGTGCATTTTCCGCATTGAGACTCTTGAAGATGTTATCGGTACCATATACAAAAGTCTAAAATTCTGTCGAGATAAAAAGGATCTGTGGCGTGAGCGATGCGATGAAGCTGTTTGATCTGTCCGGGCGCACTGCCCTGGTGACGGGGTCTTCCCAGGGAATCGGCTTCGCATTGGCAAAAGGACTAGCCGAAGCGGGGGCCAATATTATTATCAATGGCCGCGACCCTAGCCGGATTGCCGACGCTGCGTCCCGGCTGGAGACAATCGGACCCAATGTCCACCAGCTCGCCTTTGATGCGACCGATCACGCCGCCGCCAAATCCGCCGTTGATGGTTTTGAATCCGAAACCGGCCCGATTGATATTCTCGTCAACAATGCCGGCATGCAGCACCGCACGCCGCTGGAAGATTTTCCGCCTGAAGCATTCGAACGTCTGCTCCACACCAATATTTCCACGGTCTTCAATGTGGGCCAGGCCGTTGCCAAACACATGATCAAACGCGGCTCCGGCAAGATCATCAACATTGCCTCTGTCCAGACCATGCTGGCCCGGCCCGGCATTGCGCCCTACACGGCGACAAAGGGCGCGGTCGGCAATCTGACCAAGGGCATGGCCACCGACTGGGCCGGACGCGGGCTTCAGATCAATGCCATCGCGCCGGGTTATTTTGACACGCCGCTGAATGCGGCGCTGGTGGCCGATCCTGATTTCAGCGCATGGCTGGAAAAACGCACGCCTGCCGGGCGCTGGGGCAATGTCGAGGAGCTGGTCGGGGCCTGTATTTTCCTCAGTTCCGCTGCCTCCAGTTTCGTCAATGGTCATACCCTTTATGTCGATGGAGGCATCACTGCCTCGCTCTGACACCTCCGCACCCGCCATGGCGCGCCTGTTTGTTGTGATGGGTGTTGCCGGTTGCGGAAAATCCTCCATTGGCGAAGCGCTGGCGGAAAAACTCGGCGGTTTATACCTTGATGGCGACACTTATCATCCGGCGCAAAACGTCGCCAAGATGAGCCGGGGCGAGCCGCTGACCGACGACGACCGCTGGCCATGGCTGGAGCGTTTTGGCCGGGAAATGCACAACCGCGACGGCATTGTGGTCGGGGGCTGCTCGGCACTGAAACGGGCCTATAGGGAGTGCATTACCAAAGCGGCGGGCGAGAGAACCTGCTTTGTTTATCTCTCCGGCAGCCGGGACTTGATCCGGGCACGGATGGATGCACGCACCGGACATTTCATGCCGCTCAGCCTGCTCGACAGCCAGTTTGCAACATTGGAGCCGCCAGGCACCGATGAAGACGCGGTGACTGTGGAAATTGATGCGCCGGTTGACGCCATTGTCGCCCGCGCAATGGCCGCCCTTAAAGCGAGTGGCGATGAAAGGGACTTCAATGACAAATAAGGTGGCACTGATTGGTGCCGGCGTAATGGGCAGTGCCATCGGCACGCGGCTGCTGGAAACCGGCAATCAGCTCAGCGTATACGATCTTGACCGGGACAGGATTGCCGCCCTGGTAGCGAAGGGGGCAAACGCCGCGCCCACGGCTGCCGCGGCGGCACAGGCCTCGGACTTTGTCATTCTCAGCCTGAATTCCCCGAAAATCGTGCGCAGTGCCGTGTTCGGCACCGAAGGTGTTGCAGCTGGCGCGCGCGCCGGCACGTTGATCATCGACATGTCTTCGATTGATCCCGAATCCACCAAAATCCTGGCTGGCGATGCGGCGGAGCGAGCGCTTGGCTGGCTCGACTGCCCCCTGTCCGGTGGCGCACCAAAGGCGATTGCTGGCGAATTGACCGTCATGGCTGGCGGAAATTCAGATGATTTTGAACGCTCAAAGACGGTGATGGAGCATTTATGCGCCAATTTCACCCTGATGGGGCCCAGCGGTGCCGGCCAGACCACGAAGCTGATCAATCAGGTGCTGTGCGCGCTGAATTTTGTTGCCGTTGCCGAGGCAACACAACTGGCGCTTGATGCCGGTGTGGATGCCGTCCGAATTCCCGGAGCCATCGCCGGTGGCCGTGCTGACAGCGCCATTCTGCAGGAGTATATGGCGAAAATGGCACTCAAGGATTACACCCCGTCCGGCAGCATCAGCAATATGGTCAAGGATTTGAACGGCGTTCAGGATCTTGCCCGGCTGACCGGCACCCCGATGCCACTGACAGCGGTCTGCGCCGAAATTCACCGTTTGCTGGTTTCGGCCGGTCATGGCAGCGCCGACAATGCTGCTTTGATGAAATATTTCGAAGGCCCCGGCGCCTGATACACACTTGTTATGCCGCCAATGAAATCTGGAAGGAAATCGCCGATGTTGACCCGATACGCCCTGTTCGAAGGCACTGTGAAAGAAGGCCAGACCCCGGCATTCAGATCCTTTGTCAACGAAAATCTTGTGCCGCTCTGGACGACATTCGACGGCGCTGTGGAAGTGCGCGTGATGTTTGGCGAGGAGCGTGATGAAGGCGCGCCCGAGTTCCCGTTGATCCTTGCCATCAGCTACCCGGACAAGGCCGCCATGGAACGGGCACTGTCCTGCGAGGCCCGCTTCAAATCCCGCGAAGTCACCGGCATTCTAGTGGAGCGCTATTTTGACGGGCGCATCCACCACCACGTCACATCGGCAAGTGAGTTTCCGGTCAAAGTCTGATCGGGCGCGCCATTGGTGAGCGCGCGGAACCGTGCTATTTGATATCGATAACAATCGCTAACCCTCCGAACTCAACTCAATGGCTCCAAATACAAAACAACCGACCATGATGGATGTGGCCCGCCGCGCTGGCGTGTCACCCATGACTGTCTCGCGGGCCCTGAAGCCAAACACATCTGTCAGCACCGCAACCCGTGAGAAAATCCGCAAGGCAGCTGACGAACTCGGCTATGTGCTGGACAGCACCGCCGCCGGACTGTCATCGCGCCGCACCGGTTTCATTGCAGTCACCATTCCTTCGATCAACAATGCCAATTTTGCCGATACGCTGCGCGGCCTGACCCAGGCTTTGCGCAACACCAGCCTGCAGGTTCTGCTTGGTTATACCGATTATGATATCGAGGAGGAGGAACGGCTGGTCGAACAGTTTTTGCGCCGCCGGCCGGAAGCCATAATTGTCACCGGCGAAGCACACACCGAGCGGTGCCGGCGCATGCTGGAAAAATGTGGTGTCCCGGTGGTGGAAATGTGGGATCTGCCAAAACAGCCGATCGGCCAGGTTGTCGGGTTTTCCAATGCTGAAGCGGCGCGGCTGATGGTCGATCATTTCTATCAGCAGGGGTATCGCAAAATCGGCTATATTGGCGGCCATCCTTCACGTGATACCAGAGGTCAGGACCGACGCCGCGGTTTCGTAACTGCGATGCGGAATTACGGCCTGACCGACGAGCGCATCAGCGCAGCGGAATTACCGCCCATCACCATGCGCGATGGCGCCAGTGCAATGCGTTCTTTGCTGCAGCTCTGGCCCGACACCGAGGCGGTCTTGTGTGTCTCCGATCTGTCAGCCTTTGGTGCGATGACAGAGTGCCAGCGCCGCGGCCTGACCATCCCTGATGACATTGCGATTGGCGGTTTTGGTGCCTACGATCTGTCTGCACAGGCCTTTCCGCCAATTTCCACAATTGACGTCAGCGCCACCGGCATCGGCACAATCGCGGCACAGGTGATCCTCAATCTGCTGTCCATAGAACCGGATGCCACTGCGCAAACCATTCACCACATTGAGCCAAAACTGCTGATCAGAGACAGTTCGCTGCGGCGCAGATAACCACGCTCGCACATACATAAGGCAGGAACGGCCTTGCGGTCATCGCAAAGCCGGACCACACTCCGCCAACCGACTTCCCCAATATCCAACGCGGTATATATTCTGCCAATGACCGGTCTGCTTCTTCTGGCACTGTTCACCATTGCGTTTTCCATGCTGGCGAAACGTCTCGCCACCACCATGGTGACAGCACCGATGCTGTTCATGGCCTTCGGCTATGTGCTGTCGACAACCGGTACCATGCCGCAGGCCGGGGCAGAGGAAGTGCTGCACATTGTTGCGGAAATCGCGCTGATCGTTCTGCTGTTTCTCGATGCCGCCCAGATCAACCTGACGACCTTGCGCCAGCATCATATCTGGCCGCAGCGCATGTTGATCGCAGGGCTGCCGCTGTCGCTTGTGATCGGCACGCTGGCGGCATGGCCGTTTCTGCCGGGCTGGCCGCTTCTGGGTGTCGCTCTGGTAGCGGCCATTCTGACGCCAACCGATGCAGCGCTGGGCCAAGCTGTGGTCACCAACCCGGTGGTTCCCGAACGCGCGCGCCGGGCTCTTTCGGTAGAAAGCGGCCTGAATGACGGGCTGGCCCTGCCCGCAATTTTGCTGTTTGCCAGCCTTGCCATGAGCGTTGCCGACCAGAGCAGCACCGAATGGCTGGTATTTGGCGCCAAACAACTGATATTCGGACCATTGATCGGTGCCTTTGCCGGTCTGGTCGGCGGCAGGCTGCTGATCTGGGCCAAGGACCATGACACCACGTCTGAAACATTTGAGGGCATCGGCGCACTGGCGCTGGCCGGGTCTGCCTATATGGGCGCAACCGCGATTGACGGAAACGGCTTTATCGCCGCCTTTGTCGCCGGACTGGCCTTCGGCCATGTTGTCAAGGGCCGCTGCAAATTCGTCTATGAATTTACCGAAAGTGAAGGCCAGCTGCTTTCATGGAGCGCCTTCTTTCTGCTCGGGCTGGCCCTGGTACCGGAGGCGATCAACGCTTTGACATGGCCGGTATTCGCCTTGATCATGGTCAGTCTGTTTGTGGTGCGACCGCTGGCAGTGTATCTTTCGCTGATCGGGACGGACGCCGGACCCGGCACCCGTCTGTTTTTTGGCTGGTTCGGTCCCAGAGGTCTTGCCACTGCACTTTTTGCGCTGCTGGTTGTGCCCGATATCGATCCGAACCTGTCGGGTCCTGTTCTTAATATAGCCATCAACGCGGTCTGGATCAGCGCCGTACTGCACGGTTTGAGCGCAGCGCCGGGCGCTGCTCTCTATGCCCGTCTGGCGAGCCATCAGCCGCATTCTGTTCACCACAGAGCACCCAAAAACCCGCCATCAGACCCAAGTTGAAACAGCTCCTCAGCAACCGCAGCTTCTGCCCTGACTGACAATCACAACTATTCTGTCTATTGACATGCGACGTGATCCAACAGGATCATGGAACCTTAGCTCTTGCTGCCTCGTTATTGTCCGGCAACTCATTGTAAGGAAATAATCATGATAAAATGGATTCTTATTTTGCTGGTGGTGGCTGCCATCGCCGGCCTGTTGGGGTTTGGACGTCTTTCGGGTGCGGCACTGACTGGCGCAAAGATACTGATCGGGATCGTCCTCATTCTGTTCCTGCTTGCAATCTTCGGTCTGGTAGCCCTGGCCTGACATAAGCTGAAAGTCTTGCGGCGACGGTCGGCCAAAACGACCGGCGGGAAGCAGATGGCTGCCTCCCGTCGCCGCTGCAGGATTCTCGCGGCTGGCTGTCGTCATCGACACCGCCGCAGAGCAGCATCTCCGAAAAAATTGACTGCCGATCGATCCGGACCTGCCGATCAATTTTGCCACGAAAAGGCGCTCCATTATGACCCTGGTCAGGCCGCGGTGACGTCGAAGCATGCGTGTCGCCGGATACGCTCAATGGGATCGCGCCCGGCCCGTCTTTCCGGTTTCTGGCAAGCGAAAATCCCTGTTACATGACCGGACCGATATCGCATTTCAATGGCGGTGAACCGGTCTCCGGTTAGGGCAACTGTCAGACCCGGTGACAGGCATCGCCACAGCTCAAATGCACCGGTATTTGCCGGGAAATTTCAGGAAAACTTTGGAACCCTCGCACCTTCGAAACCGTTATTAGGACGTGACCAACTTCAAATCCTAAAGGAGTAGACATGTCTGATATAAACATAGCAGCCAGCAATATTCCCGCCTCAAAAGTGAGGGGTACCAAGGTTTATAACCTCCAGGATGAGCATCTGGGCGAGATCGACGATATCGTCCTGTCGAAGTACAGTGGCGAAGCGCAATTTGCAATTATGTCATTCGGCGGTTTTCTCGGTATCGGCGAAGAATACCACCCGGTTCCGTGGAAGAGTTTGAAATATGATATCGACAAGGGTGGCTATCGCGTCGACATCGACCGGGAGCGCCTCGAAGATGCGCCGCGTTATGGAGTCAACAGAGAACCCGACTGGAACGATACGGCCTATGGCGGTCGTCTCACTGATTACTGGGGAATACCACCGGTCGGCTATATCTGATAGTGCGATCATTCCGGGAACCAGCAGTTAGTTATGTGGCCGGGCATTGATGATGCCCGGCCACATTTATATCGAACAAAGATCGGCGCAATCCGCTTTTTAGCGATTTGCACGGACCCCTCAAATACACATAAAAAGCAAACGAACTACAGCGTCGCAGCACCGCTGTCTTCGATAGAATCCGGGTGATGGTTCAGTTTATCCAGCGCTTTTTCAATATCCTGCAGTTCATCCCCGATGTCATCGTCAGTCACCATACTGCTCTCCGTCGCCGCGCGCATTTCCTCGCGCACGTCCTGATACATTCTCTCCAAACGGCGGACTTTATCATCAACCGACAGGCTGGCATCACTCATGATCACTTCGATCTTCGCTTTCACGTCCTGACTGGGCATAGGAATCTCCATTTTCTTTTGCAATTCGGTTGGGCTGCGATTTGCTGGCGCTTCTCACGATGATGCTTCATTCACTGCAGCATAGGGCACCTCGCCAGCCACTGACGGGTTTTTCTGCCCGTCTACGGGTCAATGCGGACAACCCGTCATTGGTTCCGTTCACACACCTCCGGCCACGGCGCGGGCTCGTTGGACCTGCATGCTGGACGCACTGGCATGCTGGACGCACTGGCAGAGAATTTTCAATTGAGAGCGGCCTCAATCGCACTTCGCCTTGCCGGTTGCGACCCGGTAGATGTAGATGGCAATGATCACGCCGATCACCAGATTTGACAACGGATTGAGCCAGTCTGCCACCAGCTCATATTGCTGGCCAAGCAGATAGCCGCCGCCGCTCAGTACCGCGACCCAGATCACAGTGCCGGCCAGGGTGAACAACAAAAACGCGCCGATGTTCATCCGCGCAAAGCCCGCAGGAACCGAAACCAGCGTGCGAACCGCAGGGACCATGCGGCCGAAAAACACTGCCCGGTTTTGATGGCGCGCGAACCAGCTGATGGTTTTATCCAGATCGCTTTCTGATAATGTCAGCCAGCGCCCGTAGCGGCGGATGAAGCGCCTCAGACGTCGATTGCCGATGCGCATGGCCGCCCAGTACCAGGCATAGGCTCCGGCCAGCGAACCCAGACTTCCGGCCAGAACCACACCGAGTGCATTCAGACGCCCCTGCTGCACCAGAAACCCGGCCATCGGCATCACCACTTCAGAAGGAATCGGCGGAAACACATTTTCCAGAAACATCAATGCCGCAACTCCAAGATAGCCGGAGTTTTCCAGCAAGGCTGTTATCCAGTCAAACATTCCATATCCTTCTAAACAGGGTGACAAACGATCATTCCGCTACGCCTTGCTGAGAACTAACCGGATTGCAGTGCAGCCCGTCTCTGGTTTTGCATTTCCAGAATTTCAACTGCGGCAACCGACAGGCAAATAGCCTCTTTGACCAACCGGGCAAGAGTATCTGGGTTCCAGCACGGCATAAACTTCTTTATCTTGCTGCACGGATGCCGGTTTTTTCACGCGCAACGCGGATACCTTTTTACAGCACGGGCAGGAGCAGATTTGACAATTTTTCATGTTCGCGGAATTTTGGAACTTCTCAAGGTCCACCGGGTTGAGCCCATTCAATTAGAAGAAAGGATCAGACGATACCAAAAATGAATCAATCAAAAATCCTGATCATGTGCACTCTCTGCTTTGAACAATCAGAGCTTGAAGTTCCGTTGAACAAACTGAGAGACGCTGAGGCTACTGTTCATGTGGCGACGCCGGACGGTAATTTCATCACCAAAGAAGGCGAACACGAACGTCACGCCGCTTGATATTGAAACGGGTGGGTCGGCGGCTTTTTGTGCCTGACTGCTGAACAACGCAGTCCGGCCCATGTCAGATCGGACCCGCTGATCACTGGTAAGGAGATTCTTATGAGCCATTTTGACATACCGCACAAAGCCTGGGTCGTCGTTGCCGACGGAGAGAAGGCGCTGTTTCTGTACAATGAGGGCGACGAGGTCTATCCCCATCTCAAAGTGTTCCGCGAGGAACATCAGGATAATCCACCCAATCGGGAACAGGCAGCCAACCGCCCCGGCCGGCTCAATGATGGACCAGGTCCGCATCGCAGTGCTGTGGAGGACACCGACTGGCACAAATTGGAGAAAACCAGATTTGCCCATGAATTGTCGGATATTCTCTACCGGCAGGCGCACAAACACCGCTTCGATCATTTGATCATTGTCGCACCGCCCGCCACGCTTGGCGACCTTCGCAATGAGCTTCATCAGGAAGTCACTGAAAAAATCATCGGCGAGGTTGATAAAACGCTGACCAACCATCCGATCGCCGAGATCGAATCCATTCTAGCGGGCCACTGACATCCAACATCCGCACTGCATCCAAGCCGTGTCTGGCCTGAAAAACGTTGCAGCGGGCAGAATTTTTGACCAAGTCCGCAATTTTTCACCGCTGTTTCCAGACACGGTTTTGTCACGGGACTACACACAATGGTGAGGCTGATTGGCATTTCCGTGAGCTGGGAAATCGGCATCCGCAGAACTCCGCCATTGTGCCAAAGCGCTCTCACGGCGCTGTGAATGTTCAGTCTGAGCGAACGGATTGTCCCTGTTTAAATTGCAAATACAGTTCCCTAAATCATCGTCATCGAGAGGCATTCACCACTCGCAACAAACCAAATTAACGAAAACCAATAACAAGGAATAAGAAAATGACTTTTCGTAAAATCGCAGCTCCTATCCTGATCCTCAGTTCAATCGTTCTTGGCGCTTCTGCTGCCAGTGCCGGTGTTTACAACCCGGCCAATGACAGCTCGCCTGATGCCATGACCCCCGGCTTTACCGGCCTGGCTCTGGACCTGTCCGGCAAATAAGCTGGATCAGCTGATCCCTTCCCCGAACCGGATGCCGATGGCTCTCGCCAGCTTTCCTCCCAAAGTTGATGAAGCCAGCGGCACCCGGTTCAAACCAGATTAAATGTCGACCAAAAACAAGGAATAAAACAATGACATTCTCAAAGATCGCAGCACCTATCCTGATCCTCAGTTCAATCGTTCTTGGCGCTTCTGCTGCCAGTGCCGGTGTTTACAACCCGGCCAATGACAGCTCGCCAGATGCCATGACCCCCGGCTTTACCGGCCTGGCCCTGGATCTGTCCGGCAAATAAGCCGGAACAGCGCAACAGCACGCTTGTTGCGGCAAGGATCTCGCCGCCTTTACATTGTTCGCCCCTAGAGTTTGCTCTTGGGCCGGGCGGCGGGATCCGAGCACCAAAACTGAATACGCAGCTGAGCAATCAGACGGACCAAGCCGCCAAGAACAATAATAATAATCGCGACATGCCAGAGCTGACCAGAGCTGATGCTCCACCTTTCAAAGCCCTCCGACCCTGTCGGCGGGCTTTCCTGTTTTGGTGACCCACGATCGGGTTTATCCGGGATAAACCAGTCTGAAGCCCTGATGCGGGGATGTACTGTCAGGAGAGTTTCCGTTTCTGGCGGCAATGCGATAGCGAAAGCAATAGCTGACGTGGCACATAAATGAGCCGCCTTTGGAAATCTTGTACCCGGCCATTGCACGCTCCCGCGCTCTGGCACTTTTGCGTAAAGACCGCAGCCTGTACGGATTGCGGGTCCATTCCCAGACATTCCCGCACATATTGTAGAGCCCGAAATCATTTGGCGCAAAGGACTGCGCCGGAGCGGTTCTTAAATAGCCGTCAGCGCCGCTATTGGTTTCCGGAAAGCGCCCCTGCCAGATATTGCAGGGTTGGAACGCATCATCATCCGGCGCCCGGTTGCCCCAGGGATATTCAACATTGTCACGCCCGCCGCGCGCCGCATGTTCCCACTGCGCCTCGGATGGCAATTCACCCTGGGCCCAATGGGCAAAGGCGTTGGCATCATTCCAGGAGACCTGAACGACCGGATGATCGGGATGCCAGGCCTGCTCGGTTTCCGGTCCGTTGATACGCCGCCAGTCCGCGCCATCCACACGCCGCCACCATGGCGTTCGCAAAACACCCTGAGTCTGTGTGATGTCTTCCGGCACATCCGTGTAAAATACGAAAGACCAACCGAAACGCTCGGCCTCGGTCACATAGCCGGTTGCATCAACAAATTGTCTGAACCTTTGATTAGTGACAGTCGTCGCATCAATTTGAAACGCCTTCACAGTGACACTGCGTGGCGGGCCTTCTTCATCCTCAGCGATGACGATCTTGTCGGTGCCGATTTGCGCCATACCGCCTTCAATTGAGATCCGTGGCGGCGGTGCCGTTTCAAACACCGATAGATCATGAGAGCTTGCAACCGGAGCTGGGGACGTTCCGCTGCGGTGCGGGCAGCAACTGCCAGCGCTGTCATCTGAATGATCCGGCACGACGTTGATGATCCTGTTTCTCAAGCACGTTAGTATGTGTAGCCGGCAGTATCCTGGAACCGCCATCCATAAGATAGAATGCAGATTGGTGGCAAGTCTTGTCGCGCTCGCCGCTGGAGCTTTTCCTGACTACACTCAATCGGGAAACGGTCTAATACAACAACCGCACCAGCGCCAGAGTGATCAGCGGAAACGCCAGCAGAATTCCGACCCGGATAATATCGCTCAGCACAAACGGCAGCACGCCGCGATAGGTGGCGGACATTGGCGTCGTCTTGTCCATCGAATTGATCACAAACAGATTCATCCCAACTGGTGGCGTGATCAGCCCGACTTCTACGACGATCAGCACCAGGATACCGAACCAGAGCGCGAACTCCTCGGTGCTCATGCCGAAATCAAGACCCGACACAATTGGGAAAAAAATCGGCACTGTTAGCAGAATCATCGACAGGGAATCCATGACACAGCCAAACAGCAGATAGAGAATCAGAATTCCAAACAGAACCGTCCAGGCGCTGATGCCCTGATCCAGCACATACAGCGCCAATTCCTGCGGCAGTTGCGACAGTGCCAGAAATCCGTTGAAAACGGCGGCGCCCAGAATGATGAAGAAAATCATTCCGGTTGATGACGCTGTGGCGAGGATCGCCCGCCTCAGGCTGGCAAATGTCAATCCCCGGTTGAACAGGGCAATCAGTCCGGTGCCGAATGCCCCGATTGCGGCCGCTTCTGTTGGCGTAAAAATACCCAAATAAATTCCGCCTACCACAGCCAGGAAAACCAGCAATGCCGGCCACACCGGCACCAATGCGCGGAACCGCGCGCCATAGGCCATTCTTGCGCGCACGCCGCCAGATTGCGGATCAACCCGGACATAAATTGCGATGGTGATCATATATCCCAAAGCCGCCAGCAGGCCGGGAAGCAGCGCAGCGACAAACAGTTTGGCAATGTTCTGCTCGGTCAGAATCGCATAAATCACCAGAATCACCGATGGCGGAATGAGAATTCCCAAAGTGCCACCCGCAGCCAGCGCACCGGTCGACAAGGCCGGCGAGTAGCCATAGCGCTTCAGTTCCGGCAGCGCCACCTGCCCCATTGTGGCGGCAGTGGCAAGCGAAGAGCCGCAAATCGCTCCGAACCCGGCACAGGCTCCGACTGCTGCCATCGCAACACCGCCCTTGCGGTGGCCAAGCCAGGCTTCAGCGGCCTTGAACAGCGCCGTCGACAGGCCCCCTAATGTGGCAAACTGGCCCATCAGCAGAAACAGCGGAATGATCGACAACGAATAGCTGGAGAAGGTGCCGTAGGTCTGGTTTTTCAGTTGCGCAAATCCCATCAGGGTTGTGCCGTTGATGGCGTAGCTGCCGCCCAGCCCGACCAGCAGCATCGACAATCCGATCGGCACTCTGAGAAAAATCAGGCCAAGCAGAACGGGAAACGACCACAGCCCGATTTCAACATCGCTCACGCCGCTGCCTCCGGCCGGAACAGGCTTGTGATGCTGCGCCACAGACAGAACCCTGCCACCAGCACAAACACCAGCGCCCCCGACAGCGCCGCCGCATAGGCCCACCAGATCGGAAATTGCAGAATGAAAGTGGTTTCGCCGTAAAGCGTCTTGTCCACCGTGCCCAGATAGTGCTGGCGGAACAGCAGCACCGCCACCGCGAGCATCAGCAGATCAATCACCACATCCAGAAAGCGGTTGAAGCCAGTGGGCAGGAACTGGGTCAAAATTTCCACACTGGCATGGCCGCGATTGAGCTGGCACCATGGCAGGAAGGCAAATACCGCAAACGCCACGCCCGCTTCGACCAGTTCAAAATCGCCCGGCAACGGCCCAAGACCAAGCGGGATCAGAGCCCGGCCGCTGACACTGGCGACGGTCAGCAATGTCAACACAATCAGCACCGCACCCCCAAGCAAAGCAAACAGGAGGCTCAAAGCATAGACCGCACGGTTCAGGACTGCATACATTACTGTGCATCACTTCTGATAGGAATGAGCCGCCAGTGCGGGGTCGATGATGGGCGGCCTGGCGTTCAATGCGTCAATACTCAGGCCCGTCAGGGATTTGTAATGCGAGGCATGATCTTGCAACTCCTCCCGGGAAATAACAAGCTTGGGATCAACCTTCTCGCCGCCACTGCGCTGCTCGACAAGTTGCATGATCTGATCCGGGCCATTGCCGCGATTGGCAACAACAATGGCGTTGGTTGGTGGCCGCCGCAGTGTTTCATAATGCGCCAGAGCCGCGCCGGTGCGGCCATTCTGCTTCAGACTGAGCCCCAATATGCGGGCATCAATGATGGCCTGCGAAGCCCCGTTCGAGCCGATCGGATACATCGCATGGGCTGCATCTCCGATCAGCGTCGCCCGGCCGAAACTCCATTGTGGCAGGGGATCGCGGTCAACCATCGGATATTCAAGAACCTCCCGGGATTTTCCGATCAGTTGCGGAACATCCAGCCAGTCAAACTGCCAGGACTCAAATGCCGGCAGAAAATCGTCCGGATTGCCGGCCCGGTTCCAGTCTTCCTTGCGCCAGGACCGGTCCGGCGCGAATTTCAATTCGGCAATCCAGTTGATCATCGCCGCACCGCTGGCCGGATTCGGCGTGCTGATCGGATAGCTGACAAATTTCTGAAATTCATGGCCGATCATTGCCATCGTCGTGCCGTCGAGGAACGGCCTGGCAACGCTGGTGCCACGCCACAGCACGGCACCGCCCCAGATCGGCGCTCCTTCTTCGGGATAGAACTGGCGGCGTAATGCTGAATGGATTCCGTCTGCGCCGATCAGCACGCTGCCCTTTTCGCACCGCACCACACCACCCGCAGATTGGAACACGGCACAGACATCGGCTGCATCAGTTTTGCATTCAACCAGCGCGGCATCGGTCACAATAGCGTCAGCACCCAACCGGTCCGCTGCAATCCTGTAAAGCAGGCTTTGCAACTCGCCCCGGTGGATCGAATATTGCGGCCAGTTATTGCCCGCATGCAGACCGCGCAGCTCCGACCAGATCGGCTGGCCGTATTTTGTGAAATAGGCCACCTGACTGGTGCGCAGTCCCAGTTTTTCCAGCTCGGCTTGCAGACCAAGATCAAACAGTTCACGCACGCAATTGGGTTGCAGATTGATGCCGACACCAAGCGGTTGCAATGATTTAGACCGTTCAAATATGCGGGCCGGCAATCCAAGCTGGTGGCAGGTCAGGGCAAGGGTCAGACCGGCAATACCGGCGCCTGCAATAAGGATCGTCATGACAGCGCGCTACAGGCCTGACACCACGGCCGCTGCTGCGACCGCAATGTCCAATGCCAGCTACATCGAGTTCTTGTCGATCAGATCCCTGGCCTTGTCGAGCAGCGCTTGCCCGTCAATGCCTTTGGCATCCATTTCGGCAATCCAGCGCGTCACCACCGGAGCGGCGACCGCCTGCCATTCGGCCAGAGCATCGCCTTCAATGACAACGATTTCATTGTCGGATTCTTCGGCAATTTTCCGGCCCGGCACATCATATTCCTGCATGGTACGGCCCGCCAGAGCGGAGAATTCCAGACCGGAATTGTCATCCAGAATTTTGCGCAAATCATCCGGCAAGGCCGCGTAACGCTGTTGGTTCATCGCCAGCACAAAAGTGGCTGTATAAAGCGCGCGATCACCTCCGATTTCCGTATGGGTGTTGACCAATTCGGCAATTTTCAGCGCCGGTGTCACTTCCCAGGGAATCACGGTTCCGTCGATGACGCCTTTTGACAGGGCCTCCGGAATGGCCGGTACCGGCATGCCGACTGGCGTCGCTCCGGCCTCGCTCAGCATGTCGTTGATGACCCGTGTCGGTCCACGCAGTTTCTTGCCGTTCATATCGGCCAGGCTGCGCACACCTTTGCCTTTGGCGTGAATCACGCCGGGGCCGTGAACCCAGGCACCGAGGATCTTGAAATCCTTGAAATCGGCATCCTTCATTTCATCTTCATATAGCTGCCAGTAGGCGCGCGAAACCGCCTCGGCATTGGTCATCATGAAGGGCAGCTCGAACACTTCAGCGCGCGGAAACCGGCCCGGCGAATAACCCGGCAGCGTCCAGACAATATCCACCACTCCGTCGCGGGCCTGATCGATCAGCTGAGGCGGCGTGCCGCCCAGCGCCATGGCTGAAAAAATATCAATCTTGATGCGTCCGCCAGAGGCTTTTTCCACCCGTTCTGCCCAGGGGAACAAAATCTGCTTCGGCACATTCGCCTGGGGCGGCAGAAACTGATGCAGGCGCAACGTGACTTCCTGCGCAAAGCCCGCAGATGACGCGGCTGCAAGTCCTGTCACGGCAAGCGCGGCAGCACCTAAAGTGTTGATAAGAAATCGGCGGTTCAGCATAATTGTCCTCCTCTTTGAATTGTGTTTTTGGCCGCCAATCGTGCGACCGGCTCCTCTGGCCTGGCGTGCAGTCCGGCTTCAAATCTGCTATTCAGCTTACACCGTCACGCGGTGAATAACAGAGCCCAAAAATCAGCAGCATGACAAGTGTTTTTGTAACCATCCAGTGCTGTGATGATCCGGCGATGGGACTGCGGCTTCTGATCGTCGCGCCAAAGCTCCGCTCACAGGGGCAGGCCGCCACCCTCTTTGATGGTATCCAGAACAATCGACGTTTTGACATTTTGCACCGCATCATGGGGCAACAGATAATCATTGACGAAACTGGACAGGCCTTTCAGATCCCTGGTCACAACCTTCAGCATGTAGTCCATTTCACCCGTCAGAGCGTGCGCTTCCATGACTTCCGGCAGACGCATGATCAACTCGGCAAATTGTTTGGCACTGTCCCGGTTGTGAGTCGCCAATGTCACGGAAATCAGATTGATCAGCCCGAAACCAAGCCGTTCCCGGTCCAGCACGGCATGATAGGATTTAATCCAGCCGGCTTCCTCCAGCCTGACGCGGCGCCGGGCGCATTGTGACGCTGACAGATTTATCCGCTCGGACAGCTCGGCATTGGTAAGCCGGCCATCCTGCTGCAGCGCTGCCAGAAGCTTTCGGTCAAATTTATCTATGCCTGTTTCCTGCATAATTTCCCAATATCTGCGTGTATTTTCCGTTAATCTAGTTTTTTTCGGCATATATTACAATATAAACGCATGTATATTGCGTTATTATTGCATTTAGTATTCACGACAGGGGATTAAAATGGGACCGTTTCCACATGATACGATCGCCGAGATCAGCACGGAAAATCCGGCTGGCACGGACGGCTTTGAATTTGTCGAGTTCGCCCATGAGAACCCGGTTGTGCTGGAAGAGCTGTTTTCCAGAATGGGCTATTCCAGAGTTGCAAAGCACAAGACCAGGGCGATCACATTGTGGCGCCAGGGAGATATCAACTATCTTGTCAATGGCGAACCAGCCTCTTTTGGCCGCCGCTTTGTCGAAAAACACGGACCCTGTGCGCCGTCTATGGCATGGCGGGTGGTGGATGCCGGCCATGCCCTGCAGCATGCGCTGGCAAATGGGGCACAGGAATATCTGGGCGACGACAAGGTTCTCGATGCACCGGCCATTATCGGCATTGGCGGGTCATTGCTTTATTTCATCGATACTTATGGTGACAAAGGCTCGGTCTATGACGCGGAATTTAAATGGACTGCTGCGCGCGACCCCAAGCCGGACGGCGTTGGCTTTTATTATCTCGACCATCTCACCCACAATGTGTTTCGCGGCAATATGGACAAATGGTGGGATTTCTACCGCACCCTGTTCAATTTCAAACAGATCCATTTCTTTGACATTGAGGGCAAGCTGACCGGCCTGGTGTCACGGGCCATCACCTCGCCCTGCGGAAAGATCCGCATTCCGCTGAATGAATCCACCGATGACAAAAGTCAAATCGAGGAATATCTGAAGAAATATAATGGCGAAGGCATCCAGCACATCGCGGCCGGCACCGAGACCATTTATGATGCCACTGATACGCTGGCCGCCAATGGGTTGCGCTTTATGCCGAAGCCCCCGGAGAGCTATTACGATCAGTCATTCGACCGTGTTCATGGCCACAGCGAACCGGTTGACCGCATGAAAGCCCACGGCATCCTCATTGACGGAGAAGGCGTGGTGAATGGCGGCACGACAAAAATCCTGCTGCAGATTTTCTCAAAAACCGTGATCGGTCCGATCTTCTTTGAATTCATCCAGCGCAAGGGAGATGAAGGCTTCGGAGAAGGCAATTTCCGCGCTCTGTTTGAATCCATCGAGGAAGACCAGATCAGACGCGGTGTTTTGACTTAGAGAACATTTTATCGCGATACCAGATCATTTTACCGGGACTGCGTGTCTATTGATTGGACGCGCGTAAACCCGGTGAAATGAACCAATCAGGCAAACTGCCCGTGGCAATGTTTGAATTTCTTGCCCGAACCGCACGGGCAGGCTTCATTGCGTCCCACCTTGCCCCAGCTTTCCGGATTGTCGGCATCGCGATTGGCAGCTGCATTGGCAGAAATCGGCGCGCCTGCCCGGTTCTCACCGGTTTCCGGGTCCGGGTGTGATTCAATCATCTCGTCGTCATCCGGATCATCCGGCATCTGCGGCAATTCCCGCGACAGTTCGATATGGGCAATCTGCATCGTCACTGATTCCCGCAGGCTCAGCAACAGCGTCTCAAACAGCTCAAAACTCTCCGCCTTGTATTCATTCAGCGGGTCGCGCTGGCCATAGCCGCGGAACCCCACCACCTGGCGCAGATGATCAAGTTGCACGAGATGTTCCCGCCACAAATGATCCAGGGTCTGCAACAGAACGGCCTTTTCCACCTGACGCATGATTTCCGGCGAGAATCGCGCCGCTTTGGCGGCGAAGAATTCATCGGCCTTGCGGGTCAGACGTTCGCGGATTTGCTCATCGGCAATGCCTTCCTCCTGCACCCAGTCGAGGATCGGCAGATCAAGATTGAGTTTGGTTTTGACATCACTCTGCAGGCCCGCTCCGTCCCATTGTTCGGCATAGGCTTTTGGAGGAATATGTTTGGCGACAATCGCCTCCACCACATCGTGGCGCATATCGGCCGTGGCTTCAGACAGGTCCTGTTCGCGCATCAGTTCAAGCCGCTGCTCGAAGATCACGCGGCGCTGATCGTTCATCACATCATCGAATTTCAGAATATTCTTGCGAATATCGAAGTTCCGCGCCTCGACCTTCTGCTGCGCCTTTTCCAGCGCCCGGTTGATCCACGGGTGAACGATGCTTTCATCTTCTTTCAGGCCAAGCTTCTGCAACATGCCATCCATGCGGTCAGAGCCGAAAATGCGCATCAGATCATCCTGCAGCGACAGGAAGAATTTGGACCGCCCGGGGTCGCCTTGACGGCCGGCACGGCCGCGCAGCTGATTGTCGATGCGGCGGCTTTCATGGCGTTCCGTGCCGATCACATAGAGCCCGCCGGCTGCCAGCGCCTCTTGCTTCTTTTCTTCGATTTCCGCTGTAATTTTCGCAATTGCCTGGTCGCGTTCCTCACCCTTGGGAAGATCGGACAATTCTTGATCGATGCGCATGTCCAGATTGCCGCCAAGCTGAATATCCGTACCGCGTCCGGCCATATTGGTTGCAATGGTAATGGCGCCGGGCACACCGGCCTGGGACACAATCGCCGCCTCCTGCTCATGATAGCGGGCGTTCAGAACCTTCACATCCTTGATTTTTTCCGTCCTCAGGAACTCGGCAAGAAGTTCAGATTTCTCGATTGACGTTGTACCCACCAGCACCGGCTGACTTTTTTCCCGCGCTTCGATAATATCGCGGACAATGGCGCGGTATTTTTCTTCAACCGTGCGGTAAACCTCATCATCTTCATCGATACGCGTAATATCGCGATTGGTCGGCATGTCGACAACGCCGAGGCCGTAAATGTCGCCAAATTCTTCAGCTTCCGTGGAGGCCGTACCGGTCATGCCGGCCAGCTTTTCATACATCCGGAAATAGTTCTGGAAGGTGATTGAAGCCAGCGTCTGGTTTTCCGGCTGGATCGCCACGTCTTCCTTGGCTTCCAGTGCCTGATGCAGGCCTTCAGAAAACCGTCGGCCCGGCATCATCCGGCCGGTGAATTCGTCAATGATGACGACTTCATTGTCGCGCACGATATAGTCCTTGTCGCGCTGGAACAGCTTGTGCGCTTTCAGTGCCTGATTGAGGTGATGTACTACGGTGATATTCTCAACATCATACAAAGACTCGCCCTTCATCACCCCGGCTTCGGTCAGACGCGTTTCAAGCTTTTCCGTTCCCGCTTCGGTGAACGTGGCGCTGCGCGCCTTTTCATCAAGATCGAAATCCGCCTCATCCAGACCGGGAATATACGCATCGATCTGCACATAGAGCTCTGATTTGTCTTCCAGCGGGCCGGAGATGATCAGCGGTGTGCGGGCCTCATCGATGAGAATTGAATCGACCTCATCGACGATGGCGTAATAATGCCCGCGCTGAACCATATGATCGATATTCGATTTCATATTGTCGCGCAGATAGTCAAAGCCGAATTCATTATTGGTGCCGTAGGTCACATCGGCAGCATAGGCCGCCTTGCGGCCGGCATCATCCACACCATGCACAATCACGCCCGTGGTCAGGCCGAGAAACTCGTAAATCTCGCCCATCCAGCCGGCATCGCGCGAGGCAAGATAATCATTCACCGTGACCACATGGACGCTGCGTCCGGTCAGCGCATTGAGGTACACCGGAAGGGTTGCAACCAGCGTCTTGCCCTCACCGGTTTTCATTTCAGCAATGGAATTTTCGTGCAGCACCATGCCGCCGATCAGCTGAACATCGAAATGCCGCTGTCCCAGGGTTCTCTTGGCGGCTTCGCGCACCGTGGCGAAAGCCGGAGCCAGCAGATCATCGAGTTTCGCACCATCTTTCAGTTGCTGCCGGAATGCGTCTGTGCGCGCGCGCAACTGCGCGTCTGTCAGCGCGCTAACCTCCGCCTCAAGCGCGTTGATCTCATCCACTTTGGGCTGAAACGATTTGACCCGCCGGTCATTGGCAGAGCCAAACATTTTGCGGGCAAGTGCGCCGAGGCCAACCATGTGCCAATCCTTAAATTCTCTATGTTTCGTAAAATGCCGAAGGGCGTTAATGCACTTGGCGGAAATAACCGCTGACAGATAGGAGGGGGCATGGGGCATGTCAACGCGCTAACCGCGCTTCGCCCTTCAACCTGCAGCGATATCACGCAATTCTGACCGCTTTTTCAGCAATTCGCCCGCCGGCATATAAATTATGACGAAATGATAAGGATGCAAGTCCATAAAAAATGAGCTATGGCTGGCCGCCATTGCCCACCAAAACATGAAAATCTGACGTAGAGGAACTCATTATGCTGGCTATTCGCCATTCATTTGTAACCCTGACCATGGCAGGCGTATTTGCCCTTGGCCTTGCCCAGAGCGGGTTTGCGCAAGAAAAGCCGATGGAAAATGCCCCCGATCCCGATGCCCTCGTGCTGACGGTGGGTGACACCAAGATTACCGAGCAGGATCTGTCTATTGCCAACCAGGATTTTGCTGAAATTCTGCAGGACATCCCCGAAGCCGAGCGCCGTGAAAAACTCATCGAGTTGCTGATCGACATGCAAATTTTTGCCCAGGAAGCGCGGAAAACCGGGCTTGGCGATAGTAAAACATTCAAGCGCCGCGTCAAGCTTATGGAAGCGCGCGCTCTGCGCAATGCCTATTTCGAAAAGGAAATTCTTGAGGCCGTAAGCGACGATGAAATCAAAGCCCGTTACGAGGTGGAGATCGGCAAACTTACGCCGGACGTGACTGTCAGCGCCCGTCACATTCTGGTCAAGGAAGAAGACGAAGCCAAAAAGATCATCGAAGAATTGCAGGCCGGGGCGGATTTTGAAACCCTTGCCAAAGAGCGCTCCACCGGCCCCAGCGGACCCAGTGGCGGTGATCTTGGTGAATTTTCACGCGGCCAGATGGTACCGACATTCGAAGCCGCAGCCTTCGCTCTGGAACCGGGTTCGATCACATCTGAGCCGGTCCAGACCCAGTTCGGCTGGCATGTCATTCAGGTCTATGAAAAAGGCAGCGCTCCGCTTCCAACCTTTGAGGAGGCCGAAGAGGGTGTGCGCAATGTCGTGATCAGCGAACGCTTCACCGAAAAGCTGAATACCCTGCGCGAAGAATATGACGTTGAACGCGCCACCGAATAGTCTGGCGAATAGTTTGGCGAATAGTTTGGCGAATCGTCATAATGCAGGTTGATCAAAAGGCCCCGGGCCGCTTCATGTTTACACTGAACCATGAAGCGGTCTAGATGCTGGCCTCGGCCCTGATTGCCAGGGCGTGCACCTTGCCGGCCAGCTCTTCCGCCAGGCACTGATTGATTGCCCTGTGCCTTGCGACGCGGCTCATTTCAGCAAATCCAGGTGCCGTGATTTCGACACGAAAATGTGTTTCACCGCCCTCTTGCCAGCCGGAATGGCCAGCGTGAAGATGCGACTCATCCACAACGGTGAGGGCAGTCGGCTGGAAAGACTGTGTCAATTTTTCCTCAATTTGTGCTTTGACGGACATTAAATGCGCTCCTATGTGACAACCTTGCCGGAAGGTCTTGAAACACGCGCCGCAAAGCGACACAATATTGCGTCGGTTTTTTCAAAACCAAATTCATTCGATTCGTAAGAGCACCATGAGCGCTGATAATAACCTGTTCGACAAGATCCGGATTTCGCCCGCGAAAGCGCGCAAGCGGAAAAAAATGGCGGCTGAAGCCAAGCCTGCCAGAGACACTTTGTGCTCGCATCCCGAATGTTCCGAAGCGGCCACCCACCGGGCGCCAAAAGGCCGCGGCCGCGATAATGACTATCTGTGGTTCTGTCTGGATCATGTGCGTGACTACAACAAGACCTACAACTATTTTTCCGGCATGGATGATGGCGACATAGCCAGATTCCAGAAAGACGCGTCTTTCGGTCATCGCCCCACCTGGAAAATGGGCGTGAATGGCAAGGATGGCCCGACCAGCGCCAAGCCCCATAACCCCTATGCGTTCATGGCACACCGCGCCCGCCAGAAAGCGCAGAACGGTCAGCAGGAATCACCGAACCAGCGCGGCAGAAAGCTGCTGAATGTCGAAAAACAATCGCTGGAAACTCTCGAGCTTGATGGCACTGCGACGAAAGATGACATCAAGAAACGCTTCAAGGAGCTTGCCAAGAAGCACCATCCTGATGTGAATGGCGGTGACAAGGGTTCTGAAGACCGCTTGCGCGAGATCATTCAGGCCTATAATTACCTCAAGGCCGCCGGGTTCTGCTAGGGTCTGAACTCAACAGGCGAAACCAACATAAGAGCCGGCCTCTCCCGGTCGCGCTGGAGATACCCATGACTGAAGCCGCATTTTCAACCTCTCCCGCAACGGCCGATTCCGGAATGCCGGACATCCAGTTATCCGTTCGCGAAACTTTTGGCATCGACAGCGATCTGATGGTCCCTGCCTATAGTGAGGCCAATGAATATGTGCCCGATCTCGACCTGGATTACCTGTTCGACAAAAACACCACGCTGGCCATTTTGGCCGGTTTTGCCCACAACCGCCGGGTCATGGTGACCGGCTATCACGGCACCGGCAAATCAACCCATATCGAGCAGGTCGCCGCGCGCATAAACTGGCCTACGGTCCGCGTCAATCTTGACAGTCATGTCAGCCGCATCGATCTGATTGGCAAGGATGCAATTGTTATTCGCGATGGCCAGCAGATCACCGAATTCCGCGACGGCATTCTGCCTTGGGCGCTGAAACACAATATCGCGCTGGTGTTCGATGAATATGATGCCGGACGGCCCGATGTGATGTTTGTGATCCAGCGCGTGCTGGAAGTTCAGGGCAAGCTGACCCTGCTTGATCAGAACCAGGTTATCCGCCCGCATCCGTGTTTCCGGATGTTTTCCACCACCAACACCATTGGTCTGGGCGATACATCGGGTCTGTATCATGGCACTCAGCAGATCAATCAGGGTCAGATGGACCGCTGGTCGATTGTGACCACCCTGAACTATCTGCCGCATGATGAGGAAACCAACATTGTCCTCGCCAAGGCTCCGCAATACAGAAACGCCGAAGGACGCGAAACCGTTTCCAATATGGTGCGTCTTGCGGATTTGACGCGCAGTGCCTTCATCAATGGCGATCTGTCCACGGTCATGAGCCCGCGCACAGTGATCACCTGGGCTGAAAATGCCAATATTTTCGGCGAGCTGGCGTTCGCCTTTCAGGTGACATTCCTCAACAAATGCGATGAACTGGAACGCCCATTGGTGGCCGAGTTCTATCAGCGCTGCTTTGGCGAGGAACTGCCAGAATCATCTGCCAATCTGGTCCTGGGCACCGGCTAGAGCGCGGACTGACGGCGATGCTACATCCCCAGCCAAAAACCGGCTCCAAGGCCGCCGCCGGAAAGCAAGCGGCAAACGCCAGCGAGACATTCAAACGCAGCGTGGCACTGACCATGCGCGCCATGGCCGGAGAGCCTGAGCTGGAAGTCACCTTTGCTGCCAACCGGCCCAGCCTCGCGCCAGGGCGGGCACGCCTGCCGGAGCCGCCGCGCGGTGCAAAAGCGGAAGATCTGGCCACCGCCCGCGGCATGGCAGACAGCATGGCCTTGCGCATTGCCGCTCACGACCCCGTCCTTCACGCAAGGCGCGCTCCGTCGACCGAAACCGCCCGCGTCATTTTCGACGCCATGGAACAGGCCCGCTGTGAATCGCTCGGCGCAAAGCGCATGTCAGGCGTTGCCAAAAATCTCTCCGCGATGCTGGAAGACAAGTTTTCCAGAACCGATTTCGGCACCATTGATTCCACCGACGACGCGCCGCTGGAGCACGCTTTGTCGTTGCTCATGCGTGAGAAAATCACCGGATACCGGCCGCCACAAAGTGCCAATGATCTGGTTGAAGTCTGGCGCAGCATTATTGATGAGAAAGCCGGGGACAGGCTGACCGGGCTTGGCGATGTTCTGGAGGATCAGACAGCTTTTGCCGATGCAGTGCGCGATGTGCTGACGGATTTCGGCATGGGCGACGATTTCGACGGCGCCGCCGATAATGATGACCCCAATGATGATGATGGCGATGACGGCGACAGCGGCAATGATGCGGCCCAGGGCGAAGCTGACGAGAGTGATGGCGACAGCGCGGATTCTGAAAGCCAGAGCGAAGCCACCGGCGAAGAACAGGACGCTGGCGAATCGGAAGCCGGTGAAGCCGATTTTTCCGACAGCGACGATGATGCGTCTGCGGAAATGGATGATTCCGGCGAGACTACGCGGCCGAATACGCCGCGCGGCATGCGCAATGACGACAACGCCTATAAGGTCTATTCCCGCGAATTTGATGAGACCATTGCGGCAGAAGATCTGTGCGACCCGGCTGAACTGGAGCGGTTGCGTGCCTTTCTTGACAAGCAACTGAACAGTCTTCAGGGCGTCGTGGCGCGACTTGCAAACCGGTTGCAGCGCAAGTTAATGGCGCAGCAGAACAGATCCTGGGAATTTGATCTGGAAGAGGGTGTCCTCGACAGCGCACGCCTGACCCGCATTGTCATTGATCCCACCGCGCCGCTATCATTCAAGCATGAGCAGGACACTGATTTCCGGGATACGGTGGTGACGCTGCTGCTCGACAATTCCGGCTCCATGCGCGGGCGGCCGATTACTGTGGCGGCGACCTGTGCTGATATTCTCGCGCGCACCCTGGAACGCTGTGGCGTAAAAGTCGAGATTCTGGGGTTCACCACCCGCGCCTGGAAAGGCGGACAGGTGCGTGAAAAATGGTTGCAGGACGGCAAGCCTGCCATGCCGGGCCGGCTCAATGATTTGCGCCATATCATCTATAAATCGGCCGATGCGCCATGGCGCCGGGCACGCCGTAATCTGGGCCTGATGATGCGCGAAGGCCTGCTCAAGGAAAACATCGACGGGGAAGCCCTTGACTGGGCTCATAAGCGCCTGCTCGGCCGGCCCGAAAGCCGGCGCATTTTGATGGTCATCTCTGACGGAGCACCGGTGGATGATACAACCCTTTCTGTCAATCCCGGCAATTATCTGGAGAAACATTTCCACCAGGTAATTGAAGAGATTGAAACCCGTTCTCCGGTTCAACTGGTTGCCATTGGTATCGGACATGATGTTACAAGGCATTATCGTCGTGCCGTTACCATTGTCGATGCAGAAGAACTGGCCGGCGCGATGACCGATAAGCTGGTGGAGTTGTTTGACGAAGATGCAAATGCGCGCGGTTCAAAAAACGGCCGGTAGGCGGGGAATCCCCGCAGCAGCGGCGCTTCGCACAGCCTGGTTCTGCCTCGGCGGGCTGGCTGCCGTCTTTGCCGGCCCGGCCGCGGCAGAACCTCTGCCGTGGTCTGTGGCCGGCGGCACCGCCATTACGATTGAAGCCAAACCGATCGAGCAATTCATCGTCGGCAATGAAAAAGTCAATTTCGGTGCTTTGCAGTTCCGGGGCGGCTTCGCCTTATTGGGGTCCGACGGCTTTGGTGCCTTCTCCGGGCTTGCGGTCAGCGCCGATGGCGGCGGCCTGCTTGCTGTCAGCGATACCGGCCGCTGGTTCAGTGCCGGGATCACGCGGGACAGGGGACGTATTACCGGGCTCACCGACACAACAACAGGGCCCATCCGCAACCAGGAAGGCGCCCCGCTCAATCAGGGCCGCAAATGGTATGCCGACGCGGAGGGTCTCACCTTGTCGGGCGGCAAGGCAATTGTCTCATTTGAGCGTCAGAAGGGAAAATTGCGCTCGTTTGATCTTGCAGATCAGGGGTTCCTGGCACGGGGTCAGATTCTGACTGAGAGCAATGTATTGAACCGGATCAAGGGAAATCGCGGCATTGAAGCCGTTGCAATTCCGCCGGAGGGCTCGGCTTTTGCCGGGTCTGTGGTCGCCATCGGCGAGCGGATTCTGTCAGGCGGCAATCATTCCGGCTGGATTTTGAATGGCGGCACATCACTGCGCTTCAAAATCCGCCGGCGCGGCGATTTTGATATCACCGCTGCGGATTTTCTGCCGAATGGCGATCTGCTGCTGCTCGAACGCCGGTTTTCCCTGATTCTCGGCAGTGCAGTGCGGATCCGCCGGATCGCTGCCGCCGATATCAATCCCGAACAACTGGCAGCAGGCATCGTTCTGGATGGCCTTGATCTGATGACCGCCGATCTGACCCATCAGATTGACAATATGGAAGGCATGGCTGTGCGTATCGATCCTGATGGCACGCCGGTTATTCTGCTGATATCTGACGATAATATGAATTTCTTCCAGCGCACTTTGTTGCTGGAATTTGCTCTGCGCCCGGAAGAATTCGGCGTTACGCCGCGGCCTCGCCCGGCTTCGGCGAACCAGCCTCGCGGATAAAGCCCGTCAACAGGCGATACGGTACCAGCAGGAACGCGACAGCCAGCACCTTGACTGCCAGATCGCCCAGCGCCCACGACATCCAGCGCGGTGCCTCGACACCGAAAGCAAACAAGGGTGCGGTCTCGATAGCAAATCCGTCATTGGGTCCAAGGACCGACAGCCCTGCGGCAAATGCCAGAGTGAAAAACAATGCCGTATCGACCACCGACGCAGTGACCGAAGACACCACCGGCGCCTTCCACCATACACTGCTGAAACGCAGACGATTGAACAAAGACACATCGAGCAGCTGCGCAATCAGAAACGCGGATCCAGATGCGATGGCAATGCGCGGCGTGGCAAGCCACAGCGACAGGAGAACGGCCAGTGCAAAGCCACTCAGCACCACGACTCGTGCCCGGCTTGCTCCAAACCGGCGGTTGGTAAGATCCGTCACCAGAAACGCCAATGGATAGCTAAACGCCCCCCAGGTAAACAGATCTGCCAGGCTAAATCCGGCGACAACCAGATCAACTGGAAACTGCACCAGATAATTGGAGGCCAGCACCACGCCGACCATGGCGGCGATGGCCACAAGAAGCTTGGGCTGGAAAAGGGATGAGGCGTTCATGACGGCAATCTCACTGAAAACAGGACAACACAAAAACGCGCTGCATCGCAAGATGAAGCGCGTTCGGTCAAAACATCAGCAATCCGGACGCGGATTGCTCGTATGATCAAGCAGCAGCGGGCTGTTTTTTGGCAACCAGCTTTTTGACCCGGAGCGCTTCCGATGACAGATCTTCATCCTTGGCCTTTGCCAGAAATGCGTCGAGGCCACCGCGATGCTCTACTGTGCGCAGCGCAGAAGCGGAAACCCGCAATTTGATCTGTTGACCAAGAACTTCACTTGTTAGGGAAACATCACACAGATTCGGCAAAAAACGCCGCCGCGAACGATTCTTCGCATGGCTTACATTGTTTCCTGTCAGAACCGCTTTACCGGTCAAGTCGCAGCGTCGTGCCATGGCACAAACCTTTCGAAAATTTTGTTCGACAATCCACCCTGTGTGGCTGAAAACCGGTTCGGACGCTGGCCATTAGCAACTGCCAATGGGAGGCCGGAAAGGCCTCAACACCGTGCACCCGAATGCATAGGGAGGTAATTCGCAGCGGTCATAGGGCAGAAAGCAGCCATGCGTCAAGGTTTTCCTTGATCATCGAAAGATTCTGTTGCCTGTCCCGCCACATGTCGGCGCCAGTAGCCTTGGCAGTAGTGGTGGCAGTGGTGGTAGCAGCAGCGAAATCACCGCTGCAGCGAACACACGGCCAAGGCCTGTTCTGTTTTGGAACAGAAACCTTAACAAAGCGGAGAAACTGTGCGTCCGCCGGCAGGATGCTGATCGGTGGCCTTGCATATCATGTAGCTGGGCTTCTCCGAAACGCATTATCTTGTAAGAACAAACCAGCAACTCAGGACAGTCACTGATTCGTCGCCTGTCTGTTCCTCATTCGATCCATTGGTTAATAATACTGCAGGCCACTTTGAAAAGTGCCATATCTCCCGGCGATTCAGCTGTCCCGTTTTGAACCAAAATCGTAAATGCCGCGGCTGCGCACGCACTGCGAAAAAATCCGCTTCCACGGTGTTTAGTGTTTGGATACCGTGAGAACCACAACTGATTGTGGTGAACAAAAGAAGAACAACAAATAAACAGCGATTCGGGCACGGTTTGTTCCGCTATGGTTCCACACCTTAATTCAGCATGGAAACGTAGCGGCCCTCCGGTCGCAGTAAATTGCGCCGCGGAGTTTGCCCGGCACGCCGATCGCGATTCAGCATAAAACAGTGACAGGACTGGCAATCAGGAATAGCCGGTGCTATCAACCGGCCCGACGCTGCACATTGTCGCAGCCAGTAACCTACAATCCGGCTGAACGCGCTGTCATTGTCTGATCGATAATGTGGTCTGATCGATAATGTAGTCTGATCGAAATTGTGCGTTTGGCCCGCCTGAAAGAAAGCGGCGCGCGTGGCCCTTAATGATGCCCTCTCCACCGGTTCGGCTAAACCTGAAACACCGACGCGCATGCACAACCGCAATGTAACTGCGGTTCTTGGCCCCACCAATACCGGAAAAACCTATCTGGCAATTGAGCGCATGCTCGGCCATGAGAGCGGTATTATCGGCCTGCCCCTGCGTCTTCTCGCCCGTGAAGTCTTTAATAAACTGGTTGTCCGCGCCGGGGCGGAGAATGTCGCGCTGGTGACGGGTGAAGAGAAAATTGTTCCAAAAAACGCGCGCTATTTCGTCTGCACCGTCGAGGCGCTGCCAAATCATACCACATGCGCCTTTGCCGCCATCGATGAAATCCAGCTGGCGTCAGATCTCGATCGCGGCCATATTTTTACCGATCGGCTACTCAATCTGCGTGGCACCCAGGAAACTCTGTTGCTGGGCGCAGAAACCATGCGCTCCATCGTTGAGCGGCTGCTTCCGGGGGCGAACATCATCACCCGGCCGCGCATGTCCGTCCTGGCCTATACCGGCTCAAAAAAACTGACCCGCCTGCCGAGCCGGTCAGCTATCGTCACCTTTTCCGCCCATGAGGTCTATGCCATTGCCGAACTGATTCGCCGGCAGCGCGGCGGCGCAGCCGTGGTTCTCGGCTCGCTCAGTCCGCGCACGCGCAACAAACAGGTCGAATTGTACCAGAATGGCGATGTGGATTTTCTCATCGCCACCGACGCCATTGGAATGGGCCTCAATCTGGATGTCGATCATGTCGCCTTTGCCGCTGACAGCAAATATGATGGGTTTCAATTCCGCAAACTGAATGCAGCGGAAATCGGCCAGATTGCCGGGCGCGCCGGGCGTCATCTGCGCGACGGCACCTTTGGCGTCTCCCATGCGGTGCCGCCGTTTTCCGAAGAGCTGGTCGATGCCATCGAGAACCACCGCTTTCAGCCGGTGAAAATCCTGCAATGGCGCAATCGCCAGCTGGATTTTTCGACCATCGACAGCTTGCGCAGAAGCCTTGAAATCACACCCGATGCACCGGGCCTGACCCGCGCACCGCCGACGGAGGACTGGGAGGCGCTCGACCGCCTCTCACGCGACCCGGAAGTGACCGCTCTGGTAACCCGCCCCGACCGTGTCGAACTGTTGTGGAATGCCTGCCGCATTCCCGATTATCTGAACATATCGCCCGTCCAGCATTCAGACCTGATCAATCATATTTTCGGTTTTCTTGCCCGTGACGGAAAAATAGATGAAAACTGGTTTGGCAAACAGGTCGAACGGGCCGATAAACCCGTCGGTGATATTGATACGCTGGCTGGCCGCATCGCCGAGATCCGTACATGGACCTTTGTTGCCAACCGTGCCGACTGGCTGGAAGACGCCTGGACCTGGCAGGAAGCAACCCGAGCAGTGGAAGACCGTCTGTCGGACGCTCTCCACGATCAACTGACCCAACGATTTGTCGACCGCCGCACCAGTGTGCTGATGCGGCAACTGAAAGAGAAGACTATGCTTGATGCAGAGATTACATCCACCGGTGACGTGCTGGTCGAAGGCCATCATGTCGGCCAGTTGTCCGGCTTCCGGTTCCAGGCCGATCCATCGGCAGAAGGCGTTGATGCCAAGGCTGTGCGCGCGGCTGCCGACAAGTCTCTGGCAGAGGCGATCAGCAAGAAAGCCGTCAAGGCGTCGCAAAGCCCGAATGAGGATTTCACTCTGACGGCGGACGGGTCTATTCGCTGGCGCGGCGAGGTCATTGCCAAAGCCATTGCGACCGAGCAGATGCTGCATCCACGCACCCTGTTGCTGGCGGATGAACAACTCAACGGTGCCCCCCGCGACCAGATACAGGCACGGCTCGATCTGTGGCTGGACAGCCATATCAAAACACTGCTGAAGCCATTATTCGATCTCACGGACGCTGAAAACCTGTCCGGCACGGCGCGCGGCGTGGCATTCCGCCTGTCGGAACATCACGGCATTATGGCGCGGTCCGCCATTGCCGACGAAATCAAGGCGCTGGATCAGGAAACCAGAGCCGGACTGCGCCAGCTTGGCGTGCGATTCGGGGCATTTCATATCTTCGTGCCGCAATTGCTCAAACCGGCGCCGAGTAAATTGCTGGTTGATCTGTTTGCGCTTCACAAGGGTGAGGTTGATCTGCCAGGCCGGGAGGAAATTCCTGCTTTGTCAGCCGCCGGGCGTACGTCGGTTCCGGTCGAACCGAGCTATCTGCCGGAACTCTACCGCCTCGTCGGCTTCAAGATCTGCGGCAAGCGGGCAGTACGGATTGATATTCTGGAACGGCTGGCCGATCTGATCCGGCCCCTGATGGCCTGGAAACCCGGCGGAGCGGGCGAAAAGCCTCAAGGTGCGCTGGACGGTCCGGGCTTCACCATCACTGTCGGCATGACTTCCCTGCTCGGCTGTGCCGGCGAGGATTTCAGCGAAGTGCTGAAATCTCTTGGCTATCGCATGGAACGCCGCGAAGCAGAGCAGGCCCCGATACCGCAACCTCAATCTGAATCAGCTGCGGAACCGGGCGAAGCGGACAGCGCCGAGGCTGGCCAGACAGCGCCTGGTGCTGCGTCCAGCGCTGAAAACGGCCAACCCGCTGAGCCAGAAACATTAGCGCCAGAAATATTAGCGTCAGAAACAACAATTGCAGAAACAGCAGTTGCGCAAACAGCTCAACCGGACACTGCTCCCGCTCATGCTGCCCCGTCAGACATCGCGCCTTCTGATGTTGTGCCTTCTGATGTTGCGCCTGCAGAAGCCGCTGACGCCAGCGCGGCCACCACCACCCCGACTTCCGCTGACGATGCGGTGTCGGCAACCGAACCTGCCAGTCCTGCTGTTTCCAGTCCTTCTGATGCCAGTCCTTTTGTTGCCAGTTCTGACGCCAGCCCTGCTGAGAACGCTCCTGCAGCAGATGCTGATGAGGCCCGTTTTATCGAAGTGTGGCGTCCCAAACCGCGGTTTCACAATGACCGCAGCGCAGGCAAACGCGACGGCAGGCAATCTCAACGCCAAAGATCCGGCCAGAAGCAGGATGCCAGCCCCGGAGGCGACAGGTCTGGCCAAAATCAGGGCCAAAATCAAGACCACAATAGAAGCCGAAAATCGGATCACAAATCGGATCAGAAACCTGGCCATAAATCCACCCGCAAACCCGGTCCGGGCGGCCGGCCGCCAAGGCCGGAAAAAAAGATCGACCCGGATTCACCATTTGCGGCTCTGGCCGCCCTCAAACAGACTCTTCGAAAGAAGGATTAGGCTACGTTGATGTCGACTTATCAAATGAACTGATCTTGTCGTGTCAGAGGACGACCAACAGCGGCTCGACAAATGGCTCTGGTTCACCCGCACAGTGAAAACCCGGAGCCTGGCACAGAAGCTCGTGAAGGGCGGGCATATTCGCGTCAACCGCGAGCGCACTACATCGCCGAGTTTTGTCCTAAAACCGGAAGATGTGCTCACCATCGCCTTGCCAAAACGGATCAGGATACTTAAATTTGTCAAAGCTGGCACACGGCGCGGCCCGGCAGTCGAAGCTGCAACTCTCTACCAGGATTTGACGCCGCCGCCTGTCCCCATGACAGCAGAAGAAAGGGCCCGCAAGGGGCCAGCTCCGGCTCCAGACAAACGTCCCGACAAGCGTGCCCGTCGGGATTTGATCCGTCTGAAGGGAACAGATGACTAAAAACCGGCTGTCTGCCGCACTGCTTTTGCTTGAGCTTTGCCGGAAAACCAGATAGCAGAATTCAAACTCGAAAGCCCGATCCAGGAGCCGACTCTTGACCTATATCGTTGCCGAAAACTGCATCAAATGCAAATACATGGATTGCGTTGAGGTCTGTCCGGTGGACTGCTTTTACGAGGGCGACAATATGCTAGTGATCCATCCCGATGAATGCATTGATTGTGGTGTCTGCGAACCTGAATGTCCGGCCGAAGCGATAAAGCCCGATACTGAACCCGGGCTGGAAAAGTGGCTGCGGATCAACACCGAATATGCCGAGAAATGGCCTAACATCACCATCAAGCGGGAACCGCCGGCAGACGCCAAGGAACATGATGGCGAGGGCGGCAAATTCGAGAAATATTTCACCGAGGCACCGGGCGAAGGCGATTAAAGCCCGATCCACACCGGTCTGACCGACTGACAGCCCCGAATATGTCAGCCTTCTTTACCCAATTTTTGTGCACCGCGAGAAACCATTGATTTTTCCGGTTTTTTTTGTTATACAGAGATTGACATCAAATCTTGTCGGGCAGGTCGCCAAGCGATTTTCGAATCAACGTTCGAGTCAACGGATGACAAAACATCATTTGAAGCTGCAATTCCGGCTGTTTATTTTCAGCTGGAAGTACCCGGTTTAGGTTTGAAATCAGCCTGGTGCGCTGGAGGACAGTGCGCAAGGCAGGTTCTATTGTGGTCACGCGGATTTAGGGACCTTTCGGCATATGAATTGGTTGACGGCACAACACAGGACACCGGGCATGGCAGCAATTGCGGCTGCCTGCACCGCGCAAACGAAAAGAATCCAGCCGCCCAACCCGGAATTAACCATCTAACAAGCAGGCAAAGCGCCAACAATTCAGACAGCTTAAACTTCTGTCTGTGTATGGTGCACAAACCCGTCCGGTCTAAGATACGTATCCGGGACCGGACTTAGGAGTGAAAAGCGTATGGCAGTCAAGAAAACAACCCAGCGTCACGGTTTCAAAGTGAGCGAGTATATTGTCTATCCGGCGCATGGTGTCGGTCAGATTACTGCTATTGAAAAGCAGGAAATCGCAGGCATGGAACTGGAACTCATTGTCATCGAATTTCTCAACGACAAGATGACCCTCCGGGTTCCGGTCGCGAAAATCGACAGTGTCGGCATGCGCAAACTGGCTGACGATGCAACCGTCACCAAAGCGCTGACCACTGTGGAAGGCCGTGCCCGCGTCAAACGCACCATGTGGAGCCGCCGCGCCCAGGAATATGAAGCGAAAATCAATTCGGGCGATCTGATCTCGATTTCCGAAGTCGTGCGGGACCTGTTCCGCTCTGAAAATCAGCCCGAGCAGTCCTACAGCGAGCGCCAGCTTTATGAAGCTGCTCTGGAGCGCATGTCCCGGGAATTGTCTGCAGTCAACAAGCAGACCGAGACAGAAACCGTGCGTCTGATTGAATCCCATCTGGCAAAAAGCCCGCGCCGTGGTCCCAAGACCACCGAAGAGGATGCTGCCGAGGATGAAACGGAGACGAAGGCTGCTGCTGCTGCATAGCATGCGGGCCTGAGCCCATTCATAAACCACAAACTGCCAACCGGAGCTGCCCAGCAGCTCCGGTTTTTTATGTTTTCAGAGTACACTTCCAGACTCCCGGTCACAAAAACCGGCCGCTGAGTGATCCGTTTTGTCCACATGCCCGTACTCAACCTTAGAGCACCTGCACACAGACCAACCGGCAGCGGAGATTTGTATGAGTGATGATCACACGGCACGCCGAACCTTCATGCGGACAGCCATGAAAGCGCCCTATCTGGAGCGCGACGAGGAGCACCAGCTTGCGGTCCGCTGGAAAGAGGCAGGCGATCAGGAAGCCCTGCACAAGCTGACGTCGGCGCATATGAGGCTGGTGATTTCCTTCGCTGCCAAATTCCGCTATTACGGGCTTTCAATGAGCGATCTCATCCAGGAAGGCCATGTCGGTCTGCTGGAGGCTGCGGCAAGGTTTGATCCACAGCGCGAAGTGCGGTTCTCAACCTATGCCACCTGGTGGATCCGCGCCTCGATTCAGGACCATATTCTGCGCAATTGGTCGATTGTCCGCGGCGGCACAAGTTCGGCTCAAAAATCCCTGTTTTTCAACCTGCGCCGGCTCCGTGCCAAGCTCACCGCCGCCAATGGCGGCGTTCCGACCCATGAGACTTTCACCGAGATCGCCAATGCCATAGGCGTCTCCGTGAAGGATGTCGCGACGATGAATTCCCGTCTCTCCGGACCGGACATGTCGTTAAACGCCCCGCTCACGGAAAGCGACGGGGGAAGCGCTGACCGCCAGGATTTTCTCGTCGATGAGCGCCCCAATCAGGGTGAGACAGTGCCGGAAGCCATGGACCAGGAGCGCCGCTCCAAATGGCTGAAATCGGCAATGAGTGTCTTGTCGGAACGGGAAATGCGCATTGTCCGCGACCGCCGCCTCAGTGAAGACGGCGCAACCCTTGAATCCCTTGGAATAACCCTTGGCATTTCCAAGGAGCGGGTCAGACAGATCGAATGCCGCGCCCTGGAAAAGCTGAAAGTTGCACTGGTCGAAAGCCAGCCCGCAGGCTTTATGTAAAGAGCCCGTGCCCGACCTGCCTTACAGTTCCCGCAGCACCGGCGCGGCTTTCTGACCGAGCAGACGCCAGGTACCGGCCAGCCCGAATCCGACTGTCAGCACAAGGGCCGTCAGCAGTGCAGACAGGGCCACTGAGGGCAGGAATGTGAAATCCACGCCCATCACCCGCTCCAGTACGAACCACGCCGCCCCTGACCCGGCAATCAGCCCGAACACCGCCGTGACGGAGCCCAGCAGCAGATATTCAAGGCCGAAAGCCTGAATGAGCTTCATCCGCGTCGCCCCCAGCGTTTTCAGAATGACGGCGTCATAAACACGATGCCGCTGTCCGGCCGCCAGCGCGCCGCCCAGAACCAGTATACTGGCAATCAGCGCAATGCTGGCTGCCACCCGCACCGCAAGGGCCAGTTGTCCGATCAGCGCGTTGGCCTGGTCCAGAGCATCCTTCACCCGCACAGATGTCACCGCCGGAAACGCATTCGTCACGGTTTTCAGCACCGCCAGCTCATCCTCGGTCTGTGAACCCTGCGGATAGGTCAGGGTGGCCAGAACGCTGTGCGGCGCACCGGCAAATGTATTGGGTGAGAACACCAGAACAAAATTGATCGCCAGCGTTTCCCAGTCCACTTCGCGCAGATTGGCGATCTCGGCCGCAATTTCGCGGCCAAGCACATTGACGGAAATCTCATCGCCGATCTTCAGACCGAACTCTGTGGCCAGTTCCGCATCATAGGAAACCAGAGGCTTGCCCTGATAATCTTCCGGCCACCAGACCCCCTCGGTCAAATTCGAGTTTTCCGGCAGAGTTGCGGAATAGGTGACGCCGCGATCACCGCGCAGCGCCCACTCCGAGCCGGGCGGTACTTCAATCTCGTTGACCGGGACACCGGCCAGCGAGATCATCCGCCCGCGCAGCATCGGAACCGTTACGACTTCGCCGCCGGGCGCAACACCGGACAGCACATCCTTGAACTGCTGCAGATCATTGCTCTGAATGTCGACAAAGAAAAAACTCGGCGCCTGTTCGGCAATGGTGGAACTGAGCTGCCGTCTTAAATTGCTGTCGATCAGGGTCAGCGATACCAGCAGCGCCAGCCCCAGCCCCAGCGACAGCACCACGCTTGGCGTCAACGCGCCTTTGCGGTGCAGATTGCCGATGGCCAGCCGCCATGGCGTTGAACGCGGACGCGGCACGCGTTTTGCCGCCGCCATAATCAGCGTGGCGACAAACCGCAGCAGCACGAAGGCAACCACACAGGCGCCAACAAACACGGTGGCGATAAACGGATCATAGGACAGGAAAATCGCAGCGCTGATGAGCGCGATAATCGCGCCGAGAAAACCCAGCAGATAAGGCCATCCCGGCAGGCCGGACCCGGCGACAGCTTCATCTCGGAACAGCGCGGTCGGCGATACCTGCTGAATTTTCCCCAACGGCCACAGCGCAAACACCAGGGTGGTCAGAATGCCGTAAAGCACTGCCAAAGCGAGTTCTTGGGGATAAATCCCCATGGCGGTATCAACCGGCAGGATGTCACGCAGAAAACCGGCCGCCACAAATGGCACTGCCGCACCTGCCAACAGTCCAATGGCGATACCGACCAGCGCCAGGATCAGGATTTGAAACAGATAGACCCGGAACACAAAGCCGCCCGATGCGCCGACCGATTTGAGAGTGGCAATGACTTTCTGCTTGGTGTCGAGATAGGCGCGCACTGCATTGGCAACACCGACGCCGCCGATAACCAGCGCTGTCAGGCCGACAAGGGTGAGGAATTGCGCAAATCGCTCGATATTGCGGCGCAGACCCGGAGAGGCATTGTTGCGGGTATCAATATCCCAGCCTGCCAGCGGGAATTTTTCGTCCGCGTCCGCCGCAATGCGCTCCATGTCAGCATCCGAATTGGCATTGGCAGGCAGATTGACCCGGTATACCCAGTCCATCAGGCTGCCGGGCTGAATGAGGCCGCTTTCGCGCAGCGCCGGTGCAGAGATCATCAGCCGTGGACCAAAGCCGAAGCCAGTGGCAAGCCGGTCCGGTTCAACCGTCAGCGTGTCGCGGATCTGAAACGTCAAATCGCCAAGCTTCAGCGTATCGCCGACCTCCAGATCGAGCCGGGCAAGAAGTTCAGGCACTGCCAGCGCGCCCCACAATCCGTCCGGGTCCGACGCGCGTTCCAGCAGTGGCGCAAATTCCGCGCCGGTGGCTGTCTCCACCCTGCCGGTCAGCGGATAGGCAGCGTCGACTGCTTTCAATTCGACCAGCGTCTGGTCAGTACCGTCAGTGCGCCGCGCCATGGCCCGCATCGTGGCGATCTCTGACACCTCGCCGAGACTGTCGATATAGGCCCGCTCGGCTGCCTCCGCCTCGCGATGAACCAGTTCAACGGCGATATCACCGCCCAGGATCGTGGTGCCGCCCTGGGATATCCCCTCATTGAGAGAGCGCGAGACCGAGCCGACCCCGGCAATCGCCGTGACGCCGAGCGCCAGACAGGCCAGAAAAATGTAAAACCCTTTCAGCCCGCCGCGCAATTCGCGCAGCGCAAAGCGCAATGACAACCCGGCAGGCGGCGCAACCCGGAGAGCCTGATTCGGCAAAGCCGGCGCACTCATGCGCTTTGCAGCAGGTCTTCACCTGCCGCCCGGTCTTCATAAATTTCCCCGGAGCGAATCGCGACAACCCGTTCGCATTCATTGGCCAGACCGCCATCATGGGTCACCAGAACCAGCGTCATGCCGCGTTCCTTCTGGATTTTGAACATCAGATTGGTGATGTCGCGGCCGGTTTCGGCATCCAGATTTCCGGTGGGTTCATCGGCAATCAGCAGGGTTGGCCTTGGTGCCAGAGCGCGCGCAATGGCGACACGTTGCTGCTCGCCTCCGGACAGTTGCGAAGGATAGTGGCCCATCCGCTGGCCAAGGCCGACGCTTTCCAACTCGCTGCGGGCGCGCTCAAACGCATCTGCCGCACCGGCAAGCTCCAGCGGAACGGCAACATTTTCCAGCGCCGTCATATTGGCAATCAGATGAAACGACTGAAACACGATGCCGATATGAGCACCGCGGAACACCGCCAGCTGATCTTCAGACAGCCCGTCAAAGCTCTGGCCGGCAATCTCAACCACACCACTATCGGCCCGTTCCAGCCCGCCGATCACCATCAGCAGGGTGGATTTGCCCGAGCCGCTGGGTCCGATCAGACCGAGAGACGTGCCGCGCTTCACTTCAAACGAAAAACCCTTCAATATATGAACCCGTCCCGCACCGCTGCCGAGGCTGAGATGAACGTCATCAAGTCGAATGGCTGGCCCGGCGGTTTGGCTCGAGGGTATTTCGGTCACGATATTCTGCCCTATATGGAAATTGCACGGCCAACAGCACAGCCAAAAGCACAATTTGTGGCTGAGACCGGAATGAAAGACTTGCTCTCATATGGGAAACTTCTGATGCATTGCAAAATAATAGCTGCAGCATGTTTGCTGGCCTGGCAGGCCGTATTCTGGACCGGACCGGCAATGGCGGAACAAAAAGCCGTTCTGGCGGCGTTTGGTGACAGTCTGTCGGCAGGCTATCAACTGGCCCCGCAAGCGGCGTTTCCCGATCAGCTGCAGGCAGCGCTCACCGCGAAGGGGCTGCATGTCGAAGTGCGCAACGCCGCGGTATCCGGCGATACCGCAAGCGGCGGGCTGGCACGGCTGGACTGGTCGATTGGCGAGGACATTGACGGTGTCATTCTGGAACTGGGCGCAAATGACGCGCTGCGCGGCATTGACCCGCAGATCACCCGCACCGCTCTGGATACGGCACTCGCCCGCTTTGCCGAACGCGGCATTGAGGTTCTGTTCGCCGGAATGCTCGCGCCGCCCAATCTTGGCGCGGATTACGGCACCGAATTCAATGCCATTTACCCCGAGCTTGCCGACAAATACGATGTCCTCCTCTATCCGTTTTTCCTCGACGGCGTCGCCGGACAAAAGGCGCTCAACCTGGCCGATGGGCTGCATCCCACAGCAGACGGCGTTGCCGTGATCGTGGAGCGCATTTTACCCAGCGTTGAAGCGCTGCTGGACAGAATCGCCGACGCCTCGTAACACCTCCCACCAGATCGCATTTATTTCTCACCAATTCAGGACCTTACCTATGGACATGCGCAGGCTTGGCCGCACCGATATCAATGTTTCCGCCCTGTGCCTTGGCACCATGACCTTCGGCGAACAGAACACCAGAGCCGACGGCTTTGCCCAGATGGACCGCGCGCTTGAAGCGGGGGTCAATTTCTTTGATACGGCCGAGCTGTATGCGATTCCGCCAAAGGCCGCCACGGCCGGGCGCACCGAGCAGATCATCGGCGACTGGTTTGAGGCGAGCGGCAACCGCGATCAAGTCATTCTGGCAACCAAGGTGGTCGGCCGCAGCGACCGCATGGACTGGTTTCGCGATGACGGCGCGCTGCCGAAGCTGGACCGCAAGAACATCTTTGAAGCCGTCGACAAAAGCCTGACGCGACTGAAAACCGATTATATCGATCTGTATCAGATTCACTGGCCCGACCGGAACATGCCCGGCTTCGGCGCCAGCCCGATGCGCTTCAAACAGCCTGAACGGCTTGAGGATGAAATCACGATCGAGGAAACCCTGGAGGCCATGACGGAGCTCGTCACTGCCGGCAAAATTCGCGCCATCGGCCTTTCCAATGAAAGCAGCTGGGGCACCATGTCCTGGCTGGAAGCCCACCGGACAAAGGGTCTGGCGCGGGTCCAGTCGATCCAGAATACTTATAATCTGGTCAACCGCACATTCGAGGTCAATCTTGCTGAAGTAGCCTTGCGTGAAGATGTCGGCCTGCTGGCCTATTCCACCTTGGCCCAGGGCTTTCTCACCGGCAAATATCTCAACGGCGCAAGGCCAAAAGGCGCCCGGCGCACACTGTTCAACCGCATGGCCCGTTATGAGGGCCCGGGCGCGGAGGCGGCCTACACCGCCTATGTCGCGCTCGCCGCAAAGTTTGACATTGACCCGGCGCAAATGGCCATCGCCTTTGCCACCGCCCGCCCCTTCACCACCGCCACCATCATCGGCGCAACCTCACTGGCGCAACTGGATGTGGCTTTGGGCGCGGCAGATCTGGATTTGAGCGACGAGTTGGAAGACCGCATCAACGAATTGCACAAGATCCACGGCAATCCGTGTCCTTGAGGGGTTTTGGGTCGAAGGTAAGTGGAATGGTGCAACAACGATCGTTTTCGCTGCACTGCAAAACCGATCTGGTAACCTTGCTTGAAACTGTCCGGTTTTAAAGCCCTGCGCGCAAGATCTGCAGGCGGACTTTCCGGTACCGCCTCTTCACCGCAGGCCCGTCCGAGGCTTCAACGAGAAATATGATTAAAATTTAAATTCACTATTGAATAAAAATTGGAATATCGAATTTTCTTAAACTAAAAAATATTGTGAGACGCTCTTTGCAACATCAGCAGATTTACCTGGGCTGACAGAAGGGTGGTACGAATTGAAAAGTTTTTCCTTTTTTGGTTTTTTTGGGCGCGAACCTGCGGGCGCGCAGGGTCTGAAAACCCCTCGCTATTCGGGCAATCGCTGGAGGGGACGCAGCCAGCTCCATAAATTCTGGTCCGCGATTGCGTACCCTTTCCACAGATCGATTCACATAAGATTTCAATACGCCTTCGCTCTTGCCATTCTTGGCCTTGCAATCATGGCCCTGATAACTGTGATTTCAGGCCGCGCGCTCCTGAATATATATGAGCACAGTGTAGAGGAAACGCATCTCGATATTTCCGTGATCAGTCGCATCCAGGAGTCACTGCGGGAGATTGATCATCTGGCATATGGTTACTTGTTCGAAGGCGATCAGTCCGCGCAATTCCGTTTCAAAGCGATCGAGGAGCAGGTGGATATGCAGTTCCACCAACTGGCCGAAGCCGAGAGGCAATTCGGATCGAATGAACACGCCCATTCCAAAATCTCGCTCCCCGTAACCAACCGGGCGTGGCAAGGTGTGAAAGCTGAAATGCTCAACGTATTCCAGAACACGCCGGGCACAAACGAGGCGAACACCAAAGCTCTGGCGCGCGTGCACGCGGTGGTCGATCCGCTCTATGAGACGATATCCAGGTACCAGAAACTTTCAATGCAGGATATGCAGACGCGTCTGGAATCTGCCCAATTCGTCGGAGGAAGGGCCTTTTATGCGATGTTGAGTGCCATTCTCATCGGTCTGGGCCTTTTGATTGGTATGGGGCTCGCAGTCGGCCGTTCGGTACTCCGGCCCATCACAAAACTTCATGAGGCCGCACACAAGCTCGTCAAGAAGGACTTCTCCCACAGGGTTAAACTTCGCAACACCAGGGACGAACTGGGACAACTCGGCAGGGTGTTAAACATCGCGTCTGCCACATTCCAGCGGTTGCATCGGGAACTTGAACTGCGCGCGACCCATGATGGCATGACAGGCTTGTTCAATCGTGCCAGTTTCGACGAGCAGCTGCCGCAGGAATGCGAGATTGCGGATCGCCACAAACGGTCGCTGGCGCTCCTGATGGTTGATATCGATTTCTTCAAACGCGTTAACGATGAGCACGGCCATCAAACCGGCGACCGGGTATTGCAGGCCATTGCCCGGTTATTAAGCGAAACAACTCGGCCGGGGGACGTGGTGACCCGATATGGCGGCGAGGAATTTGCGATCATTCTTCCACAAAGCGGCGAGGACAGCGCCATGGCGATGGCGGAGCGGCTGCGCAGCGCTATCGAAAATGCTGTTATCAATTACGGAACCGGTGAGGATATCAAAGTTACCGTCAGCATTGGCTGTGCCAGCCGACAGTCTCACACGGTGACCGCTGAAGATCTTGTCAAGGCCGGCGATGCGGCGCTCTATCGCGCCAAAGAGGCTGGCCGGAACCGGGTTATATCGGCCGGAAACTTAGCGCCGGAAAATGACGGAATTGCGCAGATTATTGCGGCGTGAGCATGATGATCTGATCGACGGCTGATCCTCGCCAAGTTGCGTGTTTGTTCAGCGCAATTGGCTGTCTTTGCTGCCACGCCGGTTGAAGGTGCTGTGTTCGATTTTTGAATCCCGTCTCGATTGGCACTGGACGCAGGTTTTGACGCCAGGGACGGCTTGTCTGCGCGGTTCAGGAATGGGTTCACCGCATTCCTCGCAAAACTCTGCGCTTGGACCGGCATTCATGCGTGACCGCGCATTTTGAACAGCATCGGATACAGTGTCATCTATCTGATCCTGAATTGCGCCATCTTTCGTCCAACCGCCAGCCATATCAATTCCCTGGTTAGATTTATCCTATTGAAGAAAATAGTATGAACGCCGACCGTTTCAATAACACCAGTCACTTCCGGGCAATTTCAATACTTCCGGGCAATTTCAATTTGTTGGCGGCCACATTCCAGATATCCGATTGTGCGACTTTGTGAATGTAGCGCTAAAATTCAAACGCGACAGTTCAAAGCCGTTGTAAAACTTTTAGTTCTTGCACATCAACTGAAGTTCTGGGTCAAAAGCGAACGGTGGACTTGTTGAATCAATGGCGGCTGCTATGAGCCTATCAAATAAGTTGTTATTTGAGCCGTATTTGCGACAGTGCCAATCCCTTGTGTAGCTCGCTATCGATCAATGCTTTTTTGGTTTTCAATTGAAAAGAACTAAAATGAACACAGACGCAAATTCACAAGATAACATAGCACAAGGTGCATTGCTGGTTTTGGCAGCGGCTCTCGTTTGGGGCATGGGCGGGTTGCTCGCGCGCCTCGCTGATATTGCAGATCCTTGGGTCGTCATTTTTTGGCGTACGGGCATTGCTTCTGTTTGTTTGCTTGCCTTTATGTTTTGGCGTGATGGAATGCGCGGAACATACAAATTATTTCTTGATATGGGTTGGCCAGGGTTTGCAGTAGGCGTTGCCTTTGCCACCGCATCAACAAGTTTTATCATCGCGCTTCAATTTACCAGCGTAGCCAATATTTTGCTGATGCAAGCTGGTGTGCCTTTAATTGCAGCGCTTTTATCAAGGGTGTTTTTTAGCGAACCGTTGCGCAAATCGACCTGGATTGCGATCGGCGCTGTGATTGCTGGCATTCTTGTGATGGTTTCAGACTCGCTTAAGGGTAATATTTCGCCAATTGGCGACGGGCTTGCATTTTTAATTGCCTTTGCCTTTGCCGGTGCTACCGTCATTACACGCAGATACTCCAATATTAGAATGACCCCTGCAGCCTGCACTGGCACGATGATCGGTTGGCTCATTTCAGTGTTTATGTGCTTATCGACCACCGCCTGGATGATTGTATCCACGTTTCAATTGTCAGTGATGTTTGTTTTTGGCACTTCGCTGGCCTTGGGTCTTGTTTGCTTCACAATCGGTGCTCGCAGCATACCATCAGCATTTGCGGCACTCTTGGGAACAGCGGAGACAATCACTGGCCCCTTATGGGTTTGGCTGTTTCTGGATGAAACGCCGAGCGCTCGAACCATTGCAGGTGGAACGATTATTTTGGTTGCTCTAATTGGATATTTGAATTGGCAGTTTTTTGCTAATTACAAAATAAAAAAACTTCCACCAAATATGAATTAAACTACAAGAAACGCTTTAAAATAGTTTTCTTCAATTTAAGATCCAAATCTTAAATACATTATTGCGCATGCGATTTTTTGAACAAAGACGCGCAGATGACAATTTATTACCAAAATTGCCAATTTTTCTAATGAATTGGCTTGAATTATTCAATCCTAATGCCGTTTTTAAATCAGGTGCAGCCAATGACTTGTCGCAAAAACCATCCTTTTTGCAACGTTCTGATATTTGATGGATGCAGGAGTAGCGTTGCATCCACCGCAAAAAGTGATGCACCCTAAACGTTATTTTAATCTATTACGGCTATCACCGAGGGCGCAAGGAGTGCGCCCATGAAACCGATTATTCTTGGCAGTGTTTTAATTATGCTAATGTCTGCGGCAAAAGCCGCATTCCCCTCATATTTGTTTTTCCTACCAATTGGAGGAAGCGTAATTACAGAAACTGGTATCATACTAAGTATCGCAGTGGCGATTGCCACATTGATTGACACGTTTTGAGAGGTGGCCTGGCAAATCTGAACAATTGAGTTAGGTGGATTTTCTGCTCCCAATCCGGCAGCATTGTCGGGACGAAGGAGCGAAGATGACGAGACGACCCAGACGGAACCACAGCGCTGCATTTAAGTCGAAAGTCGCATTGGCGGCCTTGAAGGGTGACAGAACGATGAGCGAGTTGGCCTCGCAGTTCGATCTGCATCCTAATCAGATCAAGCAATGGAAAGATCATCTGCTCGACGGCGTGATGGAGGTTTTCGACGATAGATCGAACGCGCACAAAGCGCCTGAGATCGATGTCAAATCCCTGCATGCGAAGATTGGCCAGTTGACGCTTGAAAATGATTTTTTAGAAGGAGCGCTCGACAAGGCCGGTCTTCTGCCGAGCGCAAAGAAATGACAGATCGTAATCACAAGCTGAGCCTGACGCGGCAAGCCGATCTGCTGGGGATCAGCCGTGGCAGCCTTTATTACGAGCCGCGCCCGGCCAGTGGATCGCAACTCAGTCTGATGCGCCGAATTGATGAACTGCACATGGCATATCCGTTTGCGGGCAGCCGGATGCTGAAAGGGCTGTTGCGGCAAGAGGGCTTCACCGCTGGGCGGCTGCATGTCGCAACCTGCATGAAAACCATGGGTATTGAGGCGCTCTACCGCAGGCCAAACACCTCAAAGCCTGCGCCTGGCCACAAGATCTACCCCTACCTGCTGCGCAAGCTGGCGGTGACGCGCCCCAATCAGGTTTGGGCGACGGACATTACCTACATTCCCATGGCACGCGGCTTCGTCTATCTTGTCGCTGTTTTGGACTGGTTCAGCCGCAAGGTGCTGGCTTGGCGACTTTCGGTCACGCTGGAAACCGCGCCTTGCATTGAGGCACTCAACGAAGCCATCCACAAGTTTGGCAAGCCGGAGATCATGAACAGCGACCAGGGCAGTCAGTTTACGTCCATCGACTTCATCAAGGCGCTGAAGGACGTGGACATAAAGATCAGCATGGACGGTAAGGGTGCATGGCGTGACAACGTCTTCGTCGAGCGGCTGTGGCGCAGCATCAAATACGAAGAGGTCTATCTGCGCGCCTATGACAGCGTGTCGATCGCCCGCGAAAGCCTCGCCAGATATCTGGCTTTCTACAACACAAGGAGACCGCATTCATCGCTGGAAGGACTAACCCCCGATCAGACATATAATATCAAGCCAAGGCCGACCATGGTCGCGGCATAAACGGGCGGAAAATCCACTTAAGAAACGGCTCGAAACTGTTCAAACAAACCGAACCACCTCATTGGAATAGAAAATGACCAAAAAACGCGTAACGGTAACAATCGATCCAGACATAGATAAATGGTTACGGCCAGAGGCAAGCTCTACAGGCAAATCCCTCTCGAACTTGATACGAATTTGTCTACGAGAGTATCATGAGCTGCGCCCAGAGCGTTTTTCCACCACGAACAAAGCTCGCAGTGAAGCGGAAGACACTTTTAAAATACCACCCGAAAGCCTCGCAAAACGCCCTGACTAACTAGGATTGGCAATCAAAAAATCACTTGTCTTTTTGCGACAAGATTTTGCGACACTTAACCCATTGAAATCAAATGCGTCGAAAACACGTTGCAAAAACCTTCCTTTTTGCAACGGCTTTGATGTGAAGATGCATATATGGTGGAGGACTTGCCGCTCGCTAAATACATGAGATAGATGTCATATTTCTTAGGATTTAGGAGGAACCTTGCCCCTACAGCGACCCAGTTGATTCTTTAACTCTTCATATGTCAGTGCTGGTGCTAAGTTCTCTGGCTTAAATCCTTCCTCATGCTCCGATACGTCCAAATATTCCTCGTGACTTCCTCCATGGTAACAGCGCGGTGACCCTGATTCAGTTTTAATTTGATAATTTGGATGAACTCCTTTTCCCATCTCTCCAAACTCTGAGGTGGTTCGGTTTGTTTGAACAGTTTCGAGCCGTTTCTTAAGTGGATTTTCCGCCCGTTTATGCCGCGACCATGGTCGGCCTGGGCTTGATATTATATGTCTGATCGGGGGTTAGTCCTTCCAGCGATGAATGCGGTCTCCTTGTGTTGTAGAAAGCCAGATATCTGGCGAGGCTTTCGCGGGCGATCGACACGCTGTCATAGGCGCGCAGATAGACCTCTTCGTATTTGATGCTGCGCCACAGCCGCTCGACGAAGACGTTGTCACGCCATGCACCCTTACCGTCCATGCTGATCTTTATGTCCACGTCCTTCAGCGCCTTGATGAAGGACGTGGACATAAACTGACTGCCCTGGTCGCTGTTCATGATCTCCGGCTTGCCAAACTTGTGGATGGCTTCGTTGAGTGCCTCAATGCAAGGCGCGGTTTCCAGCGTGACCGAAAGTCGCCAAGCCAGCACCTTGCGGCTGAACCAGTCCAAAACAGCGACAAGATAGACGAAGCCGCGTGCCATGGGAATGTAGGTAATGTCCGTCGCCCAAACCTGATTGGGGCGCGTCACCGCCAGCTTGCGCAGCAGGTAGGGGTAGATCTTGTGGCCAGGCGCAGGCTTTGAGGTGTTTGGCCTGCGGTAGAGCGCCTCAATACCCATGGTTTTCATGCAGGTTGCGACATGCAGCCGCCCAGCGGTGAAGCCCTCTTGCCGCAACAGCCCTTTCAGCATCCGGCTGCCCGCAAACGGATATGCCATGTGCAGTTCATCAATTCGGCGCATCAGACTGAGTTGCGATCCACTGGCCGGGCGCGGCTCGTAATAAAGGCTGCCACGGCTGATCCCCAGCAGATCGGCTTGCCGCGTCAGGCTCAGCTTGTGATTACGATCTGTCATTTCTTTGCGCTCGGCAGAAGACCGGCCTTGTCGAGCGCTCCTTCTAAAAAATCATTTTCAAGCGTCAACTGGCCAATCTTCGCATGCAGGGATTTGACATCGATCTCAGGCGCTTTGTGCGCGTTCGATCTATCGTCGAAAACCTCCATCACGCCGTCGAGCAGATGATCTTTCCATTGCTTGATCTGATTAGGATGCAGATCGAACTGCGAGGCCAACTCGCTCATCGTTCTGTCACCCTTCAAGGCCGCCAATGCGACTTTCGACTTAAATGCAGCGCTGTGGTTCCGTCTGGGTCGTCTCGTCATCTTCGCTCCTTCGTCCCGACAATGCTGCCGGATTGGGAGCAGAAAATCCACCTAACTCAATTGTTCAGATTTGCCAGGCCACCTCTCTCCACAGTCTCAATGTGCTCTTTCCCTCTTGTAAATTTACGCATTACATCAACAAAATAGTTTTCGTCTTTAACGTTATGATATTTATAAATAATTTTATCCTTTTAGCGTTTTTTATGAAGTCGAATGATTCCAAGCATTTCTGAAATGAAAATTATTCTGTTTTCCCATCTTCTTTATTCGGCGCATATCGAGATGCCCGTGTAAAAATATTAAGTGCACGAGAAATACGCACAGCATTTTGATCATGGTGATAGCCGCGTTTCTCCATTATTTGACGCACCATGTGGCCTATCATTTGCTTCACCCTATCTTCAGTGATGTCATCTCCGAACTTTGCCTTGAGTTTCGGCGAAAGAGGTTCGACAGCTGGACGCGCAAGGTATGTCGCGGTTTCCATGCGAATGATGTTGTCGTGCTCATTGAGGAACGCCCAAATTTCTTCGCCGTTTTTGGTTTCATAGGTGGAGTTAAAGCGGTCTGGGTTGTAGGGGGTCATGATATCTCCTCGATAAGTTTGGCGATATTGCCTACTCAATATAGGCATGTCTTAAATGCCCTGTCAATAATACCACTAACTTTGTACGATCCTTTTTGCAACGCCTTTTGTGGGTAAGTGAAATCAATCACTTGGCTGTCGCAAAATCTTGTTGCAAAATATCCGCATGAGAATTGGATATGCCCGCGTCTCAACCGTTGACCAAAACCCAAACGCACAGCGCGATGCGCTAAAGGCGGCTGGCTGTGAAAAGGTCGTCACCGAGAAAGTGTCTGGTGCATCGCTCAAGCGGCCAAAACTGGAAAAGCTTTTGCGCTCCCTCGATGCTGGCGATGTTCTGACAGTCTGGCGATTGGATAGGGTAGGGCGGTCATTGCCGCATCTTCTTCAAGTGGTGGCAGACCTCAAAGTGCGGAATATAGGTTTTCAATCACTCAATGAGACAATCGACACGGCCACGGCCAATGGTGAACTGATATTCCACCTGTTTGCGTCTATGGCGCAATTTGAACGCTCCCTGATAGTCGAACGCACCCAAGCAGGACTTGTGGCTGCAAAAAAACGGGGCGTGCGCCTAGGGCGACCTTCTGCGCTCACAGCGGCACAAATTAAACACGCTCGCAAATTGATTGAATCAGGCGAACGTCCATCTGCCGTAGCAGAAACTTTAGAAGTTGATAGATCAACGCTCTATAGATATCTAAAAGGGGAGGTCAGCGCATGAGATATCGACTTGAAGGCAATTGGAAAAAGGGGCTTGCATTCGATCTACACACCCTTGCAAGCACTTACCTCGGCACTGATGAATTCGGACATGATAGATGGGATACCACCCGCAGTGAAATGGGCGAATTGGTCTACCAGTTAAAATACCAAAACGATAAATCTGTAGTACCAAAGATTGTCGAACTTTTGAAACCCATCGGCAAAATCGAACAGTTCGATGCAATTATCCCCGTACCGTCATCAAAAGATCGCCCTTACCAACCTGTAGACGAAATAGCTAAAGCTTTGGGGGAACAGAGAAGTGTTCCTGTACTTCAAGGCTACCTAAAAAAAGAAACAGGCATAGAACTAAAAGGCATTGATGATCCTGATGAACGAAAAGAGGCTTTGATGAATTCAATTTCAATACAGGGTGATACCGACATTTCAGGAAATCGTGTACTATTGATAGATGACCTCTATCGATCCGGTGCTACACTGAAAGCATGCTGCCATATACTTACAGAACAATCAAAAGTCGAATTTGTTTCTGTCTTAACAATGACTAAATCAAGGAGCAAAAAATGACCATCGTTTTTCTATCTGGTTCGCGAAAAATCAATCGAATCAACGACACTGTCAGAAGTCGAGTTCAAAACATGATTGACCAAAATTTTCAGATTGTGGTCGGTGATGCAAATGGTGCAGACAAAGCTCTTCAGGTATTTCTGGATCAAAACCACTATCGGAACGTCACGGTTTTTTGTGCAGGAACCACCTGCCGAAATAATGTCGGTGATTGGCAAACAGATCAAGTTCTGGTCGATAAAAAATTAAGTGGTAGAGATTTCTACACCGAAAAGGACAAAAAAATGGCGGCGGTTGCTGACTATGGGTTTGTGCTGTGGGACGGGAAAAGTGCCGGATCAATCAACAATGTTTTTGAACTTCTAAAGCGCGGTAAGAAAGTAGTGGTCTACCTCTCCCCAAAGAAGGAGTTTTTGACCATCACAGAACCACATGATGTTGATTCACTTCTACAGAACTGTGACAGTGCCGATTATTTATCGCTCAATAAGAAAATCAATATGCGCCGACATATGGACGATTTACACTCAACTTCGCAAGGTTCATTCAGCATTTGACACGCCCGTAATCAGAACAGAGTTTCGTCGCCGTTTGGCCTCTAAAACGTTCCATAATGTACGTTATCAGATTCCAGTCGCACATGCCGGTGCCCCCATTGGCAATCCGATGCAAGGGATTGCCGCATTCAACCGCGCGGCGCGCATCGGCGATGTTGCGGCCTGGCACGCTTCAAATCCGCTGCTTCCGGACCGCTACCCGGCGAACCGGTTGAACAGCCACCATCCAAAAACTGTCGCGCCAACCACCCAGATGCCGATAACCACTATTGCCCCTGTCCGGCTCGCTGGAAGCTGTTCATGCTGCTTTGCCAGTGTGCGGAACTCCGACATCAGCTCTGGCGGTATCAGCCGCACCGCAAGAACAATGCCCAGCGGTACAATCAGCAGATCATCGAGGTATCCGACCACGGGAATGAAATCCGGGATCAGATCAATCGGGCTGAGTGCATAACCCACCACAGAGACGGCTATCAGCTTGGCAAGCAGCGGCGTGCGCGTGTCTTTCACGGCGATGTAAAGCGCAATGACATCGGTCTTTATGGTCCGCGCCCAAGCCTTCAAACGCTCCAGCATAAATATGGTGTCCCCTGCTTTGATTGCAGCGGCAGCGCAGGGCAGCTGCGATGCAGAGCCGGTTTGCTGTTGAGTTCCTGAAAGTCAGGCGCATTGGCTGATCGTTAGCACAACGGACGGGCTGTTGACATGCAACCAAACCAGTTTCTGTCCGTTATCGCTGCACCAAGCCAATCACAATCCCATCATAGTCCAAATGGCCTGATGGCCCGAATCTTTCAAGAAGCCCAAATCTTTCACAAAGGAAGCAACAATGTCTATTTTGAAACAGGGAATGTCCGGTGCCCCGGTCAAGCGTTTGCAGGAAAAACTCGGGATCGATGCCGACGGTATTTTCGGCAGCGGCACGAAGCAGGCCGTGATGGATTATCAAAAGGCCAACAACCTGGCGGTCGACGGTATTGCCGGACCGGACACATTCTCGGAAATGGGCTTGCAGGAACTGGTGTTGCTGCGGGTCGGATCACGCGGCGCGGCAGTGAAGAAACTGCAGAAATCACTCGGCATTTCGGCAGATGGCATTTACGGCAATGGCACAAAGCAGGCCGTGATCGACTATCAGAAGGCCAACAAGCTTGAAACCGACGGCATGGCCGGCCCCACCACCCTGGCCAGCATGGATGATTTCAGCGACTTTACCAAAGAGACCGTCGCCCGTGCAGAGATTAAGGCTGACGAAGAACATTTCGATGGTGAAGACATGCCCGAGATCAAGGGCAGCGAGCCGGTCAAGGGCTCTGTCGTCGCCGCTGCGCCCAAGAAATCACTCTGGGGCAAGGTTAAGGGCTGGTTCAGCTAAACCGGTTGGATACCGATCATTTATTTGAGCGGAATTATGCGTTTGCTGGCAGGGCATACGTCACGTCGTGGTTCTGGAGACCACACGTGGCGTCTGACCATGTCCGGCAAACGCACTAAAACAAACCGTTATCGTTGCTGGATTCAACTGCAATCACCTGAAGCACATCCCAGTGCTCGACGATTTTGCCATTTTCATCGAAGCGGAAGATGTCAATGCCGGCATAATCATCACTGCCAGGCCATGTCTGGTGGCAGTGCAGCACAACGAAATGACCTTCTGCAATCGCCCGCTTGAAACGGGTTTTCTTGCCCGGATAGTCCCGCGCCATCCGCTCGAAATACTCGATGAACGCATCTTTGCCATCCGCGACATGCGGATTGTGCTGAATGTATTCATCACCGGCATAGGCCTCGATGGCTTTGCGCGGCTTGCATTGATTGAACATCAGATCATAAAACGCCTGCGCGTTGGCCTTGTTCAACTCTGGATTTGTGGTCATCTCGGTCTCCTGTGGTGCAGTGATTGGCGCAATTGCAAATAGCTGAGCTGTCAGCGGCGACACCAGACCGGCAGAATTTCGGTCCAGTACACCGTCCGGGGCCCAGGGCCGCGCCAGCCCACCGCCGGCAATGAAATCCCCGGTTGCGGGTGACGTGCCGGTAATGTGCTGGCTCTCGCAACACTCTGGTTTTGCAACGCTAGCCTTCGACTTCCCCAGCCAGTCTATCCAGCAGTGTTGACCATCCACCCTCGTGTTCGGCCCGCATATCGTGGCCGTGAAACCAGGCCACCTGCTCGTGGCAGATAAGACGCGTGCCATTGCCTTCTGCTCGAAAATCAATCGTGTGTTGCGAGCAGGACAGGGCATTGCCGCCTGAATTTACCCGCACGGATGAAACAACACGGCTGTTCTCGACAATGTCGATAAACCGCGTATCGAATTCGGCCAGCACATTGCCGTCTTTCGTCATACGGCTTTTCTCGTATCCGCCGATTTGAAAATCATGGCCGTCATAGTCCATGCTCATGCCTTCGGGTGTTGGTTCCCAGCGCTTTCGCGCTTCGCTGTCGGTCCATGCGGCAAAGACCCGTTCGGGAGCGGCATTGAGGAGACGTTCAGCTTTGATCGTGTCATGGATGATGTTCGGTGTTTTGGTCATGTTGTGCTCCTTAATTCTGCTGTTCGTTGTTGAGGTAATTTTCAAGTGCGTCGAGGCGGCTTTCCCACATTACCCGGCGGTCACCAAGCCAGTTTTCCAGGGCCTCAAATGCGCCTGATCGAAGGTGACAGGTTCGCACCCGACCGACTTTTTCACTGCTGATGATGCCGTCCTTTTCCAGCACAGACAGATGTTGCATGAAGGAAGGCAGCGCCATGGAAACCGGCTCAGCAAGTTCGCCGACCGTGGCCGAGCCCTGCGAAAGGCGTTCAACAACGGCGCGGCGCGTGGGATCTGCCAGCGCGTGAAAAAGAGTATCGATCGAGGTTTGATAGTTAGCCATAGACCTAAGTATTTCAGGTTATGTGCAGCGTGTCAACAACACTTAGCAAAATACCTTAGCATCAAGGTGCATTCACTAATCCGCCACCCGCCCGGCAAACTCCTCAAACGACCCGCCGCCGCCCTTGCGGTGAAAATACAGCCTTTGCGCCAGCGCCCGCAGCGGCGGGGTGCCAATGAGTAGATCATACATCCAGTTCGGCGGGCCATAGCTGAGGGCGCTGCGCAGGGCCGATTTGATGCGGAAGCGGGGGAGGTCGCGGTCGATGATTTTTTCCGGCGGCGGTCCGGCATTGAGCAGATGGTCGGCAATGGCATGGGCCGAGCGGCGGCCGAATTCAAACGACAATTTGATGCCACCGGCTGTCAGCGGCGACACCAGACCGGCAGCATCACCCATCAGCATCACGCCATCGCTGGCGTAAGGACGGACCAGCCCGCCGCAGGGGATGACGCCTGAGCGGCGTTCGACGATGCTGGCCGCAGAATAGTGAAACCGGTCTTCGGTCTGCTCGATGAAGCGCTGCAATGCGGGTTTGGCGTCACTCTTGGTGGCAAGGCCGATCTGCGTCACTTTGGGTCCGGGCGCGGCCCAGGCGATGTAGCCAGGCGCAATGCTGGAATCCAGAAAGCAGTGCAGGAAGCGCGGGTCAAAACTGTCAAGGCCGCTGTATTCTGCCTCGACCCCGATCAGAAATCTGGAGTTTTTGCCAAGGCCAAAAGCCTCTGCCACCTGGGATCTGGCACCATCGCAGCCCAGCAGAAAACGCGCCGTGATGGCGGGCGTGTCGAGATGCACCAGCCCGCTGTCATAGCGCGCTGCGGTAAAGCGGGTATCGCATAGAATTTTGACGCCGGCGCGGGTCGCTTCCTCGGCCAGCCAGCGCATCAGCGCGGCAGTATCGGTGGTCAGAAAGGCGTAGCCGGGGGCAAACAGATCCATATGTTTCAAAGACGGCGCATAGAGCCGGATGCCATGCACACGCCGCGTTACCGTATGGGGAATATCCACCGCTTCAGCCGCTTCCCGCACCACAATTCCGGTGGTGTGAATCCGCGCGCCGGGGTCTTTCTTGGCCTCTATGACCAGCACTTTCAGCCCGCGCAGGGCGGCAGAGCGGGCCGCGGTCAGCCCGGCGAAACTGGCACCGACAATCGCCAGATCATAATCAGCAACGGGTTTCATACGGCCGTTTTCAACGCCCCCGCATCCTTGGAAAGCGGGGTGATGCGCAGCGAGGTGATGCGGTTTCGCTGGCGCCGCAATATGCGGAAGCGGAAGCCATAAAATGTAAAGGCCTGGCCCGGCTCCGGAATGGTCTGCACCGCATGAATCACCAAACCGGCAATGGTGGTTGCCTCATCATCAGGCAGTGACCAGTCCATCGCCCGGTTGAGATCGCGCACCGGGACCGTTCCCTCCACATTGACCGATCCGTCGGGCTGCGGCACGACGCCCTGAATCTCGACATCATGCTCATCGGCGATTTCACCAACGATTTCCTCCAGAATGTCTTCCAGCGTCACCAGGCCCTGCACTTCACCATATTCATCGACCACCAGGGCAAAATGCGCCTTGCGCTTCAAAAACGCGTTGAGCTGGGCCTTCAGGCTGGTCGTATCCGGCACAAACCACGGTTTTGAGGCGATTTCCATAATGTCGAGCTTGTCGACATCACCATCCAGAGACTTCAGCGAGCGCAGCAGATCCTTGGCGTGCAGCACGCCGACAATATTGTCCGGCTCATTGCGCCAGATCGGAATGCGGGTATAGGGGCTTGCCAGCGCCATATCGACCAGCGCCGAGGGGGCTTCATCGGCATTCAGCACCAGCATTCCGGTGCGGTGCACCATGATATCGGAAACTTCCAGTTCATTGAGATCAAGCAATCCGCCGAGCCGGTCGCGATCATCCTTCACCAGGCCGCCCTCGTGGTGCTGCAGATCCACCGCACCCCGCAATTCCTCATGGGCGGACAGGATATCCTGATCGCCGATATTGGCACCGAGCCGGTTCAGCACCAGCCTCACAAACACTTCAATGGCAATCACCACCGGGCTGAACACAGCCACAACGACACGCACCACCGGCGACACGGTGAGGGCAAACCGGTCCGGATTGGAAATCGCCAGGGTTTTCGGCATGACTTCAGCAAACACCAGCACCACGGCGGTCATCACCAGAGTGGCGTAGACCACGCCGCTATCGCCGAACAGATTGATGAACAGGCTGGTGGCCAGCGCCGAGGCCAGAATATTGACCAGATTATTGCCCAGCAGCAGGGCACCGATCAGCCGTTCCCGGGTCAGAATCAGCCGCTGCACAAGGGCGGCACGCTGATCGCCGGCTTTTTCAAAGGCAAGCATGCGCGCCCGTGATGCCGCGGTCAGCGCCGTTTCCGAGCCGGAAAAGAAAGCCGACAGCATGATCAGCGCCAGAATGGCAAGGATCGTAATCCAAAAGTCAGCACTCATGATTATCTCGGTCTCCGCAGGGGCCACAAATAGAATGGCTGACATATAAAGCGTTTCTGATGGATATTGAAGCGCAAGGCGTACCGCTTATGCATCGACCGTTTTCAGCAGGAAGTCATTAACGGCGCTGGGCGGCACATCATGCGAGACAAAAGCCTGGCCGATGCCCTGTGTCAGAATAAAGCTCAACGCGCCCTTCTGCACCTTCTTGTCCTGCGCGATGAAACGCATCAGCGTGGCAGTGTCCAATCGCGCGCCGGGAATATCGCTGACGCCGATCGGCAGCCCGACTGTCTGCAGATGCGCGGTGACGCGCGCGCCATCATCCGGCGAACACAAATTCATATAGGCCGAGAACTGGTGCGCCAGAACCAGGCCGATCGCCACACCTTCACCATGCACCAGCCGGCCGGAATAGCCTGTCGCCCCTTCCAGCGCATGGCCGAATGTATGGCCCAGATTGAGCAAGGCGCGCCTGCCGTGTTCCTGCTCATCTTCGCTGACAATGCGCGCCTTGGCGCGGCAGGAATTTGCCACCATGTGGATCCGCGCCGCGCTGTCGCCGTCCTCCAGAATTGCCTCATGATTGCGCTCAAGCCACTGAAAAAAGCCCGGATCGTCGATCAGTCCGTATTTGACAACTTCGGCATAACCGGCGCGCAATTCGCGCGGTGAAAGCGTCGTCAGCGTGGCGGTATCCGCCAGCACCAGTCCGGGCTGGTAAAATGCGCCGATCAGATTCTTGCCATGGGCGGAATTGATCCCCGTTTTGCCGCCAACCGAACTGTCGACCTGGGCCAGCAGCGATGTCGGCACCTGGACAAAGCCGATGCCCCGGCGCACCGAGGCTGCCACATAGCCGGTCAGATCGCCAACCACGCCGCCGCCAAGCGCAATCAGAACATCACCACGTTCCAACCTGGCACCGACGACCTCTTCCACCAGCGTTTCAAAAACCGCCAGGCTCTTGGAGGCCTCACCGGCATTGATCTGGAAAAACACCGTCTCAACACCGGCCTGTTGCAGACTGGCCTCGATCTGCTTGCGATAGAGCGGCGCCACCTGACTGTCAGAGACGATTCCGGCCCGCACCGGGCCGTAACGCTCGACAATTTCACTCCCCAGCCGGGCGATGAGATCCGGGCCGATGAGAATATCATAGGATCTTGCGCCCAGCTCGACCCGCACACGTGTTGGATCAGCCTCGCGAAATTCAGTCATGATGCATTGACCCTTTGTTGACCGTCACTGGCGAGAAATCCATCAAGTGCAGTCAGAATGTCGCCGACCACTACTTCATGGGGAACGTCCCGGGAGGTGATGGTAATATCCGCCTGCGCATAGACCGGATTGCGCTGCGCCAGCAGCTCTGCCAGTATTTTCTCCGGGTTCGGCTTTTGCAGCAATGGCCGTGTCGGCTTGCGCTTGACCCGGGCGATCAGCACTTTCAGTTCGGCACGCAGCCAGACAGAAATGCCTCTTTCGGCAATTTCAGCGCGGGTTTCCGCATTCATGAAGGCCCCGCCCCCGGTTGCCAGCACCTGCGGGCCATCTGCCAGCAGGCGCTGGATGACACGCTTTTCGCCATCACGGAAATGCGCCTCGCCATAGGCTTCAAAAATCTCGACGATGCTGCGATTGGCGGCTTCTTCAATTTCCTTGTCAGCATCGACAAATGGCAGGTTCATTGCCTGCGCCAGGCGGCGGCCGACGCTGCTTTTGCCGACACCCATCATGCCCACCAGAACAATGCTTCTGGTGCCAAGATCCCGTAACCGCTGGGCTTGGTCAAAAGGGGGCTGTGGCGGTGAAACGGCCATTATCGGCAAACATCCAATGATAAAATTGTCAGCCGGATCGGCGCTTGCGCTTGCCAAACCGGCTTTCGGTGATGAATAAACCTGTTTGTCAGATCAAAGCAACGGCGTTTGCCGCGAAAGTCTGATGTTTGGGAGCGGAAATACGATATGCGAAGCCTGATTACCCTGTTGATTTTTGTCACGCTGGTCGGTGCCGCGGGCTATGGCGTGCTGATTTATCTGGCCAATCTGGAACCGCGCACACGGGTCATCGAAGAGCCGGTTGATCCTGAATTGTTCGATCGTTAGAGCGTGCGGATGCAGACTGACCCGATCCTGATTGATTTTTTTCTGGAGATGATGGTCGGCGAGCGCAATGCTGCCGAAAATACAATTCTGTCCTACCGCCGCGATCTGGAGGACGCCACCACCCACATGCGGGCTGCCGGCACAACCCTTGGCAAAGCCGGCACCGGCGACATTGAACATTATCTGGAGAATTTGTCCCGTCATGGTCTTGCCGCAAGCTCAATTGCGCGGCGTCTGTCCGCGCTGAAACAATTCTACCGCTTTCTCAATACCGAGGCGCTGCGCGAAGATAATCCGACCCTCAATGTCGAGGCACCGAAAACCCGCAAACCATTGCCAAAATCGCTGCAGGGATTTGAAGTGGAGCAGATTCTGTCAACAGCTTCGAGCGATGCCCACCAAGCAGATCTTGCAGCATCCTCGTCCGATAAGTCCGCGCCGCGCCGCGATACGCCGCTGCTGGCCTGGCGGCTCTATGCCCAGCTGGAAGTTCTGTACGCCACCGGGCTGCGGGTTTCCGAACTGGTGGCACTGCCAAAAACCGCTGCCCATGCCAAAGGTCCGTTCATCATGGTGCGCGGCAAGGGCAACAAGGAACGCCTGGTGCCGCTGACCCCGCAGGCAAAAGCCGCAATGGAAACCTATCTGCAGCGCCTGACCGACTATCAGGCGGCCATGAACCGCGCCAGTAAAAGCCAGTTCCTGTTTCCCGCCAACAGCCGCACAGGCCATATGACCCGGCAGAATTTCGCCCGTGATCTGAAACAACTGTCTCATGCGGCTTGTGTCAAAAGCCCGGTCTCACCGCATATTCTGCGCCACGCTTTTGCCAGCCATCTGCTGCAGAACGGAGCCGATTTGCGCGCCCTCCAGACCCTGCTCGGCCACAGCGATATTTCAACGACGCAGATTTACACCCATATTCAGACCGACCATCTGCGCGAAACCCTGGAGACGCTGCATCCGCTTGCAGACCAGCCCTCAAGGCCCCGCCCCAAGGCGGAAAAGTAGCGCTGATTGCTTGCAAACCACTGCCGGCGATGAAATAAGCAAACGGCAAACACTGAGGCGATGATGTACAGCTATCTGGAATTTGAAAAGCCCGTTGCGGACCTGGAAGGCAAGATTCAGGAACTGCGCGCAATGTCTTCCGAAAAAGATGGCGTCAGCATCAGCGACGAAGTGTCACGCCTGGAAAAACGCGCCAGTGACGCCTTGCGCGAGATTTATTCCGACCTCACCCCATGGCAGAAAACCCAGGTTGCCCGGCATCCCGACCGGCCGCATTGCCTGGAATATGTCAAGAGGCTGATTGAGGATTTCGCGCCTCTGGCAGGCGACCGCTCATTTGGCGAAGATCATGCCATTATTGCCGGGCTCGGACGCTTTAAAGGCGAAGCGGTTGCGATTATCGGCCAGGAAAAGGGTGCTGACACCCAGGACCGCATCAAGCGCAATTTCGGCATGGCCCGTCCCGAGGGCTACCGCAAGGCGGTTCGCATTATCGAAATGGCCAACCGGTTCGGCCTGCCGATCATCAGTCTCGTCGACACGGCAGGCGCCTATCCGGGGATCGGCGCTGAAGAACGCGGCCAGGCCGAAGCCATCGCCCGCTCGACGGATGCCTGCCTCGCCGTCGGTGTGCCGACCATCGCGGTGGTGATCGGCGAAGGCGGTTCCGGCGGCGCTATTGCCATCGCCGCTGCCAACAAGGTGTTCATGCTTGAACATGCGATTTATAGCGTCATTTCACCGGAAGGTGCCGCCTCCATTTTGTGGCGTGATTCGGCACGCGCGAAAGAGGCTGCTACGGCGATGAAAATCACCGCGCAGGACTTGCTGAAATTCGGCGTCATTGACGGCATTATCAAAGAGCCGATGGGCGGGGCGCACCGCGCCATCGACGACGTCATTACCAGGACCGGCGAGCGCATCGAAGCTGCGCTGAAGGACATGGCCGGACAGGACGCCGATACTCTGCGCAACGCAAGACGGCAGAAATTCCTTGCGATCGGCCGGTCTTTGTAACTGGAATCACCAAAGCCGAGGCCGGCAGCCTTCGACAATCCCGGGGCGTTTCATAGCGGGTTTCTGTCATCTCCGCTCCTTCTTCGACTCGATCAGATTGCGGGAAGGTTTGAGGCGCACATGCTGACGGGCAGCTATTTGCGCAGGCTCGCTTGTCTTGGAGGTGCAACCCGAACGCTCATACGACGGTCCGGGCGAGCGATTGACGCGCTCAATTCATAGTCGCTCGTGTCTCCTGGACACCGCTTGGCAGTCAGCCCGACGGGGGCGTCTGACCACGCCTCCGCCGGGTCCTGACCATCTCGGGAGGAAGACGGACGCGGTGCTACGTTGGTGCTCAAGCCCTTGCCAATGACCTGGCAAAAAATGCCGTCGGCCTCTTTCCGGGCGGCATTCAGGGCCGACGGCAGGGTCAAGGAGGTTCGTCGTATCGGCGAGATTTGCATCATCCTGCAACCGTTCCAAAGATCGTCGCTTTTTGCACAGCGCGCTTGGTGGAGGGGTTATCAGGCATGTGACCTGAGCTGGAAGTGAATACTGACATTGCGCCGATTAATCCCGCGTCATTGCCGTTCTGAGCAACAACTACGTGCGCTCTTTCAAGCAAAAGTGGCCACGTGTATTTTGGCAACTTCTCGACTATGGGATCAGTCAGGAATGTACCCGCGTTGGAGACACCGCCTCCAATAACACAGTGGGTCAGACCAGTCAGATTGAAAATTGTGCCAATCGCTTGCGCCGTATATTCGGCCATCATGTCGAACGTGTCCAGCGCCAGCGACTCCCCAGCTATCGCTCGCTCGCGCAGAAGATTAATATTGAGTAGTGAAGCAGGTTCACCCGATTTTTCTGCGTAGTCGGCCAGAACCGCGCGGCCTCCGACAAAGTCTTCAAAGGATCCGTGTATACCCTTTCGAATAGCACCCACACCCGGTTGAACGACAATTGCACCGAACTCCGGTGGCTCACCATTCGGTCCCTGTATGACAGTGCGGTTGGCGACGATCGCGCCGCCGATCCCGGTTCCCAGTGTTATCATCGCAAAGCTGTCGACGTCGCGACCAACGCCAAAGTGCAACTCGCCGAGGGCGGCGCAAACACCATCATTTTCAATGACTGATGGGACTTTCATTCTGTTTGATAAAGAGCTGGCAATTGAGGCCTCGCGCAAAACGGGCACATTGCCTGATCCATCAATCAATCGGCCGGTCAAAGGGTCTGGATATCCAGGAACGCAAATGCCAAGTCCGCGAGGTTTAACACCATACGATGTTCTCATCTCGTCGAGTTGAGCTGCAATTGCGTCGGAAAGAGCGTCGAACTCTAATTTTGCATCAGTCGGAAGAAAATTTTTGCCGATCACCTCGCCTTTGGACGAAGTAATCCCGGTCTTGATCGATGTGCCACCAATATCGACTGCGTAGTAGAATGCTTCGCTCACACCGTTTTCCCTACTTTGATACCCAAATACTTGCCCATATCAGGATATCGCATTTTTTCGGGAACTATGCCGCGCGCTTCTGCCATGTGCACAGCCAACAACTGAAATGGAATGACACCGGCAAGAACCTCAACTGGAAAACCCTTAATGTTGCCTGTCCATCTCAAATCGACATCCGGGGAGGGCTTTGCTGCGCCCGTCAGGTCGACGATGTATGACGTCAGGTCGAACTGGTTCAAGGCTGAACGCAGTCGCTGTGCGAACTCCATTTCGGTTTCAGTCGAGGCAATGAAAATGACTGCGCTTCTGTCCGTTATGCAGTGAAAGCGACCATGGGATGCCTCTTCGGTCTCAAGGCCGAAACATGGAACGCCGCTCATTTCGGCGATTTTGAGTGAGCCTTCGAGGGCTGTGCCGACGTGGCTGCCTTGCCCGACCACGACGACAACATCGCATTCAGCCAACGTGCTGCTGACACCTCTGGCCCAGTCATTTGCTGTCTCCGTAAAGACAGCCACCTCGTCCGCGGCGGCAATCCGATCAACCTCGATGGAGCGTTTACTCAGAGCATTTCCAAGCAAGTGAAGGGCGATCAGAGTTGCAAAGAACCCCTTGGTTTTTGGTCCGATCGTTTCGTCTTCGACCGGCAAAATCAATAATTTCGGATTCAGGTCTGCCAAGGGGCTGTCTTTTCCAGCTGTCACAGCAATCACGTGTGCGCCAGCCTTCAGCATCAGACGCGTCGCTGTATTGGTATCGATGCTCTCCCCGGATTGGGAGACGACAATACAAATAACGCGGTTTGTGGACACCGGATTGTTCAACTGCAAGAATTCCATGGGGCTATGAATGGAGACATGCGCGTTTTGACCTGCAAAACAGCTGACTGCTCCCAGAATGGCATTCTTGGAGCTGCCTGTTCCCACGAGATAGATTCGATCAGCGCTCCAGTTCGGCAGCAGATCCTGAAAATCAGCAAAACCGGAGGCCAACATTCGCTTAACAAGGTCCGGCTGCTCTCGAATGAATCTCTGAACAATCATGCTGATGCCTATTTTATTGACAGGAGGAGCGCCGACGCCGACAAATACGGATAACACAAAACATTTGTATTATTCAAGAGGAGGTTATCGACCGGATGCATTGTCGGTCTGATAATTCTGACAACTTCCATACAGAACACACGTTCATGGGCCGATATCTTAGGCTGTGAGCAATTTCTCAGAACTCCTAGAAATCACGACAGAATACAGTAAGGTGTGGCGCAAAGGGTTCACGCCATGATGAAAATAGGAGACCGATTTGCCGCTGAAGGGTGCAAATCTTGGAAATGCCAAAAGCCTCAACCGCAGGGTTGCGTTTGAGTCGATTTTTCGCCACGGCCCGATTTCGCGAAACGAAGTGGCCGAACGGACGCAACTGACGCCGCAGACAGTCTCGAACATCGTGTCGGAACTGATGCCCTACGGCCTGATCATTGAGAAGAGTTTGCACACCGGCAAAAAAGGTAAGCCGGCACGGGAATATTCGATTGACCGCGAAGGAGCGCTCATCGTCGGCCTTCATATCGACCAACACAGAATTATCGGCAGACTGGCCAATGTCGTCGGAGAAAGTCTGAGCGAATTCAGAATTGAGCTTGAGAACCAGGACCCGGACTATGCGGAGGCCCAGGCTGAGAACGTCATCAATGCATTGTTCGAGAGCCGACCGGATTTGAGGAAAAGGCTGTTGGGCGTGGGCGTCGCGATGCCAGGTGTCTTCAAGAATGGTGTCTTTGTTTCCGGAAATTCGCTCACCATGAAAAACTGGAAGGGCTATCCCCTTTCAGATTCCCTTTCCAAACGAACCGGACTGCCGGTGTTTGTTGAAAATGATGCAACAACCGCGGCTATTGGCGAAGGTCTGTTTGGTGCCGCAAAGAACATTCAGTCGTTCATCTATTTCTATTTTGGACTGGGACTTGGAGGCGGTTTGATGATCAATGGTGCCCACTACAGCGGCGCTCACAATCGTTCTGCGGAAATTGGCCACATAATCGTGGAGCCTGGAGGTCGTCAGTGTCCTTGTGGCAACAAGGGCTGTCTGGAGCGCTATGTCTCGCTTTTCTCCGCCTATCAGGCAATTAAACAAACCGACATCGAATACTCATCCGTATCTGAGCAGGAAGTCCTGGACGCTTTTATTGCCAAAGATCGACACCTGATGGCGTGGAAGGACAATGCAGTGCAGCACTTGTGCACGGCGATCAACATTCTGCAGAACGTGTTTGATCCCGAGAAAGTGTTCTTGGGCGGCCTGCTTCCGGACCCATTGCTGAAGGATTTGGTAAGGGAGGCTCAAGAGCGATTGGCAGAAACCCGTTCTTCGATCAGAGAACCAAACGGGTTCGAACTGGAGTTTGTTTCAGGCGATATCACATTGGGGGCCGCGGCTTTGCCGTTATCCACATTGCTCAATCCATCCACGACGCAGCACAATGGTCTCGGTTATGTGCGACCCACTGAACGCGAAAGCCTCTACAATCTGCTGACGCAATACTAGATTGTGATAGTGCATTGTTGCTGTGACCGCCGCTGATACAAGAACGCTAAGCGGCGCGCATTCTCTTTCCATTCAGGTCGAACAACAGGATTGAAGTTGCTTCCGCGACGGCAAATCCCTCGCGGGCCTTGTTGTGACGCCCGTCTTTCTTTTGCAACGACAAACGCTCCTCCGTCGCGGTGTCGACATAGACATAAGTCAAATCGCCGAGTTCTTCGACAAAGGCCACCGACACCGGAATTGTGAATTCGTTACCGGCTTTCTCTTGGAAGTGTAGCTGATCAGGCCGTATGCCAACTTCTAATTCGTCTCCAATCTCATTTGCCCCACCCCTGAACGGAACTGTAAATGTGTAGCCATCTGCGCCTTCCTTGAGCGCCAGTGTGAGGGCCCCTGCTGTCTTCTTGACAACCTTGACAGCCATGAAATTCATCTTCGGCGTACCAACAAAACCGGCCACGAACTTGTTATCCGGATCGTCGTAAAGCTCCAGGGGTCGGCCGACTTGCTGAATGTTGCCGGCCTCCAGCACCACCATTTTGTCAGCCAGAGTCATGGCCTCGACCTGATCATGGGTCACATAGATCATTGTTGTACCAAGTTGCTCATGCAGCTGGATCAATTCCGCTCGCATTTGGATTCGTAACTCTGCATCAAGGTTTGACAGGGGCTCATCGAACAAGAAGATCTTTGGGTCGCGCACAATGGCCCGGCCAATGGCAACCCGTTGCTTTTGCCCACCTGATAGCTGTGAAGGTTTGCGGTCGAGCAGTTCCTCAAGCCGCAAGATTGCGGCGGCTTTGCCGACCTTCTCGGCGATTTCGCTCCTGGGCCGTTTGGCCAGTTTCAGGCTGAAACCCATGTTCTGGGCGACGGTCATATGCGGAAACAGCGCGTAGGACTGGAACACCATGGCGATCCCCCGTTGGGCTGGGTCCACGTCATTGACAATGCAACCGTCCAGTTCCATCTCGCCTGATGTGATATCCTCAAGACCCGAGATCATGCGCAACAGTGTCGACTTACCGCATCCGGATGGCCCCACAAGAACCACGAATTCTCCGGTCGCCACATCCAGATTGATGTTACGCAAAACGGACACTTCGCCGTAGCTCTTAAAACCGTCCCTGATATGAAGCTCAGACATTTTAGTATCGTTCCTTTGGTTTACGCGAAACAATGTGTGTCAGCAGGTCTGGTGGCATGCTCTACTCATCCCTTTGTCCCGGACATCTGAACACCTTCGATGATTTTTCTCTGGAAGATGATAAAGAATATGATCGGGGGAATCGCAGCCAGCAGATTCGCGGTCATGACGACATCAACAGTAGTGTGTGAAAACGGCGAATTGAACAGGTTGACTACCTGACTGACGGTGTACATGTCCTGCTTGGCTGAGACGACCAGAGGCCAGATAAAGTTGCCCCAGGTCTTCATGAAGGTCAGGATCGCCAGTGTGATCAAAGCGTTCTTTGAGAGAGGCAGGGCGATGTGCCAATAAAGTTGGAAATGGTTGGCGCCTTCCAGGCGGCCTGCCTCAAGCGTCTCCCTGGGAATGCTCTCCATGAACTGAGTAAGCATAAACAATCCAAAGGCTGACGCGAGCCCCGGCACAACGAGGCCCCGCATTGTGTTCAGCCAGCCAAGATCAGCCACCAGCAGGTAGGTCGGGATCAGGGTCACGGCCAGAGGCACCATCAACGAAAGCATGACCACTGAAAAGAGAATTTTGCGTCCCGGGAAATCAAACAATGCGAATTCGAATGCCGCCATTGAACTGATGGTCAACACTCCCACAATTGTGAGGAGCGTGTAGAGCACCGAGATGTAATAGGCGCGCAAATATCCGGTTTCAGCGAAAACTTTCTGTATATTGGTGATCCCGTGCCAAAGAGACGTAGGATAAAGACGTGGGTTGACCGCCACAGGAACACCAGGCTCGGCAAAGACAATGTTGAACATCCACCAAAGTGGAAACAAGGCGATGATAGCTACGCATATTGCTGCGATCCATTTTAGGACCATCCAGAGCGAAATTCGTTTTAACGAACGAGGCATGGTCAGCGCATTACTCATTTTTGCCTCCTGCGCATTGCGAACATTGCGGCAGTGAACGTTATGATAATGAACGTAAGGATGAAACCGTAGGCCGCCGCTTCACCAAATCGCAAACGACCGAATCCACGCCCCATCATGTCCATCACCGGGAACAACAGGGTTTGTCTTCGACCACCATAGTCTTGGAAGTCGGATGCGGTGAGCAGCCACGGAACATCGAATACCTGAAGTGCCGATATGAACCCATAGGTGATAACGAAGAACAGAACGGGTGCGGTCATCGGGATCGTCACATATCTGAGCTCTTGCAGCTTGGTTGCGCCATCAAGCCGGGCGGCCTCGTAGAGATGCTCGGGTACGTTTTTCAAACCAGCCAGAATGATGACCATATTGAACCCGGCCGACACCCAGATATCGACGGCAATGAGCGCAAACAACATCGTATCGGTGTCATTGAGGAAGTTCACCGACTCAAAGCCAAACCAACCTGTGAGGGTGTTGATGATTCCGAAGTTCGGCGCGTAGATCCAGCGCCAGATAGTGGCAGCCAGAAACAGAGGCATCATCACTGGGACGAAATAGGCGGAGCGGAAGATCTTGCCCCAAACGCCTTTGAAACTGTCGACCATGACGGCCAGCAGGAAGGCGATTGTGATACCCAACGGAACTGTTATCGCGACATAGAGCAAAAGGTTTGTGATCGATTTCTCGAACTTTCTCGATGTCAGAATCTTTTCATAATTGCCCAACCCCCGAAAAACAGGCTCATTGATCGCATCCCATTCAAAGAAGCTGTAAAACAGACCGCTGACGATGGGATAGAGAAAGAAGACCGCAAAGATAATGAAGAACGGCGCAAGCATGATGTAATGGGGTGCTATGCGTTTGAGACCAGGGTTCATTCGTTCCTCACCGGCTTCATTGGAGATCGCGGCACAATTGCAGCGCCGCGATCTGGTTGTTGGGAGTTCGGCTTAGCCGTCTTCGAGTATCTCGTTGAGTGCCTCGATTGTTGCCTCGGCACCTTCCATTGGCGTCATCTTGCCTTCCATAACATCACTGGCGTTGTCGACCATCGCCTGCCAGTAGTCTGAAGGGTAGGTGCCCTGGAAGAAGGGCGGTTTGTTGAAGAGCGCATACGGCACGGCAGCATTCGTGATCTTCAGCAGCGGATGACCGGCAACACTTGGGTCACCAAGAGCGGCATCGTTTGAGTTATAGCGACCCAAAGCGGAGGCCCAACGGATCATCTGCTGTTTCTCGGCAACATAGGCTGCAAACTTGAAGGCGATGCCGGCATTGTCACCGGGAGCCACGCCAATCATTTCATAGCCTTTCACGCCACCTTGTTTACCGGCTTCAGGACCGGGAACGAGAACCCAGTCATATTTGAAATCGGGGTTTTCAGCAGCCGCCGCTTCATAGCCAGGATTTGCCCATGGGCCATTCAGGGAGAAAGCAAGCTCGTTACTTGCAAACAGATCGTTGGTGGCCTGATCCCAGAGGCTGGTGCCGGAGCTGAACGGGTACATCTTGGCCAACATCTCAAGCGTTTGCGCGTATTTCTCTTTGTTCAAAAGCGTCTTCTTGTTCTCGAAGTCGGCACCCCACTCGCTCGCATCTGCAAGGCCGGAATAGATGTCGACGATTGAGAACCAGACCAGAGACATATCTGGAACAGCGGTCTTGCCCGCAGCCTTGATTTTCTCCATCTGGGCTATCCACTGATCCCAGGTCTGCACCGGCTCAGCTGGGTCAATGCCGGCAGCTTCCAGGACGCCAAGATTGCGATACATGAACGAACCGAAGCCTGTGTAAGGGATGCAGTACATCACATCCGGCTTGGGTGTACAGACATCGATCAGATCCTTGTTAAACTGATCGCGAAACTCAGCAGGCATGGCATCCCACTCAGCTTTAATATTCTTCAGGGCGCCGGCGGCGGTAAGTGTGCTGCCGACAGCAGTTGAGTTCATGAACACATCGGGTAGCGTCCCACTGGCTGCACCGGCAATTTGGCCGGATGTGAGGTCGCCATCGCCTTTGGCAGACAGATTGATCTTCACGCCGGGGTTAGCTTTTTCAAATTCGGCGATGAATGTCTTTTGCAGTTCTCCGGCCTTGCCTGCGCCAAAGTCGGAATACACCCAGTATTCCAGTTCAACTTCCGCGGCATGCACCATGGTTCCCATTGCGGTCAGCAACGCTGTCGCAATACCGAGATACGTTTTCTTGAAACCCATTTGGTAGTCCTCCTTGCTGGTCAAAAATTGACCGATTGTTTTTCACCGCATCATTTGACGACGTCTTTGGCTGGGCCGCGCCGTTCGCCTGAAGCTGCGTCCCGAGGTTGGGCCAATCCACAAGGAAAAGCACTTGTCTCCCGGTTCAAATATATTTACGCAAATAAATTGTATTAATCAACTGTTGTTTTGGAGAGACACAGAAGCGGAGCCTGATAGAGAAAAATCAGGCCCAAATTGGCGGCGTTCATTGGCACCGTTGCTCGAAGGTTGGCGACTTGATCAATAGACAGCTTCACGGCCATAGAAGATGTCGTGCATGGCAGTTTGGTACGCGGCGTCAGTGATATGATGTTAGAACTGCATGCCAACGGCAACTGTCATTCAGGCTTGACCAATGGGGCAAGAGCCAGCTTTGAGGCCATCCGCTCAGGTGCATCCGCTTCGATATCTTCAAAGTCATTGTAGGCCGTGATGGTATTTTAACTCTTGCGGATTTCCATGTGCCGGCAGCCTGCGAGAGCCATATCATGAACGGCGAACCACTTTGTGATGCTGATCAGGTAGGATCGCCGCGTTAATTTGGGTGCTGCCTGAAACTGGAGTGCTGCCAGACAATCCGTGCTCATCCTGAAACTGAGGCTCGGACTGCGCTTTTCATGTGGCAGCTTTAGTCAACGTGCTGACATCGACTATGTAAAGCTGCCGATCGCCTTCGTGAATGGAATCCACGCAAACAGAATTGCCATCAGGATGCCATCGCGGATGCAGGTCGCAGCGGTTTTCCTTACCCAGGTCAGGGTTTGTTACCAGCGCCGCGATGTCGTAGCGCGTGCCGCTTTCCAGATGGTAGAGAAACAGCATCCGGATATTGCTGACCTTGTCGGGGTAGGTGTCCGACACCATCCATTGACCATCCGGCGAATATGTCATGTGACCGTTTTCCGTCAGCACATCCACACCGACCGCTCGGGTCGTGCCGGTATCGGAATCATAAAGCCGATAGTGGATTTCGCCATTATGCGGCGCCCATACCATGATGGTCCGATCGTCGCGCCAGATCGGATGGGAAATCTGGTATTCCGACTTTTCGTAGTCGAACGTGTCCAGCCTGTTGGCGTCGTGATCCTGCTCCAGATGCGGAATCGGGTGATCGGTGCATTCCAGCAGGGTCAGTGCACTGCCGTCCGGGGCCATGCTGAACAGCCGGTGCAGAAAACAGGTTTCATCCTCGACCCGTCGGGTCCAGCGGTGGATGAACAACACTCGGTCTGAGGCGGAATTGATTTCGAGATGAGTGACCCAGTGAACCGCACCCTCCATTGAGACAACGGGCTGGAAGTGCCTCAGATCGTGCAGGCTGAGGACCAGCTTCATATCACCACCGGGCAGGCTCATGCGAAAAATACCGTCGGTGGCAGGGGCAAGCGGCAGATCGGCAGGGGCTGCCCCCTCGACGTAACCGATTGTCGGATGGGTCAGGTTGAAGCGCCGGTAGTCGACGCAGATGGCAAAGCTGCTGTCGGGCGCAACTGAATAGACCGGGTCGGGCAAGGTCATTTCCCCACCCGTTTCGATATCTCTGATACGGGCCGCGAAGCCCGGGTAGTGGCCGACGGATTTTGGATCGCGGATATTGTAGATCACCTTGTTGCCGGCAAGGCCCGGAAGCCATTGCAATTGACAGCCCATTTGCCAGTTCCAGGCAGAAGTTTCACCGATGGCATGAAAGGTGTCGCCTTTCGTCAGATCAAAATACCCGATTTGCGCGGTATCGGTTGCCGTCAGGTCGCGGCTCGCCCATGGCACGCGCAGGGCGAGCATCTTTTCCCCCGATTGATCCCAGATGCTTTTGTTGTAATAACCAAAAAAATGATGTGCCTTTCCGTCTCCGACCTTGCGAATGGGGCAGGACACAGACTGAATGGCTGGCATGAATTTCTCCGGAATTTTGAGTGGGCGGGTCATTCGAGCATCTTTGAATCGCGACGGTGCTGGATGATGCCGTGGATGATGGCCAAGGCGCACAGGATCAGGATTGCAAGCGCGACAGGGCGTGTAACCAGTTGCAGAGCGAACGCGCCAAGATCGCCGCGCACCAGTGCGAGTGAACGGGCCAACTCACCTTCGGCAAGGGTACCAAGAACAAGCCCCAGCACCAGTGGCGCCCGGGGCACTGCCAGCGCAGCCATGCCCCAGCCCAGCCCGCCAATGGCCAGCATGATCCAGATGTCATCGATGGAAGAACGCAGGGAATAGGCACCGATTACGGCGAGTGACAGGATCAGCGGCGCAAGGATGCCTGCTGGCACCTGCACGATCCGCAGGCCGAAACGCGCCAGCAGCAGGCCGACGGGGACAAACAGCAGATTGGACAGGAAAAGGCTGAAGATGAAGCCATAGGTAACATCGGCATTTGTGGTGAACAGTTCCGGCCCCGGACGCAGACCGTGTATCATAATGCCTCCCAGCAAAACCGCAGTTACCGGGTTTCCGGGAATGCCAAGGGTCAGCAGCGGGATCAGCGTGCCGCCAGTAACGGCATTGTTGCCGGTTTCACTGGCGACAATGCCTTCGGCAGCACCGTGGCCGAATTTTTCAGGTGTCCTGGACCCTTTCTTGGCGGCGTCATAAGCCAGAAAACCGCCAACACTGCAGCCGACACCGGGAATGATACCCACAGCAATGCCAATCAGGCTCGAGCGCAGCAGATTGAACTTCTGACGTCCCAGTTCGCGCAGAGCCGCCAGCGGGCTGGTGCGGTCGACACCTGCCGCAATGGCTTGTGAGCCTTTGGCGCGGTCAATCAGGTCGATCACCTCGGGGATGGAATAAAGGCCGATCAGAGACACGACCAGCGGGATGCCATCAAACAGCGTGGGCACTCCAGCGGTAAACCGCATGGTGCCAGTCAGGGGATGAACGCCCACTGTGCTGAGGATCAGCCCCAGCGCACCGGCAATCAGCCCTTTTTCCATAGCACCTGCCGACATCGAAGCGATGACGGTGATGCCGAAGACTGCCAGCAGGAAATATTCAGGTGAGCCGAAGCGCAGCGAGAACTCGGCCAGTTGCGGAGCGAGAAACAGCAGCGCCACGACACTGACGATGCCGCCGATGCTGGACGCGAAGGTCGCCAGAGAAATCGCGCGGCCGGGCGCACCCGCCTTGGCCATCGGATGGCCGTCGAGCATCGTGGCAACAGAGGCAGAGGTGCCGGGAATGTTCAGCAGGATGGCGCTGATCGCGCCGGAATAGGTTGAAGCGCAATAAATCCCGCCCAGCATCGCCAGCCCGACCTGCGGCGGCAGCGAAAACGTCACCGGGATCAGCAGGGCTACGCCCATGGTGCTGGTCAGACCCGGCAGCGCGCCGATAACAACACCTCCGACGACACCCACCAGTACTGCCAGAAGCAGGGCCGGATCGGCAAGCACCTGCAGACCCAGAAGCATATTCTCAAACATCGTCGGGTTCCTTCAGGCGCGTCAGAACAACAGGCCGTCCGGGCGCGGAACGCTCAGCAGGCCAAAGAAGATAACGTTCAAAAACGCCGTGAACACCGCCGAAAGGATCAGTGCTTTCAGCCAGCCGACGGCGCCAAGCCAGAGCATCAGAAGCAGCAGAAACAGAAAGGTCGGCCCTTCGAAGCCGACCAGTTTGAGCGCCAGCACATAAGCCGCAACACTGCCGAACGCTGTCAGAACTGCCGCCAGGTTGATCGTCGCAGCAGCGCTCGTGTCGCCCGCAGGGTTGAGCAGTATCCGGACACCGAAAAATGCTGCCATCACCCCCATGAACACAGCGAGAGTGCGCGGAAAGTAGGAAGAGCCGAAAGGATATCCGAACGCGGTCACTGCGATCACGATGGCCAGTGCCAATGCGATGGCCGCGAAGACCAGATCACGGGTTCGGGTTGTCATCTCGGCGATTCCCATTGGCTTACTTCATCAGGTCGATATATTTGCCCAAGGCCGCATCTGCCTCTTGCAGATAGGTCTCAAACGCTGCGGCATCCATGTATTTGAGCGGCAGACCGGCGGTCTTTGCATGTTCGAGAAATTCGGGATCTGCCATAACATCGGCAAAAGCCTTCTCCAGTCGCGCCTTGTGTTCGTCCGAAATGCCGGCAGGTGCCGCAATGCCGCGTAGTGATGCGCCGACCGATGGCACCTTGGTGCCTGCCGCTTCGCTGACGGTTGGCACATCCGGAAAGAGCGGGCTGCGTTCATCGGCAAAGACACCCAGCAGACGCAGACGTCCGGCATCGACATGTGACCCTGCCGAACTGGCCGATGGCAGCGAGGCGGCAAGATCCCCCCCCAGCGTGGCCTTGATCGCGGGACCGGAGCCATCGAAAGCGATGAAGTTGAAATCGGTCTGCAATGCGTCCTCAGCCACAATCAGCTGTAGCTGATTGTTGGACTGCGGACCATCAGCGCCAATGTTGAGTGCGCTGGGATCGGCCTTGGCTGCATCCAGCAAATCTCCCAGCGTTTGATAAGGGCTGTCTGTCTCGACGGCAATGACGACCGGATCAAGCTGAATGTTGGCAATCGGTGCGAAATCCGCCATCTCGTAAGGTACGTTGTCACGCAGACGTTTGACCAACTGGATCGAGGGAACATTGATGAAGCCGATTTCATAGCCGTCAGGATTTGCCTTGGCCAGAGCGGAAAATCCGATCTGGCCACCAGCACCCGCCTTGTTTTCCACGACAAGGCGCTGGCCCAGGTGTTTTTCAACATATTTTGCCACTGTCCGCGCCGCCGTATCGGTGCCACCGCCCGGCGAATAGGCGACGATCAGCGTGATCGGTTTTTCCGGATATTCCGCAGCAGCGGGGGCGACGCCAGCAAGCGCCAAAAGGCTGAGTGTGGCGGCAATCTTCGCAAGGGAACGTTTCACGAGGGTTTCTCCTGTCGGGTTGGATCGGGTGGGTCATTCGAGTCTAATTGATGGTAATGTTCTATATCGTATACAATCAAGTGCATAAAAAAACAAGTTTGGATTTACGCTGGTCAAAGCTAAGGTGAATCCACGCTTATCTCATTGGAAAATCATGTGACAACGAGAGCTTCTCAGAACAGGAAAAGTGCGGGGGGGTTGGAGGAAACAGCACCATCGCTGGCCGAAAATGTGTACCAGGCGCTTTCGGGATGGATACGTGATGGCGTTTACAATCCGGGCGACCGCATCCGCGAATCTGTTGTATCAAAGGAACTCGGGGTCAGCCGCACGCCCGTGCGCGAAGCCCTGCGCCGACTGCAATCCGAGCGTCGGGTGACGATGGAGCCACAACGCGGCGCGGTGGTCGCAGAGCTGGACCGCCACGAGGTGGTGGAGCTTTACCAATTGCGTCAGCAACTCGAAGGGGTCGCTTCACGCTTTGCCGCGCAGCACGCATCGAATGCGGAAATTGCCGAGATGGAAAGTATATTGGAGAAAAGCACAGGGGTTGCCGATGATCCACGTCTGCTGAACCAGATCAACTGGGAGTTTCACACGGCTGTCTATTCCGCAGCGCATAACCGGTTCTTGCTGCGTTCGATCGCGGCGATTTCCGATGAAATGGCGCTGCTGAAAGGAGTGAAATACATCCCCGAGGGGCGCGCGCCGGAATTGCACAAGGAGCATCTCCGCATCCTTGACGCCATTCGCGCCCGTGATCCTGATGCCGCAGATGCCGCTGCCCAGGCGCATATCGAAATGTCTTTGAGGGTCCATCTGCGCACCGGGTCATGGCAGCGCTCATGAGTTCACTGGCCATCATTGAACCCGCTCAGTATCGCCAGTTGACGAATCCGGCACCGCGAAACCGCGAGAGTTGTCGTCAGTGATATAGGGTGAAGTTGCCAAGCTGCGGAGCGCCGATTGGGCCAGAGTCTGAGGGGCTGAGGGCCTGAGGGGCTGAGGGGCTGCGGGCGGGATTACCGGGTTACCGTGAATTTGGCTAACCCTGGCGCATCAGTCTGCCCAAGGCGCCGCGTTGATGCGCGTGGCAAATGGCGATGGCCAGAGCATCGGCTGCATCATCGGTGTCAAACACTGCTTTTGGCATCAGCACCTTCACCATCATCCGGATCTGGCCCTTATCGCCGTGGCCGGCGCCGATAACCGTCTTTTTCACCTGGTTCGGCGCATATTCGGCGACCTCCAGTCCGGCCAGCGCCGGCACCACCATGGCGATACCCCGGGCCTGTCCAAGCTTCAAAGTGGCTTTGGCATCCTTGTTGACAAAAGTGGCCTCAACGGCAGCTTCATCCGGCTTGTGCGCCGCCAGAATGTCATCGAGACCGCGGAATAATTGCATCAGCCGTGCCGCCAGATCGGCCTTGTCGGTAGAGCTCACCGTGCCCGAGGCGATGAAGCGCAGCGCGCTGCCTTCGCTTTCAATAACGCCCCAGCCGGTGCGCCGTAGCCCCGGATCTATGCCGATGATGCGAACACAATGGGACACGTGGCTCTCGTCAGACCTCACTCACGGATGGCTTATTGGGACGCCAGTTTTTCCATGATCGCGTCATCGATTTCGAAGTTGGAATAAACGTTCTGAACATCGTCATCATCTTCCAGGGCGTTGATCAGTTTCATCAGCGTTTCCGCCTTGTCTTCCTCAACCGGCGCTCCGGTCTGCGGTTTGAAGGTCGGGTTCACCGATGCGCCGTCACCCAGTTCCGCTTCCAGCGCGGTCGACACTTCATTGATCTCTTCAAAGGCGCACAGAATTGTGTGTCCGTCCTCATCGGACTGAACATCCTCCGCGCCCGCTTCAATGGCCGCTTCCATCACCGTATCGGCATCTGCCACTTCTGCCGGAAAATTGATCTCGCCGACCCGCTCAAACATGAAGCCCACCGAGCCGGTTTCCCCCAGAGAGCCGCCGAATTTGGTGAAGGCGGCGCGCACATTGCTGGCCGTGCGGTTGCGATTATCGGTCAGTGCTTCAACGATAATGGCGACACCGCCGGGACCATAGCCTTCATAGCGGATTTCATCATAGGTTTCAGCGTCTCCGCCTTCCGCCTTCTTGATGGCGCGCTCGATATTGTCCTTGGGCATCGACAGCGCTTTGGCGTTCTGAATCGCCAGACGCAGACGCGGATTGCCGACCGGGTCTGCGCCTCCCATTTTTGCGGCGACCGTAATTTCCTTCGACAGTTTGGAAAAAACCTTCGAGCGCTTTTTATCCTGTGCACCCTTGCGGTGCATGATATTCTTGAATTTGGAATGACCTGCCATCGGACTGCCTGATTTGGTTTTGGGGTGATCAACGTATTGCCGGGCTTATAAGCCTGCTTGGACTTAAAATCCAGCGCGGCTGTGAGTGTCAGTCCTGCTCGATCCAGAAAGCCGGAATATGCTCCTGCAACCGCCCGCCCAGACGCACCGGCTCGACACGCAATGCCAGGCCGGTCGAATCATCGGTGAGCACTGCGACGCCGCTTAATGTCGCTGCACCCAGCGCCGGCTGAAACCGCCCGGCGGAAATCGCGCTGGTCATGCGTTGCAGCGGCTCCGACGCTTCCATGCCGATGATGGAATTATAGTCGCCCGTCATGCCGGCATCGGTCATGAAGGCCGTGCCGCCATCCAGAATCTGATGATCCGCGGTCGGAGCATGGGTGTGTGTGCCCACCACCAGCGACGCCTGCCCGTCGGCAAAATGGCCCATAATCTGTTTTTCGCTGGTCGCCTCGGCATGAAAATCAATCATCACCGCATCGGAAACGCTGCCCAGCGGCGCTGCATCCAGTTCGCGTTGTACGGCCTGAAATGGATCATCCATTGGATTCATGAAAACCCGACCCATGGCATTCATCACCAGAACCCGGCCGCCATTGCGGGCGGTAAACAGGCCTGCTCCCTTGCCGGGCGTTCCGGCCGGATAGTTCAGCGGCCGCAGAAAATTATCGTGCCGGGCGCAGAACACCAGCGCCTCGCGTTGATCCCAGACATGATTGCCGGTGGTCACCGCATCCGCCCCGGCGTCCAGCAGATCCATGAAAATTTCTTCCGTGATGCCAAACCCGCCTGCGGCATTCTCTCCGTTGACAACCACAAAATCCAGCGCGTAGTCGGCGATCAGTCCGGGCAGTGTTTCCTGAACCACCATCCGTCCGGCACGGCCGACCACATCTCCGACGAACAGCAATCTCATGCGCCAGCCTTCAGCAAGTCTGTACCGGTGACATCTGTGGTTGCTGCATCTGTCACGCCTGCTTCGGTCACAATCGCGCAAAGCGGTATGTCATGCGGTTCGACCGGAACCTGAGATACTTGCTGCACCGCAAAGCCGACACCGATGGTGATCGGGTTGCGGCCTTTTTGCCGCAGACTTTGCAGGGCCCGGTCATAGTGACCGGCGCCATAGCCGATGCGCCCGCCCCTGGCGTCAAATCCGGCAAGCGGCATCAGCAGGACTTGCGGCTCGACAATGGCAGCGCTCTCTTCAGGACCAATTGTACCAAACCCGGCGCAGCTCAGCGGATCACCACTGGCGTATCTGCGAAACACGATTGTGGTTCTGCTGACGACAACCGGCAAAGACAAAAGCGCCCCGGCCTTGCCGAGATCCGGCAACAGCGGGGCCAGATCCACTTCCGAGCGGATCGGCAGATAGGCTGAAATCTCGACATTTTCAACAAGATGACGCGCTGTCAGCAGGGCTGCCAGAAAGCTGCGGATCTGCGCAGATGCTCCCTGGCGGAAATCCGATTTCAGAGACGCGCGCCGGCCCAGACATATGTCGCGGATCGCGGATTTATCTGGGGCCACGGCAGTGTTCAAGAAATCGGTCCATTTATAACAAGCGAAGCCGCGGCAACCGTGAAGCGGTGAGCAATCCCGGGAACCTACTACGTAGGTGGGCGCCGTGTGTCCCGGCCCACGAGCCAGGTCAGGAACAGCTCCCGTTTGGATTGTTAAGGCCCCGGGGATATGTCGAGCAGTCACGAGAAGCGCAGCTTCTATAGCTATATAGGCTCGAAGAGGGCCAAGATAAAGCCCGCCATGCAGAGTCACAGGGAATTTCGCAAACCGGACAACTGGCGTTCAGCTGCAAACTCTTTTAAACTTGCGCCATGGCCGCTGCTCACGACATCAAACTAGCCGCGCAATCTGCTCGAATCGCACCGGTTCTGGCGTCAGGAATTGCCCGTGTTGCAAGAACCGCGGGGCGGTTTGCGCTTGATCTGGCAGTGCCGCCAGCCTGCCTGTCCTGTGACGAAAGGGTTCTGGAACCGGGGGCGCTGTGTCCGGTGTGCTGGCAGAAACTGCGATTCATCACCAAGCCCCGTTGCGCCATATTGGGCACGCCTTTTGCGTTTGATCTGGGACCGGGGATCATCAGCGCCCGGGCCATTGCCAGCCCGCCGCCCTTTACCATGGCGCGATCTGCGGTTCTGTATGATGAGATTGCCCGCAAACTTGTTGCCCGTCTGAAATATGAAGACCGGCCGGACCTGGCTCCGGTTCTGGGGCGCTGGATGGCCACCACGGCCGATGATCTGATTACCGGCCATCCGCTGGTGGTGCCGGTGCCTCTGCATCGCTGGCGGCTGCTGCGCCGGCGTTACAATCAGGCCGCCCTGTTGGCCCGCCACGTGGCGAGGCGGCATCAGCTTGAATTTCAGCCTCTGGCGCTCAGCCGCATCCGTCCGACCGGTCGGCAGGTTGGTCTGACGCGGCGCGAACGCGCAGATAATGTTCGCGGCGCTTTTCGCGCTACGCCGCAAGGTGCCATGGCGATGTCAGGCAGGCCGGTGCTTCTGATTGACGATGTTTTCACCACCGGTGCCACCATTGAGGCCGCCACCAGAGCTTGTTTGCGCGCAGGTGCCGCAAAAGTGCTTGTGCTGACATTCGCCCTGGTCTCTGATCCGCTGGGATCGGCGGCTGAAGGGGTGATTTCCCAGACAGATTCGGCTGAACTGCCGATTGATCTGCCGATTGATCTGTAAGCCTGCGCTCAGCGATCTTGTGAAACATCTAAACGCGCGCCTATATAGGGGTGAAACGCAGCACAGAAGGACTGCCATGAAAGACGTGACGATCTATACCCGTGCCATGTGCGGCTATTGTGCCGCCGCCAAATCTCTGCTTCAGCGCAAAGGCGTCGCCTTTCGCGAGCATGATGCGACATTTGACCACGAATTGCGCCGTGAAATGATTCAGCGCGCCAACGGCCTGTCCACATTTCCGCAGATTTTCATCGGCGATATGCATGTCGGCGGTTTTGATGAAATCAACGCGCTGGAGCGCGCCGGCAAACTCGATCCGTTGCTGCAAGCCGCATAAGGTAGGATGAAATGTCCCGACACGCATTCAAGGCCGCCTGTATCCAGATGAATTCCGGCACCGCAGTGACGCCGAATGTCACTGCGGCAACAGATCTGATTCGCGCGGCTGCGGCAGCGGGCGCACACTATGTCCAGACCCCGGAGATGACCACGATTGTCGAAAAGGATCGGGCCGCGCTTGAAGCCGCCATTGCGCCGCAGAATGAAAATCCGTCTGTAAGCGCATTTTCGCAACTGGCAAAAGATCTGAAAATCTGGCTGCATATCGGCTCCATGGCGATCGCGCTTCGCGCGCAAAGCGGTCCGACGATTGCCAATCGGGCATTCCTGTTCCGGCCGGACGGCCGGATTGCCGCTACTTACGACAAGATTCACATGTACGATGTGGATCTCGACAATGGCGAAAGCTGGCGCGAATCCAAAACCTATCGTCCCGGCACAGAGGCCAGGCTGGTGGATATGATGGTCGCGGGGACAGCGGTCAGGCTCGGCATCTCGATCTGTTACGATCTGCGGTTTCCCGCACTGTTTCGCACCTACGCCCAGGCCGGAGCAACAGTTCTGGGCACACCTGCCGTTTTCACCCGCCAGACCGGTGAGGCGCACTGGCATGTGCTTCAGCGCGCACGGGCCATCGAAAACGCTGCCTTCATGGTCTCAGCGGCCCAGGCGGGAAGCCATCAGGATGGCCGCGAAACATTTGGTCATTCGATGATTGTCGATCCCTGGGGTGCTATCCTGGCCGAAGCCGATGGCAGCAATGAAGCTGTGATTGTCGCCGAGATTGAGCCTGGACTGGCCGATGCTGCGCGCCGCAAGATACCGGCCCTGACGGCCGACCGGTCCGTTGAGCTGCAGATTATCAGCGAAAGCGCAGCGGCATGATCCGCTTTTCGCTGCAGTGCAAGGATGCTCACCGCTTTGATGGCTGGTTCCGCTCGGGAGAGGATTTTCAGACCCAGCAGAAACGTGGCTTGCTGGCCTGTCCGCAATGCGGCACGACCACTGTTGAAAAAGCCCTGATGACACCGTCCGTGCCGAAAAAATCCAATCGGACCATGGAATCTGGCGGTGAAGGTCCGGCACAGGGCGAGAGAGACCTTGCATCAGATGCCCAATCCCAGCCGCGCCCCGCCGCAGCGAAAACGCCAATACCGGTTCCTATGGCCCGGAATCCGCAGGAGGCTATTTCTGCAATGCCGGCGGAATTGCAAGGCAAGGTTCTGCAGGCGATGAAGCAATGGCGTGACAATGTCATTGCAAATTCAGAACATGTCGGCACCCGCTTCGCCGAAGAAGCCCGCAAAATCCATTTCAACGAAGCCGATGAGCGGCCGATCTACGGCGAAGCCAGCGCTGACGAAGTTGAGGAATTGCTCGAAGAGGGAGTGGCCTGTGCGCCTCTTCCTGTTTTTCCCGAAGACCACAATTAAAGCTGCCCCTCACAAGCAGACTTGTCTCGCCTCTCATGGGCCATGACTGCCTCAAAGGCATCTGATGGAACCCGGGTTTTTCTGTGCCTAAGGCTGAACACCGGATTTTCTGTTGCCACGCAGGGCAATGCAAAAAAATGCAGCTCAGGTGCTGAATTGGACTTGTCGGAATCAAACCTTCGTCTCAAGCTACGTGGTCCCCTGTTTGGGGGATTTACTTTTCTACGGCAGGGAATATTCCGTCATTATGAGCGCATTTTACAACAAAGTCTCACCGGCCTATCTGTTTCTTGGCGTGGTCCTGCTGGGCATCGCGTTGTCCATAGCCAGCATATTGGTAGCACTGTCTCAGCCCCAGCTTGATCTGCCCGTTGGCGCTGTCCCGGCCAGGGTCGGGGACATTGAGATTATTGCAAGCGATCTGGTCGAAGAACCGGATCAGTTGGGCAGCTATGCCGCGATTCAGGAATTTCGCGAACGGCAGACGCTGATTCGCGCTGAACTGGACCGGCAACAGCTCAGCATTCGTTATTTGCTGCCTGACGGGACCATAGAACAGAACAATTTTCAGGTGCGGCAACGCGACCTTGCCGACCTGCCATGGACCTTCTGGTTTCAGCTAGGAGTGGGGCTGGTATCGTTGTTCATCGGCGGTTGGGTGATCAGCCTGCGCCGCGATGATTGGGGCGCCCGGATGTTTGCGCTGACAGCGCTCTTTGTGCCGGTCTTTGCCAACGCTGCAGCGATTTACTCAACCCGCCAGATCGCGTTGGATGGTGCCCTGTTCCAGATCCTGTCCGGCATCAATGCCTTCGGTGCCATTTCATTCGGAATCGCCCTGGTCGGATTGTTTTCGCAGTATCCCAAGCCAATGTTCCGTCCAGTCTGGCTGCTGATCCCTGCCGGACTTTATGGCATCGCCATCATATTGAATTTTTTCAGTACAGGGCCTGACAATATTGTTGGATATTCGGTCCTGTCGCAAATGCTGATCGCTCTCGTCCTTGGCATAATCCAGTGGTATCTCAGCCGGCGCGAGCCGTTGAACCGTGCCGGGTTGCGCTGGTTCATCCTGGTGTCACTGGTGGGCTGCTCGCTTTTCATCTTTCTGAGCTCCGCGCCCGCGACCCTTGGCATCACGGATACGGGATACGTACCGCAGGGCATCGCCTTTGCCTTCTTCAACATCATGCATGTCGGCCTGGCACTTGGTATCATGCGCTACAAAGTGTTCAATCTGGATCGCTGGTCCTATTACATCTGGCTTTGGTTAAGCGGGATGATCCTGATCCTGGTTCTGGATGTACTCCTGATCCGCTTTTTGCAGGGACAGCCTTGGCTGTCACTTGGGGCGGCGCTGTTGATTGCCGGGTTCCTGTATTTTCCCTTGCGCCAATTGCTGCTGAAATTTCTTGTGCACCGACGGTCTGCATCGTTGAAGGGGCGCATGGCAGCCATTGTTGGCACGGCCCTGTCACCAACAAATCGCGAACATGCGCTCCGCTGGGATGCCCTGTTGTCAGATGTTTTCGCTCCATTGGCGCCGCCGGATATGGCTGGCCAGAAGGTAGACGCCCCGCGAATTGACGAAGACGGATTGGCCCTGCTGATCCCCGGCATCGAGGGACTGGAACCGCGCCGCCTGCGCTATGCACAGCGCGGACGCCGTCTGTTTTCCCGTGATGATGTCGAGGTCGCGGCAAATATCCTGCAGATGCATGATCTGGCCTCCGACAGCCGCCGCGCCTATGAGCGTGGTGTCATTTTGGAGCGCGACCGGATCAGCCGCGATGTGCATGACAATATCGGCGCGCAATTGCTGAGCGCCCTGCATTCGCGTGAAGTGTCGCGCAAGGATGATCTGTTGCGCGACAGTTTGAGTGACCTGCGCGCCATCATCAATGACGGGTTTCAGGCCGAATTCGAATTGCTGCCGATGCTTGCCGATCTGCGCACGGAAGCAGCACAACGGCTGGAGGCCCACGGGGTCACGCTGACATGGGCCGGACCGGCCTGCACGACGAACGATAACGGGCCGACTATTCCCTTTGAACTGGTCAACGGCCTGCGCTCAATACTGCGCGAGGCGGTGTCAAACACATTGCGCCACTCCGGCGCAAAAACAGTGTGGATCAAAATCTCTCTGAACAATTCCGAAATCGCGCTTGATATCGAGGATGACGGCAAGGGGTTGCTTGATGAGACTCGGGCGGGAGATGGCCACGGCATCCCCAACATCATGGACCGTGCTGCCGTGCTGATGGGATTTAGCCAGATTGGCAACCGGCAAGAGGGAAAAACCGGCACCCGCATTCAGCTCACCCTGCCACTATATCCGGACGTCTTGCGCAGTCAGGTGGCACAATGATTCGTGACATCCTTATTCTTGAAGATGTGCGCCAGTCACGGGAATGGCTGGCCGAGATCATCGCCAGGATTTTTCCGGAATCGCACATTACCAAAGAAGCCACGCTGCGCGGTGCGGAACATGCCTGTGCGCGTCAGGCCTTTGATCTCGCATTGGTCGATTTGAGCCTGCCCGATGGCAAAGGCACGACCCTGCTACGGCGTCTGGCACAGGATCAGCCTGAATGTATGACCGTTGTCACCACCGTGATGGCCGCCGACAGTGCGATCGTTTCAGCACTGGCCGCCGGAGCACAGGGCTATCTGCTGAAGAGTGAACCGGAGGATGTGCTGGAACACCAGTTGCGCCTTTTGCTGACCGGGGTCCCACCGCTCAGCCCCCAGATCGCGCGGCGCATCATGCGTCATTTTCAGCTGACCGGGCCGAATTACGAGGTGACCGCCAAGCTGACCAAACGCGAGACCGAAGTGCTGCGCCTGATCGCGCGCGGACTGAGTGTCGCCGAAGTGGCCGAAACCTTCGGGCTGGCAGACAGTACCGTCATCACCCACATCAAATCGGTATATCGCAAGCTGGAAATCTCAAACCGCGCTGAAGCTGCACTGCATGCCAGCAGGCTGGGCCTGCTGGCCGATGACGCGCCCAAATGTTAAGCAACACTGCGTTCTTTTTTTAAAAGCTGGCAGGTTTGCGCAGCACGCCGCTTTTTGGACCAAGCAGAAACACAACCACGAACAGCAGTGCCATCAGCACGACAATGGTCGGTGCCGGAGCACTGTCCAGATGAAAACTGGCAAAAATGCCGACGATCGAACTGAACACTGCGATCAGCACCGAATAGAGCAGCATCCGGTCAAACCGGTCGGTGAGAAGAAAAGCGATTGATCCCGGCGCAATCACCAGGGCAATCGACAGAATGATGCCAACGGCTGACAGCGCCCCGACAACGGTCAGCGACAGCAGCATCAGCAGGCCATAATGCAGCACCCTGACCGGCAGACCGATGGCACCGGCATGTTGCGGATCAAATGAAAACAGCAGAAAATCCCGTCGCTTTGCAAGTATCACCACCATGGTGAAAATCGCGATTATGCTGGTCAGAACAATATCCTGAGGCGTCAGGCCCAGCATGTTTCCGAACAGGATGTGATCCAGATGGACATTGGTTTCGACCTTCAGATACATCACCAGGCCAAGCCCGAACATGCCGGAAAACACCACGCCCAGGACCGTATCCTGTTTGACCCGGCTGTTTTCCTGAATATAGCCGGCCGCCAGCGCACACAGCATTCCGGCGAGAAAGGCACCGACCACAACGGGGATGCCGAGCACAAAGGACACCACCACACCGGGCAGCACCGCATGGGACACGGCATCGCCCATCAGCGCCCATCCCTTCAGCACCAGAAAACACGACAACAGCGCTGCTGCTGCGGCGATCAGGACCGTAATCAGAAATGCCTGCTGCATGAACGGAAATGAAAATGGCACCCAGAAAAACTCAAGCATGGTGTTCAGCATTCAAAGTGGCGCGCCTGCGGGCAGCGAGCCTTCCATGTTTAGGGGCAAATACAAAGGCAGCGAGAAAAATCAGCGTCTGGAACACAACGATAATACCGCCGGTGGCGCCATCAATGTAATAGCTGCCATAAGCTCCGACCCAGCTTGTCACGGTGCCGATGACGACGGCAATGGCGATGAGGCGGGGAAAGCGGTCTGTCAGCAGATAGGCCGTAGCGCCGGGTGTTACCACCATCGCAATCACCAGAAAGGCCCCGACAGTCTGCAGCGCAGCAACCGTGGAGGCACTCAGCAGAGTAAAGAACAGCACCTTCATGGCGCTCGGATTAATACCGATCGAGCGGGCATGACTTTCATCAAAGAATGTCACCATCAGATCCTTCCACTTCACCATCAGAATAGCCAGAGAGATGCCGCCGATCAGAACCAGCTGAATCGTGTCAAGGGTGCTGATGGCGAGCACATTGCCGAGAATAATGGTCTGTATGTTGACCGACGACGGCGACAGCGACACCATGAACAGGCCGAGCCCGAAAAAACTTGTGAAGATCATCCCGATAATGGCGTCTTCGCGCAATTTGGTGCGCTGATTCAGAAACAGCATCGCGCCCGCGGCCAGCCCGCCGGCAAAAAAGGCGCCTAGAGCAAAGGGCAATCCCAGCATATAGGCGCCGGCCACTCCGGGGACGATAGCGTGGGACAGCGCATCACCGATCAGCGACCAGCCTTTCAGCATCAGGAAGGCCGACAGAAAGGCACATACGGCCCCGACAAGGGCACTGACAAACATCGCCTTCAGCATGAAGCCATATTGGAACGGCTCCAACAGCAACTCGATCATCCGCGCTTGTCCTCGCTTGTCTCAGGCATGTGAGGCTCTTCATGCGCCGCACCGGTTTCGCCATACAGCACGAAGGGGCGTTCATCATCGGTGATCACCGTCACCTGCCGTGCATCATCGTCATCATGCAGATCAGCGCCACTGAGCACGTGGTGGCGCAGCACGCCGCCGAACGCATTCTGCAGATTGTCCTGGGTGAAGACCTGTTCGGTCGGTCCGGCCGCAAGAATGGTGCCTCGGATCAGCACAACGCGGTCGCAGAAATCCGGTACCGATCCCAGATTATGCGTCGCCACGAGCATCAGCCGACCCTCACTGCGCAATTCGCGCATCAGATCGATAATGGTGGTCTCGGTGGTGACATCGACACCGGTAAAGGGTTCATCAAGCAGAATAATTCTGGCTTCCTGTGCCAGCGCCCGGGCGAGAAACACCCTTTTTTTCTGACCGCCGGACAATTCCCCGATCTGGCGTTGGGAATAGGCTGACATGCCGACCCGGTTTAGCGCTTCATCAACCTTTTGCCGGTCTATCGGCCGTGGTATGCGCAGAAAATTCATGTGGCCGTAGCGCCCCATCATCACCACATCTTCCACCAGAACGGGAAAGTTCCAGTCGACTTCCTCATTCTGCGGAACATAGGCGACCACATTGCGTTTCAACGCGCGTTTGGCATCTTCCCCAAGAATGAGGACTCGTCCCCGGCTGATCGGAACGAACCCCATTATGGCCTTGAACAGGGTTGATTTTCCGCTGCCATTGACCCCGACCAGTGCCGTGATGCTGCCGCAGGGAATCTTGAAACTGGCATCATGCAATGCCGTGTGTCCGTTGCGGTAGGCAACGCTGACACCTTCCACGGACAGGCCTGCAGGCTCTGCCGCCTCAAGCTGGCCCACATCACTATTCATCAGAAAATCCCTTGGCAACCGTCTCCACCGTCACCCGAAGCATGTCCAGGAAGGTCGGGACCGGCCCGTCAGCCTCTGACAGGGAGTCAACATACAGAACGCCGCCATAACGGGCACCGGTTTCCGCGGCAACCTGCCGCGCCGGTTTGTCGGAAACCGTGCTTTCGCTGAACACAACCGGGATATTTTCGGCCCGCACCTTGTCAATCACGGCACGAACCTGTTGCGGCGACCCCTGCGCATCCGCATTGATCGGCCATAAAAACAGCTCTTTGAAGCCCAGATCGCGAGCCAGATAGGAAAATGCTCCCTCACTGGTTACCAGCCAGCGCTTCTCCGGCGCGATGCCCGCCAATTGCGCCCGCAATGGTGCCAGGGTTTCGTCAAGTGTCGCACTGTAACGGGCGGCGTTTGCATTATAGACCGCTGCATTTTCCGGATCATGAGTGGCCAGCGCAGCACGGATATTTTCGACATAGATCAAGGCTGAGACCGGCGACATCCAGGCATGGGGATTGGGCTTTCCCTCATACGGTCCGCTGCCGATCCCGATCGGCTCGACACCGTCACTGACGACAGCGCTGGGAACCCCGCGCAGATTCCTGAAAAACCGTTCGAACCACAATTCCAGACCGAAGCCGTTCCACAGCACAAGGTCAGCGTCCTGGGCCTTCAGAATATCACGCGGCGTTGGCTGATAATTGTGAATTTCGGCACCGGGTTTCGTTACCGACTGAACCAGCGCAGCATCGCCTGCGACCTGCTGGGCCATATCAGAAATGACCGTGAATGTGGTCACGACCTTGAATTTTTCAGCCGCAGAAGCGGCGACGCCGGACCCGATTATCACCCAGGCGGCAGCCACAAGAATCACAGTACGCATGGAAAATCCCGAAAAGCAGCAAAAATTCATACCAGTGATTATTGCAGTTAAGAATGATTTGCAAGTAGCAACTTTTTCACAAGCTGTGCGGGCTTAATTGGCGTCAATGTCGAAATGTCCTTTTGCTTGGTCACAAAATCGCGCTATTCCTTGGGGAATGAGGAAGATGATTAAATCATAATTCCTTGAATCGCGGCCCGTCGAAGGGCTGAGCTGGCCAAGGGCAGTCATGACAGACAGCTGGCCGGATGGTGTCTGATGGAGTGTGAGCGTTTATGGCGCGTGATTACGATCCTTATCGGCTTTCATCGCCGCAGGTGTTTCTCTGGCGGATGATCATTTTTCTGGTCATCGTCGGTTTTCTGGCATTAATTCTGTACCAGCAGATATTTACAGCCTTTGTCAGCAATCCGGGGCTGAACGGCGTCATCGTGGTGGTTTTATTCGTCGGTGTGCTGTTATCGTTGCGGCAGGTGCTGCTGCTGTTTCGCGAAGTGCACTGGGTCAACGGCTTTCGCCGCTCTGACCCGAATATCGAATATGCCAGACCCCCGATTCTGCTGGCACCGATGGCTGCCATGCTGGGGGATCGACTCGGCGCCATGGCGATCAGTCAGCAGACCATGCGTTCGGTTCTGGAATCGATTGGCGTCCGGCTTGATGAATCGCGTGAAATTCTGCGCTATCTCACTGGCCTTCTGGTGTTTCTCGGCCTGCTCGGCACATTTTGGGGTTTGCTGCGCACTGTCGGCTCGGTTGGCGATACCATCCAGTCGCTGAATGTCGGGTCAGGCGATGCCGGTGTCATTTTTGAAGATCTGAAAACCGGGCTGGAAGCCCCTCTGTCCGGCATGGGCACTGCGTTTTCCTCCTCTCTGTTCGGTCTCGCCGGGTCCCTTGTTCTCGGCTTTCTGGATTTGCAGGCCGGACAGGCCCAGAACCGATTCTACACCGATCTGGAAGACTGGCTGTCAACCGTTGCGGATCTGGAAGAGCCTTCCATGGACGGCAACGGCACCAATGCTCTGATGACAGAAGATCTGCGTATTGCCATCGATAAGCTGACCCGGACAATGGCTCACGATTCCGGCAGCGGCACCCAGTCAACCAGCGCTGCCATGGCCAGCCTCGCCGAAGGCATCCAGGGCCTTGTTCAGCATATGCGTTCAGAACAGCAGGTCGTGCGCAGCTGGGTTGAATCCCAGTCTGAGCAACACGATCAGGTCAGGCATCTGCTGGAAGCGCTGGTGCAGATCAACCGTCAACGTGATGGCGATTAGGGCGTAAAACACAATGGCGCTGGCGAGATCAAGACGACGGGTGGTGCGCGGAGATTACTGGCCCGGCTTTGTCGACGCCATGGCCGCGCTTCTCCTCGTCATGATTTTCCTGCTGTCTTTGTTCATGCTGGCGCAATTTTTCCTCAGCCAGGAGATTTCCGGTCGCGATACACTGCTCAGCCGGCTGCAGTCACAAATATCGGAACTGACGGAATTACTGGCTCTGGAGCGTACCGGACAAAGTGATCTGAAGGAAAGCCTGTCAATGATGCAATCCAGCCTGGCAGATACGGAACAGGAAAAACGGCGACTTGAGGAACTGCTGGCTGATCAGTCCGGCACCACAGCCGCCCGGGACGCGGAGTTGCAGGAAGCCAGGGCGAACCTTGATGAGGAGCGCCAGCTCTCCGAACGGACCCGCTCCCAGGTTGATCTGCTCAATCAGCAATTGTCGGCCTTGCGGCGTCAGATTGCATCGCTGGAGACCGCTCTTGAGGCCTCGGAGGACCGCGACCGGGAAAGCCAGACCCGGATTGCCGATCTGGGAAGCCGTCTCAATGTTGCCCTTGCGCAACGGGTTCAGGAGCTGTCGCGTTACCGCTCCGACTTCTTTGGCCGCTTGCGCGAAATTCTCAGCAACCGCTCCGATATCAGGGTGGTGGGAGACCGGTTTGTTTTCCAGTCCGAAGTGTTGTTTTCATCCGGAGCCGATGAATTGACAGCTGCGGGTTCTGCGGAAATGAATAAGCTTGGAGATGCACTTCTGGAATTGCGCAGCCAGATTCCCGACGATATCAATTGGGTGCTGCGGGTTGATGGTCACACCGACGCCCGCCCGGTCAGCGGCGCGAGCTTTAAAAGCAACTGGGAATTATCAGCAGCCCGTGCGATTTCTGTGGTCGAACATCTTGTGGAACGGGGTGTACCGCCCAACCGGCTGGTTGCAGCAGGTTTCGGTGAGTTTCAACCCATTGACGAAGGCGACAGTGCCGAAGCGCTGGCCCGCAACCGGCGCATCGAGTTGAAATTGACGGAGCGCTGATTTTGCCGCGGTCACAGACCTTGCGGAAGGCCGGTCCTGTGATGCTGCGCCTTGCTCTGCTGCTGCTGGTGCTCAGTCCGGCAATCCTGTTTGGCACGGCCCGCTTTGTTCTGTATCAGGCCGAAAAAACAGCGGATGGCAACCCGTTCTGTGTGCAATATGCCAGCCAGAACCGCGTCGCCCGGTATGCGCCCATACGCTCCTTGTGGGAACTGACCTTTGTCGCCATGCAGGCGCGCTATCTCGGTCTTGGAGGATCGCAAGGCAGGTCGTATTCTCTGCCTGGTGTCCTGGTCGTCGACAAGAATAACACAACTGAACTATGGGACTGGTCCTGGCGCATCCTCGGATGGCGGCCGGTTTCCGATGGCGCACGACAGGCGCTGCGTATCGAAGCTGCCTGTACACCGGAGCGCGATTTTGGCGCGAGGCTTCCGGTGGTCTGAACATTCAGGACGCAATCAAGGTCTATTCGGCGGCGATGGCGTCCTGAAACTGCAGATCTGCCAGCCTTGCATATAATCCGCCCTGTTTTTGCAGCGACTGATGCGTTCCGGTCTCGACGATTCGTCCCGCCTCCATGACAAGAATGCGGTCAGCTTTCAATATGGTCGCCAGGCGGTGCGCAATGACCAGCGTTGTACGGCCCTGCATCAGCCGCTCCAGGGCATGCTGCACAAGAGTTTCACTTTCCGCATCGAGCGAGCTTGTGGCTTCGTCAAGCAGCAACACAGGAGCATTTTTGAGGATCGCGCGGGCGATGGCGATGCGCTGGCGCTGGCCACCGGACAGGGTGATGCCGCGCTCGCCGACCACGGCGTCATATCCCCCGGACATTCTGACGATGAATTCATCCGCTCTGGCCGCTTTGGAAGCCTCGATAATCGCGCCCCGGTCCGCATCCGGATTTCCCAAAGCGATATTCTCGGCAATCGAGGCGCCGAATATCATGGTTTCCTGCGGCACAATTGACAAATGCCGGCGCAATTCCTGAGGGTCCATCATCCTGATATCGGTGCCGTCCAGAGCAACCACACCGCCGGTGGCGTCATAGGCCCTGGTGAGCAGCGAAAACAAGGTTGACTTGCCCGCGCCTGACGGCCCGACGACCGCAATCGTCTCGCCGGGAGCCGCATCAATGTCGATGTTGTGCAGGATCGGCGCTTCCAGCGCGCCCGGATAGACAAAGGACACATCGCGGAACGATATGGCGCCTGAAACACTCTCCGGCACCAGCGGTTCTGCCGGAGCGGCGATCTCGGGTCTGATGGCGAGTAACTCGCCGAGCCGTTCGGCAGCGCCGGCCGCCTGCGCCACTTCGCCCCAGATTTGCGACAAGGCGCCGAGCGCACCGGCAGCAAACACCGAATACAGCACAAATTGCGACAAGGCGCCTGCGGTGATATTGCCTGCCAGAAGATCCTGCGAGCCATACCACAAAACCGCAACGACACTGGCAAACACCATGAATATGGCGAAGGCGGTCAGAGCGGCACGGGCACCAACAGCCGCACGCGCAGCTTCAAAAGCATCGTCCACCGCAGCTGCAAACCGCGCGGAGCTGCGTTTTTCCGCTGTAAAATTCTGCAGGGTGCGGACCGCGCCGATGGCTTCCGCCGCATAGGCGGTCGCATCCGCGAGCGTGTCCTGCGCCGCGCGGGAGCGCTTGCGCACATTGCGCCCGAAAGCCACCATCGGCAACACCACCAGCGGGATCGCCGCCAGCACCAGCAAAGACAGTTTCGGACTGGTGATCACCATCATGATGACCGCACCGACAAACAGGAAGAAATTGCGCAGCGCAATGGAGATACTGGAGCCGACAATGGATTTGATCTGTGTCGTATCGGCTGTCAGCCGGGAGATAATCTCACCGGATTTGGAGGTATCGAAAAAGCCCGCATGGAGCCGCATGACATGGGCGAAAACATCGCGCCGGATGTCACTGACCACCCGTTCTCCCAGCCAGGACACAAAATAATACCGTGCTGCGCTGGCCGCAGCCAGAAATCCGACCAGCACAACCAGCATCGCGAAATACTGGTCAATCAGCGCATTGTTGTCCGTATCGAAACCGAAGTCGATCATCCGGCGCACGGCCAACGGAACCGCAAGTGTCGCGCCGGCAGCCACTGTCAGCGCCACAATCGCAAAACCCACCCGTTTGCGATAAGTCTTCAGATAGGGCAGGACCATTGCCAATGAACTGACACGGCCCTTGCCGTTCGCACTGGATTGACTGCTGTCCGCTGCAGGAATTTGGCTGTTCGGTGTCTGATCGGTCATCTGAATTCATTCAAAATTGGGAATATGGACTGCCTTTTCCAACGAATGCTGATCAATGGCAAGCGACAACACGCCGCAAAACTGGTTCTCATACCCCGTCGTCTCATCACAATATCGCGATCATTTGCGGTAAATCCGCTTGGCAAGCGGAGATTTTCGTCATTTTGGCTTGCGAAAGCCCACCGGATTGGCCTATAGCAACGGCGAGTTTTGCACAGATCGGGCGCTATGCCCGATTTTTAGTTTGCGACATACCGCATCAAAGGCGATGTCCGCCCCCATTACAATTGGAGTTTGAGGCTCATGAAAGCTGATATACATCCCGAATACCACACCATCAATGTGGTAATGACAGACGGCACGGAATACACCACACGCTCCACCTGGGGTGCTGAAGGCGATACAATGCGCCTTGATATCGATCCGACCTCCCATCCTGCCTGGACAGGTGGTGGCCAGCAATTGCTCGACCGTGGCGGACGTCTGTCACGCTTCAAGAATAAATTTGGCGGTTTCATCGGCAAATAATTCAGCGCCAGCCGAATTGAAAATACCCGTGCAGGATTTTATCCGGTGCGGGTTTTTTTCAGGTTTTGTCTGATGGCTGGAAGGCAGCGCTGAGGCGTGCCATCTGGTCAGCCAGCGCATCGCGCGCCACCGGTTCAGATACTGGCGCTCTGATACCGAATGACCGCCCGCCCATTCCGATATCCAGATGGCGGACACGCTCTTCCAGACGCCCCGACCGCTCAATCAGTTCCTTTAACTCCGTCGGCAATTCATCCCAGCCAGCTCCGGTTCTGGACGGCTGCAGGCCGCCAAGGCGCACCTTTGCCTTTTCATCGATGCCCTGGCTGTTACTCATTTCACCTTCATTGATCGCCCTTTGCAGCAAAAGCCATGATGCAATCTGCATCAGGCGCGTCGTCAGGCGCATTGATTCGCTGGCATAGGCAACCGATCCGAGCCGCGACAGCGACTTGGACACCGACCGTCCGGGACCGTCCAGATAGGACGCGGTTTCTTCAATCAACCGCATGCCACTATTGAACAGCGTCAGAAAGCCTTCGGTTTCCGCAATACGCGGTGCTATGGCGATGGCAGCCCGGCTCTTCGGCGTCTTGTCGTTGCGCGTCATGATTTCTTTGCTCAAATATGATGGATTCGACCGGGAATCCGTCCTCATGATCAATGATTGCCAGATAAGTGTCAAAAAATCACTATGAGGTGGCGGCGGCCTGCACGCAAGACAGACGCGAATTTGTGTCAATTCTTTGTTAATATACACAGCGGACGGCCCGACCGGGCAAGCTCCGGGCAAGCTTCTGGTCGAGCTCTGGCCAAATTCTGGCCAAATTCTGGCGAAATTCTGGGGAGGCTGGCACAATGCGGTCCATTGCCAAAAAAAAGAGCCGCGGGAGGGAGCGGCTCTTTAAGTCTAACAGGGAGGCATCCAAACAGATGGGGGAGTGACCATCTGCCGGTCTGGAACATCCAGACACACTTTAAGGTAGCGTGTAAAGGTTAATAACTACTTAACAGATTATATTTTTGCCGTGCGGCGCTATTAAACAATTATTAACCCTGTCTGACTGCCTGCCCAGCGTTTCTCACGTTTCGGCGCACTGGGCACTGGGGACGCCTTCAATAGGGCAGCCCGGCATAGTTTTCCGCTATCGAAGTTTGTAACGCTTCGGAACCGACGAGATAATCCAGCTGCGCATCCTGCATACGGTCCCCGAACCTGTCGGTCTGCGAAAAATCATGCAGCAATTCGGTCATGAACCACGAAAACCGCGACGCTTTCCAGACCCGTGACAAGGCGGTCTGCGAATAGGTCTGCAACCCGGCATTGGAGCCGGATTGGTAAAAATCAATCAGAGCGGTGCTGAGATAGAAGATATCGGAAGCAGCCAGATTGAGACCTTTGGCACCGGTGGGGGGAACAATGTGAGCGGCGTCACCGGCCAGAAACAACTGGCCGAAACGCATCGGTTCCGAGATGAAGGAGCGTAATGGTGCGATCGATTTTTCAATCGATGGTCCGGTTTCAAGCCGCGCTGCAATATGCGCGGGAATGCGGCGGGACAGTGTATTCCAGAACCTGTCATCCGACCAGTTTTCCGCACTGTCTGACAGCGGACACTGGACATAATAGCGGCTCAACGTGTCGGAGCGCATGGAACACAGTGCAAAACCTTCCGGCGAGCGGGCGTAAATCAACTCATCGTCCACCGGACGGGTCCGCGACAACACGCCAAGCCATCCGAACGGGAATGTCTTTTCATACTCTGTGCGCACTTCGGCCGGTATGGAAGTGCAGCTGACGCCGTGGAATCCGTCGCAACCGGCAATGAAGTCACAGGCAATGCGCTGGCGCTCGCCAGCGTGGAGAAAGCTGACAGAGGGAGATGCGGATTTAAGATCATGCAGAACCACATCCTCGACTTCATGCAATATGGTGCCGTTTAACGCGTCGCGTGCTTCATAGAGGTCACGGGTCAACTCGGTCTGGCCATAGACCATTACGGTTTTGCCGCCGGTCAGGCGTTTCAGATCGATGCGCAATGTCTGGCCGCCGAAAGCGAGACAAAAACCGTCGTGAATCTTGCCTTCCGCGTCCATCCGTGTGCTGACCTGAGCCTTGCGCAGCAGATCCGTCAGGCCCTGTTCCAGCACGCCGGCGCGAATTCGCGACAGGACATAGTCACGGCTCTTCCGCTCCAGCACGACGCTGTCGACACCGGCAAGATCCAGCAGCTGGGACAACAACAGACCGGAAGGCCCACCGCCGATGATGACGACTTGTGTTTTCAAGTTCACTCCCGATTGAATCGCCGAAGTCAGGTTTTTTTGATACCTGTTACAAAATCAGCTGGCTGGTGTACGGCTTCACGATATGTGAAATAACCTGCCGGTGCGGCAATTCAACTCACTGCTTATCCCACTTTAGTCTCAGAATGTCTAAAACAGCTCGTCAGAGCGAGCCAGAAAGCATCCGGCGTTGAAGCCCATGGCGGGATTGAACACTGAGATTTTCTGCGTATTGTCGAGCAACATGGCACGCAATGTCAGGGGCGGTGCACCTGCCATCTGACACCATTCGGCATCTGACCGGCCTTCGGAAATATGTGCCGGCGAACACACCACCGGATCAAGTGTCAGCCCGTTCATCAGCGACACATTCGGATGTGAGCCGAACCGGCGCATATAGACCGGCAGCCAGCCGAAACTGGCGGCAAAATCCGTCGCCACCGGGCTGCTGGGGGTCATTGGGGCCGCATCATTGGCACGCGCATATTTCAGCACATGGGTGTCCCAGTTCGACCAGCCGCGCAGAGTGTAGGTGATAGCACGATGCAGATCCTGCCCCCGTGGCCAGCGCACATCATACAGATCGAAATCCTGAGACTTTGCGATTTCCGCCAGGGCAAACAGATAGGACAGTTTCAGTCCGGTATAGGACAGAGCCATTGAGCCGCGTTTGGTTTCAGTTGGAAAACTGCCATCGGCACGCTGGTTCAGCAGAGCTGCCTCGAATTGGGGGAACCCCCGTTCAAACAGTTCCACATCACCCAGAAATGCACCAAGCGTCATGCTTGGCAGGACCGCTGCCAGAGCCTGGTTTCTGGCGATCGTATTGTCCATATCTCCGACAATATCGTTCTTCGTGGAGACAAAGTAAAACTGGTTGACGCGATCATACAGCCAGTCAAGCACTGGCGCCTGCTCCTCCAGCGCAGGATTGCTGATATGCGCAACTACGGCGGTTGCGAATATCAGCGGCTGCAGGACAGTATTCGCGAGCCATGCTGTGTTTGCGAATTTCTCGGAATTTTCTACCTTCCTGGTCGTGGTGATCAGAGCATCTGCTTGTGGCCATTTCTGAATATAGGACCACAGCACCTCACATTGACCGGCATCCCCCGCCACGCAATTGGCCGTCGTCACCGAAATTCCTTCTGCCAGTGCCAAAGCCCAGTCCTGCTGACCTGGCCCCAGACCTGCAGTGACACCGGCAGTGACACCGGCAGCGAAAGACACGTCCGATTCCGAGAACCGCGTGACCGGTGCCCAGTCTGCAGTCACCTGCCGCAGATTCTGCCGATTGTTGCATTGCCGGGACCGAACGGCCTCATTCTCCTGCAGATAGGCCTGACGCTCCGCAAAATCTTCCAGGATTTGCCCGGGAAAAGGCAGCGTCTGGCCAGCAGCCACAATGCGATGCAGATTGTACAGCGAGGATCCGGAAATATCCTGCTGTTCAGGCAGATCAAGCGTGGCCCGGTATGCATTCAGCGCAGTGCGGGTTCTCCGCCCCCAGGCACCATCTGCCGTTCCTGGGTCAAACCCGAGCTCCTGAAGCGCTTCCTGAACATAGGCTACGGTTTCATTGGACTGTGCAGACACTCCGGGAACAGACACACACAGGGCAATCAGGAAAAGTGCTACTATACGCAAATTCAAATCCTTGCTTTGCGCCCCCAATGCCTTTGTCGAATTAACCATAGATTAACACCGGATGAGGACGCCAGGTCAACCGCTGGCACAACATAATCGGAGTTCAAAATCACCTGTTCCCGCGCCCGGTTCCAGGCTGAAGTCAGATTTGACATTGCAACAGTATTTCGGATTTCTGAGCAATTATCTGGACTTTTGCCGCTGACTGTTTTCAACATATGTGATCCGTCATCCATCCCAGAGAGAACATGCCACAACACAAAACTCAGGAGCCGTGCATAATCTGCGTGGCGATTACCGGCTCGGTATCCAGCAAAGCTCACAATCCGGCTGTTCCGATCTCGATTTCAGAACAGCTCGAAAGCACCCACGAATCATTCGATGCAGGAGCGTCCATCGCCCATTGCCATGTGCGAAATGAAGACGGAACACCAAGCTCTGATCCCGAAAGATTTGCCCGGCTTCAGGAAGGCCTGCTGAAACATTGCCCCGGTCTCATTCTGCAGTTTTCCACAGGCGGCCGCTCCGGTGCCGGGCGCGAGCGCGGCGGCATGCTTCCGCTGCGGCCGGATATGGCGTCGCTTACAGTCGGGTCGACCAATTTTCCCACCCGGGTTTATGAAAATTCTCCCGAGCTGGTCGACTGGCTCAGCGGAGAAATGCTGGAGCACGATATTCGCGCCGAAATCGAAGTCTTTGATCTGTCCCATATTTTCAAGGCGGCGGACATGCTGGCCGCTGGGCAATTTAACGGGCCACCACATGTGCAGTTCGTCATGGGTGTCAAAAACTCCATGCCGCTCGACCGGGCTGTGTTTGATTTTTATCGCCAGACCACGCAGCGGCTGATGCCTGAGGCAACATGGTGCGCAGCAGGAATTGGCCGCCATCAGATAACCATGAACGAATGGTGTGTGGCCGAAGGTGGCCATGCCAGGACCGGCCTGGAAGATAATGTGCGCATGGACCAAGACACACTTGCGCCCTCCAATGCCGCTCTGGTGAGCCGGCTGGTTGATATCTGTCATGAGCACGGGCGCGAGGCGGCAACACCGGCAGAGGCCCGCACCATATTAGGCCTGCGGAAAAGTAGCGCTGCATGATCGATCAGACCAAACCCCCGATTTTTGATGGCCACAATGATGTTCTGACCAAGCTGCTGCGCAAGGGGGAGCCGCATCCGGAGCATTATTTCATCGAAGGTGATACCGGCCATGTCGATCTGCCAAGATCTCGTCTTGGCGGGTTTTCCGGCGGGTTTTTTGCCGTCTGGGTGTCTTCACCGGTGGACAAGGCGTTCCGCTACGAACAGATGGCCAAACCGAGTTACGATATTGAACTGCCGCCAGCTATCGAACAGGGCCAGGCGCTGAAGGTTGCGCTGTCGGAAGCCGCCAGCCTGTTGCGCCTCGAACAGGCCGGCGCACTCACCATCTGCAGAACCGCCTCCCAGCTTCGCCAGACCATCGAAGCCGGCCAGATGGCTGCCATATTTCACCTTGAGGGAGCGGAGGCGATTGATCCCGAATTTGCCGCACTGGACGTATTTTATGCAGCCGGCCTGCGCTCACTCGGCCCGGTCTGGAGCCGGCCTACGATTTTTGCCCATGGTGTGCCGTTCCGCTATCCCAGCGATCCGGATACCGGAGATGGGTTGAGCGCCATCGGCAAAGATCTGATACGGGCCTGCAACGCCCGAAAAATCATGCTGGATCTGTCCCATATCAACGAAAAGGGGTTCTGGGATGTGGCGGCCCTGACAGATGCGCCGCTTGTTGCGACCCATTCAAATGCCCATGCAATCTGCCCCACTGCGCGCAATCTGACTGACCGGCAATTAGCCGCCATCCGCGAAAGCGACGGTATGGTGGGCCTGAATTTTGCGGTCGCTTTTCTGCGCGAAGACGGCCAGATGACTGCTGATACCACGCTCGACATCATTCTGCGCCATTTCGACCATCTGATCGACAGGCTGGGTGAAGACCGGGTTGGCTTCGGTTCGGATTTCGACGGCGCAATTGTGCCCCAGCCAATTGGCGATGTGACCGGGCTGCCAGTGTTGCGCAAAGCCATGCGAGACCATGGTTATGGCGAGGAGCTTATGGCAAAACTATGCTACGGAAACTGGCTCCGGGTTCTGCGAAAAACCTGGGGTGAATAAGTGCGTACCAACAGCCATGTTGAGGGGCCATGTTGCAGGTGTGCCTGACTGAAACAAGCTCGATCCCGGCAACAGGAATCCAGCACTGCGTCAGACAATCTGGACAACCATCAAAGACTCCGGCCTTGCATCTTCGAACAAAGTAGCGTGGGATGATGCCATGAACGGGCATCGTCCCGGTTCTATCTATTTTTGAAGGAGGCCTCTATGAAACTCATGAAAACACTGGTTGCCGGTGTTGCGCTGGGCGCAATCGCGTCTACCACAGTGCTGCCGGCATTTGCCCAAACGCCAGCCAACATGCTGATCATCGCCAACCGGATTGATGACATCACCACTCTTGATCCGCAGGAAAGCTTTGAATTTGCCGGTTCAGACGTGCTGCGCAATGTCTACGGCCGGCTGGTCAATTTCGACCCTGCCGACCTTGCCGCCGGATACCAGCCTGACCTTGCAGAAAGCTGGGAAGTCTCCGAAGATGGCATGACCATTACCTTCACCATGCGGCAAGGCGTGACATTTCACTCCGGCAACCCGGTCACCGCAAAGGATGCAGAGTTCAGCCTGCGCCGCGCTGTAACGCTGAATAAAACACCGAGTTTTATTTTCACCCAGTTCGGTTTCACGCCGGAAAATATCGCTGAAACCATCGTTGCGACAGACGACAGAACCCTGAAAATCACCACCGACAAGCGCTACGCCACTTCGTTCGTGCTCAACTGCCTGACAGCCACAATCGGCGGCATTGTCGACAGCAAAGTCGCGATGGAACATGATGTCGACGGTGATCTGGGCAATGAATGGCTGAAGATCAACACAGCCGGTTCCGGCCCTTATAAGGATGTGGTCTGGAAAGCCAATGAATCGGTCACCATGCTGGCCAATCCGGACTATTATGGCGGTGCGCCTGCCATGGAGCGTGTCATTGTCCGCCATGTTCAGGAAAGTGCCACTCAGCGCCTGCTTCTGGAGCGTGGCGACATTGATGTGGCGCGAAACCTCAACCCGGAGGATGTGGCGGGCATTTCCAGTGCGGAAGGCATCACGGTCGACAGCGAGTTGCGTGGCCGGCTGATGTATTATTCGCTGAATCAGAAGAATGAAGCCCTGTCCAACCCGAAAGTCATCGAAGCCACCAAATATCTGGTCGATTATGAAGGGATGCGGGACAGCTTCCTGAATGGCCAGTACACTATTCAGCAAGCCTTCCTGCCGCAGACCTATCTGGGAGCGATTGATGAAACGCCCTACAGCCTCAATATCGAAAAAGCCAAGGGTCTGATGGAAGAAGCCGGATATGGCGACGGCATTGAAATAGAAGTTGGCGTGCGCGAGGCCCAGGAGCGCATTGAAATCGCCCAGGCGCTGCAGAACAATTTTGCCCAGGCCGGCATCAAGCTGAATATTACGGTCGGCACCGCAAAACAGGTTCTGGCGCGTTACCGGGCCCGTGAACTGGACATGTATCTTGGCGCCTGGGGTCCTGATTATCCAGATCCCCACACCAATGCAGCCACCTTTGCGATGAACCCGGATAATTCCGATGCGGCCGAAAATACCGGTTTCCTGGCCTGGCGTAATGCCTGGGATATCCCGGAAATGACCGAAAAAACCGCCGCCGCCGTTGTCGAGAATGACCGCGAAAAACGCGCTGAAATGTATCGCGAGATTCAGCGCGAACACCAGGCCACATCGCCCTTCGGGATCATGTTCCAGAAAATCGAGCAGACCGCCCGCAAAGACAATGTGCAGGGCTTTTCAATCGGGGCTGCAATCACCGCAGCGGCCTATTGGAAAGTCACCAAATAAGGGTTCGCCAATATGGCATTGAGCGATATCGGGAAGGGACGCCGTGCGGTGCCCCTTCCGCCTGCCCTGATTAAATCCGGCAAAATAGCGCTGACCATTCTGGTCACTATGCTCGGTCTCATTTTCATTACCTTTATCATTGGCCGGGTCATGCCGGTAGACCCGGTGCTGGCGATTGTCGGCGAACGTGCCGCCAAGGACGTCTATAACGCCGCCTATCTGAAACTGGGTCTGGACAAGCCTCTGCTGATTCAGTTCTGGTACTATGTCAAAGACGTATTCACCGGCGATTTCGGAAAATCCCTGCTCACCGCAAGACCAGTGGTTGACGACATTATCCGGGTTTTCCCGGCAACCCTGGAACTGGCGACCATCGGCACCATCATGGGCGTCGTGCTCGGCGTTCCGCTTGGCGTTCTGGCCGCAGTCCGGCGCGGCACCTGGATCGATCAGACCGCACGTGTGGTCGCGCTTGTCGGTTATTCCATGCCGATCTTCTGGCTCGGGCTGATGGGTCTGCTGATCTTCTATGGAATTCTGGGCTGGGTCGGTGGCCCCGGTCGGCTCGATTTTTTCTATGACGGCCTGGTCCCGACCCGAACCGGAATGATACTGATCGACAGCGCCATTGCCGGCGACATGACCGTGTTCTGGAACGCGGTTTCGCATATTATTTTGCCGGCTTCGATTTTGGGTTATTATTCGCTGGCCTATATCAGCCGGATGACACGCAGCTTCATGCTTGAACAATTATCGGCGGAATATGTCACCACGGCGCGGGTCAAGGGCATGTCGGAACGTCAGGTCATCTGGGGCCACGCTTTCAAGAACATCCGCGTCCAGCTGATCACTGTCATTGCCCTGTCCTATGCCGGCCTGCTGGAAGGTTCGGTGCTCACCGAAATCATTTTTTCCTGGCCGGGAATCGGTTCCTATATCACCACGGCCCTGTTGTCGGCCGACATGAATGCGGTTCTCGGAGGAACGGTGGTAGTCGGACTTGTTTTCGTGCTGTTCAATGTTCTGTCGGACCTGCTCTACCAGTTCTTCGACCCCCGGGCGAAATAGAGGCGCAGATGTCACAACAAGATCTCGCCTCCGCCTCCCCTAAAGCTGCCTGGCGTGCCTGGCTGCTGACCGACACGCCGACATCGCGGCGGCACGCAAAACTGGCATCGCTGTATCAAAGCTGGCTTCAGTTCCGCGGCAATCCGATGGCTGTGTTCGGGCTGATGATTCTCATTGCCCTTGTGTTGATTGCCGCTTTTGCACCACTGATTTCGCCTTATGATCCGTTTGTTCAGGAATTGGGCAATCGGCTTAAACCGCCCGGCGCCGAGGGTCATATTCTGGGTACCGATTCGCTTGGCCGTGATTTATTAAGCCGGCTAATTTACGGCGCGCGCATCACGCTTTATATTGTCACTCTGGTGGCCATCATCGCGCCACTGGTCGGACTTTTTGTCGGCACGGTCGCAGGCTATGCCGGAGGGTTTCTCGATGTCGTGCTGATGCGCATCACCGATATCTTTCTGGCCTTTCCGCGCCTTGTTCTGGCTCTGGCCTTTGTCGCCGCACTGGGCGCCGGCATTGAAAATGCGGTCCTGGCAATCTCGCTGACTGCCTGGCCGCCCTATGCCCGCATTGCCCGTGCCGAGACCCTGACAATCCGCAATTCCGATTATATTCACGCCGTGCGCCTGCAGGGCGCGGGTGCCCTGCGCATTATTATCAAGCACATCTGGCCATTGTGCATCTCATCGCTGATCATCCGTGTCACGCTTGATATGGCCGGAATTATTCTCGCTGCCGCCGGCCTTGGCTTTCTCGGTCTGGGCGCACAGCCGCCCTCCCCGGAGTGGGGCGCGATGGTGTCTGACGGCCGCAAGTTCATTCTCGATTTTTGGTGGGTCGCGACCATTCCAGGCCTTGCGATTTTCATTGTCAGTCTGGCCTTCAATCTGCTGGGCGATGGTCTGCGCGATGTGCTGGATCCCAAGGAGAGTAGTGGATGACCGGGTCTCCAGCGCCAAATCTGCTCGACCCCAATTTACTCGATGTAGAAGATTTGTGGGTGCGGTTTCCCACCCGCAGCGGCGTGTTCGATGCGGTCCGCGGCATATCCTTTTCGCTTGGCCGAGAGCGGCTTGGTATTGTCGGAGAAAGCGGGTCCGGCAAATCCATGACAGGCCGGGCGATTCTGCGCCTGATCCGCAGGCCTGGCCGGGTCGAGGCAAAGCGCATCGCTCTGGAAGGCCGCGACCTGATGGCTTTGTCGGAAAAGCAGATGCGTGCCGTGCGCGGCTACCAGATTTCAATGATCATGCAGGATCCGAAATTCTCGCTGAACCCGGTTCTGAAAGTCGGCCGCCAGATCATGGAGGCCTATCAGATCCATACAAAGGGCAGCACAAGCGAGGCCCGGCAGAAAACCATCGAGATGCTGAAAGCCGTTGCCATCCGCGATCCGGAACGGGTCTTCGAAGCCTATCCGCACGAAATGTCCGGCGGTATGGGACAACGCGTGATGATTGCCATGATGATGATCCCCGATCCCAAAATTCTGATTGCTGACGAGCCGACCTCCGCGCTGGATGTATCTGTGCAGACCCAGGTTCTCGACATTATGGACAAGCTGGTGCGGGATCGCGGCATGGGACTGATTTTCATCAGTCATGATCTCAATCTGGTCGCTTCCTTCTGTGACCGGGTGCTGATCATGTATGGCGGGCGCATTGTTGAAGTCTGTGACGCCGACAAATTGCACGAGGCCCAACATCCCTATACCCGCGGACTGCTGAATTCCCTGCCCCGGCTCGACGCGCCGCGTGCGCGACTGGAAGTCCTGAAGCGCGATCCGGCGTGGCGTGAAGAACCCAGCGTCAGCGGTGTGTTATGAGCGGTATTGTTCTGAAACATCTGAATGTCTGGTTTGGACATGGCGGCGCCCGCGTTGATGCGGTGAAGGATGCCAGTTTCGAGGTTGCGCTTGGTGAAAGCTTTGGCCTGGTCGGCGAATCCGGCTCCGGCAAATCCACCATATTGCGGGCCATTACCGGGCTGGCCGAAACCTGGAATGGCGGCATCGAGATCGATGGCAAGGCGCTTGGCGCCACGCGCGACAGTGAGTTCTATAAAACCGTGCAGATGGTGTTTCAGGACCCCTATGCCTCCCTGCATCCGCGTCATACTGTCGATCAGGTGTTGAGCGAAACCCTGTCGCTGCACAGGTTTGACAATATTGAAATACGCATCGACAAGCTGCTGTCCGATGTCGGCCTTGGTCCGTCCTTCCGCTTCCGCTATCCGCATCAATTGTCAGGTGGCCAGCGCCAGCGCGTCGCCATTGCCCGCGCGCTTGCGCCGGAGCCGCGCATTTTGCTGCTCGATGAGCCCACTTCGGCACTCGATGTCTCGGTGCAGGCCGAAATTCTCAACCTTCTGACAGATCTGCGCGCTGAACGCGGGCTGACCTTTCTGATGGTCAGCCATGATCTGTCGGTGGTCAGCCATATGTGCAGCCGTATGGCGGTCATGCAGCACGGCTATATTGTCGAACTACTATCTGTCGAAGACATGCGGGCGCAGAAAGCCAGCCACGACTACACCCGGCATCTGCTCGCCAGTTCGCTCGGGTTCAATCCCTCAGAAGCAGCGGAATAGAGCGTCTCATGGAACGGGCCACTGTTCTGGTGCTGGGAGCCGGTATTGTCGGCGTATCAACCGCGTTGCAACTGCAAAGCCGGGGAATTCCAGCTATTGTGATCGACCGGCACTCCCCGGGCCTTGGCGCATCCTTCGGCAATAGCGGTGTGATCCAGCGCGAGGCGGTGCTGCCCTATGCCATGCCGCGCGATGCAAAAACCCTGTTGAGGACGCTGCTTGGCCGCAACACCGCCGCGCGGCTGCAGCTGTCTGCCCTGCCCGGCCTGCTGCCATTCATGACCCGCTATTGGTGGTATTCTTCGAAGGCACGGCACCGGAGCATCGCAAAATCCTATGCCGGCCTGATCGAACGCTGCCTTGAGACCTGGCAGCAGGCGATCGCAGATACCGATGCCGGCAGTCTATTGTCGCACCAGGGCTATCTGGCGGGGTTTCGCACTCCGCACCGCTATGACGCCGCACGCACTGAAGCCGATGAGTTTGCCGAACAATACGGATTGTCAGTGTCACATCTGCAGGGCAGCTCTGAAATCTGCCAGGCGGTGCCGCATATCAGCTCGGCTTTTCACGCCATGATCCACTATCATGATGCCGTGACTGTCAGTGATCCCCATGCCTTGCTGATACAACTTCTGGCGAAATTCCACAGCCTTGGTGGACGCTTTGCCAGCGCCGATGCGATGCAATTGACCGGTGATGCAAGCGGCTACAGCCTGCCCGGTGAAGCCGGCCCGATCCATGCCCGGCACGCGGTGATAGCGCTTGGCGCCGATGCGGCGCAATTGTCGGCAAAATTCAGCCTGAGACTGCCGATGGGTCTGAAGCGCGGATATCATGTTCATTTCAGGCAGGTGCCCCAAGCTCCGCTGGCAACGACGATTTTCGATGAGGAATATGGTTATGTGCTGACACCCAAATCCGCCGGCATCCGGCTTACCACAGGAGCCGAATTTGCCGCCCCGTCCGCACCGCCCAGCCCGCGCCAATTGCAGCAGGTCACACCGATTGCGCAACGATTGCATCCGCTTGGCGACAAGGTAGAAACAACGCCATGGATGGGCATCCGTCCCTGTATGCCGGACATGCTTCCGGTGATCGGCGCAGTGCCCGGCTACAGCAATCTGTGGTGCGCCTTCGGACATGGCCACCAGGGCCTGACCCTGGGGCCGGTTACCGGCGACATCATCGCCGATCTGATCGAAGGCAGAGAGACAGAAATAAATCTTGCGCCGTTTTCACCGGCCAGGTTCTGATCGTTAGTCGCCCTGATCAATGCCGCATGGCGCCTTTTGCAATGGCCAGATGATGCGGCTGGTGATGCGCGCCGGTCGCCATCAAACCGAAAAACCCCAGCGCCCTGATCCGGGTAAGATCAGCGCTATTGTCCGGCTTCACGCGCAGGATCGCACCGTCCTGTGTCGTCTCTGCCGACACCGACCATCCCGCAACCTTGTTTAGCTCCAGAGCATGAGCCGGAACCATTGCCTGGATTGCCCGCACTGTCGGGCCAGTCCCACGAATGGTGAAAACCATGGCACCGGACTGCTCACTCTGCTCTGCCGTGGCACTCAGTGTCAGTGCATTCATATCGACGAGGTGTTCGCGCAGGCCCGCAATATCCACCGCAGACCAGTCCGTCTCCGGATCAGCTTCCAGAAGCGCCACGATTTCTGCAATGGCGGCAAATGCCGATTGGCCGCCTTGTTTTGGAAAATCTTCACCGGTAACAGCGGCTTCGGGTTGCATTTGCCCGTGATGCCGCTCCACCGCGAACGAAGTTCCGCCTGCTGCAAGCAAAACGGCAGCGGCAATGAGGTGTCTGGTAAATTTCAGTTTCATGTTCGTTTTCGCCTGTCGATGAGTATCCAACGGACTCAGACTAATCGCTTATGGCTTGCCAATATATGATTTGAATCATATTCTGTGAAAATGTTACCCATGCCCTTCAATTCTCTGCCGCGAACGGCGTTGAAACGGAACAGCGTCGCCAAAGGTGACATCCTGTTCCGGCAGAACGACGCTCCCGCCGCTTTGTATTTTCTGCAATCGGGGCACATGCAGATGCTGCGCCATACTGAAAACGGCGAGAGCATCATCATTCACAATGCTTTTGGCGGACAGACATTTGCCGAGGCATCTCTGTTTTCCAGCCATTATCATTGTGATGCACAGGCTGTTGAGACGAGCGAATTAGTCGCCATGGACAAGGCCCGTATTTTAAAGACCATGCAGCAGAATGCTTTGTTTGCCCTTGCGCTTTCAGCGCGGTTTGCCGGACAGATACAGACCTATCGGCGCCGGCTTGAGCTGCTCGCCATCCGCAGCGCTGATCAGCGTGTTTTTGCCGCCATTGCTGACGGCATGTTAACCGGCAGTGTCAAATCACTGGCGGCAGAGATCGGTCTGACTCACGAGGCAACCTATCGCGCACTGGCCAAATTGACCGCACGCGGCGCTCTGGTCAAAACCGGCCGCGGCACCTATCAATTGGCCAGCAGCGAAACAACACAACACGGCAGGGTTACATCATGACAGGAAAACGCATTCTCTTCACCGGCGGCTCCGGCAAGGCCGGAAAACACGTCGTGCCCTATCTGCTTGATCAGGGCCACAGGGTGGTCAATGTGGATCTCAAACCACTCGACTATCCGGGCGTCGATAATCTGATTGCCGACATCACCCAATCCGGACAGATGTTCAATGTCATGACGTCATATGCCAATTTTGATGAGCTGGAACCCGGCCTCGGCGTGCCGGAGTTTGATGCCGTCGTGCATTTTGCCGCTGTGCCGCGAATCTTGATCAATCCGGATAATGAAACCTTTCGCGTCAACACAATCGGCACTTACAATGTCATCGAGGCGGCGGTGAAACTGGGTATTCGCAAGATCATCATTGCATCGTCGGAAACCACCTATGGTGTCTGTTTCGCCGATGGCCGGGTCGATCCCGATTATCTGCCGGTGGACGAGGATTATCCGGTCAATCCCATGGACAGCTACGGATTGTCGAAAGTTGTCAACGAAAACACCGCCCGTGCGTTTCAGCGCCGCTCCGGCTTCGACATTTATGCTCTGCGCATCGGCAATGTGATCGAGCCTCACGACTATGACCGGTTTCCGGGTTTCTTCGAAAATCCGGCACAGCGCCGCCGCAACATTTTCTGCTACATTGATGCCCGCGACCTCGGTCAGATCGTCGATCTGTGCCTCAAAAAGGATGGGCTTGGCTATCAGGTCTTCAATGCCGGCAATAATGACAATTCCGCCAACATTCCCAGTGCCGAGTTGGCCAGGCGGTTTTTCCCGGATGTGAAGCTGACCCATGAACTGGGCGAAACAGAAGCGCTGTATTCCAACCGCAAAATCCGCGACGTGCTCGGATTTGAGGAACAGCACAATTGGCGCAAATATGTTTGAAGCACGTATCATAGGCGCGGCTGAACCGATGAGGATACCCGAGCGGTCCCATGCGACGTACTCTTAAATCCCGGCGCCTCGGCCTGTGGCTGGCCCTGGCAGCGGTATTATCCGTAGCCATTGGCTTAGCCGGCTTTGCGCGGGTAGAGCGTATTTTTCTGATCCGGTCCGCCCAACAAAGCCAGGGGACATTGCGTCTGGCGGTGGCCGGTTTACGCGGCGCGCTCAGCCGCTATGAACCGCTGCCCGGCCTGATCGCCGAGAAACCATCGATCAAATTACTGCTCGGCAAGTCCGCAGATCCGGACCTGATTGACGCGATTAACCTGGAACTCAAAAAGATTGCCGCATCTGTCGGAGCCTCCGATATCTACGTGATTGACCGGAGCGGTTACACGTGGGCTGCAAGCAATTTCGATCAGCCGCATTCCTTTGTCGGGCTTAATTATGCTTACCGGCCCTACTTTCAGCAGGCCAATGAAGGCGCGTTGGGGCGCTTCTTCGCTCTTGGCACCGCATCGTTGAAGCGCGGCTACTATTTTGCCGCGCCCGTCACTTTGTTGAATGATATAATCGGTGTTGTCACAATCAAGATTGCCGTGGACAATCTGGAGGCGGACTGGCAGGGCGCGGACAGCGAAATCCTTGTCACCGACCAATATGGCATCATTTTCATGTCAAGCCGACCCGAATGGCATTTCAAGAGCCTGCAACCGCTGGACTCTCTCGCCCTGGCGCAAATCAATGCCTCGCGCCAGTACCAACAGGAAAATCTTGGCTTGCTGGACTTGCAGAAAGACACTCTGAATGAAGCAGGCGTGGAGCGCTTTGTCATCGGCGCGGAGGGCAAGCGCGAAAATTTTGTCACAACATCGCTGAGCATCCCGGAGGCCGGCTGGACAGTTCATATTCTGACACCCACAACAGCCGCGCGCGCCCAGGCCTATACACTTGTCACCATGGCGGTTCTGGTGATGTTGCTGACAGCGCTGATCGCCGCCTTCATGCTGCAGCGCCGGGCCCGGTTGTTCGAACGAATCGAAGTGCAGCGCTCCGCTCAGGCATTGCTTGAAAACCGGGTTGCTGCGCGCACAACGGACCTCAACCTGGCCAACGCGCAGCTTCTTCAGGAAATCGAGGAGAGAAAACTGGCAGAACAGCAATTGCGCAAATCCCAGTCCGATCTGGTTCAGGCTGGCAAGCTGGCAGCGCTCGGCCAAATGTCGGCAGCCCTGTCCCATGAATTCAACCAGCCGCTGGCGGCTGTCAAAACCTACGCCGACAATGCAGTGACCTATCTGGACCGCAGCCGCCCGGAGGATGCCCGAGAAAATGTCGGCCGCATTTCACAAATGGCCGACCGCATGGCCGCCATCAGCAAACATCTGCGCAATTTTGCTCGGCGTCCGCAGGAGCAGATCGGACCGGTATCCCTGCTGCCTGTCATCCACGATGCCATTTCGATTCTTGCCGGTAAAATCCGCGACCGGAACGCACAGATTCTGTTCGATCCGCCGGCACATGATATCTGGATCATGGGCGGCCAGATTCGCCTGCAGCAGGTCTTGGTCAATCTGATCAGCAATGCCCTTGACGCAAGTCCGGACGACCATGCCGAGCCGCTCATCATTGTGGCCATTGAAGAGACGGACAGCCGCGTCAGGATCGCTGTCCGCGATCAGGGTCCGGGCGTCAGCGAGCAAGTTGTCGGCCAGATTTTTGATCCCTTTTTCACCACCAAGGATCCCGGCCACGGGCTGGGGCTCGGTCTCTCGATTTCCTACAATATTATCCGCGATTTCGGCGGCCAGTTGTTGACCACAAATCACCCCGAAGGTGGGGCCGTCTTCACCATCGATCTGGTTGTTGCAGAACATATTATGGGAGCGGCTGCACAGTGAACGGGCACACCATCCTGTTCGTTGATGACGAGGAACATCTGCGTCTGGCAGCCAGACAGGCGCTTGATTTGGCCGATCTTTCTGTCAGATGCCTTGAAGACGGCGCTCTTGCGCTCGATCTGCTGGGTCGCAGTTTTCCCGGCATTCTGATTTCCGATATACGCATGCCCGGTATGGATGGCATGACGCTGATGCAACGTGCGCTGGAGATTGACCCGGAGTTGCCGATTGTCCTGGTCACCGGCCATGGCGATGTTGCCCTTGCGGTAGAGAGCATGAGACGTGGTGCCTATGACTTCATTGAAAAACCATTTGCTGCCAGCCACCTTGTCGAGGTTGCGCGGCGCGCCCTGGAGAAACGCCGTCTGACGCTGGAAAACCGTCAATTGCGCTCGGCAATAGGTGGTCGCGACCGTCTTGAGGCGCGTCTCATGGGACGCACCCGGACAATGGTGCAATTGCGCCAGCAGATCCGCGCGGTCTCTCAAACCGATGCCGATGTTCTTTTCATCGGCGAAACCGGCACTGGCAAGGAAGTTGCCGCCCGGGCCTTGCACGCCATCAGCGAGCGGGCCGAAGCGCCGTTTGTTGCAATCAATTGCGGAGCCCTGCCAGTTGACCTTATTGAAAGCGAGTTGTTTGGCCATGAGATCGGGGCTTTTCCAGGCGCCACCCGCGCCCGCTATGGCAAATTTGAACATGCAAGGGGCGGCACAATTTTTCTCGATGAAATTGAAAGCATGCCGATGGCTCTGCAGGTCAAGCTGCTCCGGGTGATTCAGGAGCGCAGTATCATACGGCTTGGCTCCAACGAACAGATTGCCCTCAACGTCCGCTTTATTGCCGCCAGCAAGCTGGATCTGGAGCGCGAGGCGCAGGCCGGACGGTTCCGCAGTGACCTGCTATACCGTCTGAACGTCGTCACCTTGCGCATGCCGAAACTGTCGGAACGCCGCGAGGATATTCCCCGGCTGTTCACCCAGCTGGTCAGCGAGGCGGCCGCCCGTTACAAAAGCGATACGCCACCCGTGCCGCCGTTCCTTCTGATCTCGGTCGCCGAGCGGGACTGGCCCGGCAATGTGCGCGAATTGCGCAATGCAGCGGATAGATATGCGCTTGGACTTGATCTTGACTTTGCGCATACCGGACCGGATCAGGACGAAAGTCTCGCAGACCGCGTCTCCGGGTTTGAACGCAACGCCATTGCCACCGCGCTGACGACACACAATGGAAGATTGAAGGACACCTATACAGCCTTGGGCCTGTCGCGGAAGTCGCTGTATGAAAAGATGCAGAAATACAATCTCAGCCGCATGGATTTTTCAACCGCAGCCGAGGACGACGCTGAGCACTGATCGGCATGGGTGGAAGTTCTGGCATCCTGGCAACGCTGGCGTACCCATATCCACCCATTGCCACAAACCATCTGCCGGATTGTCGGCTGCCAGCTTGTTTTGGACTTGAAATCCCGAGCTGAAACTTGTGCAAGTGCTCCAGCGCACAATCCAAAGCTGTAAGCCAAGGCACCATGCCACGATGTGCTTTTGAACCACGACTTTTGAATTGTTGTAAGCTGATACTAACGCAAAGGGAGGATATTCATGCGTTTTCTCAAAACGGCGACTGCTGCCGCTGCACTGATTGCGATTGCCACCACCGGCGCCATTGCAAGCTGCGAAGACGGCGAGGTTGTTATCAAATTCAGCCACGTCACCAACACCGACAAACACCCCAAAGGCATTGCCGCCACCCTGCTGGCTGAACGTGTCAATGCGGAAATGAACGGCAAAGCCTGCATGGAAGTGTTTGCAAACTCGATTTTGTACACCGATGAAAAAGTTCTGGAAGCGATGCTGCAGGGCGATGTCCAGCTGGCTGCACCTTCCTTGTCTCTGTTCGAGAAATTTACCAAGAAATACCGCATTTTCGATCTGCCATTCATGTTCAAAAACATCAACGCGGTGGATGAGTTCCAGAATTCCGACGCTGGTCAGGCCATGAAAGATGACATGCAGCGCCGCGGCCTTCAGGGCCTGCAATTCTGGCACAATGGAATGAAACAGATGTCGGCCAACAAGCCTTTGATTTTGCCGACTGATGCGCAGGGACTGAAATTCCGCGTGCAGCCATCGGACGTTCTGGTGGCACAGATGGAGGCCATTGGCGGCAGCCCGCAGAAAATGGCTTTTGCGGAAGTCTACGGCGCTCTGCAGCAGGGTGTTGTGGACGGTCAGGAGAATACCTGGTCGAACATTTTCGGCCGCAAATTCTTCGAAGTTCAGGATGGCATTACCGAAACCAATCACGGCATCATAGACTATATGGTTGTTACCAGCGTCGACTGGCTCGACAGTCTGGATGCCGATGTGCGCGATCAGTTCCTGACCATTTTGAAGGAAGTCACCGAATTGCGGAACGCGGAATCCACCGCCGTCAATGAAAAAGCCAAACAGGCAATCATCGATGCGGGTGGTGAAGTCCGTCAATTGAATGCGGAACAACGCACAGCCTGGGTGGAAGCCATGAAGCCGGTCTGGACCCAGTTTGAAGGCGATGTTGGCGCTGACAGCATCGCAGCGGCCCAGGAAATTAACGGGCGCCATTGATTTTCTGCCCCGGCGACGCTGAAATTGCGCCGCCGGGACTTCGAGAACGCCTGGGGAGGCGCATATGCGGGCGACGCGAAAACCGGTCACGGACGCGATAGAGGAAACTCTGATTGCAGCCATTCTCGGCATCATGACATTAATCACCTTTGCCAATGTGCTGGTGCGCTACATCTTCAATTCCAATATCTTGTGGGCTCTGGAAGCCACGGTATTCCTGTTCGGCTGGCTTGTGCTTCTGGGCACTTCCTATGCCGTGAAAAAGAATATTCATCTGGGTGTGGATGTCGTCATCAACATGCTGGAGCCGCGTGTCCGGCGCAGTCTCGGCCTGATTTCCGTTGCGCTGTGTATCTTCTTTGCGGTCCTGCTGATGAAGGGTGCCTGGGACTATTGGGCCAATTTCGCGAATCTGCCGCAGACAACCGGACGCTGGTTCCCAACCGGCTTTGAAACAGAGTTTCGCGGCCGCGCCTGGTATGAAGTTGGCGATGTTCCCATGCCCGAATGGCTGCGCTGGATGGAGGATGTCTTCAATGAAGGTGAGGAATACGAAAAAATCCCCAAGCTGATCCCCTATTTTGTGTTGCCGCTCTCCATGGCTTTGCTGCTGTTCCGGTTCCTGCAGGCGGCATGGCGGATCTGGACCGGGCAATCCGACAGGCTGATCGCTTCTCATGAGGCGGAAGATGACATTGCAGAAGATTCGGCGCGAGTTGAGGGAACGCGGTAATGGAGGTCATCTTTCTGTTTGCCATGGTGATCGGCCTGCTGCTGATCGGTGTTCCGATCGCCGTGTCTCTGGGCCTGTCCTCGATCCTGTTTCTGCTGCTGTATTCCGATACTTCCCTTGCCTCGGTGGCACAGACTCTGTTTTCCGCCTTTGAAGGGCATTTTACCCTGCTCGCCATCCCCTTCTTCATTCTGGCGTCCTCATTCATGTCGACCGGTGGCGTTGCCCAGAGGATCATCCGGTTCTCGATTGCCTGTGTCGGCCATTTTCGCGGCGGCCTTGCCATCGCCGGCGTCTTTGCCTGCATGATGTTTGCCGCCCTGTCCGGCTCATCCCCTGCAACTGTCGTCGCCATCGGCTCGATTGTCATCGCTGCCATGCGGCAGGCCGGTTACACCAAGGAATTTGCCGCCGGTGTGATTTGCAACGCCGGCACGCTGGGCATTCTGATCCCGCCTTCCATCGTGATGGTGGTATATGCAGCCGCCGTCGATGTGTCTGTCGGCCGCATGTTTCTGGCCGGTGTCGTTCCCGGTATTCTTGCCGGTCTGTTCCTGATGGTGACGATCTATGTCATTGCCAAATACAAAAACATGCCAAAAGGCGAATGGGCCGGTTGGCGCGAAGTCTGGTCGTCTTTCCGCGAAGCCGTCTGGGGCCTGTTGTTGATCGTCATCATCATGGTCGGCATTTATGGCATTCCTGGCATAACGTCCGCCATTTTCACCCCCACGGAAGCGGCAGCTGTTGCCTCGGTCTATGCCTTTATCGTGGCAGTGTTCATCTATCGGGACATGGGTCCCCTGGCAGCGCGTGAGGGACGGCCGCAGCAAAGTCTGCTGCAAAAACCCGTAGCCCTCATCACCGCCTTTTTCCACAGGGATACGCGGCACACCCTGTTTGAAGCGGGGCGACTGACCATTGTCCTGATGTTCATCATCGCCAATGCGCTTATTCTAAAACACGTTCTCACCGAGGAGCAGGTGCCGCAGAATATTGCCGGCCTGATGCTGGATGCCGGGTTTGGTCCGATAGTCTTCCTGATAGTGGTCAATGTCATTCTGCTGATCGGCGGCCAGTTCATGGAGCCTTCGGGTCTGCTGGTGATCGTTGCACCGCTGGTCTTCCCGATTGCCATGGAGCTGGGCATCGACCCGATACACCTTGGCATTATTATGGTGGTGAATATGGAAATCGGCATGATCACACCCCCCGTCGGGCTCAATCTGTTCGTCACCTCAGGCGTGGCAAAAATGCCGATGATGGCAGTAGTCAGGGCCGCCCTGCCGTTCCTCGCAGTGCTGTTCGTATTCCTGATTCTGGTGACCTATGTGCCAATCATCTCGACATGGCTGCCAACCCTGCTGATGGGGCCGGAGCTGGTGCTGAATTAGGAGGTTGAATTAGTTCGACGTTCCCACGCGGCTAATGATCTGAGGTAACCAGCAGGATTCGTTGCCAGTTGCGCCGCAAATGAAGCACCCGCATGATTTCTATATCAGACCCGTTGATGCGGTAGAAAATTCCATAATGATCATGATGGGTTAACCTGCCCAGACCAGGAACAAGATATGAGGCATCCTGCCCGGCGGTTTGCGGTTTATCAGTCAAGGTCGAAATCCGGGTTTCCAGCTCATGCATATATATTTGAAGCTGTTCGTCGCCCCACATGTCCCGCGTATAGCGGGCAATGTTCATGAGGTCTTCGCGAGCCGCTTTGGTGCGCCGAATCCGGAAAGTCATGTCCGCGTTTCTGAACTCACAGCATTGATAATGCCGTCCATATCATGATCTTCCAACTCGCCACGGCCCGCCTGCTGCACACCAATTTCAATCTGAGCTCTCAACCAATCTTCATAATAGCGACCTGCCACATCTCGTTGCAGCAAAAGGCGCAATGCTTCACGCATGACCTCTGACGCATTGTTATAATGCCCAGAGGCTACGCGGTTTTTAACGAATTTCTCAAGCTCTGGCGTTAATGAGATATTCAAGTTGGCTGTCCTTTCCGGTTTGCATTGATCAGCAGAAGGTACCACAAGCGCTAATAATAACAAAGATTGTTATTATCGCCGCTTTAGTCAAATACAGCGCCCGCCATCCACTTCCATGCACACGCCGGTCACCATACTGGCCTCGTCAGAACATAGAAAACTCGACACCGCGCCCATATCTTCCGGCGTCGAAAACCTGCCAAGGGGTATTGTGGCAAGGAATTGCGCCCGTCGTTCCGGCGTGTCCTCGCCCATGAAGGTTTTCAGCAGCGGCGTTTCACCGGCCACCGGGTTGATGGCATTGACCCGGATGCCGCATGGCGCAAGCTCCACAGCCATGGTCCTCGTCGCGGTAATCATCCAGCCCTTGCTGCAATTATACCAATTCAGCATCGGCCGCGGACTGACGCCGGCGGTTGAGGCAACGTTCAAAATGGCCCCGGATTTGCGCGCCTTCATATGCGGAACAATGTGCTTCGCGGTCAGATAGACCGATTTGACATTGACCGACAGAACCCGGTCGAACTCAGCCTCGCTGACATCTTCCAGCGCCATCGGCATATGTGTAATACCGGCATTATTGACCAGAATATCAATACAGCCGAGCGTCTCGATGGCGCTTTTGGCCATCGCTTCAACTTCATCAAAGCGCACCAGATCGACGCCGAAAGCCACTGCCTGATCACCAAATCCAGCCGCCATTTCGGTCGCACCGGCGGCGTTGATATCGGCAATCATGACCCGCGCCCCTTCGGCAATGAATTTGCGCACAATGCCGGCGCCAAATCCGGATGCGCCACCGGTGACAATGGCGGTTTTTCCCTCTAGCCGCATGGAATATTTCTCCTTTATCCGTGAAATGCCGCGACGGTTTTCAATTTGGAAAACCCGTACAGAGCTTCAAATCCCTTTTCCCTTCCATGGCCGGATTTGCCGACACCGCCAAACGGCAATTCGACGCCGCCGCCGGCCCCGTAATTATTGATGAAAACCTGTCCGGAGCGTAGCGCTTTCGCCACCCGCATCTGCCGCGCGCCATCGCGGGTCCACACCGAGGCGACGAGCCCGTACTCGGTGCCGTTGGCGATCGCCAGCGCCTCGGCTTCATCGTCAAACGGTATGATGACCTGTACCGGTCCGAAAATCTCGCTCTGCGCCAACACATGATCCGGCGCAACGTCGGCAAACAGGGTCGGTGCGACATAGTGGCCGCGCTCCGGCGCATCATCGACAATGCGGCCTTTCGCAACTTGTTGCAGATCGTCTCCCTTCGCCAGAAAACCGCCGACAAGCTGCTTCTGGCGCGCCGAAATCAGCGGGCCGACATCAAGATCAGCCAGCGCCGGGCCGACCCGCAGCGCCTCGTAACGCGCCGCCATTTTTTCTACAACGCTGTCATAGACGCTGCGCTGCACCAGTATGCGCGAGGATGCGGAACAGGTCTGCCCGGCGTTCTGTATACCGGCATTCACCAGAAACGGCAGCGCGGCTTCCAGATCCGCATCATCAAACACCAGTTGCGGTGATTTTCCGCCCAGTTCCAATGTTACCGGCACAATATTGCGTGCGGCTGCAGTTTGAATGAGCGATCCCACTGCCACAGAACCAGTGAATGAAATATGATGAACTCCCTTATGCGCTGACAGCGCCGCCCCGGCTTCTTCACCAAGACCGGGCACCACATTCAGCGCCCCGGCCGGCAGACCGGCTTCCTCGGCGAGCGCTGCAAAGGCCAGTGCGCTCAGACAGGCTTCTTCAGCCGGCTTCAGAACCGCCGCATTGCCCATCGCCAGCGCCGCGCCCACAGAGCGGCCGATGATCTGCATTGGATAGTTCCAGGGCACAATATGGCCGGTCACGCCATGGGGTTCACGCAGCGAATATACCGTATAGCCCTGCAGATAGGGGATCGTCGCACCGTGGATCTTGTCCGCCGCTCCGCCATAAAATTCCATATAGCGTGCCAGCGCTATTGCATCCGCCCGGGCCTGTTTCAGCGGCTTGCCGACATCGGCGGCTTCCAGTCGCGCCAGCTCCTCGGTTCGGCTCAGAACCAAAGCGCCAAGCCGGGCGAGAATGCGCCCGCGCTCCGGCGCGGTCATCCGGCCCCAGTCACCCTGCAGAGCATCGCCGGCGGCCGCCACAGCAGCATCGATATCCGCCGCTGTGCCACGGGCAATGGCGCAGAGCACCGTGCCGGAAGACGGATCCTCCAGCTCGATTGTCTCACCTCCGGCAGGCCGCACCCAGCGGCCCCCGATAAAGCACAGCGCCGGATCAAACCAGAGATCATCTTTGAGGTTCATGGGTCATCCTTTCCACAGGCGGCTGTCCGGGCAGACGCGGTGCGGCCGCAATCAGCGATTTCGTATAAGCGTGCCGGGGATTGTCAAAAATCATATCGGTCCGGCCCTCTTCGACAATCCGCCCTGCCTTCATCACCAGAAGCCGGTCAGTGATGGAACGCACCACGGACAGATCGTGCGAAATAAACAGATAGGTCAGCCCGAGGCGCCCGGACAGATCCGCCAGAAGATCAAGGATCTGCGCCCGGATCGAAACATCCAGAGCCGACACCGCCTCATCCAGCACGATCAGTTTCGGCCTGATGATCAGCGCTCTGGCAATAGCAATCCGCTGGCGCTGACCACCGGAAAATTCATGGATATATTTTTCACCATCCGCGCCGTGCAGTCCAACACTTTCCAGCGCTTCGGTGACGGCCTTTTGAAGCGCCGCCCCGCGCGGCGGCGTATCCAGCAGATGAAACGGTTCAGCGACAAGACGCGCAACCCTGTGCCTGGGATTGAAAGAGCCGTAAGGATCCTGAAACACCACCTGCATCATCTGTCGCACGTCGCGTCTCACCCGATGGCCGGAATAGACCGGCAGCCCGCCGATCAGAATTTCCCCCTCCTGGACCTCTTCCAGTCCGAGTATGGCGCGGGTCAGAGTGGACTTGCCGCAGCCACTTTCCCCGACAAGCCCCAGGCTTTCGCCTTCAACAAGCGTGAAGCTGACATCGTTGACAGCCCTGAATTTGGCCGGGGGCGCAATCAGCGAAGTGCGCGGCAACACATAGTCTCGCGAGACATGTTTGACTTCGAGCAGCGGCACGGCCTGCTCTGCGCCCGCTTCGCCACGGTCGGGAACATGGGATGAGGCTTCAAACAACGCCCGTGTATAGGGATGTTTCATGGTTTGAAACAGGGTTTTCGCCTTCCCGGTTTCAACCACGTCGCCTTGCTTCATGATGACCAGATCATCTGCCAGATTCGACACCACTGCCAGATCATGGGTAATCATCATCAGCGCCATATTGTCTTCGCGCACGAGTCGTTTCAGAAGCACCAGAATCTGCGCCTGGGTGGTGACATCCAGCGCAGTGGTCGGCTCGTCCGCGATCAGCAGTCCGGGGCGCAGCGCAATTGCCATGGCAATCACCACGCGCTGGCGCTGACCGCCGGACAATTCGTGCGGATAACGCGACAGCGGAAAATGGTTTGCGGGCAGCTCGACCCGGTCAAGCGTGTCGCGGGCAATGCGCCGGGCCTCCGCTTTCGAGGCCTTTTTATGAATCCGCACGGTCTCTGCAACCTGTTCACCAATGGTTTTCACCGGATTAAGCGCGGTCATCGGTTCCTGAAACACCATTCCCAGCTCATGGCCGCGCAGGCTGCACATCCGCGCCTCCGGGGCGGCGACAAGATCTTCGCCGTTCCACCTGATTTGCCCTCTGAGGGTGGCCCCTTCAGGCAGCAATTGCATCACTGAATAGGCAGCCATCGATTTACCCGAACCGGATTCTCCGATGACGCCGACAATCTGGCCGGCATCGATGTCGAATGAAACGTCACGCAGGATCGGCGTGCGGTAGATATCAACACCGAGATGGTCGATTTGAAGCAGGCTCATCGGCGCGCATTTCTCAGTCGCGGGTCAAACAGATCGCGCAATCCGTCGCCCATCAGATTGAGACCCAGAACCGTCAGCAAAATGGCAAAGCCAGGGAACAGCGCCATATGGGGCGCAAGCGTAATCAGCGTCTGGCTGTCGGCCAGCATGCGGCCCCAGCTTGGAATTGGCGGCTGCGCGCCGAGCCCGATATAGCTCAGCGCGGCTTCTGCGAGAATGCCCAGCGAGAATTGAATGGTGCCCTGCACAATCAGCAGGTTCATGATGTTGGGTAGAATATGCTCCACTGAAATGCGCACCGCACCCTTGCCGGCGACCCGCGCCGACAGCACATAATCCCGTGTCCACAACGACAGCGCCGAGCCGCGCGACAGCCGTGCAAACACCGGAATGTTGAAGATTCCGATTGCGATAATGGCGTTCAGCGCGCTGGGGCCAAAAACTGCGGTAATCATGATTGCAATCAGAAGCGCGGGAAAGGCGAACACCAGATCATTGCCGCGCATGATCAGCTCGTCAATCATGCCGCCGCGCCGCGCCGCCGATGCCAGTCCGAGCGGCACCCCGGCCAGTATGCCGATCCCGACCGCCACCAGGGCAACCGCGATCGAGGTTCTGGCACCGACCATGATCATCGATAAAATATCGCGGCCAAAATGATCGGTTCCAAACCAGTGCTGCAGATCCGGCGGCTTCAACTTGTTGGGAATGTTGAGACTTTCCACATCAAACGGCGTCCACAGATAAGACAGCAGGGCCGCGCCGACAAACAGTGCACTCAGGATCAGACCGATCATCAGACTGCGCGAACGCAGGGCCTGCCGCAGCAGAGCGCTGTCTTGCGACGCCAGATCAGGTGCCGCCATCAGCTCCGCCTCCGCAGTCTGGGATCAACCAGCGCATAGGCGATATCAACCGAGAAGTTCACAACGATCACGGCAAACACCAGCAGCATTACCACGCTTTCCACCACAATCAGATCGCGTTGCGAGATGCTCTGAAACACCAGGCGGCCTAGCCCTGGCAGGAAGAACACATTCTCGATGATGATCGCACCGGCCAGCAGAAACGAAAATTGCAGACCGAGAATAGTCAGCACCGGAATCATCGCATTGCGCAGGGCATGACGCCGCAACGCCTGACCGCGCGTCAGGCCTTTGGCGCGGGCAGTGCGGACAAAATCCTCGTCCAGCGTATCCAGAAGCGCCGAGCGCATGACGCGCGCCAGGATCGAAGCCTGCGGCAGGGCAAGGGAGATTGCTGGCAGGGTCAGCGCCTTGATGGCCAGCCAGAATCCACCATCCCAGCCGGGAAAGCCGCCAGCGGAAAACCAGCGCAGATTGATCGCGAACACCAGCACCATCAGCATCGCAAACCAGAAATTGGGAATCGCCACACCCAGCTGGGTAATCCCCATTACCACTGTGTCAGCGACTGATCCTCGCCGCGCCGCCGCCAGTATACCGGCCGGAAAGGCGATCAATGTCGATAAAACAAGCGCAAACAGCGCCAGTGGCAGTGAAATCCACACCCGATCTCTGATCATGCCGGCCACTGGCGTGCGGTAGGTATAGGACGTGCCGAAATCTCCCGTCAGCATGCCGCTGACCCAGTTCACATAGCGCTCAAACAGCGACACATTGAGGCCGAGTTCTTCACGCAGTGCGGCAATTGTATCGGCCTGCGCATTGATGCCGAGCATGTAGGAGGCGGGATCGCCGGGAACCACTTCGATGGCCAGAAATATGACGAAGCTTGCGACGACAAGGCTGACGCTCAAAGACAATACCCGTTTCAGCGTATAGCGCAGCATTCAATCATGCTTCCGATTCAATCATGTCGGCAGAAACGCATCCCGGCCAGAACAGCCAGAACAGCCAGACGGCCCGGCCGGGATGCGCAGGGATCATCAGTCGGTCCAGGAAACCCCTGTCAGATCCACCGCCTGGGTCGGTGCATTGGCCCAGAGACCTTCGATCTTGGCGTTTGCAACACCTGTATTTGCCAGCTGGAACAGATAGGCATTGACATAATCCTCGGAAATCATGGTCTGGGCTTTCTGCAGAAGTGATGTCCGTTCCGCCAGATCCGTCGAGGCATTCAGATCTTTCATCACAGCCTGGAAAGCCGGATTGTCATACTGGAAATAGTAATCCGGCCGGGCGTAGATGCCAATATCCATCGGCTCGGTATGGGACACGATGGTGAGGCCGAAATCCTTGCCACGGAACACCTGCTCCAGCCACTGCGCCCATTCCAGATTGGAAATCTCGACCGTAATTCCGACGGCTTTCAGTTGCGCGGCAATGATCTCGCCCCCGCGCCTTGCATAGGATGGCGGCGGCAGTTTCAGTGTCGTAGTGAAACCATCGGCCAGCCCGGCTTCCGCAAGAAGCGCCCGGGACCTGTCCGGATCATAGGCCGAATTCGCCGTCAGATCGATATAGTCCGGATTGTGCGGCGCGAAATGGCTGCCGATCGGGGTGCCATAGCCGAACATTGCACCATCGATGATGGCCGAGCGATCTACTGCATGGGCGACCGCTTCGCGGACCTTGATATTGTCAAATGGCGGCAACTTGTTGTTGATCCCGAGAATGGTCTCACCTTCGGTCGAGCCGACCAGAACCTTGAAACGTGGATCGGCAGCAAATTGCGCCAGATTTTCCGGTGCCGGAAACGCCATGAAGGCATCGACGTCTTCCGCCATGACTGCGGCAAAGGCAGCCGTTGGATCGGAAATGAACTTGAATGTGGCCTTGTCGAGACTGATCGGCTTGCCCCAGTAATCCGGATTCCTGGCCAGCTCAATACGATCACCCTGCACCCAGTTGGACAGCACGAACGGCCCGGTTCCAACTGGTTTGGTCTTTATGTTGTCGATGCTTTCAGGGGCAACGATAATTGCATCGCCCCAGGCCATATTGAACAGGAAGCTGCCATTTTGCTGCGACAGCGTGACTTTCACCGTCAGCGGATCGACGACGTCCACAGTGGCGATATCGGCAAACAGCGCCTTTTGCGCATTGGTGCTGTCGTCGGCGCGGGCACGCTCCAACGAGAACTTCACATCCTCGGCATCCATCGTTGTGCCATCATGAAATTTGACGCCGCTGTTGAGCGTGAATGTATAGCTCAGACCGTCATCGGAAATCTCCCAGCTTTTTGCCAGACCGGGCACAATCGAGCCATCAGAGGCAAACCTGGTCAGGCCCTCGAAAATATTGGCATAGACCACCTGATCAATCGCTCCGGCAGCTTCGCTCGTCGGGTCGAGATGCGGCGGCTCCAGTTGCAGACCCACAGTAATATCCGTTCTGGCAGCACTGGCAGTGCCGGCACTGATTGCCATGGCCAGGGCGGCGGCAATGGCAAAAATCGTTTTCCCGTAAATCATCTAACAGTCCCTTTTCTGATCATTCATCCCGATCTGACAAAAGTTGAATGAGAGTGCGCCCCATAACTTTTGCAGAGTCAATCATATCCTCAACGCCGATATATTCGTCAGGCTTATGCGCCAGATCCAGTATACCGGGACCATAAGCAATGCAATTCTTCAGGCGACCGATGCGGTCGATATGCTTTTGGTCATAGGTCCCCGGTGACACAACATATTGCGGAGCCATTCCTAGCACCTCTTCTATCGCCCTTGAAACGGTTTTTACAATGGGTGCGTCTCTCGCTGTCATCGTTGGCAGAACCTGATGCATGTCTTTGATATCATATCGGAATTTGTCGCGCCGTGCCTTCACGGTCTCAAGAATCTCGCTGATCTCCCGTTTCACATCATCGATATTTTCTTCCATCAGAAACCTGCGATCAATCACCATGCGGCAGCTGTCCGGCACACAGGCCGAAGGCCAGCCGTTGAAATCTGCTGGCAACTCGTCCTGGCCGCCATGCAGGGAATTGATGTTGAGGGTCGATTGTCGTGCACCTTCGGGAACCACCGGCATGGCGGTGTGTTTCTGCTGCAGCGCGGGAAACAGAGTGGTTTCCATTTCCTCCAGCACCGCACCCATATGGCGCACTGCGCAATCCCCCAGAAACGGCATCGAGCCGTGGGCAATTTCACCACGGGTTTCAATTTCTGCCCACCACACGCCGCGATGGCCAAGACAGACCCGGTCCTTGTTGAGCGGTTCGGGAATGATGACATGCTGCACGCGCTGTGGTGAAAACCAGCCTTTTTCGGCAAGATAGGCAACGCCGCCATAACCCCCGGTTTCCTCGTCAGCGGTGCCGGAAATTTCAATCGCGCCGGAAAATTGCGGATTGAGTTCCAGAAATGCTTCGGCGGCAATGATTGAAGCCGCCAGCCCGCCCTTCATGTCGCAGGCGCCGCGGCCGTAGATTTTGCCGTCTTTCAACTCACCGCCAAACGGATCGAAGGTCCAGTCACGGCCGACTTCCACCACATCCGTATGAGAGTTGAAATGGATGCAATCGCCGCTGCGGCCCCCATCATAGCGGGCCACAACATTCCAGCGCGGCAGCGCATCACTGTCCCCGGGCGCGCCCTCCGCACGGACCATCTCAACCTCAAAGCCCCTGCGCTTCAGGCGATTGGCAAGAAATTCGCAGATCTCCAGGTAATTATTGCCCGGCGGATTGAGCGTCGGAATGCGGATCAGATCCTGTGTCAGGGCAATCAGATCTTCGCGGCGCGCCTCTATCAGGTCGGACAAAGCATCGGCCGGCTTCACCTTCGGTTGCATCGGGTCTCCCGTTTCGTTCGAGATGGAATTTTCAGGTCCTGCTATCCGCATCAGTATCAGCAGATTTCCCTACGGTCTCAAGACCGTATAAACACGGTTAGGCCGGACCATAGGAGGCTGCGTTTAACGATGGAACAGGATCTGGCCATGCTGGCCTTTGACGAAGCACCGATCGGCATTGTGCTGACCGAACACAGGATCATGAAAAGCTGCAATGCAACCTTTGCAAACCTGTTCGGGTATGAAAAACAAGAGCTGATAAACCAGTCTTTCCGGATGCTGTATTCCAACCGTCAGGAGTTTGACGCGATCCGCGATATTGGACTTAAACCACTGCAGGAAAAGGGAATTTACTCTGACGAACGGATCATGAAACGGCGCGACGGCACGCCGTTCTGGTGCCGTTTCAGAGCCCGTACCCTGACCCGACACAAACCGTTGCAGCGCAGTGTGTTGAGCTTTGCAGTGATCTCCGACACCATTGCCAACGTGCGGCTGACACCGCGCGAGCGGCAAATCGTGTTACAGCTCAGCAAGGGTCAGACCAGCAAGCAGATCGCCCGTTCTCTCGGCCTGTCACCGCGTACCATTGAAGATGTCCGCAGCCGGTTGTTGAAGAAATTCGATGTGCGAAACGCCGCCGAACTTCTGACCCATATGATTGGTGTTGAATTTTAGGAAACAGGGCACGGTTTCGATGTTTGTGCCAGCCCGCTACGGTCTGAAGATGGTCCCGGAGCGACCATAGGCCGCAACTTTTTTCCATCCGTCAGAGCTTATCCGGAATAACAGTATTTCCGGACCGTTTCTGGCGGTTTTCAGCAGTTTTTTCCTGTCTATTATGGCCGAAAATGTTACAATTCGCCGGGTCTATAATCCCTCAGCCGAGCCATCTTTGTGAAAGTCCAAAATGCGCATATTGATCGTCGAAGATGACAAGCCGACAGCAGAGTTTGTTGAAGCCGGCCTGCGCGAACTCGGCCATGTGGTGGATCTGGTCAACAATGGCCGGGACGGCGTTATGTACGCCCTCGACGAAGCCTATGATCTGGCTGTGATAGATCGCATGCTGCCCGTATTGGATGGTGTTGCCATTGTCAAAACTCTGCGCGCCTCCGGGTCCGGTCTGCCGATTATCCTGCTCACCGCCATGGGCGGCGTCGATGACCGGGTCGAGGGGCTGGAAGCCGGCGCCGATGATTATCTGGTCAAGCCGTTTGCGTTTTCAGAATTAATGGCCCGCATCAATGCGCTGGCCCGGCGGCCTTCGCTGAAGGCCCAGATTACCGAACTGCATGTCGCCGATCTGACTCTGGATCTGGTGCGGCGGACCACAATGCGGGCTGGTCGCAACATTGATCTCAAGCCCCGTGAATTTTCAGTTCTCGAAGTGCTGATGCGCAATGAGGGCCGGGTCGTAACCCGCACCATGCTGCTGGAAAAAGTCTGGGACTTCAATTTTCTGCCGCAGACCAGCGTTGTCGAAACCCTGATTTCGCGGCTGCGCGCGAAAATTGACAAACCGTTTGACGTGCAATTGCTGCATACGGTCCGCAACACAGGATATTCTGTCCATGCGCCCCGCTAAAATTTATCGCAGCGCCGCTGCAAAATTGGCTGCTGCATTTTTCGGCGTGTTTTTATTGTTATTCCTGATTGCAACGGTAACAACATATCTGTCTCTGCGTGATGAGCTGATTGAAACCGTCGATGACCGGCTGAAGCCGGAGCATGAAATAATCTCTGCATTATGGAATCCCGATGCGCGAGACAGTTTCATCGAGAATGTCCGGGCTCTGGCTGCTTTAAGTGATCCGAAAATCAGTGTTCTGCTACTGACTGCCAGCGGCGGCAGCCGACTGGCGGGAAATGTCGACCCTTTCCCGGTCAAATCTGGATTTTCTATGGATCCGCTGACGCAGGTGAAACGCCGCGAGGACTATTCCTACCGGCTATATTCCAGGCCGGTTGGTGATATGCAACTGACCATAGGCGGCAGTCTTGAAGATACTCAGGAATTGCTGGAAACCTCACTGATCAATCTGGCCTGGACGTCCGCACTTGCCGTTTTTCTCGCGATCATCGGGTCGGTTTTCCTCAGCCGGAAAGTTCAGCGGCGGCTCAGTCTGGTGTCGGACACCATGAACCGGGTAGCAGGGGGAAATCTCGACGCCCGCATTCCCCTGTCAAAGTCCGCCGATGATCTTGACCGATTATCCGGCACGATCAACGATGCTCTGGACCAGCTCAAACTTCTTGTCGACGGCATGCGCCAAGTGACAACCGATATTGCCCATGATTTGAAGACGCCGCTAAACCGCCTCGCTTTTACAATTGAGGACGCACTGCAGAAGGATGCGGCAGGCGAGCCTGTATCCAAGCGGTTGGAAGTGGCACGTGATGAATGCGAAAACATCAACCGGACATTTGAAGCTTTGCTGCGGATTGCCCAGATTGAGGCCGGTGCCCGCAACAAGTCACATTTTGTAGCGCTGGATCTGACCGCCCTGATTGAAACAATTGCCGATATTTATGCCGATGTCGCCACTGACAGCGGCATGTCACTGCAGACTGAGCCTGCGGGTCCGCCGGTTTTGATTGTCGGCGATGAGCAATTGCTGATGCAGATGCTGGTTAATCTGGTAGAAAATGCGATCCGCCATTGCGGCCCGGACACCGTCATCAGCCTTGCCACGAGTGTCTCTGACGATCAGCCCCAAATCCGGATTTCCGACACAGGGCCGGGCATTCCCGAGAACGAGCGATGCAATGTCCTGCGCCGGCTTTATCGGCTGGAAAAGAGCAGAACCACATCCGGCAATGGTCTTGGCCTTGCGCTGGTGAAAGCTGTGGCGGAAATGCATGGCGCCCGCGCTGAACTGACTGACAATCAACCTGGCCTTCAGGTCAGTATTGTGTTTCCTGCAACAAGCGGTGAAACAATCACATAAAGCGCATACAGCATATTCGCCGCCAGCAGGCAGAATACCGCGAAAGAGCCGAGATCCTTGGCGTCCCGGGCAGATGATGACCATTGCGGCGAGATCCGGTCCACCACAATTTCGATGGCAGTGTTCAAAGCTTCCACCGCGACCAGCAGCAGGAACAACCCGCCTGCAATCAGATAGCTGGCAAAAGCCGCACCCGACAACACAAAGCCAAACACAATCACGGCGAACAGAATGAGTTCATGACGGAATGCCGTTTCGCCGAGCAATCGTTTTGCGCCACCGCTGGAATATCGCGCCGCCGCCAGCACATGGGCAGCCCCATGAGCACGCGGCGGAACGCGTTCCGGTTGATGAGCCGGTTGATGAGGGAGATTTATCGGCTGGTGGGAGATCGTCATCGGCTCATCGATCCGTTGTCATGGCAAGGCTGGCCGGATTCTGCGCCATGCAGGTGCCAAACAGATCCAGCGCCGGCTGCCGCACTTCAGTCTCAATATTCAGCAGACCGAGCATCGAATGAAACAGATTGTCCTGGGATACCGGGCTGTCTTTCCTGGCGCTGACACAGTCCGTATTCAAATTCATCTGGTTTTTGAATTCTTCGGAAAACCACGCCACAAACGGAACCTTGGTTTGCTCCTCAGGCGCGATGAAATAGGGTGCGCCATGGAGGTAAAGCCCGGATTCTCCCAGCGATTCGCCGTGATCTGACATAAAGATCACCGCCGTTGCCAGCGTATCACTTTTGCTCTTGGCAAGATCGATGATATCCGCAACGTTCTTATCTGTGTAAAGGATCGTATTGTCATAGGCGGCAACAATTTCCTCCTGGGTACAGTCGGCAAATTGAGCCGTCCGGCAGGCCGGAGCGAACACTTCCATCGCCTGGGGATAGCGCTTGTAATAGGCCGGGCCATGACTGCCGATCTGATGCATCACCAGCAAGGTATTGTCCTTGGCCTCGCCGATAAACGGCTTCAGAGTTTCAGTAAAGATGCCATCGTCACACTCGCCATCGCGGCAGAACTCGGGGTTGGTCCCGTTTGACAATTTCTGGTTTGGTACGCGTTTGGCGATGCCTTTATTGCCCGTATTATTCTCCCACCAGGCGACCTGAAATCCTGCTCGCTGGACAATATCCAGCAGATTTTCCGAAGCTTTGCCTTTTTCGTTGCTGAAACTATCGCGGGCATAATGCGAGAACATGCAGGGCAGGGAAACCGCAGTGGCGGTCCCGCAACTGGAGGTATCGGAAAAATTGATGACATCACGTTTTGCCAGTTGCGGTGTGGTGTTGCGTTCATACCCGTTCAGGCCAAAATTTTGCGCCCGCGCGGTTTCGCCGATAACCAGCACCACAAAGAGCGGCTTCGTCGCAGCTTTCAGAACAGTTCCCTGCCTGGCATCCGTTCCCAGTGGTTGAGCCACGATATTCGTTTCACGCATCGCCCGGCGGACATATTTTACAGCGCCTGCGACAGGGGCCGCAGGGTTGATCACAGCCATAAAATCCTGGCGCTCACGAAAGATCGAGGAATAGGCGGAAAAATTGGACAGCATGATGGTGCCGCCGACCACCAGAGTGATCGCGACAAAAGCCGCGTTGAACAGAACCTGTTTCAGCACTGGCCCCCGTTTCACAGTGACAAAAGCTACAAATGCTATCGGCAGCACGGCGAAGACCAGCAGATGCAACCAGAAGGCAGGCGTCATCAGGTCCGACGCTTCGTTAACGGTGGTGGTGACAGTGTTGCGGATCATCTCATGATCAATGACAACGCCGAATCCGTCGACAAAATAGGCGGATATCGCCGCCACCAGGATGAAAAATATCAGAACCGGTTTGAAAACATACTTGTTGGAGAACACCAGCAGCCCGGCAATATGCGCCAGCAGCAGAGTGACAGCCAACAGGACCAGCTTGCCGGAATGGCCATCAAACACAGCGACCCCGCGTGACCAGAATGTATTGTTCAGGCCGGCAAACAGATAGAGCGTTACCAGAGCGCTCAACAGGACAGGGGAAAGTGCCGGACGAGTCAGCTTGGGAACACGCAACATAAAAAGCCTTTGGGTGGCTGGACACAAAAAAGACACTCACTCCTGGCTGCCTTGAACCGCAGTGATGGCCGCATCCTTCAAATAATAACGTCCTGTCTACGCCCTGCTCTTTTCGGCGCTCTGTCAGATGTCTTACATCTGTGTAAGAAATCAGCCTATGTCCGAGCGGCCATAGCGGCAGCTGGCCACACCGGTGTTTTTGGAATGCAGTGCAGCATCGCTATTTGACTTCCGTTCCGGCTTTGCTAACAAGGGCAGGTAAAGCGTGCTGGGGTCCCGTAGCTCAGCAGGATAGAGCATCAGATTCCTAATCTGAGGGTCACTGGTTCGAATCCAGTCGGGATCACCATCCATCTTCACGCCAGAAAGGCCAGTGAGGCCAGAAAGGATTGTGTGTGATGACACTGCCAGATCGCAGACAGGTTTTGCGATATGTTCTGCTTGCAGGCATGTCCGGAACCGGTGCCATCACCCTGTCCGGTTGCATCGGTAGCGGGATCGCACCCGGTCTGTCGAAAAACGCCGGAAAAGAAGGCTTGGATCCTTCCATGGCGAGGATCATCACCACTGCCACTCACACCTCCAAAGGCGCGTCTCTGACCTCCGCCTACCGTGCCGGCAAGGGCCTTGGGCCGGTGACGAGCAATGCCAAATTGCAGCGCATGGCGGAAGGTCATGCCATGGCCATGGCCCGCACCGGAAAAGTCCAGCATTCCATCGGTTTTGGCGATAATTTTGTGCGACGCCTCTATGCATCGGGTTATGATGCCCAGGAAGCTGCAGAAAATATCGCCGGCGGGTTCGACACAATAGAAGAGGCCATGATCGGCTGGCAGACTTCGGCCGGTCATCGCAAGAACCTGCTCAAGCCAGCGGTTCGTGAAATCGGAATTGGCGTCAGCCAGAACCCGACCACTCATCTGGAAACCTATTGGGCAATGGTTCTGGGTGTTCAGGTCCAGGCATGATGCCGATCCTGCCACTCTGTGGAGCCCGCTAGGCGCAGATGCTCGATTATGCCGCCAGTTACGATGCGCTCTACCGCAATTTCTGCTGGCGCATTCCGGCCCGGTTCAACATCGCTGAAGCCTGTTGCGAAACCTGGCGCAGGCGCGAGCCAAACCGCGTTGCCCTACATCATATCCTGGCCGATGGCGATGTTCAGAACTGGACATTCAGCCAGCTAAGCATTGCATCTAATAAGCTGGCTAATTATTTCTGCTCCAGCGGTTGCGCGCCGGGCGAGCGGATCGGAATTCTGTTGCCTCAGGCACCTGAAACGCTGATCTCGCATCTGGCCACCTATAAGGCAGGACTGATCGCAGTGCCGCTGGCGCTGCTGTTCGGTCCAGACGCCTTGGCCTACCGGTTGAAAGATGGCGGTGTTTCCTGCGTCATTACCAATGCGCAGGGGTTGGAGAAACTGCTGGCTCTGCAGTCGCAATTGCCGGATCTGCGCAGCATCATCGTCGCAGATATGGCGCCGCAAGTGCCCCTGCCCGATCATGTCCACCATTTTGACGAGATTCAGCAGAAAGCCTCTGCCACCTTCCAGATGTGCAGGACCGGGCCGGATGATCCGGCCATGATGATTTATACCTCCGGCACCACAGGGGCACCGAAAGGCGCGCTTCACGGCCATCGCGTGGTGCTGGGCCATCTGCCCGGCATGCAGATGTCGCATAATTTTCTGCCCCAGCCGGGAGACCGCATCTGGACCCCAGCCGACTGGGCCTGGGCGGGGGGCCTGCTCAACGTGCTTCTGCCATCGCTGCTGCTTGGCGTCGCCGTTGTTTCCAGCGCCGTGCAGAAATTCGATCCCGAATGGGCGTTCGATCTGATGCAGACCCGGGGTGTGGTCAACGCCTTTATTCCGCCAACCGCACTGAAAATGCTGCGCGCAGTGCCTCATCCGGCCGAACGCTTTGCTCTGCATTTGCGCACGCTGGCATCTGCCGGTGAAGCGCTCGGCGCTGAAACCTATCACTGGGTGCAGCACAGTCTCAGCCTGACGGTCAATGATGCCTATGGCCAGACCGAATGCAATCTGGTGCTGGGATCGTGCTCAGCGCTCGGGATAAGCCGCGCCGGTGCCATTGGCCGCATCGTTCCGGGGCACCAGCTCGCCATTCTGGATGAGGACGGATCTGTCGTACCGCCCGGCACCCAGGGCGAAATCGCCATTCGCGCCCCGGATCCGGTGATGATGCTGTCCTATTGGAACAAACCGGCGGAAACCGCAGCCAAATTCAAGGGACCGGACAAGGACTGGTTTACAACCGGCGATCAGGCAGTGATGGATGAAGAGGGTTTTGTCAGCTTTGTTGGTCGCGATGACGATATCATCACCTCGGCAGGCTATCGCATCGGACCAACCGAGGTGGAAGACACTTTGTTGAGCCACCCTTCTGTCGTTCTGGCGGCGGCAATCGGCAAGCCTGATCCTTTGCGCACGGAAATCGTCAAGGCCTATGTTGTTCTGGCGGATGGCTACGAGCCATCGGCAGAGCTTGCCGGCAACATTCAGGACTATGTCCGCAATCGCCTGTCAGCTCATGCGTATCCGCGTGAAATTGCCTTCCGTTCGGCACTTCCATTGACCACATCTGGAAAAATAATTCGGCGCACCCTGCGCCAGGAGGCTATCTGCGAAGCCGCTGCCGCAAAGCCCTTGCCACCTGTCTGAGGCGGGCTTCAGCCTGATAGAAGCCTGACAGGGTTCGGGCCGGAGCATGAGAGCCCTTCAGAGGAACCACCAGAGTGCCCACGGTGAGACGCTGCGGCCAGAGCCATCCGACCAGCGGATGCTCGGGTCCGGCCAGGGAATCAATCCAGATCGGGGTGTTTTCAGCTGCAAAGCGCCGCGACGCCGCCAGAATCACCTGATAGCCCGGCGATACGGCGTCATAATCTGTATTGTGGCCGATTTTCCAAACCACGCCGCGGCCCGCGATCTCAAAGCTGATCACCATAGCAACGCTCTGATTGCCCTGTCGCTGCGGGTCCTCGAGACTATCAATCGCCAGCGTGTCCTGCGCCCCGTGGCTTGCCACCAATTCGCTGGCATAGGCCAGTGCCGTGTCACTTTGTTTCAGCGCCGAGCCAGCCGCACCCTTCCAGCCCATCGCCTCCAGCTCACAGAATTGCCGAAAGCCTTCATCACGGGCCGCATCACCGCGCAGAACCCGATGCACCAGCGGAAGGGTCCGCTGCATTTTCCGCAGTTTCTTTTTGCGTTGCGCTGACAGCGCGGCCGCCTCTGTCCAGTCGGATGTCAACACAGCGCGCTCGGCAATGCCGGACCAGAAGCCGGCTCTGCCGTCTTGGCGGCCACCCGGCAGCGCAACCGCTGTTGCCAGGGTGCTGCCGGTTTCCAGCAACGGACATGCCAGAGCCGAAAAACCCCTGTCTGCCAATTCCTCGAACAGCAGATCCGGCCGCAGCCGTTTATCCGCCAGTGGTGTGCCCAAAGGGGCGTAGGTGTGTGTCCAAATCCTGACGAGGGAGAAGCTGGCAATCCGCGAGATAACAACAGGAGCTGCCAGACAAAGCCGGCCGTCCTGAAACCATAACAGCCAGTCAATCGACCCTCTGGACAGGCTTGCCGAGGCGGCAACTGCACGCGGTGCGAAAAATACATTGCCGCTGTGGCGGGCTGCCGGCTGGTGCGCGAGTTGCTCAATAGCCGATAGATCGGCCTTCGAAAGAGCGTCATGCCGCACCAGTTTCAAGGCACAGGACGCTGCGCTTTCAGCAGTGTCTAAGCCGCTGTTTTCCTCAAATGCGAGGACAGGAGCTGATAAGGACATGGGCACACCATCTCTGCGACGGTTTGGGTGAGGCGATGGCACCAACATCTGCTGTTGATGTAAATTGCACGTTAATTGCGGGCTCTCGATGCGTGCCATGGTTAACACCACCTGATGAGCCAACCTCGCATCTGGCTCGCTTGCAGTTCGAATGCACTGTTTCATCGACGATTGCGCCAAGACACTGCTTCACAAATCCCGCAAGCTAAGGTAAACCGGCGCCAATCAATAAGGGAATTCAAGATGGACAAGTTCGACAAATTGACCGCAGTGGCTGCACCGATGCCGATCATCAATATCGACACCGACATGATTATCCCGAAGCAATATCTCAAAACCATCAAACGGACCGGGCTTGGATCCGCTTTATTCTCGGAAATGCGCTATAATGATGATGGCTCGGAGAATGCCGGTTTCGTGCTCAACAAACCTGCATACCGCAATGCCAGTATTCTGGTGGCAGGTGATAATTTCGGCTGCGGCTCCAGCCGCGAACACGCGCCCTGGGCCTTGAAGGATTTCGGCATTACCTGTGTCATCTCCACCAGTTTCGCCGATATTTTCTACAATAATTGCTTCAAGAACGGCATTCTTCCCATTGTCGTCAGCCCGGAAGAACTGGACAAGCTGATGGATGACGCGGAACGCGGTGCCAACGCGACTTTGAGCGTTGATCTGGAAACCCAGGAAATCCGGGGGCCCGATGGCGGCGTGATTGCATTCGAGATTGACGCTTTCAAGAAACACTGTCTGATTAACGGGCTCGACGACATTGCACTGACCATGGAAAAAGCTGCAAATATTGACGCTTATGAAGCAAAGCAGAGCGATGCGCGGCCCTGGGCATAGTCCCCCGCCTTGGGATTTGAAGACATGACCAGAAAACGAATTTCCACCGGGTCGCAGTTTGAGACGACCGCCGGCTATTCCCGGGCTGTCATTCAGGACAATTGGTGTTTTGTATCCGGCACGACCGGATATGATTACAGCACTATGGAATTGCCAGACAGTCTGGAAGCCCAGCTGGCAAATGTGTTCGCCACCATTGATGCCACACTGAAACAGGCCGGATTTTTGCGCTCAGACGTTATCCGGGTTGTTTATTATGTGGCGGATCGCAATTTGGTCGAACTGGTGTTTCCCCTTGCAGGCGTCTATTTCAGCGGGATTCAGCCGGCCGCTACAATGGTGATCTGCGATCTGATTGAACCGGCCATGAAAATTGAGATCGAAATCACTGCCCTGAAAGCCCGCATCTCGACCGAGAGTGAGCCGGCCCTCCTGACTTAGAGCACGGCAGTTTCTGAAGAATCCGCCGTTTCAGAGTTCTTCAGCGGGGCAGGCACTTGCCAGCGCAGGAAAGCCGCTTTATCCCAGCTTCAACAAAGCTTTTCATCAAGGACCGTTCTATGACCACCCACAAACTTCTGCTTCTTCCCGGTGACGGCATCGGCCCGGATGTCATGACTGAAGTGAAATCCGTCCTGGCCTGGATCGAAAAGGCCGGTCTGGCCGGTTTTGAACTGGAAGAGGATCTGGTCGGTGGCGCGGCCTTTGACGCCCATGGCAAAGCGATTTCCGATGATGCCATGGCGCTGGCGCAGGCGGCGGACGCTGTGCTTTTCGGAGCCGTCGGCGGCCCCAAATGGGACGATGTGCCTTATGATGTGCGCCCGGAAGCCGGCCTGTTGCGGTTGCGCAAGGATATGGAGCTGTTTGCAAATCTGCGTCCGGCGATCTGCTATGGCGCGCTGGCCGATTCCTCATCCTTGAAACGGGAAATCGTCGAAGATCTTGATATTCTCATCGTCCGTGAACTCACCGGCGGCGTCTATTTCGGCGAGCCGAAGGAAATTATTGATCTTGGCAACGGCCAGCAGCGCGGCATTGATACCCAGATTTATGATACCTATGAAATTGAACGCATTACCCGCGTTGCATTTGACATGGCCAGAACCCGCAATGGCAAGGTCACATCCATGGAAAAACGCAACGTCATGAAATCCGGCGTGCTCTGGAACCAGATCGTCACACGGGTCCATGCCGAGGAATTTTCTGATATGGAGCTGGATCATATGCTGGCGGATGCCGGTGCAATGCAACTGGTGCGGCGTCCAAAGCAGTTCGATGTTATCGTCACTGACAATCTGTTTGGCGATGTTCTATCGGATATTGCCGCCATGCTGACCGGCTCGCTGGGCATGCTGCCCTCAGCCTCGCTTGGCGCGCCGGATGCTCTCACTGGCAGGCGTAAATCGCTTTATGAGCCGGTCCACGGATCGGCCCCGGATATCGCCGGCAGCGGCAATGCCAACCCGATTGCGATGATTTCCAGTCTGGCGATGGCCTTGCGCTATTCACTCGATATGGGCGACACTGCCAGCCTGATCGAAAAAGCCATCGCGAATGTCCTGGACCAGGGCATTCGCACAGCCGATATTTACACTGATGGCATGACGAAAGTCGGCACCCATGGCATGGGCGCAGCTATTCTGTCCGAGCTGGATAGTTTATCAGAAGGCACTGAGGCTTGAACCAATGACATCTGACGGGACATCGAAGACTACACAAACAGACGCGCAGGAACAGGCAATTGATGGGCTTTCCCTGCGGCTTCTGGCGGATGGTGATGCCCTGATTCTGGCGCCCTTGCTTGCCTCTTACGCGCAATTGCTGCGCCGTGGCGCGCCGCGCCGCCCGGACCGCTATTATGCCGAAACCCTGCTTCAGGACCGCACCGCCGAAGTACTGGGTGCTTTCCGCAGTGCGGAACTGGTGGGATTTGCGATCTTTTTTGATCTGCCGGAAGCGGTTAGCGGCCGCCGCACCGGACAAATGGATGATCTTTTTATTTCCCATGAGCACAGGGGACTGGGCATCAGCACCGAACTGGTTCGGCACCTGACCCAAATCGGGCACAGCCGCAACTGGACCTATCTGCGCTGGCTGGTCTCGGAAAAGAACGACATTGCGATGCGGATTTATTCCGACCTGTGTGAACCGGCCGCCTTCAAAAGCTTTGTCATACCGGTCAACCCGTCAACCGATTTAAGCGCCTGACAGGATCACCTGTAGCGCGTTATCGTCGAGCGCTCCAGGACTGGCATCAATTGGCCGTCCGATCGTTCTCACCATTCAATCATAACCGCTCCGGCGGCAATCAGGCCAATCAGCAGCAGACGCGGCACCGTCACCTTTTCCTTGAAGATGAAAACACCCAGTGCGGTGCCGAAAATGATCGATGTCTCGCGCAGGGCCGCGACAGTGGCGACCTGGCCGAGGCGCGTCGCCAGCATAATTGCGCCGAAGCTGATAACACCGATCAATGCGCCGAACAGACCTCTGGTAAACAGGGCAGCCTTGTCGATTGGCGTCTCAAGACGGCGATATTTCAGCCCGGCTATGATGGGTGATCCAAACAGCCCGGAAAAGAAAAACCACGCCAGAAAGGTAAACGGATTGTCAGCCAGCCGAATGCCATAAGCGTCCACCGTGGTGTAAACCGCGATTAGCACGCCAGTTCCCATGGCAAATCCTATGGCCAGTTTCAGACCGCGCATATTGACGCCGAGAGCGATCGCACTGCGCAAATTGACTTGGGCAAGAGCTAGAATCCCGCCGGAAATCATGATGATGCCAAGCCACTGATTTAAAGTGAGTATTTCATCAAAAACGATCATCGCTGCAAGGGCAGTGAGCAACGGGCCGGACCCGCGGCCGATGGGATAGACCAGCACAAAGGCACCATGTTCGAACGATTTCACTTGAAACCATTCATAGGCAAAATGCACCACATAGACGATTCCGAGGATCGGCCATAATTCGGGCGTTGGCCATGGCGTAACGAACAGGGCAATCGGCGCTGCCGCTGTTCCGTAACAGATATTGATCGCACCCCGATTCAGGAGTGGGTCGCCGGATTTGACGACTGCCCCGAAGATCGCATGGGCCATTGCCGACAGGAGGGCGAGAACAAGGGCAATCAAAGCACCTGTTTCGGTGCCCTCGACAGATTTTATGATTTCGACAATATTCATCGGGTTCCGATTTGATGTGCTGTCCGCAGGGAAACTTTGACTGGTTGCCAAGACCATATCTGGGCCGCATCTGCAACTCCTTATGGCAGATGCACCTGCACCAACGGGGGACCTGGCCACCTGCTGTTCAACCTGCCGGGTTCAGCTATAAGAACCGAACCACCAGACGGGATCACAGACATTGGCTTCTGGCTATTCCGCAACACCGCTTTTCAGAAAACTCGGACTGAAGCCGGGTATGCGGGCGATCGCGCTGAATGCGCCAGGTCATTACATCACTCTGCTTGGCGCTGATGCGGAGGGAGTCGATTGGGTGAGTGAAATGGGTCAGGGAATTCAGTTCATCCATCTGTTCACCATGTCCGCGACAGACTGCTTCCCACCTGCCTTGAACACCTCGATCGGTCCGGCATGATCTGGGTATCATGGCCGAAGAAAGCCTCCAAAGTACCAACCGACATTGTTGAAGACACAATACGTTTCGTCTGTCTTCCTCTGGGCCTTGTCGATGTGAAGGTCTGTGCTGTGGATGAGACCTGGTCCGGACTGAAATTGATGATCCGCAAGGAACTGCGCTGAACACGTCCTGGATTATTTTGCGCAGTGGCGGCCCATCAGGGCATGGTTCCCGAGCGCAGCGCGCCCGCACCCAGTGGCCTCTGCATCAGCACACTGTCGAGCCAGCGATTGTGTTTCCAGCCGACATTTCTGAAAACACCGGCATGTTCAAAGCCAAGCCTTTCATGCAGGGCGATCGAGGCTTTGTGCTTGCTGTCGCCGATGACAGCAATCATCTGGCGGAAATCTTTGGCAGTGGCCTGCTCAATCAAGGCGGCCAGAAGAGCTTTGCCAACGCCATGGCCGCGCGCCATGGGTGCAAGATAGATGGAATCTTCAACGGTAAAGCGGTAGGCCGGGCGTGGCCGGTAGGGTCCGGCATAGGCATAACCTAACACCTGGCCTTCTGTTGATCTGGCGACGAAATACGGAAAGCCCTGATCGGTCAGCGCGTGGCAGCGCCGGGTCATTTCTGGCAGATCCGGCGGCGTCAACTCAAATGTGGCTGTTCCGGTCAACACCGCGTCGGCATAGATGGCCTGAATGGAGGGCAGATCCTGCGCATCTGGTGGTGAGATATGAACTCCGGACAGGTCAACGGACATTGTTCAGCACACCTAGAGTATCCGAATCAAAAAACGCGGCCGGTTGGGCCGCGTTCCTGAAATATTTAAACTGGCATCTCTTGCTAATTGCGATTTCCGAACAGATGCAGCAGCATGATGAACATGTTGATGAAATCCAGATACAGTCTCAAAGCACCCATGATAGCCTTGCGACCGGAAACGGTCCCGTCATCATTGACATTGTACATTTCCTTGATCTTTTGCGTGTCATAGGCAGTAAGCCCTGCAAACACCAGCACACCAATGACCGAAATGGCGAATTGGAGCGCACTTGACTGAAGGAAAATATTCACGACCGCCGCGATGATGATGCCGATCAGGCCCATCATCAGGAACGATCCCCAGCCCGACAGATCCTTTTTGGTCGTGTAGCCATAGAGGCTGAGACCCAGGAAAGAGGCAGACGTCACGAAGAATACCTGCGTGATGCTTTCTGGTGTGTAGATCACAAAAATCGACGACAGCGACACACCAACCAGCGCAGCATAGGCCCAGAAGGTCATCTGCGCAGCACCGACACTCATTGTATGAACGCGGAACGACAGGAAGAATACCAACCCCAGAGGAGCCAGCATCACAACCCAGCGCAATGGCGAGGTAAACAGGGTCACACCGAAATCGGTGAGCATTTTGCCATTTGGCAATTGTGCGGCAGCCGAGCCCGCATCACCTGTTGTTGCCATATTGGCAAACAGCAGGGCAGCAACACCCGTCAGCGCAAGGCCGATGGCCATGTAGTTATAGACCTTAAGCATGTAGGCGCGCAGGCCTTCATCAATGCCAGCTTGGGTTTGGACGCCGGCTTGCCCAATTGTACGACGATTAATTTCAGCCATTATTTCCTCTTAGAAACAAATTAAGAGATGGGATGAGCAACCCCGGTTAAAACTCTCCAGTAATATGGTGGTATTTTGCCGTAAGAACAAGACCATAGAATCGGAATCGCAGATCAGCGGGCTGGCGCCGTGCTGCTGCCCTGATTTTTCCCGGCAGGCTTCAAGCGCAGTACTGGATCGCCTGTTCCGCGGACGTTTCCGGCAGAGCCGGATTGGCGTCTATTGCCTCAGTCTGGCGGTGATAAAGTCGAGTTGGTCCAGCGTCTTGTATTTAACGCGCAACTCGCCGCCGCCATTTGGCTTGTGTCTGAGATCAACCACCAGCCCGAGGACTTCTGACAAGCTGTTCTCCAGCGCCTGTGTGTCAGCATCCTTGACGGACGAGGCTGCCGCAGACCTGGTTGCACCGGAAGCAGAACCACCACCGGCGGTGCGCGCCAGAGTTTCCGCAGCGCGGACACTCATATGGCCCTCAACGATTTGCGCCGCAAGGGCAGCCGGATCGTCCGCTGTCACCAGAATTTTAGCATGACCAGCGGTGAGATCACCCGCCTGCAGCAATTGCTGCACATGATCGGGCAGCTTCAGCAGCCGCAATGTGTTGGCAACATGGCTGCGGCTCTTGCCGATAACACTGGCAAGATCCTGCTGGGTATAGTCAAACCCGTCGAGCAATTGCTGATAGCCGCGAGCCTCTTCGATCGGGTTGAGGTCAGCCCGCTGGACGTTTTCCACAATGGCGAGTTCAAGCGCTTCCTTATCACTAACCGCTTGAATTAAAACAGGTATTTCATGAAGGCCGGCTTGTTGCGCAGCCCGCCACCGGCGCTCGCCAGCAATGATCTCATAGCGGTTCTCGCTGATCGGCTGACCCGGCTGCGGGCGCACCAGGATCGGCTGCACAATGCCCTTTTCACGCACGGATCGAGTCAGATCTTCCAGATCGTCCGCTGCAAAACTGCGTCTGGGATTATTTGGATTGGGCGTGACGAATTCAATTGGAACGCGGCGTTGCGACCGGGCCCGTTCGACCGCTTCTGCATCTGTGTCCACATCCCCCAGCAGGGCCGCAAGGCCGCGGCCAAGGCGCTTTCTGGAAATATCGTCTGCCATGATAAGGGCTCTTTTGCTTTTAGGCCGCACGAAGGGTGCGCTCTCGTTGGATGATTTCCGAGGCCAGTTTCATATAGGCCTGACTGCCGCGGCATTTCAGATCATACAGCAGCACCGGCTTGCCATAGGATGGCGCTTCGGAAACACGGACATTGCGCGGAATAACCGTATTGTAAACCTTGTTCCCCATATGGGCGCGGACATCTTCTGCCACCTGGTGAGACAGATTGTTGCGGTCATCCACCATGGTCAGGACCACACCGTGAATCGACAATTTGGGATTGAGGGTGCGGCGCACCTGCTCCACGGTGGACAGCAGCTGGCTCAAACCTTCCAGGGCAAAAAATTCGCACTGCAATGGTACCAAGATGGCATCGGCGGCCGTCATCGCGTTGATGGTCAGCAGATTGAGCGATGGCGGACAATCAACAAGCACATAGGTATAGGCCTCGCCTGTCGCGCCCGGTTCCAAATTCAGACCGTCAATCGCGCTGCGCAGCCGGTGGGTCCGGTCCGGCATTTGCGCAATCTCCAGCTCAAGCCCGAGCAGATCGAGCGTCGAGGGCGCAACGTCAAGACGCGGCACTGACGTCGGCATCGCCGCCTCGCTCATGACGGCATCGCCGCACAGCACGTGATAGGTTGAGCATTGCCGGGTTTTGCGGTCAATTCCAAGGCCGGTGCTGGCATTGCCCTGGGGGTCCAGATCGACAATCAGCACACGCTCGCCAATCGCTGCCAAGGCTGTGCCCAGATTGATGGCGGTGGTGGTTTTGCCGACACCACCCTTCTGATTCGCCAGAGCAAGAACCCTTGGCCGCGCCGCAGTCAGATCCGCAACCGGCCTGTCTGCGCCGTCTTGTGTGGTTTTTTGGTCCATCAACACGATTATTTCACCCAAAGTAGAAGCAAATTTACGTCAGCTGCATCAAGCCAGGCAGTCGTTCACCTGCGAATTTGCAGGTTCGAAATGGCAAGAATCACACTGCTCTCATCCAGTTGACTTTGGTGTTGTATCACATCGAAATCCCAATATTTAGATGCTTTTTCAATTTCAGACGCAAAATCTTGTCCCTTGTGGACAAGTGCACATGTTTTTGGTCCCATCAGCGGAGCCATCAAATCACACAGTTTTGGCAAGGGCGCCAGCGCCCTGGCAGTGATGATATCGGGAACATGAGGCAGATGCGAAATCGGTACGGACTCGATTCGATTATTTATGATGATAGCCGGTCGGGCTGTTTCACGTGAAACAGCCCGCAGGAAGGCACATTTGCGGCCATTGGCTTCGATCATTGTCACTGATCCCACCGGCAGTTCTTGCCCCGACAAAGGGCGTCCCAGCAACACCACTGCACCTGGCAGACCGGCTCCGCTGCCAATATCAAGCCAGTGGGCGTTGACAGGAGCGTATTGCAGTAATTGATAACAATCAGAAATATGGCGCTTCCAGAGCCCGTCCAGGGTCGAGCCAGAAACAAGATTCTTTGCCCGCTGCCATTCGATCAGCAAAGCTGCATAACGCTCGAGCCGGGCCATGACATCCGGTTGAACATCATAAAACTGCTGGAAAGCTTCACGCTCTGCCACGCCGCCGTTCATCGCTGGTATCTCGCCGCCACAGGAAATTTGGAACGCGGCACTGCCGATCCCGCGCGCCATACACAACACATCAGGCTGCGGTGCCACGCCGTTTGACATAAGCCAGCAACAAAGTCAGCGCAGCCGGTGTCACGCCTTCAATACGCGACGCCTGTCCCAGTGTCGCGGGTTTCGCAATCGTCAGTTTCTGACTGACCTCATTGGAGATACCCGGCAACTGGCTGAAATCAAGATCCATCGGTAAGGCAATTTGTTCATCCCGTCTGAAAGCGTGAATATCAGCCTTCTGCCGATCCAGATAAACCGCATATTTTGCTTCTGTTTCCAGCTGTTGTTTTAATCTTGGGCTAAATCCCGCAATCTGCGGCCAGAAGTCGATCAGTGATTCCAGTGATACAGTCGGATAAGACAGCAACCCAAACAAATCCCGGCGCCGCCCATCCTGGTTGATCTTGATTCCGGCTCTTGCCAGAGCAGACGGCAGCACGTCGATAGATTGGGCATGTGCCACGGTTGTGGCAAACTCTGACTGCCAGGCACTGTAACGGCGCCAACGCCCATCGCCCACAATCCCGCAGGCATAACCTTTCTCCGTGAGGCGGAGATCGGCGTTGTCTGCCCGCAACGACAAGCGGTATTCAGCGCGCGATGTGAACATCCGATAAGGTTCGGTCACACCCCGTGTTGTCAGATCATCACACATGACACCCAGATAGGCTTCCGACCGGTCGAAAATGATTTCGCTCGCGTCCCCGGCTTTCCGCGCTGCATTCAGTCCGGCAATCAGTCCCTGGCCGCCAGCTTCCTCATAGCCGGTGGTGCCGTTGATCTGCCCAGCCAGATAAAGACCGGGCAGTGCGATGGTTTCCAGTGTCGGCTTTAACTCACGCGGGTCAACATGGTCATATTCAATTGCATAACCAGATTGCAAAATATTGACCTGCTCAAGCCCGGGAATGCTGCGAACAAATAGATCCTGGACGTCACGAGGCAGGCTGGTAGAGATGCCATTGGGATAGATCGTATGATCGGTGAGACCTTCCGGTTCCAGAAAGATCTGATGGTGATCCCGCTCGGCAAAGCGCACAATCTTGTCCTCGATCGACGGGCAATAACGCGGGCCAACCCCTGAGATCTGTCCGGAATACATCGCCGATTTCAACAGATTATCAGCGATAATCTTATGGGTTTCCGGAGTTGTCCGTGTGAGATGGCAGGTTACCTGCGGCGTTGTGATCTCATCATTCATAAACGAAAACGGCACTGGTGTTTCATCGCCGGGCTGCTGCTGCAGCTGCCCCCAGTCAATGGTCCGGCCATCCAATCGCGGAGGTGTCCCGGTTTTCAGGCGGCCAAGTTTGAAGCCGTGGGCCAGAAAGGATTGCGCCAGGCCGATGGAAGGTGCCTCGCCAACGCGCCCGGCCTCAACGCGCTCATTTCCCATATGGATCAAGCCACGCAGAAACGTTCCCGTAGTGATCACCAGAGCAGCGCAGTGCAGCGTTTCGCCAGTGTCCAACAGCAAGCCGCTGATGCCGGCGGAGTCGGTCAGGATCTGCTCTGCCGAAGCTTCAATTACTCTGAGACCGGCCTGAGCAGTGATTTCCCGCTGCATAGCCCTTTTATATAATCCGCGATCAATTTGCGCGCGCGGACCCTGCACTGCCGGGCCTTTGCGCTGATTGAGCATACGGAACTGAATGCCGGCCTCATCCGCCACACGGCCCATCAATCCATCCAGAGCATCAATTTCGCGCACCAGATGTCCCTTGCCAAGCCCGCCGATGGCGGGATTGCACGACATTGCCCCGATCGTATTAAACGAATGTGTGACCAGCGCCGTTTTGGCGCCAAACCGCGCCGACGCAGCGGCGGCTTCGCAGCCCGCATGCCCGCCACCGATTACGATAACATCAAAGCGCATTGTCACTTACCCGCGAGACCGGGTCCCGTTCTAAAGATTATCTTCAAGTGTCAGCAAACCTGGCCGGACATTTCGTCTCAGGGCCGGTCCGTTGGCGACAGTATCATTTGCCGATACAGAATTCAGAAAAGATATGGCCGAGAATATCCTCAACGTCAATCCGGCCAAGGATCTGCCCCAGGGCATCTGAAGCAGTTCGCAGATACTCGACCCGGATCTCCAGCGGCAGATGGTCATCCCCCGCCTGCGTCAGCGACTCCACGCAACTTTGCAAAGCCAGCCTGTGCCGGGTGCGCGTGATCAGTGGATTGTTGCGGTTTTCCCCACTGGTCAAATCAGAAACGGAACCGAATCGAATAAGTGCAGCAATCAGCGCATCCAATCCTCGCCCATCCTTGATCGATACACCAATTTCGTCAGCCGCTTCAACCTCAAAGGTTCCACCTGTCCGCGCCGTATCGATCAAATCATATTTGGTCCGCACCTTCAGAACAGGTGGAAAATTAGTGTCACTCTCCGGGTCAAATACGACATGAGACCCCGGTTGATCAGCCGGGCAGAGCGACAGAACCAGATCCGCTTGACGTGCAGCTTCTTCCGCGCGCCGCATGCCTTCCTGTTCAATTGTATCCTCGCTTTCCCGCAGCCCAGCCGTATCCGAAAGGATGACCAGTTGATCCCCGAGATTGAGCGACACCGTTAAAACGTCCCGTGTAGTCCCTGGAATCTCGGTAACAATGGCAACATCCTTTTGTGCAAGGGCATTCAACAGACTGCTCTTTCCGGCATTAGGTAGACCAATGAGAACCACCCGCAATCCATTACGGATGATTTCGCCGCGCCGGCCATCATTCAGATGCTGTTCGATCTGCCGCGCCAGTGACAGCGCATCTTCAGAGACGTATTCCGCGACGGAACCTGGTACGTCTTCTTCATCGGAAAAGTCAAAATCTGCCTCGACAGAAGCGCGAAGGATCAACAGGGACTGCCGCCAGCTATCATACAGCGTGCGCAGACTACCGGAATACTGACTCAGGGCTTGGCGGCGCTGGCTTTCCGTCTGTGCTGCGAGCAGATCACCAAGGCCTTCGATCTCGGTCAGATCCATCTTGCCATTTTCAAACGCCCGGCGGGCAAATTCCCCCGGTTCTGCCATCCGCCAATTGCGCAAGGTACCCAATTGCTGAAATACGGCATTCAGGACTGCAGCGCTGCCATGAAGATGGAACTCTACCACATCTTCACCGGTGAAACTGGCGGGTCCAGGAAACCAGAAGACCAGCGCCTGATCTATGGGATCGCCGTCGCTGTTGCTGAGGACGGTCAAGTGCGCCCGCCGCGGCACAGTTTGTTTCACGTGAAACACTTCAAGCGCGGATGCAGCATCACGGCCACTGATGCGCACAACCGCCACGCCACTTGGCGTAGCGCCACTGGCCAGGGCAAAAATCGTATCTCGGAACAATGCGGTATCAGCCATCACAATGCCTGAATGTCAAAAATCCTGACCGGATTGACATAGTTACGGGGACGAATCGAATCCGGCTCGCCCTTGTATCCAATCAAGTATTCATGGAATCAAAGAAATCTTCATTGGATTTTGTCTGTTTCAGCTTATCGAGGAGGAACTCAATTGCGTCAACTGTCCCCATGGAAGACAGGATACGGCGCAGTACAAACACTTTCTGCAGCTCGGCTTTACCCATCAGCAGATCTTCTTTCCGCGTGCCGGATTTCAGAATATCCATCGACGGGAAGGTCCGCTTGTCAGCAACTTTTCGATCCAGCACCAGTTCCGAGTTGCCGGTGCCTTTGAATTCCTCAAAGATCACTTCGTCCATACGGCTACCGGTATCAATCAAAGCCGTCGCAATAATGCTCAGCGAGCCACCCTCTTCGATATTACGAGCCGCGCCAAAGAAACGCTTCGGCCTTTGCAGCGCATTGGCATCGACACCCCCAGTCAGGACCTTGCCGGAACTCGGCACCACCGTATTATAGGCCCGGCCCAGGCGCGTGATCGAATCCAGCAGGATCACGACATCGCGGCCGTGTTCGACCAGACGCTTGGCCTTTTCAATTACCATCTCCGCAACCTGAACGTGGCGTGTCGCCGGTTCATCAAAGGTCGATGAAATTACTTCGCCATCAACTGAGCGCTGCATGTCCGTCACTTCTTCCGGCCGCTCATCGATCAACAATACAATGAGATAGCATTCCGGATGATTGGCGGCGATTGAATTGGCAATGTTCTGCAGCAGCACAGTCTTACCGGTGCGTGGCGGTGCCACGATAAGAGCACGCTGACCCTTGCCCAGCGGAGCCACCAGATCAATCACCCGACCAGACAGATCCTTGCGTGTCGGATCATTGATCTCCATCCGAAATCTTTCATCGGGATAAAGCGGCGTCAGATTATCAAAATGGGTCTTGTGGCGCGCCTGATCCGGATCAGCAAAATTGATTGTATTGACGCGCAGCAGCGCGAAATAACGCTCACCATCTTTGGGGCTTCTGATATGCCCTTCAACCGTATCCCCGGTGCGCAGCGAAAATCGGCGAATCTGTGAAGGCGAAATATAGATATCATCAGGACCAGGCAGGTAATTCGACTGTGGCGAGCGCAAAAAGCCGAAACCATCCTGCAGCAATTCCACAACGCCTTCGCCTATGATTTCGACTTCTTCCTCAGCCAGTTGCTTTAAAATCGCAAACATCAGCTCCTGCTTGCGCATCGTGCTGGCGTTCTCGATATCATGCCGCTCTGCCATCAGCAGCAATTCAGTGGGGCTGGTCAGTTTCAGATCGGAGAGTTTCATCTCGGCCATTTGTGTGTTCAAATCCTTGCGCGGCGCTCGCGCATTAATCGGTTAATAAATCTGTTGTGAAAGTTGCAAACGAGCCCAGCGAACCAAACAACCATGCCACATCTGGCACCAAGCCTGTTTCAGTTGATTAAGTCGCTTTTGTGTTCAAGAGCCATGCGTGCGGATGAACATTCTGTTACGTTTGTGAAAGCGCCCCTAATCGGGCCAAAGGTGGGTTTTTCCTGAAATAGCGATAAATCCGCCGATTCACAAGAGCTTTTTGAATTTCATGCAAATTCAGCCCATTTAAAACAGCCCGTAAAACAGCCCGCAACCTAAAACGGCTTGACCACCACAAGGATGACAATCCCAACCATTATCACCGCAGGAACTTCATTGATAATGCGGAAATAACGCTCAGAGTGCCGGTTCTGATCGGAAGCAAACTGCTTCACATGCCACGCCAGCCGAAAATGCACTGCGCTCATCAGGATCACCAGCAGCAACTTGCCATGCAGCCAATAGGTACCGTCACCCAGATAGCCGCCAGCCCCAATCAGATAGAGCCCCAACGCCCAGCTGACAAGCATCGCCGGCGTCCCGATTCCGCGTAACAACCGCCGTTGCATGATCTTGAAGGTTTCCGATTGCTCACTCCCGGCCGCCGCTGAACAATGATACACCATCAACCGTGGCAGGTAGAGCAATGTCGCCATCCACGAGATCACCGCTAAAATATGGAAAGCCTTCAGCCACAAATACATCTGAAATTCCTAACCCGCACGAACCTGTTCAATCATCGCTGATACGTGATCCACCGGGGTTTCCGGGGTAATACCATGTCCCAGATTGAACACAAACCGCGCACCTTTGGCAGCGTCCAGAATATCGCTGATCCCCTCATGCAGGGCGGTACCTCCAGCCACCAGCCGGGTCGGATCAAGGTTACCCTGCAAAACCACACTGGAACTCAACTGCTGTTTCGCCAATGCCATCGGATAGGTCCAGTCAAGCCCGACACAATCAATCCCGGTCTCCCTCACGTAACGCTCATAATGCAGAGAAGCGCCCTTCGGAAACCCAATCACGGGCGTGCCGGGATGACGTGCTTTCACACCGGCAACAATCTGTTTCATTGGCTCAAGGCAAAACTCGATAAAATCAGCTTCTCCAAGAATCCCCGACCAGCTGTCAAACACCTGAACCGCATCTGCGCCGGCCTCAATCTGTGCCGACAGATACTCAATCGACATCGCGGTCAGCACTTCAATCAGATCACGAAACTCCGCCCTGTATTTATGAACAAAAACCCGTGTCGGAGCCTGATCCGACGTCCCCCGCCCAGCCACCATATATGTCGCAACCGTCCAGGGCGCACCGCAGAAACCAAGCAATGTGGTCTCTGCCGGCAACGCAGCGCGAATATCACTGACCGCCTGCAAAACCGGTTGCAGGTGATCCAAAGCCCCATTCAGGCTAAGCGCTACAATTTCTCCAGGATTGATCGGATCCAGCCGCGGCCCGACACCACTTTCAAAACTGACTTTGCGGCCCAACGCATCCGGCACAACCAGAATGTCGGAAAACAGGATTGCGCCGTCAAACCCAAACCTGCGGATCGGCTGCAGCGTGACTTCTTTGGCAAATTTCGGCGAATAGCACAAATCCAGAAATGAACCCGCTTCCGCTCTGGTCTTCCTGTATTCAGGCAGATATCGTCCAGCCTGACGCATCATCCAGATCGGAGGCGGCCAAAGCGCATCGTCTTCAGGGCCACTTTGTAAAACCTGCAGCAGGCACTTGTTCATAGATGATCCGATAGGCCACCGGGGCAGTGGCAAAGGTTTGAATTTCCGACTTGCGACAGCGTTCTGTCTAGCACAGGCGCTGATCGTTTCATTCCCCAAAAATTCCCTAATAAAGTCTTAATTTCTTATTGTTTATATTATTTGTCTGTGAGTAACGGGGATTCAATGACACTCACACTTTTCCCGGCTCTTACCTGAAATTATCTCATCTTTCAAAGCGGCTATAACCCCAGCCTGAATTCCCCGAACACTGAGGAGATCAAATTTCACAATCATTAACAAAACCTTAACCGCCACTTCAAATCGAATAAATTGTGGAATAAAGTTGGACAAACCTGCACAACTCTTTATCCCCGCACTTCATCCGGTGAAACCGGGAATTTTACACAGAGCACAATTTGTTAATCTATTATTAACCATCGGCAACAAGCTGCGCCGCTGGACATTTCGCCAGGACTTCTCCAAAACTCATTCATGATTCGTCAACAGGGTTCGCCCACAGTTTGTGGATATCTTACGTGAAAAAATCCACCTTCTTCCATCTGCACCTGGTCTCGGACGCCACCGGTGAAACTTTGATCAATGTCGGCCGTGCGGCTGCCGCGCAATATGATTCCGCCCAGGCGCGGGAGCATATCTACACTATGGTGCGCAGCGAAAAAGATATCACGAAGGTGGTAGCCGAAATCGAAACCGCACCGGGCATCGTCCTGTATACTCTGATCGAGCCGGAACACGCAGCCATGCTGGAGGAGAGCTGCCGCGAGCTCGGCGTTCCGGCGCTGTCGGTTCTGGACCCGATTCTAAGCTTGTTTCAGACCTATCTCGGAGCCAAATCAGCCAAGCGGGCAGGGGCGCAACATGCGCTTGATACCGAGTATTTCCGCCGCATCGATGCTCTGAACTTCACCTTGTCCCATGATGATGGCCAGCTCAGCAACGAGCTTCATGAAGCTGACGTCATCCTTCTGGGAATCAGCCGCACATCGAAGACACCAACCTCGATTTATCTGGCAAATCGCGGCATCAAGGCGGCCAATATTCCGCTCGTTCCCGACGTTCCGCTGCCTGATGCCCTCGACAAGATGTCAACCGCGTTCATAGTCGGACTGATTGCCAGTCCCGACCGGATCGTGCAGATTCGCCAGCACCGACTTTTGTCGATCAATGCGGATACGAAGGACACAGCCTATATCGACAAACACGCAGTGGCCGAAGAAATTGCCCTGACGCGCCGGCTGTGTGCCCGCCGTGGCTGGCCGATTATCGATGTCACGAGGCGATCGATCGAGGAAACCGCCGCCGCAATTCTGACGCTGTACAACACCCACAAGACAAGACAGGAAACACCATGACAACCACTTATGGGGAATTTCAGCACGCCCCTCTTGTCCTCGCCTCCAAAAGCCCGGCGCGCGCGGGCCTGTTGCGCGCTGCCGGTCTGAAAATAACAACAGCCGAGGCCGATATCGACGAGCGCAGTGTCGAGGCCGCCGTCGGAAGCGACCTTGAAGGCGAGGATCTTGCTCTGATCCTGGCTCAGGCCAAAGCTGCTAATGTCGCGCCCCAATTCGCTGATACCCACATCATAGGCGCAGATCAGACCCTGACTTGCGAGGGTCGGATTATTCACAAAGCCGAGGATGATCAGGACCTGCGCAAGAAACTGCTGTGGCTCAGCGGCAGGACGCATACTCTCAGCGCCGCGCTGGTGGTTGTGTATAATGGCGAGACGGTCTGGCAGCATACTTCCCAGGCCCATATGACAATGCGCATATTAACGCCCGAATTTGTTGGCCGATATGTCGCAGCAACCCGCCCGGATTCGCTCGACAGTGTCGGAGGGTATCAGCTGGAAGGTCCCGGCTCACAATTGTTCGACAGCATAGATGGTGATTATTTCACCATTCTCGGATTGCCGCTTCTGCCCTTGCTGGCCTGGCTGCGGTCCGAGAAAATCCTGATATCATGAGTGTTGCGGCTCCGAATCGATGACCGGGTCTCCTGACATACGAGCCTGCGTGATCGGGTTTCCCATCACCCACTCCCGTTCACCGCAGTTGCATACCTATTGGCTCGACCAATATGGCATTGATGGATGTTACGCAGCCGAATCAATTGCGCCCGACGGACTGCCGGATTTTCTGCTGTCGGTGAAGCAGGACGCAGCAGGTTATTGCGGCGGCAATGCAACCATTCCCCACAAGGAGGCTTTGCTGGCGCTGGCCGACAAGGCTGATGCGACCGCGCGAATTCTGGGTGCGGCAAACACCTTCTGGTCCGAACATGGCGCACTCCATGTCAGCAACACCGACACATACGGATTTCTCGCCAATCTGGACGCCGCAGTGCCGCAATGGGATCGGCGTCCCGCGGATATCAGCCGCAAAGCCGTCGTGCTGGGCGCCGGCGGCGCTGCACGAGCAATTGTGTTTGGTCTGATCAGCCGCGGCTTCACTGAAATCGTCCTCGCCAATCGCACACTGTCGCGAGCCGAAAAGCTGGTCGGGCATTTTGCCGCAGCCGCAGAACAGCAGAATTGCCGACTTCTGCCGTTGACACTTGCGGATGCCGAGGCCGCTCTGGTCCACACGGATCTGCTGGTCAACGCAACCAGCCTTGGTATGGTGGGTCAGGATGAGCTAGAGATTTCACTCACCCGGCTTCCGGTCAGCGCGGTCGTGACCGATATCGTCTACACACCTCTGCAGACCGGATTGCTGTCAGCTGCACAAGGCCGGGGCAACCGCACAGTAGACGGACTGGGTATGTTGCTGCATCAGGCCGTGCCCGGCTTTGAAAGATGGTTTGGCATTCGCCCGCAGGTCACAGAGGCATTGCACCGCCATATGCTGCAGGATCTATGAACGATCTCAAAACCGGGCCTCAGTCAAATCCCCCTGCCGGGCCGGGCCGGCAGGGTGGCACAACTGTGCTCGGTCTGACCGGCTCCATCGGCATGGGTAAATCAACAACGGCGGAGCTGTTCCGGCAGGAAGGCGCTGCGGTATTCGATGCCGACGCAGCAGTGCATGAGCTGTATTCCGGACCTGCCGTTTCGCCGGTCGCTGCCAGATTTCCCGATGCGCTCCGGGACGCAACGATTGATCGGGAGGCATTGGCCCGCCTTGTTGTCGGCGATCAGCAGGCTTTGTCCGATCTGGAAGCAATCATTCACCCTCTGGTGCGCCAGGCGGAGCTTGATTTCATCGCGCAGCACAAGAGCCAGGGCACAGAATTCGTCGTTCTCGATATCCCCCTTCTGTTTGAAAGCAATGGCGATGAGGTGTGTGACAAGACGGTGGTGGTCAGCGCACCGGCAAGGGTCCAGCAGACCAGGGTTCTGGCACGCAAAGGCATGACCAAGGCGCGGTTCGACCAGCTCCTGTCCCGGCAGATGAGCGATGCGGAAAAGCGCGCCAGAGCGGATTTCATTGTATCCACCGACAAGGGTCTGAAGGATGCAAAGCGCCAGGTTCTCGACATTTTGAGCCAGTTGCGCAAATGATTCACGTGAAACAATCGCCTCCACTGGACAACAGGTTCGCGAAGCAGATATGGCTTGATCCTGTCGGAGTGAACCAGCCATGCGCGAAATAGTCTTTGATACGGAGACCACAGGGCTAGACGCCCGCAAGGGCGACAAGCTGATCGAGATTGGCTGCGTGGAACTGGTCAACCGGTTTCCCACGGGAAAGACCTATCACCAGTATATCAACCCCGAGCGCGAGGTCAGCCCCGGCGCTTTTGATGTTCATGGCCTGTCCTGGGACAGTCTCAAAGACAAACCGGTGTTTGCCGATATTGCCGCCGGTTTTATGGAATTTGTCGGTGAGGATGGCATTCTGGTGGCCCACAATGCCAGTTTCGACATGGGCTTCGTCAACACCGAACTGGCGGCGATCGGCCAGTCAGCCTATCCCGATGAACGGGTCGTCGATACGCTGGTGCTGGCACGGCGCAAAAATCCGGCCGGTCCTAATTCGCTCGATGCGCTGTGCACCCGTTTCGGCGTTAACAACAACCACCGCACTTTCCACGGCGCTCTGCTTGACGCCGAATTGTTGGCGAAGGTCTATCTTGAACTGCTTGGTGGCGCACAGGCGGACCTTGGACTGAATGCAGCCAATCCCGAAGAGGGCCTTGATGAAGATGGCAATCTCTGGCATCCGAAGCCAAGACCAGACCCCTTGCCGCCGCGTTTGAGTGATGATGAGCGTGCCGCTCACGCTGTATATGTAGCGACTTTTGCTGTGGAATCGCTCTGGTCGATCTATCAGCCCCGCACCCGGCGGACGCCGCGAACCGGCCGGACATAGCGGCAAAATTCGTCCTCACTGGCCGAATACTGCGACAATCCGTTACACGTTTCTCTGCAGATGACCGGAATTTCATTTTGCATTCTCACGCGAATGCGTCAAATAATCGCCTGATCCTTCGTCTAGGCGTCTGGCTCCGGTCCCAATGTCCGGACTTGATCCTGTGCAGCAATGTTCCCGGCGTGTCGCAGGACAGCAGAAACGGAGATGGCCTTGATGGATACCGAACTGCCGGACCAGCATGCGGACAGACCTTCAAAGGAACTGGCAAAGGAGTTGGCCAGACCCGGTGCCGAGAGAACACCTATGGTTGGGCCTGCAGATAGCGGCCCGTCCGAACTTTCCGGCAAAAAGCGGATCAGACCGGTGTTTCTGCTCCTGCAGGGCATCATTGCAATCGCCATCGTATTTGGCGCCGCGCTGATCATGCTGCAGATGCTGACCGAAAAAGCCGCCCCGATGCAGCGCCCGGTGCGTGAACAGGTTTTTACGGTGGAGACAATTGCGCTGGAACGCGGCAACTTTCAGCCCGAAATTTCAGTCTTTGGAACGATCATTGCCGGTAATATTATCGAGCTGCGCAGCGAATTATCCGGCCCTTTGATCTCGGTCAATCCTTTGCTTCGCAGCGGTTCCGTCCTCAGCGCCGGTACAGAAATCGCAAGCATCGACCCATTTGAGTATCAGACGGCTCTCGCAGAAGCCGATATTGATATTCTCGATTCAGAGGCCAAATTGCTGGAAGCGCAGGCCCGGTTGTCGGCGGTCAAAGCCGATGTGACGAATACCGAAGCCCAGCTGGAACTGGCTGAACGGGATCTGGAACGGGCGCAAGCCTTGGTCGCTAAAGGATCGGCAACCCGTCAGACAGCTGACCAGCGCCAGCAGGCGCTTCTGCAGATCAGGGCAGCGCTTGATGGCGCCCGCTCGAATCTGAAGGTGGAAGAAGCAAAACTTGCGCAGCAGAAGGCAGCCATGGACCGGCTCGCGCTGAAGCGCACACGGGCACAACGCAACCTCGATCAAACCGTTCTGAAAGCACCTGCCGATGCAGTTATCGACACCGAATCGATGACTCTCGGGCAGATGGTCACCGCAAACCAGGTCGTCGCCGAATTGCTCGATCTGTCAGCATTTGAGGTCCGCTTTACCCTGTCCGACGGGCAATATGGCCGGCTCACACGCCAGGCCGATGACCAGAACGGCCAACAGACCGGTCAACAAATAGGACAACTGCCCGGAACCCGGATAAAGGTGCGGTGGACTGTCGGCTCCCGCCAGGAAACAGTCCCGGCAACGATCAGCCGGACGGCATCGACCATTGCTGCGGATCGCGGCGGTATCACTCTTTTTGCTGCCCTTGACCCATTGCCGGCAGAGACGGATTTGCGGCCAGGCGCTTTTGTTGAGGTCAGCCTGCCAGATCAGGTTTACGCCAATGCGATCAGGGTTCCCGAAGCCGCATTGTATGATGAACAGCGCATTTATGTTGCCGAAGAGGGCCGGCTGCGCTCGGTGCCGGTTTCGGTGCTGACGTTTTCCGGAACGAATGTTCTTCTGCAAGCCGATCCGGCCGATCTGGCCGGTGGCGCAAGGGTCCTGACAACCCGCATCGCCGAGGTTGGGGACGGACTGCGCGTTCGCGAAGCCGGCAGCGCAGCGCCGGAAACAGAGCGCGGCGGCAGAGGCGAGGGTGCCGGCAGAGGCGAGGGTGCCGGCAGAGGCGAGGGTGCCGGCAGAGGCGAGGGTGCCGGCAGGGGCGAGGGCGGCCGCAGAGGTGAAGGTGGTCGTCCTCGGGGCGGCCACGGCGGCGGGTCAAGATTATGAAACAGCCGCAGATCCCTGGAAACGAACCGGGCCGTCCGGCACGCAAAAGCCCTTTGCCGCGCATCGGCGCATCCTATGAATTTGCGCGAAAACGCGGCGGTCTGATCGGATTGTTTGTTCGTCACAAAAACGCAGCGAATCTGTTGATGATTCTGATGCTTCTGGGCGGCATAGCCGCGATCAGCCGGATCAATACCCAGGTCTTTCCCTCAATTGAAGTCAATTCAGTGAGCGTCATCATCAACTGGCCTGGCGCCAGCGCTGAAGATGTTGCCGAAAATATTCTGGCCAATGTGGAACCTGCCTTGCGGTTTCTGGAAGGCGTTGAGGATATGCGCTCCAATGCCCGTGAGGGGGCGGCGTCTATCCGGCTTGAACTGGAGCCCGGCACAAATCTGCAGGATACCCAGGACAAGGTGGAACAGGCACTGAATGGCATTTCCACGCTTCCCGATGAGGCGGAAACGCCCCGACTCTCGACGCCGCGGTTTTTCGATATTCTGGCCCGGCTTTCAATTTCCGGTCCGTTTCCGGAAAGTTCGCTGAAAGTCTTTGCCAGACGGATCAGGGACGATCTGCTTGGGCTTGGCATCGACAAGGTTGATTTCTCCGGTTTCCGCGACACCGAAATTGGTATTGAACTTGATGAACGCAGCCTGAGGCGCGTCGATCTGACCGTCGCGGATGTGGCTGCAGCCGTTCAGGCCAATACCCGCGACCGGCCTTCCGGCAGCCTCGATAGTGATGTGGAGCGGCAATTGCGGGTGGTGGCCGGCGATCTTGACTCCGAGGCGCTGCGTGACCTGCCGCTGCGGTCCGCAGCCAATGGCGAGACCATCCGGCTGGGCGATATCGGCCGTGTCAGAATGGGCTTCAATGACGATCAGGTGCGCGGTCTCGCCAATGGTGAAACCGGCATTGAAATGACGATCCAGACCGGAACCGGCAAGGACACGCTGCAAACCGCCGCTATATTGCAGACCTATCTGGACGAACTGAAGCCGACTTTACCGCGTAATCTGAAACTCCAGCTCTATGATCTTCGCTCCGATCGCCTCAATGACCGCATCATGCTTCTGGTGAAAAATGGCGCAACAGGACTTGCCCTCGTACTCGTCATTCTGTTCGTATTCCTCAATGCGCGGACCGCTTTCTGGGTGGCAGCAGGTATCCCGGTTGCCCTGCTTATCACCATCGGAGCGCTCTATCTGATGGGCGAAACCATCAATATGCTGTCGCTGTTTGCCCTGATCATGATGCTCGGCATCATTGTCGATGATGCAATTGTCGTTGCAGAACACACCGAAACCCGGTTCAAGAGCGGCGAACCGCCGATGATGGCGGCGGAAAATGGTGCTGGTCGCATGATGATGCCTGTCATGGCGGCGGCGCTTACAACCATCGCAGCCTTTGCACCGATCCTGTTGCTCGGCGGCACGATCGGAGCCTTTATGGGGGTCCTGCCTCTGGTCGTCATTGCGGTTCTGATTGCCAGTCTGATTGAGTGTTTTCTCATCTTGCCGGGTCATCTGGCACACGCCATGACGCGGGCCGGTCAGCGGCGTTGGTCCCACTGGCGGATGATTTTCATTGCGCTGTCCCTGCTGTCGTTGCTGACGGTGGCCAATACGCTGCCACTGCCGGGGACAGCCGGAAAGCTGCAGGCTATCATTGAAGCCTGGCCAACGCTGGCGCTGGCCGGTGTTTTCTCCGCGATCAGCCTGTTAATTGCGGTTGTGATTGAAGCTGTAGTCTATCAGCTTGCAAAGCCCCATGCCTCCGGACGCGCCGGGTTGGGCGCGCGCACACGCGCAGCCTTTGACGATGGCTTCAACCGGTTTCGCGACGGCCCCTTTGCCGCGCTGGCAGAGGCTGCCTATGCCGGGCGTTACATCACCGTCGCCTTCACAATTGCAGCGATGATTATCGCGCTGGCCTTTGTCCAGTCCGGCCGGGTCAGCTTCACATTTTTCCCGTCGCCTGAGGCGGAATCAATCGGTGCCGGAGTGGAATTCAACGCCGGCATTACACAAATAGAAGCACTGCAACGTCTCCGAATACTGGAACAGGCTCTGTTTTCAGTGGAAGCATCGCTGGCTGAACCCGGCGCGTTGATCCGCTCAAGCTTCCTGACATTGGGAAGTTCAGGGCGCAGTCGCGGCGATAATGTCGCGAGCTTTCGCGTCCAGCTGACAGCGTCGGAGGATCGCGATATCCGGACGTCTGAAATTATTTCCGAATGGCGCGCGGCAGTTCCCGATATGCCCGGGCTGAAACGCTTTGCTGTTGCGCGGCACCGCGGCGGCCCGCCCGGACGGGATATCGACGTGCGGCTGAAAGGCAGCGATCCCACAATTCTGAAAACCGCCGCGGCAGAGCTGATTGTCCTGATAAATTCATTTCCCGGTGTCAGTGGCGCCGAAGATGATCTGCCATATGGCAAGCCGGAACTGGTGATGCGTCTGAAAGACAGAGGAGCCTCGCTTGGCTTTACCGTTGACCGGGTTGGCGAACAGTTGCGCAATGCGTTTGAAGGCACCATTGCACGACGGTTTTCCAATGGGGACGAGGAAATCGCCATTCGCATCAGTGAAAAGCGTGCTCTGGAAGGCACTGCCGCCTTGCGCGAGCTGGATCTGCGCGCGCCTGACGGGCGTTATGTGCCGATCACTGAAGTGGTCAGCCTGTCGGAGCGCCAGGGCTTTGCCGCCATCCAGCGGCGCGATGGCCGCACCACCATATCGATAACAGCTGATGTCGATGACCAGGTGACCAACGCCAATGCCATTCTGGAACAGCTTGAAACCGATGGCCTGGAGGCCATCGCCACGCGCTACGGAGTGGATTACAAATTGTCCGGCCGGGCTGAAGAGCAGGACAGATCCTTCAGCGAATTGCGCCTTGGCACGGCCGCAGCGATGCTGGTGATTTACATCATTCTTGCCTGGGTCTTTGCCAGCTATACAAGGCCGCTTGTGGTGATGATGATTATCCCCTTCGGCTTTGTCGGCACGGTGTTCGGGCACTGGCTGCTTGGCTTTGACCTGACGGTCCTGTCGGTCATCGGCCTGCTCGGCCTGTCGGGCATTCTGGTCAATGATTCGATCATTCTGGTCAGCCGGCTGGAGGAACGCCTCGCCGATGGTGATGTCCCGCGCGCCGCTGCCACAGGGGCGAGTCGCGACAGGCTGCGGGCAGTGTTGCTGACATCGCTCAGTACCATTGGCGGCCTTGCGCCATTGTTGTTTGAAACCAGTCTTCAGGCCCAGTTCCTGATGCCAATGGCAATTACCATGGTGTTCGGCCTGGCCTTCGCCACCCTGCTGGTTCTGTTTCTGGTGCCCGCCCTGATTGGTGTCGGCGAGGATTTCACCCGGCTGCGCCGGACCATATATGGCAGTCCTATGAGCGCCAGAAGCGCGGCAGAATAAGCACCAGTATCGTAAAGAACTCTAGCCGTCCCACCAGCATACCCAGGATCAGCAGCCATTTGGCGGTATCGCTCAATGGCGCAAAATTGCCGGACGGTCCGATGATTTCTCCAAGTCCCGGACCAACATTTGACAGCGAGGTGGCGGCTCCTGACATGGCGGTCAGCGTGTCCAGACCAGTCAGCGACAGCAACACCGCCAACACTGCAAAACTCAAAAGATAGAGAAAGAAAAACGCCATCACCGATTGCGAGACGCTGCCCGGGATCGGTCGCCCGTTGAAGCGGCGGATGAAAATGCCATTGGGAAAGGCCAGACGATTGAGATGCTGTTTTAAATCCATGAACAGCACCTGAACGCGGAACACTTTCAGGCCGCAGGATGTTGATCCGGCGCAACCGCCGATAAAGGTGATGACAAAGAACAGGGCCACCGAAAATGGTCCCCATGCACCGTAATCATCATTGGCGTAGCCGGTTCCGGTCATGATCGAAATCACATTGAAAGCGCCATAACGCAGGCCATCCAGCCCGAAATGGGCTTCATTCCAGCTCTCATAGGCCCAGATGGCAAGAATGAACATCAGCAGAATGCCGAAAAAAGCCCGCACCTGCTGGTCCGTCCAGATTGGTTTGAGCCGGCCCTGAAACACCTGTACCCAAAGCAGAAAGGGCAGGCTGCCCGCAATCATGAACACCATTGCGATTGTATCAATCAGCGCGCTGTCGAAAAAGGCCAGCGACGTGTCCTTGGTGGAAAACCCGCCCGTGGCGACAGTTGTCATGGCGTGAAACAACGCGTCGGATAAACTCATTCCGGCAATGAAATAGGCAAAGGTGCACAATACGGTCAGGCTAATGTAGATCATGCTCATTGCACCGGAGATCTGTGTTACCCGCGGCAGGATTGCATCTGTGGAATCAAATGCTTCCGCCTTGAATATCTGCATGCCGCCGATCTGCAACATCGGCAGAATGGCGACCGCCATGACGATGATTCCGAGCCCGCCAAGCCATTGCAGAATAGCTCGCCAGAACAGAATGCCAGGCGGCGTCGCCTCCAGATGCGTAATCACCGTCGCGCCAGTGGTCGTCAATCCTGACATGGCTTCAAAGAAGGCGTCGGTGAAGCTCGGCACCACGCCGGACAGATAGATTGGCAGGGCCCCGAACGTTGTCAGCACAAGCCAGGCGGATACGGTCATCATGAAGGCCTGGCGCGTGCCCAGACCGCGCACGGTTCCGCGCGTCGCCAGCCACAATCCCAGTCCGAACAGGGTGGTTATCAAAGACGCTACAGAGAAGCTGCGCCAGTCCGCATTGCCGAGCGCCGCATCGACAATGGCAGGGGCCATCATGGTGACGCCCAGAATCGCGGTCAGAATGCCGATCACCAGCAGCACGGGCCGGATATCCAGCGCTGACTGGGCTGGGATCAGGGGATCTGTTGCGAAAGCCGCCCCGGCCCGGCCGTCACTCTGCAAGCCCATAATATCTGGCGTCTGCATGCGGTTACGTCTTGCGGGCGGCAATTCAGCCATATCGGATTCTGACAACCTGTGAAGGACGGAAAGCACTTTCTAGCCGGTTGAAGCTGGTTTGTCCCGCGTCATCATCACAAAGCGTATCTGGATCACACTGCATATCTGGCCGCATCTGCACCATAATGCCGGATATAACGCTCATCAATCTCGGAAACCGGCAGAATAATCAGAACGTCGGTTGTGCCGAATTGGAAATCCAGCACTGCGCCGTCGCCGATCTTCGCGCCGACACGCAAATATCCCTTTATCAGCGACGGCAAATTGCGCAGCGCCGCTTTCACCGGAACCTCGTCCCTCGGCAAGCGATTCATAGCGGTATACCGCGCCGGCAGCGCCTTCACCCTCCACTGCGGCGCCGCTGCTGCATGGTGATGCAGGAATGACAGTGCGACAGCATTGTCGTCCGGTTCTGTACCGGCAAAAGAGGCACAGCCAAACAGCACATCAATATTGTGCGCCAGGACGTAGGACCAGATACCATGCCACAGCAATTCAACCGTGCGGCTGTTGCGATAATCTGGCAATACGCAGGACCGGCCCAGCTCGAGAAATTTACGGTGGGAATGAAGCTTCAAAAGTGGCTCGATGTCATATTCGCCGGCGCTGTAGAAGCCGCCATGCGCATCGGCAACCTCCTGTCGCAGCAGGCGGTAGGTTCCCACAATTCGGGGCTGTTTGCGGCGGTTCAGATTTCCATGATCGAGCACCAGAAGGTGGTCGCAGATCCGGTCGAAACGGTCTTCATCGCGGCGCCAAAAGCGGGTTCTGGCGTCAGCAACCGCGTCCATTTCCCGGTAAAAAACCTGGTAGCGCAACGCCTGCGTCTTGCGCAATTCAACTGGCGTTGCGGCCAGCCGCACTTCCAGATTGCCGATCCGGCCGCCAATCGGCATCGGGCCCAGCACCGGGCTCACTGGCAGAGAGGACAGAAAACCGGGGCCACGCGCCCATGAGGCGGATCGCAACCGCTGCCAGGCCGATATCGGTGTGCCCAACCCCGTTCGCATCACAAGCATTACTCCCCTTGAGTCCTACCACCTGTTGGAGACGGGACCTGTTTGCAAACCCGCTGTTCGGCATATAAGCGTGATTCGCCTGCGCACAAAACGCTTTATAACCGGTATTTGACCAACAGATGACACCGGCGCGGTCGACACGTCCCGCAAGTTCAGCACAGCCGGACCTTCGCTTCACGCCATTGCCCATCCGGCATCTCAGATCATGGGTAAACTCCTGAATTGTGGGCATCAGCTAAACGCTGACCGAGAATTTCTCTACGTGCGGGCCGCCAGCCGATAGGAAACAACATACATCGCGCACCCGATAATCGCCAGTCCGGCCAGCAAGCTCAAGAGCGTGTCATATCCCCCAATTTCCCAAATGAGGGCACCCAAAAAGGGTGCAAACGCAGACCCGGCCAAATACGGAAGCGCCAATGCACCGGATTTCGCACCAAAGTTTTGTGAGCCAAGAATTTCGCGGGCAATCAATGGTCGAAGAATACTCACAGTGCCATATGCGCCACCAAACAGTATGATTGAAGTCGACAGAAATGCAGGCGAACTGCCGCTTAGCATCAGTAACAACACAGCTGCACCCATCAGCATAAAGGCCGCAACTGCGATGCTGTGATTGGACGTGTATTTGTCTGCTGCCATCATCGCCAGTCGTCCTGCAATCTGCATGGGACCAATGAATGAAGCAGCCAACACCGCTATTTCGCTGGAAAGACCATACTCGTTCAGGATTGGGAGCAGATGGTGCAGTGTTGCTCCGTGCACAATTGCGACAAAGCTGAAGCCGACTGCAAGAAACCAGAATGCCGGTCGTTTCAAAAACGCCTCGGAAGCATCTGTTCCCGCCGTTGATCGAGCGGGATCGATGTCCCTTGCAAATTCGATCTGCCGGGCTCCCAGCCAAAGCAGCGGAGATACAATCAGTATCACCAGAAGTCCGAAACAGACCACGGTTGTTCGCCAGCCATACGCTTCTGCCAGCGTGTAAACGAGGGGGAAACTGATGGTGCTGGCGAATCCGGCTATGAGCGTGATGAAGATGATACTGCGTTTCGCGTCAGCTCCACGTGCGCGAGTAACAAGCGCAAAGCAGGGTTCGTAGAGGCATCCGGACATTGCCAGACCGATAATGGCCCATATCGCATAGAACTGCCAAAGTGTGGACACCATCGATAGAAATACAAGAGCAACTCCCCCCAAAATCGCTGAAAGCGCCATTAATGAAGGTCCACGACCGCGATCAATGAAATGACCCGCAAGTGGTGACACGAGCCCTGAAATCAGGACTGCCATGGTTATTGCAGCCATGAGATCAGGCTTGGACCAGCCCAGTTCGCGCTCCCAACGCAAAAGCATCGCAGGAAATGAATAGTACAGACCGGCCCATGCCAGGGTCTGCCCAATTGCAAGAAGCACAATTCCTCGGTCCCTGAACATTCCCGGGGTCCCTTCCGCCATCCTTTGCCCTAACGCTTCTGGATTACGCCACTGCCCTTCCGGCATCCCCCATCATGCGATAGCTCAGGGCTTCTGCCAGATGCACCCGGCCGGGTTGGTCCGCGCCTTCCAGATCGGCCAGTGTTCGCGCGATTTTCAGAACACGGTGATAACCTCTGGCACTGAGATGCATCGCTTCAGCGGCATCCTTTAGCAGAGCCAGACCAGCCGCATCGGGCTGCGCAACCACGCTGATAAGATCGGCCGGCGCTTCGGAAATACTGCGGATATTCGGGTGGCCAAGGGCGCTGAACCGCTCTGCCTGTAACCGCCGCACGCTGGCGACCCGCTCTGCCACCGCCTTGCTTGGCTCGCTGGGTTTTGGCGCTATCAGGTCACTTGCCGTGACAGCCGGGACAGCGATACGGATGTCGATGCGATCCAGAAACGGGCCGGAAATGCGGGCCTGATAGTCGCTGGCGCAGCGTGGGCCTCTGGCACATTTATATCCTGGTTCCCCGGCGCGCCCGCATTTGCACGGGTTCATCGCAGCAATCAGCTGAAACCGCGATGGATAGGTCAGGCGGTAATTGACACGGGCAATCGAAGTTTCGCCCTTTTCCAGAGGCTGGCGCAGACTGTCCAGCACCTGCGGCGCAAATTCGGGTAATTCGTCGAGAAACAGAATACCATGATGGGCCAGCGACACCTCGCCAGGTCGTGCCCTTATGCCGCCTCCGACCATCGCCGCCATCGAGGCGGAATGGTGCGGCTCGCGAAACGGGCGCCGGTCTGACAGGCCGCCCGATGACAGGGTTCCCGCAATCGACGCGATCATCGAAACTTCCAGAAGCTCCCGGGGAGCCAGCGGTGGCAGGATGGAGGGCAATCTCGCCGCCAGCATTGATTTTCCTGCTCCCGGCGGTCCGACCATCAGCATATTATGCCCACCGGCGGCGGCCACTTCCAGGGCCCGTCTTGCGGTTTCCTGACCTTTGATGTCAGCCAGATCAGGCAGGTTCCCGGCGGCAGCGTGAATCGCCGGCTCCGGGTTGGACAGCACCTGTGTGCCCTTGAAATGATTGGCAAGCTGAAGCAGGTTTTCCGGGGCGAGAACCTCCAGATCGGTGCCCGCCCAGGCAGCTTCCGGACCGCTGGAGGCAGGACAGATCAGACCCTTTTGCATGGCATTTGCGGCAATGGCAGCCGGCAGCGCGCCAGTGACGGCGGCAATGCTGCCATCCAGCGCCAGCTCTCCCAGCACCACAAATCGGCTGAGAAACTCTCCCGGAAGCGCCCCGATTGCGGCCATTAGTCCAAGGGCGATCGGCAGATCGTAATGGCTGCCTTCCTTGGGCAGATCCGCCGGTGCCAGATTGACGGTGATGCGGCGCGGTGGCAATGACAGGCCCGAGGCATGCAGAGCGCCGCGCACCCGTTCCCGGCTTTCCGCAACCGCCTTGTCCGGCAAGCCGACAATGGTAAAGGCCGGCAGTCCAGGAGCCAGCAGGACCTGAACATCCACTGGCAGGGCCTCAATGCCCTGAAAACTCACTGTGGTGACACGCGCAACCATCCGGGGGGATCCTGATTCTCGGGTAATCGGTATCTCAATATCGCGGGAATCGAATGATTTGGCAAAATACGTCTGAGCTGAGCGCCAATATTCGTCTCCGGCGGAAACCGAGTTCGACTAATTGGCCTCCAGAACGGCGCTCAGGAATTGCTGAGTGCGTTCTTTTTCGGGGGTGTCGAACAACATGTCGGGAGAACCCTGTTCTTCGATGTTACCATCAAAAAAGAAGCAGACCCGGTCTGAGATTTCCCTGGCGAAACCCATTTGGTGCGTGACCATCAGCATGGTGAGGTTGTGCTGATCCACCAGCTTGCGGATCACACTTGTCACTTCGCTAATGACCTCGGGATCAAGCGCCGAAGTGACTTCGTCGAACAGCATCACCTTGGGACGCATGGCCAGCGCGCGTGCGATCGCCACACGTTGCTGCTGACCACCTGACAAGCGAGCGGGATGCTGATCACGTTTTTCGGCCATGCCGACCATGTCGAGAAGGTCCAGGGCGCGCTCTTCGGCTTCTTTTTTCGGCAGGCCCAGAACCTGCACCGGCCCTTCCATACAGTTTCCAAGGGCAGTCATGTGCGGAAATAGGTTGAAATGCTGGAAACACATTCCGATCTTGGTTCGCATCCGGCGCATATGGGCGACGTTTGCGCGCACGAGGCGGCCGTTCTTTTCCATGTGGGTCAGGGGCTCGCCGTTCACATAGATTACGCCGCTGTCGATTTTTTCCAGCGTCATCAGCATGCGCAGCACGGTTGTCTTGCCCGATCCGGAGGGGCCGATGATCGTCACCATCTCCCCTGTTGCAACGTCAAGGTTCAGCCGGTCAAGCACCGTCAGATCGCCGTATGTTTTGCTGACATTCTGGAAACGCACCATTGGCGCGTCTTCACCTTCCAGCGTCAGGGGATATTGGCTCATGTCGTCTGTCATTTGATCAGTCCCAGTTTGCGGCGTATTGCCGTCTCAAATCGGCCGATAAACCAGGCCGTCGGCAGCGATATCGCAAGGAAGATGAGGCCAACGATCGTGTAGGGCTCCAGATAGCGATAGTTTTCAGCACCGATAGAATTGGCAGCATGCATCAGCTCACCAACCCCGATCACTGACAGCATCGGCGTGTCCTTGAAGATGCCGACCAGATAGTTTCCCATTCCTGCCAGTGCCGGGGGTAGCGCCTGTGGGATGACGATGCGCCGATAGGTCTGGGCTGTCGAAAGGTTGATCGCCTTTGCGGCTTCCCACTGGCCCTTGGGCACGCCTTCGATCCCGCCGCGGTAGACCTCGGATAGATAAGCGGCATAGTGCACTCCGATTGCAATCAACCCGGCCGTCCAGGGCGACAGGCGCAGTCCAAACTGCGGACCGACATAGTAGATAAAGAATACCTGCAGCAGCAGTGGGGTCGAGCGAATGAATTCGACCAGTTCACGGGTCACCATCGTCAACAAACGCAAGGGCGTGCGTTGCGCCAGCGCAAACACCAATCCCAGCACAAGCGCCACCGCATAGCCACCACCCGCCGCCAGAAGCGTGTTGCCCGTTGCTTCCACAAGGCGTGGCAGTATTTCCCAGGTAAAGTCCCATTTCCAGCCGATCATCAGTCAGGCCCTTCCAATCTTGCGGGCCATGACCCGTTCCATCCAACGCATGAGCGGCGTGATCAGGAAGCGGGCAAAGACGTAGTAGATGATCAGCGCGGTGCCGAACGCCTGCGCCGACAAAAAAGTGTTGTTGTTGATCTGGCGGGTTTCAAACATCAGGTCCGTGACAGAGATCAACGCAACCAGCGCCGTGCCCTTCAGGATTTCGACCATCAGATTGCCCCAGGGAGGCAGCATCCCCACCAGCGCTTGTGGCAGGATAATCCGCCACATTCGGCGCATGGGCGACATGTTCAGCGCCACCGCCGCTTCCCACTGGCCCTTGGGCACCGAAAGAATCGCGCCGCGCACCAATTCGGCACCGTAGGCACCATAGCAAAGGCCCACGGTGACAAAGCCCGCCGTGAACTTGTCGAGAGAGATCCCGAACAGGGGCAGGGCGAAGAATACCCAGTAAAGCTGCACCAGCAGCGAGGTGCCACGAAAAATCTCGATATAGATAGTGGCGATGCCGCGCAATGGCTGCGACGGGGCCAGCTTCATCAGCCCTGACAGCACCGCCGCCATAACGGCCACAAGTGCCGCCAGCACGAATTGCGCAATGGTGATCAGCGTACCGGCGACAAGGCGATCACTGTGGGTGACAACAAAATCCAGATAAGACATGTGAGGGTGAGGTTCCGTGACACGTAAAAATAAACCGGACGGCGAAAACTCCGCCGTCCGGCTGTTCGGTACTATCTTTTTTGAACAGGGTCAGTCAGCCTTGCAGGCTTCTGCTGTGGTCTGTCCATCGGGCAGGAACACCGCAGTGTAATTTTCCGCCGCGACCTTCTCCATCATTTCGTCCGAGCCGAGATATTTGGCCAATTCCGCATTGAATTCCTCGCGGAAGGCGTCATCCTCGGGGTGGAAGCCAACGCCGACCGGCGTACGGCTGTTAGCCGGAAACGCCAGCGGATCGGTCATTTCGACCGCGTCCGACATGTCCTGCACGCGTTGCGCCTCAAGCGCATTGGTTGCGCCTGCATCGGCACGTCCTGCGCGCACTGCGGCCAGCATTTCTGTGGTGCCGGGCACTTCCATGATGTTGGCTTCGGGAACGCCCGCCGCCTTGGCATCGGCAATGGTGTTATAGCCCGAGGGCGACACCATCACCAGGTCCTGATCAATGATGTCCTGATAGGTGCCGATCCCCTTCGGGTTGCCGGCAGGCACGACGAATGCGTCACCGAACACGCCGATCGGCTCTGAGAAATCCATATTCTCGCAGCGTGCGGCCAGAATATACATCCCCCCGGTTACGATATCGACCCGTGAAGCGATGATGCTGGGGATCAGACCCGCCCAATCGGTTAGCACAGGTTCGACATTCGTATGCCCCATGCGCTCCAGAACGGCGATCGTAATATCGTTAACGAAACCTTTGGCGGACCCATCCTCACCGGCATAGGCCCAAGGCGGCGCAGCGGCAAAGCCCAGACGTATCGGCTCTCCGGCTTCCAAACGATCGGCCAACGGACCGGCCTGCGCGGTAGCGGCGGCAATCGTGGCACCCAGTATGAATCCCAGTGTTCTCGTGATCGTAGTTCGTATTAAGTTCATCGGTTTTCCTTGTTTTAGCGCCTGTGCGGCGTCCGAAGGGAAATGGTCTGAAGCGGAAAATCCCGCCAGAGTTGGCATAGCCTTGCAAGGCTATCACCCCGCGCCGAATGCGCGGTTCCCAAGCTCACAACTATGCAACTTCCCTTCTGGTTCCGCAACCGGGTCGATCCACCTCACAGACCGGATCACTATATTTGAAGGCGAAACAGACATTGAAATTTGGCGTTTTGGCGTGATCTGCCCGAGTGCTATGGCCCATATACCACTTGCTACAAACGGTTCGAACGATGGCGTTGCACAGGCGTTCAGGATCGTATCCTGGCCGCCATCTCGCATCGGGAAGAAACCGGGATGTGACTTCTGCAGCTTTAAACCTTGGCCTCGATGGCATCCCAGATCAGCGAAGCGATGTCAGCGCCGCCGAATTTTTTCACTTCCCGTATGCCGGTTGGGGAGGTGACATTGATTTCCGTCATGTAATCGCCAATGACATCAATGCCGACAAAGATGAAACCGCGCTGCTTCAGCGCCGGGCCGATGCGCTCGCAGATTTCATGCTCGCGTGCCGTCATGCCAATGGCTTCCGCCCGGCCGCCGACATGCATGTTCGACCGCGCCTCGCCTTCGGCAGGCACCCGGTTGATCGCACCGACGGCAACCCCGTCGACCAGAATGATGCGTTTGTCACCGGCCCGCACATCAGGCAGGTATTGCTGCACCATGAACGGCTCGGGAAACGCCTGTTCGAACATTTCCAGCAGCGAAGCCAGATTCTGGTCCGCGCCTGTCAGTCGGAACACACCGGCGCCGCCATTGCCGTACAGTGGTTTCAGAATAATATCGCCGTGCTCCTGTCGGAAGGCCCTTATATCATCACGATTTCTCGAAATCAGCGTTTTCGGCATCAGATCGGGAAACTCGGTGACGAAGATTTTTTCCGGCGCGTTGCGCACGTGAAACGGGTCGTTGACGACAAGGGTCTGCGGATGCACCCGTTCCAGCAGATGTGTCGTGGTGATGTAATTCATGTCGAATGGCGGGTCCTGACGCAGCAGCACCACGTCCAGATCCGCCAGATTTCGCATTTCCTCGTCGCCGAGAGAGAAATGGTCACCCTTCACATCCTGGACGGTCAGCGGTGCCATTCGCGCCCGGACAGTGCCATCAAGCATCATCAGCTGCGCCGGTTCATAATGATGCAGGACATGGCCGCGTCTGGAGGCTTCCAGCAACAGGGCAAAGCTCGAATCGCCACCAATCTGAACAGTGGAAATATGGTCCATCTGGACCGCGACCTGGAGTGACATAGACGTACCTCAGAAGGGATCAGGAGTGTCGAAAGCCTGTTTCAGATGGACCGGCCAGCGCCATGGCGCAAGGGCTACCACATCAAAGCGCGTATTGTAATTTGCGAATTTCGGATGCCGTGACAGCCAATGATCAGCCGCGCGGGCAATGCGCGCCTGGGCGGTGGGGTGGATCGATTCCAGTCCAGCGTCAATAGTGCTGCGCCATTTGACTTCGACAAACACCACAAGCTGGCCCCGGCCCGCCACAAGATCAATTTCTCCGACGGGGGTTCTGTAACGCCGGCTCAAAATGGCAAACCCCTTGGCCCGCAACAACAGGGCGGCTTTTGTTTCGGCTTGTCTGCCACGGGTTTCAGCCCGTTGGCGTCGATCAGGCCGGCTCATTCGCCATCGCGCAACTGCAAAGCGCGCTGGTAAATTTGGCGGCGTTTCAGGCCACTGATCATCATCACATCATCCACCGCCTGTTTCAGCGACACCTTCGCCAGGCGCTCGGCCAGCGCACCATCCAGATCAAACGCGTCGCCCTGTTGTGTGCCGCGCCCGATCAGCAGCACGATTTCCCCTTTGGGAGAAGGCGCGGCGTCAAATTCCCCGGCCAGTTGACCCAGCGTGCCGCGATAAAATGTCTCAAACCGTTTGGTCAGCTCGCGTCCCACCACCGCCGGACGGTCTGCGCCCAGTACATTGACAGCGGTTTTCAGGCTGGCCGCGATCCGCTTCGGGCTGTCATAGAAAATCACGGTTGCAGCAAGAGCGCCGGCGGATCGAATCAAGTCAGCTCGGGCTTTTTCCTTGCTCGGCAAAAACCCGATGAAATGGAACTGGCTGTCACCAAGATCCGCCGCCACCAACGCCGCCAGAACGGCAGATGCGCCTGGCACAGGAACAACCTGATGTCCCGCTTCCAGAACCTGGCTCACCAGCCGGCTGCCGGGATCAGAGACCAGCGGTGTGCCGGCATCACTGATCAGCGCCACTGGCCCGCTGTCCAGAGCTTCGATAATTTTGCGCCCGGCCGTCTCCGCATTGTGCTCATGATAGGCCATCATCGGCGTGGTGATGCCGTAATGCGACAGCAGAACCCGGCTGACACGGGTGTCTTCACAGGCAATCAGATGCGCGCTTGCCAGGGTTTCAAGAGCCCGCAGCGTAATGTCCTTGAGATGCCCAATAGGTGTGGAAACCAGATACAGCCCCGCTTCCAGGCGCGGGGCATGCAGCCGATGCCCACCGATGGAAAACCCGCCTGATTCAGCTATCCTGCCATTATCTGCTATCTTGTCGGCGGGTAGCGCCATTCAAAAACCCTTTTAATCACGATTGCCGGTCAAGAGATATTCGCTGAACGTTTAAAAGTTTACTGGATTTTTTACCTGCAGCACGGTGGAGAGGAGATAATTATGCAATTTGTTACTTTGTTGTGTTCCCATTTCTCGCGCTTTTGCCGTAAAAGGCAAGGGCGGTTTCCCGATTGGCTCTGCAAGTGAGTCCGGTCAGCCGGCTGCGGACAGGTCCGGGCCGCGAAAACAGTGTGGTATTGCTATGGCTTTTGTAGATTTGTTTAAGCGTCAATGGATTCGGACAGCAGTGCTGGTCGCTGCCGGTGCCGCGTTGAGCGGATGCCTGCCGTCCGGTTTTGGCGGTGGCGGTGGCGGCTCCGGTTTCCGCAATCAGGGCTCGCCACTTGCAGGTCCGACCCAGTCGCCAGGCGGTGAAGTGATCGGCTCCGGCTCGGTGCGTATCGCCCTGCTTGTGCCGCAGAGCGCCACAGGCAATGCCGGCACCATTGGCACATCTTTCAAGAATGCAGCCGCGCTCGCCATAAGCGATTTCCCGAATGCCAATATCCAGATACTGGTCAAGGATACTCAGGGCACGCCGCAAGGTGCCCAGGCAGCCGCAAATGCAGCTTTGTCACAAGGTGTTGAGCTTATTCTCGGGCCGGTTTTCGGTGATGCGGTAAAGCCCGTCGCGGCGCTCGCCGTTCCGCGCTCGGTTCCGGTTATTTCGTTTTCAACCCGCACCGAGGTCGCGACCCGCGGCGCCTTTCTGATGGGCTTCCTGCCCAGAGATCAGGTCTATCGTGCCGCCGCCTATGCCTCCGAGCAGGGCAAAAAGTCATTTGCGGTGCTGGTCCCCAACACCCAGCCGGGTCTCATTTATGAAGGTCTGTTCCGCGAGGCGGCAGCGTCGTTCGGCATTCGCGTGGCTACCATTGCACGCTATGAGCAGGATCGCACATCAATGCAGCAAAAGGTTGCGGAGGTCGCCAAATTATCCTCGTCAATTGACGGTATCTTCATGCCGGACAGCGCCGGATCTGTCACGTTCCTGGCTCAACTTCTGGCGGCGGCAGGAATGCAGTCACCGCGCGTGCTCTATGTCGGATCAGGTCAATGGGATGATCCGAAAATTCCGGCAGAACCGGCCTTGCGCGGAGCGATTTATGCTTCAGCGCCGAATGATCGTTTCCAGCAATTTTCCAGCCGCTACCAGCAGGCCTACGGCTCGCCACCGCCGCGAAATGCCTCCCTGGCTTATGATGCTGCAATACTCGCGGCAGGCCTGACGGCGCGATTCGGTGACCAGAAATTCAGCCAGCGGGTGCTGACCAATCCAGATGGATTTGCCGGTTTAGATGGCGTGTTCCGGTTCAATTCAGACGGCACAAATACCCGCGCCATGGCCGTTTACGAGGTTCAGTCCGGTGGCGCGCGGGTTGTCAGCCCGGCCCCGACAAGTTTGAGCAATCGCGGTTTCTAAAGCGGTTGATGAATAGCGAACCAGAGTGTTCAATGTAATCATCAAATGCGCTAAATCGCCAGATCGGCGACCACTGCGTCCAGCACGATGGCACCATCTTTAGTGGCGCGGATGCGGTCTTCACTGTTGGAGCCTGCGGCAATCGGCGCAAGCCGTTCGATCATGTTATGGCTCAGCAAATCTTCCACCCGTCGTGGATCGATGCGGCGGCCTGACAGCGCCTGATAGCGGGCCAGATCGATGCCCTCATGCAGCCGCAACCCCATCACCAGAAATTCGTCACCCTGTTCTTCAGCCAGCAATTCATCATCGGTAATGGTGCCGTGCTGGTTGGCTTCCACCAGCGACAGCCAGCGTTCAGGATTGCGTTCCGTTGCCGTTGCAAAGCGTGACCGGCCATTCGTCCCCACAAGCCGGCCGTGAGCACCGGGGCCGACACCGACATATTCGCCATAGCGCCAGTATATCAAATTGTGCCGGCTTTCAGCGCCGGGTACAGCGTGGTTGGAGGTTTCATAGGCCGGCAATCCGGCCTCTTCGCAGATGGCTTGCGTCACCTGGTAGAGCTCTGCCGCTTCGTCTTGACTGGGAACCACCAGTTTGCCGGCGTGTTGTAGCGCCCAGAACGGTGTCTCCTGCTCGATGGTCAGTTGATACAGCGACAGATGGTCAGCCGCGTAATCGAGCGCCCGTTTCAACTCCTCCGTCCAGTCTTTCACATTCTGGCCGGGCCGGGCATAAATCAGATCAAACGACAGCCGCGGAAAGGTCTGGCGCGCCAGTTCGATGGCATTGACGGCTTCGTCGACATTATGCAGTCGGCCGAGGAATTTCAGATCGCCATCATTGAGGGCCTGCACACCCAGCGACAGCCGGTTGATGCCAGCCTTGCGATAGGCCTTGAACCGGTCTGCCTCAACCGATTGCGGATTGGCTTCCATGCTGATTTCCGCTTCCGGCTCGACTGCCCAGTGCCAGTGAATGGCGTCCAGTATACCGGCGAGAATTTCCGGTTCCATCAGGGATGGTGTGCCGCCTCCGAAGAAAATGCTTGAAACCTGTCTGTCCGGTGTGCGCTCGGCAAAATGGGCGATTTCGGATTTGAAAGCGGCCAGAAACCGCGCCTGATCAACCGGCTTGTGGCGGACATGGGAATTAAAGTCACAATAAGGGCATTTCGCAGCACAAAACGGCCAGTGCACGTAAATCCCGAACCCGGCATTCCGGGTTGGATGGTCAGGCCCGCCGCTGCCGGAGCGCACTGCAGCGGCAAGTGCGCGCCCTTCCGGTTTGGGGTTGTCAGAATAATGTTCCATCAGTGTCACACGACCGCAATCCTGTTCGTGGAGGTCACAGCCCGAATTTCTCAAACAAAGCAAAAGCACGCGCCCGGTGCGACAGACCCGGCTCACCGCCGGGCCGCGGCCCGTGCTTTTGCTGCGGGGTCATTTCCCCGAATGTTTTATTATGATTCTCGGGCAAAAAAATCGGATCATAGCCAAATCCCTGTGTACCTCTTGGTGGCCAGACGATTTCACCTCTGACAATTCCCTCAAACAGGAACGTTTCACCATCAGGATAGGCCAGACAGAGCGCACTGACAAATTCGGCACCCCGGGCGGCCGGGCTGGTTGCGCCTTTTGCCATCAGCGCCTCCTGAACATTGCGCATGGCCATCATGAAATCCCGGTCCGGTCCGGCCCATCTTGCCGAGTAAATTCCCGGATCGCCGTCCAGAGTGTCAACGGACAGCCCGGAATCATCGGACAATGCGGGCAGGCCCGTGGCATGGGTCGCGGCCAGAGCCTTCAATTCTGCATTAGCGGCAAAACTGGTGCCGGTTTCTTCCGGCTCCGGCAAATCCAGCTCTGCCGCTGAGACCACTTCAATGCCATGGGGTGCGACAAGATCGCGGATTTCGCGAAGCTTGCCCTCGTTGTGACTGGCCAGCACCAGCTTGCCACCATTGAGTTTGCGAGCCGGGCGGTTCATTTACATGATCGCCATGTTCTGCAGCGAAACCAATTGGCTGATCCCGGATTTCGCCAGCTCCAGCAGCTGATTCAACTGGCCTTCGGTAAACGGTTCCTGTTCTGCCGTACCCTGGATTTCAACAATGCCGCCGGAACCCGTCATGACGAAATTGGCGTCGGTGTCGGCCGCCGAATCCTCATCATAGTCAAGATCCAGCACAGGCGTTCCCTGGTAAATGCCGCAGGAAATGGCCGCAACATTATCTTTCAGCACGGTGCCGGTGATCAGATTTCGCTGGCGCATCCAGCTCAGACAATCGCTCAAGGCGACCCAGGCCCCGGTGATCGCCGCCGTGCGTGTGCCGCCATCCGCCTGGATGACGTCGCAATCCAGCGTGATTTGGCGTTCGCCGAGCGCCTGCATATCCACCACGGCGCGCAATGAGCGCCCGATCAGGCGCTGGATTTCCTGGGTTCTGCCCGACTGTTTGCCGCTGGCCGCCTCGCGGCGCATGCGCCCGCCGGTGGAGCGCGGCAACATGCCGTATTCTGCGGTCACCCAGCCTTTGCCGCCACCGCGCAGCCAGGGCGGCACGTTTTCGGCAAGACTGGCAGTACACAGCACATGGGTATCGCCGAATTTCACCAGGCACGACCCTTCAGCGTGTTTTGAGACATTGCGGTCCAGAGAAACGGCACGCAGGGCATCGGCGGTACGATTGGATGGTCTCATGGGTCTTTAATCTCTTCATTTTCAGCGATTCACGCATCTTGATAGACAAGCCGGACCGGAAAGCAAAGCAGAGAAACCGTAAGATGGTTAGGGCTGTCACAAGTTTCACTTTTCATGATGCCCGGCAGACACTAAGTTCTATACCTGTAATCCGAGTTTCTGCGGAATGGTGACGATGGCCTCTGTCAATCACTTGTTTGATCAAGATCTGGACGAACGCTCCCGTCAGGTGTTCCGGCGGATTGTCGATGCGTATATGGAAGATGGTGCGCCGGTTGGCTCACGCAATCTGTCGCGCAGCCTGGCACTCAACCTCTCGCCTGCCTCGATCCGCAACGTCATGTCCGATCTGGAACAGATGGGTTTGATCTATGCGCCGCATATCAGCGCCGGTCGTCTGCCGACGGAACGCGGGTTGCGGTTTTTTGTCGATGCGATGATGGAAATAGGCGATCTCGACGAGCAGTCACGCCAACAGATCGATGCCCAGTTTGGCAGTCCCAGAACTGATAATCCTGGCGAAACGCTGCTCGCCGATGCCAGCCGCATGCTGTCCGGCGTGTCGCGCGGGGCAGGGCTTGTTCTGACCGGAAAACGCGAAGTGCCTTTGAAGCATATCGAGTTTGTCCGCATTGAGGATGGCCGCGCCCTGGTGGTGCTGGTGGCGCAGGATGGTGCGGTGGAAAACCGCATCATCGAGATTCCAAAAGGCATGCCGGCGTCAGCTCTGGTCGAAGCATCGAATTATCTCAATGAAGGATTGCGCGGCCGCACCCTTCCCGAAGCGCGCCAGGAACTGCAGCAGATGCTGGACTCTCAGCGCCGCGAACTGGATGATCTGACTGCACGGCTGGTAGAAGCGGGACTGGCGACCTGGGCCGGTGTCAACAAGGGCGCGCGCAACGCCCAGAATCTGATTGTCCGGGGCCGTGCCAATCTGCTGGAAGATGTCAGTCAGGGCGAGGATCTGGATCGCATCCGCCTGTTGTTTGAAGATCTGGAGAGCAAGTCCGACCTGATTGAACTGCTGGGTTCCACCGAAAGCGGCGACGGTGTGCGGATTTTCATCGGCTCGGAAAACAGCTTGTTTTCCATGTCCGGATCATCGCTTGTGGTCGCGCCCTATCACAATGCGGAAGACAATGTTGTGGGCGTGCTCGGCGTCATCGGACCAACCCGCCTGAATTACGGCCGCATCATCCCTGTTGTCGATTATACCGCCCAGCTTTTGGGAAAAATGCTCAGTTAGACCGATTGAAGGTTGATTTTTCACTTGCAAGCTTCGATATCCCGACCATCAGATTAAATCGAAAAGACCGTGATCGATCATGAGTGACGAAACCAGAAAAATTGATGAATTGAAAAACCAGGCGGCGGACATTGATATGTCAGAAACCGGCGCGCAGGACGAAGCTGCCGCAAACAGCGCGTCGGAAGCCGCTGATACTGCGCAGCGATCGCCGGAAGAAGTGATAGATGCGCTGTTGCAGGAGAACCAGGATCTGCGCGACGAAAAAGACGCGGCGAAGGACCGGATGCTGCGCGTTGCCGCCGACATGGAAAATCTGCGCCGCCGCACCCAGCGCGATGTTGCGGATGCCCGGCAATATGCGATTTCAAACTTCGCCCGTGATGTATTGAGCATCGGCGATAATCTGGACCGCGCCATTTCCACAGTGTCCGACGAGGAAAAGGAAAATGCCGGAACCACGCTGGCAGCTCTGGTGGAAGGTGTAGAAATGACCGGCCGCGAAATGGTTCGGGTATTTGCCAAACACGGTGTCACCAAGGAAGAACCGGTCGGCCAGAAATTTGATCCGAACCGCCATCAGGCGATGTTCGAAGTACCGGATGCCTCGGTTTCCAGCGGCACTGTCGTGCAGGTTATGCAGGCCGGCTACATGCTCGGCGACCGGGTCTTGAGGCCTGCCATGGTCGGTGTCGCCAAAGGTGGTCCGAAGATGTCCCCGAAAGCCGGCCCTGCAGAGGACACTGAAGACGAGGCGTAGAGCGTATCAGACCAAGCGCTGCTCCGTCTCGACCGGTTCTTCATGGACGCGCCGCAGTGTCAGATTAATCCGGCCCGGTGCCTTCAGCAGGGTTGATGTGCCGGGATAGATTCGGTCGACGCCGTGAAACGCCAGGCGTTGCTCGCCGCCCATCACCAGAACATCCCCGGATTGCAGCTTGAAACTTTGTGTCGCACCACCTCTGTTGACGCCGCCGATGCGGAACCGGCATGTATCGCCCAGTGAGACAGATACAACGGGCGCCGTGAACATGGTCTCGTCGCGGTCCTGATGCAGGCCCATCTTCGCGCCTGGCTCGTAATAATTGATCAGGCAGGCCTGCGGTGCCGGCGCTTGCTCAGCAACGTTGACCCAAAGTTCCTGCAGCATGGCCGGCATGGTTGGCCATGGCTGCCCTGTGACAGGATGCCGGGATTGATAGCGATAGCCCTGCCGGTCTGCGACCCAGCCCAGAGCTCCGCAATTGCTCATCTTTACCGACAGTGCTTTGCCGGTTTTTGGCATGGTGGGTTGAAACAGTGGGGCCTGCAGAACAATATCGCGGACCGCGTCGCGAAGCGCGATCTGGGCCTCCCGATCAAAGTACTCGCGGTAAAGCAACACGCCGCCGCCAAGGTCGATCATGAGTCGGTGATCATAAGTTTTTTGATGTCTTTCATCCGCAGTTTTATCTTTGCCGGTAGGCCGATCCTGATCATCAAAAAGATCAATGTAACTATCAAACCAACCAGCTTCTTAAAAAACCGCCCATTCCGGCGCTTGCAGGTATCGGCCTGCTCTCTTATATACGCCTCGACGCACGGTGACGCCGGATTTTTCCACTGTTTCACGGAACCCTCCCGGCCCACATCAAACGTGCAGTAACAAAGCTGTTGAACAAAGGGGATTTGATCCTAAGTCGTGAAAACAACAACCGATGCCTTGAGGTCGGTGCGATGAAACGGTTCATATCCGCCAAATAAGGAGAGTAAGCATGGCGAAAGTCATTGGTATTGATTTGGGAACTACCAATTCATGTATTGCCGTTATGGACGGTAAAGCCCCGAAAGTTATTGAAAACGCCGAAGGTGCCCGGACCACACCATCCATGGTCGGTTTCAGCGAGGACGGTCAACGTCTGGTCGGTCAGTCCGCCAAGCGTCAGGCAGTCACCAATCCTGAAAACACAGTGTATGCTGTCAAGCGTCTTGTTGGCCGTCGCTTCAATGATCCGATGGTGACGAAAGACAAAAAGCTGGTGCCTTACCAGATTGTCAAAGCCGACAATGGCGACGCCTGGGTCAAAGCCCAGGGCGAAACCTATTCACCCTCCCAGGTCTCTGCCATGATCCTTCAGAAAATGAAGGAAACTGCGGAAGCCTATCTGGGTGAAAGCGTAACCCAGGCGGTTATTACCGTTCCGGCCTATTTCAACGACGCCCAGCGTCAGGCCACCAAAGATGCCGGCAAGATCGCCGGCCTCGAAGTGCTGCGCATCATCAACGAGCCGACTGCAGCGGCCCTTGCCTATGGTCTGGACAAGAACGATGGCAAGACCATCGCTGTCTACGATTTGGGCGGCGGTACTTTTGACGTGTCGATACTGGAAATCGGCGACGGCGTGTTTGAAGTGAAATCCACCAATGGTGATACCTTCCTCGGCGGTGAAGATTTTGACATGCGTCTGGTCGATTATCTGGCAGACGAGTTCAAGAAGGATCAGGCCATTGATCTGCGCGGTGACAAGCTGGCGCTGCAGCGTCTGAAGGAAGCTGCCGAGAAAGCCAAGATCGAGCTGTCCTCTTCAAGTCAGACCGAAGTCAATCTGCCGTTTATCACGGCCGATGCTTCAGGACCAAAACACCTGACCATCAAACTCACCCGCGCCAAGCTGGAATCTCTCGTTGAGGATCTGGTTCAGCGTACGGTTGGCCCTTGCAAATCGGCTCTGAAAGATGCCGGCCTGTCAGCCGGCGAGATTGACGAAGTGGTTCTGGTTGGCGGCATGACCCGCATGCCGAGAATCCAGGAAGTGGTAAAAGAGTTCTTCGGCAAGGAGCCACATAAGGGCGTCAATCCGGACGAAGTGGTTGCCATGGGCGCTGCCATTCAGGCTGGTGTTCTGCAGGGTGATGTCAAGGATGTGCTGTTGCTGGATGTGACACCATTGTCGCTTGGTATTGAAACTCTTGGCGGCGTGTTCGATCGTTTGATCGAACGCAACACCACCATTCCGACCAAGAAGCAGAAGGTCTATTCAACCGCTGAAGACAATCAGAATGCGGTCACTATCCGGGTCTTCCAGGGTGAACGCGAAATGGCTGCAGACAACAAGGTTCTTGGTCAGTTCGACCTGGCCGGAATTCCGCCTGCACCACGTGGCATGCCTCAGATCGAGGTGACATTCGACATTGATGCCAATGGTATCGTCAATGTGTCGGCCAAGGATAAGGGCACCGGCAAGGAGATGCAGATCCAGATTCAGGCCTCCGGCGGTCTGTCTGATGGTGAGATTGACAATATGGTCAAGGACGCTGAGGCGAATGCTGATGCGGACAAGAAACGCAAGGAATCCGTTGAGGCCAAAAACCACGCGGAAGCCTTGCTCAATACGACCGAGAAGTCGCTTGAGGAGCATGGTGACAAGCTCCCTGAAGACGACAAGACGGCCATCGAGATGGGCATTGCCGATCTGAAAACAGCGGTTGAAGGTGATGATTCAGAAGAAATCATGACCAAGACTCAGGCGCTGGCAACTGTATCCATGAAGCTTGGCGAAGCGATTTACAAAGCTTCCCAGGAAGAGGCCGATGAGGCCGACGGATCAGATGCTGGTGATGAAGATGTCATCGACGCTGATTTTGAAGAAGTCTCCGACGACGATGCGGATGAGCAAAAATCCGCATAAGGTCGATGCCAACTGATCGGGCAGGTGCCTTCGGGCGCCTGCCCGCATTCGGGTGTGGTTGTTGATGACCGGTTCCGCTCCACACTTGTCCGCATTCTATATGGCTCGCCGACAGCGCGGCGGAAGGTGCAGACAGGCAGGGCAATCTGATCCGTCCTCCGGGGCGCTGCGCTGAAAGTTGATGCGACGAATCGTGATGTTGCAGAGCCGGCGGTGATGTCCGCCAGGCACCATCATCAAGGGTGCCGGACCGATTGATTATTGAAACAGGACGGGGTGAATCGAAAGTGCTGGAATTGTGTGTTGTGAACGGTTACTCACTGCTTGATCGCACCCGGATGCCTGTCGGTCCGAGCCTTTCTGATCCCGCCAGAGACGAGTAGATTTCCGATGTCCAAACGCGATTTTTACGACGTGCTGGGAGTTGACCGGAGTGCCGACGACAAGGTTCTCAAAGGCGCATACCGCAAGAAAGCGATGCAGTATCACCCGGACCGCAATCCTGGGGATGCAGCCGCAGAATCCAATTTCAAAGATATCAATGCCGCCTATGAGGCTCTGAAGGACCCGCAGAAACGCGCCGCCTATGACCGTTTCGGCCATGCCGCCTTTGAACAGGGCGGGCCCGGTGCCGGAATGGGAGGCGACTTCGGCGCCTCGATGTCGGATATATTTGAAGATATTTTCGGGGATTTCATGGGCGCTGGCGGACGCCGCGGCCGGACTGCCAGCAATCGCGGCGCGGATCTGCGCTACAATCTTGAAATCAGTCTTGAAGATGCCTTTGCCGGCAAGACCGTCGACATTGACATTCCAACGTCAATCGCCTGCGACAAATGTGCCGGAAGTGGCGCCAACCCCGGGTCCTCCCCGACTTCCTGTGCCACCTGTGGCGGCATTGGCAAAGTCCGCGCGGCGCAGGGATTTTTCACCATTGAGCGCACCTGTCCGACCTGTCAGGGTCGTGGCGAGATCATCAGCAATCCGTGCGACAAATGTTCCGGCCAGGGCCGCGTTCACGAACAGCGGTCCCTGTCTGTCAACATCCCGGCAGGCATTGAGGACGGTACCCGCATCCGCCTCGCCAATGAAGGTGAAGCCGGAGAACGCGGCGGCCCGACCGGTGATCTTTATATATTCGTCTCATTGAAGCCGCATGATTTCTTCCAGCGCGACGGCGCGGACATATTTTGCCGGGTTCCGATTTCCCTGACAACGGCTGCGCTGGGCGGCCAGTTTGATGTGCCGACGGTTGATGGCGGAAAGACCCGCGTCAAGGTACCTGACGGCAGTCAGACCGGCAAACAGTTCCGCTTGCGCGGCAAGGGTATGAGTGTATTGCGCTCCAAACAGCGCGGTGACATGTACATTCAGATCGCGGTCGAAACACCGAGCAATCTGAGCAAACGGCAGAGAGAGCTGTTGCAGGAATTCGAAAAAGAAAGTTCTGCCGACAACAGCCCGCAGTCTCACGGTTTTTTTGCAAGAATGCGCGATTTTTTTGAAAATCTGGGCGGCGAAGCGTCCTGACAGGCGCGGCCGGGTTCATCTGGGAGGTTTTGTGACAGAGAGTGACAAACACTCCAAGACTGACGGACACACCGGACCGTCCGCGAAGACGGGGGAGGCCGGATCATCTCAGGAAAATTGTGCAAGGGACCCGCGCCGCGATCGACTTTTGCGCGGCCTGAAAGATGACGCCCGGTTTCTGAAAAACTGGGCCTCCCGGCCGCTGACAACCGGTGCGGTTTCACCGTCCGGAAAAGCCCTGGCTGAACGCATGGCGCGGACGGTTGATCTGCAATCGGACCTGCCGGTGGTGGAGCTGGGACCGGGCACCGGAGCTGTAACCAAGGCGCTGTTGCAAAGAGGCGTGCCTCCGCAGCGCATTATTGCCCTCGAGTTCAATCGCGATTTCTGCAAATTGCTCCGCAATCGATTTCCCGGTTGCCGGATTTTGCAGGGTGATGCCTATGCGCTTGGCAAAACGCTGCAGGACCACGGCATTACGCAAGCTGCCTGTTTCGTGTCCAGCCTGCCGCTGTTCACCCGTCCGCTGGCTGATCGTATTGCGCTGATCAACGCCGCTCTGTCGCTGATGCCCCGGGGCGGGGAATTTATTCAGTTCTCCTATGCACTGGTGCCACCTGTCAGAAGCGGTGAGTTGCAAAGCCCCTGCGAATTGAATGTCAGCCCCTGGATCATGCTCAATCTGCCTCCGGCACGGGTGTGGCGCTACGCCACCATTTTATGACGGTGCCAAGATCAAACTCTTCCATTTAACCTCCTGATTGAGTCCAGAGACTAACTCTACGAAAGGTAAAACTGAATGCGACCCGAACATTTGACAGCCAGGGACCGTGTCATCGTTGCCCTCGACTATTCAGGCACTGACGAAGCCAGAGCTTTGGTGGAAACACTGGGAGACAGTGCATCTTTTTACAAAATTGGCTATCAGCTTGCCTTTGCCGGTGGTCTGGCTCTGGTCGCGGAGTTGAAAGCGGCCGGAAAGCGGGTGTTTCTCGATCTGAAGCTGCTCGATATCGACAACTCGATCAAGGGCGGTGTCAGCAGTATTGCAGCGCTTGGCGCGGATATGTTGACGCTGCATGCCTATCCCAAAGCCATGGCCGCTGCAGTGGCCGCGAAAAAGGAAACCCCGGCGGCCGCCGATCTGAGCCTGCTTGGTGTTACGGTTTTGACCAGTATGGATGATGATGATCTGCAGGATGCCGGTTATCACGCCAGCGCTTCGGATCTGGTTGCCAGCCGCGGCGCACAGGCCTTGTCTGCGGGCATGGACGCTCTGGTCTGTTCATCACTGGAAGCCAGCGCTCTGCGCGCCATCGTCGGTGACAACATGGCCCTGGTGGTGCCGGGCATCCGCCCCAAGGGCAGTGATCATGGCGACCAGAAACGGGTCATGACACCGGCGCAGGCGGTCAATGCCGGTGCCGATTATCTGGTGATCGGGCGGCCGATCAATGCCGCAGAAAATCCTGTCGCGGTGATGCAAGCCATTGTGGCCGAACTGGAAGGCAGCAGTTGAATTCGAAATTCAACCACGCCGCCGCACCTCTCAGGGCGAACCGGGTCCGATGGGCCGCCGCCGGCTGATCGCCAGTTTGCGTTCTCGGTAAAGCGTGAAAAGACCGCTGCAGACGACAATGATACTGCCGATGATCATGGCCAGATCGGGAATGTCACCAAAGGCCATATATCCCAGCAGGACAGCCCAGATCAGAGCGGTATACCGGAAAGGAGAGGTAAAACTGACATCTCCGAACCGCATCGCCTGAATCGAACAGAAATAAGCTGTCAGCAGAAAAAACGTAGAACCGCTCAACTTTACAAGGGTCAGAGCCGAGACCGGCTGCCATGTCCCGAAAAGGGTGACGAGCGCTCCCATGATCATCACCGCGCAACTGGCATAGAATGAAATGAAATTTGCCGATATGTTGCGCGGTATCTGGCGGGTCGCCAGATCTCGCAGAACAAGGCAAAACACGGCTGCGAGTGCAGACAAAGAAAAGATATTGAATCCCTCGCCACCGGGGCGGATGATGATCAGCACGCCGACCAGACCGACAGCAATGGCGCTGTAGCGCCGCCAGCCGACCGCTTCGCGCAGTACCACCGCGGCTGCCAGCGTAACGATCAGTGGCATAGCCTGCAAAATGGCGGCGGCGTTGGCCAGTTCCATGTTGAACAGGGCCGTCAGAAAAAACACGGTCCCGGCCAGCTCTCCAATGGTGCGCAGCACCAGATGCCTGTCAAACGCGGCCCGCCTGTCGGAGAATCCACCACTGCGCCAGGTCAGAATACCCATCAATGCAGTGGCCAGAATGCCGCGCAGAAAAATTGCCTGAAACAGACCGATGTCCACATTGGCGAGTTTCATTAACGCGTCATTCAGCGTGAAGCCCAGCATGGCCAAAACCATGAATCCGGCACCGCGCATATTATCACCAATCTGGGGCATCTGGGTCGATCCTGTAAGATGATGTCAGCCATATCGCTCACATCCCTGAATTGACAGATATTTCTCACGTCTGAGCGCCCGGCTCTGTGGCTTCACTGACATTCGCGGAGCTTGCGAAAGCGGGAATTGCAAATTGCATCAGGAAGAGGCATCCTGTCTGTGATAGTTTGATCGCCGGAAACGGATGGCGCGCGAATCAGGAGAAACTGATGGCCGGATTGCAGTCAATTATCAAAATTGGTGCCCTTATCGGGACCGCCCTTCTGATCGCTGGAACTGGTCTGTCATCGGCTTTTGCCGCCAAACATCAGCCCGCCAATCGATTGTTCAGCAGCCGCGATGTTCCGGCTGATCTGAACGCCAACGCCGTCGGGTTTTATACCAAGGGCTGTCTTGCCGGTGGTGCGGCACTGTCCGAGGATGGACCTTACTGGCAGGCCATGCGCCTTTCGCGCAACCGCAACTGGGGTCATCCGGTCCTGATTGAATATCTGGAAAAACTGGCGGAGGCTGCAGCCACCAAAGATGGCTGGAATGGTTTGATGGTGGGCGATCTGTCACAGCCGCGCGGCGGGCCCATGATGACCGGCCATGCCTCTCACCAGATTGGTCTGGACGCTGATATCTGGTTGCGGCCGCTGCCGGACCAGCGGTTGAGCCGGCAGGAACGCGAAGAGATTTCAGCCATTTCGATGCTCAAGGACGACACGTTGGTCGTCGATGATGCTGTCTGGACCGATGCACAATTCCGTATTTTGAAACGCGCCGCCTCTTACAATGAAGTAGCGCGGATTTTTGTGCATCCTGGCATCAAGCGCAAGCTCTGCGACACAGCCGGAGATGATCGCGGCTTTCTACAAAAAATCCGGCCCTGGTACGGGCATTACTACCACTTCCATGTTCGTCTGAAATGCCCGTCAGGGTCTGAAGGCTGCAAAGATCAAGCGGCCCCTCCACCTGGCGATGGCTGCGGAGCGCCGCTGGCCTACTGGTTTACCGATGCGCCGTGGAAACCGGCCAAGCCCAAAGATCCGAACGCCAAGCCGGTCACGCAGCGTCACACCCAGCTCAGTGAACTGCCGAATTCCTGCACCGCAGTGCTGGATGCCCCGGCTCCCGGCGGTGTCTCTGTGCGCAGGCTGGCGCTGAGTTGGCCGCCCTATCCGTGGAACACTGCGCCGCCCCCGAAGGCGCGTCCTGTCAGATAGGTCCCTACCACCATTTTTTTGGTGAAAACCGGCCTGCAGCCTGTTCCAGCACTTCGCCGAGCGAGAACAGGGTCTCTTCGTCAAACGCCTTGCCGATCAGTTGCAGGCCAAGCGGCAGCCCCTCGCCATTGATACCGGCGGGCACAGCCAGGCCCGGCAGACCGGCCATGTTGACTGTGACAGTGAAGATATCATTGAGACACATTTTCACCGGGTCGGACTTCATTGTTTCATCGCCGATGGGAAACGCGGCGCTCGGTGTGGTCGGCGTCAGAATCGCATCCACGCCATCGGCGAAGACAGTTTCAAAATCACGCTTGATCAGAGTGCGGACCTTCTGCGCGCGCAGGTAATAAGCGTCATAATAGCCTGCCGACAGCACATAGGTGCCGATCAGCACCCGGCGCTTGACCTCGGCGCCAAATCCGGCGGCACGGGTTTTTTCATACATGTCGATAATATCATCACCCTCGACCCGGAGCCCGTAACGCACGCCATCATAGCGCGCCAGATTGGAGGAGGCTTCTGCCGGCGCCACAATATAATAGGCCGGCAGGGCGTATTTGGAGTGGGGCAGTGCGATCGGCACAATTTCAGCTCCGGCATCTTTCAGCCAGGCTTTGCCCTGTTCCCACATCGCTGTAATATCATCCGGCATGCCGTCAACGACATATTCCGCCGGAATCCCGATCCGCATGCCCTTGATGCTCCTGCCCACAGCGGCTTCATAATCGGGCACCGGAATATCGGCGGATGTGGTGTCCTTGTCATCGACCGATGCCATGGATTTCAGCATGATCGCTGAATCGCGCACCGTTCTGGTAATCGGTCCGGCCTGATCCAGCGATGAGGCAAAGGCAACCATGCCCCAGCGCGAGCAGCGGCCATAGGTTGGCTTGATACCGACTGTGCCGGTGAAGGCGGCGGGCTGGCGGATCGAGCCGCCTGTATCAGTGGCGGTCGCCCCGGCGCAAAGCTGCGCGGCAACGGCGGCGGCCGATCCGCCGGACGAGCCGCCCGGCACCAGCGGCTGATTGCTACCATTGGCCTGCCACGGATTGGTCACGGGGCCGTAATAGGATGTCTCATTCGACGATCCCATGGCGAATTCGTCCATGTTGAGCTTACCCAGCATCACCGCGCCATCGGCCCACAGATTAGCGGTCACCGTGCTTTCATATCTCGGCTTGAACCCATCCAGAATATGGCTGCATGCTTGGCTGTGAACGCCTTCCGTGCAGAACAGATCTTTGATGCCAAGGGGAATGCCTTCCAGCGCACCGCCGGACCCGGAAGCAAGCCGCTCGTCAGATGCCTTGGCCATGGCGCGCGCCTTGTCAAAGGTCAGTGCCACATAGACATTGAGGCTGTCATTGGCGGTCTCGATGGCACCGATATAGCTGTCGGTCAGCTCGGCAGATGAAATTTCCTTTTGCAACAGTTTCTCACGCGCGTCGGCGATGGTCAGTTTGGTCAACTCATTCATGATGCTCACTCCACCACTTTCGGAACGGCAAAGAAATGGTCTTCGCTCAAGGGCGAATTGGCTACGATATCGTCCGGTTTACCGCCATCGGTGATGATATCCTTGCGCTGTTTCGCCGCCATCGGCAGCGCCGATATCATGGGCTCAACGCCATCAATTTCGACCTCGTTCAATTGTTCAAAGAAACCCAGAATTGCATTGAATTCGCCGGTCATGGTTTCGGCCTGTTCTTCGCTGACCGCAATGTGGGCAAGCCGCGCCACGCGCTTGACGGTGTCTGTATCGACGGACATGAAAATCCCTTAATCGTTGGGGGCTGTGCGGATGAGAAGTGCGCCCCGGCCATAGCAGATGCCTTGTGGACGATGCAATGGTTTTGGGCAAATCGGACTGCCCTGCCGGCGCAATTCCGGAAAAATCAGCCGAAATCGCGGCTGCGCACTAGCGTCGCAGGCGGATGCGGTGCTAACGCAGGGAAAAAGAGAATTGTGATGCCCCTTCTTGACCTTTCCGAATTTGCCCAAGCCGCGTCCGGCCGCCGCCTGATCGGTCTTGATCTGGGCACCAAGACCATCGGTATTGCGCTCAGCGATGCCGGACATCGCATCGCATCGCCGATGGAGACAATCCGCCGCACCAAATTCACCAAGGATGCGGAACGGCTGCAGGATATCTGCACAGAACACGATATTGGCGGGCTGGTGATCGGGCTGCCGCTTAACATGGATGGCAGCGAGGGCCCCCGTGCCCAGGCAACCCGCGCCTTTCAACGCAACCTCTCGCAAAAGATCGACCGTGCCATGATGTTCTGGGACGAGCGGCTGACAACGGTCGCGGCAGAGCGCGCCATGCTGGAAGCGGATCTGTCGCGCAAGAAACGTGCAGCCCGCATCGATGCGGCGGCAGCAGGGCTGATCTTACAGGGCGTGCTGGACCGCCTGCGGGGGCTGTAGAAGCGGTGCTGGAAAGCTTTGAAACTCTGCTGCCGGTGTTCATCGTCATTGTTCTGGGCGTTATCATGCGCCGCAAAATGGTGACCGATCCGGCTTTCTGGCTGGGCGCGGAACGGCTTACCTATTGGATTCTGCTGCCCTCGCTGCTGGCCAAAACACTGATTGACGCCAATCTGAAGGGCGGTCAGGCCAGCACTCTGGCGCTCGCGTTGTTTGTTGCTGTCTTCATTTATGGATTTGTTATCCTGGCCCTGAAACCGCTGCTTGTCCGGGGTCTGGGCATGAGCATTCCGGCCTATTCGACAATCTATCAGGTCTCCACACGCTGGAGCGGCTTTATTGCGCTGGCCATAGTGGAAAAGCTCTATGATGAAAGCGGCGTCAGCCTCGTGGCAGTGGCGCTTGCTGCCATGGTACCAATCGTCAATCTGCAGAATGTGACAATCCTCACGCTGCTGCTGTCGGATAAGCGCCCCTCGATCCTGCGTCTGTCCCAATCCGTTTTCAGCAATCCGCTGATCCTGGGCTGCATGATCGGGCTGGTGATCAATCTTCTGTCCATCCCGATCTATCAACCCGTCCTGACCACACTTGATATTCTGGGCAGTGCGGCCCTTGGTGTTGCCCTTATTCTGGTCGGCACCGGACTGAAACTGCGGGCAGCGCTAAAGCCCTCACGCGATGTCTGGATAGGCGTGTTCCTGAAACTCATCCTGTTTCCGGCCCTCGTCGCCGTGCTTGCCTTCATCTTCGGGCTGACCGGCGAAGCGCTGGCCATTGCCATCATCTGTGCAAGCGTTCCCACAGCCATGAACGGCTACCTTCTGGCCAAGGAACTGGGCGGCGATGCGCCGCTTTATGCAGCGGTGACCACAATCCAGACGGCTGTCAGCTTTGTCACCATCCCGCTTTTTCTCTCGATGGTTTCTTAAGCGGCTTGCACGATCAAAAATTTATGCTTAAAGCTCGGCTTTTAATGAGCACAGCAACCAAAACCCAGTTTTACCCGCACCGCCACCTTCTTGGCATCGAGGGCCTGTCGGCCCAAGACATCGCCGTTCTGCTGGATTTCGCCGAACAGCAGATTGATGTCAGCCGCCAGGTCGAGAAGAAGAAATCCGTGTTGCGCGGGCGCACCCAGATCAATCTTTTCTTTGAAGCATCGACCCGCACCCAGTCCTCGTTTGAACTGGCAGGCAAGCGCCTTGGCGCCGATGTGATGAACATGTCGGTTTCATCCTCATCGGTCAAAAAGGGCGAAACCCTGGTCGATACCGCGATGACGCTGAACGCCATGAACCCGGATATTCTGGTGATGCGGCACCATTCCGCAGGCGCTGCCGCACTGCTGGCGCAGCAAGTCGATTGCTCGGTGATCAATGCCGGAGACGGAGCCCATGAGCACCCCACCCAGGCTTTGCTTGATGCCCTCACCATCCGCCGCCACAAGGGCTCGCTGGCAGGTCTCACAGTGGCGATCTGCGGCGATGTGATGCACAGCCGAGTTGCCCGCTCCAACATATTATTGCTCAACGCCATGGACGCCCGGGTCCGGGTTGTCGCGCCGTCCACCCTGTTGCCTGCCGGGATCGAGCGTCTCGGTGTGGACGTTTTTCGCGACATGAAACCCGGCCTGAAAGACGCCGATGTCGTGATGATGCTGCGGCTGCAGCGCGAACGCATGGCCGGGGCCTTCGTGCCGTCGGTGCGCGAATATTTCCGCTATCACGGCCTGGATGCGGAGAAACTGGCCTGGGCGAAACCGGATGCGCTGGTGATGCATCCCGGACCGATGAATCGCGGTGTTGAAATCGATCCAGCTGTTGCCGATGGTCCTAACAGCGTCATTCGCGAACAGGTGGAAATGGGTGTGGCCGTGCGCATGGCTGTTCTGGAAGCGCTGTCGCAGCATCTGCCAAATCGCGACAGGCGGGGGTAATCATGGCAATCTCCGGCAACTCCGTTCATATCCGCAATGGCCGCCTTGTCTGCGCCCGGCAGAAACTCGATGAGATCAGTGATTTGCTGATTATTGACGGCCGCATCGCGGCGATGGGCCCGGCGGGGAAGCTGGCGGTTTCAAACGAAAACATTCCGCCATTCGATGCTGCCGGAAAGCTTGTCCTGCCCGGTTTTGTCGATATGCAGGTCAATGTCGGTGAACCCGGCGAAGAGCATAAGGAAACCCTGGCCACAGCCAGCGCAGCGGCGGCGGCTGGCGGCATCACCACCATCGTCACTACGCCGGATACCGACCCGGTGATTGATGATCCGGCGCTGGTCGATTTCATGCTGCGCCGGGCGCGCGATACAGCCAGCGTCAAAGTCCATCCCGCAGCGGCACTGACCAAGGCGCAGGCGGGTCAGGAAATGACCGAATTCGGACTGCTCAAGGAAGCTGGCGCCGTGGCGTTTTCCAGCGGCCGCAGAGCGCTGCAGAATGCGCTTATTCTGCGCCGCGCTCTGACCTATGCCCGCGACTTTGACTGTCTCATCATTCACCATGCCGAAGATCCCGATCTGGCTGCGGGCGGGGTCATGAATGAGGGCGAAAACGCGACGCGTCTGGGTCTGCCCGGCATTCCTCACGAGGCCGAGCTGATCATGATTGACCGCGATATCCGCCTCGCGGCCCTGACCGGCAGCCGCTGCCACATCGCGCAGCTCTCCACCGCTGCGGGCGTTGCCGCAATTCGCACGGCAAAAGCCGCCGGTATACCGGTCACCGCCGGTGTGTCGGTCAACCACCTGTCGCTCAATGAAATCGACATTGGCGCTTACCGGACCTTCTTCAAACTGTCGCCGCCCCTGCGCCTGGAAGATGACCGTCAGGCCCTGATTGACGGGGTTGCCGACGGCACGATTGATGTGATTGTTTCAAATCACGACCCGCAGAATGTCGAGGCCAAGCGCCATCCCTTTGCCGAGGCGGAAAGCGGGGCCATCGGCCTTGAAACCCTGTTTTCCGCCACCATGCGGCTGGTTCATGATGAGCGTCTGAGCCTGATCGATCTGGTGCGCGCAGCCAGTGACACACCGGCCCGTCTGCTCGGCCTTGCTGCCGGATCGCTGGAAGTCGGCAGCGCTGGCGACATCGCCATTGCCGATCCCGATGCGCCCTGGATTGCCAGCGAAGACCAGTTCCGCTCGCGCTCCAAAAACACCGCCTTTGAAGACGCCCGCTTCAGTGGCCGCATCGTTCGGACATTTGTCGATGGCAAGTGCGTTTTCAACCTTGATACTTAAGACAGGCCCAGTTCGCCGCGCAGTTTTTTGGTCAGCTTGGCGCTGATGATGCGGTGGGCTTCGGCTATATAGGCTTTCCGGTCCGCGTCACTGAACGCTGCATCTGCTTCCACGCGCACCCATTTGGCCCGCGCCAGATAGGGTGCCGGAATGATCCCGGGCAGGTCTGTCAGCATGCGGTAGGACATGTCGCCGCATTTGAATGCCAGCGCGATGCCTGCACCTTCAGGGCGCGTTGCCTCGCCCGCTCCGCTGCCAAGCTCGGAAATCGCAAAGATCCTGCCGCCGACTTTCCACACATGGGAGCCGCCCCACTGCACCACATAAGTGGAGGCAGGGAGGCTGCCGCAGAATGCATTATACTCGTCAAGCGTCATTGGGATACGTCATCCGGCGCTGTCAGGATGCGACAGCGCCGGGAACCGGGCAACTGACGCCGGTGCCGCCAATGCCGCAATAACCGGTCGGATTTTTCGCCAGATATTGCTGATGATCCTCTTCGGCATAGAAGAACTCCGGCGCATCCATCACCTCGCTGGTGATGGTTGATCTGCCGGCACCCTTGAGCGCTTTTTCATACAGGGTCCGGCTTTCCTGTGCTGCTGCCAATTGCTCGGGCGATGTGGTGTAGACGCCAGAGCGGTATTGCGTGCCGCTGTCATTGCCCTGGCGCATGCCCTGTGTCGGATCATGGCTTTCCCAGAAGGTTTTCAGCAAGCTGTCAAACGACACCAGTTTGGGGTCATACACCACCAGCACGGCTTCGGTGTGGCCGGTCTGGCCGCTGCACACTTCCCGGTAATTCGGGTTCGGGGTGTGGCCGGCCATATAGCCGACGGCGGTGGTATAAACCCCGTCGAGTTTCCAGAAAATCCGCTCCGCGCCCCAGAAGCAGCCCAGCGCAAAATAGGCTTTTTCCAGATGGTCGGGAAACGGGCCTTTCAGCACATTGCCATTGACGAAATGCTGGCTTGCCGTTGGCAGCGCCTCGCTGCGCCCCGGCAGAGCATCGCCTTTGGCGGGAATGCTGATCTTGTTCTGCAGACGATTGAATGAAAACATCTCGATTCCTTTCCAGATCTGGCCTCCCAGATCACGCTTCCCGGATCAGGCCTCAACAACACTGCGCCGTTTCTTGCCGATCAGAATAAACAGCAATGCGATAATGCCCACTACCAGCCAGGTCGGCGCCTGCAGGATGGAGATCATCACCGGGTCCCACAGATATGGGTGCACATTGCGCTGAATAACAGCCTGCGCCAGATTGAGAGAACCGGAATGCAGTTCAAACCAAGTGCTGCCTGCCGGGGTAACGATCAGAGCGCCACTGGTGATGGAACGGGCGCCGTCAAGCACCAGCGCGACAAAGGCACCGGCAAACAGCCAGAAGCCGAGAATGCGGAATATAAAACGTATCATGTGAGGTCCTGTTTGGTTTTCAGGCATATAGACCGCCGCCCTTTTATCAGCAAATCAAGCGTCTTCACAGTTGCGCGAGAAAAAACATCTGCGACGGCCTAAAAGATAGGCTCTGCACCTTGCGCAAGGCCTTGTGATCAGTATAAAGCTCTCGCGCTGATTAAACGGTCCGGTCTCCGGCACGTTTCCTCAAGGAGAGGTGGCCGAGTGGTCGAAGGCGCACGCTTGGAAAGCGTGTAGGCGGGTAACTGTCTCCAGGGTTCGAATCCCTGTCTCTCCGCCACGCACCCTTATAACTCATTGTTTCAAATGAGTTATATTGAGCAGCAAGTCCGCTGATCAATCCAATTCAACCGCGACATACCGAGCTGTTTGAGCATCTATCTCAGCCATAGTCTGGGAAAGTAGTAGGGCGCGCTGACGGATTGTGAAGTTTGAAATACCCTCAGGTCGACACTTATAAAGGTTATGCCTCGGCATCCTGGTTCTAAACCAGGCTAAATCCGCTCCGCGACACACCGGTACATCACAGTTGGTGCCTGGTGAAGTAGGCTGCGGCCTTTTTCAAGATGGCGCGCTCTGCTTTGAGTTGTGCGACTTTCCGTCTCAGGCTGCGACGCTCCTCATCGTTCGGCTTCAATTGGCCTTCGCCGGGAAAGACATCCGGCTCGTTCGATCCAAACTACTGCACCCATCTGCGCCTGCGTGATAGTCCGTGCAGAGAAAGAGCCATTTTTGGTCAGTGGGAACCATGCTGGAGAGCAAAGCCAAGACAGACGGCCAAACAAATTTTGGTATCTGCATCATCCTTTACGCAGCGATTTTTCGATATCGTCTGTTGGCGAGTTGATCAGTGTTTTGGACAACTCCATGATGATCTTGTCTGTCACTTCTTGATGCAACTGAGGTCGCATTTCTCCCAGCGTATCGGGGTCGGCCACTAGCACCAGCTTGTCGAATTTTCCAGCATGAGCTTCCTTGTAGAGATGGTTTGATAAAATTTTGGAAAACGTTGCTTCATTGTTTTCCTGGTCCGAATGATCCGGTGGCATTTTGCCTGAAGGTCCTTCGTCTGCCATATCGCCGGGGGTCATTGTCCTTTCGGCTTTAAGTTTGATGGTGCCCTGTTTGCCCTCATTGCGAAAGAATTTGGCTTCTTCGCCAGTTGCGATAACGATCAGTGCACCGTGTGGAATTAGTTGGTCAGTCATGTGATTTCTCCGCTCCAAGTGTTATTTTGTCAATTTAACTTTGCCGTCTTGACCCAATCCGTTGATCCGTTCGTACGCCATTATCGCTGACGTTGTGTTTGGACCATCCTGACCGTCGACAACACTTGGCGAAGCTACCGCGTAATCGAGCAAAACTTGTAGTTTAATTGTAGCAGCTAATGACATTTCATCGATCGGCTCGGCTGCATTAATATCATCGACATTAAGCGTATTAGCATACGAAACCGAAGGGTACGCGACGCCTGCCGGCACAGTCATAAAACTTTTCATGATCATTCATTTCTATCTGGAACAAACGCATCAGGAGCTTGATCGTTCCACCTGACACAACGCTTCACTCCTCCCGGACTCCTCCCAACAAATCCTGGAATTTGCTTTCATGTTTTACATCGAGAACGAAAACACCGCCGTTTCAGTCAATACCTACGACAAGTACCTGATCGAGATTGGCGACAATAGCTCCGCCAATAGATTTCCCAGAAAAGCTTTCCGATGACGTCTTCACGCACAAGCGAACTCGCCTAATTTGATATGGAACCATTTACCTCATGTAACAATTTAGTGAACAGCGGGCGCGCACATGTCGCTCCGACAATTGAGGAAAGTCCCATGCACAACGTTTTCTACGTCATCGGTGTGATTGTCGTCGTTCTGGCCGTCATCGGTTTTGTATTTTGAACATGAAAAGGAGAAACACCATGACTACTTCCAACATATCACCGAGCAAGTCCGACCAGTCGGTCGCGGACAAGGCCAGGAACACGGCGGGCAACCTTGCGGAAAAGGCAAGGGATACTGCTGAGGACGCCGTACACAGTGCGACAAAGGCTGCGGTCTCGCGGGCCGACGCCGCGAAATCTTCCGTCGCCGACGAAGTGTCCGGTGTTGCCTCGGCACTTAGGACGGCAGCCGAAGAGATGCGCAGCGGCTCGCCGCAGGAACGTACTTTCGGACAGATTGCAGAAGGACTTGCAGACGCATCGGATGCGCTGCGTCAAAAGGACCTCAGCACCATGGTGGAGGATGTCACCCGCTTCGCTCGCAAGAACCCGCTGGTCTTTCTGGGCGGTGCGGCGCTGATCGGCTTTGCCGCGACGCGTTTTGCGAAGGCGTCTGGGGAGCCCGAAACAACCGGTTCCGGCCAGTACACATCCTCAACATCAACCCATGGTGACATGTCATGAGTGATACCACCCCAAACAAAAGCGTCGGCAGTCTGCTGTCGGACGCGATGAGTAACATCAGCTCGCTGGTGCGCAGCGAGGTCGATCTGGCCCGCGCGGAAATCAATGAGAACATCACCAGGGCAGGCGTAGCAATCGGCATGATCGCCGGAGCGGCCATCATCGCGCTGGTGACATTGAATTTGCTTGTCGCAGCATTGGTTGCGGCCCTGACCGAGGCCGGTCTGGAGGCAGGCTGGTCAGCGCTGATCGTCGGCGTGATCCTCGCCGTCATTGCCTTTGTCCTGTTCGGAAAAGGTATCAACGATCTTAAACTCTCGAGCCTCGCCCCGACACGGACCGTCAAGAATGTGAAACGCGACGCTGAAGCCGTAAAGGAAGCTTACAATGACAAGTGAACACCGCACCCCGAAGGAAATCGAACGCGAGATTGAATCTCAACGCTCGGAATTGACCTCAAACCTCGAAGGCTTGCAGGACAAATTTTCGATCGATACGCTGGTTCGCCAAATTAGCGATCAATTTCGCGAACATGGCGGTGATCTTGGACGGTCCATCAGCGATCAGGCCAAGGCAAACCCGATCCCGCTGGCGCTGACCGGGATTGGCCTCGCATGGATGATGTTTGGCCATGGGCTGAAGTCTGCGTCCTCCAGTGGTTATAGCAGCGCTGAAGAGGATTTCCGGCGTTCACGGCTGGATCAGGGTCGCCCCTATACCCCGCCGGTCAGACCTGTTGTGAACTATGACACCGGCCCATCATGGGCGCGAGAGCAACATGACGACGAATCGTCAATAGCGGGTCGTCTCTCGGACCGGGCCACCAGCGTAAAAGATAGCGCTTCGCAGCGCGCGGATGCTGTGCGTGCGGGTGTAACCTCTGCTGCCGCTTCGGCATCAAATAGTGTATCAAACGCCGGATCATCCGTGGCTGACGCCGCATCTTCTGCTGGATCGACGATCGCAAGTCATGCAAAATCGGTCCGGAGCAGCATTGCCGAAGCGGGCAGTCGCATCGCGGAAGGCACAGAGACACTTACAGAAGAAGGTCGTCAGCGTGTGGTCGCGGCGCGCAGGAAGGCACTGGAAATGCGCCGCAATACAGCGCGATCCATCAGCCAAGGCACAGATGCAGCGGCTGATTTCTATGACCGTCAGCCTCTGGTCATCGGCGCGCTGGCCCTTGCGGTTGGTGCTGCCTTGGGCGGGGCGCTGCCCCGTACGAAAACTGAAGACGGCCTGATGGGCAGTCAAAGCGATATGCTCTATGATGAAGCGGAACGGATTTTCAAAGAAGAAAAGTCCAAGGCGATGGAAGTTGCCAAATCCGTCAAGAACGAGGTCATGGATATTGTGGACGAGACAAAATCCGACCTGGACAGCGGCGTGCCCGGTGATAAGACTGCGGCGCAGGCTTTGGGCGAAGAGGCCAAATCGGTCGCCGACCGCGTTGCCGTTGCCGCAAAGACGACCGCCAAAGAGCAAAATCTTGGCAAGCCAACGACCTGATAGGGTTCGTGAAGGGGGCTTAAATGCCCCCTTCTTTTAAGTCCTGAGCACGAAGGAGACGCCCATGTCCCGCGGCCGCCGCGCCGAAACACCAGCTGAAATCCCTGCCGTCGGGTGGAAAGACGTAGCGTTCCGCGTCAAGGATGAGCTGGCCACCGACCGTGTGGGTCTGCTTGCCGCTGGCGTCGCTTTCTACGGATTGCTGGCGTTATTCCCGGCCATCACGGCAGTGATTGCCATCAGCGGCCTGCTGGTAGAGCCGAGCCAGATCATCGATCAGTTGGAAGGGCTTTCAGGTCTCGTGCCCGAGGAGGTCCTCACCATCGTCACTGATCAGGCTACGTCCGTGGCGGGATCTCGTTCCGGTGGTCTGGGCCTTGTGGCCGTTATCGGCCTCTTGATTGCGCTCTACTCTGCATCTAAAGGAATGGCGAGCCTGATCCAGGGCCTCAACGTCGCCTATGACGAAGACGAAAGCCGTGGCTTCTTTAAGCTGAAACTGGTGACTTTTGGCCTGACGTTACTCCTGATCGTCGGGTTGCTAATTGGGCTTGGTGCCACTCTTGCGGTTCCGGCAGTTTTGGCGTTCGTGGATTTGGGTCCGGTCGGCGCAATCGCAATCGCGGCGTTACCGTGGATCGGATTGATTGCACTGACAATCTCTGGCCTTTCAGCTCTTTACCGCTACGCGCCCTCGCGCGATGCTCCGGAATGGAAATGGGCGTCCGCCGGTGCAATTGTCGGTTCTCTGCTTTGGATCGTGGCATCGGCTGGTTTTGCCTTCTATGTGGGTAATTTCGGGTCTTACAATGAAAGCTTCGGCGCGCTGGCTGGGGTTGTCGTGCTGCTCATGTGGTTCTGGATATCAGCATTCATCATCCTGCTGGGCGCAGAACTGAATGCGGAGCTTGAGGCGCAGACACGCGCGGATTCGACCGTTGGTCCTGACCGTCCGATGGGACAGCGCGACGCGGTAAAAGCCGACAATCTGGGCAGAGAGGCCGGCTAGGTGATTGCTCTGGTCCCCGCAAGTTGAATCTACTCATGTAGATCCTCGCGTTGACGGAAGAGTCTGAATTGGGATTCCCTGGTCACCCCGACAAAATCATCGCCGCCGTCAGACGTAGGCACCAGGCGTTAGATTCGTTCCACTATGGGGGACTTCTTCCAAGTGGACTTGCCCCGATAAAGTAGAGAGGTTTTCACTCACGCAATCGAAACCTTCCTGCCAGAAATTCAGGATGATGTTCTCCTAAACTAAACATTGTCCTGATAAGGCGTGACGAGCCCGTAGGTCCTCACCCCGGCGCTTTTGAACGCTTCACCGGGATCGACCGGAACCATCCTCGCGGCCGCGAAGAGCTACTGCACCTATCGTCCGTCCCGGCACATCGGGATCACCTGATCCAAAAGGACCAGCCCTGATCCTGAGCGCTTCGTGGCGGGTCACGTCATTGTTTCGAGGTCCTGCAGCGCAGGCTGTGGCTGTAGGGTTATAGTGGCGGCGGGCACCATGCGTTGACCGCTTACAGGGATATTTGGAAAGCGGTGGTTCGTTGCACGCGCTGAAGCACCTGGGCGCCTTGGCGCCTGGGCGGAAGCGGGAATTGGCACATTTATCTTGGCTCGAACGCATGGAAAGCAGGTTCAAGTGAGCTTCGTCTGTGCTCGACTGATATTGGATCTGCTGCCGGATCTGTGCACCCGCCACCCCGCACAGCAAGATGCAAAGGGTCGACCTGACGGTCTGCCTTGGAGTCAAATCCCTTGACGGATGAGTTAACGGTCTATACTTTTTAATTAGGGAATTTGTTCCACAATAAGGGAGTAGGGACCAATGAAGAAACGGACGATGAATTCCAAATCCGCGCTTTTTGCACTTTTGGCCAGCGCAGCACTGGCGTTGCCCGCCACCGCACAAACCAAGCTCGATATCGCCATCGTGGGTGAGGCTGATACCTTTGACCCGATGATGTCGACCAAGGATGTGGTCAGCATCATAACCCAGCATTTCGTCGAAACGCTCTATACGTTTGACGCCAATTGGGGCGTGGCCCCCTTGCTGGCGACCGAGTTGCCGACGATCAGTGCCGATGGCCTAACCTATACGATTGGCATCCGTGAAGGCATTACCTTCCACGATGGGTCTGCCATGGACAGCGCCGATGTAGTTGCCTCCCTGGAACGGTGGAAAGCCCAATCACCGCGCGGAAAAGGCGTTGCCGACAAGATCGCCTCGATCACCGCTAGCGGGCCGTTTGAAGTGACTATCCAGATGAGCGCACCGTACTCGCCGCTTCTGTCACTGTTGGCGTTTTCAAACTCGGCGGCGGTGGTCTATCCGTCAGAAATCATCGCCGAGACGATCGAGAATGTCATCGGCACCGGCCCTTACCAGATTGCAGAACACGTGCCGGACCAATACCTGCAACTGACAAGATTTGAAGATTATGTATCGCGAACAGAACCGTCCTCAGGGTCGGCAGGTGCGCGCCAACAACTGGCAGATGAGATACGTTTTGTCCCGGTACCGGATGCCAATACCCGCGTTGAAGGGCTGCTGTCCGGTCAGTTCGACTTTGCCGATGGTCTGCCTGCCGAAAGCCTTGCACGGATTGAGGCAAGCGATGCCGCCGACCCGATGCTGCTGCGCCCTTTTGGCTGGCCAATCTTCGCGATCAACCACAAGGCCGGGTTGCTGACTGATCTCAAGACACGCCAAGCCCTGCAAGCGGCACTGCCAATAGACGACATGCTGTTCGCAGCCTTTGGTGACGATAATTTCTTTGTCGTCGATGGCCCGATGTATCCTGAAGGTTGGACATGGCGCTCGGACGCTGGAACCGACCAGTATAACCAGAACGATCAGGCCAAAGCCGCTGCGCTGCTGAAGGAAACCGGCTATGACGGCACGCCGTTGCGCATCCTGACTTCGCGCCAGTATGAGTTCCATTTCAAGATGGCCGAAGTTGCCAAGGTCGCCCTGGAGGCGGCGGGCTTCAAGGTTGAAATGAATGTCGTGGATTGGGCGACACTGGGCCAGCAGCGCAATGACCCGGCACTGTGGGATATCTATATCACCCATTCTCCATTCCTGCCGGAACCGGCGTTGACCAATCTTTATTCTGCCACCTCGCGACTGGGCTGGGCGGAGCCGGAAAAGGAGGCGATTCTTGCCAAGTTTACCGTCGAGACCGATCAGGCAAAGCGGCAAGAGCTGTTTGCCCAATTGCAGCAAAAGCTGTTTGACGATGTGGGCTTCATCAAAATTGGCGGTTTCAACGCGCTGATGGGGACGCGCAAAGGACTGACGGGTGTAACCCCTTCGCCTTGGCCTTTCTTCTGGAACGCTGCGAAGTAACCAACGCCCCGCCGCTGACGGTCCAACAAGGCCTTGCGGCGGGGATTTCCATCGACCGAAAATCGGAGACAGGGCGTGACTGCCTATATTCTCAAACGGATCGTAGGGCTGATGGTCGTGATCTTCTTGGTCCTGACCATTGCTTTCGTGATCGTGCGCCTTGCCCCTGGCGACCCGGCGGCCTTGATGCTTGGCCCTGAGGCCAGCGCGGAAGATGCCGCACGGCTGCGCGCGCAACTTGGTCTGGATCGCCCAATTCTGGTGCAGTATCTCACCTTTTTGTTCAATGCGGTGCAGGGTGATTTGGGCACCTCGATCTTTTTCAACCAACCCGTGACGCAAGTATTGCTGGGCCGGGCAGAGCCTACGATCTTTCTGTCGCTGTTTTCTCTTCTCATCGCCCTGGTCATTGCCACTCCCATCGGCATCTATGCGGCTTACCGTCGGGGGTCTTGGCTGGATCAGGGTGCGATTTCCACGGCAATGCTGGCGGCCTCGATCCCCAGTTTCTGGACCGGCTTGATGTTCCAACGCTATCTCGCGACAGAGTTGGGTTGGTTCCCCGCCTCGGGCTATGGCGGGCCGGACGCGGATTTCTGGATGAGGATGGGGCATCTTGCGCTGCCGTCCATTGTGCTGGGTATTGTCAATTCGGCGTTGATCATTCGGTTCACCCGCGCCTCCATGCTGGACATTCTGGGCGAGGATTATATCCGAACAGCACGGTCCAAAGGTATGGGCGAGGCGCGTGTGGTGCTGCGCCACGCACTGAAAAATGCAGCGATTCCGATCATTACAGTGGTTGGCCTTACCTTCGCACTGCTGGTGTCGGGGGCTGTTGTGACCGAACGCGTGTTCAACATACCCGGTATGGGCAATTTGATCGTTTCGGCGGTGCTGCGACGGGATTATCCGGTGATCCAAGGCACGTTGATCGTCGTTGCGACGCTTTATGTGCTGATAAATCTTGCGACCGACCTGCTTTACCTGCTGGTCGACAAGCGCGTGAAATACTGAGGCAGGGGACAGTATGGCCGCTGCAACCACCGATGACGCCAGTTTTTTGGACGTGCTGTTTTCACGTCGCAACGTGCTGGCTGCGCTGATCATTTTTGTGATTATCGCGGCACTTTGCCTGCTGGCCCCGATCATCGCACCATCCGATCCGTTCAAAATGTCCGTCCGGGCACGGTTGACTGAACCGGGAGCACAGTTCTGGCTGGGCGCTGATGCTTTTGGCCGTGATGTGGCATCTCGTCTGCTTTATGCCGGGCGGGTGTCGCTGGCAATCGGATTGGGGGTCGCGGCATTTTCAAGTGTGATTGGCATCGCGATTGGCCTGATTGCAGGTTTCTTCCGCAAACTCGATGCGCCTATGTCGCGGCTGATTGATGCGATGATGGCCTTTCCCGATATCCTGTTGGCGATTGCGCTGGTGTCAATTCTTGGCGGCTCGATGGTAAACGTGATGATTGCGTTGTCCATCGTCTATGCCCCCCGCATCGCCCGTATCGTGCGCGCGTCTACCCTGGTGATCCGCGAGTTGCCCTATGTCGAGGCTGCGCGCGCGCTTGGCTCCTCGACCTTTACGATCATGACAACCCACGTGCTGCGCAACATCCTGTCTCCAATCATTGTGCAGGCGACCTTCATTTTCGCCTATGCCATGCTGGCCGAAGCGGGGTTGTCTTTCCTCGGAGTGGGGGTTGACCCAGCCACGCCCACTTGGGGAACGATGATCAATGAGGGTCGACAATACATTGATCAGGCCGCGTTTCTTATCGTCTTTCCTGGTTTGGCCATCTCGGCCTCTGTTCTGTCCCTGCAACTTATCGGCGACGGGCTGCGAGATGCGCTGGACCCCCGTTTGGCCAAGGACCTTTGACATGGCAATTACGCTCACCAATTTCCGCGCCACGGGGCTTGGCAATGCTCCTGACACAATTCACATCACCGATGCCGGATTGGTAGCTGACACAGCGCAAACCGGCGCGCAGATCGTGGATTGCAATGGCGCCTATCTGTCGCCCGGCTGGTGCGATCTTCATGTTCATGTTTGGCACGGCGGCACCGATATTTCCGTTCGCGCGTCCGAGGCGGGGCGCCCCACGGGTGTGACCGCAATGGCGGACGCCGGATCGGCTGGGGAGGCAAATTTTCATGGACTGCGCGAATATATTATCGAACCCCATGCCGAAACCATTCGCGCTTTTCTGAATATCGGCTCCATTGGTCTAGTGGCTTGCAACCGTGTGTCGGAATTGATCGATGATCGGTCTATCGATATTGACCGCACGTTTGCGGTGATCGAGGCAAACCGCGATGTCATCTGCGGCGTCAAGGTTCGAGCAAGCCAGGTCATCGTGGGAGCATGGGGCGTGGCTCCGGCAAAAATCGCCAAACGTGTAGCCGAAATTGCGGGCTTGCCCTTGATGGTCCATGTGGGGGAGCCAGGGCCGCTGATTGACGAAGTGTTCGACATTCTAACCCCCGGTGACATTGTAACCCATTGCTTTAACGGAAAAAGAGCGGGCTCCATCCGTGACACGGCCGCGCTCTTTGCCCAGGCCAAACGAATGGCGGAAAACGGTATCCTGATGGATATCGGCCACGGCCAAGCCTCGTTCGATTTCAAGACCGCTCGGGATTCGGTGGCCGATGGGTTGCTGCCCTACAGTATTTCAACCGACCTGCATTTGCGCAATATCAAAGGCCCCGTGCATGACTTGGCGACCACTATGTCCAAGCTGTTGTCCGTGGGCGTGCCGTTTGACGAATGTATCGCCGCCGTCACGCAACGCCCCCGGGATGTCCTGGGACTTGACAGTGTGAAGTGTGCCAGCCCCGGAATCCGGGCTGATTTCACGGTATTTGATTTGGCCGAAACCGAAGTGATCGCAACCGACAGTTCCGGTAACTCCCTTGCTCTGAACCAGATGTTTGAACCGCGGCTGACCGTGATCGGCACCAGCGTGGAGCCCTCTGCCAGGAGGGGACAATGACTAAAACCGTCCTTGATGTGTCCAACCTCCGCGTGAGTTTTCGCGCCCGCCGAAGCAGCCTGACCGCACTGCGCGATGTCAGCTTTCAGTTGCCGGCGGGCAAGACACTGGCCTTGGTAGGCGAAAGCGGGTCGGGTAAATCGGTTACATCACTGGCCATAATGGGATTGCTGCCACCCAATGGCGAGGTTACGGGCGGGGCTATCACTTATGCACGACGCGATGGACAAAGCATCAATCTGACCCGAACGACCGAAGCCGAGATGCGTCGCCTGCGTGGCACGGAAATGGCAATGATCTTTCAAGAGCCCATGTCCTCGCTCAATCCGCTTTTTACCATCGGCGATCAGATCGGCGAAATGTTATTGCTGCACACGGCGCTGGATGCCACAGCGCGCCGCAAACGTGTCATTGAGATGCTGGAGTTGGTCGAAATTCCTGCGGCGGCTTCACGGGTCGATACCTATCCGCATGAACTTTCGGGCGGCATGCGTCAGCGGGTGATGATTGCCTTGGCCATGGTCTGCAACCCGTCGCTTTTGATCGCCGATGAACCGACAACCGCACTGGATGTCACCATTCAAGCGCAAATCCTTGATCTGATGCGGCGCCTGCAAAGAGACTTGGGAATGTCCATTCTGTTCATCACCCATGACATGGGAGTTGTCGCGGAAATGGCCGACGACGTTGCGGTAATGTATGCGGGTGCTGTGGTCGAGCAAGGACCTGCGCACGCGGTTTTTGGTGCCACGCAGCATCCCTATACGCAGGGGCTGTTGGCCTCGATCCCCGTTCCGGGACGGGCAGAGGGAGAATTGCTGGTTCCCATTCCCGGTTCTGTGCCGCCCTTGCACGCGATGCCTCCTGGATGTGCCTTTGCGCCGCGGTGCCGCCTGGCGGATAGGGCCTGCGATGCGCCTGTCAGCCTGCAGGACACGGGAGCAAACCACCACGTTGCCTGCATACATGCCTTGGGGAGTGCCCATGGCTGACCAGACCCACCGTCAACCACTTTTGCAAATTCAAAACCTGTCAAAGCGATTTCACACGCCCCATGGCCCTGTTCACGCGGTAAATGATGTCAATTTTGATATTCCGCGCGGCTCCATCACCGGGTTGGTCGGGGAAAGCGGATCGGGCAAAACCACGCTGGGCCGCACATTGCTGCGTTTGGTGGAACCGTCCGAGGGCAAGACCCTGTTCGACGGCCAGGATCTCAACGCGCTTGACGTCGCGCACATGCGAAAGATGCGCCAGCGCATGCAGATCATCTTTCAAGATCCGGTGTCATCCCTGAATCCGCGCCTGCGGGTGGGCCATATCATCGCCGAAGGGCTGGTCGCTCATGGCATTGGCACCAAGCCGGAGCGCCGCGACCGGGTGGCCGCCTTGCTGGAGGAGGTTGGGCTTCGCGCCGACCAAATGACCCGCTTCCCGCATGAATTTTCAGGCGGACAACGCCAGCGGATCGGGATTGCCCGGGCGTTGGCGCTGGAACCGGAATTCATCGTCGCCGATGAAAGCGTTTCTGCACTGGATGTCTCCATTCAGGCGCAAGTGCTGAATCTGCTGCTTGAGCTAAGACAAAAGCGCAATCTAACCATGCTTTTCATCGCGCATGATTTGTCAGTGGTGGAATATCTCTGTGATCAGATCGTGGTGATGTATCTTGGCAAGGTGGTGGAGATCGGCCCGGCGCGAGCGCTTTATGCTACCCCCTCGCACCCCTATACAAAGGCGTTACTGTCAGCGATACCGCTGCCCGACCCGGAGCTGGAACGCACTCGCACCATTCTGCGCGGTGATATTCCCAGCCCACTTGACCCACCTTCGGGATGTGTCTTTCGCACGCGCTGCCCCCATGCAGCGGAAATTTGCGCGGCTGGTGTTCATGAACCCGTGACCGTCGCGCCCGCCCATCAAAGTTACTGCAAACGACTGAAAGAGCTTCATGAATCAATTTGAACGTACGGATACGGCGGAGAAGCGTCTGGCAGCCCTTGGAATTTCCTTGCCCCAAGCAGCCCCATCGCCAATCGGTTCCTTTTGCAATGTGCGGGAAAGCCGGGGGTTGATTTATGTGTCGGGTCAAGGCCCGATAGAGGCTGATGGCCACCTGCATTGCGGCAAGGTCGGCAGCGATGTGACGGCAGAACAGGCCCGCGCCCATGCCACGCTGACCGCCATCAATATTCTGGCCGCGTTGCGTGGGCATTTGGGCAGCCTTGACCGGGTTGGCGGCGTGATCAAACTGCTTGGCCTGGTGAACGCCACGCCCGATTTCGCCCGCCATCCCTTTGTGATCGACGGCGCGTCCGAGCTGATGGCCGCTGTTTTTGGCAACTGCGGCATACATGCGCGGTCTGCATTTGGTGTCGGATCCTTGCCCAATCAAATCACGGTAGAGATCGAGGCGATATTTGAGGTGAAGGGCGCGGAATGACCCGACTAAGCCGCGCGGCGCCCCAGCGCTCGCTCAACCGCTTCAGCCGCGCGCTGCACTTCGCCGGTCAGTTCCTCCAACCGTTCGAACACCCGTTGCTCCGGCAGAACGATAGACATGGTGGACACGCAGACGCCGTCGGGATCACGTATCGGGGCGGCGATGCAGGCAACAGAATATTCGGAATTTCCGGTTTGCAGCGCCAGGCGCTGCAAATAATCGTCGCGCGACTGCTGTGCCAGGGTTTCGGGGTCTGTTTCGGCAATTCCGGTCTGCGACGACCGTGCGCTCTTGCGAAACGCGGCAAGCCGTTCTGCATCCGGCAGATGACCCAAAAGCAGCCGCCCCGAGGCAGTCCAGTTCAAAGGCACTCGCGTGCCAACATACGAGGTGACGCGGAAATGCCCTTCGCCCTCGGCCATGGCGATCACCACCATCATGCCGTCATCACGCGCGCAGACCTGCACGGTCTCACCCGTCCGCTTGCTCAGCGCCAGCATCTCGCGCCGCGCTTCGGCGAACATGTTCATCTGCGATCGGTAGACCAGCCCATAGCGCATCAATCGCGGCCCCAGCCAGATGCGGGTTTCATCCGCCCGCGACAGCACTTCGCGTTCCACCAAATCATCCACAATTCGGTAAATCGTCGAAACCGGAGCACCGACCGATTTAGCCAATTCATATGCGCTCATCGGTGTCTGACGTTCGGTCAGAATATCCATGACCTGCAACGCGCGATCAATACCGCTGGTCCGCTTGCGCGTTTCGTCATTCATTGCCAAACTCCGCAATAGTGCTTCATGTTCCATAATTATGGATGTTTAGCCCAACTTTCAAGGTAAGCCCATGCAAGATTTCGACACTCCTGACGACTACTTCGCTTGGTATGATGCCAACGGGTTTTCCCGCATTATCAATGTCAACGGCACCATGACTTCACTTGGTGGTTCGATCACCAGAGGCACGGTTCGGCGTGCCACCGTCGATGTGATGGGCCGGTTCGTCAAGATGAATGAATTGCAAACCAAAGCCAGTCGCGTGATCGCGCAGCTGACCGGGGCGCAATCGGGTTGTATTACTGCTTCTGCCAGTGCGGGCATCTCGCTCGCCGTCGCTGGGGCAATAACCGGGATGAACCCTGTTGCAGCCGAAAATCTGCCGCGCGCAGTGGGCTCGCGATCAGACGTGGTCGTGCAATTAGGCCATCTGTGCAACTACGGCGCACCGCTTGCCACCGCGATCGAATTGACGGGTGCGCGCGTCGTGGCCGCTGGGCAATCAACTCTTTGCACGGACTATCAATTTGACGCGACCCTGACAGAGAACACTGCCGCCGCCGTCTACGTTGTTTCCCATCACGTTGTCGCTTACGGCCAAATCCCCTTTGCACGTTTTGCCCGTATCGCCCACGCCAAAGGCGTGCCGGTGATTGTTGATGCTGCCTCGGAATATGATCTGACGCGCTTTATCGCAGAAGGGGCAGATATTGCCATTTATTCCGGTCACAAGTTTCTCGGAGGCCCCACATCAGGCATCATCGCGGGCAACACCGATTTGGTTCGCGCCGCTTACTTGCAAAATGTGGGTATCGGGCGCGGTATGAAGGTGGGCAAAGAGAGCATTGCAGGCGTGATTGCGGCGATGGAGGCGTGGATGCAGCGCGACCATGACGGCATACGCGCCGAGGAAGACGCAGCGCTGACGCTTTGGCAAGGGGCGGTGGAGGGCCTGCCCGGTATCGCAGCCCTCAAAATCGATGACCCCACGGGCAACCCGCTGCAGCGGCTGCAAATCATCGTCGATCCAACCCGTGCCGGGGCCAGCGCCGCTACCTTTGCGCGCGCTTTGGGACAGGAAGATCCCGCAATTATCGTGCGCAATCATGAAGTCGAGTTGGGTTATTTCCAGCTTGATCCCTGCAACCTGACACCCGGCCAAGCGCCGCTTGTGGCCGACACACTGTCGCGCGTCCTCGCCCAAGGCAGCAGCCTTACCGCCAATGAGGATGACTTTGCCAGCGCCCGAAATGGCGGGACTGACGCTTATATGAATTGGAAGGGCTAGAACGCAAACCAGAAGTCGACGGTGTGCATGGGTTGACGAAATCGGTCCAGGGAATTTGTGTTCTCTCAATCACAACCCGGTTCGCTGCATCTGCATCGGGCAGAGAATGCGGGCAGAGCGGGCTCATGGGCGTGGGTGACACCTTTGTGCCCAACGGGCTGCCCACAGCCGCCCCTGGCCCTGCTGAACTTATCCAGATGCGCTTGTGCCGTGCGGCGTCTTGAGAGCGAACAGCGAGCCCCACCCTTGCACCGATGACGGATCCAGACCGGCTGCGCGCATGCCGCCCCATAGGCTGGTGGCATTTGAATCATAGACTGGAATCCCCAGATCTTTTTCCAGCCTGTCGGCAAGGCTGGCGCCGCGCAGATTTGTGCAGAAAATCGCAATTGCATCAGGTTTGTCGGCGGCAACCTCGCGCACCATGTCTTCTATGATGTCTTCGCCATATTCGGAGAATGAGAAATTGCCGCGGTCGCAAAGGTGCCGCTCACGCACGCAATTGAAGCCTTGTTGCCGGAAATTCCCGATGATTTTTTCCTGAATATCATCCAGATAGGGTGTGACCAGTCCGTAATTTTTCACCCCTGCGCTTGTGAACGCGTCGAGCAGGGCCAGCGTGGATGTTGTCGCTGCAATGCCGGTCGCCTCTTCAATCTGCCGGCAAAGCCTGTGGTCGGTTTCGGGACCCAGCCAGCCGGCCGAGGTGCCGGCCCAGCAGATCGAAGCAACCCTGGCATGGGACAGCAGAGTAGCCGCAGCAACCAGTCTGTCGCTCTGGAACTGATCAAGTGCGTCCCTGTCGAGGCTGATTTGAGTGACCTCAAAACGGCTGAAATGCGCGGTGGTATTGCTCACACTCCGCAGCATTTCGCTGACCACCGGTTCGACAATCGTATTCGATGATGGCGTCAGCATTCCCAAAAGATTGCGCTGTGTCATGTCTTTCCTCTGTGTCAGTTTATTCCTTGCAAACCAGGGCACCTATGTGCCGTACAGATCGCGGAACTGTGCCTTTTGCCGAACGAGGTGGTGTCTCAGGACGATTTTTTCAGCGACGCCGGGGCGCTTGCAACGATGACCTGAACCTTGTTGTCTGCCAGCGCCGCAGCAAGCTCGCCCCGCGGAGCCTGATCCGTTATAAGAATGTCGACCGCGTTCAATCCGCTGAAGCGGACAAGCGCGCGCCGGCCGAATTTTGAAGAATCGCACAAGATACAAGTCCGGTGTGCCCGGTCGGCATACAGATTCTTGATATCAGCCTCTTCCGGCGAATAGTCGAACAGGCCTTCCGGCGTGATTCCGGCCACTCCGATAAAGGCGGTGTTGAGGGAAAAGCGTCTCAATTCATTCGACGCTTCGGGACTGCACAAGGATCCCTCGCTGCGCCGGTAATGCCCCCCGATTACATACATTTTCGGACCGGATTCGGACCGCGCTAGTGCTGCAACGGCCTGAAGATTATGGGTAATGACACTGATGTCTGTGCGGGCCTGCAAAAGCTCTGCCAGTTCGGTGGCGGTCGAGCCGACATCCACCCCGATGACATCCTGTTCACCGACAAAACCGAGTGCCGTCGCGGCGATCCGGGCCTTTGCTTCCCTGTTCCACTGTCGCCGCGCATTGAAAGTCGGCTCGCTCATGGCAGGGACCGGCACCACCACCGGGACCCGGACTGCACCGCCGTGAGCGCGTTGTATGGCGCCGCTGCGCTGGAGTTGATTCAAGTCCCGCCGCACCGTCATTTCCGAAACCCCAAACCGCGTGGCAAGCGCACCGACGGACAATGCGCCCTGCTCGGCAACCAGTCGGCTGATGGCGTCACGGCGCGCCGCAGCGAGCATTCCGCCACTGCTGACAGCGCCGGGATTTTCTGTATTCATGGATTGACTCAAAGTCTTGTTGAAAGAAATGCCTGCCGCTCTCCGCATTTGTCTGATTTCATACAACCACAGTTGATTCCATCATAAGCACACAATTTCGATCGTCAATCGAACATTTCTCTGGACCGCCGGCCTCACCCGTGTATCATATTTGGCACTGGGGACGGTGAGAACGGGCCCCGCAGGGACGCAAGGCCGGTTGCGAACGCACTGGCGAGGGGGGTGCTGGTGGGATTTCCTCTGGCAGATGGCCTACAGCGAAAAACTCCGCTTGTGACCGGGGCGGCAACCGGCATCGGCAGGTCGAATGCCGACGCGCTGACAGATCAAAGGGTGAGTATCGCGCTCGCCGATATCGCCATGGACCGGAACTACAGATCTCCAAGCAAACTGACGGATTGCCAGTGCAGTCTGGATTGATGTGCAACCGCGTCAGCGTACAGAGTTCGGTCGACAGCATGATAGCGCAATGTGGGAAAAGTGCCGGATGAACCCCGTTGAAAAATTTGAACGAAAACGAACATTTACGATCATGAAAGGAAGCATTGTCATCAAGAAATGCGCGTTCAGTCAGTCAATAATCAAACCAGGAGTTCAATCATGTTACGTTCAGCATTACCCATATTGAGTGTCGTGTTGGCCTGCGTTCCCGCCTTGGCAGCCGCCCAGACGCCCGTGCGCTGGCTCAGCCAGTCTCAGGAAACCAGCTCACAATATCCTGTAGAATCCTCTACGATGGAGCAACTCAGAAGCGAGGATTTTACCGTCGACCGCAGTGAGTTCCAGGCGCTGGGCATTAAAATGGCAGATGGCCTGCGCCTGATCCGCGCCGGGACATTTGATGTCGCTTCAATCCAGGTTGGACTTGTCGCAAGCGATGATCCTTTTCTGGAAGGCATTGATCTGATCGGAGTTTCGACCAATCTCGATGAACTCCGCGCTTCGGTCGATGCGTATCGCGATGTCTTCGCCGCACGGCTGGAAGAGCGATTTGGCGTCCGGCCGGTGGCGATCTGGCCGTTTGGCGGGCAGATATTCTTCTGCAACCAGGCGATTGCAAATCTCGACGATCTCAAAGGCCTGAAGGTCCGCTCGTTCACCGCTTCCATGTCGGCCCTTATCGAAGCGGTCGGTGCAAGCCCGGTAACCCTTGCCTTTCCTGAAGTCTATCCGGCGCTGCAACGTGGTGTTGCCTCATGCGGCATCACTTCGGCCACGTCAGCCAATACCGGAAAATGGCCGGAAGTGACGACACATGTTCTGCCACTTGCCGTGTCGGGCGCGGTTCAGGCGCATGTTGTCAATGTCGAATGGTGGAACTCGTTGCCAGCTGAAGAGCAGGCCAAGCTTGAAGCCGCTTTTGACAAAATGGAGTCTGATCTGTGGCAACTGGCGGGTGAAACCAATGGACTTGCAGTGGCTTGCACAACTGGCGGTGCATGTGACAGCACGCTTTACACAAGTTATGATCTTGAGCTTGTGGCATTAGCCGAAAGCGATCTGGATAAGCTTCGCAGAATTGCTGAAAATGTCATTCTCGGTGAATGGGCGACGCGCTGTGAACGGGTCTATGAGGGTTGCGCTAAGGTCTGGAACGAGACAGTCGGCACCGCACGCGGAATGGCTGCGACTGTCAATTGAGGACATTGCATCCCCGGCATTAGGCTGGGGATGCAAATCTGCAGGCAGATCGGGCAGAATGCCACATGCGTTGGTGAACTGCCTTTGCATTGGTCGTAAAGGCGGGGCACTCATGATCTCATACCGGAAGTTGGATTCTGTTCTCGGCAAAGCAGGAATCCTGCTGGCGCTTGTGGGCGGAATCGCGGTTCTGATCCTGGCAGTACTGATCGCCTATGACATTCTTGCACGCAAGCTTCTGGCGTTTTCGGTTCAGGGCACCGACGAATTGGGCGGCTATGTGCTGGCGCTGGTCGGATCGCTCGGTATGAGCCATGTGCTGCACCGCCGCGAGTTCACACGTATTGACCTTGCCTTCCGCTTGTTCCCGATCGGGCTGCAACGCATCCTGCATGTTCTCGCTTATGTTTCCCTGGCTGGCATAGTGCTGTTCCTAGCCTATCACGCCCAGGGGACATTGAATGAAACCCTTCTGTTTCAGTCCCGCGCAAATACGCCGCTGCAGACCCCGCTTTGGATTCCACAGGGGCTTTGGGTGCTGGGAATCTGGTTTTTTGCATTGAATGCGGTTTTGCAGGCCCTGCGTGCAGTGCTTCTTCTGATAACTGACCCGCCCAGGGTGGAAAGGGAGTTTGGCACTGTGAAAATCGAAAGCGAGGTTGCCGACTATACCGCTGCCCGGCCCGGCACGGACACCCCCGCATGAAACAGCTTCAACGCAAGGACGCCCATGGTTAGTCTCTGGATGCTGGCCTTAGGATTCGGGCTAATGTTGCTGATGCTGATTATCGGCTTTCACATCGCATCGGCTCTTTTTCTCACTGCCGCATTTGCTGCGTGGTGGTTTTTCGGCGACACGATGTTCCGCCCCTTCGGCACTTTGATGTGGGGCACGTTGAACAATTTTCTTCTGGTGGCGATACCGCTTTACGTGCTGATGGGCGAGATTCTCGTACGCGGCAAGATTACCGAACGAATGTATGTCGCATTGGATGACTGGCTGCGTCCGCTGCCGGGCGGCCTGCTGCATACCAACATTGCAGCTTCTGCAATCTTCGCCTCGATTTCGGGATCATCTGTTGCAACGGCAGCCACCATCGGCACGGTGGCGTTCCCGGCCTTTCGCGGTAAGAAATACTCCGAACCCTGGGTGCTGGGTACGGTGGCGAGCGGAGCAACGCTGGGCATTCTGATTCCCCCGTCAATCAACCTGATCATCTATGGCGCGCTGACCAACACATCGATTGGTCAGCTATTTCTTGCAGGGGTAGTGCCGGGCGTCATTCTGGCGTTGCTTTTCATGGGGACCATCATCGTTGCCAGCACGTTGAATGCCGCCATCAGCGCAAGCTCGGACCCTGTCCCCTGGGCGGTGCGCCGCCGCAGGCTTCGCGATCTGTTGCCGCCACTTGCGATTTTCCTGCTGGTGATGGGCGGCATCTATGGCGGCTGGGCGACACCGACAGAGGCAGCCGGCCTCGGCGTATGCGGCGCACTGATCCTTGTTGCCGCCAACAGGGAACTGGGCTGGCACATGCTATATGAGTGCCTGCTGGCGACTGTCCGGGTGACCGCCATGACGCTACTGATCCTGATTGCTGCCTTCTATCTCAATTTCATCGTTGGCGTCCTCGGCGTGCCGGCTCAGATTTCCAGCGCCATGTCGCAGCTTGATATTCCGCCCTGGCAGATGATTTTCGTATTGGTGATTTTCTACGTGATGCTGGGCTGCTTCATGGATTCTCTGGCGATGATGATTGCCACAATTCCGATTGTCTTTCCGGTGGTCACGGCGCTGGGATTCGATCCGCTGTGGTTCGGCATCTTTCTCGTCGTGATGTGCGAAATTGCGCTGATTACACCACCGGTCGGCATGAACCTTTATGTCGTGCAGGCGGTTCGAGGTCATGGCTCTGTTGCTGATGTCGTGGTGGGAGTACTGCCCTTCCTGGGCTGCATTTTCCTGCTCGTTGCAATCATGACCGTTTTTCCGGAGATGATAACATGGCTACCCAAGACGCAATACTGAACGAGCATGTAACCTGCATCCGTGCAGCAGACTGGATCATTGGCTGGAACCGTGAGACCGGGCAGCACGATTATCAGACAGGCGGCGATGTCGTCTGGAAAGGCGACCGGCTGCTGCAGGTCGGCGGGCACTATGACGGGCCGGTCGCAACCGAGATCGAGGGCGCTGGACGCCTCGTCATGCCCGGGTTGATCAACATCCACTGCCACCCCTCGCAAACCGCGATCTTCCGGGGTTATGTTGATGAATTCGGCAACCCCATGCTGTTCTACAGCTCCCGCCACCCGTTCCGGCAGAACTTCATTCACGATCATGCGGCGCAACTGGCATCGGCGCGCTACGGTCTCGCCGAACTGCTATCAAATGGCACGACCTCGATTGTCGATCTGAGCCATGCCTATCCTGGATGGCTTGATCTGCTGGCTGATAGCGGATTGCGCGCCTGGGCGGCACCGATGTTTCGCTCGGCGCGCTGGTGGACCGACACCGGGCATGAAACCAAATATGACTGGGCACCGGATTTAGGGCAGTCGGCCTTTGAAGAGGCTCAAGCGGTAATGCAGACTGCCGAGACCCATGAAAGCGGGCGCTTGTCTGCGCTGGTTTCTCCGGCGCAGGTTGATACCTGCACCAAGGAACTGCTGGTGGCAGCCGCTGAACTGGCGCGTAAAACCGGACGGCCTTTGCACACCCATGCGGCGCAAAGCTATCCCGAATTCAGGGGCATCAACAGACGCCTCGACATGACACCGGTTGAATATCTCCACCAGATCGGCTTCCTCGGACCGACCACGATCCTGGGTCACGCTGTCTTTACTGACGAACACCCCTGGCTGAACTGGCCGCGCCGCAATGATCTGGCGCTGCTTGCCGGCACCGGTACGTCGGTGGCGCATTGCCCCACTGTTTTTGCCCGCGATGGCACCATGATGCACCATCTGGGCGCCTATATGGATGCCGGTGTCAACATTGCGCTGGGCACCGATACCCACCCGCAAAACCTATTCGAGGAAATGCGTCTGGCGGAAACACTTGCCCGTGTCGCGGCCGGACCGCGCCACACCGCAAACACGGCGCGGGTGTTTCACGCCGCCACGATCGGTGCGGCAAAATTGCTCGGACGAGATGACATCGGCCGTCTTGCCGCCGGTGCCAAAGCCGATCTGGTGGTGTGCGATCTGCGCGAACCCAATATGCGGCCGCTACGCGACCCGCTGCGAAACCTGATCTATTCCTCGGGCGGACGCAGCGTTCGCGATGTTTGGGTCGACGGCCAGCAGGTCGTAGCCGAGGGAACGGTTCTGACGATCGACTGGGATGCTGCTGCCGACGCATTGCAGGCCGAGCAGGAGCGCACCGCCGCCAGCGTTCCCGCGTTGGATACAATCAGCCCACTATCGCTTGAGATGAGGACGGGTGCTGCGCCGGATTAAAATTGTCCAGATCGTTCGCTGCTCCAAATGACCGCACTTCTTTGATATACTGATAGTCGTCGGTCAGGCCATGGTGCTGAATCGTCAGTCGCGGTGCCGGTGCTGGTCGCTGCTGGCAGTAAACCTGTTCTACGCACAGAGCGGTGAGCGCTGCCGCAGCAGGTAGCGGCTCGCTGGTTTTTCGTTCCGATGTCCGCCATCGCAAACCACTGTACCGCGCAGCAGGGTTTTTACCCGCCAGCCGGTGATTTCCATACCTTCATAAGGCGCGTAATCGGGGCGGTGGTTGGGATCGGTATTTGTGATTGTTCTTTTTAAGGCCGGGTCCCACAAGCTCAGGTCCGCATCACTCTCCACGGCAATCGTGCCTTTTTTGGGGTACAGACCATAAATCCTGGCGTGATTTATGGCGGTCAGTTCGACGAAACGGCAGGCGCTGATACGGCCAGTGGCGACACCCTGCGAAAACAGGATCGGCAACCGCGTCTCGTCCCCTGGAATGCCATCTGGAATCCAGCGAAAACTGGTCGATCCCTTGGCATTCAGCTTGCCTTCCGGATCATCATAGCGGAACGGGCAATGATCGGAGGAAAACAGGTCAGAAATGCCATTTTCGATGCCTTCCCAGCAGGCCGCCTGACTGGCCAGATCCCGCGGCGGGGGCGAGCAGACAAATTTTGCACCTTCCCATCCTTCCCGATCCAGCATTTCAGCGCTCTGAACCCAGCTGGATTGTTGGGAAACCGGGCTGACGCGCCCGTGTTGGACCGATGCACGTCCAATTGATCTTTCGAAATGTCGATGCCGATGCTATCCTTCATTGTCTTCGTCATGTCCTTTGCTTGTCGTGCAGAGCCTCTGGCTGCTGCGTATCCGTTCAGGCCTCATGCGAAGACGACGGCTGATCAAACTCTAAAACGGTCCATCACGACCAAGCGTTTCACGATCCAGCCGCCGCCACTGCACGCCACCAAATCTTGGCGTGCAGTGGCTCATTGTTCCCACAACAGCCGACAAAATCTTAAGACAAGCGTTTCATCTTTACTTTGAGCCATTTGATGCTCCAGATCAGTTTATCGGCAAGGCAGGCGACGTAGCGCCCATTGCAATTCGGGGCTGCGCATCGGGCAAGTTGGCAAACCCGGTCAAATGATTCAATGTAACCATGAAACGCTCTAGGACGTGAACCAGAAGTCGAAAGTCTGCATGGGTTGACGAAATCGGTCCAGGGAACTTGTGTTCTCTCAATCACAACCCGGTTCGCTGCATTGACCCGGTAAAGCAGTCGCGCTAAAGGTCAATTTCTGATTTTCAACAAAAAACAACCGGTGCTGTATGTTCGCAAGTCTGGCTGAGAATTCGTCTGAACTGGGTCAACAGGCGGCGCATGCCGGGGCCGCAAAGATAACAGAAGCGATCAAGGAGCGCGGCGAGGCCTTCGTCATTCTGGCCACGGGTGCCAGCCAGCTCGAAACGCTCGACGCGCTGATCGCAGCGCCGGATATCGACTGGTCGCGCGTGACAATCTTTCACCTCGATGAGTATATCGGCATGCCGGATACCCACAAGGCGAGTTTTCGCGGCTACCTCAAGACGCGCTTCATCAACAAGGTGGGCGCGCTCAAGGCCTTCGTGCCGGTCAATGGCGACGCATCAGATCTCGAAGCGGAACTGGCGCGCATCTCAAAGGTCATTTCCGAGGTCGTGATTGATGTGGCCTTTATCGGCATCGGGGAAAACGGGCATCTGGCGTTCAACGACCCTCCGGCTGATTTCGATACGACGCAGCCCTATATCGTCGTCCAGCTGGACGAGAAGTGCCGCCGCCAACAATCCAATGAAGGCTGGTTTGCCGATTTCTCCGAGGTTCCGACCGAGGCGATTTCGATGAGCGTGCGGGAAATCCTGCGCAGCCGCACCTTGGTATGTGCCGTTCCGGATGCGCGCAAGGCCGAGGCCGTCAAGAACGCCCTGGAGGGGCCTGTGAGCAATTCATGTCCGGCGTCCATCATTCGAACCCATGACAATACTTATCTCTTCCTCGATCCGGAGTCGGCCGCGCTGCTGTCACCCGGTACATTGGCAGCGCTGGCCTCAGAAACCTGACAGATGAAAGCCAAAAGGCAGACCGAAAATTATACCATCGCGACCGCATTCGGGCCGGAGGGGGCGCCTGCCCGCTATGACATCGACGGTGCAGGGGAAATCCTGAGCGCTGACCCCAAGGCCGATGTGGAACAGGATGTGGACCGAGTTGTCACCCCGGGCATGGTGGACATCCAGGTCAACGGTTTTGCCGGCATCGATTTCAATGCGCCCGGCGTGACGCCGGAACGCATGGACGAAGCGCTGGCCGGGATGCTGGCCACGGGCGTGACCCGCTGCCTGCCGACGCTGATCACCGCCAGTCAGGACGACCTAATTGCCCTTTTGAGTGCGCTCGACGACGCGGTTTCGCGCAGCAATCTTGGCCCGTTCATGGTCCCTGGCTACCACATCGAGGGCCCGTTCATGTCGCCGGAGGAAGGCTATGTGGGTGCCCATCCGGCGGCGCATATGCGTTCCGGCTCGCCCGATCTGGTTGTGGCGCTCCAGCGCGTGTCGACGCGGCCGATCAAATTGATGACAGTTGCGCCCGAGATCGACGGCGTCATCGATCTGATCGCGTTCCTGCGGGGGCAGAACATCGCCTGCGCCATTGGCCATTCGGCGGCGTCCCGGACCCAGATCGACGCGGCGATCGCTGCCGGTGCGACGATGTCGACCCATCTGGGGAACGGAATGCCGCACATGCTGAACAAGAACGAGAGCTCAATGCTGGTCCAGTTGGGACGCGACCAGCTGATGGCCAGCTTCATTGCCGATGGCATCCATATTCCCCGCGATATCCTGCAGTCATGGCTGCGCGCCAAGACGCTCGACCGGGCAATGATCGTGACCGACGCCTCAGCCGCAGCTGGCGCGCCTGCCACGCTCAGCGAATTCACCATCGGTGCCCAGAAGATTTTCAGGCACAAGGATGGGTCGGTGCGGCTGCCCGGGTCCAGCTATCTTGCCGGGTCTGCCGCCTCGATGGACGAAATGGTCCGAAACGTCATGCAATGGTACGGATTCGGTATGAGCGAAGTCATCAAACTGACCCGGGCCAACCCCTTGCGCGCCATCGGACTTTCCGCAAAAAATCCCCGGCCGGGGGAGCCGGCGGATTTCGTCGAATGGGATTTGGGCGGCGGTCATCCGCATGTGGTGAAAGCGGTGATCGGACCCTGGAGCGTTGTGCCTGAATAGGCGCCGGGGACGGGCTTGACAATGCGGCAAATTCTGCGACTGTTTGACAGGTTGATGATGGAAATGAGGTTTCCTCTCGGCCAATATTCTGCGAGAATCTCAGCGGCTTATAAGCGATCAAGAAGAAGTGCGTGACATCTGAAACAGATCACGAGCGCAGGCTGGTTCCAAAAGACAAAACGACTGCGCGTTGCGGTTAACAGGAAAAACAGGGAGACTTAGAATGAACATGAGCTGGAGTTGGAGAGCACTGCAGGCCGGGAGTTTGGCCGTGGCGTTTGGCCTTGTGTTGGCGGCACCGCAACAGGCGGCGGCGCAAACTGAATATCAGGAAGCGCCCGCACTGGCCGCATTGGTCGCAAGCGGCGAGCTGCCGCCGGTACAGGATCGGCTGCCGGAGGAGCCACTTGTCGAGCAGGTGACCGATTCCATCGGCACCTATGGTGGCGTCTTGCGGCGTGGTTTCCTCGGGCCATCCGATCATAACAACTATACCCGCGTCGCCTATGACGCATTGTTGCGATTTTCACCGACCGGCGGTGAGGTGATTCCACATATCGCCAAGGGCTGGGAGTCCAACGCCGATTTTACGCAGTGGACAGTGTTACTGCGCAAGGGCATGAAATGGTCCGACGGCGCGCCCTTTACCGCCGATGACATCATGTTCTGGTATAATTCCATTCTGAAGAATGCCGAGCTGATGCCTTCCGTGCCCGTGTGGATGAGCAATCCGGACGGCTCGGTCGTGACCGTTGAGAAACTCGACGAGACTTCGGTGCGCTGGACCTTTACGCAGCCGAACACGGCGTTCCTGCTTGACCTGGCCAACAAGGACGGGGCTGACAAGTCGATCACCAATCTCGCCTTCGCGCCAGCCCATTACCTCAAGCAGTTCCACCCTGATTTCACCGGTGCAGATGAACTTAAGGCCAAGGTGGCCGAGGCTGGCTTTGACAGCTGGGTGCAATTGTTTCAGGTCGAGGCATTGCCGCATCTGAGCGGCAATCGTCCAAGCACCGCCGCGTGGGCGCCCAATGGCACGACCGTAGGTGACGAAACCTTTGTGATCGAGCGCAACCCCTACTATTTCGCTGTCGATACTGAAGGCAATCAACTTCCCTATATCGATGAGGTGAAGTTCACCTTCTTTGCCGACAAGCAGACGTTGAACCTGGCAGCCGTCGGCGGTCAGATCGACATGCAGGGCCGTCATATCGAGATGAGCAATTATCCCGTGCTCATGGAAAACGCCGAAAAGGGCGGCTATCGCGTGGTCACCTATCCGACATTCGGTGGCTCCGATGCGGTTTTGATGTTTAATCAGACCTATAACAACGACCCGGCCATTGGCGATATTCTGCGGATCAAGGATTTCCGAATCGCGTTGTCCTATGCCATCGAACGCGAAGCGATCAAGGAACTCGCATTCCTCGGCATTGGTGAGTCACGCCAGGGCGTTCCGGCACCGTTCCATCCCTATTATCCGGGTGACGAATATGCCTTCAAATATACCCAGCATGAGATCGACAAGGCCAATGCGCTTCTCGATGGCATCGGCCTGACGGAACGCGACGGCGATGGGTTTCGCCTGCTGCCCAATGGTGAGCGGCTTGATCTCGAAATCAGCGTTGTGCCGGCATTTGCCAGCTGGGCGGATATTGGCCAGCTGGTCGTGGAAGACTGGGCAGAGGTTGGCGTCAGGGCACATATCGAACTGCGCGAACGTACTCCGCACTTTGCCATGCGCGACACCAATGACCTGCAGATCGAAATCTGGAACGAGGATACGACAGGGTTCCCCTTCAGCGGGCAGCCCAATTACGATCCGCGCAGCCAGCCTGCCATGACCCTTGCACCCCTGGTGCGTCAGTGGGTCAACAGCAAAGGAGAAAAAGGCGTCGAGCCGACCCCCGAGATCCAGAGGATCATGGATATTATCGACGAGGCCAAGGTTTCCAGCCAGGATCGCCAGATCGAACTTGCCCAGGAACTGTTCCGTATCTGGGCTGACAATGTCTGGGAGATCGGCACGGTCGGACTCACGCCGATGGTGCAGGGTGTCGTTGTTGTAAACGGCAAGCTGAAGAACGTCGCAGAAGTCGCCGGCAATGATTGGCCGCTGCGCACCCCCGGCAATACCCGACCCGAGCAGTTCTACTTCGCAAAGTAGACAGCATCGGATTGAGAATACCCTCCCGGCGCGAAATGGGCCGGGAGGGTGGTTCCGGGCAGGACTGCATATTCATTGAGAGGGCCAGCCAGTGCTGTTCTACGTCGTCAAGCGGCTGCTGCTGTTACCGCCGCTCTTGTTCGTGTTTTCCATTATCGCTTTTGCGCTCATTCAGGCCCCACCCGGCGATTTCGTTACCAGCTATGTTGCCGAACTGGCCGCTTCCGGGTCCTCTGTCGACCAGGCGCAGATCGATGCGTTGAGGCAATTATACGGTCTCGATCAGCCCATGTATGTGCAATATGCCAAATGGCTGCTGCGCATGTTGCAGGGCGATCTGGGCATGTCGCTCGACTTTCAAAAACCCATCTCGGAACTGATTGGCCAAAGGCTTCTGCTGACGGTGGCGCTGGGCCTGTCGACCTTCCTGTTCACATTCGCCGTCGCCCTTCCCATCGGCATCATTTCGGCGACACGGCAATATTCCATCCTCGACTATGTCTTTACCGTCATCAACTATGTGGGAGTCGCCACGCCGACCTTCGTGACCGCCCTCGTCCTGATGTGGATCGCCTTCACGCAATGGGGCATCACCATTACCGGTCTGTTTTCCCCCGATTACGCTGATGCGCCATGGAGCTTCGCCCGAACGCTGGATCTTATGAAACACATCTGGCTGCCAATGGTGATCCTGGGTCTCGACGGCACCGCACGACTGGCGCGCATCCTGCGGGCCAATCTGCTCGACGAGTTGAGCAAGCCCTATATGGAAATGGCGCGCGCCAAGGGCATGTCGGAGTGGAAACTGGTTTTGAAATATCCCTTACGTCTGGCCATCAATCCGTTGGTGAGCAGCCTTGGCTGGTATCTGCCACTGATATTTTCAGGCAGCCTTGTGGTGGCGACAGTGCTCAACCTGCCAACCATCGGGCCGCTACTGCTGCGCTCGCTCATCGGCCAGGACATGTTCCTGGCGGGGGCTATCGTGATGTCCTATTTCGGTCTGGCAGTCATCGGCACGTTGCTTTCAGACATCCTGCTGGCCTGGATCGACCCGCGCATTCGCATGGAGGGAGCGTGATTACGGCGGTGGCGATCAAGCGCCATCCACAGTCACGACATTTGACCCGGAGACGAACGCATGTCCGTTGAGTCGCCATCCAACCTGTCCGACCTCGAAAACCCGCCGGCGGACATATCTGGCCAGCAGGACGCCTTCGCGGTCGCGCCGAACTGGAAACTGGTCTGGTGGCGGTTCAAAAAGAACCGGCTTGCCCTGGTCGGCGGAGTGGTGCTGATCGTGATCATCACAATGGGGCTGCTTCCCGGATTCTTCAGCACCCAGGACCCGAATGACAGCAATTCAGTAGGCTCGTTCAGACCCCCGCAAACCATCCAGCTGTGGGACAACGGACCGGCACTTTTTGTGTTCGACGCCACCGGCTCGCGCAATTCGCGCACTCTGCGCATGGAGTGGAAGATCGACGAAAGCCGCAAGATACCGCTGGTTCTGTTCGGCCGGGGCTATGAATGGCGGGTGTTCGGCCTGTTTCCGTCCCGTCTTCATTTTCTAGCCCTGGCGGACGCGGAGACGGTTGGAAATATCCACCTGCTGGGCACGGACAGGCTGGGGCGCGACCAATGGTCGAGACTGCTGTTCGGCACTCAGGTGTCCTTGTCCATCGGACTGGTTGCCGTGTTCCTGAGCACAATTATCGGCATCGTGATGGGGGGTATTTCGGGCTATTTCGGCGGCATTACCGATATGGTCATCCAGCGCGTTGTCGAACTGCTGCAGTCAATTCCGCCAATTCCCATCTGGCTCGCCCTGTCCGCCGCCCTGCCGCGAACCTGGTCGGTCACCACAACCTATCTGGCCATTACCGTCATTCTGGCGCTGATCACCTGGACAACGCTCGCCCGGGAGGTGCGCGGACGGTTCCTTGTACTGCGCGAAGAGGATTTTGTCGTGGCGGCCAAGCTGGCGGGATGCAGCCAGATGCGCATTGTGCTGCGCCATATGGTGCCAAGCATGAGCAGCCACATCATCGCCGCCGTGACGCTGGCCATTCCGGTGATGATCATCAATGAAACATTTTTGAGCTTTCTCGGACTCGGTATGCGGCCACCCGCGATCAGCTGGGGCGTCATGCTGGCCGAAGCGCAAAACCTGCAATCGGTGGCGCTGGCACCGTGGCTGCTCCTGCCCAGCCTGGCGGTCATCATAACCGTGCTCGCGCTTAATCTCGTCGGTGACGGGCTGCGCGATGCCGCAGATCCCTACCATTGATTGGCGTGACATGAACGAAGACTTCATCCTGTCGGTGAGCGGCCTCAAGACCTATTTCAGCACCGAGGAGGGGGTCACCAAGGCGGTTGACGGCGTAAGCTTTGATGTCGCGCGCGGCAAGGTTGTAGGCATTGTCGGCGAAAGCGGCTGCGGCAAGAGCGTCACCATCAAGTCTATTCTGGGGATTGTGCAAAAGCCGGGAAACGTCGTGGATGGAGAAATCCTGTTCCGTCCCGAGGCGGGGTCCCCTCTTCGACCGGAGGTGATCGATCTGGCAAAGCTCGACCAGAACGGGCGCGAGCTGCGCTCCATTCGCGGAAACGAGATCGCCCTGATCCCGCAAGAGCCCATGGCCGCGCTGAGCCCCGTGCACACCATTGGCAATCAGTTGATCGAGGCGGTGCGTTTGCATCGCAAGATCAGCAAGGCTGATGCCGAGAAGATCGTCCTGAAACGTCTGTCGGAAGTGGGCATGCCCAACCCAGCAGAGCGCCTCAATATGTATTCGTGGGAACTCAGTGGCGGCCTGCGCCAGCGCGTGATGATCGCAATGGCGCTGTTGTGCGACCCCAAGCTGCTGATTGCCGACGAGCCGACCACTGCCATTGATGTGACCACCCAGGCGCAGGTGCTCACCCTGCTGCGCAGTCTGCAACACAGCCACGCCCTGTCGATCATCTTCATCACCCATGATCTGGGCGTCATCGCCCAGATCGCAGATGATGTGGTGGTCATGTATCTTGGCCGGGTGATGGAAGCGGGGCCGGTGGACGATATCTTCCACAACCCCCAGCATCCCTACACCAGGGCATTACTGGATTCGGTCCCCTCGGTGCAAAAGACAGCCCGCGGGCCGCTTCCGGCCATCGAAGGCACGATCCCGCACCCGTTCAATCGCCCCGCAGGCTGTCCTTTTCATCCCCGATGCGGGGCCTTCATGCCCGGCAAATGTGATGTGCGCACGCCACGGCTCGCGTCTGTCGGCCCGCACCAATCCGTCGCCTGTTTTCTTCACCATGACCGTGCCGAGGAAGCTTGATGCCAGTGACAGTGCCCATGGAGCGTCGTTCGACCGTCCTTGAGGTCAAGGGCCTGAAGAAATACTTCCCCATTCGCAAGGGTTTCCTTCGCAGGGTCGTCGGCCAGGTGCGGGCTGTCGACGATGTGAGCTTTTCCATAGTCGAAGGCGAAACGCTTGGTCTTGTGGGGGAAAGCGGCTGCGGAAAGACCACGACTGCGCGCTGCATCATGCGCGCCATGGACCCCACAGGCGGCGAAATTCTCTATCATGGTGCGGATGGCGCTGTGACCGATCTCGCTGCGGTGCCGGAACGCGAGATGCGACCTTTGCGGCGCGACATCCAGATGATCTTCCAGGATCCCTATGGCTCGCTCAACCCGCGTATGAAAATCCAGGACATTCTGGGCGAGTCGTTGATGATCGCCGGTGGCATGAAGGATCGTGAAGCGCGCCATCAGCGGGTTGCCGAGTTGTTGCGGCTGGTGGGGTTGCGTCCCGAATACATGAAGCGCTTCCCGCACGCCTTCAGTGGCGGCCAGCGCCAGCGCATTGTCATAGCGCGCGCTTTGGCCCTCAATCCGCGTCTGGTGGTGGCGGACGAGCCGGTATCGGCCCTTGATGTCTCTGTGCAGGCGCAGGTGCTCAACCTGATGATGCGCCTCCAGGAGGAGCTGCATCTCACCTATTTGTTCGTGGCGCATGATCTCAGCGTCGTCCGCCACATCTGCGACCGTGTGGCGGTAATGTATGTGGGCAAGGTTGTCGAAGTGGCGCCCACCGATGCCCTATATTCGACACCCAAACATCCCTATACAGCCGCCCTGATGTCGACCATTCCGGTGGCCGATCCGCGGCAGCGCGCGGCGATGGCGCCGCTCGAAGGTGATGTGCCCAGCCCGGCCAATCCCCCCTCGGGGTGCTATTTTCACCCCCGCTGCCCGCATGCGACCGAAATCTGCGGCAAAGAGCAGCCCGAATTGCGGGAATGGGCACCCGGCCATCTGGTGCGCTGCCATCACGCGGCCGAACTCACGCTGGCAGGCATTCCCGAGCCTGCCGAGAACGAGGCGGCGCATATTTGACCGCTTGTCGCATAAGGTGTCTCAGAAACGCTCCAACGGACAAGAAATCCCAATGTCATCGCGACGGACAGGCTGCGATCCTGCGGTGTCGCGATGAAGGTCATTGGTAGCGCCGACAGACAAGAAACGGGCCGCTGGCTGAACAGCCGGGCCGAAAATTCGCATCGGCCGTTCCGACGACGGGAACCGGCAGCAGTTCACACTCTAACTCTCGTCAGTTAGAACCAGGCTGGAAACGTCAATATCGTTGCTCATCACAAAATCTCCTGACAGCTACGAGCACGCGCCACAGCTATCGCCCATTTCGGCCTGCCAGTTTTTCATTGCCTCACAAAGCCGGTCGCGCGTGGCCCGGTGCTCAGGCACAAAGACGAGATTGATAAGTTCCTCAGGATCGGTTTGAAGATCGAATAGCTGGATCAATTCAGATCCGGATGTCGGGCTATTGGTTGAACTGCGCTGCGTGGTGTCCTTGTAATATCGTATCAGCTTGTAGCGTTCATCGCGGATCATACGCTGCGATGAACGGTAAACGGCGCCAAAATACTGACGCATTGAGCCATTTGTTTCATTTTTATCTTGTGCAATAAGGCTGGTACCGGCGCATTGCGGAGCAGGTTCAAGTCCGGCAAATGACAGCACCGTCGCGTGGGTATCACCATGCCATATGAGCGCGTCTGATTTCTTGTTTTCCGGGACGTTTGGTCCGGCGATGATCAGCGGAATATTGAGGCTGTGTTCATAGAGATTTTGTTTGCCCATAAGACCATGATTACCCAACCCAAGGCCGTGATCTGCTGTGTAAACTACGATTGTATTTTCAAGCAGGCCCCTATTTTCAGCCGCTTTGATGATTTGGCCAATGGCATCGTCCATATGCGTTATGATGCCGTAATAGTCTGCGATATGTTGACGGATAGCCTCCGGCGAACGCGGGAACTCTTCCAGCATTTCATCACGGATGAGGGCCTCGCCATTATCAAATGGATGAACTGGCATATATGCCTTTGGCAACGCAACGCTTGATGGATCGACCGCAAATTCAGTAGGCGGCGTTCTTGGATCGTGCGGCGCGGTGAATGCGATGTAGAGAAAGAACGGCTCATCAGATTTTGCCGTTTCGACAAATTTCAAGGCGGCATCTTTGAATATGTCGGTGGAATGGCCAGGCACATGCCGCGCGCGGCTTTCCTCATAAATGCCCCTTGGATCGTGATCCTGCAAAATCATCTCTTCATGTTCTGACATACCGTCAAAGAGGATTTTGTCTGCTGAAGAAAAACTGCGCACGAAGGATGGTTTATCATTGTGCCATTTGCCAATGGCGTGTGTCCGATAGCCTGCATTACGCAAATGCTGCGGCATTGTCGGCATTTCTGGCGGAATGGTGGCACCCACGCTGAAGTCATCCGCATCGCGTTCATTGGGCGGTGACAAATCGAATACGCTGCGGCCGGCCATCAGCGTTGCTCGGGAAGGAACACAGACGGCGGCGTTAAAACCACCCTGACAATGTGCACCAAGAAAGTCTGTGCCCCGCTTTGCCAATGCATCAAGGTTGGGTGTTAACACTCCATGGCATCCATGAGCACCGATCGAGCTGGCGCGATGGTCATCGGCAATGATGAAGATAAAGTTCGGTTTTGCTCCCATCAGCTATCCTTCACTCGGTGCTTTTGCCGATGGCGCCATCGCAATGCGCTTGCCGTCATCAATTGAAAAGAAATGAAGCGCTTCGGAATTTTCGACATCGATGGAAACTTTGTCGCCAGAATTGAGCTCGACGCCGCCCTTTTCACGTAGAATTATTGGCGTGCCATCGCTTAAACGGCCATGAATAACGCTTTCATCGCCTAGATATTCCACAATAGAAACTTCAATTTGGCCAATGCCCTTGCGCTTACCCGCAAGCATCAGTGATTCAGGCCGGATGCCAAGCGTGATAGCGCCAGCCGGGATTTTGCCCAAGCCTGAAACCGAAAGGTCCGCAGATTCAAACGCTGTGCCGCGTATGGCTCCGCGTATGAAATTCATTTTCGGTGAACCAATGAAACCTGCCACAAAAGCATTTTTCGGTTCATTGTATAGCTTTTTGGGGCTGCCAATCTGCTGCACTTCGCCGGCATTGAGTATGATGATCTGATCGGCAAGTGTCATCGCTTCAACCTGATCGTGCGTGACGTAAATCATAGTTGCAGCAAGCCGCTGGTGGAGTTCGGCCAATTCAACGCGAGTTTCAGCACGCAGCGCGGCATCAAGATTGGAAAGTGGCTCATCAAACAAGAATACTTTGGGTTTGCGAACAATCGCACGACCGATGGCAACGCGTTGGCGCTGACCGCCTGAAAGTTGCTTGGGAAGCCTTTCGAGCAATTCTTCAAGTTGCAATGCGCGGGCAGCTTCTGCAACGCGGCTTTCAATTTCCGCTTTTGGCCGCTTGGCAATTTTAAGTGAAAACGCCATATTCTCGCGCACTGTTTTGTGCGGATACAGCGCATAGGATTGAAAAACCATCGCAAGGCCGCGTTCGCCCGCAGACGCTTCGGTGACATCCTCGCCATCCAACCAAATTTCGCCGCCGCTTGTTACTTCCAAACCTGCGATCAAGCGTAAGAGGGTAGACTTGCCGCAACCTGATGGTCCCACGATCGCAACAAATGCGCCGTTCGGCACAGAGAAACTGAGGCCTTGCAGGGCCGCAAAGTCACCGAAACGCTTTTCAACATTTTTCAATTCAAGGGCGGGATGGTCATTGGCCAGAACAGCATTTTCCATTCTAAATTATTATCCTTTGACCGAACCAGCCGACAGACCCGCAACGAGGCGAGCCTGAACCGGCAGGAACAGAAGTAAAGCGGGTAATGTTGTCAGCGCAGATGCTGCCATCACCGCGCCCCAGTCGACGGTGTCTTCGCCAAAGAACAATGCGAGACCAAGCGGCAATGTCTTCATCGAAGTTTTTGTAAGCAGCGCCAGGGCAAGCAAAAATTCGGTCCACATCAACAAAAACGAGTAGGTTGCTGTGGCTACAATACCGGGTGCCAGCAGCGGCAAAATGATGTGGTGCATTGTCTGCAAACGAGAGCAGCCATCCATCAGAGCTGCTTCATCAAGATCTCTTGGCAGTGCCTCTAGATAACCGACCATAAGATAGATCGAAAACGGCAACGTAATCGTGACATAGCAGAACATGATCGCGAAGTGATTGTTGATAAGATCAAGCTGCGCAAACATGATGAACAAGGGCGTCATCATAACGATCCAGGGAAAGATCTGCGTTAGCACAAGAAAACCGAAGAGCCACTTTTTGTAGGCGAAGCGATAGCGCGACAACACATAAGAGGCGCAGACTGCAACTGTCGTCGAGATAATCACCGAGATGCCACAGATGTACAGGCTGTTCAACATGAAGCGGCCGAAGTCGTTCTTCCAGACATTCTTATAATTTTCAAAGGTGAAACCAAGGCCTTCGGTACCGGAACCAATCAGCGCAGCACTGGGCTTGAACGATGCAAAATAAATCCACACAACTGGTGAGGCAAAGAAGAATATCAACAAGGCAGAGAACGCAATTGCCAATACCGCTTTCATGGGGCTGTGTTTGCGCGTGAGGCCACGTTTGCGCCGCCGCATAATCGCAGGGTTCAATACAATATCGCTCACATCAACCCTCCAAATCTTTTGGTCACAACATAGCGGAAATAGATGACGCCGAAGACGAGCGCCAATGCTGCCATGAAGGTGCCAATTGCCGATGACAGGCCCAATTTAAAGTTCACGAAAGCCTGAAGATAAACTTCGGTTGCCAGAACATTTGAAAATGTTCCGGGTCCGGCACCAGTGGACATCCAGACATAGATGAAGTTGTTGAATGTCCAGATTGTTGTCAGAAGGCCCAGCACCGCCAGTGCCGGAAGGGCATGGGGGAATGTGACATGCCAGAACTTTATCCAGCTGTTGGCACCATCTATGTCTGCAGCTTCATAAAGATCGCGCGGCACGGTTTGTAGGGCCGCTGCCATTGTAAGCGTAATGATGGGAAGACCATTCCATACAATGACGGTGATTACGGCCGGCCATACGTAGGATGGGTCGCCCAGAAACACGATGGGCTGGTCGATAATCCCCCAATCGATCAGCTTGTTATTGATGACACCCGAACGGCCATCGAAAATTTGCTTCCACACAGTAACTGCAACAATATCCGGTGTTGCCCACGGCAGAAGTGCTGCCATGCGAAGCGGCACCGTTAAACGCAAGCGGCGTATAAGTTCAGATTCAATGAACAGCGCGAGCGCAAAACCTATGACAAGCCGCAGACTGACAGAAACAAATGTCAGCCAAAATAACGTATTAAAGACGACTTTTTTGAAATCGGAATCGTTAAACAGCGCAATGTAATTATCGAGGCCGACCCATTTGCCGCCGTCGCGCAAACCGAGCAGACTGAGATCGGTAAAGCTGTTCTTGATGTTGTAGATTGTAGGCCAAAGAAAAAATGCCGCCATCATGCCGAATGCCGGCAACAGCATCCACAAGACAAACTTCCGCTGATCCTTGGAATAGCTAAGCATGATTTCCTCGAAGATAAGGCTGGCCAGCCAATCGGCTGGCCAAACTCACTAGCTGCCCAGCATCTCGTTGATTGTATCAATCAATGACTGAGCGGCTTCTTCGGGTGTTTTGTCACCGACCAGAATTGCGCCGAACTCGCGCCCCGTCTCGCTCCACATGGTGCCGATAGGTGTTTTGCCGTTAGCATAGGCACCCCAAGTTCGGGCATTCGGCAATTGCATACCGTATCCCTCTAGCCCAGCAGGATATTCCAGAGCAGCGAGTGCCGATTTGCTGGCCGGAAATTGCGCCGTCAAGTAATCGGAGAAAAACTCATTGGAAATCAAAAACTGCATGAATTTGTATGATTCTTCCGGGTGATCGGTATTGGCGTTGATGCCCAGCATGCGACCGCCCATGTGGCTGATACCGCCAACGGAACCTGTTGGAATACCAACCGACGCATAAGGTACATCCGTCGTGCCGGATTTTTCCTGATAGGCAGCAATCAAAGCCTTGGTCACATTTGGCGGCAGGATGGCAAAGGCTTGATCACCCTCAACCATAGGTGCCAGCGAGCCAATGTCTGCTAAGCCACCAAGAGCAATATTGGAGTCCGGATTTCCGCCGTCACCCATGAAGTCGGCAAAAAATTTGAAACTATTGGCAAGAGTCGGTGCGTCGACACCGACTCTGAACCCGCCATTGCCATCTTCTTCCACAAGTGCGAGGCCGTTCGACCAAAGGCGATAATTGACGAGGAACCAAACCGTGTTCGTGGCGCTGCCGCCCGCCGGAAATCCAAAGCCAACTTTGCCGGTTTTCTCTGCAACCATACGACTTGCTGCCTGCAGATCGTCCCACGTTTTTGGAACTTCTACGCCAGCTTCTTCCAGTACTGAAGGCATATAGACAAGCGAGAATGTGTCAGCAGTCCATGGCAAGCCGAAAATTTTACCATCGGCGTCGCGTGCCAGATCTGTCGCAATAAAATCATCAAAGCCGGCGCCTGCACCGTTCTTCTCAATGAGATCATTCAATGGAAGCAATGCCCCCGCGCTGCCCATTTCAAGGGGCCAAACAAATGCTATGTGCACGACGTCAGGACCAGTGCCTACAGCTGCTTCGCGCAAGAACTGAGTGCGTGAATCGCCCCAGGATATGCGTTCAAGTTCGATCTCGATATCAGGATTTGCGGCTTCAAAGGCTTCAATAGCCGCCTCAATAACTTCCGGATCTGGATCATTATATCTAAAACTGATCGTTGTTTCGGCAAAAGCCGGAAGTGCAATAAGTGCACTGCAGCCAAGCAGTAGAGTTGTTCTAAGCATGTTTCGCATTCTGTTTCCTCCCAATGAAACGCCGGCTTTCAAACAATTCTATCGAACCGGTTCGAAATTTAATGTAACGTTTTGCCTTTCGATTTGTCAAGTATGGTAATCTGCTCAATTGTGTCCGATGCCTCTATCATTTCTGCATCGAACCGATTCGATATGTGAATGGAGTTTTTAGGTGGTTGAATTTTCAAGACGTGTAACAGCGGCCGATATCGCTAAGTCTGCCGGAGTTGCAAAATCGACCGTGTCACTCGCCTTCAGTGCGCCAGAACGCGTATCCACAAAAACTCGGGATCGCATATTAAACGCTGCAAAGGCAGCTGGTTATACGCCTAATCCAGTCGCGCAAAGTCTCAAGACAGGGCGCAACAATATCGTTGGCCTAATACTTGCAGATTTGACGAACCCTCATAGCGGCTCAGTTTTGGAGCATGTTCAGAAAACGGCTAATGATGTTGGTTATATGGTCATGACTGCCACGGCTGCGCATGACCCCAAAAGAGACATCGAGTTTGTTCGCAAATTTGAGCAATTGAATGTACGCGCAGCCATCATAATGCCATCTGGCTCAGACGAAAAATATGTCTCCGCGCTCAAAAACAGCTCTATCCGTTTTGTCAGCTACGGCCATAAATTATCAGGCTTGGAATGTGACCATGTTGGGTTGGACAACCGCATGGGGATGGAATTACTGGTCCGCCATTTGGTGGATCTTGGCCATCGCCGCATCGGCCATATCGCGGGTAACCAGCGTCAATGGAGCGGCACTGAAAGGTTTGACGGACTCCGGCAAAGCTTAAAAGATGCCGGTTTGACGTTGGACCAAAATGACTTGGATTTTGGTGAATATGATGAGGATATTTCCTATCGCGCAGCGCTTAAATTGCTGCGAAATTCGGACCGACCGACGGCACTTGTGACCGCAAACAATGTAACTGCGATAGGGGCGTTGCGTGCCGCAAGAGATCTTCAGCTTGGTTGCCCGGAAGACATTTCTATTGCGACGATTGACGAAATTCAGTGGGGTGAACTCATATCACCCAAACCAACCTGCGCTGTGCAACCGATTGGAGATATGGCAAAGCTTGCTGCGACCTGGCTTATTGAACGACTTGAAGGGGAGAGCGAAACTATTCCTCCACGTTCCGCAGAATTTGCACCACGTCTTGTTGTGGGTCAGTCAACTGCGGCTTTGAAATAAAGTTGATAAGAGGCGCTACACACTTCTGAATGGTGTTCTTTTAATTCAATATCTTGGAAGCCGTTTGGTGATGATACGGATATTGGCGACAAAGAGCCATGTGATGGCGCTTTCCAGTTTTTTGCCCAGTTTTTTGCCCAGTTTTTTGCCCAGTGCCTGGCCCAGTGCCTGGCAAAGCGTCTTGACCGCCCAAGCTACACGAAGGTGCGCTCTACAACCCGTCTCCGTGGCAAGACGATGAATTCGTCGGCCTTGTCGGATCGTCTTGTGATCTCAAGGTTCCACTCACCAATTTGCTGTTCGCCGCGCGGATTTTTCAGGGGTGCACGTCAACAGTATCCAGCAGATGTATTGTGCATTTCTGGATGAAAGGGTCAATGTCCAGAAGGCTATCTCGCAGCCATTCTAATGTGCTACACCGGCTGAAACCGCCGCCAGTCATGCCATCATGACGGCAGCCATTGAAAACGCGATCTGACGGAGATCTGGATGCCGAAACTTAGTATTTGCGGCGAAGCGCTGATTGACTTTGTTCCCTTTGCGGGCACTGAGGGGCAGACCGGATATGCGCCCAAGCCCGGCGGCTCTCCGTATAATGCCGCCAAGGCAGCCGCCCGCGCCGGAGCTGAGGTCAGTTTTCTCGGGGCGATTTCCAGCGATTTTTTCGGCGATCAGCTGAAACAGCATCTGGAGGAGAGCGGGGTCTATTGCGATGCCGTGCCGCGCAGCCGGCATCCCAGTACGCTGGCATTTGTCGATCTGTCGAGTGGCGATCCGCGCTACGCGTTTTTCAACAACGGTACCTCGACCTCCAACATGGCGCCCACTGCGGCAATGATGGATCCGAAGCCAGGCGACATTCTGGATGTCGGATCAATTTCGCTTATCGATCTGCCCGCAGCCGACAACATTACCGATTTTGCCGTTGCCATGAGCCGGCGGATGATGATTTCGATCGATCCCAATGCCCGCCCCGGCATGATTGAGGATTGGCCGGCCTGGCACAAGCGCATGGCCCGGCTGCTGGAGATCGCCAGCATCATCAAACTCAGTGTCGAGGATTTGCAGATTATCGCGCCGCACCAGAGCGCCGAACAATTTGCAAACCAGCATCTCGCCAAATCAGCTGGCCTGGTCATTATCACCGACGGCCGAGAGGGCGCTACCGGCTATACCGGCGCGGCCACCCACACGGCACCGACACCGAAAATTGTTCTGGCTGATACGGTTGGCGCAGGCGATACGCTTATGGGCACCATGCTCGCCTGGATCTTGGATCAGGGCCTGTCAGATGCCGAGGCATTGCGTAAACTGGATGAAGACGGCCTGACGCAGATGCTGCGTTTTGCCACCAGTGCAGCTGCGATCAATTGTCAAAGCGTCGGCTGCAACCCACCGACACGAGCAGAAATCAACGCATTTCTTGCCGGCAGCAACTGACCTGAGGATCGATGACTGAAGCTGGCACATCGCCTGGCAGCCATCAAACTGTCCATGCTGACCGTAACGGGCGGCATCACTGAAATCGGTTCGCTTTTGCAGATGTGACCGGCATAAGCCCACTCACACTCACACTCACACTGCACTCAAACCACACGCGCTAAATGACAAATTCGTTTTTGAGAACAGAACCTGGTCGATGTTGCGAAATTGCATCTGCGCATTTGACGGCCTGGCGTGGTATCGGGCCGAAATACGCGCCATTTTGAATAAATGGCCGTGGATTCTGGATCATGGAAGACAGCCGCTGATAGACCGGCTTTGCAGCAATAGGCTTGGTCAGCATTTCATGGATGCCAAGGCTTGCAGCATACTCCACATGCTGGCGCTCTGCGTGTGAGGTCACCATGATGACAGGCAGGAAGGGATTGACCGCCGTCCTTGTGCGGATCTTGCGCATAACATCCGGGCCTCGCATCGCCGGCATTTCCCAGTCCAGAAACAGAATATCCGGATTCTGACCGTTAATCACTGACAGACACTTGGCACCGTCCTCGGCTTCGAAGATTTGGCGGATTCCAAATCCCCGCAGGATCGTGCTCAGCACCTTCCGGAAGAAGGCACTGTCATCGGCAATTGCGATCGAAAGATCTGATAAATCATACAAGCCGGATACTCCTGAACCTGAGCACCCAGTCTGACGGGGAAGCCTTAACACTTCGCATAACCCAAGCGAATATGCGACAATCAACCGCAGGCGACAGGTGGTCACGAAACGCTGGGCTAGAATTCATCTGACAGGCTGGATTGCAGTGCCGTTTTTGCTCAGCCACTTTGTCAGGCCGTCCAGCGCCGTGCGCAAATCATCATGATTGCGGGCAAAGCAGAGACGCATGAAACCGCCACCACCGGGGCCAAAGGCTTCGCCGGGAGACAAGGCAACACCGACCTCATCAACCAGCCGGATGCCAAGATCGGTCGTATCGGGAAATCCGTTCAGACTGAAAAACAGGTAAAATGCGCCGGATGGCCGTTCAAACCGGCTCATTCCTGTGGCCGCCAATGCATCGCAGACAATATCACGGCCTGTATGACAGGCTGAGACCTGCGCTTTCAGAAATGCGTCGCCATCGTTCAATGCTGCAATTGCGGCGCGCTGCATGAAAGCTGCCACGCCCGATGTTGAATACTGAACCAGATTTTCAAAGACCTGTTGCAAAGCGGGCGGCACCGAAATCCAGCCGATCCGCCAGCCTGTCATCGCCCAGTTTTTTGAAAATGTGTTCACCAGCAGAATCTTATCGGTTGCCTCCATGATGTCATAGAACGACGCCGCCCGTGTTCCGCTGTAATGGAAAAGGCTGTAAACCTCGTCGGCGATGATCCAGAGGTCATGTTTGCGGGCCAGCTGAAGCAGGGCTTTGAGCAGTGGTTCATTGGCCACCCAGCCGGTTGGATTGCAGGGCGAATTGATGAAAATCGCCCGCGTGCGCGTGGTGATGGCCGCTTCCAGTGCCTCCGGGTCGAGCGACCAGCTATTCTCGGCAAAATTCATCGGCACGCAGACCGGGACAGCACCCATGACTCCCAGCGCTGCCGCGAAATTCGGCCATGCCGGTGTCGGCAGCAGCACTTCTGTGCCAGCGCCCGCAACCGCCTGAATGGCCAGTTGAATAGCCTGCATTCCTGAGCCGGTGACGATGAAACGGTCAGCCGGCATGGTGCGGTTGAAATGACGCTTGTGATAGGCCGCCAGCGCTTGTCGCAATTCCGGCAGGCCCTTCTGGTGGGTGTAAAAGGTCTCGCCGCGTTCCAACGAGGCTGTTGCGGCCTTGCAGATAAAGTCCGGTGTTGCCTGGTGGCCCTCTCCGGCCACCAGGGGTATATAAGGTTTTCCGGTGGCCCTGGCATGGTTCATCACCCGCACAATGCCGCTTTCCGGTGAAGCTGCCGCTTCCGGCCGCAAGGCGTTCAGAAACAAATCTTCTGTCATATGTCTGCTCAACTGCGTCAGTTGGAAATGGACGCGGAATTCTTGCTTCCTGCCGCAAACCGGTGCGGCTTGGTCCTGTTAGGGTAGGGCGAGGCCTGTCTGGCAGGTGCCGGGTCAATTATTTCGCCGCCAGAATATCCCGGATTTCTTCCAGAAGAACCTCGTCACGCGGCTTTACTGCCACCGGCGCGGGTTTAGCTTCCTCTTTGCGTTTCATACTGTTGAGGCTGCGCACCACCAAAAACAGCACGAAAGCAATAATCAGGAAATTGACCGAGGCAGTTATGAAGCTGCCATAGGCCAGCACAGCGCCCTGTTCCTTCGCCGCATCAAGGGTCTGCGCATCCACCGTGGGCGCAAGACCGATAAAATAGTTGGAAAAATCGATACCACCGGTAATTGCACCGATAACAGGCATAATGACATCATCAACCAGCGATTTCACGATCCCGCTGAAGGCGGCGCCGATGATCACGCCAATGGCGAGATCCATGACATTGCCTTTCAAGGCAAATTCTTTGAATTCCTTAAGCATGGTCACCCCTTTGATCTGCGTTTTCGCAATCACAGACCTTTCTCTCAAGCTTGCGAAAAAAGCAAGTGTGGCCATCACCTGTTGAGCGGCCTGCGTGTGAATGATCAAATGGCTCGACATTCATAAAACGCGCCCTAGACTGACACCCGGCGTGGGGCCTCTGAAGGAGTAGGGAATGCTGGCCGCTTGGGTCGTCGTTTCGGCGGCACTGTTTTATATTGTGCTTCTGTTTCTGGTCGCGACCTATGGCGACAGGGCTTCGCGGAATCGATCCGCCCCGACTGCAGGATTCGTCAAACGCTATTCCGCACGTCCCACTCTTTATGCGCTCTCTCTGGCTGTATACTGCACCAGTTGGACGTTTTTCGGCTCGGTTGGGCTGGCCGCCAGAACCGGTTGGGATTTCATTGGCATATACACCGGTCCGATCCTTGTTTTTACGGTTGGATATCCTCTGGTGCGCCATATTGTTGCAGTGTCCAAGGCACAGCGCATTACCTCGGTTGCAGATTTTATCTCTGCCCGTTACGGCAAAAGCCAGACCGTTGCGATGGTCGCCACACTGATCGCAGTGGTCGGTTCAGTTCCTTATATTGCGTTACAGTTGAAAGCGGTTTCCTCGTCTCTCGCTGCCACGGTGCTGCAATCCCAGAGCGGCCGCCCAGCGGATCTGTCACTGCCCTTCATTGGAGATATTGCGCTGCTTGTGGCGGTGGCCATGGCGCTGTTCGCGATCTTGTTCGGCACCCGGCATACCGACGCGACTGAGCACCAGGAAGGGCTGATGCTGGCCGTGGCGACGGAAAGCCTGGTGAAACTGATCGCCTTTATCAGTGTCGGCGTTTTCGTTCTGACAGTGCTGTTTGATGGTCCTTCAGCCATGCTTCAGGCAGCAGCTGAGGCAGGCGATATTCTGCCTTTATATGGCTCGCTGAACTGGGGCCAACTGGCAGTTTTTACCCTGCTCAGCAGTATGGCCGTCTTATTGCTGCCCCGGCAATTCCATGTCGCTGTGGTCGAGAACAACAACAGGCAGGAGTTGAAGCGCGCCGCCTGGCTGTTTCCGCTCTATCTTGTGGCGATCAATCTGTTTGTCGTGCCGATTGCCATTGCCGGGCGTGTCACGCTTGGTCCTGATGTCAGTGGCGATCTGTTTGTGGTGGCACTGCCTCTATCAACCGAATCCGTGTTCTTTGTCATTGCCGCTTTCATTGGCGGCCTGTCGGCGGCGACTGCAATGGTCATCGTTGCGGCGGTCGCGCTTTCAATCATGATTTCCAATCAGATCGTGCTGCCGGTCCTGTTGCGCCAGTCTCCGGCACACTTTGCCGGTCGCGACATGACCCAGACCGTTCTGAATGTGCGGCGGGTAGCGATTTTTGCGGTTCTGGCACTGGGCTATCTGTATTACGAAGTGGCCGGCGACAGCGCAGCACTGGCCTCGATCGGGTTGTTGTCCTTTGCCGCCATTGCCCAATTGGCCCCGGCCTTTCTCGGTGGTCTGATCTGGCGCAGGGCGACCGCGCGCGGTGCTGTTGCAGCCATGGTGATCGGCTTTGCCACTTGGTTCTACACATTGCTTCTGCCAAGTTTTGCCAACAGCAGCCCGGCGCTTGCAACCCTGGTGGCAGAAGGGCCGTTCCAGCAGCTCTGGCTGCGGCCGGAACATCTGTTTGGCAGCCAGTTGCCTCCCCTCACGCACGCCGTGATCTGGTCGCTGGTCGCTAATATTGTTGGCTTTGTCGTGTTTTCCCTGACCCGCAAACCGTTGCCGCTGGAACGTCTACAGGCAGACAGTTTTGTCCACAATTCGCTGCCCAATACCGGAACGCTGCTGGCGCATCGCCGGTCCTGGCGCGGCAACGTCACGGTTGAGGAACTGCAGCAGACCATCTCGCGCTATTTGGGACAAGAGCGCACCCAGCGTGCCTTCAACGCCTATGCCAAAGACAATCGGGTCGATCTGACGCCCTATATTCTGGCCGATTCGGCGCTGGTCACTCATTCCGAGCAATTACTCGCCTCGGCCATCGGAGCTGCCTCATCACGCCTGGTTTTTTCCCTGTTGATGCAAAAGGCCGATGCTCAGGGGCGTGTGCCTCTGGCGCTTCTCGATGATGCTTCCCAGGCGATACAGTATAACAGGGATTTGCTGCAGAGCGCCCTCGACCATGTCTGGCAGGGCATTGCCGTGTTTGATATCAATCTGCGCCTGATCTGCTGGAACCAGCATTTCCGCGGCTTTCTGGGCCTGCCGACCGATTTCGGCCAGGTCGGTAAATCATTGGGTGACGTCGTGCGTTATGGCGTTGAAAGCGGTCATTACGGCGAGGGCAATCCTGCCAGTATGATTGACAATCGACTGAAACAGATGGTCGAAGCGCCTAATATTTTCGAAGAGACTTTTCTACCCACCGGGCAGATTCTGGAAGTCCGCACCAACCGCATGCCGGATGGCGGAATTGTCGTGACCTATACCGATGTCAGTGAACGTGCTGCAGGCAAGCGCAGCCTGGAAGAGGTCAATCAGGCGCTGGAGGAACGCGTCAAGGTGCGCACCGAGGAACTGACCCGGCTGAATGCTCAATTGGAGCAGGCCAGCCGCATGGCCCATGAGGCCAATATCAGCAAGACCAAGTTTCTCGCTGCTGCCGGGCACGACATTCTGCAGCCGCTCAATGCAGCCCGGCTTTACACAACCGCGCTGGGCGAGAGTCTGAGCGATGACCGCCATCTTCAGAGCGCCCACAATATTGAAGCCGCGCTAAGTTCGGTCGAGGAAATTCTGAGCGCTCTGCTGGATATTTCGCGGCTTGATGCAGGCGGTATGACGGTCGAGCCAACCGTCTTTCCGCTGGATGAGCTGCTTGAGCAATTGCATGTTGAATTCTCGCCTATGGCCGAAGCAAAATCACTGAGATTCCGATTCATAAAAAGCGGGCTTTTTGTGCGCTCCGACAGGCGCCTGCTAAGGCGATTGCTGCAAAATCTCATATCAAATGCAATTAAATACACACCCAGCGGCCGTGTCACTGTGGGCTGCCGACGTGGCTTTCACCGCGCTACCTTGCAAATCTTTGACAGCGGAATTGGCATTCCGATTTCCAAGCAGAAAGAGATATTTGGCGAATTTCAGCGGCTTGAATCCGGTATCAGGGCAGCGCCGGGTCTAGGTCTTGGTCTCTCCATAGTCGAGCGGCTGTCCGATATTCTGGAACATCCGATCGAGCTGGAGTCGCGGCTCGGCAAAGGCACCCGCTTCTCGGTCAGCCTGCCAGTGGCCCGTCCCCTTGGCCTGCCTCAGACTGTTGCGCCCAAACCGCCGGCAGCAGTTGCTCATCTGCAAGGTATGCTCGTATTGTGCATCGACAATGAGGCGCAAATTCTGGACGGCATGCGCAAACTTCTGGAAGGCTGGGGTTGCCGTGTGCTGACTGCGGCCAATCAGGACCAGGCCAATACAGCGATTGAAGCGCAGCGCCGGCGATCCGGTGATCTGCCGGATGCCGTTCTGGTAGATTATCATCTCGACGGCGGCATGCGGGGCGTGGAAGTTCTGGCACGGTTGCGATGGCGCTTTGAAGGCGGCCTGCCCGGTGTGCTGATCACCGCAGACAGGACCACCGGAGTAAGCGAAGAGGCGGCAGCCAAGAATATGCCCGTCCTTAATAAGCCGCTGAAACCGGCCGCCCTGCGCGCCGTGCTGCAACAACTCGCCAAACCGGCCCGACGCGAAACCGCGCCGGCAGCGGAATAGAGCATGTCATGTAATTTTGAAACGCTCTAATCCTCCGTCCGGCGGGTGTGTTTGCTCAACTGCCACCGGCCCGGTTGAAGTGGCAAAAACGCTTCTATCGCGGCCGTTGCAATGACATGATGCCCTTGATGATCCGGATCTGCCACATCCAGACCGCCTGCAACAACTTCAACATGGGCTGTGCCGCGGGGCAGTTTTGCCCGCACGCGTTCGCGATCAACTGCCTCCGGTTTCCGTACGCCGATAGTGACCTTCACCTGCAAATCCCGATGTGACAGATCCAGTGTGGAAAACAGCGTCAGTGACGAATGATGAAGAGCGTCTTCGACAGCCCGGCAGGCGGCTTTGGTGTAATCACCGCCGTACAAATCATTGCCCGATCCCATTTCCAGAATGATGCGCTTTGCCGTCATTGCACCGGCTCCATGTCGAAGGAAACCGAAACCGCGCAATTGGCGATAATCGTCCAGCCCTGTCCGTCCGGCTTTGCCACATCCAGCCCGCCATGGCGCACACTTATATGCGGCTGGCCATAGGGAAATTCCTGTTCCAGGCTGGCAATATCGACCTGTTCGGGGGCTTGAACGCCTATTTCAACATCGATCAGCATGGCATCCTTGGGAAAATCAAACAGCTCTGCTGCCGAAATGGAATTGTGCCAAAGCGCATCGCGCAGGGCGCGCCGCGCCGCTTCGGTATAATCCTGGCGGCGCAGTGACGTGCCCATTCCGAACTCCACCAGAATGCGTTTCTTCGCCATAATGAATCCTTGTAACCAGTCAAGTGGAGGTTTGGAGCTGGCCTGATGAGCTGCACAACATGCACCAGATCAGCTATTGCTGGTGGCGTCCGTGCTGGCTGGTGCTGCCGGGGTTTGCCACTGGCCCGCTTCTATTCTGGCAGCAGCGATCACGGCCTGGGTGCGGCTGTCGACATTGAGCTTTTGCAGAATTGCGGAAACATGAGCTTTGATCGTGGCTTCGGAAACGCCGAGCTCATATGCGATCTGCTTGTTCAGCAGACCTTCGCTCAGCATCATCAGGACCCGCACCTGCTGTGGCGTCAGGGTTGACAGGCGCGACACCATATTGGCGGTTTCATCATCAATCGGTGCATCCAGATCGTAGCCAGTGGGAACCCAGATATGACCGGCCAGCACATTTTCAATAGCATCGCGCATTATTTCAATGCCCATGGATTTGGGGATATACCCGCTGGCTCCCAGATCGATGCAGTGGCGCACAGTCATCTGGTCTTGCTTGCCGGAGACGACAATCAAAGGATTGGCCGGATACTGGGCGCGCAAATACATCAGCCCTGAATAGCCGCGTGCACCCGGCATCGACAGGTCAAACAGGATCAGATCAGTATCAGGATGTGCATCCAGCGCGGCCGTCACCTCATCCAGCGCACCGGCCTCATGGATGATCGCATCACTGAACAGGCCTTCCACCGCCTGGCGAAGGGCACCCCGAAACAGCGGATGGTCATCTGCAATAATTATATGTTGAAGATTTGTCATTTGTGGTGCCAGGACCTGCAGAAAACGGCCCAGTCAATTTCCCCCTGCATTGGTTCAAAATGCCCGTTAAGCATTGAGACTGATTTATAACAAAGCAAGAAAAAAATGCACCTGACGCCGAACTATCAGCCGCTGCCTGAATCGCGGGCAAAGACAAGCGGCGGTATTTGCGTTAGAAAACTTCAACCAGCTGGCAAATGCGGCAATCGATGATTCGCTGCACGGCTGAGTATATCGAAGTGATTGCGTTGAAAAGTACCGGCAAGGCAGAATGTCAAAACCCTATTGGCGCTCAGCGACATTTAGAAATTTTGGTGTAGCCGTGCTGATTCTGGCTGCCGTGATCCTGTCGCCTTTGGTCGCCGCCCGTCTGCCGGCCGGCCTCATTATGGGTTTGCCGCCGACCTTGCTGTTTTTTGCACTTGGCCTGCCCGTGCTGTTCCTGCTGTTCGCTATATTCAAGATCAGTCTGCAGCAGCGGCTGGATCGCACTTATGAGTTGGACAGTGAAGATCAACTGCAGCGCCGCCGTGTTCCCAAGCGATTGAAAGCCTTTCCGGTAACGGGGCGGGAAGTGCCGGAGGCAGACTTCCCGACGCCAAAACCGCGCCCACATGACGTCGGCAAGGCTGGATTTGAAAGCAGGGGAGATACGGACTGATGGTTCGGCTCAGGGTCCTGAACGCGTTTTTTTCCGGCACCATAATATTGCTCGGCATTCTGGGACTTATGGAACGTCTTGGCCTGTCCAGCGATCTTGTGGTGCGCATTCTGTTCGCCCTTGTTCTGGTGACCCTTTTGTTTGCAGGCGTACGGGCGCGCAGCGTTCAGACGGCCAACATGTTCGTCGATGGCTACCGCATGACGCCGATTCCAAACGGACTGGCAATTGCCATGGTAGCCACCGGTGCGCTGGGGTACAGTTTCTGGCCGGGGGACATTTACGCCAATCAGCTCAGCGGATTTGTTGTTCCTGTCGGCGTCGTTGCCGGCGTCGCCCTGATGGGCGCTCTCTTCGTTCCCTTTCTGCGGCGTGCGGATGTGCTGACACCAATGGAACTGCTCGATCAGCGTTTCGGCTCCAGACTGGTGTTGCTGCTCGCCACGCTGATATCAATTCTTGCGATCATTCTGGTCCTGGCAGGGCAGATTTCGTTCTTGTCCGGGCTGACTGCCCGATATACCACAATCGCTGCCGAGTCCGCCCTGATTGTGATTCTGGTCGCAGTGGCGCTGCCCTTGTTACTGGGCGGAATGCGTGCCGCAAGCTGGCTTCAGATGACCATGGCGATTCTTGCCGGCTTTGGATTTCTGCTGTTTCTGGCATGGATGGCGCTGGATCTGACCGGTCTGCCGGTGCCCTATTTGTCAGCGGGCAGCGCCTGGTCGGCGACCCGCTTGCTTCAGGAAGATGCCATTCTGCGGGGATTGGCTGAAACTGCGGACACTTACTGGCTCGAATTGCTGCCGCCCGACTGGCGCATTGTCAGCCTCAGCCTTGTTGGCGTGGCCCTCGGTGTCAGTGTGTTTCCGCCCCTGCTGGCGCGTTCGCAAACCACCCGAAGTGCCAAAGACAGCGATGCCAGTATTGGCTGGGCGCTGGTGTTTCTTGTGGTTCTGGTCGCGACCCTGCCTGTTTATGCGATTTTTCTGAAGTTGGAGATCACCGAATTTCTCACCGGCATCACTGTCAACAGCATTGCCGAGGAAGCGCCGTTCCTGTTCGATATTCAATCCGGCCTGGCGCTGTGCGGCGTGCCCGTCTCCACCGTGGAAGCGGCTATTGCCGCCTGCGGCGATGGCGCGCGACTGATTGCCTCTGATCTGGAAATTGCACCAATTGCCTTCATGACAGCCCTGCCGGATCTCATTGCCGGCATGGGGCGCGAGGTTCCTCAGACCATGTCTGCGATGATGGCATGTGGGGCTCTGGCCGCGTTGATTGCCGTCGTCTCGGCCTGTCTGATCTCGCTCTCGCATCATCTCGCGCTCGATCTTTATGCGAAATTTCTCGGCACCAGCGCACCCATGAGCCGGATTGTGTTTCTGGTCCGAGTTTCTGTTCTGCTGGTAACCGCCGGTATCTATTGGCTGGTCACATGGCCGCCGCTCGGCGCTTATCTGGAGCAGCCGGAAACGCTGATCCTGACCGGGTTTGCTGTTGCTGCCGGCGGGCTGTTTCCGATTTATTTCCTCAGTATCTGGATCCACAGGGCGGGAAAACTGGCAGCATTTGCAGCCACGCTGACCGGGACCGGCCTCACGCTGGCGATGCTCGGGATGTTGCTGCAGATCGAGTTCTTCAACGACCTGCGCGGCTTGGTGTTACCGCAGATTGGCGAGAGTTTCCCACTGGCGGCGGCCGGCCTTCCCGGCGCTCTGGTCGGGCTGGCGACTGGCCTTCTGATAGCCCTTGTCGCACCGCAAAGAACCGGAGACCCCGTCACCACGCGGATTGGCGGATTGCCGGAAAGCTAAAGCGCATTCCTGAAGCGTGCCCGCAATCTGGGCAGGCCACGCAGGGCGAACCACAGGGCTGTCACCACATTGCCAAGAACGAAAATCGGCACCACCCAGGCCAGCGCGACCCGCTTGTCTGCTTCGGCAACGACAATCACCACAGTAGCCAGCACAAAACCCAGATACAAATCCGCCATGGAGACAATACCCCATGGTTTGGCGAACAGGAATTCACCGGCAGCGCCAAAATCTCCGGCCACTATTGCCCATACGATGAGGCCCGCCAGCAGCACACCCAATCCGCCAATGAGAATTCTCATATTATTTTCACAGCTCTATTCTGCCATGTCCTTCTTGATATCCTGCACCATACTGAAAAACCGCCGCATCACCTGTTCGCTCATATCCAACGCCTCTTCCAGTTTTGCCATGTCGGGCTGGTCGGTCTGCTCTGCTTCCAGCCTGTCAACACGTCTTTCCAGCTCGTCGATACGGCGCTTCAGACTGGTCTCTTGTTCTGCGCTCATGTCAGTGATCGCGCTGCATTGCCAGACGGCATTTTCCTGCTCACAGCGGGAAACGGAACCGCTTTCCAGATCAATGCGCAAATACGCGCTGTTGCCGGTCTGGTTCAGTTCAATCATCTGAAACCGTTCGGCTTCGGCGCTGGTGACGACCAAGGCTGATACGGTGAACCCGAAAGCTGCCGCATATCGCCATAGCGGGTGTCTCGACTTTGTTTGCATCACATTCTCCTTTCTGCCCACTGTCATTGCAGGGGAACATGGCAACGTCATGATTGACAGGCGGCGCGGGATCGGGTTTCAACCACTCTGGGGCCGGGACCCTGGTCGGGTTGGGCAATATTTCGGACTGATGCGCATTTCATGACGGATCAATTTATCTTCAAATTATTGACACAGGATCAATGGAGCACTTTTCAGGCCGAAAAGATTTTCCGGGGTGCGCCGGTCGATCTTGCGGACGGTTACATTCATTTTTCCACCCGCTCTCAAATTGCTGAAACCGCCGCAAAGTATTTTTCCGCTCTGCCTGCAGTGGTCGTGGCGGAAATTGACGTCGCGGCGTTGCCAAAAGCAGTGGCCTGGGAGCCAGCGCGGGCCGGTGCCCTGTTTCCGCATCTGTATGCGGATCTGCCGCTGGCTGCTGTGGGCAGAACCAGTGTTCTGTCCCGCGACAGCGCGGGGGCCTTCGTGTTTCCAAATTGGGCGCGACCGCGCTGATGAGCGCGTTTCTGCAAAAGCTCACCCAGGGCTTCCTTCAGATGTTGAGCGCCGAGCGCGCCCATAATCTGACCATTAACGCCTTGCGCGCCGGTCTGTATCCCAGGCACTATCCGACCGACGACCCGCGTCTTTCGGTGCGGATTCTGGGTCAGCATTTTCCCAACCCTGTCGGGATTGCGGCGGGTTTTGACAAGAACGCCCTGGTGTACAACCAGTTGCTGAAACTCGGCTTCGGATTTGCCGAAGCTGGCACTGTGACGCCTCTGGCGCAGCCCGGCAATGAAGGCCCGCGCGCCTTCCGACTGCGGGAGCACCAGGCAATTATCAACCGTTACGGCTTTAACAATGATGGCATGGAGGCGGTTTCGCAACGTCTTCAGACTGTGCCGCCGGCCGGCGTTCTGGGCATAAATGTCGGGGCCAACAAAACCAGCCCGGACAAGGCAGCGGATTATGCCGTCTGTGTGCGCCGCCTTGCGCCCTTTGCCGGATTCATCACCGTCAATATTTCCTCGCCCAATACGCCAGGCCTGCGCGCCCTGCAGGTTGGCGATGCGCTGGATGAATTGCTGGCTCGGGTAGTGGAGGCGCGCAATGAAGTGGTTTTTGACCATCAGCCAAAACCGCTGCTGCTGAAAATCGCCCCGGATATCACCGAGCATCAGCTTGATGCGATAGTGCGGTCTGTGGCCACGCATCGTCTGGAAGGCATGATTGTCTCCAACACAACGCTCGACCGGTCTTTGGTATCGGATGCCCGCCACGCTGGCGAGGCTGGCGGCCTGTCAGGAGCGCCGTTGTTTGACCGGGCAACGATTCTGCTTGCCAAGACCCGGGAGCGCGTCGGCCCGCTATTGCCGCTGATTGGCGTCGGCGGAATTTCAAATGGCCGCCAGGCTGTTCAGAAGCTGGAAGCGGGCGCCAATCTCATCCAGCTCTACAGCGCTCTGGCCTATCAGGGGCTGCCGCTGCTGCAGGAAATCAAGACAGAAATGCTCGCAACCCTGGACCAGCAGGATGTCTCAAGGGTTTCCGTCCTCACCGGCAGCAATGTCCGGGAATGGGCCTCGCGCAGCTATTAGTTAGTTTGATGCGAAACTCTCCCGGATGCGTCTCCGCGAAATCCACCACAGAGAAAATCCGCGTGCGGCGAGGAATACCCACATTGCAATCCACAGACCGCTATTGCCGTAAAGCGGTGTCAGAACCCACCAGACGGCCAGATACAGCAGCAGCGACGCGATCATCATGTTGCGCATATCGCGCGACCATGTCGCTCCGATAAACACGCCATCCATAATGAAAGCCAGCACCCCGATGATCGGGGTCACCGCCGCAAATGGCAGATAGGTCCGCGCCAGTTGCCGCACATCCGGCTCCGTGGTCATGATGTCAATCAGCCGCGGCCCGCCTGTCCAGAACAGCAGGGCCAGCACTGCGGCCATGGCAAAGCCCCACAGGCTGGTCAGGCGCACAGTTTGCACGAAGCCTTCCCGGTAATTGGCCCCGAGCGCCCGGCCGCCCAATTGTTCGGCAGCGACTGCAAGACCATCGAGAAAATACCCGCCGGTCAGAAAGAAATGGATCAGCACCGCATTGGCCGCTAGCAGCAGATCGCCCTGACGCGCGCCCTGGGCGGTGAAAAACGCATACGCAAACAGCAACCCGAAGGACCGGATCATGATGTCCCGGTTCAGCGAAAACATACGCATCATCGACGCACGTTCGAAAATCCGCTGTCGGCTGGGCCGCTCCTCGGCTTCAAAGCGTTTGCCGATCTGCCTATGAACCATCACGCATCCGGCAATCGCGATCAGCGCTTCGGCCATAAATGTGCCCCAGGCAATGCCAGCAACACCAAAATCGTAATACAGCACAAGCGTAACGTTGAAAGCCATATTGAGGCCGTTAAGAACGGTCTGAATCAGCAGCCCGGTGCCGGATTTACCAAGTCCCAGATACCAGCCCAGCACTGCATAATTGACCAGCGAGAATGGCGTTGCCAGCACGCGGATAGTGAAATAGGTCCGTACCGCCTGGTCCACAGCCGCGCTGGGCTTCATGAAATACAGGCCGGTTTCCAGAAACGGCTTGCTCAGCGCGATGGTCAGCAGCCCGAGCGATACGGCGAGCAGAACTGCGCGGTAATACACTGCCTGCTGTTCCTTGCGGTCATTGCGTCCCAGCGCCTGAGCAGTCAGGCCGGTGGTGCCTGAGCGGAGGAAATTGAAGCCTCCAAAAATAATATCGAAAATAACTGCCCCGACAGCAATGCCGCCGATCAGCGCGGCGTCCGACAATTGCCCGATCACGGCAGTGTCGACTATGCCCAGCAACGGCGTTGACAGATAGGCCAGCGTCATCGGCACTGCCAGCCCGACCACAACACGGCTGTTGACCGGAAACGGGCGCGCAATCTGGGTCTCGGTCTTGGGCACACGCGGCGGCGAATCAAGTGTCATGTCGGGGCTTTCTCTTTTGCTTGTAGTCTAAAGCAAGACAGGGAAAAGTTCGAAATTCTTATGTCTGCCTGCGAAGCAAATTGCACCGGCTCATCGCGGCGGTAGCCTGAGGACCGTTAGAAAAATACTGTGGCCTGTGATATGCTGATATGTCGCGGTTTGCGCGACTTCGGGCTTCTTTTAACAAGCCCATAGATACACATATGAGGTTGGTGACATGGGATTGTATATTATTACCGGCTGCTACACGGCTGAGGCAGCAAAGGGGCTTATCAACCACCCCAGTGACCGGGAAGCGGCAGTACGTCCGTTGATCGCGGCAGGCGGTGGAAAATTGATCTCGTTTCTGATTACCACCGGAGAGACGGATTTTTCGATGGTCATTGAGACGGATGATCTGGAAGGCATGATGGCCTCTCTGATTGTGGCAGGGGCTACCGGCACGGTCTCCAATTTGAAAACCGTGCAGGCGTTTACCAGTGCCCAGTTCCTTGCGGCACAGAAAAAAGCCGGCCAGATCACTGCAAAATTCAAGGCCGCCGGGCAGGGGTGAGTTATCTGGTCTGATACATTGACGGAGCGTCTTAAGGCGTTGGACCCGGAGGCGTGGGAAACACGCCCCCGGGAACCCAAACTGCGCGGTCATTTGAGCAAGATGCGCCGCTATACGAAAGCTGTTCTCTGCGTTGGAAAAGCAGACTTCGCTCCCGGAACAAACCGCTTGTAGATCACCTTTGAATGCATAGAATGGCGCTATGAGCATTGAAATAACCGTGTTGATCCTGCTGGCCGCAGCTTTGCATGCCGGCTGGAATGCGCTGATCAAAATCAGCGGCGACCGGATCGCTGTCATGGCAGTTGTCACTCTGGCAGGAAGCATGCTTTCCCTGCTCGCGCTTCCATTTGTGGACAGTCCTGACATTGCCAGCCTGCCACTGCTCGCCCTGACCATTCTGATCCATACCGGGTATCATTTCTTTCTTCCAATTGCCTACGACCATGGCGATCTTGGCCAAGTCTATCCGATTGCGCGCGGCGCGGCGCCTATTCTTGTCACGCTGGGTGCCCTCATTTTTGCCGGAGAACAGATCAGCCAAATGGCTTTGATCGGCGTTCTATGTCTGGCTGTCGGGGTTATGGCGCTTGCCTTCGATGGCCGAAAGCCCGGCAGGATCAATCCCAGGGCGGTTTTCTTTGCTCTTGCAACAGGCGTTTGCATCGCCGCTTACACTATTGTCGATGGGCTGGGCGCACGACAAGCCGGCTCAATTCTGGGCTTTGCGGTGTGGTTGACCATTGGTGACGGCATTCTGACCTTCCTGATTGCGTTGCTGTGGAAACGGCGCGAGATCGTGGTGGTTGTAAAAACCAACGTCCTGACAGGCTTCGCCGGGGGCGCCATGCAGGTGAGCGCCTATTGGATCATCGTCTATGCGCTTGCTGTCGCGCCGATGGGCATGGTGTCCGGCCTTCGCGAGACAAGTGTTCTTTTTGCAGCACTCATTTCAACGTTCGTTTTGAAGGAAGGGTTCGGAGTCTGGCGTTTCCTGTCCGCCAGCCTCGTGACGTTCGGACTGATTATCAGCCGCAGCAAAACCTAAATCGTTTCATGCCAGCCAGCCGGCTGTGCCCGATGTGAGACAGTCTCAGCGCTCGAAAACTTCGACCGCGAGAATAGTCGGCAGGTGGCGCGCGATCTCCAGCCATTCCTCGCCTTCATCGAAGCTGGCAAACACCGAGCCGCTGTTGGTTCCGAAATAAACCCCTGCCGGATCGCGCTGATCCCCCGTCATCGCCTGACGCAGCACGGTGAAGAAGCAACCCTCCTGAGGCAGACCCTTGCGCAGCGCCTGCCAGCTTTGACCGCCATCGCGCGAGCGCCACACCGCAGCGGCGGCATCGGGTGGAAAGCGCCCGACCATATCGCCGTTCAGCGGCAGCGTCCAGATTGTATCCGGATCACGCGGGTGAACCCGGATCGGAAAGCCGAAGGTCGATGGCAGGCCTTCTGTAATGTCATCCCAGTTGCGTCCGCCATCGCGCGAACGCCAGACGCCGTGGTGGTTCTGCTGGTAAAGCAGATCATGCGCGCCGGGCGCGCGCATCATGTTATGGACACAGTGACCGGTTTCACCGTCACGCGGAGCTGCGGGATGGTCATGATGGACACAGGCCTCGGCATTCGACAAACGGTTGCGTCTCTGCCAGCTTGCTCCGCCATCTTCGGTCGCAAATACGCCGGCTGCGGAAATACCGACCCAGAGCTTTTTCGGATTGGCCGGATCAGCGACAATCGTATGCAGCACCAGTCCGGCAGCGCCCGGGTTCCAATTCTCCGCAGAAGGGTGGTCGGTCAAAGCTTCCACACGGTGCCATGTTTTGCCGCGATCCTCGCTGGCCAGAAGGCCTGCAGGCTTGGTGCCGGCGTAAAGCGTGCCATGGGCAAAGCAGAGCGACCAGATTTGAGCGAAATCCGCGTTGAACGGCAATGCGTCTTCGGTCCAGCCAATCATTTTGGCAAAGTCGGCATCTTTGGCGGCCCAGTCATCCAGTGTGCCTCTGGTAAGCCTGACAAGCTGCCAGGTTTCACCCGCATCTTCCGAACGCCAGATGCCAGCGCCATGCCAGTCGCCGCCACCGCCGGCCCACAGCGTGCCGGTTGCCGGGTCTCCGACGATATGATTGATCGGCCAGCCATCGCAGAACGGGCCTGTCACTTTCCAGCCGCTGCGGCCGGTTCCGCCGGAAATCAAAAAGGCACCTTTGGTGGTGGCGGCCAAGACGGTCAAGACGGTCAAGTCGGTCAGGGTGCTTGAAGACATTGATTGTGCACTCCCGTAAATTTTACAGAGATTAGAACAGATTTTATGAATGTCGAGCCCTTTGACGCTTGGCATCCAGTGCGCAGCCCCGGCATTTCGTTGTCACATTTTCCGCACTGCCGCTGTATAGACTGGCGGAAACAGGCATTGACGATTGCTGGTTTGCGGCAATATACGCCGGGTCTGTCCCGCGTAAGGAGGAATTATGGAAACGATCTATAGCGATCTGCAACAATTGGGTGGCCGGACAGAACTGCCGGTGTCACCGGAGCAGGCTGTAATTGAGCGTGTCGCGAATCCCCAGGCGGATGTGGCTTATTGTGTGCGTTTCACCGCGCCGGAATTCACCTCGCTGTGTCCGATGACGGGCCAGCCGGATTTCGCCCATCTGGTCATCGATTATGTGCCGGCAGACTGGCTTGTGGAATCCAAATCGCTCAAGCTTTTCCTCGGCGCGTTCCGCAATCATGGCGCTTTCCATGAAGATTGCACGGTCTCGATCGCACGGCGGCTGGTCGATTTTCTTGAGCCGCAATGGCTTCGGATCGGAGGCTACTGGTATCCGCGCGGCGGCATCCCGATTGATGTGTTCTGGCAAACCGGCACCATGCCGGAGGGGGTCTGGATCCCGGATCAGGGTGTCCCTCCCTATCGCGGCAGGGGATGACGTGGTCGTAAATGCAAGCAAATAGGCGGCCGACCTTGCCGGATCAGTCGCGCGATTTCATCAGCCGCAGGAAGAACCAAACCGGTACTACAATCACCGCGCCCAGCGCGATATAGCCGAGAAAATCACCCAGCGAATTGAAGACGCTGATAAAGGCGCGTTCGATAAAGTCTATCAGCGTGCGGATCAGCTCCAGTGGTTGCAGCTGGAATGCCGACAGCACAAAGCCGACCACCAGCGACAGAATGATCAGCCGCACAGCCACCCGCAAAGGCGTATCGCCAAGAAAACGGTCCAGTCCGGAGCGCCTGTCATTCAGGGAATTTGGATCGGTCATTCAGAACCCTTATGAATTTCCACCTGATGTGGGTATGGAATGGTGATTCCGCCAGCATCAAATGCTTCTTTGACCTTTTTCAGCAGCGAGAAATTGAATTCCCAGTAATCACCGGTATTGCACCAGACCCGCAATTGCAGATCCACTGATGAATCGTTCAGCGTGGTCACCCGCACCCATGGCTCGGGCTCGCTCTTGGCGCGCTCATCTTCTTTGACCACATCCACAATGATGCCGATCGCCTTGTCGATATCATCATCATAATCAATCCCGAAAGTGATATCCAGCCGCCTGGTTTCCTTGCGCGAAAAATTGGTGATGGTCGACCCCCAGGCATCGCCATTCGGCACGATCACCTGGACGTTCTGCGGCGTGACAAGTTGGGTGAAAAACAGATTGATATCTTCCACGGTACCGCTTTCGCCAGCGATGGAGACATATTCATACAATTTATAGGGCCGGAACAGAACCAGCATCACACCGGCTGCGACATGAGACAGGGTGCCCTGCAAGGCCAGGCCGATAGCCAGAGTGGTGGCACCCAGAACCGCAACCAGGCTGGTTGCTTCAAAACCGAACAATTGCAGCACGGCGATGATGACGAATACCAGAACCAGATAATAGGCAATCGTCGACAGAAACACGCCCAATGTGCTGTCCACCCGGGTACTGGCCACCGCGCGTTTGCGAATAAAGCTTTTGATGAACCCGGCTGCCCAGAATCCGAGCACGAGAAACAGGATCGCCTGTGCGACGCTCCACAGAAAGGGAGCAACGTTTGAGGCGATTGACTGGGCGAGTTGGGCGGCGTCTTCCATGAATAATCTTCCGGCAAAGGGTTGGCTGCGCCTACATAGAGCACTTTGTGTCGATGTTGAAGCATTTGATCACCCGCTTCACCGCGACCACGATTCTCTGACGCGGCCATGTTGGCAGAGGTCTGGCATGGAAACGCAATCGACAGAACATTGGTTCACATGGTGAAACCGGAAATTGTATATTGATATTTTTCATGGTCTGTGGCATCGGTAGATTATCGTCCGGATCACCGTCGCGGCAACCCCTGCGAGCGCCTGCCTGGCGACGAACCGGCGACCAGCCTGAAAAAATTGGACCGCAAAATGGCCGGCAATGAAAGTTCCAAAGTACAAGTCATTGATCGCGCCGTGGAACTTCTCAATTCTCTGTCCCGCTACCCGGACGGCGTGACGCTGACGGAGTTGAGCCAGTATACCGGCTTTCACAAGGCGACCGTGCTGCGCTTCCTCAAATCACTCGAGATCAACGGTCTTGTCGAGCAGGAGCGCAACGGCAAACAATGGACATTGGGCGCAGGTCTGTTCCAAATCGCGTCGCGCGGCAGACGCGGTAACGATTTGCGCGAAATTGCCCGCCCGGTCATGGAACGCACCTGCCGCGATATCGGAGAGACGGTGCAACTGGCTATATTGAGTGGCTGTGATGTGATTTACGTCGAAAAGGTGGAGCCGGAAAATCTCGATCTCAGAATCAATACGCAGATAGGCACTCGGCGCCCGATTCACAGTACGGCCCTTGGCAAGGTTCTGGTGGCGGATTTGCCCTGGAGCGAGGTCGAGCAGATTTTGCAAACATCCGGTATGCCGGCGAAAACGCAGCAGACAATCCGCGATCCGAAGGTGTTTCGCACCGAATTGGACAAGGTGCGTCAGGCCGGGTTTTCCGTTGATGATCATGAATTCAACGAACTCGTGATCTGCGCCGCAGCCCCGTTGCGCAATGCCTCGGGAAGTATTGTCGCCGGATTGAGTATTTCGACATTCGGCAGCGATTCCGCTTCACAGCGGTTTGCCGGCATCATCAAAGCGGTCAATGCTGCGGCCGGGCAGATATCGGGGAAACTCGGATACCGGAAGGTGAGCTGACATGACGCAAACAAGCATAATCGGCAAAGATGGCAGTCGGGAGCGGCTGGAAGCGCTCGGCATTGATCTGCCGGTTCTGGCGGCACCGCTAAACGCCTATGTCGACGCCGTGCTGGATAATGGTCTGCTGTATCTGTCGGGCAAGGGGCCGCGGCGCCCTGACGGCAGCCGCAGAGTGGGCAAGGTCGGCGGTGATGTCTCTGTCGAAGAGGCCAGCGAGGATGCCCGTATAACCGGCATCAATCTGCTGGCGGCAATCCAGGCGGCAATCGGTTCATTGGAAAAAGTCGAGCGCGTCGTCAAGGTGCTGGCGCTGGTCAATGCCGTGCCGGAATTTGCCGATCACCCCAAGGTCATTGACTCATTTTCCTCCCTGATGGTCGATGTCTTCGGCGACAAAGGCCGCCATGCGCGTTCCGCTTTTGGTGTCGGCAGTCTGCCAAACCGTATGACGATCGAGATAGAGATGATCGTGCGGGTCGCGCAGTGAACCCGATGGTCACGCTTTCGCACGGTGGATCAAGTCTGCAGGTCAGGCCGCTGGGCGCCGAATTGACTTCCTGGAACGTCGATGGTCTGGAGCTGTTGTGGCAGGCAGACCCCGATTTCTGGCCGCGCTCGTCACCAATTCTGTTCCCGGTGGTTGGCCAGTGCGTCGGAAGTGCGATCCGCATCGGCGATCAGAGCTATCCGATGAGCCGCCATGGCTTTGCCTCGCAGATGCCGTTCGCGACGATGGATTGCACCGACAACGCCGCCCACTTTCTGCTCACCGATACGCCTGAGACCTGGCAGCATTTCCCCTTCGCCTTCGAGCTCAAGGTCAGCTATCGTCTTGAGGCGGCTTCCGTCACCTGTGCCTTTTCCGTTACCAATACCGGTGCCGAACCGATGCCCTATGCGCTCGGCCTGCATCCGGGATTCAACTGGCCGGACAGGAATACCGGCAGCGACGCGAAAATCATATTTGAAGCCCTTGAACCTTCCAGCGTGCCGGTGATTACAGCGGATGGTTTTTTCACGGACAACGTGCGACGGCTCGAACTCGATGGCAACACACTGGCCTTGTCGGAGCGCAATCTCGGTTCCGAAGCGCTGTGTTTTCTGAACGCGAAAAGTCGCGCGCTGACATTCTGCCAAAATGACCGGCCTTCAATTACAATTGCCAATGACGGCTTCCCTCACTTTGCTATCTGGACCAGGCCGGAAGCGCCATTTCTGTCAATCGAGAGCTGGACGGGACACGGCGATCCGGCTGGTTTTGCCGGGGCGTTTCGGGAAAAGCCGTCTCTGCGCGCTCTTCAACCCGGCGTCAGCCGGCAGGATATCGTCCGCTTCAGCTGCGGCGAGGTCCATCATGGTTGAGGTCTCGGTCGTTACGAATGAACCCGATTGTCTGGGAGAAGCGCCGCAATGGCATGCCGGCGAAAACAGACTGTACTGGGTCGATTCCTTTGCTCCGGCAATCAGGTCTCTCGATCCGGATGACGGCAATGTCACCTCATTCCCGCTGCCGGCAGACATTGGGTCATTTGTCTTTGCCAGGGACGGAAGTCTGGTCGCCGGTATGCGCGGCGGGTTCCATCGCATCGATCTTGCAAATGGCTCGGTGGAACCACTCGCCAATCCGCTTGGTGCTGATCCGCGAATGATGCTCAATGACGGCAAGTGTGACCGGCGCGGCCGCTATTGGTGCGGCAGCGTTCATTCCGATTTTATCGGTCGGCCAGCCGCATTATTCCGGCTCGACCCGGATCTTTCGGTCCGCGAAATGGACAATGGTTTTATTATCGGCAATGGCATCGCATTCTCCCCGGATGACACGCGGATGTATTTTGCCGACAGCCGGGACGAAACCGTCTGGGTCTACGATTTCGATATTGCAACAGGAGCGATATCGAACCGCCGGCTGTTTTTCTCGACCCGCACAATCGAGGGCCGGGTTGACGGAGCCGCCTGCGATACCAATGGAAATTACTGGTGTGCCCTGGTTCATGGCGGCGAGGTTGGCTGCATTTCTCCGGAAGGGGAGCTGATTGAGCGCATTGCGGTGCCATGCCGTCACCCCACCATGGTTGCCTTTGGCGGACCCGACCGCACGGATCTTTATGTGACGAGTGCAACCGCAATGCTGGATAAGAGCGAGCGCGGCGAGTGGCCGGATGCGGGCAAATTGTTCCGCATTACCGGTCATGGAGCGAAGGGATTGCCCGAACCCGTGTTTGATCACGATTTTACTGTCGAGACAGGATAAACCATTATGCCAACAGTTCTGATCACCGGCTGCGATAGCGGAATTGGCCGGGAATTTGCCCAGCAATATGACGCCGAGGGCTGGGACGTGATTGCGAGCTATCGCGATATCAGCAATGCGTTGCCATCCGGCAAACGCCTCCGCAATATTGCACTTGATCTGACCCGGGATGACGATTTTGCGGCGCTGCCCGCGGCGCTCGACGGCGCACCGGTCGATCTTCTGGTATCAAATGCCGGTGTTGGTCTCGACATCAAACGCCTCGGCGCCCTCGATTTCAATTATGTCCGTACCATGTATGAGATCAATGCCATCGGCCCGTTGCGTCTGATCGAGACGCTGGTGGACAATCTTGCCGCCAGTGACATGCGCCGGATTGCCTCCATCACCAGCCGCATGGGCTGTATCGGCCTCAATCTGTCAGGAGGGCATTACGGCTATCGCGCCAGCAAGGCCGGCATCAACGCCATGATGCGCAGTCTGGCAATCGATCTTTTCCCCCGTGGCATAACGGTTGTGTCGATACATCCCGGCTGGGTTGATACAGCGGGCGGTGGGGGCAATGCGGCAGTCCCGGTTGGCGAGAGCGTTTCGTCAATGCGCAAATTGATCCACCATCTCGGCAACCATGAGACCGGACAGATTTTCAGTTATGATGGAACACCCCTGCCATGGTGAGTTCAAAACCGAAATGGGATGTGCTGATTGCGGGCGGAAGGGTTATCGATCCCAAAAACGCGGTCGATACACAGCTTGATATCGCCATCAGCGAGGGTTCGATCGCGTCGGTTGGCACCGGATTATCGCGCAGCAATGCTGACTCAGTCATCGAGGCGGATGGCATGCTGGTGGTTCCCGGCCTGATCGATCTGCATACCCACATCTATCACAAGGCAACCGCCTATGGGGTCGATCCTGAACCCATCGCCCGGCGCTCCGGTGTGGTGACCATGGTGGATGCGGGAAGTGCGGGCGCCGGAAATTTCGCCGGGCTGAGGGATTTCATTTTTGCACGCTCACCGCTCCGGCTGCTGGCCTATGTCAACATTTCCTATCCAGGCATATTTGCGTTTGATCGCGATTTTGTTGTCGGCGAAGCGGCCGTGCGGGAATTGCTGTCGGTCGATCATTGCGTGGCTGCGGTGCAGGAAAACATTGATCTGGTGGTTGGCGTGAAAGTCCGCCTGGGGGCAAATACATCCGGAGATCTCGGCCTGCTGGCGCTGGACCGTGCGATTGAGGCGGCAGAGCGTGTCGGCTTGCCGGTGATGGCCCATATCGGAAAACCGCCCCCGACCTATGCCGAGATTCTCGCGCGTCTGCGCCCGGGCGATATTCTGACCCATTGTTTCCGGCCGGCGCCAAATGCCCCGGTGGACACGAGAGGCGACGTGTTGCCGGCACTCATTGAGGCGCGCGCAAGGGGTGTGTTGTTCGACATTGGCCACGGCATGGGAGCCTTCGGATTTAAGAGCGCGGAATCGGCCATTTCACACGGCTTTCTGCCTGACATCATTTCCAGTGATGTTCATGCGCTGTGCGTTGACGGGCCGGCTTTCGACCTGTTGCATACGATGAGCAAGCTGATGCATTGCGGTGTTGCCCTTGCCGATGCCATTGCCATGGCGACACATCATCCGGCAACCGCTATGGGACGTCCTGATCTGGGACACATCACCATTGGCGGACCCGCTGACCTCACGCTATTAAAACTGGTGAACGTACCGCTTCGCTTTGTCGATGTTCTCGGCCAGGAAAGGATTGGCTCGTCCCGGCTCAGCCCGTGTGGCGCGTTCGCGGCCGGCCAGTATATTGAAAGCGAGATCCGTGATTTCGAAAGCTTGTAGTATCACTATGTGATATTCAATATTGACATGTAATATTAATATTGCGTGACATCGGCAATTCTGTATAGTTCAGACCCATGGAACCTGGCCAGAAAATGCGGATGCCGATGGATTGGGGAGCGGGAAATCAAAGGCCCGCAGACCTCACGCATCTGGACACGCCTGCAGTCGTGGTCGATCTTGCCGTGGTGGAGCGGAATATCCAACGCGTTCAGTCGCTTTGCGACAAGGCCGGGATCAAAAATCGGCCCCATATCAAAACTCATAAATCCGTCGAGCTTGCAAAACTTCAGCTGAAATATGGTGCTGCCGGGATTACCTGCCAGAAGCTTGGCGAAGCGGAAATCATGGCGGCCGCCGGAATTGATGATATTCTGATCAGCTATAATGTGCTGGGTGCCGTCAAACATGCCCGTCTGGCGGATCTGCACCGCCGCATTTCCCTGACCGTTTGTTGCGACAATACAGTCGTTGCGGAACATCTGTCTGAAGCCGTTTCAGCCACCGGCAAGCGGCTGAATGTGCTGGTCGAATGCGATACCGGCCGGCACCGCTGCGGTGTCCTTTCGCCGCAGGCGGCGGTGTCGCTGGCCATCGAGATTGATCGTCTGCCGGGGCTGCATTTCAGCGGCCTGCTGCTCTATCCGCCCGATGGCGCGTGGCGCGAGGCCACCGAATTCGTCACGGAAACCCGTCAATTATGCGGCCATGCCGGGCTTGATATTGAGATCGTATCTACCGGCGGTACACCTAATCTTGCCTTTGCGGGCCAGTTTTCGGAAACTGAATTCCGCTCTGGAACCTCAATTTTCAACGACCGGCAAATGGTCAGTATTGATGCGGCGGAACCGCGCGATTGCGCCCTGTTTGTGCATGCCACAGTGATTTCGCATCCCGAGGCCGGGCGTATCATGCTGGATTCAGGGTCGAAGACGCTGACCAGCGATCTGGCAGGATTCGATGATTATGGCCTGCTGGTCGATTATCCCGAAGCGCGCCTGATGCGTTTCGCCGAGGAGCACGGCTTTGTCGATGTGTCACAATGCCGTTCGGTACCGAAAATCGGCGAGATTGTGCGCATTCTGCCGAATCATGTCTGCCCGGTGGTCAATCTGTTTGATCAGATCAATCTGGTGGACGGCAGCGGGAAAGGGCGAAAGCTGCAGATTGATGCACGTGGACGGGTGAACTGATATGGATGCAAGAGTTGCACAGCCAAACAACAATGAACGGCTCACAAATCCGTTCCGCGAGGCGCTCCGCTCAGGAAAGCCGCTGATCGGTATCTGGTCAATGTTGAATTCGATAAATGCCTCGGAAGGTTTGGGATGGGCCGGTTATGACTGGCTTTTGATTGACGGTGAGCACGCCCCGATCACACTGCCGGATGCAATGACCCATCTGCGGGCATTGGCTCCCACGCCGACAGTGCCCATCGTGCGTTTGCCGTGGAACGACCGCATTCTGCTGAAGCAGTTCCTCGATGCCGGCGCCCGCACCCTGATGCTGCCCTATGTTCAAAACGCCGATGAAGCCCGCGCTGCAGTTGATGCAATGCACTACCCGCCACGCGGCAACAGGGGCGTTGCTGCAATGCATCGTGCCAGCCGCTACGGGTTTGAAAAGGATTATCTGCGCAACGCTTCGGACTCGCTGTTTCTGATTGTTCAGGCGGAAACCGCGGAAGCGCTTGAAAACATCGACATGATCGCCGCTGTTGATGGTGTCGACGCCGTCTTCTTCGGTCCGGGCGATCTGGCCGCAAGTATGGGCAAGCTCGGCCAGGCGGCAGATGCCGACGTGACCGATGCAATCGACCGCGCCGCCGAACGGGTGCGCGCTTGCGGCAAGGCCGTCGGTGTTCTCGCCCCGACAGCGGATATTGCCGAACGCCATCTTCGCAGCGGTTACGACTTCGTCTCTGTGGCCAATGAAGCAGCGTTACTGTTTTCCGCAGCCAGCACCTCGGCCCGGCGCTTTCGTGAGGTTGCCGGCACCTCTGCCGCAGGTCCGGGTGTCTGACAATGGCGACTGTCGAGTTCCGCAATCTGATCAAAAAATACGGTGACCTCCAGGTTGTTCACGGCATTGATCTGGCCATCAATGATGGCGAGTTCATCGTTCTCGTCGGCCCGTCCGGTTGCGGCAAGAGCACCTCGCTGCGCATGCTGGCGGGGCTGGAAGATATCACCTCTGGCGAAATTCTGATCGGCGACAAGACCGTCAATGAAATCGCACCGCGCAATCGCGACATTGCCATGGTATTTCAGGATTACGCGCTTTACCCGCACATGTCGGTCTATGACAATATGGCGTTTTCACTGCGCTATCGCGACACGCCCAAGACGCAGATCAGGGAGCGCGTCGCTGAGGCCGCTGAAATTCTCGACCTCACCGCCTTGCTCGACCGAAGGCCGAAACAATTGTCCGGTGGTCAGCGCCAACGCGTCGCCATGGGCCGGGCCATTGTCCGCAAACCGCAAGTGTTCCTGTTTGACGAGCCTTTGTCGAACCTTGATGCCAAGCTGCGCGGATCGATGCGGCTTGAGATCAAGAAACTGCATCGCGAACTTGGTGTGACCACTGTTTACGTGACCCACGATCAGATCGAGGCGATGACACTGGCGGACCGCGTTGTTGTCATGAATGGCGGCAATATCGATCAGATCGGCGCGCCCGAAGACGTCTATAATGCTCCCGATACACTGTTCGTTGCCGGCTTTATCGGTTCGCCGACGATGAATCTTATTCCAGTCAGTCGCAGCGGGGATGGCCGCCTGCGTGTTGAAGGCGAAGACGGCTTCGATCTGTCACATCCCGCAGCAGCAAGCGCGACAGGATCAAATTACGTCTTCGGTATCCGACCCGAAGATATCCGGATTGCAGACGGCTCAGACATCCCCTCTGGTGTTGCTGTTGACGGCATCGTCGATGTTGTCGAGGCGCTAGGCCCGGACACGCTGGTTTTTGCCAATGTCGGCAGGCAGCCGGTCACCGCACGGATACGTCCGGACATACGCGTCAGACCGGGCGATGCTGTTCGGCTGGAAATTGATGTTGCGCGGTCTCATCTTTTCGACACAGCAACCGGAAAGGCATTGCGATGACCACGAAGCCCACACGCATTGCGCTTGCCGGATTTGGTGCCTGGGGTCAGATGCATGCCCGTGCAATCGCCAATATCGACGATGCGGAAATCGTTTCGGTATTTTGTCATTCGGAGCGGTCCGAACAGGCGGCCGCGGAACATCTGCCCGCTGCAGAGCGGTTTTCCGACTATCACGCAATGCTGGAAAACGGCGGCTTCAATGTTGTCGACGTTACTGTGCCCAACGATGTGCATGCACAATACGCCATCGCCGCGCTGGAGAGGGACTCCCATGTCTTTCTGGAAAAGCCGCTGGGTATTACTCTTGAGCAATGTGATGCGGTGATTGCGGCAAACCAATGCAGCACCGGCCTTGTCGCGCTCAACCATGAGCTGCGCGTCTCGCATCAGTGGCGCGCTGTGCGCGAGCGCATCGCTGCCGGTGATATCGGTGATGTGCGATATCAGCATCTGTCGCTTTACCGCCATGCCTTCCGGCAGGGATCGGGTGGATGGCGTTATGATCCGGCCCGCGTCGGGTCGTGGATCCTGGAAGAACTGGTTCATTTTTTCGATCTCGTCACCTGGTATGCCACCGAGAATGGCAAGCCCGCGCGGGTGACTGCCTATGGCAATGGCACCAAAGGCAATCTGACCGACAATTTCGCCACGGTTCTTGAATGGGATGATGGCGCCGTCGCGGTGCTGAGCCAGTGCCTGTCCGGATTTGAGCATCACACGCTTCTGGAAATCGGAGGCACTGACGGTGGCCTGCGCACCTGGTGGTCGGGCGCGCTTGACCGCACCATGCATCCGGACTTCGAACTGAAACTGAAACGCGGCACAGCCGAGGTTGAAACCATCGAGATCCCGAAATCCGGCGAGGTTTTCGAGCTTGAGGAAAATCTTCGTGCCGCCTTCGCCGGCTTTCACGAGGGCCGCTCGATCCTGTCACCGGCGGAGGCTCGTATTGCCGTGGAAATCTGCCTTGCAGCCGAGGAGTCGTTTCGCCGGGGAAAGCCCATTGCCTTGACTTCATGACACTTTAATCCCGCTCACCTGGAGCATTTTAGAAGGAGGAAATGAAATGCTGAAGACATTCATCAAACAATTAGCAGCCATGTCGGTTGCCACAATAGCGTTGACGGCGCCGGCACTCGCCGCTGAAAAGATCACGGTGCTGACTTGGAATCTGCCCATCTATGGCGAAAAGATCGAAGGCTGGATCGCGGAATTCAACGAAATGCATCCCGACATCGAGGTCGAATGGATCGACAAGAAGGGAACGGAATGGGCAACCTTTTTCCAGACCCAGCTTGCCGCCGGAACACCGCCCGATGTGGTCAATATTCAGGGCGCGCTGTGGGCGGAATATGCCGCCAATGGCCAATTGCTCGATCTGGCGCCCTATCTGGAAGCCGACGCCGAATTCGCCAACCGCTTCGTCGACGGTGCCCTTGATCTGTGGAAGACCGACGAAAAGACCTACATGGTGCCGTGGTATTTCAACCGCACGCTGCTCTACATCAACAAGCAGATGGTGAACGAAGCCGGCATTACCACACCGATCACCAGTTTCGAAGATCTGATGGCCGCCGCGAACAAGGTGACAGGTGAGGGCAAGTCCGGTTTCCTGACAACGAATTTCGACTGGCTTTACTGGCCGCTATTTGCCATGAACGGGGTTGAGATTCTCAATGAGGATATGACCAAGGCCGCCTTCAATACGCCCAAGGCCGTGGAAACCCTGACCGCGCTGGCCGAAGCCACGAAGAGCGGCGCAATCAACAACATCTCCTGGACTGGACGCTGGGTTGAGCCCAACACCGCTTTTGCCTCGCGCAATGTCGCCATGTATATGGCGCCGAACTCGGCTCTGTTCTGGGCTGCCAGCAAGGCCGACTGGATCAATGATGAGAATGTTGAAGTCTACGATGCGCCCGGCGACTGGTGGACGCCTAACCACCATGGTTGGGGCGTATCTGCATCAACCAAGCACCCCGATGCGGCAGTCGATCTGATCAAGATCGCGACATCGGACAAGTGGCAGGAAACCATGTCGAGTACTTTTTCGATCCTGACGCTCAACAAGAATGTTGATCCGAAACTGATCGAGAAGTTCAAGACAGAGGCACCACTCAAGGCAAAGATCCTTGAAATGGCAGGATCGAAACTGGACAAGATCTCCGGCTATATCAAGTCGCCGCTTGAAGCCCGCATCAAGGATGCTTTCTGGACATCCGTCCAACCAGCGCTGCTCGGCCAGACCGACCCCCAGGAAGCACTTGCTGCTGCCGAAGCGAAGGTCAACCGGATTCTGTCCCGGCCCTGAACGAGCAAACGGGAGCCCGCGCTACCTCCACTAGCGCGGGCTTATCAGCCAGAGGGAAATACGCGGTATGATGACCCTGTTGAAAACCAAACGAAGCCGGGAGCTGACATTCGTCTGGATGCTTCTGCTTCCGGCACTCGCAGTCTATCTGTTCTATCGCGTGATTCCGTTGCTGTGGAATGTGGTCCTGTCGTTTTCATTCTGGGCGCCGGGCAAGCCGTTCAAGTTCGCTGGTCTCTATCAGTATGAGGAAATGCTTTATTTTGACGACGCCTTCTGGGTAGTCCTGAAAAACACCGCAGTGTTCATGCTGGCAACGCCGGTCTCGATTGCAATCGCCCTTGCCCTTGCCCTGCTTGTCGACCAGAATCTGAAAGGCCGCTCGATCTACCGGACAATCATTTTTCTGCCCTATCCCATGATGATCGTCGCCGTCGGCATTGTCTGGCGCTGGCTTTATAATGACAGCGTTGGACTGATCAATTTTCTGCTGCGATCCGCCGGATTGATTGACCGGCCGATCGCCTTTCTTGAATCGTATGATTTTGCCATGCTGTCCGTGATGGTTGCGGCGATCTGGCAGATCGTCGGTTTTTTTATGATCATCATCCTCACCGGATTGCAAAACATTCCAGCGCATCTCTATGAAGCGGCGCTGATCGATGGTGCGCGGGCGCATCACCGGTTCTGGCGGATTACCCTGCCGCTGCTGCGCCCGTCTATCTTTCTGTGCGTCATCCTCGGCGTCATCGCATCCTTTACAAGTTTCGATCTGATCTACACGATGACCGGCGGGGGCCCCGGTCTGGCCACTGAACTGTTGATTACCTACGTCTACAAACTGTCCTTCACCCTCAGCCGGTTTGATTATGCCGCCGCCGTCACGGTTGTGATGTTTCTTCTTTTTCTGACCCTGGCCACCATCGCCAACCGCCTGTCCGGCGGCGATGCGGGCAAAGTCGATATCGCGGATTGATCAGATGAGCCTCTCGCACAAGATTGTCAGCCACCTGCTTCTGATCATTGTTTCGATTCTGATACTGACGCCGATCTATTGGGTCTTCAAAACCAGCGTCTCGGGAGAGAATCTGTTTTCCTATCCGCCATCGATCATCCCGGCGGACCCGAATCTGTTCTACTATGTCGAAGCCTGGTACACGGTCGACTTTGTCAGGCTGTTTTCCAACAGTTTCGTGATTGCCACACTGGTGGTGGTCGCCAATCTCTTCCTCAACGCCATGGCCGGTTACGCGCTGACCAAGCAGTTTCCCGGCAAGGGTCTGGTACTCTCGTTCCTGTTGATGTCGATGATGATCCCGTTTCATGCGACCATCATCCCGGCCTATCTGCTGACCGCAAAGCTTGGCCTGCTCGACTCCAAACTTGGCATCGCACTGCCGGCACTCAGTCACGTTGTTTGCATCCTGCTGTTCAAATCGAATTTCGAGGCGGTTCCCTCGTCACTGATTCAGGCTGCGCGCCTTGACGGATTGTCCGAATGGCAAATTCTGACCCGCATCATGATGCCCCTATCAAAGCCAGCGGTTGCCACCAATATCATCCTGTCCTTCATCTGGTCCTGGAACGAATTCCTCTGGCCGCTGATCGTCGTGCGCAGCCCGGATCAGCAGACGATGCCGCTCGGGCTGGTGTCCTTTCTGGCCTCCTTCGAAGACACCACCGGGTCGCTTTACGCCTTCAGTGTGCTCGTCGTCGTCCCCAGCATGCTGGTATTTTTGTTAGCTCAGAAGGACTTCATTCGCGGTCTGACATCCGGCGCGACCAAAGGTTGAGATGATGCAATGGCGCCCGATCCTGCTGAACCGCTTCGTCGTTACCATAGCGACGGTGATGATCATTGCGCTGCTGTGGAACCTCTATGTGTCGTTCAACGATGGCGGAAGCGTTCGTGGCCAGGTTATCACCAGCGACGGATCGCCGCTGGTTGGAGCAATGGTGAAATTATCGCGCAAGACGGTTACCTCCGTCGAGATGATTAGTGAGACGACGAGCGATGCGGACGGCATGTTCAGCTTCAACAAACACGGCGAATACGCACTGGTAATTACCGTATCGGTCAATGATGCGACCTCGGACCGAACTGTCGTGCCATTGTGGTTTCGCAACCAGGACATCGTCCTTGAAGAGTCGATTATCGTCAATCCATGACTGACTCACAGCTTCCAGCATTGACGCGGGCGGATGTCGCAGCCGGCCGGGTCGGTGTCCTCGCGCAATTTATTTCCCTGTCCGTCTGGCAATCCGGGCTGATCGTCCAGAAACTGCTGGTGGCGGAGTCCAATGTTCAGTCGGTCATGCTGCTGCAACTCGGTCTGGCGGCCATCTTCATGTTACTGGCCCTCATAATGATCAGCGGCGTGCCACAGTTCAACCGGCGCAATGCCGCCAATCTGGCCTGGGGGCTGATTGCGCCGGGGCTTGTATTTGCCTTTGGCATCGCCGGAGCAGCACGCACGGAGGGTCTCAGCGTGGTAATGATCTGGGGCACTTTTCCGCTGGTCGGTGCCATCACCGCGCGGTTGCTGATCCGCGAACCGTTGCACTGGACCTTTACAGCTGCCGGAATCGTGTCGTTCGTTCTCGTGACGCTTCTGGCAGAGAGCCGGTCAGAAAGTGGTGCCGGCGATATGATCGGAAATCTGCTGGTATTGCTCTCTGTGGTTTGTGCATCGTTCGGCATGGTGATTGGAAGAATCATGAACCGCCAGCCCAAAAGCTGGTTTCGTGCCGCCACACTTCAGATCACCGGCGCTGCAATCGGGGCAGTTGCACTGACGGCGCTGCTAGGGTTCGATCCGCCGGATCTGCTTGTGCGCAGCAATCTGCTCGCAACGCTCTATCTGGTGTTGTTCATGACGGTGACCAACTTTCTGGCCTATAACATCGCGCTCGCCCGGGTAGGTGTAGCGACCCTTTCCCTCAATGCCTCCTTTGCCCCGCTGATCGGACTGGCGGCGGCATGGGTAATATTGGATACGCAGCTGGGTGTTGTCGATCTGGTGTTTGCAAGCCTCATCGTTGCCAGCGTCGCGTTTCCGCATCTGTGGCGGCGGGTAGTCAAATAACGATTTAAACCGTGTCTTCACGGGGCAAAAGCGCCTCCAGACTTTCGATCCGGTCGGCTTCCGCCGGCGGTTTGTCCCAGCGCAGCCGGGCGATGCGCGGAAACCGCATGGCTACACCGGATTTGTGACGGGTCGAGCGGTTCAGGCCTTCAAACGCAACTTCCAGAACCAGCCCCTTTTCCAGTGTGTGGGTGACCTCGCGCACCGGGCCGAACCGATTGATTGTGTTGGCGCGGACAAAGCGGTCAATCTCTTTCAGTTCTTCATCGGTAAAGCCGAAATAGGCTTTACCGACCGGGACCAGTTCGCTCTCGCGCCAGACGCCAAATGTGTAGTCGGAATAAAACGAAGATCGCTTGCCGTGGCCGCGCTGGGCATACATCAGCACCGCGTCAACATTGTACGGGTCCCGCTTCCATTTGAACCATGGGCCGCGCGGCCGGCCCGGCACGTAAGAGCTGTCCCAGCGTTTCAGCATCAGACCCTCGACCGCGTCGGCATCCGCGCCCGACCCGAAATCGGCCGGGTTGGCGCGTGCAGCGGCAGCCTCATCCCAGCTTTTCATCGCGATCAGCGGTGAGATATCAATGCGCGCTGAATCCAGATCAGTCACCACCTGTTCCAGATGCCTGCGGCGTTCGGCAAAGGGCAGCGGCCGCAAATCCTCGCCATCCCTGACCAGCAGATCATAGGCGCGGATATGGGCGGGATAGGCTGACATCATTTTCGCAGAGACGGTTTTCCGGTTGAGCCGTTGCTGCAGCACATTGAACGGCTGCACCCGTCCATCAATCAGCACCAGCAATTCGCCATCTATGGTCATATCCGTGCTCAGCACATCAACCAGATCGGGAAAGGCCCGGGCAATATCCTCACCGGTTCGCGAATAAAGTGCTTTTTTCAGAATCCCGCCGGGTGCGTAACCGGCGCTCGCCTGAACCCGTATACCGTCCCATTTGAACTCGGCGCTGAAATCTCCTGCCACCAGTTTCTCAAAATCCTCCGGCTGGATCGGATGCGCCAGCATGGCGGGACGGAACGGCGCCGGGTTGTCATTGATCGGCACCGGGCCGCGACCTTCAACCCAGGCGAACAGCGCCTCATAGGGTGGCTCCAGGCCATGCCAGATTTCTTCAATCTCGTCAGCGCTGCGTGTTCCCAATTGCGCCAGCGCTGTTTTGGCAAGCCGGGCGGAGACACCGACCCGCAATCCACCGGTCAAAAGTTTCAACAGCGCATAGCGCACCGAACTGTCGGAGCGGTCGAGCCAGCCTTCCACAAGCGCTGGCGTTTCGCGGCGCGAGCTTTGCAGCAGTGCTGCTATAATATCGCTGAGGTGAAGTTCCGAATTGGGTCGGTCAGGGCTGCTCCTTTCCGGCCACGCCAGTGAAATGGTTTCCGCAAGATCGCCAACATAATCATAGGACAACGCAAACAGAACCGGGTCCATGCGCGCTTGGATCAGCTCCCGCAACATTGCCGGCCTGGCGCTTGGCAGCGACAGTTCTCCAGTGAGGACGGCCAGCGCAAAGCCGCGTTCCGGGTCGGGCGTTGCGGCAAAATAATCCTGCAACAGCTTCAGCTTTCCATTGCGCTGCGGTGTCAGGATCAGCCGTTCAAGCAAGTGCGAAAAGGCGCGCATCACTCGCCATCCTCTTCGTAGCCGACCAGCGATAATGGCCGCGCTGTATAATTGTTCAATTCGCACCAGCGGGTCAGCGCATCTTCACGGCCATGGGTAATCCACACCTCTTCCGGCGCGATCTCCTCTATAGTTGCGATCAGCTCATCCCAATCGCAATGATCCGACAGGATCAGCGGCAATTCGACACCACGCTGTTTGGCGCGTTGCCGGATCTGCATCCAGCCGGAAGCAAATGCCGCAATCGGATCGGGAAAGCGCCGTGCCCATTTATCGGCAAAGGCGGATGGCGGCCCGACAATGATGGCACCGGCAAAATCACCCTTTTTGCCTTTGTCCAGTGTGGCCGGCTGCAACGGGCCGAGATCAATACCTTCGGACTGGTAATAGTCACACAGTTTCTGCATCGCACCATGAATGAACACCGGCTGGTCGTATCCCGCCTCCCGCAACAGCGCGATCACTCGCTGCGCTTTGCCCAGCGCGTAGGCCCCGACCAGATGCGCGCGTTGTGGAAACTGCACCACCGATGACAGCAGCTTTTGAATTTCCTGGCGGTCATCGGGATGACGGAACACCGGCAGGGCAAATGTGGCTTCGGTGATGAATACATCGCAGGGTACCGCTTCAAACGCTGCGCAGGTGGGATCATCCCGACGTTTGTAGTCGCCTGAGGCAACGATGCGCTTGCCATTGCAACACACCGCGATTTGAGCGGAGCCCAGAACATGGCCGGCGGGATGAAATGAAACACTGACATCGCCAATCCTGCGGCTCGCTCCATAGGCAATGGCCTCGGTACTGTCCGCATGAGCCGCGCCATAGCGTAACGTCATGATATCCAGCGTCTGCCGTGTGGCCAGAACCGCCTTGTGACCTGCCCGCGCATGATCGGCATGACCATGCGTAATCAACGCCCGGTCAACCGGCTTTACCGGATCAATGTAGAAATCGCCCGGTGGACAATACAGCCCCCTTGGAGTGGGATGGAGCAATTCATCAAAGCGCATCATGTTGCCTGTGTCGTAAACCTGTGCCTTCTGCCAGCAGATAAGACTGTGCGGTTTAATGTCAAACAGAACCCGCTGCATGCTTGTGAGGTGCCAGAGCTTGCCGGCGGTCTTTCAAACATGGCTCGCAAACGGGGATTTGCGTTCTATGTTATGGCTCTGGCTCCAGCGAATAACGGGTGGTCTGTGGACGAAGTTCAAACAGCCGAAAAACTGCAAGGCTTGCCGCCGCTGTTTGAACACTGGTTCACTTCACGCGGCTGGCAACCGCGTGCGCATCAGCTTGACCTGCTGCAACGTGCTTGCAACGGCTGCTCAACCCTGCTGATTGCCCCGACAGGTGCAGGAAAAACCCTTGCCGGGTTTCTGCCGAGCCTGATCGACCTGCATCAGGAGGACGGCTTGCGGCGCAAGCCTGGTACCGCCTTTTTCGGGCCCCACACGATTTACATTTCTCCGCTGAAGGCTCTGGCGGTCGATATTGCGAGAAATCTTGAGGCACCTATTCGCGAGATGAACCTGCCGGTTCGTGTCGAAACAAGGACCGGTGATACACCTGCCCACAAGCGCCAGCGCCAGAAGGAATACCCGCCCGATATCCTGCTGACAACGCCGGAGCAGATAGCTCTTTTGTTGTCGGACAGAAACGCACCGCGGTTTTTCAGACAGGTCAAAACCGTGATTTTCGATGAATTGCACTCGCTGGTGGTATCCAAACGCGGCGATCTTTTGTCCTTGGGTCTGGCGCGAATGGTCCGCCATGCCCCACAACTCACCACCATTGGCCTGTCGGCAACGGTTGCCAATCCACAGGATCTGCAGGCCTGGCTGGTGCCGCAGCAGCGCATCCACGGGGAAGTGCAGGAAGCCGGGTTGATCCATATTTCCGGTGGTGCAAAACCGCAGATCAGCATCCTGGAGACAGAGCAACGCCTGCCATGGGCCGGCCACACCGCACTTTACGCAATTGCTGATATCTACCGGCAGATCAAGGCGCACAAGACCACCTTGCTGTTCGTCAACACAAGGTTTCAGGCTGAATTGCTGTTTCGGGAACTGTGGCGTGCCAATGACGACGCCCTGCCAATAGCCATGCATCACGGCTCGCTCGATGTCGCACAGCGCCGCAAGGTGGAGGCGGCGATGGGCACGGGCAGTCTGCGCGCCATCGTCGCCACATCGACGCTGGATCTCGGCATTGACTGGGGCGATGTCGATCTGGTGATTCATGTCGGCGCACCAAAGGGGGCCAGCCGGCTGGCCCAGAGAATCGGCCGCTCCAACCACCGCATGGACGTCCCGTCAAAGGGAATTCTGGTTCCGGCAAACCGGTTTGAGGTGCTGGAATGCAAGGCTGCACTGGACGCCAATTATATCGGCGCGCAGGATACACCCAGACTGCATGACGGGGCGCTTGATGTGCTGTGCCAGCATGTGCTTGGTATGGCTTGCGCAGCGCCGTTTCTGGCCGATGAGCTGTTTGCAGAAGTCACTTCAGCCGCGCCCTATGCCGATCTGACCAGAGCCACATTTGACAGGATCATCGACTTTGTCGCAACCGGCGGCTACGCCCTGAAAAGCTATGAGCGCTACGCCAAAATCCGCAAGACCGAAGACGGCACCTGGCGTCTGACCCATCCCCGTCTGGCGCAGCAATACCGCATCAATGTCGGCACGATTATTGAAAACCCGATGCTTCTGGTCAGGCTGACCAGAAGCAGAGACGGACGGGTCGGACGCGGCGGCCGTGTGCTTGGCAAGGTCGAGGAATATTTTCTGGAAACGCTGGAGCCGGGGGACACGTTTCTGTTTGCCGGCCAGATCGTGCGCTTTGAAGGTATTCGCGAGAATGAGGCGTTGGTGACCAAAAGCGCTGCCGAAACGCCAAAAATCCCGAGCTTTGCCGGGGGCAAGTTCCCGCTCTCCACCTATCTGGCCGAAGGCGTGCGCAATATGCTGTCTGATCCGGCCAGCTGGGCGGCGCTGCCAGAGCAGGTGTCGCAATGGCTTGAGATGCAGAGATTGCGCTCTGTGCTGCCGGGCCGCAGTGAGTTGCTGCTGGAAACTTTTCCCCGTGGCGACAAGCATTATCTGATTGCCTATCCGTTCGAGGGGCGGCTGGCGCATCAGACACTGGGTATGTTGTTGACCCGAAGGCTGGAGCGCATGAAGGCGCGTCCGCTGGGCTTTGTCGCCACGGATTATGCGCTCGGAGTGTGGTGTCTGCGCGATCTGTCACAGATGATCCGCAAAAAACAGCTGAGTCTGGATGCTCTGTTCGACGAAGACATGCTGGGGGATGATCTGGAAGCCTGGCTGCGCGAGAGTTTTCTGATGAAACGAACCTTTCGCAACGCGGCGTTGATTGCCGGACTGATTGAAAAACGCCATCCGGGCAAAGAGAAATCCGGCCGGCAGGTCACGGTTTCCTCGGATCTGATTTACGATGTGCTGAACGAACATGAACCTGATCACATTTTGCTGCAGGCGGCTTGGGCGGATGCGTCAACTGGTCTTTTGGATATTCAGCGTCTCGGCGCTATGCTTGGCCGTGTCAAGAATCACCTGCGTCACAAATCCCTCGACCGGATTTCCCCGCTGGCGGTTCCAGTGATGCTGCAGATTGGCAAGGAGCCGGTTTTCGGCAGCGCCGATGAAATGATTCTGGCGGAGGTTGCGGGCAATACCAGTCCGCTGGACGATCTGGTCGAAGAAGCAATGCGATTATAAGTTGGTCAACTGATTCATGACTCTTGCAGAAAACAGTTCAGAGCCGATGCTGCCGCAAGGCGCAGAAGTGACACTGATGGGTGAGACATTCCTCGCGCATCCGCACGGCATCCTGTACTGGCCCGGCGAAGCTACTCTGATTGTCGCCGATCTGCATCTGGAGAAAGGCTCAAGTTTTGCCCGCAAAGGCACCTTCCTGCCGCCATATGACAGCCGCATCACGCTGGGCCGTCTGGCCACGCTCGTTGAAGAGCTGCGACCGGACAGGTTGATTGCCCTGGGAGACAGTTTTCATGATGTCGAGGCCGCAAACCGTCTCGGCGCCAAAGAATGTGCCACAGTTTTGCGGTTGCAACAGAGCTGTGAGTGGATCTGGGTTTCCGGAAATCATGATCCCTATCCGCCGGTGGCGCTGGGCGGCCATGCCTGTGATGAGATGACAATCGGGCCGATCACCTTCCGCCATGAACCGCTAGCCGGCGCAAAGGGCGAGATTGCCGGACATCTGCATCCCTGCAGCAAGGTCAGGGGCCGGGCGCGTTCGGTCCGCAGGGCCTGTTTCATCGAAGACGGCGATCGAGCCATCCTGCCTGCCTTTGGCGCATTGACCGGTGGCCTCAACATCTGTGATGACGCCTTCACCGGCATGTTCGGTGTGCCCCATCGCGTCAGAATTCATATGCTTGGAGATCAGCAGATCTACACCGTAGACAGGAATGATTGCCGACCGGATGCCCGCCGCGCCTGACGGAAGGACCAAGCTATAAAAGGCCAAGGCCGCCAGCCACCAGCGCGATGATTGCGCCGACAGTCAAGCGTAACCGCAGGCGCCCGAACCAGCGTGGCAAGGAATGGTTGCGTGTGGCTTTGAGATCGACATAGAGCTGCCACAGATAGCCAAAAATCAGCAGGAAGATCCCGCCCGAAATGATTGGCAGCAACAGGCAGCTCCATCCGAATATGGAGGGCAGCACACTGAGAACAAAATCCCGTGTCTGGGTTTCCTTGGAAGATGCACCAAGCGCTCTGCCCCAGCGCACGCCACCCAGAAAAGACAGGATCACGGCTCCATAGGCCACCAGGGCCTGACCGGCGGTCTCCTGTAGAAACGGGTCTTCATCGAACAGCAGAACCGCTGCTGCCGAAATCACGAACGGAATAAGACCGGCATAGCCAAGCCATATAGCCATTTGCGATGACGGACGGCTGGTGTCCTGCGGATCGTTGGACGTCATGATCATCGCGGTTTGCCCCGGTCTATTCTCGTCTGAACACCACGCCACCGAACCAGCCAACGAATACCGCCAGAAGCACGGCAAAGACGCCGAACAACATGCCATTTTCGCGGCTGAAATCATACACAAGCTGCTCAAGTCCCGCCTTGGAAATCCACAGAGACTGCTCGTCATGGGCCAGAAGCGCACCCTGATTGAAGACGAAAACCTCAATGCGGTAGGTGCCGACAGACACGCGCGCGGGAATGCGTATCGTGCTTTTGAACAGGGTTTCCGTGAGGAAATCGACGCCGTCATTGTTCATGGAAAACAAATCATTGCTGGCTTTCAGACGGCGGTAAGCAAGGGCGAAATCAGTTGAATTGCCCGGTGCCTCGATGGCATCGGTTGCCACCGGGAAAATGATATTCTCCAAACCGATCTGATTTGCCTGCAAAGCCTGCGACTGAGCGATATCCTCCGTTGGACGGTTGGCGGCCAGCGCATAAAATGACGGGACACTGAGGAAGGTTCGCGAGTTGCGGTTGATCCAGACACCAAAAATGCGTTCCTTCTTTCGTGTCACGACATCTACCGGCGGTCCTTTGAAAACCACGACAACGTCATATTCTCCAGGGCGTGAAATCGATGCGCGGTCGCGCTCGATGCTGCCGAAAACGGTAATATCAGTTCCCGAAAAATTTGAATTGATCGCCACATTCTCCGAGGAGACCGCTATCACCACGCGCTCGGCAAATACTGGCGTCGCGAGCAGGGCCATCACGCTGGCTGCGAGCAAGCGGAACATCAGCTTGCCCCCATCAGCCGCAGCACCGAAATCGAATACAACTCGTCCGGTTTCAGAACCAGGTTGACCGCAAACCGCATTCCAACTGCCAGTACCAGCAGACCCAGCAGCGCACGAAGATGTTCGCCCCGCAGCTTCTGGCCCAGTTGCGCTCCGAATTGCGCGCCGAAAACGCCGCCGATCATCAGCGCAAGTGCCAGCACAACGTCAACGGTCTGATTGGTGCTGGCGTGCAGCACGGTGGCAACCGACATGGTGACGAGAATGTAGATCAGCGATGTCCCGATCACCATGGCCGTCGGCACGCGCAGCAGATAAATCAGCGCCGGCACCATGATAAAGCCGCCACCGATACCGAGCACCGAGCCCATGAAACCGATCGAGATCCCCAGACCAAGGACCGGGAGCACACTGACATAAAGTTTCGAGCGGCGGAATTTCATTTTCAGCGGCAGGCCGAGAACCCAGCTATGCTGGCCCGGCATTCTCGCGGGCGGCGGCTTGCCATCGCGGTTTTTCAGCATTGCGCGGATTGATTCACGCAACATCAAAATCCCGATTGAGCTCAGAAATGTCAGGTAGGAGACCGAGATAATGAGATCGAGCTGACCGATATCACGGAGCAGCCGGAAGACAAAAACACCCAGTGCCGAGCCGACAACGCCCCCGCTGATAAGCATGCTGGCAAGCTTCAGATCAATTGCCTGGCGACGCCAGTAGGACAGCGCCCCCGATGTCGATGAAGCGACGGTCTGCGAGGTCACTGTGGCGACAGCCACGGCGGGCGGTATACCGGTGAAGATCAACAGTGGCGTTAACAGAAATCCACCGCCGACACCAAACAGACCCGAAATAAAGCCGACCGCTGCACCCATGCCCAGCAACATCAAAATGCTGACCGGTAGTTCGGCTATGGGCAGGTAAATCTGCACGGACGTCTGTCTTTATGGCTAGGCGCTCATTGGCGCGAGATGTAACTAATTCTGGCACACCGCCAGTGTGGTTTGATAAACGCCTGCTGAGTCGCTCTGTCAATGTCCAGAGGGCACAGATTAAATTTTAAATTCGAGATTCGTCTATATTTGTTAAAGGTTTGCCGTCAAGCACGCCGGACTGTTCAAAAAATGTCGGAAGGCCGCCAACGGATGCTGTTTCCCCGTCACTCGCGGTTTCGGCGTGTTTTGCAAGCACGGCTTCCGCACTCGCGGGAAGTTCGACTGCAATCCACCCTTCATCCGGGATGGCGACATTATTGGCATTTTCCGGCGGCAGCTCTGGAACCCAGCCGGCAACCTTGCGATCAAGCTGCGCGCGTATATCGGACAACAGGTCCGGACCCAGCGCATCACGCTTGGCAATAGCATCGGGATCGCCATCCTTGGCGGCAACGGCAAACCAGAAATAGGCCTCTTCAAGATCGGTCGCGACACCCATTCCGCGGGCATGGAGAATGGCCAGATTGAACTGGCTGTCTCTGACGCCGGCTTCGGCTGCCCTGGTGAACCATTCTGCAGCTGCAGCGAAGTCCGGTTCACCCAACGCGCCCTGGGCATGCAGAACACCCAGATTATACATCGCCTTGGTGTTTCCTTTGTCGCCAGCCTGTTCATAAAGCTCAGCCGCCGCAGCCTTGTCCTTGGTAATGCCGCGGCCATGCTCCAGCAAACTGCCGAGCCTGTACAGTGCCGGTGCCAGTCCCTGGTCGGCGGCGCGGCGATACCACTGCACTGCCTTTTGCATATCGGCAGGAGTGCCGAACCCATCAGCATACCGGCTGCCCACTTCGAACTGCGCCACAGCATCTCCGATTGCCGCTTTGTAACGCAGCGGCAACGGTCCGATAGTGGAAGCAGGGGCGGGTGCAACAAAGGTATGCAGCAGCGGTGTGTCTGTTGCGGTTTTGGCGCTGTCAGGTTTGGCAACCGGCAAGGCAATATTGGTCGGCTTGGTCAACGCGCCAAAGATATTTTCACCGAGCGCGCTGAACCGGTCGGTTCCGCCCGGCAGCCGATCGGGAATTTTCTGGCGCACCGGCCGGGCCGCCGTATCAGAAGGATCATCAATGACCTTGCTAGCCGCTGCCAGGCTTGCCCGAGCGGCCTTTGCCGGCCCCGAAATACTGCCTGTTGTCAAAACCTCTTCAGGTCCGGATTGTGACCGGTAGCTTTGCAGTGTCAGCGCGACCGCAGCGATGATCAGGGACAATCCCAGACAGACGCCGAGAATTTTCTTGCGCCGCGACGGGTCGCTCTCAGTCTGCAGCTCCTGCTTTTGCTGCGCCAGGAAATGTTCGGCGCGCCGCTTGATGCTGTCAACGGACGGATCCTCAGTTGATGCTGCTTCTGCGGGAATGGCGGGGCGCTCGGCGCGCTTGTGGGTGGCACGCCGGGCGGCAGCAATATAGTTCATGCCGACGCCGGGTTCGGCCGTCTGTTCGGATTTGGCGCTGCGTGAGCCGCGGGCAGTGCCGGAAGCCGCCGCCTGTTGAACCGGCTCTACCGCCTCAACGGATTCGCTGGGCCGGGCAGTTTCACGGGTAGTCTCCAGGGCAGGTTTTGACGGTTGCGGCGGGGTATCGCCTGATTGATCAGTGCGACCTGTGCGATCAGTGCGATCCGGCACGATTTCGGCTTTTCGGATACGGGAACGGGTTTGCGTATCTTTCGCGGCGACAGAGTGTGCAACCGCCTGTTTGCTGCGTTTGGCCTGAAGCCGGTCGACGCCGCTTTCCAGGTCATAGATTTTGTTCAGCAGCAAGCTCAGCGTATCCGGTACAGAGCTGAGCCGTTTGTCCAGCCCTTCTGGCGATTTCGATTTTTCAGCATTCGCCTTGAGCAGTGCTGACAGATCGTCAAGCGTCTGCTGGCTTCGGGCATCAATGCCGCGTTCGACCCGGTTGAGAGCCTCGTGCAAGGGTGTCACGACAGCATCGGAAACCGCCTTGGAAACTTCAGTGGCGGTCGGTGCAGCGGGAATTTTCGGGTCGGGTCTGGCAAGCTGTTTTTCCAGTTGCGCCATGACGGTCGACATTTGTGTTTCGATCCGCGCCAGATCATCCTGCATCTGCTGATGCGTGGCATCGGTCTCGTCAATCTTTGCCGCGCCAAGCGCAGGGATCTCTTCTATGCGCCGTTCCAGGCTTTCAATCTGGAGACTGAGCTGCTCGACAAAGTTCTGGTTCTGAAAGGTTTGCTGTTCGGTGCTTTCCCCGGCGCGGCGGTCTGCCTCAAGAGAAGCTGAATCGAACCGCTTCATTGTGTCGTCCAGCCGCGCCAGCAGACTGTCAAAGCGATCCTTGAACAAGTGTGTCTGATCGCCGGCCTTCAGTGCATTAAGGCTGGTCTGCTGTTCCATCAGAATAGCTTCAAGCCGGCCAACCGTATGTTCAATCGATTCAAGCGTCTCCCGGGGCGGCAGGAAGCTGATCAGGCTTTGCGGATTGGGCTGCTGCTGGGCAATTTCCGAAGGCAGATTCTGCAAAGTCTTTTCCAGCTTTGCAATTTGCGTCTGCAGTGCCGAATTGGTCACGGCATCAGGCTGCTGCCGGATGGATTTTTCAAGCTTCTGCACGGTCAGATCCAGCAGGCCTGCAACATCTCTCGACAACGCCGGCTTGATCGATTTCACAGAGGCTTCCAGATTGTCGATCTGGCTTTGCAAGGCCGGCAATTGCCGGCCTGCGTCAGACTGGGTCACCGAATTATGCAAGCGCACATGCTCATCAGCAAGCTTCTGTAAGTTCTGGTCGAGCCGGCCCTGGTCTTCCTGCAGCTTGACCTGCATTTTGGCCATGGGTCGCAAAATCGCCACGTCATCTCGGGTTGGCAGTTGCGAGATTTTCGACTCAAGCAGAGACAGATTGTGCTCCAGCTTCTCGCGGATGTCATCATTATGGGTCTTCGCCTCTGAATCCGATTTTTCCAGAAGCGAATTTATTTTGTCGCCAAGCAGTTTGAAATGCGACTCCATCACTTCGCTGGAGAGGGCCTCTTCCTTCTCTCCATCTTCTGGCGCAGTTTCAGCCTCTTCGAGGATTGCATCCGGGGTAGGGCTGCCGCCAGTTGCAGGCTGTTGGGCAAAGCTCGTGTCCCATAAGGATTGGTCATGGGACTGGTCAAAGGATTCATCGCCTGCGTCGTATTCAGTCACGCTGTCCGGACGTGTAGTCCGGCCGGGGCTGGCATCCAGATCCAGATCGAATATGATTTCCGGAGCCGCATTGTTACTTTCTAATTCTGTTTCCGCATCTTCAAGCGGCTCGACGGGGGAAACAATGCGCTGTTTCAAGGCAAGGATACGTGCGCGCAGATCTTCAATCGTACTGCCACCACCCTGCATTCTGTAAACTTCATCGTCTTCTGCCGCGCCTTCGGCAGCCGGTAGTTGCGGATTGTCTTCCGTGTTCGGTTCTTCTGGTGTTTTGAGAAAATTCAACTGTGTACTGAGATCGTCGATTGCGCTGATCAGAGCTTCGCTGTCGGCATCTGTGTCGGGTTCTTCCAATTCGTCCTGAAGTGCTTCTTCTGCGACGAATGCCGCCCGTTCAGCCTCCAGACGGCTGTGCCGCTGTGTCTGCAACAATTTTTTCAGGGTTTTTTCATCCGGCGACAGATGGTCGCGATTTTCGTCCTGACGTACGGCTACCTGCAACCAGGTTTCCAGTGACATGCCGTTTCGCTTGGCGGCGTCTATAACCTGGCCAAAGACGTCACCGGATTGATCATCATTGATGGTGTCAGAGTCACCGGTTTGCGGGCTGGATTTGCGCTTGAGAACGGTCACTTGCGTTGATGCTTTCTTGCCGGATCCTGTGATACCCGCGCAGGCGGCGCGAGTCACGGGAGGTTTATTTACTCAAACGTCAACGCTTATGGTAAACATGTGGTTAATTTTACCTGCAATGAGCCATGAAAAGTGTCAGCGGCTTGCCCGATTGGCGAGGCTTTTGCCGTGAAATAACCCGGCCCGGCTGGACACGGTTGATGGCTTCCGGTAATCGGCTTTCCTCGCCGCGTGATCTGCATCCTCGCCGGAGCAAAAAAGTTGGAGCCCGAATTTGGCTGAAAGCGATTCTGTAACCAAAGCGGCTGAAACCGTCTCATCAAGAGCGCAGCGCGCCAGCCATGATGAGGATACAACCGAAAATTCGTTTTCCATCGGCCAGTTGGCGCGCGAGTTTCGGGTCACGCTTCGGACTTTGCGTTTTTACGAAGATCGCGGTCTGGTCAGTCCTCGCCGCGACGGCACAACACGAATTTACAGTCGGCGCGACCGGGCCAGATTGAAGCTTGTTCTGATGGGCAAGAAAGTCGGGTTCTCGTTAACGGAAATCCGCGAAATGCTGGACCTTTACGATTTAAAGGACGGTCAGATTGTGCAGTTGCGTGTCGCGCTGAAACGCTTTCAGGAACAGGTCGATGTGTTGAAAGACCAGCGTAACGACATCGAGCAGGCGATCGAGGAACTGGAGCGCACTGTCGATGTAGTGGCTGGAATGCTGCGTGAAAAAGAGACCGCCAGCGGATGAAGCGGGGCCCGGCCGGCGACCTGATGATGCAAAAGTGAACATCCGCTGAGCCGAACCATCTTTTAAAGGTGACGTTGACGTAATATATGCATGGGTAGACATCTTCTGAAAAGAGAGAGTCACAGATGCCAGCCTATCATGCGCCGATCAAGGACACTCTGTTTCTGCTCAATGATGTGTTTCACATGGAGCGATACGACAATCTGCCGGGATTTTCCGACGCCTCGCCAGACACGCTTGAAGCCATCCTCGGCGAAGCGGCGCGGTTTTGCGAACAGACCCTGCAGCCGCTGAACCGCATTGGCGACATCGAAGGTTGCCGGCGTCATGAGGATGGCAGTGTCACCACGCCGCAGGGATTCAAGCAGGCCTATGATATTTTTGTACAGGGCGGATGGCCCGGCCTGAGCAGCGATCCGGATTATGGCGGTCAGGGACTGCCTGTCACCCTCAGTAGTGTTGTCCAGGAATATATCTATTCCGCCAATTTCGCCTGGGGCCTGTATTCGATCCTGTCGCAGGGTGCCTATGCCGCGCTGAAAGCGAATGCCTCTGACGATCTGTGCCGGACCTATCTGCCACCGCTGGCCGCTGGCACATGGACCGGAACGATGAATCTGACCGAGCCACATTGCGGTACGGATCTCGGCCTTCTGAAAACCAGTGCGCAGCCGCAGGCGGATGGCTCTTACAGGATCACCGGGCAGAAGATTTTCATATCCTCCGGCGAACATGATTTCAGCGAAAACATTGTCCATCTGGTGCTCGCCCGTATTGAAGGCGCGCCGCCGGGCACAAAGGGTATATCCCTGTTCGTCGTGCCGAAATTCATTCCCCGCAAGGATGGCAGCCTGGGCGAACGCAATTCAGTAAGCTGCGGCTCACTGGAGGAAAAGATGGGCATTCACGGCAATGCCACCTGCACCATGAATTATGACGCGGCTACAGGTTGGTTGGTCGGAGAGGAACATCGCGGCCTGCCAGCCATGTTCGTGATGATGAATGAAGCACGCTTGTCGGTCGGTATCCAGGGACTGGGCATATCCGAAATCGCCTATCAGAATGCTGTTACCTATGCCAGGGAACGGCTGCAAGGCCAGGCCATGGGCAAGCCGAAGCAGGCGGACGCGAAGCCTGACCCGCTGATTGTGCATCCCGATGTCAGACGCATGCTGATGAATATGAAGGCGTTCAACGAGGGTGCGCGCGCCTTGCTGGTGTGGACCGCCCTGAAAGCCGACGAGTTGCACAAATCCGATGACAGCACCATCCGCCAGGCCGCCGATGATTATCTGGGCCTGATGACACCGGTGATCAAGGGCGTGTTTACCGATGCCGGATTTGCCAATGCCGTGCAGGCGCAGCAGATTTATGGCGGTCACGGCTATATTGCCGAAATGGGCATCGAGCAATATGTCCGTGATGCCCGCATTGCCATGATTTATGAAGGCACGAACGGCATTCAGGCACTTGATCTGGTGGGCCGGAAACTGCCGAAGGATGGCGGCCGGGCGATGCAGACCTTCCTCAGGGAAGTGAAGAAATTTCTCGCTGAAATGTCCGGTGTGGAGGATATGAAGCCATATACCGGCCCGCTTGAGGCGGCGCTGGACGATCTGCAAGCCGCCACCATGTGGCTGATGCAGAATGCCATCAAGAAACCGGAAAACGCCGGTGCCGGATCGACCGATTTCATGCATCTGCTCGGCCTGGTGTCTATGGGTTACATGTGGGCGCTGATGGCAAAGGTCTCGCTGGACAAGATTGCCGGTGATAGCCAGGACCCGGATTTCCATAATGCCAAACTTGTCACCGGCCGGTATTTCATGGAGCGCTGCATGCCGGAAACGGCCGCGCATCTGGCCCGCATTTCCAGTGGTGCGGACACCATGATGGCGCTGCCGGCTGAGGCTTTTTGAAGGAAGATGGAATGACTGACGCTTTCATCTATGATGCGGTTCGCACCCCCCGTGGCCGGGGCAAGGCGGATGGCGGTCTTCACACGGTGACCGCAGTTGAACTGGCGGCAACCACCTTGCGCGCGCTGCGTCAGCGCAACGCGCTCGATACCGGGCAGATCGATGACGTCATTCTGGGTTGTGTCGATCCGATCGGCGAAGCCGGTGGCGACATTGCACGGGCGGCGGTTTTTGCCGCCGGCTTCCACCAGTCTGTTCCCGGAATGCAAATCAACCGCTTCTGCGCTTCAGGGCTTGATGCGGTGAATATTGCCTTCTCCCAGATTGCCAGCGGCCAGAACGAGTTGGCAATTGCTGGCGGCGTTGAATCCATGAGCCGGATCGGCATCGGTGCCTCCGGCGGTGCATGGCCGGTCGATCCCGGTGTGGCAGTGCCATCCTATTTCATGCCGCAGGGTGTCTCGGCCGATCTGATTGCGACGAAATACGGCTTTTCCCGCGATGAGGTTGACGCCTATGCCGTGGAAAGCCAGAAGCGCGCCGCCGCTGCCTGGCAGGAAGGCCGTTTCGCCAATTCGGTTATCCCGGTGAAAGCGCCCCATGGTGCGACACTGATTGACCGCGATGAGCATTTGCGTCCCGACACCGACATGCAAACCCTGGCCGCGCTGCTGCCCTCATTTGCGCTGATGGGGGAAATGGGCGGATTTGATGCGGTCGCCATTGAAGCCCATCCAGAGATCGAACGCATCAATCATGTTCATCATGCCGGTAATTCATCAGGCATCGTCGATGGTGCAGCTGCGGTCCTGATCGGCTCGCGGCAGGCCGGTGAGCAGGCGCAATTGCGCCCCAGAGCGCGTATCCGGGCATTTGCCAATATCGGCTCCGAACCGGCCCTGATGCTGACTGGACCGGTGGATGTCACACAAAAACTTTTTGCCAGAACCGGTCTGACATTTGACGACATTGATCTGGTCGAAATCAACGAGGCTTTTGCCTCTGTTGTACTGCGCTATCAGCAGGCCTTTGATCTTGATCCGCAGATCGTCAACGTCAATGGCGGCGCCATCGCCATGGGGCACCCGCTGGGCGCGACAGGGGCGATGATTCTCGGCACCGTTCTGGACGAGCTGGAACGGCGGGATCTTTCCACCGCACTTGTCACCTTGTGCATTGGTGCCGGCATGGGCACGGCAACAATCATAGAGCGGGTGTAGACCATGGCAGTTTCTTATACCGCCTTCAGTTTTGAGATCGACAAGGATGGCTGGGCGCTGTTCCGCTGGGATATGCAGGACCGCTCGATGAATGTCATCACCGTGACGGTGATGGACGAACTGGACGCCATGATTGATCAGGTGTCACAGGATGACGCAATCAGGGGTGCCGTGATTGTATCAGTAAAACCCGGATCTTTCACCGGCGGGGCGGATATCACCATGATTCATGCCCTGAAACAGGGCATGGAAAAGAATGCAGGACTGTCCGCGGATGAGGCCGCTGCCAGGCTGCTGGAGAGTTCATCCCGGCTGTCGCGGATTTACCGGCGTCTGGAAACCTGCGGCAAACCCTTTGTCGTGGCCATCAACGGCACCTGTCTTGGCGGCGGCACCGAATTGGCGCTGGCCGCTCATGGCCGCATCATGGTTGATGATGGCAAAGCCGCAATGGGGCTTCCTGAAGTCCGCATCGGAATTTTCCCCGGCGCCGGCGGCACTCAGCGGGTGATGCGCATGACCGATCCGCAATCCGGCCTTCAGATGCTGCTTCAGGGCAAGAATCTGGATGCCGCAAAAGCCAAAGCCATGGGTCTCGTAGATGTGTTGGTGGCAAAAGAGGCGGATCTTGTTCCGGCCGCCAAGAAAATGCTCGCCGACGGGTTGTCCGCGCAAAAGCCATGGGACCGGAAAGGATATAAATTAACCGGCGCGGCGCAGATTTATTCTGCGGCGGGATTTCAGCTCTGGCCCGCCGCCAATGCATTGTATCGCAAGGAAACCCACGATAATTATCCCGGCGCGCGAGCCATCATGAAATCAGTTTATGAGGGACTTCAACTGCCAATGGACCAGGCGCTTGCGGTGGAAAGCCGCTATTTCGCGGCCGTCCTGCAAACCGCAGAGGCCAGCAACATGTTGCGCACGCTGTTTGTGTCGATGCAAGCGCTGAACAAGGGCGCGCGGCGGCCGCATGGTGCGGAAAGCCTGAAGCTGAAAACCGTCGGCGTGATCGGGGCCGGTTTCATGGGCGCGGGAATTGCCTTTGTCAGCGCCAAAGCCGGGCTTGATGTGGTGCTGCTCGACCGCACAGCTGAGGCAGCAGACACGGGTAAATCCCATTCCGATGCGCTGATGCAGAAAGCCGTCAAACGGGGCTACGCCAGTGAAGCCGACAGGGAGGCTCTGTTGGCGCGCATCATGCCGACCACCGACTATGCCGCTCTTGCCGCCTGCGATCTGGTTATCGAGGCGGTGTTTGAAGACCGCAAGGTCAAGGCCGGAGTAATTGCCGCTATCGGCGCTGCACTGCCGGACCATGTCACCCTGGCGTCCAACACCTCCACGCTGCCGATCACATCTCTGGCCAGCCACCACAGCGATGCGGAAAACTTCATCGGCATCCATTTCTTTTCCCCGGTTGATAAAATGATGCTGGTGGAAATCATCATGGGCCAGAAAACCGGCGATCAGGCGCTGGCCAACGCTATGGATTTTGTCCGTGCCATCGGCAAAACCCCGATTGTCGTCAATGATGCGCGCGGCTTTTATGCCAACCGTTCGGTCATGGCCTATCTGCTGGAGGCTCATCTGCTGCTGACCGAGGGCATCCCCGCTGCGATGATTGAAAATCTCGCGCTTCAGGCCGGCATGCCGGTTGGCCCGCTGGCCCTCAATGATGAAATCGCCGTCGATCTTGCGTGGAAAATCGTTCAGGCCACCAAAGCGGATCTTGGCGAGGATGCGATTCATCCCGCCCAGGAAAAACTCCTCCAGGCGATGGTCGTGGAGCAGCAGCGTCTTGGCCGCAAGAACGGCAAGGGATTTTACGATTATGATGGACGCAACAAGCGGCTCTGGCAGGGCCTCGCCCAACTTGTTCCACAAATCAGCAATCCCGATCAGATCGATCAGATTGACCGTCAGGACATCCGCAACCGGATACTGGTGATCCAGGCTCTGGAAGCCGCCCGCTGTTTCGAAGAGGGCGTCGTGACCGATGTTCGTGAAGCCGATGTCGGCTCGATTCTGGGCTTTGGCTTTGCACCCTTCACCGGTGGAACCCTGTCTTACATCGACACTATGGGCACTGCCGTCTTTGTCGATCTGTGTGATCAGCTGGCCAAAAAACACGGACCAAGATTTGCACCCAACACTCTGCTACGTGATCTGGCAGCCGGCAATGAAACCTTTTACGGGCGGTTTGCCGAACAGCCAGGCATGAAAGCCTGAAATGATCTGGACGAACCGGCTGCAATCGGCATAGTTCATTCATCATCAGACACACGGACCCGGATAAGTCATTGAAACGGCTCAGAGCGAAAGGCGCAATTGCTGTCATCCTGTTGTGCGGCCTCGCGCCGGCACCGCTTGGGGCGCAGCAATCCCTGATGCCCGGTGTCAGCCGCGACGTGACGCCGCAAGGGGTAACGCCGGGGCCAAAAATTACTGCGCCGCTGAAACGCATCCCTGGCGTGGCGCCGCCGCCGCCGGATATCCGGGAGCGTAATCTCTATCGCATCAAAGTAGTGGATACGGCCACATTCGAGGGCCGCTATCTTGGACGTATCTGGCGGGTCGAGCTTCCCGGCGTCGTCGGCATTTCGCGCGATGTCACCTGCACTGCACAAAGCGCCAACTGGCCTTGCGGTGCATTTGTCGTCAGAGCCCTGCAACGCCACATCCGCCTCAGTGCGCTGAATTGTGCCTTTGCCTGGCAGCCACAGGATCAGCCCCTGCAGATTTCCTGCGCGCTGCGCGGAGCGGATCTGAGGGATATTGTTGTCTCGAAAGGCTGGGCCTATGCCGCAGACGAAGCGCCGGAGCGGGTGCAAAACCTCGCAGATGAAGCCTATGCACAATCCGCTGGTATGTATCAGCCGCCGCCGCGCGGCTGGAAAGATTATCAGGCCCTGACCCGGCAGGGCAGCAGCGCAGACCTGCCGCCACCGCCGGATCTGCCGGTGGCGGATATTCTCGGCCCGATCAAGTCGCCCGGAAATCCCGGCCGGATCGAAAGCCAGGAATAATCACTCGGCCTTGATCAGTGAACCGGACAGCGCTTCGTCAATCAGCCGGGCTGTTTCATCAAGCCCGTACAGCGCGGCGAAGGAGCCGAAACGCGGTCCCTGATCCTGACCCAGCAGCACCTGATAGAGCGTCTGAAACCAGCTGCGCAGCGGTTCAAAACCATGCTCCTTGCCTACTGCATAGACCTCGCTCTGGATGATCTCACCATCCGCATCACGCGGCAGTGCATCAAACCGCTTTTTCAGATCGGTCAGTGCCGCGCGCTCCTGCTCGCTCGCAGCGCGGAAGGTTTTGCCCGGCCTGACGAAATCCTCAAAATAGCGGATCGCATAATCCACCATCTGATCGAGTTTCGGGTGGGTCTGCGCAGTGCTGCCCGGCGCGTAGCGCGAGATGAATCCCCACAATACGGTTTTGTCGGAGGCATTGGATGCGCTGACCAGATTCAGCAGCATCGCAAATGACACCGGCATTTGCGTATCGGGCGCGCGTCCATTGTGTATGTGCCAGATCGGATTGGACAATTGCTTGTCTGCATCAAGCTTTTCAAACGCCGCCAGATGGGCGAAATATTCATCGACCGTCTTGGGAATAATGTCGAAGTGCAGACGTTTCGCGGTTTTCGGTTTGATGAACATGAATTGCGACAGGCTTTCCGGCGGAGCGTAGGCCAGCCAGTCTTCAATCGTCAGGCCGTTGCCTTTTGATTTGGAGATTTTCTGCCCCTGTTCATCCAGGAACAGTTCATAGTTGAAACCTTCTGGCGGCCGCTTGCCCAGCGCGCGACAGATTTTGCCGGACAGCTGCACCGAATCAATCAGGTCCTTGCCGGCCATTTCATAGCTGACATCAAGGGCCGCCCAGCGCATCGCCCAATCAGCCTTCCACTGGCATTTGACCGCACCGCCGGTAACCAGCGTTTCAACCAGCTCTTTGGTGTCCGGATCGCGGTAGGAAATCGTTCCCGCTTCCGTATCGCGGGCTTCCATCGGCACCTGCAGCACGACGCCGCTGCGCGGCGAGATCGGCAGAAAAGGGGAATAGGTGGCGCGCCGGTCCGGCCCCAGGGTCGGCAGAATGATGTTCATGATGTCATCATAGACTGCCAGCATTTTCAGCAGTGTTTCATCAAATACGCCGCGTTTGTAGTAATCGCTCGAACTGGCGAATTCATAATTAAAACCGAACCCGTCGAGAAACGACCGCAGCCTTGCATTATTGGCCGCGCCGAACGAGCCGTGTTCACTGCCGAACGGGTCGGGCACCTGGCTCAGGGGCTGGCCGAGATAGCCTGCCAGCATGTCCTTGTTGGGCACATTGTCGGGAATCTTGCGCAAACCGTCCATATCGTCGGAGAAGCATAGCAGCCGGGTCTTTATCCTGTCCTCGGTGAGAAGCCGGAACGCGTTTTGCACCATGCTGGTGCGCGCGACTTCGCCGAACGTTCCGATATGCGGCAGGCCGGATGGACCGTAGCCGGTTTCAAACAGAATCGGCTTGTCAGGCGTTTTGCCGTCCAGACGTTTGACGATTTTTCGCGCTTCCTCAAAGGGCCAGGCTTTGCAAGTCTGCGCCGCCGCAACAAGCGTTTCGTCCATTGGCATCGGCTCAAGCGTCGGCGAAGTCATGGGAAATCTCTTCTGGTGTCTGGTATCATGGCGCAAAACTGAATATGTCATTTGTTGTGTGCCATTTGCGCGCCCATATGTATCCTGATCTGCTAAGCGGTCAATCAACAGAATTAAGAATTATGGCTTCCGCAGGGCCTTCCCGTGGCGCCGCAACAGGAAAGAAGCTTTTATGTCAGAGCAAATCGCAATCCAGGAAGCCCTGATTTACGCCATGGTCACTGTGTCGGCGGCCGACAGCAATATGACGGATAAGGAACTGAAGACCATTCATGATCTGGTCCAGGGGTTGCCGATTTTTCATAAATACGACCCTGAAGCCTTGTTGCTGACGGCCTCGTCCTGTGCAGAAAAGCTCCAGGGTGAGCACAGTCTACAGGATGTACTGACCATTATAGCCGACAGTCTGCCGCAGCGGCTTTACGACACCGCCTATGCTTTGGCCGTTGAAGTTGCCGCCGCCGACGGGCAGCTGGAGCGTGAGGAGCTGCGCCTGCTGCAGATGCTGCGCAACCGCCTTGGCCTTGACCGCCTCACTGTGGCAGCAATCGAGCGCAGTGCCATTGCGCGGTTCAGAACCGCAAAATAAGGTTACGGGTTGTCGCCGACATCTGAAGCGTCCTGACCGGTGACGTGCAGCGCGACTTTGTTGGCACGGCATATATCCACAATCGCCTGAGGCGGCTTCTGGTCGGTGATAAAAATGTCCAGCTCTGCCAGATTGCTGACCAGCGCCGGTGCCCGGCGGTTGAATTTCATGGCATCGGCCACGAGTATTTTCGTCCGCGCCTGGGCGAGAATGGTTTTGGTGACCTGGACTTCGCGGTGGTCAAAATCCAGCAGGCTGCCATCTTCATCTATGGCGGAAACGCCAATGACAGCGAAATCAACCTTGAACTGACGGAACATGTCCATCGCCGATGAGCCGACAATACCGCCATCGGATTTGCGCACCATGCCGCCAGCCACCATCAGATTGATGCCTTGCGCATCGGCCAGAATATTGGCCACATTGAGATTATTGGTAATCACCAGCAGGCCATTGTGGCGCTTCAGTTCTTCGGCGACCTGCTCCGTTGTTGTACCGATATTCAGGATGATCGAGGCATCGTCATTGATGAGGGCTGCGGCCTTGCGGGCAATCGCCTGTTTGGCACCGGATGCCATGTTGCGCCGCGACAGATAGGCGATGTTGCTGACGGTTGACGGGAACACTGCGCCGCCATGAATGCGCTGCAGCAGTTTACGGGCGCACAGATCATTCAGATCCTTGCGTATGGTTTGAGGACTGACATTGAAAGCTGTTGCCAGATCGTCAACCTCGACACGTCCTTCCCGGCGTGCGCGTTCGACAATTTCGCTTTGCCGCGGATGAAGTACCGGCATCTTTGTCCTTTCCCTCTGGTCTCGCCCGATCTGGCGTCAATGTAACGAACCGCAAAGCTGAAAGCCATGGCCGGCATTACAATCGCGCCATTCATAAAACGCAACTGCGACGCGGCATTGCAATCTTCGCAATAAGGTCTGTAATTAGGCTGATGCAACAGAGACGAAACGGAGCCGAACATGCTTTTGGGGATTAATCCGCTGGTCACGCCGGAGCTGATGCTGTGCCTCATGGAAATGGGTCATGGCGATGAACTGGTGCTGGCAGATGCAAACTTTCCGGCCTATTCCACCGCCGCAACAACAGTGTCCGGCCGTGTGGTCTCGATGACTGGCCTCAATATGCCGCAAGTGGTTGAACTGATCACCGAATTGATGCCGCTCGACGCATTTACCGATTTTTGCGCTCTGCAGATGCAGGTCGACAACGCGCCGCGGCAGATAAACCCGGTTCATGAGGCGACCAATGCTGTAATCAGGGCCGCGATGCCAGGCGACGCGGCACTGGAAAGCATTGAGCGGCAGGATTTTTACGCCCGCGCCGCCAAGGCTTTTGCCGTGGTTCAAACCTCTGAAGACCGCCCTTTCGGTTGCTATATTCTGCGCAAAGGCGTGGTTTTTTAGGCAATTGGGGTCAACGGCCCATCATCCTGACGAAGTGAAGTCTTGTTGCCGGTTCTGTGGGTCGTTTGATGGAAAATTTCCATATTTTCCCGATATAGTGGTGAGACTCTGATAAAATTCCGGTGTAGCCTGAAATCATTCATATGATTTTCGCAATCTGATCCGGAGGCATCGAACATGACCAACTATTTCCTGAAACGCGGGCTGAGTGCGGTGGCGCTTGGCTTTGTTCTGGCTACCGGCGCCATGGCGCAAAGTGTTGTAAATGTCGGCGCATTCGGAGCTGACGCGAACCAGCTTGACCCGCATTTGTCCGGCGGCGGCCAGGACCGTGCTTTGTTTGGTTATGTGTTCAATGGTCTGACACGCTTTCCCCCCGGTTCCATGGATCCGACCAAGATTGAACTGGATCTGGCAAGCTCCATTGACGGCAGTGATGATGGACTTGTCTGGACCATCAAGCTGCGCGATGACGTGCCATTCCACCATGGCTATGGTCAGATGAACTCAGCCGATGTGGTTTATTCGCTCGATCGTGCGCGCAATCCGGAAACATCGGGTTTTGCGTCCGCGCTTGCTGCAATTGAAAGCGTCGAGGCTGTTGACGACACGACGGTCACGATCACGCTGAAGGAGCGTGTGCCAACATTTGAAGGGATGCTTGCCAACCCGGCAGGCGGCTACATCATATCTCAAAAAGCCGCTGAGGAACTGGGAGATGATGTCAAAGCCGCAATGGTAGGTACAGGCCCGTTCCAATTCGAAACCTATACACCAAAAGTCCAGACGGTGCTGAGTGCTCACACCGGCTATTTCCGCGGTGCGCCGAAGCTGGAGCAGATCAATTATCGCTACATTCCCTCGGACAATGCCCGTGAGCTTGCCTTTGCAGCAGGCGAAATTGATCTGTTTTATGGCCGCCGCGAGCAGGACTGGGTTGAGCGTGTTAAAAATCAGTACGGCGATGATCTGGATGTCCTGATTTTCAGCCCCAGCCAGTCACGCATGCTGCATTTGAACAAAAGCGTTCCGCCGCTGGATGACATCCGCGTGCGCCAGGCCATAGCCCACGCCATCAACCGTGATGAATTCCAGGTGCTGATCGGTCAGGACATCACAAAGCAATTATTTGCTCCTGTACCAAGCGGCTTCCTGGGGCAGGCGTCCGATCTGCCGCGATATGAATTCGACCAGGAAAAGTCCAAAGCCTTGCTGGCGGAGGCCGGATATCCCGATGGCGTTTCCATCAAGGTCCCGACAACTCAGATCGCATCTCTTAAAGTTCCTTTCGAACTGATCATGGAGCAGTTGCGTCGGGTTGGCATCAATCTGGAAGTGGATTTTGTCGATCACCGGGCCTGGCATGCTCTGATCCGAAAGGATGAAAGCCCGCTGGTGATTTATGGCGCGGCACCGTTCCCCGAATCCGACGCCTTCCTGACACCCTTCTTTGCATCGTCATCGATTGTTGGCACGCCGACTGGCCAGACCAACTTCTCGCATTGCGATGTTGCGGATGAAGAGATTGCCGCCGCCCGGATTGCGTCGGATGCTGCCATGCAACTTGCTTCCTGGGAAAAGGCTCAGCAGAAGATCATGGAGGACTTATGCGTGGTTCCGATCTTTGAACTGATGCAGGTCTGGGGCAAACGCAAGTCGCTTGAACTGGGCTATGAGTTGACCGGAACCCTGAACCTTGGACCTCCTATCACCGAAGCCACTCACTTTGCACAATAGACCTGAGCGCGATAAATGGGCGCGATGCATGATTGGGCGGGGCGTTATCGCGCCCCGCTCTATATCTTGAGGCGGCTGTTGTCGGCCATTCCTACTCTGCTCGCGGTGCTGACAGTCATTTTCTTTGCAATCCGCACATTGCCCGGAGATCCGGCGCTAGCGATTCTTGGCGATTCCGCTACCGATGCTGCTATTGCGGGCCTGCGTGAAAAGCTTGGACTGAACCTGCCAGTGTGGCGTCAGTATCTTGATTTCCTCGGTGGCCTGCTGCGGGGTGATCTGGGCACGTCACTGGTGTACGGGCGCGGCGTGTTGTCAGAATTGCTGCGCGTGCTGCCCTATACGCTGGCGCTAACTCTGGCTTCCATCGTGATTGGAACAGTGATCGGCATACCGCTGGGCATCATCTCGGCGCTGCACCGCAACCGGCTGATCGATTATATCACGCGAGTGCTTTCGCTTCTCGGGTTTTCATTCCCGGTTTTTTATGCCGGTATCATGCTGATTTTGATATTTGCCGTCTGGCTTCCCTGGTTCCCGGTGATCAGCTCAACAACCGGCGGCTTCGGCACTGCCCTGCATGGGCTGGTATTACCCGCAGTGGCCGGATCTCTGGGTTTGATCGCCATGATCACACGTGCCAGCCGCTCATCGCTTCTGGATGTGCTGGGGGATGATTACATTCGCACAGCACGTGCCAAGGGCCTGCCGGAGAAAACCGTGCTGTACCGACATGCCTTGCGCAACGCGCTGATCCCCGTCGTAACGGTCATCGGGCTTTATTTTGCACTTATTATCGGCAATTCAGTGCTGATCGAGACAGTCTTCACCCGTCCCGGTCTTGGTTCACTGATCATCGGTTCGCTGGATAATCGCGATTACCCGATGGTACAGGGACTGCTGGTGGCCTATGCGGCGATCGTCATCATCGTCAACCTTTTGACGGATCTGACCTATTCGGTCATTGATCCGCGCATCGGCCAATCATGAGTGGAACACAGCCATGAGTGTAACAGGTTCCATCACCGGGGGACTGGTCCAGACGTTTAATCGCAACAAATTGTCCTGGGTCGGCACGGTGCTGTTCACGGCCCTTTGCCTGATTGCAATCTTGGCGCCGGTCATCGCGCCCTACGGACCGATTGATCAAAGTGTGATAAATCGCATGCGTCCGCCCTCTGCTGAGTATCTGTTTGGCACCGATGCTTTCGGACGCGATCAGTTTTCCCGTGCGGTTTATGGTGCGCGCATCTCGCTGGCCGTCGGTGTCGTCTCCGTTTTGCTGGGCATGAGTATCGGCGGACTTCTGGGGGTACTGGCCGGCTATTTCGGAAAGCGGATTGATGCAGTGGTGATGCGCAGCATGGATGTGTTGCTGTCATTTCCAACACTGATCACCGGTATTGTTATCGTGGCGCTGCTTGGTCCGTCTTTGACCAATGTCATCATTGCCATTACGGTTACGCTTATTCCGAAATTTGCGCGCATTGCCCGCGCTCCGACCCTTGCGGTGAAAGAACGGGCCTATATCGAAGCATGCCGCGCCATGGGATTTTCTCACGCGCGGATCATCCTGTTCCACATCATCCCGAACATCCTCACTGAAATTCTTGTCATGGCATCATTGTGGACCGCAAACGCGATCATGATAGAGGCCGGCTTCGCGTTTCTGGGGCTGGGTGTAAGGCCACCCACGCCCACCTGGGGCGGCATGATCCGCGAAGGTTTTGAGCATATCTTTCAGGCCCCGTGGATGTCCATTTTCCCAGGCCTGTGCATTTTGCTGGCCGTCCTGTCCCTGAACCTCATCGGCGATGGCCTGCGCGATGCGCTCGATCCGCGGCTGAAACAGGTGAGGGATATGGGATGACTGTCCCGGTTCTGCAGGTTCGCAACCTGACTACCAGTTTTTATATTGGCGGAGAATGGCATCCAGCGGTCCGCAGCGTGTCTTTCGAGCTGGCACGCAATGAAACCCTTGCCATCGTCGGCGAGAGCGGCTGCGGCAAATCGGTGACCGTGATGTCTGTCATGCGGCTCTTGCCGGAAGCGGGAAGCCGGATTGAAGGCGACGTGCTGCTTGATGGTGTGCCGGTCGGGACCGATGCGCAGACGATGCAAAAGCTGCGTGGCAATCAGATGGCGATGATCTTTCAGGAGCCGATGACCGCTCTCAACCCGGTTCTGCGCATAGGCTATCAGGTGGCAGAACCTTTGATGCAGCACCGGGGCCTGAGCCGTGAGGCTGCAATGGATGAAGCAGTGCGTCTGCTGGAACAGGTTGGCATTCCTTCCGCCAGGAGCCGCGCCCGGGAATATCCGCATCAGTTTTCCGGCGGAATGCGGCAGCGGGTGATGATTGCAATGGCGCTGGCCTGCGAGCCGGCAGTGCTGTTTGCCGACGAACCGACGACAGCTCTGGATGTGACAATTCAGGCGCAGGTTCTGGGCCTTCTGGAAGATTTGCGCCACGACAAGGGGATGGGCCTGCTGCTGATCACCCATTCCATGGGTGTTGTCGCCGCCGTAGCTGACCGTGTGGCGGTGATGTATGCGGGCGCGATTGTCGAGACCGGTCCGGTTGCCAAAATATTTGCCGGTCCAATTCATCCCTATACGGAAGGCCTGTTGCGCTCCATCCCGCGCCCGGACCGCGATGCCAAGGATATTTATTCCATACCGGGTACCGTTCCCTCGATTGACAAGATGCCGAAAGGCTGCCGGTTCGCGCCGCGCTGCCCTTTGAAAATTGATCGCTGTGAGACTGTTGATCCCATGCTGGTTGAGATGACACCGGGCCACTTTGCAGCATGTCACGTGCGCGCCGGGACAGCGCCATGAGTGTTCTTGAGGTGGAAGGGTTGAAGAAGTATTTCCATACCCGTGTCGGTGCGTTCGGTGGCAAGCCGGTAACCGTACGGGCAGTGGATGGCGTGTCATTCCATATTGAGGCCGGGGAGGCTTTTGGCCTTGTCGGCGAATCCGGCTGTGGCAAATCCACGGTTGGCCGGGCCGTGCTGCATCTGATCCAACCGGATGCCGGGCGCGTTAAGCTGCATGGTCAGGATCTGTTGCAGTTGCAACCGGTAGACTTGCGGGCGCTGCGCCCGCACATGCAGATGATATTTCAGGACCCCTATTCCTCCCTCAATCCAAAGCAACGGGTGGGGGCCGCGCTGGCCGAGCCGATTCGTGTCCATGGTCGGGCTTCAGGTAGCGAAGCGGATCGTATTGTAGCGAATCTTCTACAGGAGGTAGGGCTGCCGGTCGAAGCAGCAAACCGTTACCCGCATGAGTTTTCCGGCGGCCAGCGCCAGCGCATTGCCATCGCTCGTTCCTTGACGCTGGATCCGGATCTCATCATTGCCGATGAAGCCGTCAGCGCGCTGGATGTGTCTATTCAGGCGCAAATCCTGAAGCTTCTTGGCGACATCATGCTGCGCCGCGGCCTGTCGTTTCTGTTTATATCTCATGATCTTGGCGTGGTGCGGGTGTTCTGCAAGCGACTGGCAGTAATGTATCTGGGCCGCATCGTGGAAAGTGGTCCTGTGGGTCCGGTTTTTGATACACCACTGCACCCCTATACCCGCATTTTGCGTGCAGCTTCGCCGATCCCCGATCCCTCGGTACGCACGGAGCTGGCACGGCTGAGCGGGGAAATTCCCTCTGCCTCAGATCCGCCCTCCGGTTGCCATTTCCATCCGCGCTGCCCGTTTGCCACGGATTTGTGCCGCAAGGTAACGCCGAAAATCATAGAACCGGTAACCGGGCGGAAGGTCGCCTGTCATCTTCACGACCCGGCACAGGCAGATGCCATGCACACAACCAAATACCTGGCAGCAAAGGAGCTGTTTTTTCCATGAGTAGAGAAATTGTCTATTTTCATTCCCTGTCATCACCTTGGGCCTATCTTAGCGGCCCGCGCTTTCATGATATCGTGCGCAAACATGATCTGAAAGTGCTGCTGCGCCCGACAACCATTCTGGAAGAAAATGGTGGAATTCCCTTGCGCACGCGCCCCTCAGCGCGGCAGGAATATCATGAGCTGGAATTGGACCGCTGGCGCAAATATCTGGATATGCCGCTTGTGCTGCGACCGGCGCATTATCCAGCCAATCCGGAATATTCCGCCCGTATGGTCATCGCTGCCGATATTTTGGGATGGGACGCTTTAAGGCTCAGCCACGCCCTGCTGCGCGCATTGTGGTCTGAGGAACGGGATATCCTCGACACCCAGACGCGTGTTGAAGTGGCCATGGTCGAGGGCATGGACGGGGCACGCCTGGCTGAGATGCAGGATACACCGGACATCATGGCTCTTTGGGAAAAAAGCCATGCGGAAGCCAGCGCTGCCGGCGTTTTCGGCACGCCCACTTATGTACTGAATGGCGAGCGTTTCTGGGGTCAGGACCGACTGGAGTTTCTCGACAGGCGTTTATCTGAGTAGTCTGCGGTGTGTCCTGTGCGGCGCATAGGCCATGGTCCCCATTGGCTGCAAACTCCAGCTTGCATTTCCACAATCTGCATGAGAAATAAGCGGCATGCCCCCTGATTCCTCCTCCGCGTCGGCGCTGTCATGGCTGCTGACATTCAAGACAGTTGCGACCACTCTGATCATAGCCGGTTCGGGTTCTGGTGTTGCTTATCTACTAGGCGTCCCGGCACCGTTTCTGGTCGGGTCCTCGCTTGCCGTGGCAAGTATGGGCCTGGCCGGGGTTGCGGTCAGCGTGCCGATGGTCCTGAGAAATGTCTGTTTCGTGATTATCGGTCTCAGCATGGGTGCCGGCGTTACGCCGGATGTAGTGGAATCCGCCCGGCAATGGCCGTTGAGTTTCGTCATTCTCGGGCTGTCACTGTTCGCCATTGTGCTGGCAGGCCGCTGGATATTGCAGAACCGCTGGCGGTTTGATCCGATGACGGCACTTCTGTCCGTTGTTCCGGGACATCTCAGCTACGTGCTTGGCTTGTCAGCGGACACCAATGGAGACCTGGCAACGATCAGCGTTATCCAGAGCATACGGGTTCTGGCGCTGACCATTCTGGTGCCATTCGCAGTGGTCCTGATCGGCATTGAAACCAACGCCTCACTGGTGGCGATGGATATTATGACGCTGCCGATGTTTGGCCTCAGTATTGTCCTGTCCTTTGCCGGCGGCTATCTGATGAACCGGCTGCGCCTGCCTGCCGCCTATCTGATTGCCGGGCTGGTATGGTCGACCGGGAGCCACATCACCGGCACCATTGACGGAACGGTCTCGCCGTATGTCGCCATACCCGCCTTTATCACCATGGGGGCTTTGATCGGCACAAGGTTTTACGGGGTCACACGGGCGCTTCTGAAGCGCGCCTTTCTGGCCGGAATCACAGTCACGCTGGCGGCTTTCGTCATTTCGGCGCTGGCTGCCTGGAGTGTCTCGCTGTTCATTGATACGCCGCTCAGTCATTTGCTGGTGGCTTTTGCCCCCGGCGGCGTTGAAACCATGGCGGCCATGGCGATTTCGCTGAACGCGGATCCCGCTTTTGTCGCGGCCCATCATGTTATGCGCCTGTTTATCCTTACCTTTCTGGCACCCATCATGCTGGGCTTGGCGCGGCGCAGGGCCGGTTCTGCGGACGACCTGTAGGGAAAACCCAAAACCCTCGCGGTGGCTCAGCCACCGCGAGGGTTTGTTGCGTCATCTGTCACAGCTTCAGCCGAAGGCTGGTTCGCTGACGATGGAGTAGCGGATATTGCATTGGGAACGGTCCTGTTCGGACATGTTGCGCCACATCTGCTCTGCCTTCTTTCGGCATTCCATCGGTCCGACAACCTGTTGTGTTCCCTCGATTACCTGGTTGAACTCGGTTGAGGTAAATTCGCCGCCGACAATCCAAAAACGTCCGTTTTGCATGGTTCTGATCCTTTCAGGTCTGATTTTGCCAGTTAAATTTGACAGGTTTAATCTCTAGGCCGCTTTGGTGAACTGGGCGGTTTCGGTGGATTCGCCCATCGCTGTTGTCGATGACTGGCCACCGGCAATCGCCACACTCACCGCATCGAAATAACCGGTGCCGACTTCGCGCTGATGCCGGGTGGCTGTGTAGCCATCAGCCTCGGAGGCAAATTCCGCCTGCTGAAGTTCGGAATAGGCCGCCATGCCGCGCTCCTTGTAGCCGCGCGCCAGTTCAAACATGCCGTGGTTGAGCTGATGGAAACCGGCCAGCGTGACAAACTGGAACTTGTAGCCCATGGCCCCCAGCTCGCGCTGATAAATGGCGATGGTTTCCTTATCCAGATTGGCTTCCCAGTTGAATGATGGCGAGCAATTATAGGCCATCATCTTGCCCGGGAATTGCTTTTGAATCGCTTCCGCAAAACGCCGCGCATCATCCAGATTAGGCTTTGAGGTTTCCCACCACAACAGATCCGCATGTCTGGCAAATGCCAGGCCGCGCTTGATGCAGTGATCGACCCCGGTGCCCTCCTTCAGGCGGAAGAAGCCTTCCGGTGTGCGTTCTCCGGTGAGGAATTCATGGTCCCGCTCATCAATGTCCGAGGTGATCAGACGGGCCGACTCGGCGTCCGTCCGCGCCATCACCAGCGTCGACACGCCGCAGGTATCGGCCGCCAGCCGAGCTGCATCCAGATTACGGATATGCGCCTGTGTCGGGATCAGAACCTTGCCGCCGAGATGGCCGCATTTCTTTTCAGAGGCAAGCTGGTCTTCAAAATGGACACCCGCTGCACCAGCCTCGATATAGGCTTTCATGATTTCAAAACAGTTCAGCGGTCCGCCGAAGCCGGCCTCCGCATCGGCGACAATCGGCACGAACCAGTCACGGTTAACGCCGCCTTCACTGTGTTCAATCTGGTCAGCACGCTGCAGGGTGCGGTTGATCTTGCGCGCCAGTTCCGGCCCGGAATTGGCCGGGTAAAGGCTCTGGTCGGGATACATCGACCCGGCCACATTGGCATCGGCTGCAACCTGCCAGCCTGACAGGTAAATCGCTTTCAGCCCGGCGCGTGCCATCTGCATCGCCTGATTGCCGGACATGGCGCCAAGGGCGTTGACATAATCTTCCGTTTTCAGCAGGTCCCACAATTTGCGCGCGCCCCTGTCGGCCAGAGTATGCTCGATCTTCACCGATCCACGCAGCTTTGCCACATCCTCAGCGCTGTAAGGCCGTTCGATATACTGAAAGCGGTCCTCAGCTGTGTCGGGGACCAGGGTGCTGAATGTATCGTGTGCCATTATATGCGTTCCTTAAGTCGGTTTGCCGCCCCTTGAGGGCCGGCCTTCAGGTTTCTATTGCGCCGCGAGAGGGGCTGTCTTTGCAGTGCGGCAGAAACTGAAATCGGATCATTGCGCTGTGTCAGATCAAAGTTTGCGTATCTTGACAAAAACTTTTCAAAATCGTTTCTACGTCAGATAAATTTCAGTTTCTTGCGTAATTGATTTCATTTTTGAAATTTAATTACAAGAAATATCGTATTTTCTCGGTACAGAATGATGTCGCATTGTAAAGAACGACTTGTAATTTTTGTAAATTTGTGAATTTTGTAAATAAGTGTGTGTTGGTCCGGACTGTTGCGGCGCACAGTTTTCGCTGGAATACTCTTCATGATGGAGAAAATTAATGAGTGAGGTCGTCGAGAAAAAACTGTTTATTGGTCCGCGCCTGCGGCGCATACGGCGTGAATTTGGCCTGACCCAGGCGAAAATGGCGGAAGAGCTCGACATTTCGCCAAGCTATCTCAATTTGATTGAGCGCAGTCAGCGTCCGGCCACAGCGCAATTCCTCATCAAGCTGGCAGGGGCCTATGATGTCGATATCCGCGCTCTGGCTTCCGATACCGAGCATCAGGCACTTGGAGAATTGCGTGAAATTTTTGCCGATCCGGTGTTTGCCGGTGGCAGTGGCCCGGTGCCGCCGCAGGAATTGCGTGATCTGACCGAGCACAGCCCGAGCGTCGCCGATGCGGTGTTGCGGCTGTACCAGGCCTATAAGGGCGCAAAGCTGTCCGGCGACCGTCTCGCCGGAGCTGTCGGCGTTGGCGAGGATGGTCATGCCCACGCCGCAACGCGCCTCGGCTCTGCCGGTATCCGCAATCCCATGGATGACATTCGCGACATGATCCGCGATGCCAACAATCATTACCCGGAACTGGACCAGATGGCGGAAGATCTCTATGGCGGATTTCGCCAGCAGGATGACGAGATCTATGCGCCGATGCGCCGGCATCTGCGCGAGCTTCGCAGCATCGATGTCCGGGTCATGCCGGAAGACGTGATGCGTGGTGAATTGCGCCGTTTTGACCGCCACCGCAAACGCCTGATGCTGTCCGAATTGATGGAACCTGCGGGACGCGCCTTTCAGGTGGCCTATCAACTCGCCTTTACCGAGGCCGGCAAAACCATTGATGATCTGGTCCAGCGCGCCGATTTGAAGGACCCGGTGACAAAACGGCTGGCGCGGGTCGCCTTTGCAAATTATTTCGCCGGCGCATTGATGATGCCCTATACGCGCTTTCTCGATGCTGCCGAAACCCTCGGCTATGATATCGATATTCTGTGCCAGCGCTTTGGTGCCAGCTATGAGCAGGTTGCCCATCGGCTCACCACCCTGCAGCGCCAGACCGCACGCGGCATTCCGTTCTTCTTTATCCGACTCGACAATGCCGGCAACATTTCAAAGCGCTTTTCGTCGGGGAAATTTCATTTTTCCAAATTTGGCGGCACCTGTCCGCTGTGGAATGTGCATTCCACCTTTAACACGCCTGGCAAAATTCTGACCCAGATCGTGGAAATGCCGGACGGGGTGCAGTATTTCAGCCTGGCGCGGACCGTACGCCGGGCGATCACGCCGTTTTCTGAACCCGAGCCGCAACTCGCAATCGGTCTTGGCTGTGAGCTGCGTTATGCCCACCGGCTTGTCTATGCCAAGGGGGCAAATCTGGATACGCCCAATGCCACGCCGATTGGCATAAACTGCCAATTATGTGATCGCGCCGATTGCCGCCAGCGCGCCGCTCCGCCCCTGACAAAAGTGCTGGATGTGGACGAGCACCGCCGCGGCATTTCGCCGTTCGGCTTTGTTGACGAGACCGACTGAACCAATCCGGATTTGGTCAGACGTCTGAAGCAGCGCCGTTAACAGGGCACTGCTCCGGATAATGTTGCGGAATTTTCAGCCGTCAGTAAGTATCTGGTATTCGGCTTCGTCAAGCACGCCGTCTGCATTCACGTCGGCTGCGAAAAGATCTTCGTCAGCCAAATTGGGCAGAAGCGTCTGCACTTCCTCCATTGACAGCACGCCGTCTCCATTGATGTCGATTGTAGTAAATTCAACAGGCTGTGCCAGGGCGGCAGCGGACACTCCGGCAAATAAAGTGGCAAGAAGGATGGATTTCGCTCGTGTCGCATGAGCCATGATCAGTCTCCAGTGTTGCAATGTTCGGTTTGAACAAGCGCAGACTGCCAGCCGGCTGTGGCCGCAATTTTGTCGTGGCGTGGCCGCGTGAAGGTTATTTTGTGGGCGAACTGTGGGTGACAGGGCGCAAGCTTGTGTGACATAGAACGGCAATCGCCAGCAGACAGGACCAAGCAATGATGTCATTCGATTTTGACCGGGTTATCGAACAGCGCAACACCCATTCGCAAAAATGGGACAGCGTGCAAAGCAGACTGGGACTGAGCGGTCCGGACATTTTGCCGATGTGGGTCGCAGACATGGATTTTCAGGCTCCGGCAGCGGTCTCTGAAACCCTGCACAGGATGGCGAATCATGGCGTGTTTGGCTATTTTGGCGAAGATGGAGAGTTCAAGCGCGCATTCTGTGACTGGATGCGCAACCGCCATCAATTCGAGATTGATCCGGACTGGATAGTGAACATCCATGGCGTTGTTGCCGGGCTGGGGTTTGCCCTGCAGAGCTTCAGTGAACCTGGTGACGGTGTCGTCGTATTCTCGCCGGTCTATCACGCTTTTGGCAGCACCATCCGGGCGGCGGGCCGGAACCTGATCGAAAGCCCGCTGAAAATCGTTCAGGGCCGCTATGAGATGGATCTGGAGCTTCTGGACAGCCAGATCGATGAGCGCACAAAGATTATGGTGCTGTGCTCGCCGCACAATCCCGGCGGCCGCGTCTGGTCGCGCCAGGAACTGATTGATATTTGCAAATTTTGCGAGTCCCGCGATCTGCTGCTGATCTCAGATGAGATCCATCAGGATCTGGTGTTTGAAGGCCATAAGCATTGCGTCACGGCAAATGCCTATCCGGCCATCGCCGACCGGCTCATTACCCTGACGGCGGCGACAAAAACCTTCAATGTCGCTGCTTCTCTGACCGGCCATGCCATTATCTCCGATGCCAGGCTGCGCGATACTTTCAGCAACGCTCTGCGTGGCGCCGGATCAGCTTCGCCAAATCGTGTCGGGATTGAAATGGTCACCGCCGCTTATGCCCATGGCGCTGACTGGCTCGATGCCCTCTTGCCCTATATTCAGGCCAATCGGGACCGATTTGAAGAAGCCGTGACGCGGAGCATTCCCGGCATCCGCTCCATGAGACTGGAGGCCACTTATCTTGCCTGGCTCGATTTTTCAGAAACCGGCTATTCGATAGAGGAAGCCACAGATCGCGTTCAGGAAATTGCTCGAATCGCCGTCAATAAGGGCCTCTCCTTCGGCAAGGGCGGGGAGAACTGGCTTCGCTTTAATATCGCCTGCCCGCGTGCAACCCTGGAAGAGGCGATCAGCCGGCTGCAAACAGCCTTCGCTAAGTAGCGCATCTAAGCGACAGGACGAATGCCCGGCTCCAGGCCCAGTAGAGAGCCGAGCATCGGGTTGGGCACCACCAGATCGTCAATCGTGTGTCGGCCAAGCACGGCGAAGAACGCATCGAGTGCTTCATGCAGCGCACCGTTCAGGGCACAACTGCCGAGCAGCGGGCAATCGGTCCCGTCATCCTCAAAACATTCGGCCATGGCGAAATTTTCTTCTGTGGTTTTCACCACATCCAGCAGGGAAATGCTGCCGGCCGGTTTGGCAAGGCGGATACCGCCATTGCGGCCGCGAACCGTCTCCATGAAACCGGCTTCGACAAGGGGCTGCAATATCTTGAACAAAAAAAGATCGGACACACCATAGGCCGTGGCGATGGCGCCGACGCGGCTCAATTGCCCATCATTGGCGGCACAATACATCAACATGCGAATGGCATAATTGGTCTGTCGCGTCAGGCGCATAATTCACTCCGGGACAATAGTTTGGAATCATTCTAAGAAACATGAGTAAAAAATTCAAGTTTTTTTATTGCAGATGATTGACGACCGGCTTTTCGTTGAATAATACATGACTGGCAAATTCAAGTTTAGGGTTGGCACTCCGGATCCGGCAGGGTTCGACCGGTCGGCAACCCGCCTCAAAAACCAACAGTGAGAAGACAAATGAGTTACAAATCATCCTGCCTGACGGCAGCTTTCGGAGCAACGCTGCTGACAATCGGTGTGTTGGCCGGAACCGGCGCCAGCCTCGCACAAGGCGAGGTCAATCTTTATTCATCACGTCATTATGATACCGATGAACGGCTGTATTCCGATTTTGAAGAACAGACCGGCATCACCATAAACCGGATTGAAGGCAATGCCGACGAGCTGATTGCACGGATGGAGGCCGAAGGCGCCAACAGTCCCGCCGACGTGCTGCTGACGGTGGATATTTCGCGCATGGTGCGGGCTGAAGAAAAGCAGTTGCTCGCTCCGGTCAAAAGTGTGGTTCTTGAAACCAGGCTCCCCGCGCATCTGCGTCATCCCGACGGTTTGTGGTTCGGATTTTCACAACGCTCGCGCATTATATTTTATGACAAGGCGCGAATTGAAACCCCGCCTTTGACCTATGCGGATCTGGCAAAGCCGGACTATAAGGGCCTGATTTGCGCCCGCTCCAGCACCAATACCTATCAGATCGCATTGCTGTCTTCCATCATTGCCCATGAGGGCGAAGAAGCTGCGACTAACTGGGCAAAAGCGGTGCGCGGCAACATGGCGCGTGCGCCCCAGGGCGGTGACACCGACCAGTTGCGCGGCATTGTTTCCGGCGAATGCGGCATAGCCATTGCCAACACCTATTATTTTGCCCGGGCGCTCCGCAGCGATGTGACAGATCTGTCAGCTTCCATCGACCGTATCGGCTGGGTGTTTCCGGACCAGTCCGGCAACGGCGCACATATGAATATTTCCGTCGGTGCTGTCGCTGCCAATGCGCCGAACCGCGACAATGCCATCAAGTTTCTGGAATATCTGACCAGCGACAGCGCGCAGAAATATTTCTCCGACGGCAATGATGAATATCCCGCTGTCTCCGGCGTTGCCCTCAGTGCCTCCGTTGCCAAGCTTGGTCTGTTCCGCCAGGACGCGATCAATCTGTCGACGGTGGCCAACAATTCCACCAAAGCAACCGAAATCTTCAATGCCGTCGGTTGGGAATAAAGCGGCCTCGATTCTTGCGTGATGCCATGCTCCAGGCGGAGCATGGCATCACGGAGTAGCCTGCAAAAATCTCAAAAAAATGCCATCCGCAATTTTGTTGCGGATGGCATTGATGTCAGAAGGATTCAACGACAATCTTGCCCTTTGCCTGGCCGGTTTCAATCAGCGCGTGGGCGGCCCGGATGTTTTCGGCGTTGATCGGCTTCAGCACCTTGTCGAGTGTGGTGCGGATTCGTCCTGCGTCGATTTCCTGCGCCACATAGTTCAGCAATTTGTGCTGCTCGATCATATCCGGCGTTGTGAACATGGCGCGGGCGAACATGAACTCCCAGTGCAGGCTGGCTGCCTTGGTCTTCATGCCGGCCATCGGCATTGGTAGATCGGTGTTATCAATCGAGACAATCCCGCCTTGTGGACGGATCAGCTCAACGGCAGTTTCCCAGTGGCGCATATCATTGAAGATCGCAATATGGTCGACATGCTGGAACCCCAGCGCGCGCACCTGCTCAACCATCGGCTCGCGGTGATTGACGACATGATCTGCGCCAAGCTCCCTGACCCAGCTCGATGTCTCGGGACGCGACGCGGTGGCGATAACCACAAGCCCGGCCGCCTTGGCAAGCTGAATGCCGATCGAACCGACACCTCCGCCCGCCCCGATGATGAGAACCGACTGGCCCTTGTCGGCCCCGTCGCGATCGATACCCAGACGGTCAAAGAAAGCCTCATAGGCAGTGATCGTTGTCAGGGGCAGCGCTGCAGCTTCGGCAAAACCCAGTCTGTTCGGTTTCGTTCCGACAATACGTTCGTCAACCAGTTGAAATTCGGCGTTGGAACCGGAGCGGGTCACATCGCCCGCATAATACACCTCATCGCCGGGTTTGAAGAGTGTGACATCCGGACCGACGGCTTCAACCACGCCGCTGGCATCCCAGCCAAGAACGCGCGGCGTGGCTTCGACATCGTCTTTGGGCGCGCGGATTTTGGTATCGACCGGATTGACCGACACAGCCTTCACAGCCACCAGCAGATCGCGGCCTGCAGCTTCGGGTCGGGGCAGTTCCACGTCGAGAAATGCTTCGGGATTGTCGACGGGAAGATAATGCGTAAGAGCGACAGCTTTCATAGTGTAAACCTTATAGCTTGCTGAGTTGGAACGTCTCAGTTTGATCGGACAGGACTGGGGCCGTGGATGTGGAAAGCGTGAGTTGTAATAGTGGCCTTAGGGCGCATGGTTTTGCTTCGCCTGCTTTGTAGCAACTGGCGCGCTTGTCTGCGACCTTAAATGCGTGGCACACCCGGATCGGGTTTGATCTGACCCCAAACTTGGCGGATGTCCTGACATAGCGCAAAGCGGCCTCAGACCTGCGTCACAGTGACAAGACGTTAATTTGCCAGGGAGAGTCGGCTGTTATATGGCCAATATTCCATTGCCATCCTCGTAAGGGACTTCATCCTATGTCCGCACTAAAGATCCTGCACTTTTCCGACGTTCTGTGTATCTGGGCTTATGTTGGACAAGCCAGCCTTTATAGATTGGTCGAAAAGTTCGATGACCGAGTTCAAGTGGAAGAGCATTTCTGTTCGGTTTTTCCTGATACGCAAACCAAAATCGACAATGCCTGGCGCGACCGGGGCGGTTTTAGCGGATACGCCGAGCATGTTAAGATGGTTGCTGAAGGGTTTCCAAACGTAAGTATTCACGATGACGTCTGGTCCAGGGTGCGACCAAAATCTTCTGCAAGCCCGCACTTGTTTATCAAGGCGATAGGGTTGCTCGAACACGCATCACCCGAAGTCACATTCTCGCATCGTTTGTCCAATAGGGCAGCCAGGGAACTCCGGGTCGGATTTTTTGCTGAAGCACAGGATATCTCGGATTGGTCTTTTCAAAGAGCTGTCAGTGAGAAAATCGGCGTGAATTTTGACGAGGTTCGGAACAAAATCGAGACAGGCGAAGCAATTGCGAAATTGGCCGCTGACTATGAGCTTGCCCAATCCCTGCGGGTTCAGGGCAGTCCTACCTATATACTGAGCGAAGGACGCCAGATCCTGTTTGGGAACATCAGCTACGGAATTCTGGAGGCAAACGTGTCTGAATTGCTCTCTGAAAAAACCAATCAAATCGGGAGTGTCTGTTAATAATTTGACCTTCAAACCGGCGAGCGGCTGCTTCGCCCACACAACAGACATCTGTTGGGATATTGAGCTTTCCTTGGTAGATATCAGGAAAGTTTAATCAAGCGACGTTGCAGTTGCCTCTGTTTGGCCACAAAACCAACCAGTCTGGCAGAACCACAGCATATCTGAATTCACACAAGATTTGAACCGATACAAGGAAACTGATTGCTCATGGATGTTGGCTTTAAGTCTGTCAAATCATTGGCGTCCCGACCGGTCTTCCGGCATTTCGCTGTGGTATGCCTTGCGCTCATCGGCACCTACGGCTTTCTGGAATCCCGTGCTGAATGGTCGCAGATGCACCGCTGGAACCGTGCAATCGGCGATATGAGCCTGGTTCTGATTGCGCTGTCGATGGCTATTGGGCCGCTGTCGCGGCTTTTCGTCCGTTTCCGCAGTATCTTGCTGTGGCGTCGCGAGCTGGGAATCTACGGCGTGGTACTCGCCTTCATTCACACCATCATCATTCTGGCCGGTTGGGTCGAATGGGACCTGATACGCATTTTTGGTTATCAGCTGCATCCCTCCGGGACCTATGTGATGTTGCAGCACGGCTTCGGACTGGCCAATGTCATTGGCATCATAGCCCTGCTTTACGGCACAGTTCTGGCGCTCTCGTCCAGCAACTGGAGCCAGAGGCTGCTCAGCATCTCGGTATGGAAATTCCTGCAGCAGAGCGCCTATGTATTGTGGATGCTGATCGTCGTGCACACCGCCTATTTCCTCTACATGCATTTTCAGGATTTCCATCGCCCGGTCCCGGACCCGAATTGGGCACAGCTTCCCTTTGCCGTGCTGGTCACGACCATTGTGCTGTTGCAACTGATCGCGTTCTTCAAAACCTGGAAAGTGAAACGCGGCAGTCTTTCAGCCAGACAGCAGTTTTCTGCCGGCTGACCGTAAGCCGGGACCGATTGTGTCAGCGCGGCCGGGTCACCGTGGCGCCCAATGCGGGACTGCGTGCCGGCCGTGCCGCATCATTTGCAATCGCTCTGCACAAAAGTATAACCGGCACCAGTCCGATCGCGACAATCACCAGAGATGGCACGGCCGCCTGTTCAAGCCGCTCATCAGAGGCCAGGCGGTAGGCCTGCACGGCGAGGGTGTCAAAATTGAACGGCCGCATGATCAGCGTCGCCGGCAATTCTTTCATGACATCGACAAACACGATCAGCAACGCCGTCAGCAGGCTGCCGGACAACAGCGGAATGTGGATGGTTTTCAGCATTCCGACTTCCGTGCGCCCCAGCGAGCGTGCGGCCTCGTCGAGGCTCGGTTTGATATTGGCAAGGCCGGCATCGACGGCGCCCAGCGCTGCCGCCATGAAACGCACCACATAGGCCACGATCAACAGGCCGATTGATCCGGTGAACAGCAATCCGGTCGAATAGCCGAACTGCTCGCGCGAAAACGCGTCCAGCCAATTGTCGAAACCGGCAAAGGGCACCAGCAGCCCCACCGCAATTACTCCGCCGGGAATGGCATAGCCGATCCCGGCCAGCAGCTTGGCGCTGCGCGCGGCAATTCCTGGCGACAGGCGCGCGCAATAGGATATCAGAAGCGCCCCCAGAACCGTGACCATGGCTGCCAGACCGGCAAGGGTGATGGAATTTCCCACAAATCCAAGATAGCGCGCTGTGAACAGGCTCTGGCCGGAGCCGACCGCCATCACCAGCAACATGACTGCCGGGATGATAAAGCCGACCAGCACCGGTAATGCGCAGAACGCAATGGCTGCGAATGCCTGTATACCGGAGAGTTGCTGTGGCATCATGCCGTCATTCTTCCTGCCCGCCGGAAAGCGCTGTGCCGCGCCGCGTTCCATCCGCTCGATGACCGCAAGCAGCACAGCCACCGCCAGCAGCCACAATGCCAGCTGTGTCGCCATACCGCGGTCCCCCATGGCGAACCAGGCTCTGTAAATTCCGGTGGCAAATGTCTGCACATTGAAGTGGGCAACGGTTCCGAAATCGGCAATCGTTTCCATCAGCGCCAGGGTCACGCCTGCCACGATGGCCGGGCGCGCCATCGGCAGGCTGACCGATCTGAAAGCGCCCCAGGGGCTGCGCCCCAGCATGCGTGCCGCCTGATAGGCACTGGCGGATTGCTGCAGAAAGGCTGTGCGCGCGAGCAGATAGACATAAGGGTAAAGTACGAAAGTCAGCATTGCAGCAGCGCCGCCCAGAGACCGAATTTCAGGGAACCAGTAATCCCGTGGCCCCAGATTGAAAACCGTCCTTAACGCCGATTGCACCGGCCCCGGATGATCCAGCAGGTTGGTATAGGCATAGGCCAGCACATAGGCCGGAAAAGCCAGCGGCATGGCCAGTGCAAATTCGAAAATGCGCTGGCCGGGAAAGCGGCAATTCGTCACCAGCCAGGCTGTTCCGGTGCCAAGCAGGCCGGTTCCCAGGGCAACCCACACCACAAGCTGCAGCGTGTTCCAGACATATCCGGGCAGGACAGTATCAATCAGCGCAGCCCAACGGCCGCCATCTGCTCCAAACGCCGTCACCACAACAGCGACGATCGGAAGCAGGCAGAGGGCGGCAAAACTCCATGCGGCCAGACGCAATGCACATTCCTTCACTACGGTTCGTTACGGCTTTCAACCTGCCAATAGCGGCGCGGTTTTAAGCAATTTCCCGGGAGCAGACAACCACTGGCGCGGCGCCGGGATCAGCCCGGCATCAACCATTTGTCATAATCGGACACCAGCAGATGTTTTGGTGCCTCATCCTCGTCAATTTCGGCAAATCGGCCAATCGGCTTTGCAAAGATATTGTCCGTCAGATCATCGTTAACCGTCGAGACTTCACCGATCAGGACATCTCCGCCATCGCCCCAGAAACTGTGCCAGTTGCCCTGCAGCAAGGTCACGCTTTCGCCCGGTGACAGGCGCAGGATATCACCCGCCTTCTGGGTGCGGGGGATGCCGTCACAATGCACCGTGACATCAGAGTCGTGATCGATATCGCCATTGTCCAGCGAGTTGAAGAGTTTCAGTGCCAGGGTGGCACCGCCGCGATTGATGATGTCTTCCGCCTTGACAATATGGCGGTGCATCGGCGTCAGCTGATCTTTGCGGGCAATCATTATTTTTTCAGCGTAGCACATGCCGCCACCGGCCTTCAGATGTTCAGGGTCACCATTGCGCACTGTAAACAGGAACAGGCCCATCTCGTCGAAATTCCCGGCACCGAAATCGGTTATGTCCCAGCCAAGCCGGGCGTCAACAATGGCTTGAATATCGGTGCGGCGTGCGCGCATTTCCTCGGGTGAAAAATAGGCAAAAGGCGGCAGAAGAAAACCAAAGGACCGGATGAAATCGTCGGCTTCAGCCATGATCTGGTTTACTGTTGATCGTTTCATGTCAATCCTCAATCTGTTTGGTCAGCTGCCGGAAAACAGCACATTCTGATCGATAAGATACCGGTTGAAAATCGGCAGTGTTGCAGCACCCAGACTGCGGGCATCGTTTCCGATATCTCCTGCCAGAATATCAGGACGTTGTAGACCTTGTATATTCATTGTTTCAAGCGCTGCGTTGGTTTTTTCGACCAGCCTGGTGCGCACATCTGCCGGGAAGGCGCCGTCAATGATGATGGCCTGAAAGTCGATCACCGCGCAGCAGGCCAGGGCGGCCCGCGCCAGATGACCGGCTGAATCATCAATCCAGTGGTCCAGAATCTCACCGAATGTGGTCCAGCCATCGGGCGTTTTCCAGATCGGCGAGGGATCGATGCTATGCTGTAACAGGGTGGTTTCCAGTTTCGACAGCGACACCTGATCCAGCAATTGACCGGTTCCATTGTTTCCAACCGCGATCGGAAGTGACCCCAGCGCTCCCGCATTGCCGGAGCGACCCGGGTAGACCGCATGATCGATGACGATGCCGCCGCCAATAAAATAGCCAATGAAGAAATAGGCAAAATCGCGATAGGCCTGGCCACTGCCGAAAACCAGCTCGGCGCCGCAGGCGGTTGTAGCATCATTTTGCACGAAAACCGGAAGATCTGTCAGCTTGGCAACTTCCGATGCCATGTCGAAATTCTTCCACTCCAACATGTGTGTCCCCGGTGCCCCGACGTGTTCCGCCCAGTTCCACAATTCAAAGGGCGTCGCGATGCCGATGCCGGCAATCCGTTCATGCAGCTTTGGCGGCAGGTTCTCTACAAGAAGCGGCAGATCGGTTTTGAGAAAATGCAGGATTTTGTCCGCAAGGGGGTAGGCATAGGCCATGCTGGAGGAGGCGCGTACCGCCCCGAGAAAATCCACCAGGACGAGTTCGGCACTGCGGCGGCCGATCTTGAGGCCGATTGAATACACTCCATCAGGATTCAGCCCCAGCGGAATGGATGGCTGGCCAACGCGGCCGCGCTGTGGCTCGCCGCGCACCAGCAAAGCATCACTTTCCAGGGCCCGCATGATGACCGATGCGGTTTGCGCCGACAGGCCGCTGCGCCTGGCGATCTCCGCTTTCGGCAACTCGCCATGCCGCCGGATCAGTGTCATCACTAGGCGTTCATTGTAAGCGCGCACGCGAATCTGGTTCGCACCGCCGCTCGGATCGACCACAATGGGACGGGTCAAACCGAATCCTCCATGTTATATTATTGTTGCCGTCCGGACCGCCGAATGCAGCGCCGGTTGTGAAAATTTTTACCGTACATTATTTAATAAATCAATCGGATTTAGTTATTTGACAGGATGATGAAATCGTGTTTTGATGACATCAGGCTCAGACAAACTGAGTAATATTTGCGTCGCAAATGACGTGCCTTGAGGAGGGAAACTTACAATGAAAAAATTGCTTTTAACAACAGCTATGGGTGCCATTGCTGCAGCCAGCCTGGCGACCGGGTCCGCGAATGCAGCAAGCCATTCCACTATTGCCTGCCTGATTACAAAGACCGACACCAACCCGTTCTTTGTCAAGATGAGGGAAGGCGCGACCGCCAAGGCGGAAGAGCTGGGCATCACTTTGAAAAGTTTTGCCGGTAAGGTCGACGGCGATCATGAAACTCAGGTCGCAGCTATCGAAACCTGCATCGCCGATGGCGCCAAAGGTATCTTGCTGACCGCTTCTGACACGTCTTCAATCGTTGGAGCTGTTCAGCAGGCCCGTGATGCCGGTTTGCTGGTGATCGCGCTGGACACACCGCTCAACCCGATTGATGCTGCTGATGCGACCTTCGCAACTGATAACTTTCTGGCCGGTGAACTGATCGGCAAATGGGCAGCTGCCACTCTAGGTGATGACGCTGCCAACGCCAAGATTGCCATGCTCGATCTTGCTGTCAGCCAGCCGACAGTCGGCGTGTTGCGCGATCAGGGTTTCCTGCAGGGCTTCGGCATTGAACTGGGTGATCCGAATAAATGGGGTGACGAAACCGATCCGCGCATTGTCGGCCATGACGTAACCGCCGGTAACGAGGAAGGTGGCCGTAAAGCCATGGAAAATCTTCTCGCCACCGATCAGGAAGTCAATGTGGTCTACACCATCAACGAACCGGCAGCAGCCGGTGCCTATGAAGCGTTGAAATCGATCGGCCGCGAGAATGACGTGCTGATCGTCTCAGTTGATGGCGGTTGCCCGGGTGTAGCCAATGTCAAAGACGGCATTATCGGTGCCACGTCTCAGCAATACCCGCTGTTGATGGCTTCTCTCGGCATTGAAGCCATTGCAACCTGGGCTAAAGACGGCACCAAACCGGCAACAACACCGGGCAAGGACTTCTTCGATACCGGTGTATCTCTGGTTACAGACAAGCCGGTCGATGGAGTGGACTCCATCTCCGTCGCTGAAGGCATGGATCGCTGCTGGGGTTGATCTCAACCACCACAATGCTACCACTTGGAACGGAAAGGGGCGGGCAGATCCCGCCCCTTTTCAATCCGCAGCCGGCTTCAAGGATACGGCAATTACCCAATCGTGTTAAAGCATCAATGCTGGGGAGGCATTCATGGCTGAAGGTCCATCAAGCGAGCCGGATTATGAATCTGCCATAGCCGGCAGTCCCGAAACGGTCGCCGAGTTTATTGAAACAAAGCCTTCGGGCATGAAGCGCATACAGCATGCGCTGCATCAGACACCATCTCTGGTGCCGCTGATTGTTCTGCTGATGTCGCTCGTCGTTTTCGGGCTTCTGCTCGGGTCAAAATTCTTTTCACCTTTCGCGCTCACTTTGATCCTCCAGCAGGTTGCCATTGTCGGCATTGTTGGCGCTGCACAATCGGTTGTAATCCTGACCGCCGGCATTGATCTGTCGGTCGGTGCCATCATGGTGCTGAGTTCGGTGGTGATGGGACAATTCACATTCCGCTACGGATTGCCGGTTGAAGTTGCCATAGGAGCCGGATTGCTGTGCGGCGCCTTTTTCGGATACCTCAATGGCTGGCTGGTGGCTGTGATGAAGCTGCCGCCCTTCATTGTCACCCTTGGCATGTGGCAGATCGTTCTGGCTACCAACTTCCTGTATTCGGCTAACGAAACCATCCGCAGCCAGGATATTGCGGAACAGGCACCGTTGCTGCAGTTCTTCGGCAATACGTTCAAGATCGGGGCAGATGAAGCCGGACGCGGCGGTGCGACTTTCACCTATGGTGTGATCTTCATGGTCGCGCTGATTGTGGTGCTGGCCTATGTCCTGCGCGAAACCGCCTGGGGCCGCCATGTCTACGCTGTTGGTGATGATCCGGAGGCCGCCGAACTGTCCGGTGTCCAGGTCCGCCGCGTTCTGATTTCCGTTTATGTGCTGTCAGGACTGATTTGCGCCTTTGCCGGCTGGGCACTGATCGGCCGCATCGGCTCTGTCTCGCCCACATCCGGACAATTGGCGAATATTGAAAGCATCACCGCTGTGGTGATCGGCGGTATTTCCCTGTTCGGCGGACGCGGCTCGATCATGGGCATGTTGTTCGGAGCGCTGATTGTCGGCGTCTTCACTTTGGGCCTGCGCCTTCTGGGCGCGGATGCACAATGGACATTCCTGCTCATTGGTTTGCTCATCATTGCCGCTGTCGCGGTGGATCAATGGATCAGAAAGGTATCTAGCTGATGGAACCGATCTTGAAAGGCGTTAATCTGGTCAAGCGCTATGGGCGTGTGACTGCTTTGGATCATTGCGATTTCGAATTGTATCCCGGCGAAGTGCTGGCCGTGATCGGCGATAATGGTGCGGGCAAATCCACGCTCATCAAGGCTGTGTCGGGGGCCGTGGTCCCCGATGAAGGCGAAGTTTATCTGGAAGGCAAGAAGGTCAATTTCCATTCACCGCTGGATGGCCGCAAGGCCGGCATCGAGACGGTGTATCAGACCCTTGCCATGTCACCGGCGCTTTCAATCGCGGATAATATGTTCATGGGCCGCGAACTGCGCCGTCCGGGATTTCGCGGCAAATTTCTGCGCCAGCTTGACCGCAAGGCAATGGAGAATTTCGCCCGCGAGAAGCTCACCGAACTGGGATTGATGACCATTCAGAACATCAATCAGGCCGTTGAAACCCTGTCAGGCGGCCAGCGTCAGGGTGTCGCCGTGGCACGGGCTGCGGCATTCGGATCGAAGGTCATCATTCTCGATGAGCCAACGGCCGCCCTCGGCGTGAAGGAATCCCGCCGTGTGCTGGAACTGATTCAGGATGTGCGGAGCCGCGGAATACCGATTGTTCTGATTTCCCACAACATGCCGCATGTGTTTGAGGTTGCCGACCGCATCCACATTCACCGGCTCGGCAAGCGTCTGTGTGTGATCAATCCGAAGAAATATTCCATGTCGGATGCGGTCGCCTTCATGACCGGAGCCAAGGAGCCAGATGCCGAAGATATGGCCGCGTAAGCCTGTGCTCAGGAAGCGGCATCAATAGCGCTCTTGTCCGGAATGCTGGGCTGTGCGCCAAAGACGGTACAGGCCAGGCTGCCCGCTACAGACGCCCGAGACAGGGCGTCCGCGACGGCAAAGCCCTGATCAAGAGCCGCAGCAAACGCGCCGGTAAAACTGTCGCCTGCCGCTGTGGTATCAACCACCTCGACAGCCAGAGCTTTGCCGTGGTGCTCGCCGGCCGGGCCGAAACTGTAGGCGCCCTTGTCGCCCAGCGTCACAATGACATTGTGTCCGGTTTTTTGTGATAGAGCCCGGGCCGCTTTCACTGCATCAGACCCGGTTGATATGCCGGCGCCATCGGCGACAATCAGGGCTTCTGTTTCATTCACCACCAGCCAGTCAATAAAACCAAGCGCCTCGCGGTCCAGTTTGCTGGCGGGCGCCAGATTGTGAATGGTTGTCAGACCCAGTTGTTTTGCCTTGGCATGGGCCTTGAGCGTTTCCTGCTCCAGCACTTCATTCTGGGTCAGCAAAAACCCCTGCACTGAACCCAGCCCGTCAAGTTGCGAGGCGAGCGCTTTGCTGTTGGCTCCAGCGGCAACGACAATAGCGTTTTCGCCGCTGTCATCGACCGTGATATTTGCAATGCCGGTCGGATCGGCGACCCGGCGAAGCTGTGCCAGATCGACCCCGTCACGCTGAAGATTGCCGAGCGCCAGATCAGCGAAGGCATCCGAGCCGACCGCACCGACCATCATGGTGTCGCTGCCCGCGCGTTTTGCCGCCAGCGCCTGATTGGCCCCCTTGCCGCCAGGAATAAGCTGATATGTATCCCCTTTCACGGTTTCGCCGGGACCTGGAATACGGGCCGCGCGCGTGACGACGTCAAGATTGATGGAACCAAAAACAATAATCATGAAATGACCAGATCCAATTTAGTTAGCGACTGCCATCCAGTGTCTCCGGTGGCCATGAAATGTCAAGAACGCTTGATCTGCGGGGGAATCAAATCCGGATGGTTGCGCTGCGTCTGGAACATGGTTCACTGTGGCGCTTTGCCCATATACGGACTTTACCATGCAGATCAATTTATCAGACGCCAGGAAACGGGAATTCACCGCCAGCCTTAAAAAATTATTCCAGGATGAATTCGAGCTTGAGCTGTCCGAATTTCGGGCTGACGATATCCTCACCCTTTGTCTGCAGACCCTGTGTCCAGCGGTTTACAATCAGGCGGTGCAGGATGTCAGGCATCACTTGCAGTCAAAGCTGGATGATCTGGATGGCGAAATCTATCTTGATGGATGATTTCCAGCGGCGGCTGGATTGGATCTTTTGCTGCAGCCAGCTGGCAGCTCGGCACCTGACACTCAACAGATGCACTCAACAGATGCACTCAACAGATGCAGGCAACAGATGCACTCAACAGATGCAGGCAACAGATACAGGCAACAGAAGTGTCACTGGCAGGTGCAGGCATCTCTGCTGAGGGCCGAGATGCCAAAACCGTCCGCATGGCTGCGAAACGGAGCCGATATGGTTTCATAGCGACTTGCCAACGGTTCCAGATATGCATCTGCCTCCATCCAGGCATAGATATTCTCTTTGCTGGTGTTCGCAGCGATCAGGTGAATGGTATCTACGATGATGATCGCATATTGAGCCCCGAGCATCAAAAGACTGACGGCGTTAGGAGCCCGTGAGGCCAGCGTACTGGTATATCCGCCTGACTTGGTGGCATTCGCGATAATGAAAAAACCCAACTCAATGACGGCGCTGGTACTGGCGGAACTCGCCAGGTTTTTGTGGGATTCCCGAACAAGTGTTTCAATATCCGTGTTGTTTGAGCCACCGACACCCAGCAGGGATTGCAGGGGCTTGGGCAATGCGCCAGACAAGCCTTTGATATGCGCCTTGAAGCCCGACTCCCAGATTTCCGTTTGAGATCTTGTGCGATGGCTGAGTGCATTAATTTCCAGTGCGCGCCGGTGGAACAGATTGCTGAAGCCTCTCATGCGTTCAAATTCGGTAAAATGCGCATCCACTGCGCTGCATTGTGGTGTCTTCAACACGCTTTGGTAGGTCTTGATGTAGCTGTTCAGATCGCCATTGCTGCCGTCGGCATGAAGCGCGAGAGATTTTATCTCTCAGCCGGTTTTCTGCAACAATGTTTGTCAGTGTCTTGATTTTGAAAGTTGTTGCAGCATTCATTGAATAGCCGTCTGTCGGGCCCGGATAGAAGCGTTTGCCAGGCAGGCCATCGACAGGCTTGGTGTGTTTTTGTAAAAGCGTCTGCAACGCATCCGTGTTGTGCGCTTTGAGTGCGATTTCATAGGCCGCATCGCATTTTTTGGCGAAGACCGGACCTGACTTTGAGCCAAGGGGAATCCATTCGCCATCTTCAGGATCAAGCGCACTGGCGGTGGCCAGTATTGTTCGTTGAATTTCGAGCGTGTCTGTCGAAAAATCCTCGACATTGAACGTCAGTTTTACCCATTCGCTTTCATATGCTTCGCACTCGATACTCTGAGGAGACTTGATACTGCAGGAGACATTTGGCTGATAGCCGCCCTGATAAAGCACGGTTTTGTAGCGATCATAGTCACCAGGAGACAGAGAAAGTGGCTTGCTGGTGGTAATCTCCAATTTGACCCATTTGAAATCATCCTTGCCGGTATTTGCGACAGATATATCCAGTGTTCGCGTCAGACCGGGATCGCGTTGAGATGCGCTGGATAGTCCGAATGGGGAGGTTTTCGTTGAATTGGCCAACCTGAAACGGATATCGCCACTGTAGTCTTTGCGCGTTTCTGTGTCCGGCGCCGAAAAATGGCGGGCTTCGACCAGCGCCGTGAATGTATCGCCATACTCCTGCATGATGATCGCGCCAATTGGCGATGCGACCGATTGCATTATGCCATCGTGAAGCTCAGCCATTTGCTCATAGTCAACGCTGTTCTGCTTTCGCAGCCATGCAATTGTCTCGGACAATTGGGCATAGTGATAGCTGAAAAAGGGCAGTGGGTTGACTTGCAGACGTCTAGCGGGCGGTGCTGGCGGGTTTGGTGCGCAAGGTGGCAGGATGCAAAGATCCAGATTGGCCAGCTCCTGATCAAACTGGTTGAACCGTTTCAACTGAGCATTGTTTTGTGTGTTTAATTCCAAAAACGTTCTGACTTCCGCAGAGTCCGGATCAAGCGTAGGCAAAAAGCTTGAAAGATAATCAGCCCACGCGTTGGCGTCTGATTTTCCGTTCTTGTCCGGCTGAAGGTGCTCAGGCACAGCAAAGCCGGTTTGCCCGTAGCCAGAGGTCAGATTCAAAGCACAAATGATCAGCACACAGGCGCGCAGCCAATTCACAAAGAAAGTCGGGGATTGCACGGCCCTTATATCTCCTGCAGATACCATCCTGGAAAAACATAGCATGGATGCAGATTGCAGGCGAAATTCCCGGCCAGAATGCGACTAGGCAAGCATGGCGAGCGTGATGAGGCTGAGGACGCTGGTCAGTATGATAATCTGGGCGATTGCATCGGTGCGCACATGATAGAGCATGGCGAGGCTGAAGGACATTGCCCCCGCCGGTGCGGCTGACGCCAGCAGGAACAGATTGCGGCCATCATCCTGCGCCGCGAACATCTCAAGACCCAGCCAGATCATTGCGGGAAACAACAGCAATTTGACCAAGGTAAAACTGATGACAAGTCTGTCCGGCTGAAACCTTGTCTGGGACAGCACAACACCCAGCGCATAGAGCGCCACTGGAGCGGCCCCCGCTCCGGAAAATCTGACAAAAGTGTTGACCGGCGCAGGGACAGCAATGCCCGCCAGACTGACGATCAGGCCGACGACAATGGCCTGCAGCATCGGCAGTCTGGCAATGCCGAGCGCGATGGAAACCGGGCTGGCCTTGCCAAGGCTGATGATCTGCAGCGCCAGCATTGACAAGCCAAAGGCAAAGATCGCATCCAGTGTGACGATGCTGGTCACAGGCAGCACATTGGCCTGGCCATAAAGCAGCACGGACATCGGCAGCACATAGAGCGCATTGTTGCCGAACACCCCGCAAAATCCGAGCAGAATGGATTCCGCCGGCGTGCGCCCGAACAGATGCAGCGCGACCAGGAAACCGCAGCTGAATATGACGATCTGCACCACCAGATAAATCATCACCGGGACAAAGCTGAAGCTCTGAATCGATGTATTGGCGATCAGCCCGAAGATAAAAACCGGCAACAGGATCGACATCGCAAAGCGGTTCAGAAGCCGCGCATCCTCAACGCCGGTCTTGCCGGCGCGGCCCATAGCAAAGCCGAATGCCATGATCGCAAATACGGGCAGGATGGGGTCCAGCAGGACCTGCAGAATTTCCAAGCTCACGCCCTTCTAGATCGATACAGCAGCTGTGGCCCGCTCGGTTCTGAGTTGCTGAAACAGCGCCAGATAATCGATATTGACGTAATTCATCTTCAGGCGGAGCGCTTCGATAAAGCGCACCTCGTCCGGCTTGTCGGTATAAAACATCACTTCAAGTCCGGCGTCCTGACACTCGCGGATTCGCGCTGGATCGAACGCATCAGTATGGAATTCAACAATTTCGGCGTGGTGCTCCTGCCGGGCCGCCTGCGCGCTGCCCGCATTGGACCAGAGCACCATGCGGCGCACCTCGGGGCAATGGGTCAGCATGGCCCGGCGCATCTGCGGATTGAAGGAATAGGTGAAACACTGCTCGGCAATGCCGAGTTTGCGCACCAGCTTTGCCACATCTGCGCAATCGGCCAGTTTGATTTCCAGATAGAAACCGGCGCGCCCGGCAAATGTCGCCAGATAGGCATCAAGCCGCGGCACCTGCTCGCCTTTGAATTTCGGATCAAACCAGCTTCCCGCATCCAGCCGGTCAATTTGCGCACTGCTCATGTCACAGATGTTGCCGGTGCCATTGGTGGTGCGCTCAACGCTTTCATCATGCAGCACATAGAGAACGCCATCGCCCGACTGGCGGATATCCAGCTCGATGATGGAGCCGCCAAGATCGAGCGCTGCTGCAGCCGAAGCAAACGTGTTTTCCGGCGCGCTCAGCCGGGCACCGCGATGGCAGACCATTTTTGTCTGATGCATGTTCTGATCCAGTGCTGGAGGTGAATTGGCCGCAGCCATCAATAGCCCATCATGCCGCGAATGGCCGGCAGAACGCTGGCCGCAACCACGCCAACGCCGCCGCCGATGGCCAGCCGCAGGCCAAGCCCGCCAAGACTGGGAGCCAGGCCCGACAAGGCACCGCAGACAGCCGCATACCAGGCGATTGTTGTTACATCAAATCCCATAAATCCTCCCGACCAGAGTGCATCTCATGTTTACAATGAATTATGTAATGCACCAAATCAGGGTTTCGGGACCGGCCCTCACCGCTGCGTCAGCGAGAACTGCAGTGTCACGGGCATCGCATTATCACCCTCTTTGTGCTAATCGGCGGGGCATTCCAAATTCTGTTGTCCCATGCAAACAAGGCTGGCCATGCGAATATTTCTGGCTCTTCTGCTGTTTCTCAGCTTTGCCGTAGCGGGCGTCTTTGCCCAGTCCTCACTGGACGAAACCGCACCTGTGGCAACGGATCTGATCGGCAGCGAACCCATTGCTGCGGAAACCGGAATTCCGGCTGACAGCGCCATTGCCGCACGCATCTCCGCCATCTTTGCCGAGATCGATGCCTTGCGTGCTGTCGATGTGTCGGTCAGATCAGGGGTAGTGCTGCTGCAGGGCGCTGTACCCGACAAAGCGGCAATCGAGCAGGCCGCGGCTCTTGCTGGCCGGGTGGAAGGCGTGGTGGCGGTCTCCAGCCAGTTGCTGGAAGACACCTCGGTCAGCGAACGCATCGTTCCGATCATGGATAGGCTTTTCACCCGCCTGCAGCGCGCCATCAATTACATCCCGCTGCTAACCGTCGCCGTGCTTGTCTTCGCGCTGGTCGGAATCATCGGCTGGTGGTTGGCCGCCCGCAGGTGGCCGTTTGCGAAAATCGCGCCCAATGCCTTCATATCCGATCTGCTGCGCCAGGTGGTTCGTCTGGCTTTTCTCGGCATCGGGCTGGTTCTGGCACTGGATATTATGGGCGCCACTGCCATTATCGGAACTGTTTTGGGGGCGGCCGGTATTGTCGGTCTTGCGGTCGGGTTTGCAGTGCGTGACACGGTTGAAAACTATATCGCCAGCATTCTGCTCAGCCTGCGTCAACCATTCCGGCCCAATGATCATGTCGAGATTGACGGTCATGAGGGCCACGTCATCATGCTGACCGCGCGCGCCACGGTTCTGCTCAGCCCTGATGGCAACCACATCCGCATTCCCAATGCTACAGTGTTCAAAAGCGTGATTACCAATTACTCGCGTCATCCGGAACGCAGATTTGATTTTGAAATGGGCATTGCCCCGGATGGCGATCTGCAGCAAGCGGTTGATATCGGATTAGCGGTGCTGAAACAGGTCGATTTCATTCTCGACAAACCGCTGCCGGAAGCCCGCATTGAAGGATTGGGAGATTCCACGGTTCAGCTCTGGTTTGCCGGCTGGATTGATCAGCGCGAAACCAGCATGGTGCTGGCACGGGGCCAAGCCATCCGCCTGATCATGCGCGCCCTGGAAGATGCCGGCTTTGAACTGCCTGAACCGGGCTTGCGCGTTGCTCTGACCCAAGACACGGCAAAGCCATTGGCGAAACCTGCCGCTGTAAAGAAGAAACCTGTCGCTCCCGTAGACGCAGCCGATATCGCTGCCAATGACGGCATCACGGAAATCATTGATGAAGAACGCGCCCAGATGGCGGATCAGGATCTCCTCAAGGAAGATGCACCCCAGGAAATGGGTTAGGGGAAAGATGAGTCAGATATTGCGCAAACTCGCCGGGATTTTTTAAGATCATCGTGCGCATTCGTCACGCTGCACTGCCGGGTCCTTCAAACTGTCGATTTCACAAACGTTGAGCTTTTTTGAAATATCTGTCCTTGAACCGCCATTGACATGTAACGATGGTAACAATATGTCGATACCATGGAACACATCACTTGGATTCTCATGACCTATAAGGTCCCGCCGGAACCGGCTGCAAAGCGTGTTGCCTTGTGGCGGCGGCTCAAAGGCATGGGCGCGGTCTATCTTCAGAACGGCGTTTGCCTGCTGCCTCAGACCGAAGAACACATGCGCCAGTTGAAGATGCTGGAAAATGATGCGGCCGCAATGGGTGGAGAATCGGTACTTCTGGTCACAACCTCTCTGGACAAGGCACAGGAAGATAAGGTTGTCAGGCGGTTTCAGGAAGATCGAGACGATCAATATCGCGAATTCATCGGAAAATGCGATGCCTTCGAGGCGGAAATCGCCCGCGAAATCGCGAAAGAAAAATTCACCTATGCCGAACTCGAGGAAGAGGATAACGAACTCAAGAAACTGCAGGGCTGGGTCGAAAAGATTCGAAGTCTGGATTTCTACGGCGCGCCGCTCGCCGCGGATGCGTCAGAGCGCCTGACGTCCTGCGAAAATCAATTGGCCGATTATGCACGACGCGTGTTCGACGCCAATCAGGGTTTGTGACACCGCGATGAATCTGTTGTGGAATGTCGATGTCACTGTCACCAGAGCGATCAATGGCTTTGCTGGACAGAGCGGGTTGCTTGACACCGTCATGATCTGGGCTTCCGCGGCAGGTATCCCGCTGCTGGTTCTGGCCGTGGCCGGCCAGTGGAGGGCGAAACCGGACAGACAAGACACCCGCCATGTTCTGGTCGCTGCCGGATTGTCCTTTATTCTGGGACTGGCAATCAACCAGATCATTCTGCTGTTTGTGGATCGGGTCCGGCCCTATGCTGCGGGTGTCAGCGAATTGCTGATCGCACCCAGTCTCGACCCGTCATTTCCATCCGATCACGCAACAGCGGTATTTGCAATCGCGGCGACATTTGTCCTGCACCAAATGCCAAAACGTGCAGCCTGGTTTGCTCTGGCCGCACTGGCCGTTGCCATATCCCGGATCTATGTCGGCACCCACTACGCCAGCGATGTTCTTGGCGGCGCATTGTCAGGCGCAAGTGCGGCTATTCTGATATTCTTGCTCTATCAGCGGGGGACACGCATTGATCGCTTCATCACCAATATTCTTTGACAAATGCGTGTGTGATCCCTCACTGGTGAGGACACGATGCAGACATATGTGAATGACCTTCTGCCTTCGCTCCAGTCTCTGGGGTTTTGGGGCTACTGGATCATCGGGCTGCTCGCTTTTGGTGAAGCACTGGTTTTGACCAGCATTTTTGCGCCCGGCACCGTTGTTGTTGTTCTTGGCGGTGCGCTCATCGCCCAGGGCATTTACGATTTCGGCGACATGATCTGGTTTGTCGCCATAGGCACAATCCTAGGCGCGGAATTCAGTTTTAGAATCGGAGCCAGGGGAACAAACCTGTTTCAAGAGGGCCGCCGCGTGTTCTCGCCCGCAATTCTTCAGCGCGGACAAGGCTTCTTTGCCCGATATGGCGCGCCCAGCATCATTTTCGGCCATTTTTTTGGGCCTTTGAGACCGATTGTTCCGGTTGTCGCTGGCCTGTCCGGTATGTCTGGAAGCCGCTTCTTCGTGTGGAACGTGATCGGCGGATTTGCCTACGCAATTGCTCTGCTGAGCGTCGGATACTTCTTTGGAACGACCGTTGATCTGTTCAGCGCCACGATGACGCGTGGCGGCCTGTTTGCCATCGCTGTTATTCTGGCCATCGCGATCCTGTGGTTTATCGCCATCAAGCTGCGCAAGGCCGTGCCGTTTTTCGTGTCAGTGCTGCGCTCTGTTGGGCTCGCCATCAAAGACAACCCCGATGTCCGGGATCTGGTCGCCCGTTATCCCATCCTTTTCAGTTTTCTGTCGGATCGCCTGTCACGCCAGGCCTTCAGCGGTTTGCCCGTCACCATTCTGGCATCGGCCTTTGCATACTTTCTGATACTCTATGCTGGTTCGACGCTGGATTTTTATAATCAGAGCCAGATCGTCGCCGTCGATGTACGTGTCGCCAATTTGTTGTCCGCCTTCCGGGATCCAAATTTAACGCGGTTTTTCACCCTGGTCACCGCCTTGGGATCCTGGCTGTCCGTCACCATTCTGGCGGCCACTGTATCCCTCGTCCTGCTGTTGCGGCGGCGGCTGCATTATCTGCCGGGACTGTGGCTCTCCCTGATCGGCAATCAGCTGACGGTGACCTTGCTGAAATATGTCTTTGCCCGCCCGCGCCCCGGCATGGCAGTATACGCTGAAAGCAGTTTTTCCTTTCCCAGCGGCCACAGTGCGGCCAGTATCGCGTTTTTCGGCTTCCTGACCTATCTTCTGATCCGCGAGCGGGTCGGTCCGATTTTTGTGTCTTTTCTGGCTGGCGCGACAGTCGTTTTTTTGATCGGACTGAGCCGGATTTATCTTGTTGAGCACTATCTCAGCGATGTGCTGAACGGCTATCTTGTCGGCGTACTCTGGGCGCTGCTCGGGATTTGGCTGGCGGAATGGCTGCACTCCAAACGGGATCGGAACAAGCAGATCCTGATCCCATTCTGGCGGAATGTCGCAGCGATTGCCGCGTTCGCCAGCGCCCTGCTGGCCGTAGGGGTCTTCGTCAAAGATTATCAGCAGACGCTCCACGTACCCATTGTTGCAGGCGTCGAACAATTGATCGAGCCGGTCGCGGCGGCTTTTGCAGACGGCCGCTTGCCGTCCCATTCAGAGAACATTCTCGGCCAGCCTCAGGAGCCGATCAGCCTTATCATTCTGGCACAGGACGAGGCTGCATTTCTTGAGGCTTTCAGCAAAGCCGGATGGCGTCTCGCCGACAGGCCGGGCATCAGCACATTGTCCCGCGCCGCGTTTGCGGTCTGGTTCGCCAATGAATATGACACGGCCCCCATCACGCCGGCTTTCTGGAATGGTCAGCCCCACGATTTCGGATTTCAGGCCAAAACCGCAGACAAGAGCCTGCGCGAGCGCCACCACGCCCGGTTCTGGCGCAGCGGTTTTCGCACGGCCGATGGTCAGTCGATCTTTCTGGGAACGGCAAGCTTCGATGTCGGTCTGAAATGGGGCCTGACCCATCGCATTGATCCCAATATCGACGCCGAACGGGACTTTCTTGCCAGCGGTCTGTCCAAAGCGGGTCTGGTCAGTTCAGAACAGCGCATCCCGCTCGTTGCACCGGTTCTTGGGCAGAATCTGACAGGAGATCCATTTTTCACCGACGGCAAGGCAATCCTGCTTCACATCGCTGGCGATGAAAACTCCATCCCTGTCAATCCTGCGGCACCGCTGCCGAAATAAGGTGGTTCTGCAGATTACGCGCGGCCGGCATCGCGCCTTGCCGCCTCGCCAGAGAGCGGGCAAAAGGCTTCGTGTCGCAGCCAGAGACCGTCTTGGTTGAATCAGGTCTGCCAGCAACTTTCGGAACTTCCATGCCCAGCTCGCGTTTTCCACAGCACTACCCGATACCACGAGGCAGGTCAGTCAAAACTCTGCCAGAGCCAATTTTATGACGGACCCATCGGGGAAGAGATCCAGGGCGCATTGCAGCGTTGTTGAGCAAGCCAACGAAACGGGACGAGAGCATGTCTACTGAAAAGGGAATTTCACTCAAGACGACTGATCGGGACTGGTGGACAGTTCACCGCGGAGCCTCGCCGGTCCTGGGAACGGCGATCCACAATGGTCATGAGGTTGATGCCACGCTGGAAGATCAGATGGCGCTTCCCGAAGATGACCGGCTGCGCGAGGAAGATCCATTCACCGAGTTCATCATTCGCGATCTGCCCAACCGGATTGCTTTCCACAGATCGCGCTTTGCCGTCGATCTCAACCGTCCCCGCGAGGAAGCTGTCTACCTGTCGCCTGAGCAATCCTGGGGGCTGGAAGTATGGGCGGATGACCCAACGCCCGAAATGATTGAGCATTCGCTTCAGATGCATGATCATTACTATCTGATGCTGAAGATGATGCTGCGCGAACTGGAAGAGCAGTACGGTCATTTCATTGTTCTGGACATTCACAGTTACAATCATCGCCGCGCCGGGCCGCAAGCACGGCCCAGCGACCCCGATGACATGCCGGAAATCAATATCGGGACCTACTCAATGGACCGCGAGAAATGGGCCCATGTGGTTGATCCGTTCATGGACAAATTGCGGGAATTCGAGTTTCGCGGTCACAAGCTGGATGTACGCGAAAATGTCGCGTTTCAGGGCAAGGGTGAGCAGACCCGGTTTATTCATGATACTTTCCCCAAATCCGGATGTGCCATTGCGATTGAGTTTAAAAAATTCTTCATGGATGAATGGACCGGGAAGCCTGATCGCGAAGCGCTGGTCGCAATGCGCAGCATGATTCAATCAGCTTTGCCTCTGCTGGAAGGCATTATTGAAGGAATGTCATGAGTGACAGTGGGCAGAAAATCCAGCCGGTCAACGCCATAGTGGCGGCTCTTGCGGATGCAAAACCTGTCCGGGCTACGCTGAAGTCCGGTGCGCGGCTGCATATTGACCGGCCACTTCCGTTTATCTGCATTCATCACAGAAAGGATGACCTTCAACAGGCCGCTTATGACATTACAACATCCAATGCGTCTTATTTGGTCTCCTCCGAACTTGCCACAGATGTCGAGGCCCTGAACCGGATCGGTCACAAAATGATTGAGCGGTTCGGAGCGTTTTTGGTGATTGAAGTGACTGAATTGGATCAGGACACTTTGCTGAGCGACGACAGTCCCTATCTGCCTGATTTCGAAATTCAGCTTGAGACCGAACAACGACCTGAAACTCGGGCAGCAATGGAGGCCGCAGCCGAAGCGATTGAGAGCGTGGCCGTCAGATACCGCTCTCCGGTTGTTGACAGAATTATCTCCGACAGGCGTGACAACTCGACATTGGCCGGACTTGACCCGGCGATCGGGTTTCTCTCAATAAGGTTTGCTCCCATCTATCGGCAACCCGACAGCGCAGCGGTTTATCCCGAACTTCTTGAACGGGTGGTCGCCAATATTTTTGACGCGCTGCTGCGCGGGGTTGCCGCCTTTACCACAAAGACTGGTGCGCTTGAACCTGCGTCCCACCGGGCTCTGGGCCGCAGATCATTTGTCGACACGGTCAAAAGGCTCGACCGGCAGATCGACAAGGTCTGTGGTTCGTTTGATTTTCTCATGGCGGTTACGCCGATCAACACCGCAGAAGCCTGGGGAAAATTCAGTGACAATGCGCAGCAATCCCCACCTGAGCTGCTTTATCGTCCTCTCACTGTGGAAGTTGATTTTGAGAAGAAGACACTTCATTCCGTTGCTTTTGAAAATCTGGAAGACCCTGTCCTTTACGAAATCTACCGGGAAAAACAGCAGGAGCTGGACTTGCAGCTGACTGCAATTGACCTGCGCAACACACCACGGTTCAAAGAGGTCAGTCGGCTTCTGTATGGTTCGGTTGAAGCGGAGCTTTTGACGATGGCGCAGGATATTCTTGCGCTGCCCCACAGCAGTGGACAGGCATCCAAAGGCGAAGGCGGGCTGGAAGGCCACGTCGACTGCTACGCGCTGAAGGCGGCGGCCCGTCAGATGGTGGCTGAGTATCAGGCCGACTATGCCGGCTTTGATGTCGAAATTGTCATCCGCGATGACCTGCCGCCGGGCATGATGGTTTCTGGCAATGGCCTGATGATATCGCGCAATACGCGCATGGCGCGAAGCCGGGTGCAGGCATTGCTCAGCCATGAGATAGGCGTTCATCTGATGACCTATTTCGCCGGTGATGCGCAAGGCTTGAGAATTTTCCGCACCGGACTCGCCGGTTATGAAGGCATTCAGGAGGGATTGGCAGTCTTCGCCGAGTACCTTGTCGGTGGTTTGACCCCCGGCCGTCTGCGCCTGCTTGCCGGGCGCGTGGTCGGATGCGCGGCAATGCTGGAAGGTGCGGATTTTATCGAAACCTATCGGCTGCTGACCCGGGAGCATGGATTTTCCAGCAGCGCCGCCTTCAATCTGACGGTACGGCTGTATCGCTCCGGCGGCTTGGCGAAGGATGCCATTTATCTGCGTGGTCTGCGCGATGTTCTCCTCCATATCGGGGCGGGAAAATCGCTCGATCCGTACTGGCTGGGAAAATTCTCCAAAGCCCAGTTTCCGAAGATTGAGGAACTTGCCACACGCGGGTTGCTCAGGACGCCGCCGGTCTCCCCGGCCTTTCTCACCGCCAGAGGTGCAGCAAAGCGCCTTGCTGCAGCCCGTGCAGGCCTGGCACCCGCCGACCTCATTTCAGGATAGGAAAAACCATGCGCATCGCATTTTTTGTCAACGCCATCAAAGATGAGTATCCCCGTTTCACGACAACGGTTTTTGCCCTGGCGGCGCTCTCGCGGGGCCATGAAGTGTGCTATATCACCCCCGGCGGCTTCGTCTTGCGAGCCGACGATACCCTTCATGTCAGCGTTCTGAACCTGCCGAAGAAAGCGTTTAAGAAGGTGGAGACACTGCACAAGGCATTGCAGTCCGAGGAGACCACGCGCGAAACCATCGACGTGACCGGAATTGATGTTTTGATGCTGCGCAATGATCCCTCTCAGGATGCCGATACGCACCCATGGGCGGCGCAGGCTGGCCCGATGTTCGGCCGGCTGGCTGCGGATCGTGGTGTTCTGGTGGTCAATGATCCTGACGGTTTGTCACTGGCTCAGAACAAGCTGTATCTGCAGGGCTTTCCGGAGGCGGCAAGACCGGCTTCACTGATTTCCAAAAACCTCGAGGAAATCCGGGATTTCATCGGCAGCCAGCCCGAAGGGATCATCATCAAGCCATTGCAGGGCTCAGGCGGCAAGAATGTTTTCAAGATCGACGGTCCTGATGATTCCAACATCAATCAGATATTCGAAGCCGTCAGCGAAGAAGGCTATATGATCGCGCAGGGCTTCATGCCGGAAGCCAAGGGTGGCGATGTGCGGGTCTTCGTCATGAACGGTACACCGTTGGAACGGGATGGAAAATACGCGGCACTGCGCCGTGTCCCTGCGAAAGGTGACGTTCGCTCCAACATGCACGCCAAGGGCACAGCGGTGAAAGTGGAGATGACCGACAAGATCCTGGCTGTTGCAGACCTTGTGCGCCCGAAACTTATTCATGATGGATTGTTCCTCGTCGGTCTGGATATCGTCGGTGACAAGATCCTTGAGATCAATGTGTTCACGCCCGGGGGTATGTGGAGCATATGCGATATGCACGACACCGACTTTGGCGAGAGTGTCATCATGTCGCTTGAACGCAAACTTGAGATGCGCGAAAGCAGCCACGGCAATTTGTCGAACCGGGAGCTGGCCGTGCTTTGACAGGCACATTCGTGGCCCGGTTCAGGATCTACTCAGCCAGCTGTGGAGCAGGTCTTTCCTCGTCGACTTTCTGCAGCGGCGACTCCTCGGCGATGGATGGCAGGCTGCGCAACACGATGCCGAGCAGCGGCGGCACGGTCAGCAGCGCCGATGTGGCAAGGCCGCCCACCACCACAGACCCCAGGCCGCGATACAGTTCCGAGCCTTCGCCGGGAAACAGCACCAGAGGCAACATGCCGAACACGCTGGTCAGCGTGTTCATGATACTCGGCCGGAGCAATCGGTCCTCGCAACCTGACGTGGCCATTCGCATGCGGGTGCGTCGATGTGTCTGCTCCTGGCTATCGGATCAACGGGCTGTCCCAGACTTGGAAGAGCAGTTCCTTGAGCTTGGCGAATTGGATCGGCCCAAGCTCGGCGGACCATTCGCGCTCAATGTCGCGGAGGATATCGTGGATTTTCGCGTATGCAGAGCGTCCACGTTCCGTGAAGTGAACTGCGCGCGCACGCCCCTCGTCAGGTAGGTCGGACCGCTCGATATACCCGTATGCCTCAAGGCTCCGGAGCAGCTGGTTCATTGCCTGCTTACTCATTCCGGCACGCTCCGCGAGGATGCTTGGGCGATCCCCATCCGGCCCCGGATACTGCAGCACTGCCATATGCGGAGCGCGGAGTTCGCCAAAACCCGCCGCGTTAAGCTCATTGATGATGCGGCGATGAATAGCCTGCGCTGGAACGCGCAACAGTGCACCGATAAGCATATTGCTCGTTTCAACTGGCGCGCTCTGACGCGATGAGTGTATTGACATTTCGTAAATTCCGTTTACTAAGTTGACCGTAAACTACGTTTACCATAAAGGACACCGAGATGATACAGCTTACCAACGGCCTCGACGTCAATCCGTCCGATGAGACAATCCGCATCGGGCCGCACACAGTGCACTTCCTGATAACTGGCGAAGACTCAGGCAGCAGCCTCGCAGCCTTCGAACTCGACGTTCCGGCCGCGGAGAGTCTTGAAGCGCCTGCACATAGCCACGAACACTATGAGGAGACAATCTACGGTATCGACGGAGTGCTTACCTGGACAGTCAACGGAAAGACGATCGACGTTGGGCCCGGGATGGCGCTTTGCATTCCACGAGGTGCCGTTCACCGCTTCGATAATAATGGAAGCCAGGACGCAAAGGTGCTGTGCATTATCTCACCGGCGGCAATCGGACCGCAGTTTTTCCGCGAAGTCGGCGAGGTGATAAACGCGGCGGTCGATGGACCGCCGGACGTAGCCAGTCTGCTGGCAATCATGCGCGCCCACGGTCTGAGGCCGGCAGCGCCGCCGCCTCAGGCATAGTGCCGAGCGCATCAGGCCGTAGACGGACGGCGATTGAAGAATGGATGGTTCTTATGGCACAGATTCGACCCGATGTTCGCCGCCGAGATCAGCAAACCGGACATTTGTACTTCGCGCAGCTTTCGGATTTACTCTCTTGTGAGCGTGGCAGCAGAAAAGTTTACTGCCCCTCTCCACTCACCATATCGAGGCGTCACACCCGGTTCTACTCTGCCGGCTGTGGCGCAGGCCTTTCCCCGTCAATGCTCTGCGCCGGTGCCTCATCGGCAATCGATGGCTGGCTGCGCAGGACGATGCCAAGCAGCGGCGGTACGGTTAGCAGCGTCAGCAGCGCCGATGTGGCAAGTCCGCCAACCACCACAGAACCCAGGCCGCGATACAGTTCCGAGCCTTCACCGGGAAACAGCACAAGCGGCAACATGCCGAAGACGCTGGTCAGCGTGCTCATGAAGATCGGCCGGATGCGGTTGCGTGTGGCTTCGATGATCGCCGCTTTCGGTTCCAGACCGTCTTCGCGCAGATGATGCAGCGACTGATGCACGATCAGGATTGCATTATTGACCACAATGCCAACCAGAATGACAAATCCCAGCAGGGTCAGCATGTCCAGCGGCTGGGTTTGAATAAGGTTGAGAGCGGCCAGGCCGCCAACCCCGCCTGCAGCCGCCACCGGCACCGATATCATGATCACCAGCGGCAGAATAAAACTTTCAAACAGCACCGCCATCACCAGAAATACGATCAGCAGCGCTATGACCAGATTGATCGAAATCGCATTCCAGGTCTGGGTCAGCTGATCTGCCGTGCCCGACAGGGTGAAGCGCACGCCGGGCGGCAGTCCGCCCTGTTCAAGCACCGACACGACTTCGGCTTGCAGAATTTCCAGCGCCGTTTCCAGCGGCAGCGCATTTGAGGGCCGCACTTCCAGCGTCACGGTTCTGAGCCGTTCGCGATGTCTGATCTCGGTCGGCCCGGCCGTCACCGTCACCCGCGCCAGAGCTTCCACAGGCACGATCTGGCCGGACTGGGTGACAACCGGATAGGCGCCGATATCCTGGGTTCTTTGCGCGGCGGCATTGCTGTCGTCGCCTTTGAGGGTCAGATCTATGCGCTCGCCATCGACGGTGATTTCGGCAATCCGCACCCCGTCATTATAGGCATCCACCGTTGTCGCCAGATTGGCGGCCCCGACGCCGGCATCAGCCAGCCGCAGACGGTCAGGCGTCAGGCGCACTTCCGGCGCGCCCAGTTCCAGGCCCGGGATCGGGCGGAACTGATGGCCTTCGTTGCGTGGCAGCCGCCCGGCAATGATACCGGCTGCCTGCTGGGCAACGCCCAGAATATCTTCCAGATCGGGCCCTGAAACATTCAGTTCTATGGCGCGTCCGCCGCCAATGCCGCGACCAAACAGGGACGGCTGGGTGATGAAACCGAACGTGCCCGGTTCGGAAAAAATCGGGCGCGACAGGATCGGTATCAGTTCACCGATGCGGCTGCCATTTTTGGCGTCGGCACCGACAAATGAATTACTCGGTGTGGCGACAAAGAAGAAACTGTTGATGGCCGGCGGTCCTGCCGGATCGTCCGTCTCCAGGCTCCACATCGGCTCGGCGACATCTTCAATGCGCTTGGCAATGCCGGTCGTGGTTTCCAGATTGTAGCCCGGTGGAGGAATGACAATCCCGAAGATCAGATTGCGGTTGCCTTCCGGCAGATATTCCAGTTCCGGCAGGTAATACCAGGCCGCCGTCAGCGCGCCGCCGCCAATCGCTGCCACCATCACCAGCCCGAGCACGCGGCTGGCAATGGTTGCCCGGACATAGGCCATCACCAGACGTGAGAAAAACCGGGCGAAATGATCGATCACCGGCAGGCCGACCGGCTCCAGCTTGCCGCGGTTGCCCAGCAACCGGCTCGACAGGGCCGGAATCACCGTTACTGCAACCACCAGCGACAGCACAACTGACACCGAGATTGCCACAGCAATGTCGCGGAACAACTGGCCTGCTTCCAGATCCATCACCAGGATTGGAATGAACACCATGACTGTGGTCAGGGCCGACACCAGAATGGCACCCCAGACCTGCCTTGCACCCTCATAGGCGGCCCGCCGTGAGGAATAGCCCATCTGCCGGAAGCGGAAAATGTTCTCCAGCACGACAATCGCCGCATCCACCACCATGCCGACCGCAAAGGCGATGCCCGCCAGCGAAATCACATTCAGTGTCCGGCCCATCGCCGCCATGGCCACAAAGGACGCCACCACCGAGACCGGAATTGCCAGCGAAATCACCAGCGTGGCGCGCGGCGAGCGCAGAAACAGCATCAGGATGAAAGCCGCCAGAATGCCGCCGACCCAGATGTTCTGGATCACCAGATCAATGGCGCTGTTGATATACAGCGTTTCATCATAGACCTGATTGAGCACCAGCCCGGCCGGCGCAATATCGCGTTGATTCAGTGCTTCAAGGGTTTGCCGGACGCCTTCCATGGTCTCAATGACATTCGCCCCGGCATCGCGCACCGCATTGATGGCAATTGCGGGCTGGCCCTTGTAGCGGATGCGGGCAGTGGCTTCCTTGTAGTCGAAGCGGACCGTTGCAACATCGCTGACCAGAACCCGGCCCAGCCGGTCGGTGCCCAAATCGGTCTCGCTGCGCAGCACCACGCTGCTGACCGCCTCCAGCGTGTTCAACTCGCCCTGTGCGCGGACAATGTAGCGCCGCTTGCCTTCCTCCACATCTCCGGCGGAGATCGAGATATTCTCCGAGCGCAGTTTTGAGATCACCTGCGGAATGGTCAGGCGGAACCGCGCCAGCCGCTCGGGATTGATAACCACGCGCAATTCGCGTGAGACGCCGCCAAACACATTGACATTGGCAACGCCTTCAACCCGCTCCAGCTGATCCTTGACGACATCTTCAATGAAGTCACCATATTCGACGATCGGGCGGTTGTTGCCTTCCGCCCGGATCAAAATGAACCAGGCAATCGGGCTGTCCTCCGCGCCGGAGGTGTTGAGCCTCGGCTGCCCGGCTTCATCGGGATATGAGTTGACCCGGTCGAGTCGGTTGGAGACCAGCAGCAGGGCGCGGTCCATATTGGTGCCGATGGCAAATTCCAGGGTGACTTCGGCGCGCCCGCTCTGGGAGCGCGACAGCATGGTCTCCAGACCATCCAGTCCGCGCAGCACATCTTCCTGCGGATTGACGATTTCGCGTTCAACTTCGGCCGGTGCGGCGCCGCCCCAATCCGTTGATACCAGGATAATCGGTTTGCGCACATCCGGTGCCAGCTGGATCGGGATCGTGCTCAGTGCGACCAGACCGAACAGCACCGCCATCAACACCGCCGCGATAACCGCAATCGGGCGTTCAATGGCATATTTGATGACGTTCATCAGCTATCCGCCGCTTTTGTCATCTGCAGCCGGATCACCCGCCTCACTCTGCGCCGCTTTCGGCGCGGCCGGTGATGCACTACCGCCCGCAGCCTGCTCGCCGCCGGGAGGTTCCGTCATGATATCCTGACCCGGCCGCAGCCTTTCATTGCCGCGCACCACCACCTGCTGGCCGTCCTGCAGGCCGCTCAGCACCTCAAACCTGTTGCCAACCGCAGCGCCGATCTGTACCGGCCGCGGCTGGGCTTTCCCGGCTTCCGCAATATACACGATCCAGCCGCCTCGGCCCTGCACCAGAGCGTCCTTGGGAACCGTCAGAACGGATTTTTCTTCCGACACCGGCACCAGAACAGTGACCGACTGTCCCACAGCAAAGGGCGCAATCGTATCCCTTGCCTGCGTTTCGGTGAATGGCGCAGTTAGGCGCACCGGGCGGGTGCGGGTGGCAACGGATTCCCGTGGCAGCACGGCGCGCACCTTGACCTGAAAATTCGCGCCGCCGGCCAGCCGGACGGTGATTTCGCGCCCTTCCGGCAGCCCATTAAGATAGGATGCCGGAACATCGGCGACGATTTCCAGATGCGCCTGGTCGAGCAGGCTGACCACTGCGCTGCCGGTGTTGATATATTCACCCGGCTGCGCCTGACGTTCCAGTATGGTGCCTGAAAACGGTGCCAGAATACTGGCATTCTGCAGATTATAGCGGCTCCGGGCAATCGACACATCCGCGCTTCGAATTCGCGCCTGGGCCTGGGCGATCTGGCCCTGGGCGCGCTGCAACTGGCGTTCCAGATCGTTGAACTGGCCCTGCGAGAAGGCGGGCGATGATTTGAGCCGCTCAATACGTTCAAACGCCTGCCGCGCCAGCGCCAGATCGGCCTCGGCAACTGTCAGCCCGGTGGCCGCCTCGTTGCGCGACGCGTCTGCCGCGCGCAGTTCAATGCCAAGCAATTCTGTATCCAGCCGCACCAGCGGGTCACCCTGACTGACTCGGTCGCCGATCTGAACGAAGACTTCGACAATCAGGCCGGGAATGCGGCTTGCCACCACGCTGCTGGTCGACGCCACGAATTCGCCGAGCACCGGCGCGGTTTCAGTGAAAGAGCGGATTTCAACGGTTTCGACGACAACCCCGGCAGCGCCGCCCTGCGCCTGCGCCGTTGCAGGCAGAATAGCGCAGACCGCCAGCACCAACAGGGCAGGTGTCCAACGCCGGAGCGTCATCTGCTTTGTTGCAGAAATAGCGCAACCCGCCACCGGCAAGGGGAGCAGAGACTTCATCAGATTGTCTTTCAGTTGGATACCCAATATGAACGGCAATATATCGCGAATAAGCCGACCGGCAAGCAATTGCTTCCAGCAGCAGCGCGCAAACGGCCTGGAAAACCCTGCCTGGTCGGGGGAGGAACTTATGGATTTGTTACTGATCGGCCTTGTCGTGGTCGTCGGCCTCTATCTGATTGTCAGCTACAATGGTCTGGTGAAAGCCCGCCAGATGGCGAAAGAGGCCTGGAGCGGGATTGATGTCCAGCTCAAGCGGCGCGCCAATCTGATCCCCAATCTGGTGGAAACCGTGAAGGGCTATGCCACCCATGAAATGGAGACGTTTTCCTGGGTGACGGAACTGCGCGCCCGCGCAGGCCAGGTGGATGATGATGATGTCAGCGGCCGTGCCCAAAGCGAAGCCATGCTTGGCGACGCGCTGGTCAAACTGATGGCCGTGGCGGAAGCCTATCCGGAGTTGAAGGCCAACCAGAATTTCCAGGATCTGCAGCAGCAACTGAGTGAAATTGAAGGTGAGATCCAGATGTCGCGGCGCTACTATAATGGCGCGGCCCGTGCCCTGAATGTGAAAGTGGAAAGCTTTCCCTCCAATCTGATCGCCAATAATTTCGGCTTTGCGCAGATGGACTATTTCGAAATCGAGAACGCCACCGACCGGGCCGTGCCGGAAGTCAGTTTTTGATGCGCCAATGACCGCATATCCGACGTCCCATCCGCTGCCTGCCGGTCTGTTGTGTGCCGGTCTGTTGCGTGCCGGTCTGTTGCGTGCCGGTCTGTTGCGCTTCGCCGCCGGGCTTTTGCTTGTTCTGGTGGCTGCATTCACCGAGCCGCAGCCTCTTCAGGCCCAATCCACTCACCCGGAAGAGGCCGGGTCTGGTGAGCGCATCCTTTCGTTTGACAGCAACATCAAGATTCGCGGCGATGGCAAGCTCGATATTCTTGACCGGATTACCGTGCGTGCCGAAGGGCGCGAGATCCGGCGCGGGATTTATCGCGATTTCGGCACTGTGCTGGTGCAGCGTGACGGCACACTCGACAAAGTTTCTTATGATTTCAAGAAGATCACCCGCGACGGCGCGCCGGAAAAGTTTGAAATCAAATATTTTCCAGGGACGATCCGGGTGTTTCTGGGTGATGCTGGAACTTTGCTGACAGCCGGAATTCACGAATACGAAATCCGCTACCGCGTCGACCGGCAGATTCAGTTCCAGCCCGAGCAGGATGTTCTGACCTGGAATGCCCTCGGCAATTTCTGGAGCTTTCCCATTGAAGATGTCACGGTCACCCTGCGTCTTCCCAAACGCGGGCGGCTGAAATCGGTGGATTTTTTCGCCGGTACGCAAGGCGAAGACAGTGCCGCCGAGACGCTGCAGATTGCCGCGGACCGCAACATGGCAGTGTTCCGCCGCGAACAGGTGCTGCTGCCCGGCGAGGGCGTGACGCTGCGCGCGGAACTCAACAAGGGCGTGGTTGAAGCGCCGGGTCTGCGCCAGCAGCTGAAATGGTATCTGCGTGACCGGCTGGAAGCTGTCGGAGCGCTGCTTATTCTGGTTCTGGTCACGGCCTATTATCTGGCCGCCTGGCTACGCGTCGGGCGCGATCCTCCCGATGGCATCATCGTGCCACAATGGACGCCGCCCGCCGGCATTTCTCCGGCGCTGGCCAGCTACATTCAGAACCGCGGATTTGGCAGCGACCCGTTTCGCGCCCTGTCCGCCGCTTTCATCAGCCTGGCGGTCAAAGGCTTTGTTACCATATCAGGGTTCGACAAAACGCCAACTGTGTCCAGAACGGCAAAACCCCGTGACGACAGCGCCATCGGCAAGCTGCCGGCAGGCGAGGCGGCCGTTTTGGGTTCGCTCGACGCGCACAGCACGCTGCAGTTTTCCAGGGCCAATGGCAAAATCGTCAAAGCGCTGGTCAGCCGCTTCAGAAGCGCTATCGAGCGTGAGCATGGTGCGGCATTTTTTCGCCTCAACCGGCTTTACTGCGTTGCCGGCATCGCCCTTTCGCTGGCCGGAGTGGCGGTGCTGCTGGTGCTGTCCAGAGGCAGTCTGGCAAGCCTCATTCCGCTGCTGCTCATCAATGCGGTGTTTCTCGCCGTCATCACGCTTGTGGCGCTGCGCCTGGTCAAAGCCTTTACCACACGCACCAGCGGCTGGCGGCTGATCGTCTCGGCCGTGCCGCTGCTGATCATGGCTGTGGTGGCGGCTGTAGCCACCCCCGCTTTGATTGCCGGTTTCGAGATTGAAAATCCGTTTGTTCTGGTCGCCTTCAGTGCCCTAGCCGGGGTCAATGCGCTGTTCTTCCGGTTGATGCAGGCGCCGACCCCGCTGGGCCAGCAGGTGCTGACCGCGATCGAGGGGCTGCAAACCTATCTGAAGCTGGCAGAGCAGGACCGCATGAACCTGGAAGGCGCACCGGACATGTCGCCGCAGCATTTTGAAACCCTGCTGCCCTACGCCATTGCCCTGGAGCTGGAAAAACCCTGGTCGCGGGCGTTTGACCGCTGGCTTGCAACCGCCACTGCAGAGCAGGTGGCCAGCGCCCGGTCCGCCGGCTGGCACAGCCATACAGGCCGCGGCCCCGGCCATCTTGGCCGCGATCTGGGGCGCCTGTCGCGCTCGCTGGAAGATGACATGCGCTCCGCCATTCCACCGCCCAGATCCCCCTCCGGCAGCGGCGGCCATTCCTCCGGCGGCTTTGCCGGCGGTGGCGGCGGCAACATTGGTGGCGGTGGCTGGTAACACTTTATCAACCAGCTTTGTCAGCGCCGTATTAACTCTGGTTGCCTATTCTGCAACCATGAAAAACAGCCTACACACACAGAGCGGTGGCCCGACCGCACACCCGCCTGCCAACAGCTCCGCTAGCAGCGCCTTTCCCGGCAGCGCCGGCGGCAGATTGTTTGCGTCCAGAGTGCCAAAACCGGCCAATTTGCAGCGGATTGTCATGGTTCTGGCCATAATTCTGCTCGCGCTCGCCCTTGTTGGCTGCGCCAGTTACAGCGCATCACGCGTGAACTACCCCAATGCCACCGTCACCTATTCTGACACAAAATGGTGTGTGCCGCGGCGCCTCAAAAGAGTGCTGCAGGAAGTCGCCGGCCAATTCGGCAATGTCTCGGTTACCTCGACAAAACGCTGGTGGCTGGAAAACTGGCTGAAGGGCGGCGCCCGCAAATCCTGGCACCGCAAATGCAAGGCCACCGATTTCAGCGTCCGCGCCAATCCCGATCAGGTGGTACGCTTCCTCAAAAGCCACCCCGACGTTGGCGGCTACAAATACTACCCGGCCGGCTTCTACCACATCGATGTCGGCCCCAGGCGCACCTGGTAGGGCCAACGATACCCGCAGGCCAGAGGCGGGGACACGCAGGGCCGCTTATTAATAGCCCGCTGTGCGCAATTCACCGTTGCAGCCCGGATAGGCTTCCGCTAAACAGGGGTCCACACCGCAAGCACCCGTAGCTCAGCTGGATAGAGCGCTGCCCTCCGAAGGCAGAGGTCACAGGTTCGAATCCTGTCGGGTGCACCAAATTTTTCAATGATTTAGAGCCTACACAAAGCCCACCTGATCGGGAGGTGTCCACTATATGTCAGCATAATGTGGCGGGACGCCATGGGTTGGGCTGAAATAGTGAACAGGTGGATGACCCCCAGCACGCAACCCGCACAGGCAAATCCCCTACCAGTTTCGCGATATTGTGACAGCCGCACTGAAAATCTGTTGGTAGCGATCCTTTGAAGCGTGCGGCGTACAGGTATGAAAATCCGATACTGCCTCAAATTTGCAGCCGGCATGGTCACCGGCCAGCAAAATGGTTCCAAGCCCGGTCAGTTCGGGCATGCGAGCAGACCGGATCACTTTTCCGGTAACGTTCGCCAGAAACTGAGTGAAATATGGGTTCTTGCTCATGCCGCCATCTATCAGCACTTCATCGGCTAGCGGGATACAGCGGTCCATCGCCTGCACCACTTCTGCGGCCCGAAGAGCAACGCCTTCCAGCACGGATTGAACCATCTGATCCTTTGTATGTTCCAGAGACAGGCCCAGCCAGACACCCCGGGCCCGTGGCTCCCAGTGCGGACACCCGAGGCCCGCAAGGGCGGGTACGAACACAAGACCACTCTCAATTGCGGGCAGCGCAGCAAAGGCATTGATGTCGTGATAGCTACTGAACAAGCCCAGTGACCTTGCCCAATTCAGCGCGGCACTGGCGGTGAATACCCCGCCATCGACTGCATAAACCGGCTCTTGCCCGTCCAACTGCCAGGCGACGGTCGGCAACAGGCCAAGTTCCGGTCTGTTCACGATCTCGTCTTCCGTCACCATCAGCGCAAAGGCTCCGGTCCCGAACGTGACCTTGGCCTGTCCTTTGCGCCGACACCCGAAACCGTAAAGTGCGGCCTGCTGATCAACCACACTCGCTGTCACAGGCACTGGGCCAGAGGCGGTTTTCATACAGCCAAAATCGCCGGTTGTCGGCACGATCCGGGGCAGACATTCGATCGGTACTCCAAAAATGTCACACAGCGTCTGATCCCAGCAAAGACCGTCAAGTTTCATCAACGATGTACGGCTTGCGGTGGTCACATCGGTGACGAATTGTCCGGTCAGCCGATCAAGAAAAAACGCATCGGTTGTCCCCAAACGCAGAGTTCCACGTTTCAGCGCCTCTTGCGCCGCGGGCAGGTTGCGCACTATCCACCCCAGCTTGCTTGCAGAAAAATAGGGCGTAAGCGGCAGGCCTGCACGCGCCACGGTTTGTGCTTCAAGGCCCTGTGCCCGCAGTGTGTCAAGATCAGCCAAAGTGCGGTTGTCCTGCCATACGATCACCGGAGATAGCGCCTTCTTGGTCTGCGCATCCCAGGCAAGGCAGCTTTCCCCCTGATTGTCGATGCCGATCGCCTCAAGCTTGCCCGCGGCATCGACACAGGCCTGTATGTTGCGCATAAGCTCTTCCGGGTCATGTTCGACCCAGCCGGTTTGCGGGTAACTTTGCTGATGCGCCACCGAATGCACCACTTCCAGTTTACCATCGCGATTGACGACAAGCGCGCGGGTGCTGGTGGTTCCCTGATCAATACCGGCGATGCGCAACTCAGTGATCCGATTCTAGCGAAAACCGGATTCCCGTATCGGGGGCCGCGGCTAAAATTCCGGCAATAGGAAGCTGAACCCGGCGCATTGGCCGCGATTTCAATTTTCCCTTCCAAAGGGTTCGATTGCCGCAGCGTGCAACGATTGTGCTGTCCACCGGCTTGTTCAACCCCATATAAAACTGTGCCATTCCGCCCGGTTCTCCATTAAGGCATAAACGCTGGGGCACTATGAAGCTGATCGCCCGATCGGACGCGACAACTGTCACGCTCGAATCCTGCCGTTGCGCAGATCGCTTCAAATCCACGCTCAATCTTTGGGCCGTTTCAATTGCTTCACGCCAGCAAAAACCGGAAGTCTCGGCCGCGCGCAACAAATTGCCGGCGCTGAAATATGCCGGGTCTGAACAGCGGCCAAACTGGTCAACCACGGGGCCGCCGCTGCCGTGATCAACTTCAAGGTGGCTGGATCGCAGCAGCGCTGACTCTGGTCGAAAGTGGCCGGAAATAATGATGCCATCTGCTTCTATCTGTTGGGTTTGCCCGTTTGCATCGACAAATTTCAGCGTCTCTACCCGTTCACGGCCAAGGATGCGCAGGTCGCGGACAGCCGAATACAGCGGAATACGCTTGAGCAAAAGGTAAGGGCGCAGCAAGCGGCGTGCCAGAATGCGATCTGCCTTCTCTACCATCGCCACCGGCTTGATGCCCAAATGTTCGCAAGTCTGGATCGCCGAGAAAGAGACTAGTTCAGACCCCAGGATCACCGGACGTTTGAAGGGCCTGATTCCCTTCAGATACACCATGGATTGCAAAGCGCCCGTGGTGATGACACCTCCCGGTCGGTCGCCGCTGACAAAACGCTGCGCGCGCGAGCTTTCCCGAACCCCCATACAAAGAACAACCCGCTGGGCGCGCAGTAAGCTTCGCCCCGCGTTGGTCAGGATTTCCATCTCCCCCCCACGACGCAGGGCAGTGACAGTGGTACCGGTGCGGATGTCCGCCCCAAGGGACGCGGCGACATCCCGGTTGCGTCGGGCATAGTCGGGCCCTTTGAACAAACGACCATATTCGCGAAGGCCGAAAGAGTAGTGCCCGCAATGGCGCGGGATGCCCCCCGCCTCTGCTTCGCGTTCAAGAACGACGACTTTGCCCACATCCAGCCGCTGTAATTCAGCCGCCAGCGCAAGGCCCGCTGTTCCACCGCCCACGATTGCAACAGTGCAGGTTTCCTCAATCATTTTCGCACTCAATTGGACGTTTCAACCGACCCTTCGTGATCTGAGCCAGTTCAGCAATACAGTAGAACCCTTGGCATCGGCCCATTGTGACACGCGTGCGGCGTTTCAGCCCCGACAGCGTAGCAGGCGGCATCGGTCCATCCAGAACCCGCTCTATTTCACGCCGTGTGACAAGTTCACAATGACAAACAACACCACCATTGCCTGCCGTTTCCCAATCCCGGCCGTGATAATTGGATAGCCGGTCAGCGTCGGGAATGACAGGATCAGACAGGGCCGTGAACTTCACGCCCCTCTGTGCAAGCAACCCTGTAACGTGACGCGCAATGCCAAGGGCAGAGCTTAGACCGGTAGACCGGATTCCGCCGACAGTGACAGCATTGCAACCCGCGTGCTGTCGGATTTGGTAATCTTGATGTTCGGTGGCTGGACGCAAGCCGGCATAGTTCGCTGTAATTTCGCATTGCGCAAGCTCTGGAAGCATCGCGACAGCTTGGTCGCGCAGCGCCAGTAGCGCGTCGCGATCTGTAGAGGCATCTGTGCGGCTTTGTTGTTCCTCAGCCGTGGGCCCAACCAGAACATTGCCGAAGATCGTCCGGCATAAAACGACACCTTTTGTTGTCTTTGAGGGAACCGGCAGGATGATTGACGAAACGAGTTCGGATGCGGGTTTGTCGAAAACGACGAACTGGCCTTTTCGGGGGGTAACGGTGAAATTTCGCTGGCCCATAAGTCGCTCATCAACGATATCGCCATACAGCCCTGCACAGTTTATGACATGGCTTGCGCAAAACTCGCCCGCCGTGGTGCGCAGGGTCCAGACCCCTTGCGCAAAGCTCCCTTCCGCAACCTCGGCTCCGGGCACCAGTTCGGCACCATTGGCAAGCGCCTGAAGGATATACATATGCGCTGAGGTCCAGGGGTCTATCAGGGACTCGCCCGGAACCTCAAACCCACCGTACAGGTTGGGCGCAAGTTTCGGTTCGCGCTGCGTGATCTGCTCGCGGCTCAGCATGGCGACGCTGGCAACACCGTTGCGATGAGCTTTTTCGATCAGCGCTGGCAGCTGCGAAAGCTGATCCTCGTCCCATGCCAACACCATCGCACCGCATTTCAGGATCGGCAGCGACAGGGGTTCAGCAATGTCGAGGTATTCCCGGTAGCCAGCGTTGATGCATTGTTGTTCCAGCGATCCCGGTGGCGCGTCAAATCCGGTGTGCAAAATGGCGCTGTTACCTTTGGACGCTCCGTCCAGCACATCAAGAGATTTCTCGATCACCACAACACGAGCACCATCAAGGGTGAAGCGGCGAGCCATTGCACAACCGACCACGCCTGCACCGATCACTGCGATATCATACGATTTAGACTGCACAGCGCGTCCTGATAGCTCGGAGCCTTGGCCAACGGAATCTGATTAACTCCTCGGCCACCTCTAGCGGCAATGTGCAGCAGGCATCGGGATTCAGCAAGTAAAATTCAGAGTATTGATCAATCGGTCATTTTTGTGTGTGAAAACTGATTTATAAGCCATTGAAAACACTAACTATAATAAAAAAATAGACCAAATGGGCATAAAATTATGGACATAACTCGATACAGGGCTAGTCTGGTCGGTCAGGAGGGGTGGGGTGATACACAGCAAAACAATGCGGCCATCGGTCAGGCAGGCCGCAGTATTTGAAACGATCGAAAAGCGTGGCCGCGCGACGGTTGAACAGCTCGCCGAAAAATTTGGTGCCTCGGTCGAGACGGTCCGCCGGGATCTGGGTGTCCTTGCCGCGGCCGGGCGCGTACGCAAGGTGTATGGCGGGGCGGTCAAGGTCAACATCGCCAATGAAGGATTATTCGAGGAACGCCTTGCCGCAAATACCCGTGCCAAACAGGAAATAGCAGAGAAGCTTTTGCATCAAGTGCGGCCGGGGCAATCAATCATGATTGATACGGGGTCGACAACGCTGATCTGCATTAAGGCACTCATACGTCACCGCGATCTTACCGTGATTACAAATTCCACTCACATTGCGCAGGTTGTGGCGGCGGCCAGGAACGGCTCGCGTGCCATATTGCTTGGCGGGATCTATAGCGATAACAATGCCCAAACCATCGGCGCACAAACCTGCGCAGAGGTTCGCCGCATCAGAACCGACCACGTTATCCTTACAATCAGTGCTCTCGACAGTTCGGGGGCCTATGACTTTTCAGAGGATGAAGCACAGGTTGGCCGCGCTATGATCGAAGGCGCAACTGCGCTTACTCTGGTGGCGGACGGCTCAAAGCTCGGAAGAGCCTCAACATTCCGGATTTGTGAGTTGACTCAAATTAAAAACGTCATTCTCAATGTCACGCCCGCACCTGAGCTGAAGGCCGCACTCATTGCCGCTGATGTAAATATCGTGTGAACAAGGAAATTTGGAACGTGCACCGATTTGCCAGAACCTATGTCAGAACTGTTGACCGCTTCAATCGGTTCATAGGGCGCATGATGATGTATGGCCTCTTTGTCATGGTCGCGATTCTGCTTTGGTCGTCACTGTCAAAGGTCTTGTTCACCGTTCCGGCCTTCTGGACCCTGGAAGTGGCGCAATTTGCCCTCGTCGCCTATTATCTGGTTGGCGGTCCCTATTCGATCCAGCTCGGCTCCAACGTGCGCATGGATCTGTTTTACGGGTCGTGGAGCGACCGCAAAAAGGCCTGGGTGGACAGCTTTACGGTACTGCTGTTGATGTTCTATCTGATCGTGCTGCTCTATGGCGGCCTCGATTCAATATCCTATTCCATCCAGTATCAGGAACGCAGCCCCAGCTTGTGGCGACCGCTGATGTGGCCTGTCAAGGCGGTGATGTGTTTTGGCATCTTTCTGATGCTGCTCCAATCCATATCCGAGTTGATAAAAGACATCGCGAAAATCCGTGGGGAAGTGCTTTAATGTCCTACGAGCTTATCGCGTTTTTGATGTTTGCCTCGATGATGCTGATGCTGATCACCGGACAAAGAGTCTTTGCAGCCATCGGCGGGATTGCTGCCATTGCCAGCCTTTTTCTCTGGGGGGCCGGTGGTTCTGACATTCCATTTGCAGCCGCCATGAAGGTGATGAAGTGGTACCCGCTGCTGACGCTGCCCATGTTCATATTCATGGGGTATGTGTTGAGCGAAAGCCGTATCGCTGATGATCTTTACAAGATGTTCCATGTCTGGATGGGGCCGGTCAACGGCGGGCTTGCGATTGGAACCATCGGATTAATGGTGCTGATTTCCGCAATGAACGGGCTGAGCGTGGCGGGTATGGCCATAGGGGCAACCGTCGCTCTGCCGGAGCTTCTTAGACGCAATTACGACAAGCGCATGGTGACGGGGGTGATCCAGGCAGGCTCCTCTTTGGGGATACTTGTGCCGCCCTCCGTCGTTCTGGTGCTGTATGCGATGATTGCGCGTCAGCCGGTCGGGCAGCTTTGGCTTGCCGGAGTGTTCCCCGGCCTGATGATGGCCGCGCTTTTCATCCTTTACATCTATATCCGCTGCAAATTTCAGCCAGAACTTGGACCCGCTCTCAAAGACGCCGACCGCGATATTACGCGCGCGGAAAAATACCGGCTGTTGCTGGCTGGCCTTCTGCCCGTGATTATCTTTGTCTGCATGATGTTTCCTTTCCTGAAAGGCTGGACCAGCCTTGTGGAAAGCTCTGCAATCGGGGCGATGACCGCCTTTGTGGCAGCAGTGCTGAAGGGGCGCATGACGCGTGAGGTTTTCGAGGTTTCCGTGCGTGAAACCCTGGCGATTTCGTGCATGTTCATGTGGATTGTGCTGGCGGCGCTGGCCTTTGGGGCGGTCTTTGATGGCTTGGGCGCGGTAAAGGCGATCGAGGGGCTGTTTACAGACAAGCTGCACCTGAACCCTTGGGTCATCCTGATCCTGATGCAACTCAGCTTTATCATTATGGGCACCTTCCTTGATGACACTGCCATGCTGGTGATAGTGGCGCCGCTTTATGTGCCCTTGGTCGGTGCGCTTGGTTTTGACTTGATCTGGTATGGCATTCTTTACACGATCACCACGCAGATCGCCTATATGACGCCGCCCTTCGGCTATAATCTGTTCCTGATGCGCGCCATGGCCCCGCCCGAGATCAGCATCAAAGATATCTATACATCCATCGTTCCGTTCGTTCTTGTGATGGTTATCGCCCTTATCCTGATCATGGTCTTTCCGAATATCGCGATGTGGCTTCCCAATTATGTCTATGGGCGCTAACAATATTCCCTTCAGCAACAGTTCAACAGGCAAGAAAACGCAAAAATGTCCAACAAAGGAGAGTGACATGACTTCCAGAAGAAAGTTCTTGACCACAGCCGGCATTGGCAGTGTGGCAGCTTTAACGGCACCAAGCATTGTAAAGGCTCAAGCACCCATCAAATGGCGCATGCAAACCTATTCCGGCGCGCCTCTCGGGGCCCATGTCATCAAGCCGCAGATCGAAGCCTTCAACAAGGCGGCGAATGGCGAAATGGAAATCGAACTGTTCTACGCTGACCAGCTTGTGCCAACGAGCGAGCTGTTCCGCGCTGTGCAGAACGGCACGCTTGACGCGATCCAGTCGGATGACGCCACCATGGCCTCCCCCGCCGATGTCGCGGATTTCGGGGGATATTTCCCGTTTTCCACGCGCTACAGCCTTGATATGCCTGTTTTGTTTCAGCGTTACGGCCTGAACGAAATCTGGAAAGAGGCTTATGACGAAATCGAAGGCGTGGAATGGCTTGGCGCGGGTGCTTGGGATCCATTGCACATCTTTACGGTCAACAAGCCGATCCGGTCGGTCAAGGACATGGCCGGGCTGAAAGTCTTTGGCGTGCCGACCGCGGGGCGGTTCCTGTCTCGTTATGGTCTGATCCCGGTCACTATTCCCTGGGAAGATGTTGAAGTCGCGATGCAGACCGGCGAATTGGACGGCGTTGCATGGTGCGGCTTTACCGAGGCTTACGAGGTTGGCTGGGCAGATATCTGCAATTACGGCTTGCTCAACAACGTCACCGGTGCTTGGTGCGGGTCGTATTTTGCAAACACCGACAGCTGGGCAAAAGTTCCGCCACATCTGCAAGAGCTGTTCCGGATGTCCATGGATCAGTCGCATTACTATCGCCAGGTCTGGTACTGGGGTGGCGAGGCCGCTCTGCGTGTGAACGGCGAAAAACTTGAACTGACCACTATCCCGGCCGAAGAATGGGATGGCGTTGTCGCCGATGCTGCGAGTTTCTGGGATGAACTGGCAGCGACCAATGACCGCGCCGCACGAGTTGTGGAAATATTCAAAAAGTATCAGGATGTCATGGAAAAGGCCGGCGTTCCCTATCGTTATTCTTGATTAAACAATGCCTGGCGAATTCTTGTTCGCCAGGCATTCACACGCATGCTTTTCGCGCAGTATATTGCCGACGCTAGGCGATAGTTATCGCCATTTAATTCCAGGATTTTCACATGGCGGCGTGAGAACACCTCGAATAGCAACTCCGCTCCCCTTGTCGCCGACAAGGGGACGTATTCCAGTCCGCCGATGGTCCGCAGATTAAACCGGGCAAGCTGTTTCTGCGGCTTCAACCGACGTTGCACGTCACTGGCCTCAAGCTTCATCGCTCCGATGAGACCCGGACCACCTCCAAACGAAATTCTCAGGCCATCTCGATAGCGCCGGTAATCAGGCCGGTGACTTCCTCGGGAGATGTTTCGGCCACCGGTTTGTCAGCGACTTTGGTTCCGCGTCGCAAGACCACCACCCGGTCGCAGACCGCAAATACGTCGGGCATTCTGTGGCTGATGAGTATCACCGCGAGCCCCGCGCCTTGCAGACGCCGGATCAGGTCCAGCACTTCGGCAACCTGCCTGACACTGATAGCGGCGGTCGGTTCGTCCATAATAACGATATTGGGCTTTGACAGCCGGGTTCGGGCAATTGCAACTGCCTGTCTTTGCCCACCCGACATCTGGCGGACCAGGTCCCTCGGCCGGGTCTCGGATTTGAGATCGGCAAACAGCTCAGCAGACCGTTCGTTCATTGCAGTACGGTTGAGAAAGCTGAAGGGACCCGCCTTGCGCACAATTTCACGGCCGAGAAAGACATTCATCGATGCCGTGAGATTGTCGCACAAGGCAAGGTCCTGATGGACGACTTCAATGCCGGCATCGCGGGCTTCTCGCGGGCGACCAAAAGTCACTGTTTTGCCGTCAAGGCGGATTGTTCCAGATGTCGGGGGAAAACTGCCTGCAATGATTTTGATCAGCGTGGATTTGCCCGCTCCATTGTCGCCCATCAACCCCAGGACCTGGCCCCGCTCCAGCTTGATATCGACGCCAGCCAGAGCGTGAATACCGCCAAAGTTTTTGGTGATGCCGGTCAGTTCGAGGATACTCATCATGCCATTCCTTATGCTGGCCCTATGCCCGCCCCATGCCGGTCCTATGCCCGTGCTAAGCCCGACTCCGCGATGCGGCATATTGATCGAAGGCAACTGCTGCGATGAGGATCAGACCAATGACAATTTGCTGCACAAACGAAGATACATTCATCAAGACCAGGCCATTTCGCAGAACGCCGATCAGAAGCGCTCCGACGACGGTACCGAAAATGCTGCCCACTCCGCCAAACAGCGAGGTGCCACCTATGACCACGGCGGCGATCACGTCGAGTTCCAGCCCCATTCCCGCAACGGCTTCAGCCGAGTTCAATCGCGCCGACAGCAGAAATGACGCCAGGCCACAGAAGAATCCTACGATCACATAGACCATGAACGTAACCCGGCGTGTGTTGACTCCATTCAGATCCGAAGCAGCCGCATTTCCGCCGACTGAATAGACGTGCAAACCGAAGCGGGTATGTTTGAGCACAACATGCGCTATTGCGGCAGCTAAAAAAAACAGGATCACTGGCACCGGTATGCTACCGATGCGCCCCTGGCCCCACCAGGTATACTCCGGGCTGAAGCCGCTGATCGGACCACCACCTGAAAACAGCAGGGCAGCCCCGCGAAACACACTCAGACCGCCAAGTGTGACCACGAATGCAGGTACTTTAAGTCTGGTGATTGCCAGCCCCTGGAGTGCACCGCCAACTATTCCCACCGCAATTGCCGCAAGAACTGCATAGATGACCGGGTTGCCTGTCGCTGCATCCGCACCAATCGCGAAACGGTTATCCAGCCCACCCTTGGAAACATAGGCGCCAACCAACCCCGCAAGGGCCACCAGAGAGCCCACCGAGAGATCGATACCTGCGGTCAGGATCACGAATGTCATACCGATAGCGATCAGACCGGAAATCGAAACCTGGCGCAGAACGTTCAGCAGGTTCAGGGGATGCAGGAAATTGGGCTGAAGCAGTGCGAAGACCAGGATGAGCCCAAGCAGAAAAATCGGGGCAGCATATCTTGCCGCAAGCCCAAACCAGTCAGTTCCGTTGTCCGGTTCTGTCTCGCCAGTTGTGTTGTCTGAATTCATACGCCTGCCCGGAAGGTCCGTCATCAGTAACGATCAAGGCCCACCACCTTGTTCCGGCGGCGGGCCCGTTACTTGCCAAGTGAAGTCAGTTCAGTTCCGAAAGACGTTCGGCCTTGTCGATGTTGTCCTTGGTAATCGCGAACGGTTCAAGCAGAACCAACGGCTCGGGCTTCGTTCCGTCGCGCAGGTATTTGACCAGCGCCTGAAGTGCAAGACGGCTCTGACCACCTGGCGACTGTTCGATTGTTGCGGTTAAACCGCCGTCACGCACACTTGCCAGAGCCTCAGGCAGCGCATCAAATCCAAGGATTGCAATATCGAGGCCTTGCTCCTGGATGACCTGCAGGGCGCCAAGCGCCATGTCATCATTGGCTGCAACAATGACATCGGGAGGCGAGTCAAGTCCGGCCAGTATCGATTCCGTGACGCTCGCACCCTCTTCCCGGGCAAAGTTTGCAGTCTGTTCCGCAACGAAAACATATTTGTCCGACATCGAATCCAGGATGTTGTGAACGCCTTTGTTGCGGTCGATGGCCGGGCTCGCTCCAGGTTGACCCTGAAGATTGACGATGCTCGCCCCGTCAGGGAAGAGTTTGATGATCAGATTTGCCTGTGCCTCGCCACCGATCACGTTATCAGCGCCCACATGGCCAAGCACACCCTCGACACCATCGACGCGCCGGTCGATGGTCATGACTGGAATTCCAGCATCGATCACCTGTTTAACACCAGGAGCCAGAGCGACGGAATCAAGCGGGCTGATAACCACACCGCTGACCTGGTTGATGATTGCCGCCTCAAGATCGGCTGTCTGTTTGGGCGCCGAGTTCTGGCCATCCTGGTTGATGATTTCAATGCCGCCGAGTGCTTCTGCTTCGGCGTTAAGCGCATTTTGCATATGAACAAAGAATGGAAATCCGAGGCTCGGCATCGAGGTGACGATCTTCAATTCCTGCGCCTGAACCGGAGCCGTTGAAATTATCGCGGCGGCGAGTGCCGCAACAATTCCGGATGCAATTCGAAATTTTGTCATTTTTTTCTCCCAGAAAACAGAGACTATTAAATATAGTCTTCTTCACATAAATGGTCTTACCCGAACATCAGGGACTGGAGGCAACGTTAGGTGCTCCAACGCACTGTGGCAACTCAATTTGCGTTTCCCGTGTGGTGCCGTCTTTGCAATCAAATGGAATTTGCTGTCAGACGAATTCGAACCAGTTTCAGTTTGCCTCACGGCAGACAGCTACGGATCGTTAAGGCGCTGTGAGCTGTGTCGGTGGGGATTGAGCGCGGCGGGTACAGTCGGGTGATGTCTCAGCGGGAATTTGGAGGATGAGCACGCCATCCCGTTCCGACGCGATAACAGGAAATAATATGCTGTTGGACAAGATGACTTCGACCTCGAAGAATCTTGTGACGGCAGTCTGCCCGGACTGGAATGTCTGCATGCAAGCGGGCGACCCCATATATCGTTTCCTTGCTGCCGCATTGGCCTGATCAATCGCCACTCATTTCATTGAATGGGACGTCACGCGGGCCCTCACGGCCTTCTTCATGAAACGTGATCCAGGGACGCTTTGGAAGCGAGACAGTAGATGAATGTGGTCACCACCTGCAAGTTCTGGCGGAATGGTCAATTCGTCGGCACCTAGCCGGTATGGATCTCGGTGGAAAATATCGTGCCGTCATCAAACGTATACGTATGCGATCCACCAAGCTGCATCACCATACCCTTGATAATCTTAGTGCCCATCCCGGTGGGATCATTTGCAGGGTCAAACCCCGGTCCGTTGTCCGCAATGACAAGTTTTGCCACGTCCTCTGTCAAGCGCTTGAGGCTGATGGAAATCAAAGTATCAGGCTTATTCACGTCAACATGTTTCAAAGCGTTGGTGACGACTTCATTGATCAGCAGCGCCAATGGCGTTGCCCGTTCGTGACTGATCGACAAGGGATCTATATCGAGGGTCAATTCGGCCGACGAGCCATATGCCTGAATAAGCGTTTCTGTGATTGAAGCAATGAAATCCGGAGCATAGAGGGCCGCATATGCATCGTAGTTATACATATGCTCGTGGACACTGGACATGGCCGCAAATCGCAACTGAATATCGGTTTTTATGGTTTCAGGAAGATTCTGCATTCTGACTAGCGATTGCATCGACTGCATATTATTCTTCACCCGGTGATGTATCTCGCGAAACAACATCGTATTTGTGGCTAAAGCTGCTTGCAGTTCTTCATGACGACGGCCATCTCGTTGTAGCAGCCGGATGATCCAAATCGCGCATAAGGTCAGGGCGAGAATGGTCGGAATGACTATCGCCAAGAGGACCCAAACGCGGCGCCAGAACCGCCCCACCGTTTCAGCGGTCCCGACTGAGGCCAAAGCGATAAGGTTAGTGCCCGGTACAGTTTGGTAGCTGACTACTCTTTGTACGCCATCGAGGGGAGACTTGCCTCTGTAGACACCAAAGTCTGCATTGGGGAGCAGATCTGCAAAAAGTACGTACGCGCTGAGGTCCAGGGGAGCGTCAGCCGGTGGGTAGCGGGCAACCAGCATTCCGTCGGAGCGAAAGATACTTATGGTTGCTCCTGTCCCCAGGTCCAGAGAGTCAAGCAAGTCTTCCAGCAGGGCCGCATCGAATGAAATAACTGCCACACCAATGAAAACACCACCTCGTTCAAGGCGCCGGCTAAACGCGAAGATCTGACTGTCATCAAGGCGACTGATTAGAAGGGAAGACGTGAAGAACTGTTCGCCCGCTGCCGGGCCGGAGAAATATTCTCGGTCGCGAATGTCGAGGTCCACAAAGTTGGGATCGGTCGTGTAGAGGGTTTGGCCATCGGCGGCGACAATGTAGGCTTTGGCACTGGCGGGCAGTCCTTCCAGAGCGTCCCGAACGCTGCTTAAAGTCGACGTGTTATTGGGCTGGACATCTATTCCAAGAGCCGAGTCCATTCGTCGCAGCGCTTGTGCCGCTACCTCAACGATCCATCCGGTATTGATCTGTACCGCCTTGGCAGCTGCTGTGGCGGTGACTTCAGCACGATCTTCCGCATCGTTGAACCCCTGATAGACCAGAGAGCCAACGATAGCTGAATAGATCAGCAAAGTTGCGATAATGAATGCTATCGCCGCTCGCGCAGAACCAGCAATCGCTTTAGTGACCATTGAGCATCCACTCCAAAGCAGGACCACGCAACGCTTAGCAAGAATGCATTTTTTTCGCCATAGGCGTTTTACTCGCGGCCACCATAACGGGAAGGCGCGACTTTTCCCGGGGTCAAATAAAGGAACGACCAGGGGTGTAGTCCTGGCATTTGTTGGATCGGCATTAGGTTGAATCTTTCTGGTTTATTTGTCCCGATTTTGCAGATGCATTCATATGGTGTGAGACCACCGAGGGTTTTGAGGCTTCGGGCGTAATTCTACGCATTGATGTCGTCGTTGAGATGGTCGCGCGGTTGGCAGTGGTCATCGTAGGTACAGTGAAACCCCATCTGCAGTATCGGGCCAAGTCCACTCACTATTCGCGAAACCTCAGCCTTGCCTGCCTCATTCTCGCTCCTTGACATGCAGGTAAATACCTGCATATAATTTTCCCATGGATGACAAGCGTGAAATGGACGCGGATAAAGTGTTCCGGGCATTGGCTGACCCCAGTCGGAGGCGTTTGCTGGATCTGTTATGCGGACAAAATGGTCAGACACTTGGCCAGCTCTGCGCGCACCTTGACATGGCGCGCCAGTCGGCAACCCAACATCTCGGGCTGCTGGAAGAGGCAAACCTGATTGCGACTGTCAAACGCGGGCGGGAAAAGCTGCATTTCATCAATCCCGTGCCTCTCCATGACATTTACCAGCGATGGGTCCGGAAGTTCGAAGTTGAACGCCTCAGCCTGCTGCATGATCTGAAACAGGAACTCGAAGGAAAGCCAAGATGACCACAGAAACAACCAGCTTCGTCTACGTCACTTACATCTTGTCGACGCCGCAAAAAGTGTTCGACGCGATTACAAAACCGGAAGTCGCACGGCGTTACTGGGCCCACGAGAACGTATCGGACTGGCAGCCCGGATCGAAGTGGGAACATATCCGCGCCGGTAAGGACCGCACTGTAGAACTGATAGGAAAGGTGGTCGAATGCGTGCCACCAAAGCGTCTGGTTATGACATGGGCGAATGCCTCTCAACAGTCTGATCCGGCGAAGCACAGCCGGGTCACGTTTGATGTCGAGCCGCTCGACGACATGGTCCGGCTGACGCTCACACATGATGAACTGGAGCCTGGAAGCGGGATGCAGAAGGCGATCAGCCAAGGTTGGCCGACCGTCCTGTCGAGCATGAAATCATATCTGGAAACCGGGCGCGCTATCGACATCTTTGCAGACCCCATGCGGCCAAAATCCGCAGAGTGATGATGAGCGATATTTGAAGCGGCGGCTGCGGCTGCCAGTTTGAGAGACATTACCGCTCGTTCAACCCCTTGCCATCCATGATCTTTGACCGGCTCTTCTCAATTCTCGATGTCCGCGTCCTGGACTGCTTGGCATCCGAAAAATGCAGGACATAGCCCCGCTGGCGTCCAGGGGTCAGCTCATTGAAGGCTTCGGCCAATTCGGGGTTTTCGTTCAGCGCGACCTGAAGCTCGTCGGGATATGCGAGAGTGTGCTTCTCGTCGAAATCCACCTCCAGACCATCCCTCTCCACTTGGATTGCCTTTCCAATGTAGCTCTTGATGAGGTTTTCGCTGTCGGTGATTTCATCGAGGTTTTCGAACCGCAGCTGGCGCATGGCCTGAGAGTGTTTGCCGGGTTGCACCAGCACATCTTTGTTGTCATCGAGCAGGGACCCCTTGAAAAATCCAAGTGCGCAGTAGGTCTTCAATCCGTAGATGATGACGACATTGCTGGACCGGTACGAATAGCACAGCTTGCCCCACTTCACGTTCTCATCAAGGCCGCAATCGAGGATCAGAGAACGCAGCTTCCTGCGTTCTTTGTACCACTTCGCCGTGTTCAGCAGGTTTTCGACTTCCGGCATTATTTTTGTCATCGCACAGCCTTTCCCGAATTGGTTTGGAGCGGCGAGTTCCTCAGCCGTCCCATGGCGATAATCGCGCAGATGACCACCACTCCGAGCCACGACGGTAAACTCAGAAATTGGTCAATTAAAGCGTTTGCCGAAAATTTAGTTTCTAGCGATTCATGTCTTCGAATCTGTGTCACTTGACATACATACCAACTAAAATGTATGTATTCTTCATGTCCAGACCAACCAAATATCAACCCGAACGCGGCAATGCCCGAACCCGACTTCTCGAAGCGGCACGGGACGTCGTCCGCCAGCAGGGTTTTGCAGCGACAACCATTGACGATTTATGCAGGTCGGCTGGCGTCACCAAAGGGGCCTTCTTCCATCACTTCGATAGTAAGGAAGCGCTTGGCGTCGCGGCGGCGACGTTCTGGGCGCAGACCACCTCGGCACTTTTCCGGACCGCGCCCTATCACAACCATGTCGATCCGCTGGATCGCGTGCTCGCCTATGTCGACTTTCGCAAGTCGATCATCGAGGGCAACATTGCCGAATTCACCTGCCTCGTCGGCACCATGGTGCAGGAGACATACGGCTCGTCTCAGGGAATTCGCGACGCCTGTGCAGCAAGCATTTTCGGTCATGCCGCAACGCTCGAACCGGATATCTCGGCGGCGATGGAACAGCGCGGCATCACAGCCGACTGGACGCCGGCGGGTCTGGCCCGGCACACCCAGGCGGTCCTGCAGGGCGCCTTTATTCTCGCCAAAGCGACCGGCGACCGTAAGGTCGCGCGCGAAAGCGTCGATCATCTGAAACGCTATATCGAACTGCTGTTTGCCGAGCTGCCCAACGGAGGGGCCGACATGTGCCTCCCGCAAGGCATTCATACCAACAAACCTGATGCATAACCGAAAAGGAGACGACAATGACCAATCGTGAAGGCACCCCCATCTGGTACGAATTTATGGCGCAGAACCCGGATTCGGCGCAGGACTTCTATGGCTCCGTCATGGGATGGACATTCGCGGCCATGCCCGGCGCGCCCGACAACGATTATCGCATCGCGTCTGCGGGCAGCGAAACCGTCGCTGGCGTGATGCGCACACAGGATCACGCAAAGGCCATGCCCGACATGTGGTTCTTCTATGTGGGCGTGAGCGACGTTGATGCAGCCGCACAGAAGGTGAAGTCGCTCGGTGGCAGGATCGACATCGAACCGACCGATATTCCTGATGTCGGGCGTTTTGCCTTCGTTGCCGATCCACAAGGCGCGCATTTCTATTTGATGCGCGGCAACAGCGATCAGCCGAGCACGGCGTTCGCCCCGATGAAGACGGGTCATTGCAGCTGGAACGAGCTTGTCACCTCCGACCAGAACGCCGCCCTCGAGTTTTATGGAAAATTATTCGCCTGGGAGAAGGGTGGCTCAATGCCGATGGGCGATAACATGGGCGATTACACTTTCATCAATCACAACAATGAGATGATCGGCGCGGTGATGGATGCCCCTGAAAAGGACACCAAACCGTTCTGGAACTTCGCCCTGCAGGTAGCCGATATCGATGCCGCCAGGACAGCGGTCGAAAACGGCGGAGGCACGGTGCGGATGGGTCCGACCGAATTGCCGGACGACAGCGGCTGGCTGATTCAGGTGACCGATCCGCGGGGTGCCAGGATCATGTTCACAGGACCGCGCAAGGCAGCCACATGAACCGGCCCGCCGCCAATCGGCTTCAGGAACCGGCAAAACCGATCTGAGGTAAGGCACGAGAATTGCGCATGATAGCAATTTGGAAATGCGCCGAACAGGAGAAAGCTTATGGACAAGATCAGCACCCATCTATGGTTCGACGGCGAGGCAGAGCAAGCCGCGGACTTTTACACCGGCCTGTTTCCCGACAGCCATATCGCCAGCATCACCTATGCACCGACCGATTATCCCAGTGGCAAGGCTGGCGATGTTCTGCAAATTGCCTTCACCCTTGGGGGGCGCAGTTTTCTCGCGTTGAACGGTGGCCCCAGCTTTCCCTTCACCGAAGCCATTTCGCTATCGATTGATTGCAGGGACCAAGAGGAAGTCGATCGCTATTGGGAAGCACTTTCAGCGCATCCGGAAAATGAACAATGCGGTTGGGTGAAGGATCGGTTCGGCCTCTCGTGGCAGATCATTCCGCGCGCGCTGCCGGAGTTGTTGGCCGATCCGGACAGGGCGAAAGCCAAACGCGCCATGGATGCCATGATGACAATGAAGAAAATCAATATCGCGGTACTTCAAGCGGCAGCGAAGGCTGAAACTACGTCGTAGCAGCTCTTGCAGACCTATCCCCGGTGTCGGCCAGCACGGGCCTGCCCCGACTTGGTTGGCTGTCACCGGGTGCCAGGGAAAAGCGCGATCACCCCGCATGTACCGAGCTTCGCAGCGCGGCCATATGCTTGTCCCAGCCATCATCAAGCGCCATCAGCAGGTTTAGCGCCGCATCGCCGCTTGCCTCGGCAATGCCGTCATGGCTGAGATGCAGGCGGGTTCCGCCTGCCGCCTCTTCCAGCAGCCATGTGACAGTCGTCGAATTGGACCCGAAAGGGCCGATGACAAAACTCGTTACCAGTTTTGACGGGGCTTCCATGACCAGAACCGCACCGCTGACCTTCGTCACTTGTGTGCCATCCTCGTCAAGTGCATAGAGGCAGTAATCTTCGCCGGGAGCCAGATCCGCCATTGCCGGATAATACCATTCGCCAAGCTTGTCCTTATTGGTCAGATACGACCAGACAGTCTGTTTGGTGGCGTTGAAAAAGGCAGTCTTGGTGATGCTGGTTGTCATGTTGCAGTCTTTCTCTTGCTGGATTTAGGGGGATGCAGGTCTGCATCATCCGGGTTGTCGTGTTCGATGGCTTTGTGCAGCGCCGACAGGCGCTCATCCCAGAAGCGGTCAAAATAGTTCAACCAGTCGGACGCCCGTTTCAGGGCGAGCGGCTCCAGCCGGTTGATGCGTTGCCGGCCACGGGGCTGAACCGAGATCAGCCGGCCTTCCTGCAAAATGGTGAGGTGTTTCTTGACCGCCGCGCGGGTGATTTCGAAGCGGTCGGCCACGTCCCCGATAGTCATGTCATCTTCGCTCAGCAGCAGCAGAATCTCGCGCCGCGTCGGATCGGCAAGGGCGCGAAACGCCCCTTGAACAGCATGATCGTTCAGGTGCTGCGCGATCATCGTGAAAGCGCCGCCCACGCCGGCAGATAAACGGGATACCCGTTTTGAAAAGGGAGCCGGATGTCGGTTTCTTTGAAATTACGCCTCCTGACACGGGCAATATCACCGGCTGTGTTGCAAAACCTGCCGGTCGATAATTTGTCTGATGCAGAATTGGCCATGACGGGTTCCATATAATACCAAAAGGTATCACTTATATATGATACCAAACAGTATTATGTCAACCTTTTTTGTCGGATGGAATCCCGAAGCACTCCCGGATGGTCCGGTCGGATTGCGCGCATTGCGCCATCCGCCAGGTCTCGAACGCCTATCGGTTCGGTTTACAGGTGCGATGATCCGATTTTGGACTATTTGAAGTAACTCTTGCCGCCTTCTTGCGTCTAAGACTATGATTCTGACATATCATTGTGATTGTTCTACTCCTGTGCCATCGCGACAACGTCGTGGAACGAATCCTCCAATAAGGGTCCTGATCAGATGAACGCCCTTGCCCAATACGCCATTTTATTCGGACTGACGCTTGGGACGGTCGGTCTTGTCTTCATCCTTTACGGTCTGGCGCGTGCCATTGGAGGCGGCAGCGACACGGCCGGTATGACCGATGCCGCCATGGATGAGCTTGGCAAGGACGTCCCGGCCAGTGCCGGCACATTGTCGCGCGATCCGGTCTGGGTCCGTTATCACGCCAAATATTATGGCTACGCCCTGCTGTTTCTCGCCTTCGATATGGAGATGGCCTTCATGTATCCCTGGTCCGTGGTTTACCGCGAGGAGGGGTTGGTGGCGCTGCTTGATATGGGCGTGTTTCTGGCGATTCTGTTTCTGGGCCTGCTCTATGGCTGGAGCCAGGGCGCGTTGAGGCGGCAATGATGATTGGCGCGCGCCCGGGCACAATGAGCGGTCTGCGCCGGATTATCGCCGCAGCGATGGCGCGCGACTTGTGCGCCTTTGTAGTGCCGGGACTGGATGTCGCGCGGGCGCACGGGCTCAATCTCGTAGCAGTGGGGCTGCATCTCGCTGCCACGCCACGCCACGCCAATGTGCTGCTGATTGTCGGGAAGCTGCCTCCGGGCCTCGCTGAAGCGGCTTCTGTCGCTTATGCCCAAATGCCGCGGCCGCGTGCAATCCTCGCATTGGGGGCGAGGGATATTGCGCCCTTGCCCGTAGCCGATGCCATCGGGGACCTGTCGCAGGCCGGGCTTGCCGCGGCTCTGGCCGATCTGCGCGCGGTCTTTGCCAGCGGTGCCTTCGCGCCCAGGGTGACGCAGTTCGAAGCGCCGGTGTTGCAAATCCGCATTGAATATACCTGTCCGATGCACCCCGAGGTGGTTAGCGACGAGCCCGGTTCCTGCCCGATTTGCGGCATGACGCTGGTGCCCGGAGAAACATCAGCAAGTGCCCATGCCGGTCACGCTGGTCATGGCAATCACGCCGGTCCTGCGAAAGAGGCCGCGATGCCGGCTCATGCGCCGGCCATGCCTTCCGCCAGCCACGACCACAGCAAACACGCAGCTGCGCCGGCGCAATACACTTGCCCGATGCATCCCGAAGTACTCAGCGACGAACCTGGTTCCTGCCCGAAATGCGGCATGACACTGGTGCCGGTCGAAGACACGAAGAGCGGGGAAAGCGGCCACAGCGCTCACGGTGGACATGCCAGTCACGGAGATGGCAGTCACGGCGGACAGGATCACAGCATGCACGGTGGTCATAGTGGTCATGGCGGCGGTGAAACCATCGCAGGAATCGAGCCGCATTTCATGTCGATGGTCGGTCTGACCCGCGATATGCCGGCCAGCCCCGATGGTTTGCGGATGGACTGGATTGACGTGCCGTTCGGGCCATTCTTCCCGGGTCTGCCAGCGGGCCTCGATCTGAACCTGACACTGGATGGCGATACCGTCGTTAAAACTCGGGTGCGAAGTCTGCTCAATGCCGGGCCAGCCCTTGCCGATAGGGCCATTCCGAACGATCTTTGCGACCGTCTGGCAGCACTGGTGCCGCTTGCACCTGTCGCCATGCGGGAACTGGCTTGCCGCGCGCTGGAGAGCGCAGCGGACGCGCAGGAGGCGCCCGATGCAGCTGTTGCCCGTGCCGCTGCAGTCGAGCGCGAGCGGATCGTCAGCCATCTTGGCTGGCTGGCGGGTTTTGCTGGCCAAACCGGGATGGTCTGGCTGGAACGCCGTGCCGCAGCACTGCAGCTGGTGCTGCGCGCATCGCCCGTCGATGAAATCGCCCGGCGCGCCGGATCGGTTCGGGCGCTTATGAGCCGGGTCAGGGCAACGCCGCTGATGAAGGCAAAACTTGCCGGTATCGGCCTGCTCGATAATGATGCTTCGGTGGGCGGTCCGGTTGGCCGCGCTTCCGGCAGGCAGGAGGATGCCCGTGCGCGCGATCCTGTCTATACCGCTCTGGGCTTTGCGATTGTCACCCAAACCGGCGGTGATGCGCTTGCCCGGCTGCACCAGCGCTGTGATGAGATCGCCCAGAGCCAGGACTTGATCGCGAGCGCCGGTGCGATAGCATTTCCCGCTTCCTCCTACATCGGCAAAATATCCGGTGAGGGCAGGGCAGAAATCGAGACGCCGCGCGGCCCGGCACAACTTGAACTGTCGCTGGAAAACGGTCGCATCGCCAGCGCCCGGCTGACCACACCCTTTGCCGCACAGATCGATCTGATCGACGGGCTCACAGCGCAGACCGAACTGGCCGACGCGCTGACCGCGATCGGCTCGCTGGATCTTGATCCGTGGGAGGTACAGGCGTGAGCGTTGCAATGCCGCTTCTAGCGCTGGCCCTTGGAGCTTATGGTCTCGCCGTGCTGGAGGGTTGGGTCGTGCATGGCCGGTTGAGCCTGGGTCGCCCGGCAATTGCAGCGCTGGCTTTGCTGGGGCGCGAATCGGTGCTGGCGCGCACTTCGGACCGCCTGTTCTTCGAAGCCGGGCCCGTGCTTCTGCTGGTCGCCGGACTGCTGGCTGTGTCGGTAATTCCCCTGGCACCGGCTCTGATCATCACCGATCTGGCCAATGGTGCTCTGTTTTTGAATGCCGCATTGGCCTATGTGCTGGTGGCGCTCATCATGGCCGGATGGGGGCCGAATGGCGCTTACGCCATGATTGGCGGCTGGCGTTTTCTCGGGCAATTCATTGCCTATGCGATGCTCATCGTGATGCCGATTACGGCGGTGGCAATGCGCGCGGAATCGCTCTCCACTATTGTCATCGTCACCTCGCAGGAGGGGTTGTGGAACATCCTCTACCAGCCGATCGGTTTCGTGCTGTTTATCGTTGCTGCAATGGGGCTGGCCTGGCTGCCGCCGCTTGATCTGCCAACTGCGCCGGGTGATCTGGCCGGTGGCATTGAGGCGGAATATACCGGAGCGCGGCTGGCTGTGCTGCGGCTGGCGCGGATGGTCATTATTCTGGCGCTCGCCGGAGCCACTGTAACTTTCTATCTGGGCGGCTGGCTTGGTCCCTGGCTGCCGGCCTGGGCCTGGAGCGCCATCAAGATTCTGGCCGTTGCTGCAGCGATGCTGATCTTCGGACGCTTTGTGCCACGGGTTCGCGAGGCGCGTTATCTGGCGGTCAGCTGGAAATTGGGCATCTCGCTGGCGCTCGCCAATATATTTCTTGTCGGCGTCATCGCGCTGCTGGTGCCGCTATGACCGGCATAAATGCGCAGATGATTTTCCTCGCCTTCTTTGGCGTGGCGGCAGTGTGGTTCGGCGTTGGTGTTTTCCGCACCCATTCAATGGTGCGCTCCGCCCTTGCATTGCTGTTCTCGCAAACCGCTGTCGGCCTGATGTTTCTCGTCATGCAGGCGGAGTTTCTCGGCATCCTGCAGATCATGATGATGGCCACCGAAATGAGTGTGATGGCGATCTTCATGGTGATGTTCATGATGGACCCGGGCGGTATGGGAGCCATGGACATGACCCACCAGAAGCGCCTCTCGCTCTGGGTCGGCGGCGTCGCACTGGTGGCCGCGCTTTTGGTGTCATTGCTGGCCGACTGGGGCCCGCCCGCAACGGATATCCCTGAAGCCGCACAGCAGACCGCAGATCTGGGGCGGGAACTGCTCGGCCGGTCAATGCTGATATTCCAGTCGGCGGGGCTGACAATCCTGACCGCGATGGTCGCCGCGACGATGGTCGCGATTGTGCCGAACAAGGAGCCAGGCAAGTGATTATTGAGCTGATAATCGCGCTCAGCGTCGGCGCGGGAATGTTTGGCGTCGGGCTTTATGGCGCACTCAGCCAGACCAATCTTGTGATGATCATCATGGGGGTCGAACTGATCCTGGCTGCCGCGCTTGTCAATCTGGTTGCCTTCTGGCGCTATCTTCACCCCGATGAGCCGGCTGCGCAGATGTTCGTGCTGATTGTCATGGCAGTGATGGCGGTCGAGATGACGGTCGGTTTTGGCATTGCCATCGCACGGTTCCGCTCACGCGGATCGCTGGAAATGGAAGAAGCCCGCGAGTTGAGGGGATGATGATGCTGGCACTCACCCTGCTTGCGCCGCTGCTGGCAGCTCTCGCCATTCTTCTCGTGCGCCGCGCGCCCGGCCCTGTTGCACTCAGTGGCGCAGCGCTGAGTTTGGCAGGTGCGCTCGGCCTGCTCTACGGTATCTCAGGCATCGACGCCGTCGAAGCAGTCTTGCCCGGCCTTCCCGGCATGCCGCTGCGGCTGACCGCCACGCCATTGACGGTGGTGCTCTCGCTGCTGGTCGCAACCGTGGCCGCTTTCGTTCTGATCTATGCTGTCGGCTATATGCGCAACGATCCGCAGCGTGTGCGGTTTTTTGGCACGATGCTGTTGTTTGTCACCGCAATGCAGGCGCTGGTGCTGTCAGGTGACTGGATCACCTTGCTGGCGGCATGGGAGATGATCGGTTTTGCCAGCTATCTGCTGATCGGATTCTGGCATGACCGACCAGATGTAGCCAGCTCCGCCACACGGGCTTTTCTGTACACTCGCAGTGCCGATCTGGGGCTCTATATCGGCGTCTTTTTGCTCATTGGCACCGCTGGCAGCAGCGAGATTTCGCTGACCCTCTTGACCACCGGTACGCCTGCACTGATTGCCGGTTTGTTGCTGCTGCTGGCCGCGATGGGCAAGTCGGCCCAGGTGCCGTTGCAGAACTGGCTGCAACGCGCCATGGCCGGCCCCACTCCGGTCTCGGCCCTGCTGCACTCGGCGACGCTGGTGGCGGCCGGGGCAATCCTGTTGATCCGCACCGCGCCGATGCTGCCCGGCGGCGCACTGCTGGCAGTCGGTATCGTTGGCGGTGTCACCGCCGTCGTGACTGGATTGATAGCCCTGGCGGAGCGTGATCTGAAGCGCCTGCTCGCCGCCTCTACGTCAAGCCAGTATGGTCTGATGCTGGTCGCGATCGGCGCTGGAGCACCGGTCGCGGCGCTGTTGCATCTGATCGCCCATGCCGCCATCAAGAGTGCGCTGTTCCTTGGCGCCGGTGTGTTCCAGCATGACCGCGGCGACACAGACCTTGATGGTCTGGCCGGTGCGGGCCGGGCGCGGCCGGCAATCTATACCGGCTTTGCCATTGCGGCACTGGCTCTGGTCGGCATTCCGCCACTGGCCGGGTTCTTTTCCAAGGATGCTATCATTGCCTCCGCGCTCGCCGGCTCCTCGGTGGTCTGGCTGGCACCGCTGGCACTGGCCGGAACGCTGCTGACCGGCGCCTATATGGGCCGGGCGCTAAGCGTGCTGTGGCGCGGTGCTGCCGGACCGGCGCGCGAGCGCATTCCCGAAATGGCGCTGGGCTTTGCTGTGCTGGTGGCGCTGGCTGTGGTGCTGGGCGCTGTGTTCGGTCCGCTCGAACGGCTGCTTGACGCTGGCATGGCCGAAGTTGGACTGATTGTGCCGGCGCTTGGGCTGGGGGCTAGTCTGAGTGGCCTTCTGCTGGGCTGGTTCGTCGCGCCGCGCCGGCTGCTCGGTGCGTTGTTCAACCCGGCCCGGGGCGGCTTTACCATAGCCGGCGGCATGGACCGGCTGGTCCTGCGCCCGGCTCTGGCTATCGCCGCCGACTGCGAGCGGCTGGAACAGCTTATCTATCGCTCAGTGCTGGCGTTCGGCCTGCGTCCGGCTCTGGCAATCGCCGCGGCCTGCGAGCGGTTGGAACAGTTTCTCTATCGCTTAGTGCTGGCGTTCGGACGGATCAATTTGTTGTTCGGCGGCTTGGTCCGGCGCGCCGATGCGGAGGCTATTGACGCGCTGATCTTCGGGCTGGTGCGGCGCATCATCGCCAGCGGCAACCGCGCCCGCCGCCTGCAAAGCGGTCTGATCCACCGCGAGCTTGCCATTACAGTCGTCGGCATCGCACTGATTGCGGTGGTGCTGCTCGCCGCACCGTTTTATTCCTGAGGAGACCCGTCCCATGTTGCCACTCCTGACCCTCGCAACCTTCCTGCCGATTGCCGGTGGCCTTGTCCTGATGGCGCTGCCGGACCGCTCGGCGCGCATGGCGCATGGCGTCTCTATCGTGGTCAGCGGCCTGACCTTTCTGGTCACCCTTGTCATCTGGTGGCGCGGCGTTCAACCTGGCGGCTTTGCCCAGATTGAAGAAATGGCCTGGATTCCGGCCATCGGCGCGGCCTACCGGCTGGGCGTGGATGGGCTCAGTCTGCCACTGGTACTGCTGACCTCGTTGCTGTTTTTCCTCTCGGCAATCTATTCGGCACGGGTGAGCGAGCGCGCCTCCACCTATGTGGTGGTGTTGCTGATGCTGGAAACCGCTTCGCTCGGCACATTCATGGCGCTGGACGGGCTGCTGTTCTACGTGTTTTTCGAAGTTTCGCTTGTGGGCATGTATTTCATGATAGCCGGGTGGGGCCATGAGGATCGCCAGCGCGCGGCGCTGATGTTCTTTCTCTATACGCTTTTGGGCAGCCTGCCGCTGCTGCTGGCGATCCTCGGACTTTATCTCGGCAGCGGCAGCTTCGACATGCGCGTCTGGATCGACGCGCCGCCGCTGCAGGGGTTGGCCGCAATGCTGGCGCTGATTGCGATGCTCATCACATTTGCCATCAAGATTCCGGCCTTTCCGGTGCATACCTGGCTACCGGCCGCCCATGTGCAGGCCCCCACGGCAGGCAGCGTCATCCTCGCCGGGGTGATGCTGAAATTCGGCACTTATGGACTGATCCGCTTCGCGCTTCAGATGACGCCGGAAGCCTTTATCCAGGCCGGCCAGTTCATTCTGGCCTTCGGGGTAATCAGCGCGCTCTACGGCGCGTTCGCGGCGCTGGCCCAGAATGATTTGAAGAGAATGATTGCCTACACGTCAATCAACCATATGGGTTATGTGGTGATGGGTGTGGCTGTCGCGGCGCTGACGCTCGACCCCGCCATTCGCATTGTGGCGCTTGATGGCGCGACTTTGCAGATGGTCAGCCACGGCCTGGTCACCGGCGCGCTGTTCTTCCTGGTCGGCATGTTGCAGGATCGTGCCCACAGCCGCGAGATGGCGGATTTCGGCGGGTTGTTGGGCAGTGTTCCGTGGCTCGGATGGGCCTTTATCCTCTCCGCTTTCGCCTCGCTCGGCCTGCCCGGGTTGGCGCATTTCCCGGCCGAATTCCAGATTTTCCTGGCAACGCTGAACGCCACCCCCTGGGCAATCATCGCGATCCTTGCCATCGTCGTCACGGCGGGGCTGTATCTGCGCGCCATTGCCAGAGTCTTTCTCGGCGCGGCGAACGAAAAATGGCAAGCGATGCCCGATCTCGACCGGCGCGAGAAACTGGCTATTGTGCCGCTTCTGGTCCTGACAATCCTGATTGGCGTGGCACCAGCCTGGCTGATTGACCTGATCCATACCACCATGGCGAGCCTTGCTTTCTGATGGCCCACGACCTCTCCTTTCTGATCCCGGAGATGACGCTGGCCGTGACGGTCGTCTTCATGCTGCTCGCCGAGATGGCGCGCATGCCGCGGTTGGCGCTGGGCTTCGGGCTGGCCGGTCTGGCACTGGCGGTGGCGGCGACATTTCCGGTTCTCGACGCCGCAAACACGGTCTTCGGCGGCACCTACCGGATCGATTTGCTGAGTGGCTGGGCCAAGCTGATTCTGCTGCCGGGCACGGCACTGGCGCTGCTGCTGGCGCGGGCGGAACTGGCCGGCAAGGACCGTGAGGGCAGCGTCTATTCCCTGCTCTGCCTTGTCACACTCGGTGCGCTGATGCTGGCGGGCGGCGACGACATGATGCTGCTGGTGCTTGGCGTTGTGCTGACCGGGCTGGGGTCCTTTGCGCTGGTGGCCTATCCGCGCAATGATGCAGCGACCGAAGCGGGAATGAAATATCTGGTTTTCGGCGCGGTCACCGGGTCGGTGATGATCTACGGACTGACCTTCTGGTTCGGCGGCGCCGGAACCACCTTGTTTTCCGGCCTCGGCGTGCTGGGCGAACGGCCCCTCATCGCCATTGCAGGGCTGCTCGCAGTGATTGTCGGACTGGGCTACAAAGCCGCGCTGGTGCCGTTTCATTTCTGGGCACCTGACGCTTATGACGGAGCGCCGGTTTGCGTCGCGGCCTATCTGTCGGTCATTACCAAAGTGGCGGCGTTGTTCGCCTTTGTCCGGGTGCTGGGCGAACTGCCGCCCGCCACCGGCTGGCCTCTGGTGATCGCCCTGATTGCGGCGGCGACCATGACCTATGGCTATCTTGCAGCTCTGGTGCAGACCAATCTGGTGCGGCTGATCGCCTATTCCTCGGTCGCCCAATCGGGGTATTTCCTGCTTGGCATCGCGGCGCTCGGGGTCAGTCCGCTGGCCGTGCCGGGCGTCATTGTCTTTGGGGCTGCCTATGTGGCGATGAATCTCGGTGCTTTTGCTATCGTCATGGTGGCCGGGCGAAATCTCGATGACATGCGCGGCTTTGGCCGCCGCGCCCCTTTTGCCGGTGTTGCGATGGTGATCTTCCTGTTGTCACTAACCGGTATTCCGCCGCTGTTCGGCTTTGTCGGCAAGGTCTATCTGTTCGGCGCTGCAATTGAAGCCGGCTTTCTCTGGCTGGCAGTGATCGGCATTCTCAACACGGTGCTTGCGCTTGGGGTCTATCTGCGCATTGTCGTGCCGATGTATCACACAGCGGATAACGGCAGCACGGCCACCGCCCCGCCCGGATTGCCACTGCTGACATTCGTCTGGGCTGTGGCGGCGCTCGTCACCCTGTTTATGGGACTGTTTGCCAGCGTCCTGCCGGGTTGAAAGCTGACACGAAGTGACTGGGTTGGCCTGTCCCCCGATTTCATCGGATCTATTGTGAAGTGACCGCACGGCAGGCTGCCATTTTTCGGAAACGCGCCGATTTCTGCGGCTTCACAGTAGGTATTCCACTTTACCGATAATTTACGATATTCCCAACTTGTCACATCGCGCGCAATGACCTTTAGGGAATAGGAAATTTTGAGCGGTAGGGTAACGCTGGCAACAAAAGACAATCGTGCCTTTGTGCACAGGGGATATTTGATGAACCGGAAACTGACCAGAAGAATTACAGTGCTTCTGTTCGGCGCAGTCGCCGTAACGATTTTTACCATCAGCGCGGTACTGGTCTGGATGTCAGGAGAATTTAACCAGAAATCCCTCCAGGATTCCCGGGTCATGATGAATGGTGGCCTGGAAGCCATCGACGATACATTACGTCTCGTCACCGTAGATTATTCCTGGTGGCAGGATGCCTATGACAATATCCGTGCAGATGATGCCGGTTGGCTAGTGTCTAACATCGGTTCCGGCGTGACCGATTCTTCTGCGCTCGATCTTGTTGTTCTGTCCCCCGCCGATGGACCGCCCAAATATGGCTGGATCAAAGGCCAGGAACAGGATGGACCGCAAGCGGATCTGCTGACGCCGGTACAGATACAACAGATGCGCGACTTGCTCATCGATGCGCCGACAGATGAAGTTGTGGCCCGGACACAGTTTGTCAAGATCGGCGATAAGATGTTTCTGCTGGCCGCAGCTTATATAACGTCCGACGATCTGGAAGGTCTCGATTTCGACACGCTGACCGTCAATATTTCCGGCTTCATGCTCGACGAGGAGCGCATTGCGGCATTGGGCGCAACGTTTCTGACAGATGACCTTGAACTGTCCGATACGCAAGATCCGGGTAAGGAGCATATCGAACTGGTTGGGGCAGAAGGCGAAATCCTGGGGCATCTGACATGGACCGCGCCAACTCCAGGTGACGAATTACTGCAAAAAAGTCTGCTTCCTCTCTCCGCGGCCCTCCTTTCTTTCGCCGGTATCGGGCTTCTCGTCGCCTTTGGTGCCCGTAAATTTGCTGAAGAGCTCGGCCGCAAGGAAGCTGAATCTTTCGAAAACGCCCGAACCGACAGCATGACAAAGCTGCCCAACCGGTTTCACTTTGTCGAACGACTAAGCGAACCGACAACACGTCGGGCTTGCGCCAGCGGCCAACTCGCCATTATTTTTCTGGATGTCGATGGCTTCAAGAATGTCAATGACACGATTGGTCATGCTGGCGGGGATGATCTCATCTGTCAGGTCGCCGACCGCTTGGCAGCGGCGCTTCCGAAAAACGGCTTTCTCGCCCGCGTTGGCGGAGACGAATTCAATATTCTGGTAACTGGAGATGACATTATCTCCTCGGTGGAGAACACCGCGAAAAAATGCTTTTCCGAAATCCAGCGGGATTTCCTTGTAAAAGGACGCATCTTCCGCGTCTCTGTATCAATCGGCTATGCCATCGCGAAACATCAGACCACCAGCTGCGAAGAACTGGTCCGCCAGGCGGATGTGGCGATGTATCAGGCCAAGGCCAGGAAAGCTGGCGAACCGATTATCTATCGCGAAGAATATGAATCATCCCTGTTCAAGAACCGCAAGATTGATCAGGCCCTGCGCGCGGCACTGACTGCCGGTGAAATTAAAGTCCATTATCAGCCGATCGTGCATTCCCAAACCGGCCAGATGGAATTGGCGGAAGCCCTGGTTTACTGGAATTCCACGGAGTTCGGGCGGATGTCGCCTGAATCCTTCATTCCTGTGGCCGAAGAATCCGGCCTGATCAGCATTCTGGGAACCTATGTGTTCCGCCGGGTCTGTGAGGATATGGTCGGACGGCCGGATCTCAAGGTCAGTGTCAATCTGTCGCCGGTTCAACTGCTCGATCCGATGCTGACAGAGGATCTGCTGGCCATCGCGCAAGAGACCGGTATCGAAACACACCGCATCGAGCTTGAATTGACCGAACGCATTGTTGTCAGCCACCCGGGACTGGCCAGGGAAAAACTCAATGCCCTGAAATCCGCCGGATTTGGAATTGTGCTGGATGATTTCGGTACCGGATTCTCATCAATCGGCTATCTGCGCCAATTGCCGTTTGACAAGCTGAAAATCGACCAGAGTTTTGTCATGGGTGTTGAACAGAATGTGGAAGCGCTTAACCTGATGGAATCCATTGCCAGCCTTGGCCGTGCCCTTGATCTGACGGTGGTTGCCGAAGGCGTGGAAACTGCCGAACAGGCCAACCTTGCCCACCTGGCAGGATGCAATCAAATTCAGGGGTTTCTGTTCAGCGGGCCGCTTCCAATTGAAGAGCTGACAAGATGGCTTCGGCCACCGGGCCAAAAAGTACAAAAAATTGCCCGTCTGCTGCGCGCCTGATCCTGTTCCGTGAAAGAACAAATCAACTTCGCTTCCGCCTTTTGAATTTGTTCAATAGCGTTCAATCGAAATGCAATTAAGCCGGCCACAATTCTGCGGTCGGCCTAACTCGTTTCAATGTGAGCAGGAAATCGTGCGGTGATCACCCGAACAGGAATGAATCTTCCGGGGTCAGCGCGCTGGTCAGATCAACGCTGCTGACGGTGATGCTGTTGCTTGAATCCAGCTGTACGATGGTATCAGACCCGTCGAACCTGAAATCGTCGAAATCAGCCAGAGTTGTAAAGCCGTAGGCGGCGACATCGATGAGGTCGCCTTCGCTGGTGGAGAAATCGCCAATCGTGTCATCGCCGTTGCCGGTCCTGAAGACGAACGTATCAGCCCTGCCGCCGCCGAACAGCAGATCGTCTCCGGCCGCTCCATCCAGAACGTTGGCAAGATTATTGCCGCTGAGCTCATCATCATAGGCACTGCCGACCAGATTTTCGATATTGCGCAACTGGTCTCTGCCCGCTGCGCCGGTATTCTGGCCGCGTGTCGAGGCAAGCGTGACGGAAACACCCTGGTCGGTGCCATCATAGGATGCCGTATCTATTCCATTGCCGCCATCCAGCTTGTCATTGCCGGCACCGCCATTGAGTATGTCATCGCCGTTGCGGCCGTTGATCCGGTCATTACCGTCGAGGCCGTAAATCCAGTCCGAATCGTTGCTGCCATTATAGCGGTCGCGCCCTCCGCTCAGATAAATCTGGGTGAGGTCATCATCGACAATCGTGCCGATTGCCACACCTGTCCCGACAATCAGATCGCCGGTCGGGTTGGTGAGGCTGACAGCGAAGGTCTCATCGCCCTCTGAATCGGTGTCGCCCCGAACCGAGAAGGTCACGGTTTTTGTGGTTTCGCCGACGGCGAACAGCACTGAGCCAGACGGCAGAACACCGCCTTCAAAATCGGCACTGTTGGCCGCATTTGCGCCTGTTCCGCTAACTGCAAAATCGACTGACTGCTCACTCGCTGATGCCTTGTCGAGGGCAATGGTGAAACTCAGTTGCGTTGTCGCTGCATCGCCTTCCGCAGCGCGCGCCCGAAGCCCCGAAACTGAGACGACAGAAGGCAGGCTGACGACAACATCATCAAATTGAAGCTGTTCAATCTGCTCGACCGTATCGGTTCCGTCCGGTCCGCTGACAGTAAAGCGTCCAGCGTCGAAGCCGATCGTATATTGCGACCGGTTACCGCTGAAGACCGCTGTGTCCGTGCCTTGTCCGCCGATCAGCGTATCATCATCCGCGCCGCCGTTGAGAATGTCATCACCAGCGCCGCCAATCAGCGTGTCCGACCCGCCGGCACCATTTATTCGGTCCGCGCCTGCCAGCCCGTCAATCCGCTCGTCGGTCGCATCGCCAATGTGAACATCATTGCCGGACGTCAGTGCAACGGTCATCATGTCGCCGGCGTTGACTGTGACGTCGGAGAACTGGAAGAATTCCACATTGGCCAGCGTGTCGGTGCCGTCCGGACCGGTGATCGTGAATTCACCGCTCTGTGGATCATAGACAATTGTCGATGCCGCCAGGGTACTGTTGAAGACAGCCGTATCACTGTCCGAGCCGCCATCCAGATAGTCGTTACCGAGGCCGCCGCGCAGCGTGTCATCACCCTTGCCGCCTTCCAGCCGGTTGGCATTTCGATTTCCGGTCAGATCGTCGTTGCCATCGCCGCCGGTGACGTTTTCGATGTTGCGTATCGTGTCTCTGCCTGCGGCCCCGGTGTTTTGGGCGCGCAGATTGTTGAGATCCACTGTGACACCTCCGATTGTGCCTGCATATGAAGCCGTATCCAGGCCTTTGCCGCCATCCAGCCGGTCATTGCCATCTCCGCCGATCAGGACATCATTGCCATTGCCGCCGGACAGCCGGTCATGATTGCCAAGACCTGAAATCAGATCATCGCCATTCGTGCCGTTGAGGCGGTTTCTGCCACCATCGCCGGTGATGATATTATATTGCGAGCGGGTGGCGAAATTCAGTGCCCCGCTGCCGGCAATGCCGCCAAAGCCATTCTCCGAACTGTCGCGAATGGCTCCGGCATCGACAGTCACATAATAGCTGCTGCCGGATGCCAGATCCGCAGCCGGATTGACCCGGACGGTCTTGCCGACAATGCTGATCTGACTGGCGTCGGTCACATCAATGCTGCGCCACACAGTGCCATTGGAATTGTGGATCACAATGAATCCGGTGCCCGCCTTCACGGCCTCGTTGAAAGTCAGCACTATGTCAGCGTCGACGTTGACCGCGCTGGCCTCATCTGCCGGCGTGCTGGCAGTCAGCAGCGGCGCGGTCACATCCAGACCGGCAGCCTGGATTTCGATGGTCTGATCGTCAAAGGCGAGGAATTCGAAATTTGTCAGTGTGTCGGTACCGCTGGCACCGCTCACTGTCACGACACCGCCGGAGTTGGTAATGGTATAATCGGCCAGATTGCCGAAGAAAACCGCCGTATCGGTTCCATCGCCGCCATCCATCGTGTCATCGCCGCGCATGCCGTAAATGCTGTTGTCAAGACTGTTGCCGGTGATCAGATCATCGCCATCGCCGGCAATGGCATGTTCAATGCTGGTGCCGGCAGCGATGGTCAGAAAGGCTGTGCCGGCAAGCGTCGAAGTGCTGCCTTCTGTCAGGTTCAGGACGAGATTGCGATACATCGCCGAGGCGTCGATCCAGTCCACGCCGCCATCGGAATCCGTCAGAACCTCGCGGCCATTCTGGGCGGCCTGGGCTGTCAGGACTTCGTCGGTATAATGATAGACGTCGTCGGCGCTGATGGCTGAGCCATAGCCGGTGAACTTCACCGATTGCAGCGTGCCCTGGTCGGCGCCATAGGTGTCTTCAATCTCAACCGTCCACTGACCGTAGCTGGTTTCACCACGATAGCCGTCGAGTCCGAACGTATAGGAAAAATTGCCATCGGCAGTGGTGCCGTCGCCGCTCGATCCGTCATAGAACGACATCTGTGTCCCGTCGGGCGATATCAGATCCATCCGCAGATCGGTGAAATAGCTGTGGGTCAGAGAAATCGTCAGCGCCACATATTCCAGTGCAATGCTCTGGCTGACCATGAAGGAAAAGCTCAGCGTTGCCAGATCGACAATTGCCTTGTTCGCCGTAACCGTGCCCGACGTGACACTTTGTTCGTTGGCCGATGTCGCCGGTGCCGGATTGAAAGCGCTCCAGACTTCGGCCATGCGAACTGCGTTGAACGCATTGACCATGCCGTAGCCGTAATCTTCGCTGAAATGCAGGCCGCCGCCATTCCAGTTGTCAGCACCAGTCCATTTCCAGCTGCTGTTTTCATAGGTGGTCGGTCCGGAATACAGGCTGCCTGTGCCGACCGAAGAATAGCTCAGTATATTCTGCACATCCCGCCACCCCAGACCCGGATTGGCGTCCAGCATCAGCGAGACAACGCCGGCAGTGATTGGTGAGGCCGCAGATGTGCCGCCAAACTTATTGGTGTAGTCGCCGTTCAACAGCCCGTCATAGCCATTGCCGTTGCCAAGACGGTCAGTCGTCACCGACCCGGCGGGAGCAGAGACCAGCAGATGAGCACCATAGGTGGAGTAGGAAGCAACCTGACCGCTTGAATCCAGTGCGCCGACTGTCACCGTGAAACGGCTTGCGTCAAGCGCTTCGCCATTGCCGTCAATATTGCTGTTTCCGGCGGATTTGACGTTGACGGTTCCCAGACCGCCGCGACCAACCTCGGCCGATTTTTCAAACTTCGCGACATCACTGTAGACGTAAAAACTCGGTGACCCGCCATAGCTGTGATTGGTGACGTCAAAGTCACCCAGATGATCCAGCGTCTTGAGGTATCGTGACCAGTTGGAGTTGATATCGTCAGCGCCGCCAAAAATGCGGATACCGGTAACGCTGGCCTCAAACGCCACACCAACGCCGCCAATGCCGTTATTTTCAGCCGCGATCAGGCCCGCAACGGCGGTTCCATGCCCGTCGGTTGCGGTCAGTGGCTGTCCATTGTTGGGCGTTCCGTCAATGGTAACCTGCATACTGGCATTATAATTGCCATCAAGGTCCCAGTGGCTGGCCTGCACGCCGTCATCCCAGATACCGACTTGGACACCATCTCCCCTATGATCCGCCCAGATCCGTTCCAGTCCGGCAAAATCTGTCCCCAGGGTGAAGCCCAGACGGCCGATTGACGCCAGATGCCATTGCTGGTTGAAAAGCGGATCAGAAGGTGTGTATGTCGGAATCAATGCGCTAACTCTTTGGTCAATAATGAAAATTTATAACGTGTCACTGTGTTTTACCGGCAGCAGGTTTTGAGAGCAGTATTTTATCAACCCGAAACGTCAGGGGTAATTGCTGACACGTTGAACGCGCAACAAAAGTTCCAGAGAAATCAAAATCTTTTCCAATCGGTGCATCTGCTGGCCTGATCCCCATCAGGGAAACTGTTTTCCCGTCCTGGGTTTTGAGTATTGGACAGGTAATGCCGCCCGGCACCACCATTCCGGATAGAATGGTGGCTTCAGACGTGATGCCGGGTTGCGGTACCAGCAGTGACAGCAATAAGGCGCTCGATCTGATAAGCATTGTTCTCCCGCAGTGTTTCACGTCCCCAGTGTTTCACGTCCCCAGTGTTTCACGTCCCCAGTCGGTCCGGAGCCGACTCAGGACGGAAATTTCTAGCGCAAACCAATACATAAATTATTAATATCTATTCTAGCATGTTAAACAAAGTTTCGGAATGCGACCTTAAACTGCACTTTGCATTCGGACACGGGGCTGAAAAGGCCGGAAATGAACCGTCAGAAAAATCCAGACATGACCACATCACGACAACCGCCCGAAGCCTCGGAGGATGTGTCAGACCATTCCGGAAATGGAAAACGGGCACTGTCGCTGCTGCGTCTGATGCCGGTCTCTGTCGTCTGGTTCAGTCTGGTCACCAATCTGCTGATGCTGACCGGCCCCCTGTTCATGCTTCAGGTCTATGACCGCGTTCTGGCCAGCGGCAGCGTTTCCACCCTGATAGCCTTGTCGATTCTGGTGATCATCCTTTATGCGCTGTATGGCTTTCTGGAATTTATCCGGGGACGGATTATGGCGCGCGTCGGCCAGCAGGTGGAAGAGCGGTTTCGCACCACTGCTTTTGATTTGGTGAACCATCATGCCAGGCTCGGCCACGCCCAGGTTCGGCTGTCACCGATTCAGGATCTGGTCACGCTGCGCAACTTTGTATCCGGGCCGGGTCCGCTGGCGTTTCTCGATATGCCATGGGCTCCGGTCTATCTGTTTGTGATCTATCTCATGCATCCTGTCCTGGGGCTGGCTTCTTTGCTGGCAGTGCTGTTGCTGGCTGCGCTTGCAATGCTCAACAACCGGCTGATCACCGGACCGACCGAGGCGTCGCAAAAGGCCCAGTCCGCAGCGCAGGATCTGGGAGATGAAAGCCGTCGCAATGTTGAAACCAGTTCGGTTCTGGGGATGAGCGATGTGGTGCGGGACCGCTGGGCACAGCTGCAGATGGCAGCGTTGCAGGCGCAGAGCAGCGCTGCGGACAGAGGCGGTGTCATTTCTGCCACATCGCGTACTTTACGACTGGTATTTCAGTCCGCCATTCTGGCCATCGGCGCATATCTGGCAGTGCGCCAGCAGATATCTCCCGGCACCATGATTGCCGCCTCGATCATCATGTCGCGGGCGCTGGCACCGGTCGAGCAATCCGTTGTTCACTGGCAGGCCTTTGTGTCGTTCCGGCAGGCCTGGCAACGTTTTTCAAACCTCATCGCCGGTCAGCCTGCGCCGGTCGCCCGGCTGACCCTTCCAGATCCCGAAGGCCGCATCAGTGTGGAGGGTCTGAGCGTGTTTTCATCGACTGACAGGCGGGCGCTGATACAGGGCATCAGCTTCCGGCTGGAACCGGGCAGCGGTCTTGGTATTATCGGTCCGACAGGTGCGGGAAAAACCACGCTTGCACGCGCCCTGATCGGCAATGCGCCGTTGAAACAGGGTGTGGTACGGCTGGATGGCGCAGATCTGGACCACTGGGACCCGGTGAAACTGGGTCCACATCTGGGCTATCTGCCGCAGAAAGTCGATTTGTTTGAAGGCAGCATCAGTCAGAATATCGCCCGGTTCCAACCCGCAGCGCGGGCTGACGATATTGTCTCGGCTGCCAGGCAGGCGGCGGTCCATGACATGATCCAGCAATTGCCCGATGGTTATAATACGATGATCGGTCCGCGCGGCGGCACCCTGTCTGCCGGCCAGTGTCAGCGCATCGGTCTTGCCCGAGCGCTTTACGGTCAGCCGGTTCTGGTGATACTGGACGAACCCAATGCAAATCTGGACGCTGAAGGCGAAGCTGCCCTGATCAAGGCGGTTCTGGCGGTGCGTGCTCGCGGCGGCACAATCATTGTCGTGGCCCACCGGCCCAGCGCAATTGCGGCGCTGGATAAGCTGATGATGCTGCGCAACGGCCGGATGGTAGCCTTTGGAGATCGCGATGAGGTTCTGGGAAAAGTGATCGCGCCGCGTCCCGAAGCGGATGAATATGCTCCATCGGATGCCGGCTCGGGGGCCGCTGGCGAGAAGCAGGACACGCCGCGCCCGGCCCAGCAGCTCGCTGTGGTTGGCAAAACCGTGAAGGATGCATCGGCATGATCGGTTCTCCGGCAAGATCGATCCGGCGCTATCAATTGGCCGGCGGACTGGCGATCATTGTCGTTTTGGGCAGTATCGGCGCCTGGGCCAGTTTCACCAGCATCAGCGGTGCGGTGATAGCGCCCGGCACAATCGTCGTGGAAAGCAGCACCAAACGCATTCAGCATCGCGAAGGTGGGATTGTCGCGGAAATTCTGGTTGACGAAGGAGATCCGGTTGAAGCGGGTGATCTGCTGTTGCGGCTCGACAACACCGATGCTCAGGCCGAATTGTCGATCCTGGAATCTGCCAGGCTGGAATTGCTGGCCAAAAGCGCCCGGCTGCGGGCGGAACGGGATTTCTCAACACAGATCGACTTCGATGAGGATCTGTTGTCGCGGGGTGATGATCCAACTGTGACAGCTCTGATGCTGGGGCAACGCCGCCTTTTGCAGACCCAGAATGCAGCTATTCAGGGGCGGCTCGATCAACTGGACCAGCGTATTGAGCAATATGGCGAGGAGATCAAGGGCCTGACAGCCCAACAGGCTGCCAAACAGGCCCAGATCGGATTCATCACCGAAGAACAGAATGACATTGAATCCCTGATCAGCCGCGGTCTCATACCCAAATCCCGGGTCCTCTCGCTGCAGCGCGAACAGGCGCGTCTGGGCGGCGAAGCCGGGCAACTCAGCTCGGAAATTGCACGCGTATCGGGACGCATCAGCGAAACCCGGCTGCAAGCCATTCAGATCACCGATGATTTCCGCGCCAGGGCTCTTGATGAGTTGCGCGATGCTGAAGCCCGGCTCGGTGAATATCGCGAGCGCCGCAACGCGGTCTCGGCGCGTTTGCGCCGCACCGACATCGTTGCGCCGCGTGCCGGGCAGGTTCTGGATCTGTCAGTGACCACCATCGGTGCCGTGCTGGCACCGGGCGAAACCGTGATGCAGCTTGTACCACGTGGCGACCGGCTGGTGGTGGAGGCAAGAGTGCGCCCCCAGGACATCGACCGGATCAGCACCGGGCAGAGTGCGTTGTTGCTGTTTCCCAACGCCGACAGCAGGCTGACACCGCAAATCCGCGGTGAGGTGACCCGCATTTCGGCGGATCTGAATCAACCCAATGTCGATACGCCGCCCTTCTACAAAGTGCGCCTGACCCTCGACAAAACCGAAGAAGCCAAGCTTGGTTCTCTGGTGCTCAAGCCCGGCATGCCGGTCGAAGCGTTTCTGCAAACCGGAGACCGCTCGCCCATGAACTATTTCCTCAAACCGTTTTCCGACCAGCTGCAGCATGCCTTTCGCGAAAAATAGGTTCTGAATTACGCTACCGGCAGAAGCCTGGCTGGGTTGGTTTGCGGGGCGGCGTCTTGCTTGTGATGGACCTGTCGGCACAAAGCGACTATGAAACCCATCCTGTATTCAAGAGAGACACACCCTATGACCATCCGCCTGCATAAAAACGATCTGCCTGATGACTATGATCCGGGCAGCTCGGTTGCCATTGATACCGAGACAATGGGACTGATCCCGCACCGCGACCGGCTCTGCCTCGTCCAGATATCCAGAGGCGACAACACCGCCGATCTGGTTCAGATCAGCCAGGAACAGGAAACTGCGCCCAATCTGAAACGGATTCTGAATGATCGGTCGGTTTTGAAACTGTTCCATTTTGCCAGATTTGATGTGGCTGTCCTGCTGCATCGCTTTGGTGCACTTACTGCGCCGATTTATTGCACCAAGATTGCGTCACGGCTGGTGCGCACCTATACGGACCGCCATGGTCTGAAGGATTTGTGCCGCGAGCTGATTGATGTTGATTTGTCGAAACAACAGCAAAGCTCCAATTGGGGTGCAGATGAACTGACCCAGGCGCAACAGGAATATGCTGCCAGCGATGTGCTGTATCTGCACGCGCTGAAACAGCAACTCGATGAGCGGCTTGCCCGTGAAGGCCGCACGGAAATTGCGCAAAGTTGTTTTGATTTCCTGCCGACAAGGGCGCGGCTTGATCTGATGGGCTGGCCGGAGACGGATATTTTCGCCCATTCCTGAGCCTGCGCGACAAATCCGCTTCTCGCACCATACGACATACTCTCACCAAAACTTTCCGGTTTATAGATATTGTGAATGGAAGCCTTTATGGTCTGACGACCGGTCTTGCGGTGGAGACGATGGACGAAACACAACTGGGTCTGCTGGCCGTTGAGTGAAACTGTTTCAAACGGATCAAGAATTCTGACCGCCGGTGGCATGACACCTGCGCGCGATCACCTGCGCGTTTCCGACAATCTGAAGCCGTCCGAGCGCTCGAAATTCTTCAGAAAAATCCGCCGCCACACTCTGTGGGTCAAGGTCTTGCGGCTGCTTCTGCCGCTTCTCGGTGTTGGCGCCGTGGCGGCACTGGTCATCATTACCAGCTTCATTCCGAAAATCGGAGTGGAGGGTTTTGAACTCGACCCCGGGATGACGCTGTCATTCAACGGTTCGTCGATCCTGATGAACAATCCGAAACTCAGCGGTTTCGGCGATGATGGCCAATCCTACGAGGTGAAAGCCGACAGCGCCTCCCAGTCGATTCTGCTTCCCGGCCTCATCAACCTCAATGGTCTGTTTGCCAAGATAACCCTCGATGATGGCACTTGGGCGGATGTGCGCTCCAAGGATGGAATTTACAACAACAACACGGCTGCGCTCAGCATCAATTCGCCAATCAAGGTCGATTCCAGTGAAGGCTACAAGGTGACGCTGCAAAACGCTGAAGTCGATCTGAAAAGCGGAACCTTGATCAGCCGCTCGCCGGTTGAAGTGCGCAGCGAAACCGGCTTTATGCAGGCCAATCAGCTGATTATTGACAATAGCGGCAAGCGAATCCGGTTTACAAATGGCATCCGGCTGACGATTGTACCGCCGGAATCAGATGCAAAGCTGATATTTGAGGAATAGTGGTGACTTAATGATCCCGAAAAAATTCAATTTTCTGCCACCGGCCTCCGGCCGGGGATTGCGAAGCGCTGTTATGATGCCTTTTGCCCACTTGCTTATGGCTTTGCTGGTGGCATTTGCGGTGGCTGGGCCAGCGATGGCGCAAGACGTCTCGGACGCCTTTTCAGGCTTGTCGTCCTCCTCGAAAGATCCGATCGAAATTGAAGCCGATGAACTGGAAGTTCAGGACCGCGACAAGACTGCAGTGTTCCGCGGCAATGTGCGTCTGGTCCAGGGTCCGACAACGCTGCGGGCCAGCAGCATCACAGTGTATTATGCCGGCCGGGCCACAGGTACCAATCAGCAGATTTCAAAAGTCGAGGCGCGCGGTCCGGTTCGCGTCACCAATCTGGATCAGACCGCAAGCGGCGATCTCGCCACATTCCAGATGGCGACCCAGATCCTGACCCTGACCGGCAATGTCATTTTGACAAAAGGTAGCAATGAGCTGCGCGGTCAGCGGCTGATCGTCAATCTGAAAACCGGAGAAAGCCGGGTCGAGGCGCCAAATAACAAGTCTGGCGGCCGGGTCCGGGGTGTGTTCCTGCCAGGCAGGCAATAGCATCTGTCGGCGCGCGCGCATCGACATGGCTTTTGAAGCAGGCTATTGAACACCACGCATATCATGTTCCGGGGTTGCCGCATCAGTGAAAAAATTCAGAACCTCCAGGCCAGCGAACCGTGGGCATGATTCGCCGCGCGAAAATTCTGCGGATTTTGCCGAACCTGACACCTGGAATGAAGTCGTGATCGCAGGTGATGAGCCGCACCGTGGTCAGTTGCGCTCGATTTATGATGACGAGGTGGATGAAAGGCGTCGCGCCAGCGCGATGTCCGGGAACGAACGCGGCTCCTTTCGGCTGAAAGACCTCGCAAAGGCTGTGCTGGCTCCCTTTAAGGCACTGCGACCCAAACGAAAATCGGCCAAGTCCGGCCCTGATCGCGTTCGAACCGAGCGTCCGGCAGCCGAGCCCAACCGCAAGCACATTCCTGAAGCAGATCGGATTCAATCCCGAAATAATCGGGAAGACGCCGCCCGGTCCCGTGTCGGCGGCGGCGTGACAGGCGCGGTCGCGGCGCCTGCACTGCGGCGTCAGCGGCCCCGGAAAGGCACCCGGTTCAGCGATGAAGATGGCTGGCTGGTGGCCCAGAATCTCGCCAAGAGCTTCCGCCGCCGGCCCGTGGTCCGAGATGTCACACTTGCGGTCCGCCAGGGCGAAGCGGTTGGACTGCTTGGACCGAACGGAGCTGGCAAGACCACGGTATTTTACATGATTACCGGGCTGATTCGTCCCGATCAGGGTGGTATTCGCATTGACGGATTTGATGTCACCTCTCTGCCGATGTATTCACGCGCAAGGCTCGGGGTCGGGTATCTGCCGCAGGAAACCTCGATTTTTCGTGGCCTGACTGTGGAAAACAATATCAAGGCGGTTCTGGAAATCGTCGAGCCGGACCGGCGTCAGCGCAAGCAGGATCTGGAACGTCTGTTGCAGGAATTCGGGATAGAACATTTGCGCAAATCGCCAAGCATTGCGCTTTCAGGCGGGGAACGGCGGCGTTGCGAGATTGCCCGTGCTCTGGCCAGCAGGCCGGCTTTTATGCTGCTGGATGAGCCGTTTGCCGGGATTGATCCGATTGCCGTCGGCGACATCCAGCAACTGGTGCGGCAATTGACTGCACGTGGAATTGGTGTCCTGATCACCGATCATAATGTGCGCGAAACGCTGGGACTGATCGACCGGGCCTATATCATCCACTCCGGCGAGGTCCTGATGGAAGGCACGCCGGATGATATCGTGCGCAATGAAGACGTGCGGCGCGTTTATCTTGGCGATCAATTTACTCTTTGAACACAACAGCCTGCTCCGATAGAGTCGCACTTGAAAGACAGCGGCCCAACTGGAACGAACACGTCCGCATTGTCACAGACCTCAGGGAACGCATAGCCGATGGCCGGGCCAAATTCATTTTCAGGTGCTGGCGGGTTGAGCCAGAAGCTTGCGCCCGGATTGCGGCAGAATCTGTCCCAGTCTCTGGTGATGACGCCACAACTCGTGCAGGCGATCAAGCTGTTGCAGATGTCGCATCTGGAGCTCCTAAAACACGTTGACGAGGAGTTGGAGCGCAATCCGCTGCTCGAACGCGATGCAGACACCGACACGGACGATGCCGCGCCGCCTCCAACAGAATCCGAGGACTGGCACGCAAGAGAGCTGACTGAAGCCAATAACGATCTCAGCGGCCCGCCGGATTCCGATTACAGCAATCTGTATCAGGATGACAATGAAACGGCTCTGACACCCTCACAAATATCCGCTTACGACCGGGCGCTGGAAGGTCCGTCCATGCTGGGCAGAGCGATTGGCGAGGATATGGCGTTCGACGCAAGGCTGGCTGGCACCACAAGCCTGCGCACGCGCCTGGAAGATCAGCTGCTCCTGATGACCACGGACCCGGTATTACGGGCACTGTGCCGGTATCTCGTCAGCCAGCTTGACGGCGCCGGTTATCTGCAACTCGACAGTGTTGCGATCTGCGAACAGTTTTCCACCGACGAGACAATGATCGAGGCGGCAATTGCCCTGATACACGCCTGTGAACCGGTCGGCATTGGCGCCCGCAGTCTGAAAGAATGTCTGGAACTGCAACTCAGGGACCAGGGCATGCTGGATGCCGCAATGGCAACAATTCTGGACAATCTTGCAATGCTGGCACAACAGGACTTTACCGGCCTGCAAAGTCTGACCGGATTGTCCGATGCGGCACTCAGCCGGAAAATTGCCTGTATCCGCTCGCTCAATCCCAAGCCCGGAGAAATGTTTGAAACATTGGAGCCGGAAAGTCTGGTGCCCGATGTGCTGGTGAGACCGCGCGCATCAGAGGCCGTTGACGGCAGCTGGCATATTGAACTGAACAGCGATGTGCTGCCCCGCCTGTTGCTCAATGAAGTTTATTATCAGACCGTTTCAAAACACGCCAAACAGGATGAAAAGACCTTTTTGAACACCAGTCTGCAGTCCGCCAGCGGGTTGATCAAAGCACTGGACCAAAGAGCCCGCAGTATTTTGAAGGTCGCCACAGAAATTGTGCGCATGCAGGATGCATTCCTTACTCACGGGATCGAATATCTCAAGCCGATGACGCTGAAACAGGTGGCAGATGCCATCGACATGCATGAATCGACAGTCAGCCGGGTCACTTCCAGCAAATATATCTCCACGCCGCGCGGCATTTTTGAAATGAAATTCTTCTTTTCCTCGTCCATCGCCGGGCTTAATGGTGAGGTTCATTCCGGAGAATCGGTTCGCCACAGGATGCGGCAGTTGATCAATCAGGAAATCGCCAGCGCAATCCTCAGTGATGATGCGCTTGTGGAAAAATTGAAGGCGTCCGGCATCGACATTGCCCGGCGAACCGTGGCAAAATATCGCGAAGCACTTGGCATACCCTCGAGTGTGGCACGGCGCAGAGAAAAGCGGGTGGCTGTCGAACAGACCAGACGAAACGGTTGATGCATCGCTGCCATGCGCCCGGAATTATGACCGGAATTATAGATTGACGAATGGTCCCATCTCGGGACGCAGTTGAAAGGACAAATTATGGAACTTCGCATATCCGGAAAAAACATGGATGTGGGCGACAGTCTGCGGGAAGAAATTCAAAACAGGATCGGCGAGGCAGTAGACAAATATTTCAACGGTACATTTTCAGGACATGTCACCCTGACCAAGGAACCCAACGGGTTTTCTTCAGAGTGCCTTATTCACCTGAGCACGGGAGCCAATCTTTCGGCTTCGGGAAATGCTCATGAGCCCCGCGCAAGTTTCGAAAAATCGGCCGAACGGGTGGAAAAACAGCTGCGTCGTTACAAGCGAAAACTGAAAGATCACCATCACCGTGCCAACCGCGAAAATGCGATGATTGCGGCAAGCTATATTCTGGCCGCTCCCCTCGACGATGAGGAGGTGCCGGAAGATTTCAATCCGGTGATCATTGCCGAAACCGCAGCCAGTCTGCCCTCATTCACTGTTGGAAATGCAGTCATGGAAATGGACATGACAGATGTGCCGATTCTGGTTTTCCGAAATGCTGGACATGGCGGCATAAACGTGGTCTACCGTCGCGCCGACGGCAATATTGGCTGGGTTGACCCATCATTGCAGGTTTGATGGGTGTCGTTTAGACGCGATCGCAACCCGGAACAGACTGGCTGACAGCAGCCAGTCTGTGAAGCAGAGACACGTGCCGCAAAAAATTTGAACCAATGATGGATATTTGCGATGGATCTGAGTGATCTGGTTTCGCCCAACGCAGTAATACCTACGTTGAAGGTGCAATCCAAAAAACAGGCCATCCAGGCACTCGCCGAAAAGGCGGCGTCTCTGACCGGCGTGCCCGAGCGCGAGATATTTGACACTCTGCTTCAGCGCGAACGGCTGGGGTCCACTGGTGTTGGCCACGGGATTGCCATTCCCCATGGCAAATTGGTGACCTTTGACGGCATTACCGGTGTTTTTGCCCGTCTGGAAACGCCAATCGAATTTGAATCACTCGACGGTGAGCCGGTCGATCTGATTTTTCTGCTGCTCGCATCCGAAGGCGCGGGCGCGGACCATCTGAAAGCCCTGGCACGCATCGCCAGAGTATTCCGCAACAATCATATCACGGCCAAGCTGCGCGAAACTCGTGATTCTGCCGGTCTGTATGCCATCCTTACCGAAGACATCGCCTCCAACGCCGCTTGATTTGCTGCAGCATCTGCTTGTCCGAATTCGGGCACCGGGACGTCGTCTTCTCAAAACGGTCACCTTTGCAGCTGACACTGCAACTTGTCCGCCCGGATTTGAAACGTTCATCCAAAATATCGCAGGAAACGGCAGGCGCAACAATCCGTGCGCTCTGGCTCTCGTATCAAGTCAAGGGCAAAATTTGCAAGTGCAACCTTTGGAGAAATTTATGAAATCGGTTCTTTTGGGCTTTGCGATCATCATCGCATCCGTTTCGGCCAATGCGGCTGATCTTGTTTCCAGGACAAGCCCTCATTCAGTAGCGGACACCATGGATCGTCTGGTGATGGCAGTGGAAAATGCAGGAGCTACGGTATTTGTCCGGGTAGACCATGCAGCGGGCGCGGAGCAAATCGGAGCTGATCTGAAACCCAATCAGATGCTTGTATTCGGCAATCCGAAAATCGGAACTCCTGTCTTGCAGGCAGACCCTGCTTCCGGGCTTGACCTGCCGCTTCGCGTTGCGATCTTTGAAAATACGGCTGGTACGACCACACTGGTCTATCGTGATCCTCAAGCCTTTGCCGGGGACCACAATGTGCCTGCCGATCTGGAGGCGCTGGATATGATGGCTGGCGCGCTGTCCAAATTGACCGACTTCGCGGTAAGCACGTCACAATAGAGCCCGATCAACCAGGCGGCAGTTTTAATAAAATGGCGCCGGTCTTGCCGGCGCCATTTGTATAAAAACTGCGGGATCAGTTAATGTCAAACGGTTGAACGACAGGTTTGTCATTCACCACAACCGGCAGATCATCATTCGTGTTATCGGGACCGAATTCATAGACGCCGAGTTTGCCAGTGTCCTTGTGCAACATCGCCAGGGCCTTGCCGGAAGGCTTTTTGTCCAGCGCAACACGGACGTTTTCATGTTTGCCAGCAGTGATATAGGTGTGTCCGATCGAAGATGGCGCAACCGGTTTTCCATCGACAATATCATGGATTACGAGAAAGCCGTTTTCCGATGCCTCAACGGAATCGATGGTGACGCTGACACCCAGATCCTGGCCGGAAACAGACAGAGTATCTCCATCGGCAAACGCCGAACCGGCCATCATTGTGGCGGAGATCAGAACGGCGGCTTTTATTGATTTGGTATTCATAGCTTCAGTCCAATTCAAAAGAGTTGATCGGGAGCGCCGGTTTGAGGCGTCTCGCCAAGTCAACGTCGCCGGCCTGCAAACACTTCCATCTTTTTTGAAAGAATTTTCAATTCGCGCCGTCACGCAGTATAATTTTTCAGGGAATAAATCCGATATCGGCCGCGTGTCTATAATTAAGATCATCAGGAACCCAACCGGATGCCCGGGAAATTCGATCAATTGACAGAAGTCACGCCAGCCTTGCGGCGCTATGCGTACACTCTGACCGGTAACCAGCAGCGCGCTGACGATCTGGTCCAGGATTGTCTGGAACGCGCTTTGCGCAAATTGCGCTTCAAGCGGGCCTCTGCACCCTTGCGGCCGTGGCTGTTTCGAATGATGCGTAACATTCACATCGACACCTGGCGCAAAGGCCGTCGCGAAACCGACCACCTGATCCTCGATGAAATGGCTCAGGAGCCTTTTGAAGCGGAACGGCAGAGCCATAACAGCGAGTTGCAGAAACTTATGCGCCTGATCCTGAATTTACCCGCTGATCAGCGCGAAGCGATTGTGCTGATCGGTGTTGAGGGTTTTACCTATGGCGAGGCAGCGCATATTCTCGATGTTCCGGAAGGCACAGTGATGTCACGGTTGAGCAGGGCGCGCAGCAAATTACGGGCTTCCCGCAGCGAAACGGGGCCGGAGCGGCCAAAATCCCGACTGAGGGCCGTACAATGACAAAGATCGTGGAGACCCGGGTCAGCGAAGAGGATCTGTTGCTTTATGTGGATGGTGCACTTGATGATGCACGCCATGAGCGCATTGCCGAATTTCTCGAACACAATCCAGAGGTGCGGGCGCGGGTGATCGCAGACAGCAACCTGAACCGGGACATGAAAGCGGCTTTTGCCGAAATCCAGTCTGGACCGGTGCCGGACCGCCTTGATGTCAGCAATCTTCAGCCCAGGCGTGGAGTTTCCCGGTGGAGCGGCCTGAGCCAGATTGCGGCGGCCATAGGGATAGCTGTCCTTGCCGGCACGGCAGGGTGGCAGTTGAAGCCGACAGTCCAGCCGCCTCAGACGGCAGCCTTATCGAGCTTTGCCATGGAGGCGAGGGCGGCTCACGATACGTTTGTTGTCGAGGTTGCCCATCCTGTCGAAGTAGAGGCGGCGCGCGGCGGGCATCTGGCGACCTGGCTCAGCAACCGGCTGAAACGGCCCATCAAGCTGCCTGATCTTCGGATTGCAAGATTGGAGCTGATCGGCGGCCGGCTTTTGCCCTCGGTGGAAAGTCCGGCAGCGCAACTGATGTATCAGACACCGGAGGGGACACGTGTCACGGTCTATCTGCGCGCCAGCGAAGCCGAGACAGTGTCCTTCCGCTTCGCAAGTCAGGATGGGTCAAACGCGTTTTTCTGGAGCGATACCGGCTTTGCCTATGCCCTGACCGGAGATGTTGAACGCGCTCAATTGCTGGAAGTCGCGCATCTGCTGCAAAGCCAATTGGCCGAGTAATGCGCTCTATTGGCTGCCGTTGCGGATGATCGCGGCAATATCCTGATAGTTGCGGTTTTCCGCATGGGCCAGCGGTGTGACGCCGTTGCGGTCGGCAATTGAGCGGTCCGCTCCCGCTGCAACCAGCGCTTTGACCGTGGCCAAGTGGTCCGGTCCGCCATCGCCCAGAATGACGGCTTCAATCAGCGCGGTCCATCCCAGATTGTTGACATGATCCAGTGGAGCACCGGCGTCGATCAAACGCTGGACAATTTCCTGATGACCCAGATGCGCTGCGGCAATCAGCGCCGTACCATCATAAATACTGGTGGTGAGATCAGCCCGATTGCCGCGCCGGATGGCCAGTGACATCAACTCAGGATCATTCGCCACGGCGGCAATGGTGACGACATCATAAAGACCAGCTTCCAGCGCGTTCAAATCGGCACCTGCGTCAGCCAGGGCGGCCAGGGCCTTGTCGTTCGACGCGAAGGCCGCAACATGGGCCGGCGTTCTGCGATAGGAATCGCGGGCGTTGATGTCTGCACCGGTTTTGGCAAGCCGCCCGATTTCGACGACATCATTCGCGTATGCGGCTTGGTGTATACCGGTATACTGCTTAATCTGTGCTGCCGATGGTGGCGTTTGTGCCGAAGCGCCGCCGCTCAGCGACCCGCCTGCCAGCGAAATGCTGAGCAGCACAATAATTTTTCTGAACATCACATGCTCCTTGCAGAAAGGCCCGCTGCGGTAAACGCAGCGGGTAATCTGTCCGATTATTCAGCGCCGATGGCATCAAGGCCGGCGCGGGCGCAGGCCGCATCCAGATCGCCGGAAGGGGCACCGCCCACACCAATACCGCCGACCAGCGCGCCGCCGAATTTGATCGGCAGGCCGCCGGCTTGAATGACGAGGCGTGGATCCATGTCGCGCAGACCGTCATTTTGCGGATTGTCACCGATGAATCCGGCCAGACCTGCGGTATCGCGGCCCATGCTTGCTGAAGTGAAACCTTTGCCGATGCTGCTGCCGATCGAGTGTGGTCCGGCATTATCGGCGCGCAGCAACACTTTGGTCTCGCCGCTGCGCGCGACGATTGCGACGCTGACATTATAGCCGTCAGCGGCACAGGATTCGATGGTTTTCTGAGCCGCCGTCAGCGCCATGTCGAGGGGCAGATAGGGCGCTGTTGGCAGTTCCTGTGCCAAAGCGGCGCTTGAGACAAAAGCTGATGTCAGCAAAATCAAAGTAGGTTTCATTGCGATCTCCAGTGGTTGACCAGTGTTTGAATGGTGGGAAGACCCTAAATCAGCCAGGCACAAGTCACACTTCGTAACCTTCCCGGCGGCATCCGTATATCTACGCAGAGGAGGCATTGCCTTCCTGCCACAGCCGTGCCTGTTCCGCTGCCGAAGTGGTGCCCAGCTTATGCCCGATTGCGGCGCGGTGGCTTTCCACTGTGCGCGGGGACAGTGACAGGATGTCGGCGATCTGCGCACTCGTGATACCGCGCGCCACCATCTCCAGAACCTCGGATTCCCGTTTGCTGAGATGGCTCAGCAATGCGATGGTTTCGGCCGTTTCGGACTGGCGTTGCAAAGTCCGGTCAAGCATCGCCAGTCCTTTCTGAATGGCGTCGATCAGATCCTGCTCGTCAATCGGCTTGCTGAGAAAATCAATCGCACCGTTCTGGAAGGCGCGGCGGCACGCTTCAATGTCGCCATGTCCGCTGATGATGATGGTTGGCCAGTTGACGCCGCGCTCATTCAACTGTTGCTGCAGCTTCAGCCCGGTGACCATCGGCATGCGAATATCCAGGATCAGGCAACCGGGATCGAGTTTGGAAATGGTCTGCAGAAAAATTTCCGGCGTATGGAACGCGGTGACCTGTATACCAACGGTTTCGAGCAGCAAAGTCAGTGCCTTGCGCACCGCATCATCATCATCAACCAGATACACAGGTGATGTCATTGGGCGGCAACCTGTACGGATCGCGGCTCCGCCAGGGGCAGCTCGATACGGAAGATCGTTGCAGACCGGGTTTCCACCAGCGCAACCGTACCGCCCATCCGCTCCATCAGCCGCTGGCAAAGCGCCAGGCCGAGGCCCGTGCCGGCCGGCTTGTTTGTAACAAATGGATCGAACAGCCGCGGCTTGATGTCATCTGCGACGCCGCCGCCATTGTCCTGTACCTCAAGAATTGCCCGCCCGGATTGCTGATAGCTGCGGATTTCCACACATCCGGCTTCGACATTGGCGACTGCGTCAAGTCCATTGCGCACCAGATTGAAAATGACCTGCTCCAGTTCCACCGGATCAGCCCTGACGAGCAGCGGTACGCCGTCGGCAAGATCAACGATCAGCCGGATATTCTGCCGCTTGGCTTCAGACAACAGCAGGGCTTCGACATCTCTGGCGGCTTGCGCCAGAGAGCTTTCAGTCGATACCTCCGGCATCGGTCTGGTCCAGCGCCGCATTCTGTCCAGAATCGTGGAGCCTCTGCGGGCCTGGGCAATCGTATCCTCGAGCACTGATGTTACGGCCTTTATGTCGCCTTTTGCCAGCAGATGCTTGCCGGCCTGCGACTGGCTGAGAATGGCCGTCAGGGGCTGGGTCAGCTCATGGGCCAGTCCGCTTGCCATTTCACCCAGCGCGTTGACCCGCGAAGCATGCGCCAGACGCGCTTCCTGTTCGCTCAGTTGCGCTCTTTTTTCCGCCTGCCGGGTGCGCAGCACCTGCCGCAGGATCAACAGAATCAGCAAATAGGCCAAACTCATCGCGATGACGGTGGTGACAATCGGCTTCCATGGAAACAACACAGCCCATGACGGTGTCACCGCCGCTTCCAGCAACAACGGCTGGGATGTGCTGCCAAGCCGTTTTGAATAGCTTGGATCGGGACCGACCGGAGCGCCTGCAATCTGGGTTCCATCCGGCAGGCTGAGGCTGTACCGCGCCGCAGGAGAAGCCCAGAAAGTTGAATCCGTTGCCACCAGCGCCTGCCCGTCAATGGTCAGGGACAGGCCGTATCTCGGTGTGTCCGTATTTGGGCTGCGCTTGATCAGCAGGTAAGTGCCCGGACTTACCGGATTGGCGCGTAATTTCAGCGCACGATCCGATGAAGCTGCGGCATCCACGACCAGCGCGGCGATCTTCGGCGCGGTTTCCCCGCCTGTGCTCAAAGTGTCGTTCGGTGTCTCCAGCGACACCAGATCTATCGAAATGATACGGTCATAAAACCGCAAAATCGTATTCGCAACATCCAGAAACAGAACTCCCGGCACATCATTGCCGGCGGTCGCGACCGCCGACAGAGCCGTCAGATGCGCGTCATGCTGGTCCGCCCGCTGTGAGGCCAACCGGTGGAGAATGGCACTTTCGCTGGCAAGTTCGCTCCGCAGCAACCGGTTCTCATTCAATGACACAACCGCAATTGTCACCAGCAGCAGGCCAAGCCAGCCCCAAAAGGGCCAGTTTTTGGCGAGGATATTCTTTCCCGCAAATGTCACTGGTAAATTCATCAGCGAACCATATTGGAATTGCCGATGCAGTCAAAGAATGAATAAAACGCTTTCTAGTTCAGCAATGCGCGCAAGGTGTCGACGCGGTCATTGACGAGCCAGCCATAATAATTTTCTTCGGGCAATTTCAGACTTTCGCCGGCCGCCTCGCGGCGCTGGTTTTCACGGGCAAGCGCCACGGCCCGTCCTCTGGTTCCCCCAAGATTGTACAAGGTGGACGTAAGTCCGGGATTGTTGGAAATATCAAAACCGGCAATTTGCTGGTAGTCATCGATCGCACTGCGCAACACCGCCGCCATATAGTGCAGCGATTTATCTGGATCCATGATGGTCTGATAGATATCGCTGGGCTTGTGCACGTCAAGCTTGCGTTGCCGGCCAAAAGACCTTGCCATATCGGTCATCATCAACGCTGTTAACGGGTTGAGCTGACCAAGGCCAAAGGTCTGACCGGCAAACAACGGCTGAAAAAAGGTTTTGCCGAAGGACTGGTCCGGATAGGTTCTGCCGTCAACAGACTGGCCGCGAAATACGGCATTGAACACGTCTTCCCGGCAGGTCCAGAGTGAGTAGGAATCGGTCAGTCCGAGGCAGGCGGAAAATTCGGGGCGAGTGATGAATTCGGTAACGTCCTCGCCCTCATATTCAAACCTGATGCGGGTCTCCGCATAGGCCAGCGCCTTGACGTAATAGGACTGCAACTGGTCTACCGCATCCACATTATAAGTGTGCTCTCCGACAATGGCACCGATCATGTGGACCGGATCTATATCGTAGCGCTGTGCCGTCTTGCGGATTTTGCTGACAAGCTTTGGGTCATTCCGGAACAGCCGCAACACCTTTTCAAACTTGCCCTCGAAAGTGTCGCCGGTCTGTTGGGTCCGGACAATGGCATCGTGGGGTATCTCCGGCTGGGTGGCATTGCGGTTGCCGGCAGGAACGGCAATCAGGGCCCAGGCTCCAGCCGTCAGAATCAGCACGATCAGCGCTGACAGAACAGCGGAAAGGAATCGAAATGGCATCATGGTTGTCATCTTGTTGTGGCTTGTTGTCAGAAATGTGCTCCAGCGTTGGAGCTGCGATATGGTGACCCGGTCGGACCGGGTGAGGAACAGGGGTTCAGCCTTGTATCCCACCATGTGGCCTGTGCCAATTAAACATATCCGTGATTGGGAAAAATCGGCATCTTGCCAATGAAATGTCCGATTCGCCGTTCCCGCACACTCCCGAGCACCGGTTATGCCGCGAAGACCCAATGCGCGTTGGTCGGGATTGATATTTGCTCCATTTCCGCTCGACGCAACAGGGTCAGATGTGCATTCTTACAAGTTCATCCGATCATTCCAGACTTTTTGATCCGGACCGAATGGACACCGTGTTGCAAGTTCACTGCTCGAGCACGGTTTCCGCCCCCCGAATCAGATCGATCGACTGCAAAAAGGACTTTTTCATGAAACAGCGTCAACTTCTGAGCGACGGCACTCTGGTGTCGGAAATCGGCCTCGGCTGTATGAGTTTTGCCGGGTTTTACGGCCCGACCGACGAGGCCGCCTCGCACAACACGCTGGCAGCCACGCTCGATCTTGGCATTGATTTTCTCGATACTGCAAATGTCTATGGCATGGGCCTGTCAGAAACGATCATCGGGTCCTTTCTGAAAGGCGATGCCGGCAAATTCAGCATTGCCACCAAAGGCGCCATCTGGCGCAATCCTGACACCGGCACACGCGGCTTCAACAACAAGCCGGAGCATCTGCGCAGTGAGTTGGAGAAATCTCTCAAGCGGCTCGGGCTGGAGCATGTCGCACTCTACTATATTCACCGCCGCGACCCGGATGTGGAGATTGAAGACGTGATGGAAACATTGCTCGGCTTCAAGGCTGAGGGCAAGATCGGCGGGATCGGCTTTTCGGAGATTTCCCCGGCCTCGCTGCGCCGTGCCTGCGCCATTGGTCCGGTCGATGCAGTACAGAGCGAATATTCCCTGTGGACCCGCTACCCGGATCTTGGCATGTTGCAGACCTGCGCCGAACTTGGCGTCGCCTTTGTGCCCTTCTCACCAGTTGGCCGCGGCATATTTGCTGCCAAAACGCTTGATCCGGACCAGTTCAGCGCTACCGATTTCCGTGTCGGCACTCCGCGTTTTATTGAGCCGAATTTCAGCTATAATGCCCTGATCGTCGAAGGCTTCAAAAGCTTTGCTGCGGACCTTGGCACCAGTCCGATCACTCTGGCGCTGGCCTGGTGTCTGGCGCGCGGCGACCATCTTATTCCAATTCCGGGAACCCGTACGGCTGCCCATCTGGCAGAGTGCGCCGCAGCAAGTGATTTCGTCATGACCGACGAGATCATGACCGGCATCGATACCCTCCTGCCGGTTGGCTGGGCCCATGGCGACCGCTATACCCGTGCCCAGTGGCTCGGTCCGGAAGGCTATTGCTAGAGCGCTTCACGGTTACATTGAAGCATTTGACCGGTTTTGCTCGTTTGCCGGCTAGGCACACTTCGCGCCGTGGTCTTCATGACCACAAGCGGAGTGTAACGACGTCCGGCAGGCGTGCAAAACTAGCCTTCGGTGCTCCATATCAGCCCATCGGACAGCGTTAGCCAACTTGCCCGATGCCCTGCATCGCACTGCGTTGACTGCCTTGCCAATGAACTGATCTGGAGCATCAAATGGTTCAATGTAACCGTGAAACGCTCTAGAGTGGCTCAATAGCCGCCGGACAGAACCACAGTTTCTCCGGTCATGAAACTGCATGCATCGGAAGCCAGGAACAGCGCGGCTCCGACCATTTCCTCAGCTGTTCCCTCCCGGCCCATCCAGTTCAGCCCGGCAGCGTAGCGCTGCCAGGCTTCAGGATCAGCCTGCTTGCGCTCGGCATTGCGGTCCGTATCGATAAGACCGGGTGCCAGCGTATTCAGCAATACATTGTGCTTGGCAAAGTCCCGGGCCTGACTTTGAATGATATTGTGCTGCGCGGCTTTGGTGGCAGCGTAAGCGGTGACTATCGATTTGGGACGAGACTGGTTGATCGAGCCGATACTCACCACGCGACCCCATTTTTGCGCCGCCATTTTCGGCAGGACTGCCTGCAGCATGGCAAGGGTTGAGCGCAGATTGACCGCCAGCTGCAGTTCCAGATCCTCGCTGGTTAAGTCATCAAGCGTCGCATTGATCTGCGCAGAGGCATTGATCACAAGGATATCAAGCCGGCCGGTAAAGTGAAGCGCCTGTGCAATCAGATGGCTTCCTGCATTTGGACCGGCAAGGTCCGCACCAATGCTGAAAGCCGTTCCGCCTGTGGCGCTGATGGCATCGCAGGTCGCTGCGGTGGCGTCTTTGCTCTGCCCGTGAACAATGACCGAGGCACCGGCATCCGCCAGACCTTTTGCAATGGCCGCGCCGATGCCCCGGCTGGAACCGGTGACAAGCGCCGTGCGCCCCTCTAGGCCGAATATGGATTGCAGCGACATGGCTTAAAGCATTTCATCGTTGATTTTAAACAGATTGGAGGCGATGCCCTGCACGCCCGGCTGGCAGGCAAACAACCCGCCCGACAAGGGCGCTTCGGACAGTGTGGAAGCCGGCAGACGGGTGCGGGCACTGGTAATGTACAGCGTTTTCAGATCAGCCCCGCCAAAACAAACACTTGTTGGGCGCGGCACCGGCAGATCAATTGTTCGATCAAGTGTTCCGTCCGGCAGATAGCGGTTGACGCGCCAACCGTCCCATATCGCGCACCACACACCGCCTTCAGCATCGATTGTCAGACCACCGGGCCGCCCTTCAGTTTCCGATATGGCAGCAAAGACGCGCCGATTGGCGATTTTACCTGTGCCGGGTTGCGCATCGTAAGCGTAGATCAGTCCGGGAACTGTATCGACAAAATAGAAAACCTTGGTATCCGGGCTCCAGCCCATTCCGTTGGAGACCGAGATGCCGCGCTCATTCTGCTCCACTTTTCCGTCACCGGTGACGCGGTAAAGTGCCCCCGTCGGCTTGCTCGCATCCAGCCGCATCGAGCCGACCCAGATCGCGCCGCCGGGTCCAACCTTGGCATCATTCAGGCGGTTATCACGCATATCTTTTTCAGGATCGGCAAATGGGCGGGTCTGACCTGTGGCAAAATCCAGCGTCTCGATGCCATCCTGCGATGCGACCAGAAGCCTGCCGCCTGAAGCCGGCAGAATTGCACTGACGATTTTGCCTGGCTGGCAAATCGCATTCTGCGCCTTGTCGGGTGAAAACCGGTAGACCGCCGGATGCAGAATATCGACCCAGTAAAGTGCGCTTTCCGCCTCATGCCAGACCGGCGCTTCGCCAAGCTGCGCGCCCCAGGGCAGAACACATTCCAACCCATCGACAGGTTGCACAGACCGGCTGCGCGGCCTTGGCCGCGAACTCAGCGCGATGGCTCCGGCCGATCCGGTGATGTGCCGCGCGGCGGCAATCAGTTCACGGCCCACCGGATGGACCTCTGACGCCCCCAGCCGCGAAGATGGCCCCAGCGCCACAATCGCGCCAATGGGCAGTCCGTCTTTGCCCGCGATCATCGCCGCCACAGAACTCACGCCGTGCAGATGTTCTTCAATCGAAACCGAATAGCCCCGCGCCCGTGTCAGCGTCAGGTCAGCTTCAAACAATTTGCGGTCGGTGATGGTCTTGTCGGTAAATGCCTCATAGCTGATCTGGTCCAGCAGAGCACGGGCGATCGATGGCTCCTGGAATGCAAGCAGCACCTTGCCGGCGGCGGTGGCATGCAGCGGCACACGGCGGCCGACATCGACGCGCACGCCCAGTCCATCACCGGAGCGCTCCTCCAGGTAGAGCACTGTGTTTCCTTCCAGTCGACACAACGCCACCGTTTCACCAAGCTCTTTTGACAGGCGCTCAAGCTCGGGTAATGCGAAGGTCGCCAGATCAAACGTATCCCAGACCCGGTGCGTCATTTCCAGAAAACGCGGACCAAGTCGGTAAGTGCCCTTCGCCTCGTCCTGATGCACCAGCCCAAAGGCAATCAGCGTGCGCAGGATGCGCGCGAAAGTCGGCTTCGGCAGGTCCGAAAGCCGCATCAACTCGGCAAAGCGCATCGGCTGTTCGGCATCTGCCACAAGGTCAAGCAGGCGCAGCCCTTTGGCAAGGGCCGCTGCACCAGCAGGGACTTTCCTGTCCTCGAGTTTTACGATGATCGGCGCCTCCTGCGGGCTTCGCCGGCCTCTTTGACCATCCGCTCGATCGTCCATACCGGTTGATACCCCAAAATCCGACGAATTTTCTCGTTTGAGGTCTGATAATAGACGCCCTGGCCGGGTAAATCAGCAATGATTATCGGCAGGCCCGTTATGTCGGACATGTGCACAAGCAGCGCTTCAAAATCAACCGGATCGGTGGCGCCCAGATTAAAGACTTGTCCGGCAGCATCTTCATGCTGCAGAGCCAGCAACACCCCCTGCACCATGTCGCGCGTATCGGTGATGTGCATCTGGTAAGGCCGGCCATGTTCGTTGCGCGCCAGAATATGCGCCGGCTCGCCCGTGTCCAATACCCGCAAGATTTCGGCCACAGCGTGATTGCCAAAATTTTCCTGCTGTCTGATACGCGGGCGCAGAAAGAAGCGCGGTCCGGAGAAGAAACTGTTTTCATCCAGCAATTCGCTGGCGTCCTGCGTATGCGAAAAACGCAGGATGACGGTTTGCATTTTTCCGGCGCGCTGATGGAATCTGACAATCTCCTCGCCAAGCAGTTTCGTCAGGCCGTAGGGCGAATTGGCATTGAGCGGTTGATCCTCGGTGACAGGCAGGCTGAGCGGCGCATTTTCCGGATAAACCTCGCCGGAACTTGCAAACACAAAGCGCCTTACCCCGGCGGCCGAGGCCGCATGGGCCAGTAAACGGGTGCCTTCCACATTGGCACTGAACATTTTCGCCTTGTCCTGCGGTGCCCACGACATGAAGGCGCCCAGATGCAGCACAGCATCGACCTGAGAAACCGCGTTTTCCACAGCGCGCACATCATCCAGCGAGCCGGTGACCTCGTCATAATGGCTGGAGGAGCGGCCCGAAGCACGCAGATCAAAGCCGCGAACCGTATGGTCTTTCGCAAGCAGCGCCTCGACCACAGCTAAACCGATCCGGCCGGAGGAGCCGGTGACCAGAACTTTCATCACCGCAGGGCTTCTTCAGTTGTGGCATCGAACAGATAGAGATTTTCAGGATCAAAGGAGAGTGCAATTTCCTCACCTTCATCCATGCGCCCTGAATGACTGACGCGCGCGATCAGGCCTTTGGTATTATCCTCTTCGGTTTCGGCACCGCGGCTCACCTGCTGGTCTCCGCCGCTGAAATAGACATATTTTTCCGAACCGAGACTTTCCACAAGAACGGGAATGGCCCTGATGTTTACCTTGCCTTGTCCAAGCTCGATATGTTCCGGGCGAAGGCCGACAATCACATCGGTGACACCGCCGGTATGCAGGTGATCCACCGGTGCATTCGCACCCAGAATATTGACGGTCTTGCCGCCATTGGTCTGCTCAATTTTGCTTTGCAGGAAGTTCATGCCGGGTGAGCCGATAAAACCGGCCACAAACAGATTGTCCGGCTGCTGGAACAACGTATCGGGATCAGCGATCTGTTGTATGATACCATCGCGCATGATGACCACCCGGTCGGCCATCGTCATGGCTTCCACCTGATCATGCGTGACATAAACCGTTGTGACACCGACGCGCTTGTGCAGTGCGCTGATCTCGGCCCGCATATGAACGCGCAATTTCGCATCGAGATTGGACAGCGGCTCGTCCATCAGAAACGCTTTTGGTTCGCGCACGATGGCACGGCCCAGGGCAACACGCTGACGCTGACCACCGGACAGCGCCTTGGGCCGGCGCTCGAGCAGATGGGAGACACCCAGTGTGCGTCCTGCCTCTTCAACGCGCTTGCTGATTTCGGCAGCCGGCATGCCGCGCATTTTGAGCCCAAATCCGATATTCTGCGCAACGCTCAAATGAGGATAAAGCGCGTAATTCTGAAACACCATTGCGACATCGCGGTCGCCGGGGGCCAGATCCGTGACATCCCTGTCGCCAATCGTGATCTTGCCGGCTGAGGCGGGTTCCAGGCCTGCCAGAATTTTCAGCATTGTCGACTTGCCGCAGCCCGACGGGCCGACCAGAACGACGAATTCACCATCCTCGATTTCCAGCGAAAATGTCTTCAGGACATTCAGCGCGCCATAGCTCTTTTGCACATTTTTTATGGATATATTGGCCAAGATTATTTCTCCGCGCCAGCAGTCAGGCCGCCGACAAGATAGCGTTCAAGGAACAGGTAGATGAGCATGATCGGGATCGCCACGAACACCGCCGCCGCCGAAATTTCGTTCCAGTCGGTGGTGTACTCGCCCTGCATGGTTGTGATGCCAAGATTGGCCGTCCAGCTGTCCGGCCGGCTCGCCAGAAACGTCCGCGCATAGGCATAGTCAGCCCAACTGAGAACGAATGCGTATAATGATGTCGCGGCAAGTCCCGGAGTTGAAATCGGCAGAACCACGCGGAACATGGCGCCGAGCGGCGAACATCCATCAACCATGGCTGCCTGTTCAAGCTCTCTGGGTATCGTGTCGAAATAGCCTTTCAGCATCCATGTGGTGAAGGGAATGATCAATGTCGAATGGGCAATCACCAGTGTCCACAGGCTGCCGATCATGCCGAGATTGCGGAACACTGCGAACAGCGGAATGACCAGCAGGGTGGCGGGCAGCATTTTAGCGGTCAGAATGAACAGACCCATTGACTGGCCGCCGCGCAGCCGGAAGCGCGACAGACTGTATCCGGCCAGCACCGAGACCACCATTGACAGGGCCACTGAGCCAAGTGCTGCCAGGGTTGAGTTGATCAGCCAGATGCCGATCGGCCGCTCCTCCCAGACTTTGGCAAAAATCTGCCACTGCGGCACTTCGGGCCAGAAACTTGGCGGCAGGCCTGACAACTCGTCGGATGTTGAAAGCGCGGTAATGAAAAGCCAGTAAATCGGGAACAGGATGACACCGGCAAGTACGATGATCGTGGCATACAGCGCGAATGTCTGAAGCGGTGTGCGTTTCATGACCAGCTCCCCTAATACATTGCTTTGGAGCCACGGCCGAGCATGGCGAGGCTGGCGAAGATGCATATGATCAGGGTGATGATGCCGATGGCGGAGGCATAGCCGAATTTGAAAAAGCCGAAGGCCTGATCATAGGTCATGATCGACAGTGTCTGGGTGGACTTCAGGGGACCGCCATCGGTAAGAACTTTGATGATCGAGAAATCTCGGAAAACCCAGAGGATGACGAGCACCAGTGTCACGCCCAACACCGGCATCAGGCATGGAATTGTAATCCAGCGGAAGCGCTGAAATACATTCGCACCATCCACTTTGGCGGCAGCGTAATAATCCGCCGGAATGGATTGCAGGCCGGCAAGCGTCATGATCGAGACGAAGGGAAAGCCTTTCCAGATCATGGTCATGGTGACCGCCCAGAAAGCCGGCCCGGGGGTGGAGACCCAGGCAATCATCGTGTCGGAAAAGCCGAGCTGGATAAACAGCCAGCTCATGAAACCGAATGAGCTGTCGAAAATCCATGCGAAAATGACAACAGCGATAATTTCCGGCACAGCCCAGGGCAGCGCCATAACGAGGCGCGCCAATGTCCGGCCCTTGAAATTATTGTTGACCAGCAGAGCTGTGGACAGACCGACAACGAGGCTGCCGATGGTGACAGCTGTGACCAGCTTGATGGTCGTCCAGCAGGCCATCCAGAATTCCGCTGATGTGAACAATTTCTCATAATTTGCCAGCGTGAAAGGTTTGCGAGCTGCGCCGATACGCGGCAGCTTTACATCCTGAAAAGACAGATCGATGGAAATGATAAGCGGATAGATGATAATTGCACCGACCAGAAGCACGGCTGGAGCAAGCAGAATATAACCCAACAAATGCTGACGGCTGGGACGCGCGAGATCAAGTGATTTGAAAATGGCCATGGCGGTTCCTCGTCGCGTTCGCCTGCATGGGAGCTCGGAAATGGCCGGCCCGAATGGTACGGGCCGCCATGTGAACTCGGAATTGGCCGGCCCGAATGGTACGGGCCGGCCGGGCCGGGGAGGTCAGCCCTTTTGGATTTCTTCAGCACGGGCCTGCATGGTTTTGACCACATCTGCCGGATCAAGATCTTCGATCAGCATCCGCTGAACTTCTTCCTGAATCATTTTGCTGAATTCGCCATACTGGATTTCAAGTCCGGTCGGAATCCGGTCCACACCGGCCGCTGCCGCCGCCTTCTGCGAATCGATCAGAAGCTGGAAATGCGGCACATCCGCTTCAACGCCGCTGACGTCGGCGGCGGGACTTGGCGGTGTGTTACCGGCGATGATGGCGTAATCACGCTGAAACTCCGGTGACATGGTGATTTTGATGAAGTCCCAGACCAGCTGTTTTTCTTCATCGGAAATTTCACTGGCCATGCCCAGCACATTGGATGAGCCGCCGACAGGTGGGCTGAACGGGGGCATTGCCACCTTCAATTTGTCTGCCGCTGCACCTTGCTGCATCGTGCCGTAAAGCCACGGGCCATCAAGACGCAACGCGATCTTACCATCGGAAAACAGCTTGCGGATATCGCCTGCCGACAGATCAATCGGTGTGACACCGGATTTGATGACTGTCTTCCAGCGGCTGAGACCTTCGACCATCTCCGGCGTATCGATTGTGATGTTACCCGATTTATCGGTCCAGTAGGCACCGGCATCCAGCACGTAGTTCAGCATCTCTGTCAGATACTGGCCTGCACCACCCTTGGTTTCATGGCCTGTGCCATACTGATCGGTGATGCCATCGCCGTTCAGGTCCTTGGTGGTTGCCTTTGCCGCTGCCAGAAATTCATCGTAATTGGTCGGAACCGCGACGCCGGCTTCTTCCAGAAGCTCTGGGTTATAGGCCATCATGAAGCCGAAATAGAGCATCATGACGCAGGCGGTATCACCGTTCCATACACAGGTGTTCTGTCCGGCCCACCCGGTCATGTCGATGCCGTCTTTGGCCAGCCAGGGATCGAGATTTTCCATCCAGCCATTCTCGGCAAACTTCTGGTACTCAAAGGATGCCAGATGGACGATGTGCGGCGGCTGTCCGCCGGCAAACAATGTGGTCATTGTGTCAGCATAGGCTTTGCGTTCAACTTTGGTGAATTCGATATTGACACCGGGATGTTCCGCTTCGAACTTGCTGATCGCGGCCTTCCACCAGTCGCCCATGCCGCCATCATCATTCTGCCATGACACAAAACGCAGGGTTTGCGCCGCAGCGCCCGATATGGCTGTGGTCGACAGCAGTCCTGCGGCCAGCGCGGCAATCATCATTTTCTGCAATGTGGTTTTCATAGTCTTTCCTCCTCGGTGGGTTTAAAGTCGCTGAAGCAGTTCCAATGCCTCTGACGATAATTCGACGCCCAGTCCATTGCCGGTCGGCAAGGTGTAGGCGCCTTTTTCACAATCCATGTCTCCGGCCAGCAGCCGGCGATTGGGTTCAAAAATCGAATGCTGAAATTCATGACAGGTGACGGCACTTAAGGCGGAGCTTGCCTGCAGGCTTGCGGCCAGAAAAACACCCGTGCCAATGGTTGCGTGCGGGATGATTTCAATAGAGTGCGCTGCGGCAATAGCGCCGATACGCATGAAATTGGTAATACCCTTGTGGCCCATTTCCGGCTGCACAATCGCGATTTTGCAACGCCCGACCCGCTGCAAAAAATCATGCTCGGTGCGCCATTCCTCACCGACTGCAATCGGGGTTGCCGATGTTTTTGTAACCCTCTCGAGCCCGCAAATATCTTCTGTACGTACCGGCGCTTCGGCAAACCACAACCCGTATGGTTGCATAGCGGCAATAAGCTCCAGCGCTTCATCGGCGGTTTGGTTCCAGTGCATATCTGCTGCAATGCGCGCCTCATCGCCAAGGGCCGAGCGCAGCGTTTCCATTTCCGCCGCCGCTCCGTCATCGGCCACCGGCGTTGCAAATTTGAACGCGTTGAAGCCTCGCGCCTGCCAGGTCTGGGCAAGCGCGGCGCGCTTGGCTCTGGTGGATTCCGGCAATCCGGACACATAGGCTGGTATCCGGCTGTGAACAGCGCCGCCAAGCAGTGCATGGACCGGTTTGCCCTGCTGCTTTCCGGCAATATCCCAGAGCGCAATATCAATGGCGGCCAGTGCATCGACGTAAAAGCCGCCAGTGTAGCCGCGCACCCGCATCAGATCATAAAGATCATCATAGATCAGGGTTGGATCGTTGGGATCGCGACCTATCGTAAAACCGGCCAGAAGATCATTGATGATTGCACCGACTGCGCCCGGCGCGACCAGGCCATAGGTTTCGCCCCAGCCGACAATTCCATGACCGGTTTCAATGCGTACCAGTACACTGCGATCAAACGCAGTATAGACCGTCCGGTTGGCCTTGCGCACAAAATAGCCTTGCGCATTAGGCTCTTCCCCCGGCCGCCCCGCACCCAGATACGGCGTGTCGCGTGTCAGCGTCAGCGTGAAAACCTCGACCGATTTTACGGTGTCATTCATTCTGCGGCGTCCTGTGCGGCTGAAGCTGAGCTCGCAATTCCAAGCTCAGCCAGATTTGCCAGAATATCGGCCTTTGCCGCCGCATCGACTTCCGGCGTCGGGGCGCGCACTTCGGCATTGTGGAGGATGCCGCGATGCATCATCGTCAATTTCGTCAATCTCATGCGATAAACCGCCTGCAAGGTCAGCAGGGGCAGGGTTTTGACATAGATGTCGCGTGCTTGCTGGCGATTTCCGGCACGCCAGGCCCGATCCAGTGCGACGTGAAGATCAGCAATTTCAATCGCCGGCATAGCCGCGCAGGCGCCGCGCCCATACTCATCCAGAATGTAGCGAGCGCCACCACCGCCGATAACGCCCTTCAGCGATGCCGGCCGGTTTTCCAGAATGCGGGAAATAGCCGGACCGGCGGGTAGGGTTTCCTCTTTTACATATGCGATTTGCGGAATTGCCCGCGCCAGATTGAGGATCGTTTCCGGAGACAGGTCAGAGCCGCGCGGTGCCGGGGCATTTTGCAGAATAATCTGCGCCTCCGGCAGGGCTTCAGCAACTTCCGATAAAAACGCCTGAACCGGCGCGAGATCCGAGCCGATCGCTTTCGGTGTCTGGATCATCAGAAACTGGATGCCAAGTGCGGCTGCGGATTTGCCATGCTCTATCACCTCGGCCGGTGTCGCGGCGCTCGCACCGGCCACCACATCGACATGTCCCAGAGCGTTGTCGGCGACAATTTTCAGCAGCGCAGCGCGCTCTGTGGAGGTCAGTGTTTCCACTTCACTGGCAAACCCCGGAAACACGACACCGGATACGCCGGCCTCAACAGCGAACTGAACCAGCGCTTTTGTTGCCGCTGTGTCAACCGTGCCATCCGCAGCGAACGGGGTTGGCAGAACCGGCAAAATTCCTGTCAAAGCAGCGCTCATTATATATGTCCATATTATGATACTATGAATTATATATTGACACTAATTAAATCGTGCGGATATTGCAAGGGGTAAGTTCATTGGCGTTTCTGTGAGGCGCTCACACGATACAAAAGGGATTTCAGCAATGACGAAACCGCAGAATTTTCATCCATCACACATTGTGGTCGATTGGGGCACGACATCATTGCGGGCTTTTTTAATCTCGCCGGATGGCACAATCGGGGACAGGATGGAGAGCGAACGCGGTATCCAGTTCATTGCCGATGACGCTTATGAAGCTGAGCTGACCACTGCCATATCCGGCTGGATTGACACATATGGCATCTTGCCGATTCTGGCGCTCGGCATGGTCACAAGCCGCAACGGCTGGGTTGAGGTGCCCTATGTCTCGTGTCCGGCAACACCAGCCGATCTGGCAAAAGGCATTGTCAGCAGGCATCTGACCAACGGATGTCCGGTGCTCCTTCTGCCCGGCATAACCGACCCCGCGCGGACGCCCTTTCCCGACGTCATGCGCGGTGAGGAGACACAGATTGTCGGCTTTGGCCTGGACAAGGATATCTGCGTTGTTTTGCCTGGAACACACAGCAAATGGGCGCGCATCGGGGATGGCCGCATTCAGGGCTTCCAGACTTTCGTAACCGGTGAAATATTTGCCTTGCTGTCGAAACATTCTTTCATCGCAAAGGCCGCCGGTGACGAAACCGGCGCAATGGACTGGGCTGCATTTGATCGCGGCGCAGAGCAGGCGGGGCGCGCATTGCCTGAGACAGACGCTTTGCTGTCGCTTCTGTTCTCGGCCCGCACCGGCATCCTTGCAGGACAAATGGCAGCCACCGAGACCCGCGACTATATATCGGGTCTCCTCATCGGCCACGAGTTCAGGCAGGCTGACCTGTGCGGCTGGATTGACCGTCAGGCGGAAATCGGAGGGGAAATCGGAATTGTCGGCAATGACGGTTTGAATGATCGTTATGAGCGCGTCGCCCGGTCGCTGAATCTCACGGTTCGCAAAGGCCGGGAAGAGGCGGCAATCGATGGTGCGCTGGCGATTGCCTCACACCGTAAAAGCAAAATCACCCATGCAGCATAATTGCGATCACAGCGGCGTTTGAGCAGCGTGGCAAGGCCGGCAGAACCAGCGGTAAAGAGCCAGATAAGCGAGCGCCGCGCCGTCTTTACCGGACTGCTCGCCATTGCAGCGGGTGTCGGCAACAATTTTCTTCTCAAGCAGCTCGCCTTTCTGCCTTCGACTGAAATTGCCGCCCTGCGATCCGTGATGATGCTGGTGTTTCTGCTGCCGATCCGGCTGGTTACAAAACGCCAGCATCTGCGATGGTCGTCACGCTTGATCAGCCGCTCTTTGTGCGACGCACTGGCCACGATTTCGCTGCTGACGGCCCTGGCTCATTTATCGCTCAGCATCGTTGCAACCTTTATGATGCTCATTCCCATGGGAGTGACCGCGATTGGAGCGGTAACACGCAGAGAACCTGTCTCAGTGCTGACCGCGCTTTTTATTGCAGTCGGCTTTTTCGGTGCCTTTCTGGCAACCGGTGGGAAACTGGGCCCGGAATTCGGTTCTGGATTGCTCGGCCCCGATGCATCGCTGGGTCTGAGCGCGGCTGCCCTTGGCGCCATGCTTTATTGCGCGCGTGATGCCATAACCCGCTTTTACATGAAACAGGATGACCCGGTAAATCTGATGACCGCCAGCAGTGCAGTCACATTGCTTGTCATTATCCCGGCGGCTTTGCTGGTGCCATGGAAGCCGCCGGGAATGGATGAGCTGATGCTCACGGCAATGGCCGCCACCCTGTTCATGTGCAGCAGTCTGCTCATCGCAACGGCAACCATGTATGGCCGTCTGGCAGTGATCGGATCGACACGTTACACCGCCATCATCTGGGCGGCGCTGATAGATGGCCTGGTTTTCAAACAATGGCCATCATCGCAGACGCTCCTCGGCGCTAGCATCATAGCGCTCTCCGGAGTTCTGATAGGCCAGCAACTCATCAAGCGAAATCGCAAAATTAAATAAATCCGGCGGGCAGAATTGCGATGATTTTAACGGGAATTATGTAGCTGTGAGAAGTTGTGATTGGTGAATTTGAGTCGCAGAAAATTTGCCGTTTGCGGACATTCAAAGTCGTACAGAGAGAACTGAGGAGCCCGGTCGTTCGCAGCAGTTTGTTATAACTGGAACGACGTGACTCTAATCCAGCAGGAAGGTCCTTCCTTTGTATTCCTATCTGGTTCTGCCCTTGCCCCACATATCGACGTCACGACCCAGCTCTTGCTTGAGCCGGTTGGATGCATCACTCAGGGTCTGCAGTACGGCATCGTCAAGGCTCACGTCGAGCAATTTCTTCAGATCCCGGCTCTGCTTGGCATTTCGGGTTCCCACGATTACTCCGCCGACAGCGCGGCGGGTTTTCAGCCAGCCAATAGCCAGTTCTTCCATGGACAGACCGGTTTCATCCACAAGTTTCCACAGCGCGTCCAGGAGTTCCTGACCGGCTTCTTCGGCACCGTTTTCATTGTGCACTGCGTCGGCCCATTTGCGATGATCGAACATCCGGGTGCGGGCGCGGTTCACGGGGAACTCGTCCAGGGACTTGTATTTGCCCGCCAGAAGGCCCTGCATCAGCGAGGAGTAACACATGATGGGCACGCCGGCGGCCTCGCATTTGGGCTGCACCTCAAACTCAATGGCACGAAAATACAGGTGGTAGGGAAGCTGGTTAACGGAAATGTCTCCCAGTTCCAGCGCATCGTCGATGTCGTTGCTGCCGAAGTTGGACACACCATACCAGCGGATTTTGCCGTCTGCCTTGAGTTTCTTCAGAGCGCCGATACTATCGGCAAGGGGAACGTCTCTGTTGGGCCAGTGCAGCATATACAGATCGATGATGTCGGTGCCCAAATTCTTCAGGCTGCGCTCACAAGCTTCAATCACGTCATCAGGAGCCAGATTCGGGGTGGCGACTTTGGATGAAATGACCAGTTCGGAGCGCTTGTCGCCCAGAGCGCGGCTCAGGAGCTGTTCTGAATACCCGTTGCCATAGGCTTCGGCGGTGTCGAAAAAGTTGATACCTACGTTGAAGGCTTCCTGCAGCGCTTCGATGGAGTCTGTCTCGTCCTGGGCACCAAAGGCACCGGAACCGCCCATGCAGCCGTAGACGATAGGACTTGTTGTCAGATCGGTTTTACCGAATTTACTGTTCACTGTTAGTTTCCTCGTTTTAATATGATGCGATGACCGGTGGATTACCGGCTCCTCACTATTCTCTCTTCCGGGCGGTCGACGGGCATGCAGGAGCGGTTACAGGATTAGTTTGCCGCAGTTTCCACTTTGAAGCCGACACCCGGTGCGGACCTGTCGCCGACGTGACTCATCCCGCCTGTAGCCCGGATTCTGGACGCAATGCCATCGAGCTGTCGCGCTTCGGTTCAAACATAGATTTCGTCGATCAGAGCTTTCAGATGAGCAATATCCTTACTCAGGAATGGAATGACATCATCGCCCATGCGCTGGCCCTTTGTTCCCGCCTGAGTACTGTACTCGGCAGGCATGCAGAACGTGCCCCCAAAACCGGCTTCATGCAGCGCAGAAACAAGTTCCCGCCAGTTATAACCGCCGTGATCATAGGTCGTCCAATGCACGACGTATTCGGCCTCAAGCTCTGGTCCGTTCGCGCGCAGGTGGCAGGCGCTTTTGAAGTTCACCAGTCCGTTCAAGTGGGGACGGGCAATGTCCACGGCCATGCGGACCGGTTCACCGTCGACGGCGCAATGGCCCATGTCCAAGACCGCGCAAACAAGTTTGGGATCGTAATCTGAAAGAAGGTGGGCAAGTCCTGCGGCGCTTCCGATATTCTCGCCATAATGGTTTTGCACGCCGATCGCGACACCATTTCTCTCGAGCGCAGGCAAGACCGCGTCAAACCTGCGCCGATAGCTATCAACCGAGGCAAGGTAACCGATGCCCATGTCAATCGCCGCACAAATCCGAATAATTCCAACTCCGGCCTGACCACAGGAGTTGATTGTGACTTCATCGATCTCACCGGCGATGCTCGCCACTTTCAATCCGTTTTCTTCCAGCAACTTGGCAGCCTTGGGCAGGTCCGTAGACACGTTTTCCGGCAATACCTGATAGCCGGGACGAACCGCCAGTTCAACGCCTTCAAATCCGAGGCCAGTCAGTTTTGCCGCCAGTTCTGGCAATGGATCTGTCCAGGGTTTCGTGAATACTGAAATCAGCGGTTTGGTCATAGAGGCAACGTCCTTCCAATCGTTTTGTTTGTCAGTGCGAGAGTTCAGCCCTTCAGCCCTGTGGTTGCTATTCCGTCGATCAGTTTCCTCTGGAAAATAAAGAAGACGATGAACATTGGAACAAGCGACAGAAGCGACATTGCCAGCATCGATCCCCAGGTACTTGCCCCGCGCGAGGCCTGCAAAAGGCGGAGCCCTTGCGGAACAGTGTAGTTTTCGATCGATGTCAGGTAGATCAGAGGCGTCAGGAAGTCTTCATAGGTCCAAAGGAATGAAAACACGGCGGTTGTGACGAGTGCCGGCGTCAGGAGCGGCATGATGATCGAGAAATAGATGCGGATAGGTCCGGCACCATCAATCGCCGCAGCCTCATCAAGCTCTCGTGGAATGCCCCGGATAAACTGAACCATCAGAAAAATGAAAAAGGCATCAACTGCCAGAAACTTCGGCACTATGATCGGCAGGATCGTATTTACCCATCCAAACCAGTTGAACAGAATATATTGCGGAATCAGGGACGCATGCACAGGAAGCATGATCGTCATCAGCATGATCGCAAACAAAGGCTTTTTAAATGCGAATTCCAGACGCGCGAATGCATAGGCTACAAACGAGCAGGACAATACATTTCCAACGACCGCCAGACTCGCAATTACAAAGCTGTTTTTAAAGAAGACGTTGAAGGGCGCGGCCACACCTTTCCAACCTCTGGTGTAGTTTTGCCACTCAAAATGTCGCGGAATAATGCTGGTGTCAGAAAAGATGACGTTTGAAGGTTTCAACGAACTTACGGCAAGCCAGACCAACGGATAAAGCATGACCAGTCCGAAAATAATCAGGAAGGCATGCATGAGCAGGCGTGATCGTGCCTTGGATTTTACGGTGGTCTGGTTGATTTCGGAAGTCATGTTGCTCGTTCCCGCTTTTGCCATGGCCCTTATTCCTGATCCCCGTAATGCACCCAGTATTTTGCACTCAGGAAGGAAATCGATGTTGCGATGGCGATGATTCCCACCAGCACCCACGCAATTGCAGATGCATATCCCATCTGGAAATCCGTAAACGCCTGTTCATAAAGATACAGCGTATAGAACAGCGTCGCGTCTGCCGGACCGCCTGAGCCATCGGAGATGATGTATGACGGCGTAAAGGCTTGAAATGACCCGATCGTCTGCATCACGAAATTGAAGAAGATGATGGGTGTTAGAAGCGGGATTGTTACATAGAAAAACTGCTGCACCGGTCGCGCCCCATCGATGGCGGCTGCGTCGTACATGTCTTGCGGAATCTGCTTGAGGCCTGCCAGAAAAATGACCATCGGCGCACCGAATTGCCATGCCGCCAACAATACCAGCGTCCCAAGTGCATAGTCCGGATTGGTGATCCAGCTGGGAGCATCGTACTCGAAGTAAGTCCATAAAAAATGATTGATGATGCCGTCATAGGAAAAGATCTGGCGCCACATGATCGCCACGGCCACACTGCCGCCGAGCAGGGAAGGAAGGTAGAAAACTGACCGGTACAGACCCAGGCCACGCAGGCCACGATTCAGTATCAGCGCAATAAACAAGGCGAAGCCCAGTTTCAGTGGCACCGAGAAGAAGACATAACCGAAGGTAACTTTGAGCGATTGAATATAGCGCGAGTCACCGCTCAAAAGCTTTTCGTAATTGGCCGTGCCTGCCCACTCGGGCGAGGTGAACAGATCGTAATCTGTCAAGGAAAGATACATTGACCCAATCAGAGGGCCCAGGGTCAGCAAAGCAAACCCGATGATCCAGGGAGACAGAAACAGAAAAGCAACGCCATTCTGCTTTGTAGAGAAATTCTTTGTCTTGCTCATGAGACCGCGCTATCCGTTCCCTCAAAGATTGCAGGCCGCGCCCGGAGGCGGAAGGACAAAGCAAACTGATCCGCCTGCAATGTCCCTCCGGAGAGTGATTTTATTTCTTAAGCGCTGCGAGCTTTTCCTCAGCTTCGGCAATAAACGCTTCCGACGCTTCAAGCGGGGTTGCATCGCCAAATGCAACGGACTCGTTCGTACGGCGGAACATGCCACCAAGGCCACCCACGCCTGGACGGCGCGAAGGTGCCGGGTCTTCGCGAAGTTTCGCGAGGTAGGCAACCAGCTTCTTCTCTTCTTTATTGCCTGTAGCGCCGAACTTTTCGAGGCCGGCGGTCGAGGCGGGAATCATGCCACTGCCGGTATAAAATAGCTCAACACCTTCCGGGTCGAAGTGCATGAAGCGAATTATGTCGATACACAGATCTTTTTCAGTCGATTGTGACCAGATCCCGGTCGAGTTCCCGGCATAATCGTAGTGATGCTGCTTCATTTCACCGCCGGCATGGCCGTTCGGCAGCATGTGAAGTTCAAGCGGATCCTCCACCAGGGCACCGATGCCGACATAACTGTCGGTCATCTGGATCAACATGGCTGAACGGCCGCGCACGATGCCCAAAGTGGTGGAATTGTCGCCAGCCTGAGCCTGAACATCTGCCGGCGGAGCGCCACCAGCTTTACGCATATCCTCCCAGTACTGGAACCAGGCAGCCATATCCGCCGCTTCGAATCCAAGCGTATGCTCCGGAGTGAACATGGATTTCCCCTTGGCCCTGAGGAAAATGTCGCACGGAACGTAGTTGCCGCCACCGTCTTCGATGCCCCAGAAGCCACGCCCGTATGCCGTGCCAAGCGCTACAGCCGTCTCGTGCAGTTGCTCCCAAGTGAAAAAGTCATCGGGAACCGCAACGCCAAGTTCTTCGAACTTTTTAGGACTGTAGATGATGGCGGGCGCAATCGCATCGTTCGGGATGGCATAAAGCTCATCTCTATACGTGGCACCAAAAATACTGCCATCCTGGTACGCTGAGACGTCAAGCGGGTCAGGAATCCATTTTGACAGCGGTGTTAAGACGCCACGTGCGGCATATTCGGCCAGCAAATCGACGTTCACGCTGAACATGTCGGGTGCGTTGCCGCCGGCAGCTTCCGTCGCAAGCTTGTCGGTGAAAGACCGGAAATTCGAGAATTCCGGAATAATTTCTACATCGGGATTCTTCGCTTCATATGCCTTGAGCACTTTTAGCGTTGTAGCCAGTTGCTCCTCCGATTCAACATATCCGCTGAAACGGACCTTTTTCTTCCCCTGAGCCATTGCACCATTCGAAACAACGGTCAGCGCGAAGCCACCGGCCACGACTGTACTCTGTTTCAGAAATCGTCTGCGTGAATGAGATGTGGTCATTTTTTCCTCCCTGTGAGCTCGACCAAGCTGTGGAACTCTCGGTACGGAAATCCGCAATTCGAGAGTCCACAGATCGAATATAGTAAAACGTTGCACCAAAGTCGACAAAAAAATTCACTGGCTTTCTGATAGTAATGCGGCGCTCACTATTGCGCCGCCATAGGTATTAATTTTTAATAAGTTATCATCATAAACAACTGAAAAAACTGATATTTTTATATCATCTGAAAATAACGAGTCGATCCATTCTTCCCACTGACGCTGCATCAAGTGCGGATTGAGTTATCAAAAAAAGTGTGTTTGAAGAAAAACGTGCTGGAAAAACAACCGGCATTCCAGTTATTATATATAACGTGTTACCAAAGACTGTTAGTCTGGATAGTGGCAGGGCGGCCCCGGCAACCGTCCCTTGGTGAAACCTAAGTGAGATAGTTAAATGGCAGGAATTAAAGATGTGGCGAAAAAAGCCGGCGTGTCTGTCAGCACCATCTCCAATGTGATTAACGGTCGGCACGCGAAGATGGGAGCCCAAACGTTGCGCCGCGTCCAGGAGGCCATTACTGAACTGCAATACACCCCAAACGCCGTCGCCCGTCAGCTTCGGTCAGGGCAGATCAGAACTATTGGCCTTGTTGTCCCGTCTGTTGCGAACCCATTCTGGGGCAACGTCTCACAGCTAATTGAAAAAGAAGCGCTGAAGCGCGGTTACCAGGTCCTGATTTGCAACGCGGAACGCGATCCTGAACTGGAAGCCAACTATCTGTCGTCGCTCTATGGTTCTTCGATTCGTGGCGTCATCCTGGGGTCTTCGCCGGTTTCGTTCGACTACTTGCGTGAACTCGCAGAAAAGGGAATGCAGGTTGCCGCGTTCGACCGCAAAACACGTGGTGCGCAAGGGGTGGTTTCGTGCTCTGTAAGCGTCGACCAAGCACTCGGCGCACGATTGGCCACACGTCATCTGATAGGGTTGGGCCATAAGCGCATCGCTTTTATTTCCGGCCCTATTGGCACATCGAACCGGACCGCCCGGCTGAATGGGATGCGCTCCGAGCTCAAGAAGGCCGGGCTCACGCTGGACCCCGATCTTGTTTGGCTCGGGCCCAATGCCACAGGATTTGGCGACAGCCAGTCTGCTGATCTTGGCAGAACCGGAATTCGTGAACTGCTAACCCTGGATGATCCGCCTACGGCAGTGTTTACCGTCAACGATATGTACGCGATTGGTGCCTGCGCAGGCGCGCGCGAACTTGGCTATCGGGTACCCGAAGATCTTTCCGTCGTCGGGTTTGACGATATTTTCATGGCCGAGGTTATGCAGCCGCCATTGACCACAGTTCGGCAACCCGTTGAGAGAATGGCGGAGCTGATGGTCGCAAAGCTCATCGATACGCTGGAGTCGAAAGGCGAGATTGATGATCCCCATGTTGAATTGCGACCAGAATTGATTGTTCGCGCTTCGACCGCCGCCCCGAGTACCTCCGTCAAATTCCAATCGAGATCAAAAACATGAGCACAGACACAAACCTCTCAGGTCGAAACATCCTAATTGCAGGTGCGACAAGCGGCATGGGCCGTTCGACGGCCCGCGCCGCTGCATCCGCCGGTGCCGGCCTTGTTCTTCTTGGCCGGGACAAGGCGCGATTGGAAGAGATTGAGCACGAGGCAACAGAGCGCGGGGCGGCCTCTGTTCTTTGCATACAAGGCGACGCTGCAGATGCAACAGCGCTGTCCAAAGCATTCGCCGGTCACCAGCGGGAACTGGACGGGATCGACACATTGGTCAATACGATCGGGGTCAACATTGTCAAACGTGCGTTCGTTGACCTGACGTCCGAGGCTTGGGCGTCGATGATCGATACGAACCTCAACGCGGCCTTCAATCTTGCCAGGTTAATCGTCCCGATTTTCCGCCAGCGCGGTGGTGGGCTGCTCATCAATATCTCCTCGACGGCAGCCAGAAAGCCCGACCCGTCCGGAGCGGCCTATCAGGCCACAAAGGCGGGCGTCATGGCGATGACCCATGCGATCATGGAAGAAGAGTGGCAAAATAACATTCGCGCTACGGTCATTCTGCCGGGCATGACCGACACGCCGCTGCTGGAAAAGCGACCAACCCCCCCAACCGCCGAAATGCGTGCCAAGGCGCTTCAGCCAGAAGACATTGCCGACGCCTGCATGTTCGTCATGCGCTTGCCAGAGCGGGCACATATTTCCGAAATAATCATGCAGCCGGCGATCCGCTGACCAAACCCAACGACAAGAATTAAGGTAAAAGACATGCAAAGTTCATCACTCGCCACCAACCGGCCAAGAGTTGCCGTGCTGATACCCGAGGAGACCCGCAACCGCATATTCACCGATGTCGTTGTGGAAGCTTTGGCGACCTTTGCCGAGCCGGTGATCGCGGCAGACGATCAGCTTGCCGGCGAGAGCCTGCCCGAATTGCTGGAAGACGTCCCCGTCGCTATCACCGGATGGAAAAGTCCAAAACTTCCGATCGAGTCGCTCGCGCCCAGGGGCAGCGTCGTGTTCGTTTCGCACGCAGCGGGATCGATCAAGGCCTTGGATATCCTCGGCTCACTTGAAGCCGGGCACATCCGCGTCAGCCATGCGGCCCCTAAAATCGCCGATGCAGTCGCGGAATTCACCCTTGCACAAATACTGGCACATCTTCGACGTCATACGGAAATGGACGCAGGGCTCCGTGCCGGTAAGCCGTGGTTTGAGCTGCGCCACAACCATCTGGGTCGGCTTCTTGGCGCGCAGGATGTCGGAATCGTGGGCCTCGGATATGTTGGTCACCTGGTGCAGAAAATGCTGCGTCCTTTCGGATGCAACGTATGCGTCTATGATCCGTTCATCGACACGGCTCAGGCAAAAGAGCTTGGCGTGACGTTGCTCGGCCTGGAAGAACTTTTTGAACGCTGCAGCGTCGTGAGTTTGCACGCTGCCAACCTTCCGGCAACAGAAGGTATGATTACTCGAGATCACCTCGAGAGCCTTCAACCGGGCGGATTACTGGTCAACACGGCGCGAGCCGGGTTGATCGAAAAGGGTGCCCTGCTTGAGGTTCTGCAGCAAGGACGCATATTCGCGGCGATTGACACTTTCGACATAGAGCCGCTGCCTGACGACGACGCGTTGCGCGAGTTGCAAAACATCTATCTATCCCCGCACTGCGCTGGCCACACCGTTGAGAGCTACATTCACCAGGGGCTCTCGGCAGTGGAAGAGGTCCGGCGGTTTCTGTCGGGCGAGACACTGAAACAAGAGATCATTCGTGAACGAGCCGCCGCTTTGGCATGAGCGGTGACCGGCTTGAATCGATCGATGGGAAAATAAGGATTGGGAGGGCCAATGGCCTCTGTAGAAATCACTGGGCTGAAGAAAGCCTTTGGTGCCGTTGAAGTCATCCACGGTGTTGACCTTCACATTGAGGATGGTGAATTTGTTGCTCTGGTTGGTCCATCCGGCTGCGGCAAATCGACTTTGCTGCGGATCATTTCCGGGCTGGAGCCGGCAAGCGAGGGGGAAATCAAGATCGACGGCAAAGTCGTCAATCACCTCAATCCTCGTGAGCGCAACATTGCGATGGTGTTCCAGAATTATGCGCTCTATCCGCATATGACGGTTGCCCGAAACATGGGCTTCAACCTGAAACTTTCCGGGCTCAAACGTCGCGAAATCGACATCAAGGTTCAAGAGGTGGCAAAGCTGCTCGAACTTGACGCGCTACTCGAACGTAAACCCGGACAGCTCTCGGGTGGACAGCGGCAGCGCGTTGCCATGGGTCGCGCAATCGTTCGAAACCCGGCGGTGTTTTTGTTCGACGAGCCGCTTTCGAACCTCGATGCGAAATTGCGGGTCCAGATGCGCTCCGAGATCAAGACACTTCATCAACGCGTCAAAACAACCTCTATATATGTAACCCATGACCAGATCGAAGCGATGACCCTTGCCGACCGGGTCGTGATTCTGAGCGGCGGCAATATCGAGCAGGTTGGCAGCCCTATCACTCTCTACAACTCGCCGCAGAATCTTTTTGTTGCCGGCTTCATAGGGACGCCCTCGATGAATCTGATCGATGCGACAATCGTCAAGACCGACAGTGGCTTGGCGGCTTTGTTTTCCGGTGGTCAATCCGTGCCGGTTCCCAGTCACCATCGTAGTTTGGCTGAACACCAGAAAGTCATTGTTGGAATGCGTCCCGAGCACTTTGCCCTGAATGCTTCTGGCGCTCCACTTTCGGGCACCACCAAACTTGTCGAACCTACCGGCGCCCAAACCCATGTGACTTTTGAGTTGGCCAACACCTCGGCGACCGCAGTCCTGGAAGGTGGGATAGACGTCGACATAGGCCAGACGCTCGCAGTCTCGATCGATCCCGAAAAGGTCCATATCTTCGATAAGGAAACCGGGCGTCGTGTCTAGCTGGCGCTGCGCGCTCACTCGAACATGGAGCGATCTATTGAGTTTTCGAGCTGGCGATCATCATGTTGCTTCAGGCATAGGCTTGCGGTCCAGAAACTGGTCTGGTGTCTTGGATGTTGCATTGATTGGGTCCGCGCCTGCCGCTTCAGTCACATATCATAAATAAATGGCCGACGCCGAAACCGTATAGGCGGCGGTAGCTATGGGAACCCGACGCAAAGAGGAGGATTGCAGCTTGAAAGTCCTGATTTCCGGCACCGGCTTTGCCGGACAAGGCCATGCTGATGCTTTTCGTGGGGCCGGTGCCGACGTCGTCGGCATCGTCGGCCGCACCGCGCATGTCGTGAGCGAGGTGGCCGCCAAAATGGCTATCCCGTATTCAGGCACCGACTGGCAACAAGCATTGAATGCCTGCCAACCAGATATCGTCGCCATTGCGACGCCGGGTGGTGCCCATTACGAGCCCATCAAGCAGGCCATCGAATTCGGGTGTCATGTGTTTTGCGACAAGCCGATGACAGCAACCAGCGACTCCGCAGTCGAGCTTTACAAACTTGCGCAGCAACATAACGTCAAGACAGCCTATGCCGCCAGCTTCCGCTACGCGCCGAGCGTTTTGCACGCCAGAAAATTGGTCGCGGCTGGCGCGATTGGCGAACCGGTTGAGGTTGAGTGCATGTCGCACTTCAACCTGGAGCATGAAATTCCCTTCGGATGGTCTCACCGCAAGGAAGACGGCGGCGGCCGCCTGAACAACAACTTCACCCATACGCTGTCCATCGTGACATCGGTTATCGGTGAAAACATCCTGTCAATCATCGGTGAAACCCGCGATGACCTCGGCCGCGCCCCAATCGTGGAGGGCGTGCACAATTTCGCAACGCGGCGTGACTTCATTCCCACGGACCTCGACGACCCTTCGCTCAAATGGGGGGAAAGCAACGTCGAATGGTCCTACACGGTGCTGGCGCAGATAAAGAGCGCGTTCGCCGAAAAACCGGTTTCGGTGCTGTTCAAGCATGGTGGACTGGTGCCCCGGTTCCACGAGGACCACATCGTATTCTACGGCACCGAAGGCGCGATTTACATCAAGGGCCACTATGGCAGTGGTCAGTTGTATCTGTGGGGCAAGGGCAAGACCTGGGAAGAATTGCCTCTGCCCCCGGAGATTGCCGCAACCGTGCCGCACGTCGCTGGTGCGACCGAGCAATGCTGGCACTATCTGGCGAGAGAGTTCGTCAGGGACATTCAAGGTGAATCTGTCGAACCCTACCCGACGTTCAGGGAAGGCAGCCAATACCAGCAGATCATCGATCTGATCCGCAACAACAGCAACTGGACGGACGTGACCGCACTGAACTGAATGTGACCTTCAACGGAGATTATCCCCATGAAAATTACTGATGCAAAAGTGTTCGTCGGCGGGCCCGGCAAGCCCTACGTCACGCTGAAGATCATGACCGACCAGGGCATCTACGGGCTGGGCGATGCGACGCTTAAGAGCCGCGAGACAGTGACTGCGACCTATCTGGAGAACTACCTGATTCCGAACCTGATCGGCAAGGACCCCCGCAACACCGAGGACATCTGGCAGTTCTTCTATCGCGGTGCCTACAACCGGGGCGGCCCGATTGCGATGGCGGCCATTGGCGGAATCGATATGGCGCTGTGGGATATCAAGGCCAAGCTCGCCGACCTGCCGCTTTATCAGCTGTTCGGTGGCAAAAGCCGCGAGGGCGCACTGGTCTATGGTCACGCCACCGGCTCCGACCTCGAAGACCTGATGGACTCGATCGCCTATTACGTTGATGAGGGCTACAAGGCGGTCCGCGTGCAATGCGGCATCCCCGGAATGCCGACTGCCAGCTATGGCGTCTCGGAGAAGAAGGGCGATTTCAAGAACTTCATCACCGATTTCAGTGGTATCCATCCCAAGGTGGAGATCTGGGACACTGATCGCTACATGCGTTACATGCCCGATGCACTGGCCCGGATCCGCGAGCGTTTTGGCCCGGATTTGAAAATCCTGCACGACGTGCATCACCGGCTGTTGCCGCGTGAAGCCGCCGAGTTCGCCAAAGCGGTCGAACCGGTGAACCTGTTCTGGCTTGAAGATCCGACCCCGGCTGAGGATCAAAACGCGCTGAAGCTTATGCGCCAGCATTCCACCGTGCCAATCGCCATCGGCGAGGTGTTCAATTCGATATGGGATTGCAACAAGCTGATCGAGAACGAGTTGATCGACTTCATCCGCGTTGCCGTCACTTATGCCGGCGGCATCACTCACGTCAAACGCATCGTCGATCTGGCGGGGCTGCATCACGTGCGCACAGGGTTCCATGGCGCGCCAAGCCACTCGCCGCTGTGCATGGCGGCTCACGCCCATCTCAACGCCTGGGCGCCGAATTTCGGCATTCAGGAATACCTCGTGCTCGGCACGTCCGAATGCGACGCGCTGTTCCCCTCAGCGCACAGGATGCAGAATGGAATGGTATATGTCAGCGACGCGCCCGGCCTGGGCGTCGACTTTGACGAAAAGGAAGCCGCGCGCTACAGCTACAAACCCGGCAGCCACCCGGTCGTGCGACTGGAAGACGGAACGCTCTGGAATTACTGAAGCCGCGTTGGAAACCGCGAGCGAACCGTTTATCCGGATACCGGCGCAATGTCCGATGAAGAGATCGGCTTGACGTTTCAGGTCGGGGTGCCAGGTTCCGTCGCTCGAATTGCGGCGGTCCTATGCGCCTGAATTGTGACAGATCAAGCTGACAGCGACAGGTTCAACGCCATGCAAACCGACCACCTCTCATGCCTGAAACAGGATTGTCCTGGCAAATGCCAATTTATTACGTCGCCACCGGAAGCGATATTAATTTCCCTCTCTGACAATTGGCAGGTCCCCAAACCACGAAACTAGCGGTCATCGTGGCCGCCATTCGGTGTAGTCGCGGACCCAGTTTTTGATCTCACGCTTTGATGCAGCATATGAATGGAGTTCTGCCGGACATTGTCTCATCAGGTTCTCTAATGGTAGAAAAATGAAGGTCGCCCAGGCGGTTCGGCTATCAAGGCGCGTCTGCTTGAAAGCCATGACAGATGCGAATATGAAATGAATTCGAATTGGAGTTGAGATCAGAACAATGAGCCAGACAAGAACACGGCTGATAGATGCAGTCGAACGTCTTAAGGATGATAATTTTGAAATGGGCCCAAACTGGAGCTCGTGTCATGACCTTTGCCAATCCAACGAGGGAAGTCCAGACCATGACTGGGTTCATGGATTTGTTCACCTCATCGAAGGCGACAAGTCGAACGCATCTTACTGGTATCGCAGAGCGGAAAAAACCCAGGCAAGCCATGAACTTGAAGCTGAATGGCAGAGCATTCTCAATGCGCTGAAACAAAAATAATCGAACTTTGAAAAGTGGAAGTTGAGACGCAACGGCTCAACTCACAGGCATTGGTTATTGGCAATTCCAAGGATACGATAAACTCGCATTCTTGAGTATCCGTATTGATCGAGCGATACTTTCCACCTTTGTAAATTCAATTTGTCTTGGCGCGCTTGATGCCCTCTCGTTGGCGTTCCTTGATAAATCGACGCTCCAACTGCGCCACCATGTCAAGCCCTGAGAGCACCATGTGGCCCATTTCACCGCGTGTCGAAACATGACGGTTAAGTATGGTGACGACTGCACCGCGCTGCTCGCATCCATGAATGATGTTCAAAACATCGCGTGTATGCCAAACAAAGCCAACAAAACAACCAACAAAAATGGTGGATGTAGGCACATCGTGTTGGACGATCCCGCACACAGAAATAGCGGGATTATCCATATCACATTGATTTTTATGATTGTTTTTGTACTGTACCGAACCTTGTCGAACAGTCAAATGGTGCCAGAAGAGGACTCGCATGTTTCTTCCAAGCATTTGAAAGGTTTAAGGTATTAGGCATGCGGTTTTGCCCTGTACCCCAGCCGATACCCCCGTTCTCGTTTTAATTTTAGGGTTCGAGTCTATATTGAGTACCAATGTTGATTTTCGTTGCGATACCCCTTGCTCCGGTAAGGCAATGGCACGATCTCGTCATTTGAGTAGTAGGAATGCGGGAAACTCAACGCCTTGCGCTTTAACGCCTGTTTCAAAAATGCCTTTCAGAGACTTTTGGCGGGACAGAAAGGGACAGGACGGTCTTTAGTAGCTACCAAGCCGCAAAGAGGCCTAAGCGCCGTCAGCGATCCAAAGCAAGACATTCATCTAATTTTCCCCCAAATCGGCTTTGTGTTCTTGGGTAGGGGTTTTTTCTTAAATGACGACGCCATCATTCACACCAGTCTGCTTTATACCCGGGTGTCCATTCACGCGCCAACCCTTCAGCCATGAGCACCGAGCCAGCCGTGCGTCCGTCTGGTAGCTTGACCCAGACCAAGGGACGTTTGCTTTGCGTGCTGTCTACATCACCAGAGTCGAACACCTGCACTCCGTCTATGGCAAGCAATTCGTCCATACGCGCCTTTACCGCCCTGCCGAGTTCCAATTCCTGCTGACAATCGGCGCTCCAAATTTCGGGCGTATAATAGCCTGATACGAAAGGTGCACCGTCTCCCACGCGGACGCCGAGCTACGCCCAAATTCGTGTCCAGTCCGCGAAGCCGAGCCGCGAAATCCCACCCGAATTGCGTCAAATCCGTGGAAGATAAGCCGTATGCTGCGCCAAATCGAAAAAGATTCGGAGAAAGCAACGATACATGCAAGTCTCTCTCTACGAATAATTCCATCTGGAGAATATCAGTTAATTTATCTTCAAAAGCGCTCGTTGATAAATAGAAGCGCAGTGAATGTTAATGGCGGGGGCCAATCCATGTTGAAACTCTCAGCAGCCATAGGGCTGGGCATAGCTTTATTGTGCAGTATTCAAACAAGCTATGCCCAGGTCCCCGGTGGTGCTGAAGCTGGCCGCGTAGAAGAGCGTTTCGAAGAACGTACTGCCCCTACGGTAAAACCCAAAGTCACCCGCGGCCTTGAAAGCACTACGCCTCCTTCAGAAGCAGCTTCAGTCTCTCTTCGCTTAAACGGCGTCACGGTGAAAGGCTCCACCGTATACAGCAGCAACGACTTGTCAGTCATATACAGTGATCTTATCGGCAAACAGGTCACCCTCGCGCAAGTTTTCGACATCGCTGCTCAAATCACCGCCAAGTATGGGCAGGACGGGTATCTGCTTTCGCGCGCAATTGTACCCCCACAGGAACTTGATCCTGCTGGCGCATCCATCACGATACAAATCATTGAAGGCTATGTGGATGAAGTGCGTTGGCCGGAAGGCGTGACGTCCTATCGCAATTTCTTTGACTCATATAGTGCTGCTATCACTGCCGACCGACCACTCAATAATCGGACGTTGGAGCGCTACCTGCTTCTGGCCAGTGACCTGCCCGGCCTCAAGTTCGAGTCAAACCTGGTTGCCTCTGAGACCACTCCCAATGCATCCACCCTCATTATCACCATGACCGAGACGCGAGCTGATGGATATGTCTCAATCGATAATCATGGAGTTGAAGCCAGCGGGCCGTATCAGGCCACCATCGGCGGTGGGCTCAATAACACCTTGCGTATTCACGAGCGCATTGAAGGGGCTTTCACCGCCGCAGGTCCATCTGAGGATGATGATCTGGAACTTAATTACTTTGCCTTTAGCTATGAACAGGTACTTACCGCAGAAGGTCTAACTTTCTTCATCAACGGAAATTATAGCCAAGGCTATCCTGGCACTGAAGCGTTGCGAGCGCTTGACTATGAAACCGAAGGTCTCAATATTTCCGCTGGCGTATCGTTTCCGTTTATCCGAACCCGCTCGGAAAATCTCACTGGCCTGATTGCCTTTGATTTCAAAAACTCCGAGTCATTGAACCTTGGCATGATGGCCACTGAAGACCGGTTGCGCATTATTCGCGGTGAACTCGATTATGAGAAAGCTGATGAGTTCAATGGCGTTACCCAACTGAACCTCTCAGCCAGCCATGGCATTGAAGGCTTGGGCAGCACTGAAAACGGCAATCCGATGGCCTCACGCATTCCCGGCGTGGTGGATTTCTTCAAAGTCACAGGCACACTCTCTCGCACCCAACAGCTTGGCAATCGAAACAGCTTGTATCTCAGCGGATTTGCCCAGTGGACTGATGACCCACTCTTGTCTTCGCAAGAGTGCGGCTATGGTGGCCGTACCTTTGGTCGCGGCTTCGACTCCTCCATCATCACCGGCGACCGGTGTTTTTTAACAACGCTGGAATTCCGGCATGACCTGCCGGTTTCTGGCACAGTACTCAAATACGCTCAGCCATATGCGTTTGTTGATTTTGGCCACATCACTAACATTGATGCGCCATTGGGTACGCCGGACAATGATAATGGCACCTCGGCTGGTCTTGGCATTCGTTTCGGCAAGGGCAGTTTCTCGGCTGATTTGGCTGTCACACAAATCATTGATGAGCCCAATAGCCAAACCAGTCTTGATGACACCAGAGGGTGGTTCAAAACTGCCTTCAGATTTTAGGAGTGCATGTGGTGAAACGATTAAAGAAGCGCCTCCATGCGACCTCTGCTCTCACACCCGCGCTGCTCTTGGCTGCCACCGTGTATGCTGCCGCGAACCCGCTTGATGGGAAGGTGGTATCAGGAGATGCCACTATTACCGCCCCAGACCCACAAACCTTGAGCGTGACCCAAACCACTGACCGCGCCATTATCAACTGGCGTGAGTTTAATATCGAGGCAGGAGAGACAACCCGTTTTGTGCAACCAGGCTCCGAGTCCTGGACACTTAACCGCGTGACTGGCTCGAATGATCCATCCCGCATCCTTGGCAACCTGGAAGCCAATGGGAATGTGATTATTGTCAATCCTGACGGCATTCACTTTGGCGCAGGCGCGCAAGTGGACGTCAATCGTTTAATTGCGACCACCAGCGGTATCAGCAATGAAAACTTCAATACCGGCAATCTGATATTTGACCAAGCGGGCAATGCCTCAGCTTCCATCGTCATTGAAGCAGGTATTAGTGTTAAGGACTATGGCTTGGCCGCGTTTGTGGCACCATCTGTACGCAACTCCGGTACCATCACAGCACGGCTTGGCACTATTAATCTTGCTTCTGGCAACAGCTTCACCATTGACCCTTATGGGGATGGGTTGGTGAAGCTTGCTATTGATGATGAGATCAGCGCTGAAGTGTTTGATGTGGCCACTGGAAAACCGGTCTCTGATCTGGTGAAGAATGAAGGCACATTGAAGGCCGATGGCGGCACCGTTGCAATGTCAGCGGCTACGGCACGGCTGGCGGTGAATTCGGTGATTAACAATACCGGCGTCATTGAGGCAAATACGGTTAGGATGCGCGGCGGAAAGATCATTCTGGGGGCGCAGACGCGGTCGACAAAAGTCGCCGGAGCGCCGCAGCAGGTAGTGCGCCTTTCTGGACCCCTGTCCGCCACGACCTACGAGCCGATCACAAAAGTAGTGCTGCCCAAGCGCCGTCCTGAGGAAAAGGGACAGATTGTCGTCACCGGTGAGGTCATATTGGGAACTTCGGCAACCATCAATGTATCAGGTAATGATGGTGGTGGAGCCGTTCTGATTGGTGGGGACTATCTTGGAGGTAACGCGACGCCAGAGACCATGGCTGAATACGGTATTGCCTATTCAGCGTTTCCAGTTCCAACCGCCGACTTTGTGGTGTTGGAAGAAAGCGTAACAATCACCGCAGATGCGACCGACAACGGAGATGGTGGCAAGGTGGTAGTCTGGTCAAATGAGGCAACGCTGACATCCGCAACAATTACTGCGCGTGGAGGCTCAAACGGCGGTGACGGCGGGTTTATTGAAACCTCGGGCAAAAACTACCTCTCGGTGCTCACCGCTGCTGATGCTTCAGCTTCAAATGGCAAGGTTGGTAGCTGGCTTATGGACCCGGTCAACATTCGAATCGTTGACGGGCTTGAACAGTATCTGGACATCATGCCAAACCAATTTTGGGGTCAATTCCCTGTGAATGGTACGCTCGTAGACGTGTTTGCTGACTTTTACGTCCCAGTCGATCAATACAATTTGGTTCCCGACGGATTCGGTGGATTCACACGTATTGATAGTCACAGTTCTGCTTCCATCATAGATGCTGCTACCATCGAGACTGCGCTCAATAGTGGCACTGCGGTATTCATTACTAATGTAAACTCGTTGGGTGATGATGCCGGATGGATTTCAATTGAAGCGGACATAAACAAGACAAGTGGCGGGGACGGCATCCTCGGGTTTAACTCGGTTGACGATATTGTGATTGCAAGCGGAGTTGATATTACTTCGACCTCAGGAAGACTTCTCTTGAGCTTCGCATCGGCAGAGGGGCAGATTCGCGGGAACAATACCGGCTTCGTCGATACCAATGGCGGGCTGGTGCTATTGGCAGCCAAAGAAGGGGCAAACATCTCAGCCGCTGGGTTCGGTTCAGATGTTGGCAATCCAAGCGCAATTCAGATCGACATTCAGAACTATCCGTCTTCTTCAGGTTCATATGAACTGAGTTCTGCCGGAGGTGGGTTTGTTAACTTTTCCTACAACGCTGCCACTGCAACATTCGGCCAGAACTCCATCAATCTTGGCGGTACCCCGATATCGCTGCAGCTGATCATGGATCACAATGCTGTGCTGGCAGATGGTGCAATCACTGATACGAGCCAGTCGCAGATTGTGTTCCTGTTCATCGATCCAGCAAGCACATTGACAGCTACGCAGCCAGGTAACAATGTCGCCGAAATTAACTCCAATGGACTCGTGGCGGCCGGAAGCCAAGCAGGTGTGGGTGGAGAGCTCAATGTGCTGCCGTTGCTTGAGGTGGCGGAGTCGATGAACCCAGTGACGCAATGTGCAGGGATTACGTGTGTGCCTGTGACACCGGTGGTGGTGCCGCCGGTGCCGCCGGTGGTGTCGGATCCGGAGTTACTGTTAGGCACTGCGCAGTCCACCCCCCCGTTTCTTGAGGACGCTGTTCCAATTGTGATTAGAACTCCTGGGTATGATTCATACGGAAACAAGATTGACTTGTGGTCCGGCCGATTGTCGAACACCAATGCGGCTTCTGCGTTATTGACATATGCAAATTTAGCGAACGGAATTTACGACAATGCGAAATCAATTGATGGCTGGAATTTGCAGAAATCTTGGAAAGATATACTGAGAGATGGGTTCGCGGCACAGGGAATTGTTGAGAAAGCACAGCTTGAAATAGTTATGCTAACATTGAGTGCATCAGGTTTTAACGCAGCAATTTACGAAAAAAATGGCGAAATTGCCTTGGTATTTGAAGGGAGCGCTACACTATTTAGCGGTGTGCCTATTGTTTCATTTATGGCGGATTATGTAGGCACCAATCTTCCTCAATTAATTTTTGGAGATCGGGATCTCAACCAATATGATTTTGCGCTCATTTTTGCCAATTTTGCGCAAGCCGAGTACAGTGGGAAACAATTAACCACTGTTGGCCACTCGTTGGGTGGTGGTTTGGCTCAATATGTAGCCAGTGAGAATAGCCAAATTAAATCGGTAACTTTTAACGCTGCTGGATTGGGGCCATCAAAAGGTGTTGCCCCGAGTAATTTATCGAATGTGATTAATGTGAGGCTAGCAGGTGACCCCGTTAGTGCAGTACGGAACCAAATCGGATCAACAAAATATACTTTTAGCACCTCAAAAATTAACAAGCATTCTATAAAAAATATTATAAATTCGTTAGAGGAAAATTTAAATAACAACAATGGAAGCTGGTGATTTTGTTAATTAATGTTAATTATATTTACAATTTTTATAATTATCACTGGGATAAGAAAATATGTGATAGGATGAAATAATGGAAGCTTGGCAATCTTATTTGAAATGGCCGTACGTCCTTGTTTTCGATATTTAAAGCTAAAAAATATAGAAAAAAAGCATAATATTGTATGACTAGTCAAAGATATCCACAAGAATATTGAAGATAAAATATCACCTGTGATATTTATTGTTGGCGAAGTGAAATATCCGTACACATAGAAATAACCACCATAAATTAACATTATTATCCAGAAAAATTGTAATACATAAAAATTATCAATTTTTTTTGAGAGATACTTCATAGATAAATTATACAGGTTACGTACACAAACCTATATTACGATGTGGATAAACAGCAATAATATTATTTGTCTATACATTTCAGCCAATTTTAGATTATCTAGTAGATGCCCAACTTATAACTGAAATCAGAAAAGTCTAGCTCAACCATCTCTTCCCAATAACTATACCGGTCATTCATCGCAGCAACGCCAGATGCGTGATTGAGTACCCGTTCCGCCATGCGAATGGCGAGAGTTCGGCCAGCCCGACCTTTCCGAGACTCGAAATGGCGGTTACGATGTCTGGCAGCGTAACGCCAAGGCATCAACTCGTCCAGCTTGGTGAACTTGTGATCGGCGATACGGCTGAGGACGTGGGTGAGCCAGGCCTGCGGACCGCCGCCGTTGAGTCAAAGAACGTTGTTATCAAACAACCGACCTACCAGAAAACGCCTTCCCTTGCTGTCCATCCACCATCAGCTTGATAAACATGTCATAGTTGGCCAGGTTCACCAGATCGGGTGGCTGCGGAATATCACGCGCAAAATGCTTGGTAAGAATGGCGGCATCACTAGCCCCGACCCGAAATGAAATCAACGTTCCCACATTACCAAAGATGGCTTCCCGGACTTCATTATCCAGTTGCGACGTGTATTGGTGGGCTAACACTAATGCCAGACCATGCTTGCGCAATTCGGACAGCATGTCGGCAAAGGCTGTGGTCGTGAATGAATGGAATTCGTCAACATAGAGCAGAAATGGCCGCCGCTCGCTCTCCGATTGATTCTGACGGCTATACGCGGCCAGGGCAACGGATGAGACAATCAAACCGCCCAGGATGTTGGCAACATCAATCCCCAGCCGCCCCTTGGACAGATTGACGATCAATGTCTGGCCCTTATCCATGATGCTACGAAACCGCAGGGGTTTCTCCGGCTCACAGACGGCCCGGCGTACCAGGGGATGGGCCATAAAAGCCCCTAACTTGTTGGCGATTGGAGCTACCCCATCGGCGGCGGTTTTGTAGTTCATGTTGGGAAATTCGCTGGTCCAGAAGTGTCGCACTTGCTCATCCGTTACCGTGGTCAATACTTGCTTCCGAAACTCAGTTTGCAAAAACAGCGGCATGATATCCCGCAGGGTTGAACCTGGTCGAGAAAGCAAAGCCAGCAAGGCATAGCGCAATAGATGTTCCATTCTGGCCCCCCAGGCATCGGCCCATTGTTTCTTGAGGGCATCAATCAGGCCAGAGGCGACCAATGGGCGGTATGGTTCTGATACATAGGTCAGCGGATTGTATCCGTAGGGACAGGCTGGATCAGCGGCGTCCCAGTACAGGCAATTGTCACCGGCCTGCTTATGGACAGATTGAGCCAGATCACCATGCGGATCAATCAGGCAGAACCCCTGACCACGATTGATATCCTGAGTGGCCATGGTGCGCATCAGACTGGATTTACCTGTGCCCGTCTGGCCTATAATATACGAATGAAACAGCCGGTCTGCCTGACGCATACCAAACAGCCGGTCCGGTGGTCGGCCCCGTGTCTGGCCAATCGTGGTGATAATTTCCCGGGCCGATTTCACAGGCGTTTATGATTAGCCCGGCAATCCTCTGTGCCCAACGCGGCTCCGCGATAGCCATCCATGAACATCTCGTAGATGCGGTGGGCTTCTGGTGAGTTGGCAGCTTCAATCACTTGCTCAAGGTGACGAGCTTCGATCTCTGAAAATGCTTCAGAATCACTCGTCTTTTCCGCCAACCCAGCCCCGGTTTGCTGGTTTGGCATTTCGTGACTGGTTCGAGAAGTGGGTGGAGACTGTGCACAACAGAAGCCACCCACCGCAACCTCGGTGGCCCGAAGCCAATTCGATGGCTCAACAGTGACGTTTTTGTTGACGACTGTACGGTTCGAGGTGGCTATTTCGACCAGTTCCCGTTTTTCAGCCGGATTGGCAAAATGATAGTGCTCGGCAAGGTTTTTTATCCGTTCGAGAAATTTGTGCACTCGTTCGGAATCGGTGCGATTGGTGGCGGCCGTTTCCATCTTTTCGTTCAAGGCGGCCTGCTCCAATAAAAACTTTTCCTTCCGCTTGGCAAAATTGTCAGCATCAATGATTCCAGTAATTGCGGCGTCTTCCAGTTTGGTGATTTTTTGTGTCACCTGCGCCAGTTGCATGGCACCGCTGCTGTGTCTTCCAGAGTTGGTCTTGGTGCGGCACCATTGCTCCACTCGCTGGTTGATCGTTGTCTGGTGTTGCGGTGAGAGTTTGATTTTCCCCAGCACCTTGGCAATTGCCCTATCAAGCGGTTCTTCGCGGACGCTGTTTCCCCGGCACGCTACTGACTGACAGCGGTAATAGACATAGGCCTTTTGCTTTTCCGGAATCATGGAGTATCGGCAAGTGGCGCAGCGGAACAGCCCGCGAAACAGGTGATTGTGGCGCGTGGTTTTCTTGCCGCTTTTTCCGGCACGCACTTCGGCTACCCGCTGAAACAAGGCGGTGGCGATCAGTGGCTGGTGGGCACCCTGATAAGTTTCACCGGTGCGATGGATGCGGATGAGTCCGGTATAGAAAGGATTGGCCAGGAATTTCTCAACACACCCTTTCGACAACGGCTCTCCAGATGAGCGGTGTAGTCCACGGGGGGCCATTTCATAGCGCAAGGAATGAAGCGAGTATTGCCCGGTCGCATACAGCTCAAACGCCGTTTTGACCAACGGCCCGGAATGTGGATCAATCGTTTTGAGCTCATTACCCCCATTGTTACGATAGCCGATGGGGGCTTTGAAAGGATAGTAGCCACGCTTCAATTGCCCTCGCTGACCTTTATGGATTTCGGCTTTCAGATTGCGAACATAGTCTTCGGCCACTGCCATCTGGATATTGGCGGTCAGCCGTCCGCCCCGTGACTGGAAATCGAGGCTTTCGGTCGCGAAATGAACGTTGATGCCACTGTCGGCTAACTCACCGATTTTGGCCCAGTCAAAGAAATTCCGCGCTGATCGGTCAATCTTGTGCATGACAACGCCGCTGGCTTTGCCAGCTTTGAGAGCTTTTAGCAGACTGTTAAAAACCGGGCGGCCAGATTTGGCAGCCGTTTGCTGCTCCTCGAACCATTGGCTGATGGTGATGTTGTTGGAACCAGAAAACCGAAGAATGGCATCTTTTTGCGCGTCCAAGGATACACCCTCACCCTGTCTGTGGGAGGAGACGCGGACATAGCCAAAACAAGATTTCATATATCAGTGGGATTATCCTCAGACTCTACCAAATCCTGGCCATCTGTCGAATCGGGATCGTCTTTCCAGGGCCAGGTGCCCTCTCTGATCATGCGTTGATGGACGCGTTCACACAGCGCCAGATAGCGCTCCAGCTCCGGCGGTAGATTGTTTTGGTGGCTTTGCATGGACCTAGTCTAGCGGCGTGGATCATAGCTGCCAGAAGGCCTGATATGCCGGATTGGCAATTGGTGCCTACTTGTTTTGAAATGCCGAAAGGGTAACCTGACAGGACGATAGGAAAGAGTTACCAGTATAAATCTACCACCAGTTTAGTCGGAGCGTTGGTGGAGGGGTTTCACCCCTCCTGCTCCAAGCGGCTTCGGGCTGAACTGGTGGTACTGAGTTCTTTGACACAGGTAGAAATTTATTAGACTGGGGCAATTGCGTCTGGTGTTCCTGTCGGCCAAGTCAGTGGTTGCCCGAACTGTAATCATAATATGTATGAATGCACAATTCGCACTGGACCTGAAGGTGGCCCGTCGCAAATCAGGTCTGACGCAACAAGATTGCGCCCATTTATTAGACGTTAATCCGAGCCGGATATCGAGGCTGGAATCCGGCAGAAGCACGCCTTCAGTGCAGGAAATTTGTACCCTGTCGCTGATCTACGGGAGGTCTTTTGAAAGCCTGTTTGCCTCGATGTTCGAACGCGCCCGGAAACTCGTTCATCAACAGCTGTCCTCGTTGCCAGATTGCCCGAAGGCGTGGCTGGGACGATTTAACCGTAACCACACCTTGAACAGTCTCCCGAGCCGTTTAGCGGTCTCATCCAAAAATGAGCATGGCCGGGTATAAAGTGCTGGGCGTCGCCGCCGCGACCGGGAAGGTCGGCTACGCTTTGTTGGAGGGAGAACGCCTGATTGATTGGGGCCTGTCCAAGGTGGCAAGTAAATCACCGGCACAGGTGGCTGCCAAAACCAGCTATTGGATTGATCTCCTCAAACCCGATGCGTTCGTGTCCGAACGGCTCACCAAGCGCATGCGCAAGCATGGCCTGACCATCAAGCTCCTGGCTGCTATCGCCAAGGCAGCAGAAGATGCTCCAGTCATCAATGTAACTGTGCCACGCCTGCGGCTACACAAGAACAAATATGAAGAGGCAGAGGCGCTGACCAGACGGTTTCCCGATCTGAAATCACAGCTGCCAGAAAAACCACCCTGCTGGCTACCGGAGCCACGCAGCATGATCTTTTTTGAAGCTTTGACACTCGCCTTGTCGCTCACGCTGACCGATGAGGCAGCATAACGTTCTTTTTGAACACCACTCCTTTGGCGGGTGGTGTTTTTCTGTGGAGTTCGGCCACACCTCGCGATTGGTTCGTCATGGCCTCTCACTCCGCGAGAAACCGCCAGTCAAGGGTGAAACCATCAAGTGGCCCGGCAGGCCCTTGATTGGCGGTTTATCGTGGAATATCAGACTGACCGAACCTGGTCGCCTTCGCCACTGCCGGAGAGACGGGCAAGGTTAGCTCCCAATCCCCTCTCTCGTCACAATCCGCAGTTTCAAATTGGGAATACCCCAATGCCGCTGGAAGGCTTTGGATTGGATCAGACTGTCATAGGCCGCCTGCTTTAACTGCGTGCTGGAGACCCGGATAGTGTTTCGACGCCTCGGGCTGGTGCGTTCGCATTCCAGCGCCCAAAAGCGATATTTCTGCTGGCCATCAATCAGATATTCGATGCCATAGAGGGCATCGGGGATGATGTGGGTGTTCAGCGCTGAGCGCAGACCGGGCAGCCCTTCCCCAGGCCGGATGGTGACCGGAGCCGACAGCGGATTGGTAGCTTGCTGAACCGGTTTGGGTGCCTTGGCCAGAATTTCATCAACCGGGACAAACCGCTGGCCGGGGGTAACGATTGTGGCCATTTCCACTGTCAGCAGCGCTTCAATGATCATCATGGTATGCAGGAACTGCGGATTGTATCGAGGGCGGGTGCGCCGGGAAAACGTAACGGCGCGGGTTGGCAGTTGATCCAGGGCAACCAGATAGGCCTGGCCTGCCTCCGAAATTTCATACAGCATTGAAGTGCAGCGGCTATCGAATTGGCTGGCCTGAAAGGACGGTCGATTGATATAGCCCGTCTCATGATAGAGATCACCCAAGCGTTCAGTGAAGCGTTTGGCTGACTGGGGTTGTATTAAGGCCAAAAGCTGGGATTGCCGAAGAAAACGATAGCGATGGAGCCAGCCCAGGATGTCGCAATCGCGCGCGCCCAGTATGAGGCGTTTTCCAGTGTGGCAACGCCTGAAGCGCAAACGGCGGCCCAGCCGGTCATGGCGGGGGTCTTTGGTGGCGTTTTGATGGTGGTCGATAGTCATGGCGGTAGACAACCAGCATACCGGTCGTTTGTCACCGTTTGCTATGGTCAATGATGGGTCGCCATGGATTGGGAAAGTGAAACATGTTCATGGAACATTTTTTGCAAAAAAACACCGCCATTGGGGGCGGTGTTTCAGAGCAGGCGCTGTTGCGGATTGTCCGGATCGGCAATGCCATAGATCTCCCGCGCCATAGCAATGGTGATCTTTCCGGCATAGAGCGGCGGCTCGATGACGTGGTTGACTGTTCGCCAGCCGCCTTAGATGCGCAATCCCGCGCCCATGACGGTGAAGGAGAGTTCTCCCGACGCGCTCCGGCCGCCGAATATACCAAGAATGTCCTTCAGAGCGGCCGTCAGTTGCTCATCGGTCATGCCTTCCTTGATGGCCACACCCAATTTTCGTGGTAGCGCTGCGGTGGCGCTATTCCCAAATTCTGGGCCAGTCCGAGAAATCCTACTCGAATTGCATCAAATCCGTGGAAGACTGGCCGTAATTGACGTCAAACCGAAAAAGTTTGGGGTAAAGAAACGATCCATGCCAGTCTCTCATTTCGAAGAACGCCACATGAGGGGCATCAGCATAGTTGCCAAGTTTGGGTGTTGATAAAATTAAGTCCCAATATATGGATTTAGGAGGTCGGTATGGTGATTGGATCGGTGAATATTTTGAATGTATTTCGGTTTATTGCCGGAGCGATGGCAATTTTTCTCACAATATTCCCTGTTGGGATTTCAGCTACGGCAGCGCAGAACAAATACTCTCAGTTGAACCTCGAACCGCTTAAAACCAAAGACTGGAGAGGCTTGACGGCGAAACTCAGAAATTGCGCAGCAATGAAAGACGAAAACCTCGTACCTGGTGGTTCAATTACGGTTAGCTTTTCACTTGCTCAAAATGGAAGAATTGTAGCGGGCTCAATTGAGCTGATTTCTCCAAGTTCTATAGCAACACCAGAAGTGCTGCAAAACATTGAAAATGCCATCCGCCAATGCGAGGGGACGGGCTTCGTCTTACCCCCCGAAAAATATGTGCTCTGGAAAAACGCTAGTATATTTCTAGACCCAAATCGGCGTCAGATTTTACCACTATCGATGAAATACTGCGGAGACTGGAGCAGCATTATAAATTATAATGCAGTTTGGAAAGTTAATTATTGCCTTCATGAAGGAATGGATGTTTCAGAAATAAATAACGACGGAGAATTTTTTCCACAAGCAATATTGAGAAATCCAACTCAGGAAACTGTAGAAATATTAGATATATTAGTAAATAACGGCCTAAATCTAAATATAAAAGATAAACAAGGACAAACTGCTCTACACTATGTTCAAGCATCAACTCAGAACAATTTTGCGGAAGTCATAGGAACAAAACTGATCAAATATGGATCTGACGTTAATATTGCAGATATTTACGGATCAACGCCTTTGCATCTAACCGGTTATAATACGGCGAAATTTATCAGGACATTAATCCAATCGGGTGCTAATATAAATGCTGTTGACTTGGACGGCTTGACGCCTCTGTATGGTTTGGTTTTTTTTAAAAATGCAGAAGGCGTTCGAGCCATGCTTGATGCTGGCGCGGATCCATCGATCGGTCATAAGAGAATATGGCGAGTGGTCGTGGAAAATGGCTTAATGAATACTCAACCGTATAGCGACCTCAAGCCCCGACTCGAAGGTGCATCCGATAGCATTTCGCAAAACAACACATCAAATAGCTATGTGCAGGCGCTGGATAATAATTTATCTTTATCCGATATGCTGACGAAACAGATGCAACTGTCCGGCTCGCTCGTTCCTTTCCCCAACGCAGAATTCTCGCGAGACTTTGATGGAATATGGTCGACCCCCGATTGTTCAAGCGCCGAATCTAACACCAAAATTATCGCTGGCAGAATAATAGTCGAATTCTATGTTTTGAAAACAGACGAAAAGAAATATTTTTCAAGAATATTCTATATTACTGGGGCTAAATATTCGCTTGTAAATGGGTATATACGCTGGGAAATAAGACAAAAGATACCGTTAAAGGGATTGGATTTTGAAATACCTCAAACGATAGTCGTTGGGGATGGTATGTTGCGTGATCCTGAGGTCGGCGAATATGCTAGATGTGATTATGCAAATCCTCAAATAAATCTTGTATTTAGCGAGGCATTATCTCTCCTCTCGCACATAAATCAAATCGGAATAAGCTGTAGTGGTGCGAACGCCCGAATCTGTTTATCTACTATTATTACGGCGTTTGATGTATCCGGTAATGGAATTCTATCAAAGGCAGAAATAGCTCGAATAATTAGGGCGTTGTCGTTCTTTGTGACCTACTACTCTCACGATGGGCCTGCAGTTCCAATTGAAAAATTGATGGTAGGCGTGGCGATGTCTGCGATTGTTGGGCCATACATTGCATCGACACTGATCGAGGGCAGTGATTACAATGATGATGGTGGCCTTGATATCGATGAGTTAATGGTTGATCGTTATAATAGTAGCGTAGATGGCGCGGTGGGGTCTCTTAGGACTGGTGCTTTGGATTCATTTGCTGATTTGGTGAGCTCTGGGCTATCGCAAATTCTACCAATTGTACTCGGCATGGGCAGATAATATGACTATTATTTCACCGGCCATATGTGTCGGTGGCGTATAAATATATCTTCAATGTCCAAGGCGAAAAGGCCCGCGAACAAGGCAATTTGCAACTAACGTTTGGCAGCGCGTTTGATACAGCGGTCGCGTCCGACAACAAGAAAGTCAATTTCATTGTTGGTATCCTTGGTGTTCTGCATTTGGTGAGCCTCGGAATGTCGCTCTTCTGGGATTGACCGGCCATTTGTCACCGTTCGCTATGGTCGATGATGGATCGTGGTGGAATCGGAAAGTCAGCCATGTTCGTGGAACACTTTTTTGCAGAACAGAAAAAACACCGCCATCGGTGGCGGTGTTTCAAAAGAGGCGCAGTTGCGGATTGTCCGGATCGGCAATGCCATAGATCTCCCGCGCAATAGCAATGGTGATCTTTCCGGCATAGAGCGGCGGCTCAATGACGTGATTGACGACCTGCCAGCCACCCCAGATGCGCAATCCCGCGCCCATGACGGTGAAGGAGAGTTCTCCCGACGCGCTCCGGCCGCCGAATATACCAAGAATGTCCTTCAGAGCGGCCGTCAGTTGCTCATCGGTCATGCCTTCCTTGATGGCCACACCCTATTTTCGTGGTAGCGCTGCGGTGGCGCGGCGGAAGATCCACTCCCGGTCGGCTTTGGTAAGCGGGCGATCCCGAGGCGGTGCCATCAGTATTCCTCGGCCAGCATGAGGGTGAGGACGCGCGTGGTTTTGGAAATGTCTGCCGGGTCTTCCGAACCGTGTTGCAAGTCTGGGGCGTAGTAGTCGATTTTCCAGAAATGTTTGGCTCCCAGAAAATCAAAGGCTCCAAAATCATGCTCGGCCTGCGGATCATTGTCGGCGGCGAAGGTATCAAACTGCTGAACCTGTTCGATGACCTGTTCCAGTGAACAGCCATCATGTTCAGCAATCAGATTTTGCACGCCAATGGTAATCATAACTCGGCCAGGAATGGTCGAGTCGCCCTGGCGAAACCGGTCATTGAGGTCGCGTATCGTTTCTGATGAACTGGCCATCATGGTCTCCTTTCCCTTAGGCGCGCCCGATCATCAGGTGCGCAAGTCGAGAAAGGAGTCGTGGCTCTGGTTTCAGTGTATCATGGAATCAAACGACCAGGATCGACTGGTTTCACCAGTCCATCGGTTCGCCGGTGTCTGCGATTGTCTCTGGATTGCCATCATTTTCGGTCGGCTGGTGACTGGCATTGAGTTCGCTGTAGTGGACGGCATAGCGCTGCCGCATGGAATCACGCAAGGCGCGCCTGGCGTCGTCATCCATTCGCGGCAACTGCTCCAATTGACCGGGTGTAATACCAAAGTCAGAAATCACTGACCCACATGAGCCCAGTTTCTCATTCCGATTGATGTGATGACTTCTGGATGATGGATGAGATTGTTCCATGCATCGCATGCTGCATCGACGATAGCGGTGTAGTCTTTGAAGACGCAGTTTGAGAGCCAGTTTGCCCGAAGGTATTGCCAGATGTTTTCGACCGGGTTCAGCTCTGGCGACTTTGACGGCAGCAAGATGATGGTGATGTTTTTGGGTACGTTGAGTTTGCTTGTCGTGTGCCAGCCTGCGCGATCCATCAGCACCACTGCATGGGCCTTGCGGGCGACATATTTGCTGATCTCATCGAGGTGCAATTGCATCGCTTCGGTATTGGCGGAGGGCAGGACCAAAGCCGCACCTGTTCCGCGCTTGGGACAAATGGCACCGAACAGGTAGGTGTTCTGGTAACGCTGGTCGGCAGGCAGGCGTGGTCGAGTTCCTTTCTTCGCCCAGATACGGACGCGTCCGTTCTTTTGTCCAATACGAGCTTCGTCCTGGAACCACACCTCAACTGGAGTGCCCTCCGGCAGGTCGGCTATGTGGGCTGCGAGCGTATTGGCGAAGTTTTTTTGAAAGCCTCGATCACCTGCGGATTTTGAGCAGGATGCTGCGGACGGCCTGAGATATGGGAAAAGCCGAGCTCAGCCAGATAATCGGAGACGACGCTTTGAGAGCACATTACCCCGAACCGTTCGCTGATCATCCGAACCAGATCAATGCGCCGCCACCGCACAACACCATTTATCTTTCGCTCTGGTCCCGTTTCGACAATCTGCGCCAGTTCCAGCATTTGCTCATCGCTCAGCAAACGAGGGCGTCCGGCTCCTGAGCGGTTGGTCAATCCATCAGGGCCATCTTCGTTGAAGCGATGCACCCAATCGCGCAGCGTTTGACGATCCATCCCGCCAATCCGCGCCGCATCTGTCCGGTTCATACCTTCGTACACAGCGGCCAACGCAAGCAACCGGCGTATCTGACGGTTGTCACGACATCGACGCGCAAGCCGGCGCAGAGTAGGAGCATCAAAATCACAGCGAAGCGGTATGGCAGTAGGCATGGCAAATCTCCTTTGCCATGATGAATCACAAAATCAGAGCCTTGGGAATCCCACCTGAGTCAGAATTTGCTGATGTTGGTATAATGTGGAGGGATACGGCCCGCTCGGTTTGACCTTTGATGAAGGCGGCGAAGTGTAGTTTTGACTGGCTTTCGATGAAACCGGCGTCAGTGCGCAGATCACCCGCCAGGGCACGGGCATCCTTGGCCGAAACACCACCGGCAAACTTGATGGCGGTGTTGGCGGCGATGGCTTCGTGCAGCTTGGTGTCCAATTGGCCCAGGAATTGATGGCTCAAAATTACGCCGATATTGTATTTGCGTGCCTGACTTAAAATAATGCCGATATTGCGGTCAAAATAATCATTGGCCTCGTCGATATAGACAAAGGTCGGCAAGCGCTTGGCAGCAGTCAGTACAGCCCGTTCCTGGGCCGCCTGGGCAATCATGGCGATGAAGAACCGGCCAAAGATTTCGGTGCCGCTTTCCTTCAGCAAATCCTTGGCGGTGTTAATCAGGATTACTTTGCCCGCGTTCATTTCGGAGAACAGATCAAGCTTGCTTTTGGGATGGGAGAACATCCGTTCAAAGGTCTGGTTTTCCAGAATACCGTAGAGACGGCGCAGCACCTGCCGTTTGGTGCCCTGGAATTCCTTGCTGTCAAATTCGTGCTCAAAGAAGGCTCGGGCTGAGCCTTGCAGCTTTTGCATATGGGAGCGATAGCGGTCGGAACCGCCATCTTCCAGCAGTTCGCGCAGAGTGTGAATGGTGGCACCGGGAATATGCAGCAGCAGCCGGGTGATGTATCGGAAAATCACTGTTTGTTTTTGCGTCATTGCGGCATCCAGTAATGAGCCGAGCACGAAGTCATACAGTTCGAGAATTGAATTGGTCAGCCGCTCGCGATCCAGTGGCGAATATTGGTCCAGTCGGTCGAGGCCAACATCAAACAGATTAAGCGCCACCGGCCATTCCAGATCCGTTGGATCGATATGCACCAACCGATCAGCCAGGGGCTGGCCCGGCGCGAACGATTCCAACCCGGCAATGTTGTTGATAAGATCGCTCTGACTGTCGATGACAATGATAGACGCCGCGCCTGCTGCCACGGCTTCCAGATCGTGCCGGATGAGATGCTGTATGGTCTGGGTTTTGCCATGACCGGAACCCGCAACGATGTGATGGTGCTCAAACCGGGTGGTGGGCGGCAAAGTGACGGTGAGAGAATGGTCAAACAGCTTCTGGAGCGGCGTGCCGTCAAGATAGGCCGCTGCCAGTTTCTGATCGGGTATCGCGGATTGCTTGGTGGGCAGTTTTAAAGTACGCAGGTTACCCGTGTCACCGGGTACGCCACCGGAAACAATATGAAGATTGTATTCCAGCCGGTCCCGCAGGCGCGGCAACAATACCAGCGGCTCAAACTCCGGGGCAAAAGGCAGGTGGATCAACTGCTCCATGATAGTAGGCAGACTGGTCGTCACTTCCAGCAGATTGGTGGTGAAGGGGATGCCATCACTGGAACTGGTGGTCAGTAACCGGGGATGATCGGCAATGAGCGGGGCAATCATAGAGACGGTAAATTCGGTGACCAACTCGATAATGGTATCGAGCTCATCAACGATGGCGGCCACCCGCTTCAATTGATCCTCTATCTGCCAGAGTTCCGAACGGGAGAGCTTTGGTGGGTTGGTAAAATCAGGAATGGCAAACCAGCCTTCATAGACTATTAGATCGGCCAGAACGTCCGTGATATGGGTACGGAAGGGTGTGGTTTCGGTGTCGGCACCAAGCCGCTCCAAGGCGGCACTGGCCATTGATTCGGCCAAGGCGGCCTGACCGGCAGCACTGTCCAGTTCCTTTTCAATCAGCGTCTGCCAAATCGCTTCCGCCTGTCGCACAGCCCCAGCCTGATCGCGATTGAGGCCAAAGCCGGAGAAGCGCTGCCGCAGGTGGCGGGACACATGCCCCGGAACATCCCAACCTTCATAGATGGGACGGAAACTCATCCTAGCTGGAGGCCTTCAGGACCGCTTGCATGGCTTCAATCTTTGATAAGGGTTCAATCGGGATGGCTTCCCGGTCACCCCAGTTCTTGGCGCTTTCCAGAACCTGCCGCAGGTGGGCACAGATGTGCCGCAGAAAGGCTTCTTTCTGGATTAACGCCACGATGCTGTCGCAACGGAACTTGCGACCGCCTGCCAGCAACTGGCTGACAATAATCTGTTCGCGCAAACTGCGAAAATAGACAATCGTCATTACCATGGTCACCAACATAGCCATGCCAAAGGCCGCTGTGAACGAGGTCAAAACCCAGAACACAATGAAGGCGACGAAACCAAGAACCAACGCGGGGCGGAAACTTTGTTTGAGGTCGTCAATCGGGTCGCTGACAACCAGCGGCGCCTTGGCGAAATTGTATTTCTTCAAGAGGGCATCTTCCTCAGCGGTCAACTCCAGTTCCGCCAACAGGGTGAAGGTCGTACCGCTCCCGATTCGAAGCGGAACTAGAGAAAACGCTGTTGAACTGACTTGATCGCGTGACAAAAGCAATTGCATGAAACCTCCCCATCCCAAAGAATGCTTCGCTTCTTTGTGATTCCTGCCAAATCTTATGGTTGAAATGTATCGATATGTGCAACTGGGTTCAAGTATGGAGTGTCGATACTTCTACCGGATAGGGGGATACCGTATCCCCCGGGCTATCCCCCTGGAAACCCTGCGAAACGAAAGAGGACCGGTGTTGCCACCGGCCCTCCTGCTCTCAGCTAAGGAGAGTCAGATTTGTTGACCACGGGCGTCAATACGGCTTTGAAGCCAGTCCAGCACTTCCTCCTCAACCCAACCAACCCGGTTGACGCCCAGCTGTACCCGCTTGGGAAATTGGCCGGCGGCTTCCAGACGGGCAATGTGTTGCGGAGAATACAGAACCATCTCCTTCACCTGACGTTTGCTCAACAGTTTCATCACGATACTCCTCATGGTGAGGAGCATCGCGATGCCCCGGGGGTTGCCCTAGGGTGGTGGTAGAGTAGCAGTTATTTTAAGTTTCAGAAAATATCCGTGTAAGAAATCATGGAAGCAAAGGGCTATGACCAGTTTTGAACCCAATGCGAATGGGAGAACGCGGCGCTAATCTGGACTGCGGCGCAAAACATACCTATAACTGCTGGCGTCCCATTTTAGCTTTATGCTGGTTTGTCCGTCCCTTTGTTATTTTTGTGAGACGCGGTCCAGCATTCGAGTAGCCATCGCCGGTACAATGCGCGCACGCAATTGTGCAACGCTGTCCCTGTGGCACTTGCGTAGTATTTTTCCGCTACCGCAGGGGCAAGGTGTGTGTCCTTTGGCGATCGACCTGGCCAAAAGCCTGAGGTAGTCGGAAATCACCGTTGCGTCATTCGGGACCTCCAAAAGTTCAGCATAGCTCTCATTTACTCCCTCGTCGCCATGCGATCTTTCGCCGTAAGGCCACTCGCCTTTCGCCTCAAATGATGTTTGGCTAACAAAGTAGTCGTGTAACCAACCTGATAAGTAAGTCAGAAAGGTATGGTCCGGCGCGGTTAGCAGCCACTCCTCCCAGATACCAAGACAACATCTCCCTGTGTTCGGGAAAATGTGGCGGTCGATAGTTTTTGGGATTCGGTCACCCGTCTCAACAACAATGGGTTCTTGCCACGGAAAGGCACTCGAAACCTTGATGTTGACCATGTATGCATCAAATGGTCCTTTTGGACCGGTCACAACGAACTTTCCGTCCAAAATGACCAACTCATCTGCGGTAGTCACGCTTAACTCGGGTTGGCAAGCTATGACTGTTTGCTGAATTTGAGCGAGTAATTCTGATGGTATTGTCAGCTCGACCAAGGTTTGCCGCCGCCACTCTCTTTTCGCGCGGTGACCGAAGCCTCCATGCGTTCCACTCTCTCAGCATCAGATAATGCGGCGACTGCCTCTGACGCGATAAACGGTGTAGCCAGAGCAGCGCCACCTCCAACGGCAGAAGACTTCTCCAATGAGGCAAAGGCTTCTTTGACCCCATTGTTAAAAGCGCTGTGGAGGAAGACCTTTTTCCAAGCTTTTCGGGCATCGGTTTCGGTCGCCTCATGCGCATCTAGCTGGTCGAGCTCGTTTACCGATGCTGCCGCCTCGGTGATTAGCCTACCAGCGCGATCTATGTCCTTTTCGTCTGACACTTGGATTCCATTGGCATAAACTGCGTCATGCTTGGATCGATTGGCAATTGCTCGGAGCGTCTGCCGAAATGCGTCGTCATCACGCCCCTCAATTGGGACGTAGGCATCAATGAAGATAGCGGTTGCCACAAGGCCGTTGGGGAATTTTCTATTGAGACGGGAAGCATGTGATTTACTGTAGAATTTACCCATTCTAATGATCCGGCGAAGCTGGAAGCTGCCGGAAGTCTCGGGGCTTTTCTGGGAGACCTGCGCGTCGATCCAAGTGTTCATGGCCCTCGGGTCAGATGCAACCCAAGCCTCGCCAGCTGAAAGCTCATACTGCCAACCATTGTCGGTCTCTCGGCGTCGAAAGACCGGAAAATCGCACTGGTATCCATCGGCGTAGATCACCCGTACGCACTTCATCTTCGTTTCTGGGTCATTCTTCATATTAGTTGCTTTGCAAGCAATTGCGTCTCTAACCCAGTTTCGTGTTGTCTTGGCACCGGCAGCATCGTCCTCCGCAAACACGACGCCTAGGTCAATGTCATACCGACTCTCTTGGTCCGCCTCTGGCGGCTGTGTCATGGTTCTTTGGGCATACCCGCCTTGGTTGATGACCTCAAGAACCTCTGGTTTGTCCAGATCGGCAAGACCACTCTTAATCCGGGTGAGGTTGGTCTCACGCTTTTGTCGCATGTCAGCACGTTGGCTGTTTGTAAGCCTCACACAATCGGAGTGAAACCTGGAAATCTCTTTTGAAAAATCGTACATATATAGGGCCCCTTATCGTTAACGCCACTACAAGTGGTTGTTGGACCGAATGATTTCAAGGTCTTTTTGCAAGAATCAGGCAGGAGAACAAATCGTGTATAAGTTATTGCCAAAGCAGTATTGGCTGGCAGGTCTAGCCATATTTGCGCTCTTTAATGCAGCTGCTCTATGGGTGGTAGATCAGTTCAACTTCTCGATGAATGACTGGCGCGTCGCGACGGTCAGTGCGTCAGCAGCAGCATTGGTATTTGCATTTCTCTTTGGAGGCACTGGTTGGTGGTCACCGTGGCGCGTATGTTGGCGCGTGGTCCCTTTTCTGAACACAAAGCTATTTCCTGACCTAAACGGAATATGGGTAGGCTCTACCCGCTCAAACTGGCCAACGATCAAAAATATGCTGGACGCCGCTCAGACAGACAACAAGATCACCCGAGACGAATTGCATGACACACCGGAACAAGTAGACGCGATGGCGATAGAGATTAAAGCGTCGCTGTTCTACGTTAAAATCACAGGGGGCCTGAGTTCCACCAACGGTCAATCGCACTCCATCACGGTCCGCCCTTGGAAAAACGACCATGACCACCTTCATCTGACCTACATCTATAAGCAAGAAACGCCAAATCCCGTTGTTACCGATGATGAGACTCACTTGGGCGCGGCTGACTTGGTTATTGACATGGAAAATATTGATAAGGCGGAAGGGGTCTATTGGACTCGGCGGAATTGGAAGATGGGCCTCAACACTGCTGGGCGTCTTCAACTCCGGCGGATCAGATCCCGCAAGGAGGAAGGTAAGTGCCTTCGTCAATATGCCAATGAAGAAAAAACACGTATGGTGGAATGAGTCTAAACAAACCTATGTGTTTTCAAAATCGAAAAAAGGTTCACTGAACCCGAAACCCATCCACCAAATCCGCCCAATCTTGCATGAGTAGCATCCGCTGATCCCAATACGTTGAGCGGTTGTATGTCCGGCGAATAGCGTTCTTGTCCTGATGCGCCAAGGCCGCTTCAATCACGTCGGGATTGTATCCTCTGGTATTGAGGATAGTACTGGCGGTCACTCGGAAGCCATGAGCCGTTACTTCCTCTTTGGTGTACCCCATACGTCGCAGAGAGGAATTGAAGGCGTTCTCGGACAACCATTTGCGATTTGATACCAATGAGGGAAATAACAGTTCGACTGGTTCAATCTGGGGCCAATGAGCCTGTACAATTTCCATGGCTTGTCGGGACAGTGGTACTTTGTGTTCGCGGCGCATCTTCATGCGCTCGGGTGGAATGTTCCAGGTTTGCTTATCCAGATCAAATTCGTCTTTCATAGCCCCACGGGTTTCGCCGGGCCGGGTCATGGTCAGGATTTGAAACTTCATGGCGGCAATAATCACTGGCCACCCGGTAAACTCCTCAAAACTGCGCAGCAGGTCACCAAAACGTTTTTCATCAGTGATGGCGGCCCGACCGGTGACTTTGGGTGGCAGCAATGCGCCACGCAGCGGAAAAGTCGGGTCGTTCTCGGCGCGCAGGGTCACGACGGCCAGCCGGAAGATTGCAGACAACGTGCCGCGTAGTTTCTTGGCAGTTTCTCGACGGCCGCTTTTCTCAATGCCTTTGAGCAGGAACAGTACTTCAGCAGAGGTAATTTCATTGATTGAACGATTGTGAAGTGACTCCGCCAAATCATAGATGTGCCAGCGTTTTTTTCTCATCGTGGCGGGTGCCAACTCACGTTCTGCCAAGTTTTCCAGATATTCCTCGGCGATCAACTTGAAGGTGGTATTGGCCGTGTTGCTGGCAGTGATTCTATCCAACATTTTCTGAACACTGGGATCAGTCCCTTCGGCCAGCAATTGTCTGGCCGCGTCGCGCTTCCGTCTGGCTGCGGCAATACCGACTGCGGGGTACTGACCATGGGACAGCAGCTTTTCTTTGCCCATAAAGACAAAGCGTTGCTGCCACAGTTTCGCACCATTTGGTTTGACCAAAAGATGCAAGCCACCGCCATCAGGCAGCTTATAGGGCTTGTTTTTGGACTTAGCTTTTCGAACTTCAAGCTCTCGTAACAACATTTGCGCCTCGGGTATCGGACCGGGTATCGAAGTGTCATTTTGTCGATTTCGAACCTGATACCCGCTTCGATACCCGTAATTTGACGGGTACCAGCGGATAACAGTGATATGCTATGTTCAGGAACATAACAGAAAACTGTATATTTTTCAATGGCTTTGAGAAGAAATGAGCAGCTATGAGAAGCTGTGTTTGGTGCCCAGAAGAGGACTCGAACCTCCACACCCTTGCGAGTACCAGCACCTGAAGCTGGCGCGTCTACCAATTCCGCCATCTGGGCATGGGCGTTGCAATACGGGCCACATTGTTCTGTGTCAATGGTCGTTTTGGGCCATTCTGCAAAATCCTTAAAATTTCCGCATGCACGCTCTTGGACCGCGCCCGAGTTCTGCTATAGAACGTCCAACAGCACAGACAGGGTGGCAGCATGCACAAGCACAGCGGTATGGAAAAACGCGTAACGGTCTTTGGCGGCTCAGGCTTTGTCGGCCGCCACGTGGTGCAGGCCCTGGCAAGGCGCGGTTACCGGGTGCGGGTTGCGGTGCGCCGGCCCGATCTGGCCGGTTTCCTGCGTCCGCTCGGCGCTGTCGGTCAGATTCAGCCGGTTCAGGCCAATCTGCGCTATCCCGATTCCATCGTGGCGGCGGTCGCTGATGCGGATTATGTGGTCAATCTGGTCGGCCTTCTACTGGAAAGCGGTGCACAGAAATTCGATGCAGTTCAGGCCCGCGGCGCGGCGGAGGTCGCACGTGCTGCCAAACAGGCCGGTGTCGAGCGCCTGGTTCACATGTCTGCCATTGGTGCCGATGCCGGGTCCCCAGCCGCCTATGCCCGCTCGAAGGCGGAAGGCGAAGCGGCGGTGCTGCGCGAATTTCCCGAGGCCGTGATTGTGCGGCCCTCGATTATCTTTGGTCCGGATGATGATTTCTTCAACCGCTTTGCCGCGATGGCCCGCCTGTCGCCGGTTCTGCCATTGATCGGCGGCGGCGTTACAAAATTCCAGCCGGTATTTGTCGGCGATGTCGCCGAAGCCATCGCCCTGGGCGTTGATGGGGCCATGACACCGGGCAAAATCTATGAACTGGGCGGTCCGGATGTCGCCAGTTTCCGCGAATGTCTGGAACTGATGCTGAAAATCACCCAGCGCAAGCGTGCGCTGGTGTCGCTGCCGTGGTGGCTGGCGGAACTACAGGGTAAAATGCTGGGCATCTTGCCCAATGCGCCTCTGACCCACGATCAGGTGCTGATGCTGAAACGCGACAATGTGGTGGGAACTGCGGCCAAGGCCGATAAGCGCACCCTGACCGGACTTGGCATCAGCCCGCGCTCAATGGAAGCGATCCTGCCAACCTATCTGATCCAGTACCGCGAACGCGGTCAGTTTGAACCCGAGGCCGGCTGACCGGCCTCAATTTGGCTTTGCGGCCGGCTGACCGGCCTCAATTTGGCTTTGCGGCCGGTTGAGCCGCCTCATTTCGGCATTGCCGTCGGGTGACCCGGCTTACAGTAGGTAAATCCCGATCAGGCCCAGTGTGCCGACAAGAATGCGCCAATAGGCAAAGGGTGCAAAGCCGTGGCGTGAAACAAAGTCCAGCAGACTGCGGACCACAATAATGGCCGCCACAAAGGCGACAGCAAATCCGACAGCAATCAACGACAGATCATCGCCACTAAGCGCATTGCGGTTGAGCCACAGATCAAACGCGAAGGCGCCGCCCATGGTCGGCATCGCCAGAAAGAATGAAAATTCCGCCGCCGACCGCTTGTCGGTCCCCATCAGCAGGGCACCGGCAATGGTCGCGCCGGACCGCGACACGCCGGGAATGAAGGCGATGGTCTGAAACAGGCCGATTTTCAGCGCCAGCATCAACGGATAGTCCTGCACATCGCTATAGCGCACGGTGGTTTTGCGGCGATCCACCCACAACAGTACAAATCCGCCCAGCACCAGCATGATACAGATCAGCGTCGGCGCTTCAAACAGCACGGTCTTGATGAATCCATGGGCAAAAACGCCGATCACCGCAGCAGGCAAAAATGCCAGCACAATGCCGGCGACAAAGCGGCGGCTGGTGGCCGATGAGGGCAGGGTGAGCGCGATCGTCCAGAGCCGGCGGAAATAGACCAGAAGAATTGCCAGAATGGCACCGAACTGAATCAGCACCTCAAACACCTTGCCTTCGCTTTCAAAGCCAAGGAAATGGCCCGCCAGCAATATATGGCCGGTCGAGGAAACCGGCAGAAATTCGGTCAAGCCTTCCAGCAAGCCAAGAAAAGCGGCTTCGAACAGTGTCTGTTGATCCATGTCTGGCTTTTCTTGAAGTGGCAGGGCAGGGCGAATCGATCTCCCGGCTTTTAATAGCTTCTTTGTGTCAGCACTATAGCAAACGGGTCTGAATCATCCTCTGCAGCAGGACTCAGTTCTTACACAAGCTGACAATGCTGCCCAAATTTGTCCGCATTGGCGCGTCACAGAGCGCTGGCCGCACAACAGGCAGCGTCCAAATCAATAGTTTGGAAAGCTTTCCTGTTTACTAACTCTTCACCTAACCACACCCCAACTGCCAAAAGAGCGATCCTTGAAGCTTTATCATCACCCCATGTCGGCCGGTTCACGTTTGATACGCCTTGCCATCGGCGAATATGGCGCCAGCGCCGAATATATTCTGGAACGCACCTGGGAGCGCCGTGAGGACTTTCTGCTGCTCAACCCGGAAGGCACCTTGCCGGTCCTGATCGATGAAGATGACGTGCCGGTCAGCGGCACCGCAACGGTCTGCGAATATCTCGATGAGACCCGGGGCTTTACCCTGGAAGACCGCCGTCTGATGCCAAGCCATCCGCTGGCCCGCGCCGAAGTGCGCCGCCTGATGCACTGGTTTCTGGTCAAGATGGATGCCGAGGCAACCCAGTATTTCGTCAATGAAAAAGTCACCAAGCGCGAGAAGCCGCGCGATGCGGGGGGCGGCGCGCCGGAATCCAGCGTGCTGCGTGTGGCCCGTGTCAATCTGCGCAATCATCTGGCCTATCTGGAATATCTTGCCGCAGAACGCAATTGGCTGGGCGGCGATCAGATGTCCTATGCGGATTTTGCCGCCGCCGCCGCGATTTCCGTCATTGATTACCTCAATGAAATGCCCTGGGCCGAGCATGAAGCGGCCAAAACCTGGTATTCCCGCATCAAAAGCCGTCCCGCCTTCCGCGAAATTCTGGCCGACAAGATCCGTGGCATTCCGCCCCCCGCACATTACACTGATCTGGATTTTTAAGCGCCCCGGCCGGCGGAATTTTGAAATTGTGCCGGCGCTGGTGTTAAATCGTCGCAGCTTTTCACGGATTGATCCGGATTTTCATCCTGATCGTCAAATTTACGGGCGTGCCGCCTGATGTCACCTGCCACTATCCTATCTGCCCTGCACGAGGATGCGCGACAAGCCGGATTTGATGCCGTTGCGGTTTGTCCTGCCCGGCTGCCGCAGGACATTGCCAGACATCTCAACGCATATCTGGACGAGGGCAGGCACGGCTCGATGGGCTGGATGGCGGAGACTGCGGCGCGCCGCGCCGACCCGGGGACATTGTGGCCGCAGGCCCGGAGCGTCATCATGCTGGCGATGAATTACGGCCCGGATCAGAATCCGTTGCCGCAATTGCAGCGCCGCTCAGAAGGCACCATTTCGGTCTATGCTCAAAACCGCGATTATCACGATGTCATCAAGGGCCGGCTGAAAACCATTGCTGGCCGCTTTGCGGCGCGCAACGGGGCGCAGGTGAAAGTCTTTGTCGATACTGCCCCGGTGATGGAAAAGCCACTGGCCGAACAGGCCGGGCTTGGCTGGCAGGGCAAACATACCAACCTGGTGTCCCGCAGCTTCGGCTCCTGGCTGTTTCTGGGATCAATCTTTACCGATCTCGACCTGCCATCAGACGCGCCGGAATCGGATCATTGCGGCTCCTGCCGGGCCTGCCTCGATATCTGCCCGACCAGCGCTTTCCCGGCACCCTATCAGCTCGATGCCAGACGCTGCATCTCATATCTGACGATCGAGCATAAGGGGCCGATCCCGGAAGAGTTCCGCAAACCCATCGGCAACCGGATTTACGGTTGTGACGACTGCCTTGCGGTCTGCCCCTGGAACAAATTCGCCGAAACCGCCAGCGAGGCCAAATTGCAGGCGCGGGATGATCTGAAACACCCGGATCTGAAATTCCTCGCCAGCCTTGATGATGCTGCTTTTCGCAAACATTTCGCCGGCTCACCAGTCAAGCGTATCGGCCGCAACCGGTTTTTGAGAAACGTCCTGATCGCCATCGGAAATTCCGCGGATGCTGCGTTAAAAGAAGCCGCGCGCGTACATTTGGAAGACCCCGATGCGGTGGTGCGGGACGCAGCGCAATGGGCGCTCACCGCCCGATAATTCCGCTATGAAAACAGAATAATCAGGCGCATAATCCGGTCACGGACGGTGCAGCGCTGCTGTGGGATGACTGCTGTATCTGACCGGAGTGTTTTCATGAAAACCGGATGACGTGTGCCCAACAGGCAGCACGCGTTCTGCCGTCAGCCATCCCGCACAATTCATGCCTGGATTTACATGTCGGGAGACAGATCATGGCCAAGAGCCAGAAACGCAGTAACAAGGAAATCCGCAAGCCGAAAATGGAGAAAAAGCCGGAGCCCGTCGCAGTGGTAGCCGGTAATGCGGTCAAAAATGCAGTGAAAAGCGGTGCGCCGCAAAAACATAAATAGCGACCATACTGCACCGCCGGGGCGCGGTTAAAGCCGCGCCCGTCTTTCTCGGGCCTGTTCGGTTAATTTGGATTTCGGGTCGTTCCTGAAAGCGGCCTGGCAGCACGAGCAACCCTTTTAGAAAACATAAGAATCGGTCTGGCTGGCAAAGCCCGGCTGATCTGTCGAAGAGCTATGTCTTCGACATCGTGCGGGTGAGACGGTGACCATGGCTCTTACGGGTTATGCGGAATCGTTTATCAAATCTTCACTCCGCCCACTCCATAGTTCCTGAAAAATATTCAGATCACCAGATGATCTTCTCTGGAGCTGCCCATGAAAATTCTGTCCATGCTGTCTGCCACCATTGCTGGAATGCTGGCTCTCGCCAGCCTGTCTCTGGAAAGCGCAGCAGCCGGAAACATGACGGAGTTTTATACTGGAAAGACGATCAGACTGGTAGTCGGTTATGGTAAAGGCGGCGGCTATGACACCTTTGCGCGGTTGATTGCGCCCCTGCTGGAACAGGAAACCGGCGCCAATGTGGTTGTCGAGAACAAACCGGGCAGCGGTGGTCTGGCCGTGCTGAACGATACATCTCATTCAAAGCCTGACGGGTTGACGCTGACAGTCGCCAATGTATCCGCATCTGTCACAGCCCTTCTGCTGGCGTCAGACGCAGCCATGTTTCATTCCAATGATTTTGTCTGGCTGGGTGGAATTGCCTCCGATGCCAGAGTACTGCTACTGGCTGACGGAACGCGCCTGGAAGATTGGCTGTCAACACTGCAGACGCCACCTCTTATCCGCTGGGCGGCCCTTGGAAAGTCGGATAGTCTTGCTCTCTCGGCGGCGCTTCTGACCGAGGCTTTTGGTTTGAAATCCAGAATCATAACCGGTTTCAGTGGTACCAGCGAGGCAATAGCGGGATTGTTGCGCGGTCAGGCTGATGCAGTCGTGATTTCGCTTGAAACCGCCCGGCAATTCATCGATACGACAGGTTTCACCATGGCCGCCGTGTTATCGAGGACACGCTCTGAACTCGCGCCCGAAGTTCCGACGATCTACGAGTTGAACAACGATCCGGCCGCTGAGAAGTGGCTTGATTATCAGGTCAATCTGTCTGGACTGGGGCGCGCGCTGATTGTTGCCCCCGGCACGCCGAGGGCCAATGTTAAGTTCCTTTCTGCGGCGCTTGAGCGGATTCTCACCAGCGAGGAATTCGTCGCTGCCGCTGCCAGCCGCGGCCGGTCGGTTCGCTATACCGCTGCTGAAGATATCGAGAATATCACGAGATCGATTCTCACATCCGCCACCGAGGCCGATAAGAAACAATTGCGACAGATGCTTGCAAACGCATATTTTTAAGGAGTGCCAGCGGTTCAGTCCCGTACCGTTTGCAGCTCCTGAGCGCGAACATTGAACCACTGTATGCCAATGAATTATAGCGTGTGGGGGGCCCGGCGGGCGCGCACTTCCTGCCTCCGGTATTCCTGTCAAATGGCTCGACATTCATAAAACGTACTCCAATCCGAGGATTAATTTCTGCAACCCTTGCCAAAGCCGTCACCGCAATGAGTTTTTAATCGGGCGCTGTCCGCCGCCGTCCAGTTTTCCGGGTTGGTGACCGCGGCCCACGGCCCGACATAATCTGCGCCATAATAGGCATGGCCATGGCCCGCTGGAGCGCTGTTGGCCAGCGCCATGTCCACCGCAAGTTGAAATTGAGTGACCACCGGCATGAATCTGAGATCCGGCGAGACGTCACTTGCGGCAGCTTCGAGCATCCAGGCAGGCGCACGAAATAAGGACGCAGGTTCATAAAACACAATTGGGTCGCTGGAGTATTGAAGGTAGACCAGTCGCATCTCGCCCCATCCATCCGGCCCGCCCGCGTCATCGGTATGAGACGCGAAGCGTACCAATCTGCCATCGCCGATTGTGGGTCTCACATAGGGACTGTCAGGGTCGCGCTCGGCGTTGATGCCATTCCACATCTGAGATGGAAATGGCGGGCCAACCCAAAATGCGCCGTCAATCGGATCGTCAAGCAACGCAAACAGTCCTGTCCCATACATGGATGACCAGGCGCCAAGGCTGAGGCCGTGGATATAGAGCCGTGGGCGCGAATCTTTGGGAAGCGTCTTCCAATACCCATGAATGGTTGAAATAAGCGCCCGGGCTTGATCCAGGCCGGAACGTGTCTCCAGGATCAGTGCCAGCGGCGATTGCAAATAGGAATACTGCACCGCAACCGTCGCAATGTCGCCACCGTGCATATACTCGACAGAATCCACCGCGCCGGGGTCCAGCCAGCCCGTGCCCGTTGGCAAGGCGACGATGAGAACTTTCCGTTCAAATCCGCCGAGCCGTTGCAGCTCCGCAAACGCGATCCTGGCACGTTGTTCTGGAGTGTCCGCCTGGGCAAGGCCAGCGTAGACACGTATCGGCTGCATCGCCTCCCGTCCGGTGAATTCAGATATGGCGGCGGCATCGGGACCCGTTGTGACGTAATCCCGACCAGGCTGGCCCATAGCGCCCCAGTCAATCAACGATCCCTTGCCGCCCGCGATATCAGTTCCAGCTGGCGGCGGCGGAGCCGTATCAAACAGGTTCTGGGCAACCGTCACAGACTTGTCCAGTTTTGCAATCACCATGTCCAGGACGCCGTCCCGCGTAACGATCACGACGACAAAGACCGTCAGTAGAAAGCCTGCGATATTAGCCGTGCGTCGGGGCATGAAGCGGTCGAGGCGCTGGCGCAGGTAATCGAAAGCCATATTCAGCATAAAACCGGCGACGACTAAAACGGTAAAAACAGCCAAGGCCACGAGCATCATCTGTATGGTATGACCGCTGTCCGCCAAATCCATGCCCATGCGGGAGCGGATGCCGTTTTGCCAACCTGGTGCCTGGATAAGGCTCAGCATCAGCACGATCAGAACCGGCGTGGCGACGGTAAAGTAGAAGATACGGGCCGAGCGGCCTTTGAATCTGGGCAGGTTCATCAGCCACCAAAGCCCCGCCATAACGCGCCCGATCAGGTAACCCAGAGCCATGACCAGCCCGCCAAGTACGCCCTGCACGAGCCAGTCGCGCGGAATCAATGAAGGCGTCAGGGACGCCGCAAAGAACAACAGCCCCAAGAGCAGCGGCAAAACAGTCAGGCCGGTCCTGTTGAAAAAGCGCATCATCTCCTCTTGTCTTGTCACCCGCCGGAGTTGGCTTGTGCGGGCAGCGTGTCGTTGCCGCGCCAATCTGTCAGCATGTCCAAAAGCGCGACCGCAAAGGCTGCCGAGAAAGCCCCCACGAGTGTCAGCACGATCCGTGTGAAACTTGCATAGGCGGGGTCCTGGGTGGACAGCGCGCCAGCCACCAGTGCGAGCGTAACTGAAAACGCGTATTGGTAGACCATGCTGGGATGCGGGCCACTCAACATCCGGCTTCCCAGAAACAGGCCTGACAGGAAGATCAGGCCAAGCAGAATTGACAGGTGCGAGGACCAGGCGAACAGCCACAACACAAGCATTGCAATTGCGACGCCATAAAGTGTCGCACGTATCCGCTGTAAGGCTTCGCCCCACACCCGCTCGCGGGTCGGGAAGACAATTACCATTGCCGCAATCATCGCCATCATCATGTCCGATGGTTGCATGACTGAATAGAGCCAGAAACTGAGGCCCAGCAGAACTGTGGCACGGATTGCCGCACCAACCTCGATATTACCGGGGCTTGGTAGTGGGTCGTCGACGTGTAACTCTGGAGTCCGGGCGGGCAACACCATGTAGACCAATGGTCCGATGATCAGCGCCACCAGTGAGGCCTGGACGAAGCCATCGCGCATCGTCTCTAGCGTGGCGGTACCGTGCATCCCCATAATCGACATGAGAAGCGCCACGATGATGATAAGCATGCCCAGTGGCGCCCCGGTTTTCAGGATCATGCGGAACGCGACAAAATAGGTCAGCCACATAGCGCCGACATAGACCAAAGGCATCGGGCGCAACTGTTCCACGAACCATGTCATGGCATAGACGATAGCAATCATCACAATCGGAGCGGCGAGCATCTTGGCCGGGTTGAACGCTTTGCGCTGCGCCGCGATCAGACCCAGGGGCAGGGCTGCGATAATCGGTGGCAGCGCGGGGTTCAGCAGCGCGACAAAAGCATATGCGAGCATTCCCGTCATGCCCATGCGCACTGCATAGAGCGGATCTTCCGAAACGTTGGGTCGTGGGGTCACATACATCGGGCCAGCCCTCTTAATGCAGGTAGCTGGTGAATGACCTGATCCACTGCAAACCACCAGCCAGCCAGGCGATAGGATTACCCTTGCCAGCCGCGAACACCACGGCGTGAACCTTGCCGCCGACGCGCACCTGGCTGGGCCAGGCCTCCATTCCGCCGTTTAACTCGATTCGCACAGGAATACGCCGCGCAGGTTCAAACCACCGGTTGTTGGGCTGATTGACCACCAGACCTCCCTGAACGTTGCGACCGGGATTGATGCCCCATGCGATGCTTTGCACGCGACCTTCGAAAATCCGCCCCGGCAACGCGTCAAACAGCAAATTCACGGGATCGCCGGGCTCAATGGTTTGAAGCTGATTCTCGCGCAGATCAACCGTCACCCACGCGGCGGCCGCATCGATGAAGGTCAGCGTGGGACTTCCGGCACTAATGAACTGCCCTTCAGAAAGCAGCATGTTGGTGACGACGCCGAAATGAGGTGCGACCACGGTGGTCGAGGCCAAATCATATTGTGCGCGTTCCAACTGTGCTTGCGCGGCGGCAATCGACGGGTTGTCATTGCCTTGGGGCCCAAGCTGCGTGCGTGCACTTTCAAGATTGGCCTCTACTGATGCCACGCGCGCTTCAGCATCTGCAATCTGCCCTCGTGCGGCATCGCCTTGTGCCCTGGCCGCAATGCCCCGTTCTTCCAGTCGAAAGGTTCGCTCTGCCTGCGCGCGGGTCGTGTCAAGCGCGATGCGGGCCTGTGTGAGCTCTGCCTGGGCCGCAACGAGCGAGGCGCTGGATGCATCGATGCTTTGCACCGTGGACTTCAGGTTGGCCTCCGCCTGCTGCACTGCCAATTCAAAAGGGCGGGGATCCAGTGAGAACAATTCCTCGCCAGCCTGCACCACAGCATCATCCACCACGTGCACCTGCTTTATCTCGCCTGAAACACGCGCGGCGATCTGGACGACATGAGCCGAGACGATGCCCCGTGACGAAGACGGGGCCAAACGGTCAGTCAGCGCATAGAGGACGACCATCACAAGGAGCAGCAGGACCACGACAACTGCGATCCTGGCGGCAGGGTTTCTGGCAGGGTTTCTGGCGGGGGGTGTGGTAGAGGTGGCGTTCATATTGGATCCTTTGTAAAATTGGCATCGACTTCATTCATAAAATATCGCTTTCTTGCAGCAGGTGGCCCGCCGGCCCCGATCCCCAAGGGCCGCTTGGACAGGGCGCGATATCAGTTCCATTGGCTGCCGCTGGCAACCCGCGCGGCCCATGCTGACCAGCTTTTCACTGTCGAAAAGCCAATCCAACACCGATGACTGCAAACGCGGCCGCGCGAAAGCCAACACGCCGGACCGACGAAAGGATACCGGCGTTAAGCACGACGGGCAGGAGGACGCCGAACAGGACGAAAATGACATAACACCGGCAGGCAGTCACCAGTTGTGGTCGAGAAAATTCGTCAGGCCGCCCATGAAGTTCTCCTGCCTCTACCGGGTGTAACCGCGCAGCCACCTGTCTTCGTGATCTTTGAGGCAGCCGATTCCGCGACCCCCAAATCAAGATCGCAACAAAAGGCAGTCGCCTTTCAACAAGTAGGCGCCTGATATTGCGGACGCTCAGGAGATCGGCAGGGCGCGGGCGTTGGTCCCGGGTAGACCATTTTTATGAATATCGGATCACCAAATGGCTCGGAAATCAAAGAACGTGCGCTAACCCGTCGCAGCCAGCCCCTGAATGATCAGGCCAAGCGCCAGCACGGTGAGAAGGCCCTTCAGGGCTGCGCGAAACCGTTCTTCAGGCAGACGGTTGAGCAATCTGGTGCCGAGAATTGTGCCGAGATGGCCTGACAGGACCATCATCACGATCAGCGGCAGCCATGGGGCGAAGGCAAAACCAAGAAACCCGAACATCATGATTTTCAGGCTGTGCTGCAGTGTCATGGCAACTGCATGTGTGGCGACGATGCCGTGACGCGACCCGGCATGCGGGGCATTAATGGCCATCACCAGAGGACCGGTGGCACCGAAAAACATGGTGAATATAGCGCCCAGAATGCCGTTGAGCAGCACAATCGGTCTGGCAGTCCTGCCGAAATTCGGTTTTGGCAGCCAGCTGATCATCAGAATGAAAACACCCAGACCCAGTCGCCAGACTGTTTCCGGCAGATCCAGAGTCAGCCGGCCGGCCACAAGCGTTCCGATCATGCTACCGGCTCCGAACCACAGCAAAATCCAGCGCGTGGCATGACGCCATTGCAGCAGAGCCCGGCCGGCATTGGAGCCAAGCTGAACCACACCATGGACCGGAATCAGAGCCGTCAGCGGCAGACCAAAACCCATGATGGCTATCAGCAACACGCCGCCACCCAGTCCGAGCGCTGCCGAAATCGACGAAGTCAGAAAGCTTGTTGCAACGATGATGGCAGCAAACCACGGCTCTATCGTGCCCGGGAGAATGCCTGACATCACTGGCAGTTCATTTCGATTGCAAAGGAGCGCTCAATCAGGTCTGCGTTTCTACCGGCGTGGCTGAGCCGGCTTCTCAGGTGTCCTGCAGTATACATCAGCCCGCCTAAGCTGCCATTGCAGTTTCAACCAACCGCGCCCAGTAGGATACGCCGACCGGAATGACTTCGTCGTTGAAATCATATTCCGGATGATGCAGCCCGGCTCCAGGGCCAATACCGACAAAGATGAAGGCGCCCGGACGCTGTTCCAGCATATATGAGAAATCTTCGCCGCCCATAATTGGCGCCACATTGGTGTTGACCCGGCTTTGCCCGACAATCTGCGCCGCGATGCCGGCGGCAAAATCAGCTTTTTCCGGATTGTTGGCGGTGACCGGATAACCCCGGTGGAATTTTATCTTTGCCGTTCCACCAAAGGCTGCGGCAGTATTTTCGACAATGATCCTCAGCCGCTTTTCAGCCAGCGTGCGCACTTCGGCGGTCAGCGAGCGAATTGTGCCGCGCAACTCTGCGGTTTGTGGAATGACGTTGAACGCCTTGCCGGCCTGAAATACCGTGACCGAAACGACCACGCTTTCCAAAGGATCGACATTGCGGGCAGCGATGGATTGAAGATTCTGCACGATCGCCGCCCCCATCAGCACCGGATCAACCGACAGATTCGGCCGCGCGGCGTGCGCACCATAGCCTTCGCAGACAATCGAAAACTCGTCGGTTGCCGCCATTAATGCACCGTGGCGAATGGCAAAATCACCCAGCGGCAGGCCAGGAAAATTATGCATGCCGAAGACTTCCTGAATGCCGAACCGGTCGAGCAATCCATCATCGATCATTGCCTTGGCGCCGGCACCGCCTTCTTCCGCCGGCTGGAATATCAGCACCGCTGTCCCGTCAAAATTCCGCGTCTCGGCAAGGTACCTGGCGGCCCCGAGCAGCATTGCCGTATGGCCGTCATGGCCGCAGGCATGCATTCGTCCCGATGTTTTCGAGGCATAGGGTTTGCCGGACGCCTCGACGATCGGCAAGGCGTCCATATCGGCGCGCAGGCCGATCACCTTGCCAGACTTGTTGTGACGCCCGTGGATGACCGCAACCACACCGGTTTTTCCAAGACCCTGCACCACTTCGTCACAGCCAAACCCGGTCAACAACTCTGCCACTGTCCGCGCCGTGCGCGGCAGGTCATACTGCAATTCGGGATGTTGATGCAGATCCCGGCGCCAGCCTGTGATCTCGTCATGAAAATCTGCAATTCGGTTGATAATGGGCATTGTGAGTCTCCTTCGGGGCCGTCGCTTTTATATGACTGTTTTTAGCGGACTTGCCAATGCGGGATGTCGTCGGCCGGGGGCAGAAATGCGTCGTCAGGCCGGGTCCGATTTTGCGGCGCATTTTCATCGCACACCTTCGGCGGTGGCACGGCGGTCTTTGCGGAATCGTGCTCAACGCTTGCGTTCCTTTGCCGCAGCGAAGCCGCACCCTGCTTTTTCGCCGCAATTCAAGGTTGGTGTGTTGCTTTCTTGCATAGAAACAACGGCAATCGGTGAAAAATGCGCTGAGACCTTTGCCAAGACCATAGCAAATCAGGTATGCAGAGGCAGATATAATTGTTGAAGAGCCATTCCGTCTTTGTCTTGCAAATGTGGCCAGACCTTGCGGAAGCATGTACGTGCAGAAACAGATGCCGGCTATTTTGTTGAAACCGGCTATTTTGTTGAAAATTGAACCCTGGAGTTGGCCGTGAGATTTGTCCGATCACTTATGCAAAATCTGAACTGGCAGCTCAGAGCATCCATGTTCGGTCGCCATGCGACGGCAGTCCTGGTGCCGTTGTTGCTGTTGATCAGCCAGCCCGCTGCTGCAGCGCCTCATATTCTGGTCGACATGGAGAGCGGACGCATATTGGAGCAGAAAGACGCTCTGCAGCCCTGGTATCCCGCTTCGGTCACCAAACTGATGACTGCTTTCGTTACTTTTGAGGCGATTGCCGCTGGCGATCTGACCATGCGGTCTGCCGTGATCATGTCGCAAAACGCGCTCAATGAGCCACCGAGCAAAATGGGTTTTCCTGTTGGCACGGAAGTCACCGTTGAGAATGCCCTGAAGATGCTCATCGTCAAATCGGCCAACGATATTGCCGTTGCGCTTGCAGAGGCCGTGGGCGGCAGCGAACAGAAATTCGTTGCCCGGATGAATAAAACCGCTGCCAGACTGGGCATGACCGGCACCCAGTTCCGCAATCCAAATGGACTGCCGGCAAAAGGTCAGACAACCAATGCCCGAGACATGGCGGTTTTGACACAGGCCATTTTCAAGCAGTATCCGCAACATGGCGATCTGTTCAAAATCACTGCCATACGTGCCGGCAAACGTGTTCTGAAATCCTATAATCCGCTTTTGACCCGCTATCAGGGTGCAACAGGGATGAAAACAGGTTTTATCTGCTCCTCGGGTTTCAACATGGTTGCCACGGCACAACGCGGCGGCAGACATCTGATCGCAGTTGTTTTCGGTGCGCCTTCTTCGCAAGAGCGCGCTGAAACTGCCGCCAAGCTGCTGGACAAGGGGTTCCGCTCCTCTGGCCGGTCAGGCCAGCGCACCGTAGCTGGTTACAAAGCACGCGGCCTGACTGCCGAGCCGATTGATTTGAGGCAACAGATCTGCAGCAGCACTGCGCGCAGCGAACGGGCAAATTTCCGCAAGTCCTACAAGATGGGTGAAGGCATTTCGGTGTTGAGCAATGTTGATCTCATTGACACGATCCCGGTCACGGTGCGCACCGGCGGTGCCATCAGGACGATTTCAGCTGCGTTCAGGAACGCCCCGCCCCCTGTTCCGCGCCCGAATGTGGTTCTGGTGGCTGTGCCGGATCCTGCAGGTGACACTGCTGCCCAGGGCAGTGCTAAAGAGGGCAGTGCTACAGAGGTTGCCAGCCAGGTTGCTAATCAGGTTGCCAGTCAGGTGGAAGGGAGCGCCGATCAGGTTGATACCGGCGACGGCGATGGCGATGAGGCACGAGCCAACAGCCAATCCGCCCAATCGGCGGCATTGGGAGGCATTCCCTTACCTGCCGACAGGCCGGCATTTGCCAAGACCGCAGAGCCGGTAAACTAGGGTCTGAACTCAATTAGGAGATTGAATTGGCGCTGCCAGAAAAGCCCAAATGCTATGAACGGATTGCAGGTAAGGCTGGTTGCCTTTCCAAAATCTGTGAAACGGCAGTTGGGCTTTTCTGGCAGCGTCCCTTGCGATGAGTTTGATTTTGGCCAGGATGTCGTCGCAAAGGCTTGGAAACCAGATGGTTTCCTGCGCCTTTGCTCCTAACCCTGACCAAAATCAAATTCACCAATTCAACCTCCTAATTGAGTCCAGACCCTAGACATTTCCGGCCAGCATATGCGTGGAAAAACGGCAGCTGAGATCAGATAACCGTTTTCTTCACGCCTTTCTCCACCAGATATGCGGTTGCCGCGCCATGGGGTTCCTGCAACAGCAATTTGTGGCCGTGTTCGGAGCAGAAATGCGGAATATCGATCTTCGCCATCGGATCGGTACTGATGACACGCAGCACCGCGCCGCTATCAAGACCGCGCAGTGCTTTCTGGGTTTTGAGGACCGGCAGCGGGCATTGCAGACCGCTCACATCCAGCAACGTTGCCTTTGCGTCCGTTTCAACTGCACGATTGCTGCTGTGGTCCAGGGGGTCAAAGGTCATGGTGTCTTTCCTGAAGGGTGAGATATCAGAGTGTTTCCTGGTTTCAGGAAACACTCTATTGGCAGAAATCAATGCGGCAAAGCAATTGTTGAACTTGCCTGACCTGCACGTTATCGTCCGATAACACCGATCAGCGTCAACCAGGGCGCAGCGTCTGCGGCCCGGACCCGACGAGTGTAATAATTCACGGTGTGTGACAGGGAGGGCGCATGACACTTATCTCACGCATGCGCAGTGAATATGCTTACCTGACGGGCGCCATTCGCACGCTGCGCCGGTTGAAACCTATAGCTGAAAACAAAACCCGCATCTGGCCTGATGGACTGGAATATCTGGCCGGCAGATTTGGCGATCGGCCGGCCCTGCTCAGCCGAAACCAAAATTTCAGCTATTCGCAACTTTTCAACCGGGCCAACCAGTATGCCCGCTGGGCCAGCAACGCGCAGATTAAAAAAGGCGATGTCGTTGCATTGCTGATGCCCAATAGCCCCGAATTTCTGGCGGTGTGGACCGGGATTGCCCGCGCCGGGGGTGTGACAGCACTGTTGAATACCAATTTGCGCGGCACATCGCTGGCGCATTGCATCAACATTGTTTCACCGAAACATCTGATCGTCGATGCCGCCCTCGCTGATGCATTTTCTGATGCGGAGAACCATCTGGACTATGACGCCGCTGCCGATCAGCCGGATGTGTGGATATATGGCGACACCACGGTGTCGTTTGCACAGGCCCCGAAACCGCTCAAGCCTCTGCTCGACGCTGCTGATACCGCGCCTCTGGCCATCGCCGACCGTCCCGATCTGACGACCGACGATAAATGCCTTTATATCTACACCAGCGGGACCACCGGCCTGCCGAAGGCTGCCAACATCAACCATTATCGGGTTCAGGCCATCATGCACGGATTTTCCGGGGCCATGGGGGCGCTCGCGACGGACCGCAACTACACCTGTATGCCGATGTATCATTCAGCGGGCGGGCTGATTGCCACCGGGTCGATGCTGACAGTCGGTGGTTCGGTCTTCATCGCCGAGCGCTTTTCGGCCAGCAGTTTCTGGGATGATATTGTCGATAATGACTGCACCATGTTCCAGTATATCGGCGAGTTGTGCCGCTATCTGGTGAATACGCCGCCCCATCCCAAAGAGCGCGCCCACACCATACGTCTGTGCAACGGCAATGGTCTGCGGCCGGACATCTGGGAAACCTTCCGCACGCGCTTCAAATTGCCCCGCATTCTGGAATGGTATGCTGCCACTGAAAGCAATGCGGTGTTCTTCAATTTTGACGGCAAGGTGGGGTCGATCGGCCGCATTCCCAAATGGGCTGAACACAAATTTGTCACCGAAGTCGTGCGCTTCGACTATGAGACCGAAGCTCCGAAGCGCAACGCCCGCGGCTTTTGTGAAAAATGCCAGCCGAATGAAATCGGCGAAGTCATTTCGCAGATTCTGAACGATCCGAAACGGCCCAGTCAACGCTTCGAAGGCTACAGCAACCGCAGCGAAAGCGAACGCAAGATACTTGAGGCAGTTTTTCAGCCAGGTGATCGCTGGTTCCGCACCGGAGATTTGATGCGCCGCGATGCTCTGGGCTATTTCTATTTTGCCGATCGCATCGGCGATACGTTCCGCTGGAAAGGCGAAAATGTCGCCACGTCTGAAGTATCGGAAAACGTCACAGGATTTGCCGGCATCCGCGAAGCCAATGTCTACGGGGTTGCTGTACCCGGCATGGAGGGCCGCGCCGGCATGGCGGCATTGGTGGTGGAAGACGATTTTAATCCAAAAGCGTTTTATGGCCATGTCTGCCAGACCCTGCCGGATTACGCCCGGCCTGTGTTTCTGCGTATCCAGAACAGCATCGAGACCACCAGTACATTCAAGCAGCGCAAGGTTGAGCTGGTGAGACAGGGGTGCAATCCGGCCAATGTTTCCGAGCCGCTGTTTATGCTGGATCACAAGTCGGAATCCTATGTTTCTCTGACCCCATCGCTTTACGATGCAATCTGCTCTGGTAAAAGACGGCTGTAACACCAGCGCGACCACCCCCGGCGGATCGCCAAAAATGCTGAATCGGAAGCTCATGACTGGCAACATTCTTGCAATTGATCAGGGAACGACATCAAGCCGTTCCATTATTTTTGACGAGACACTGACCGCAATCGGCTCCGGTCAGCAGGAATTCACGCAATATTTCCCGGATTCAGGCTGGGTGGAACATGATCCTGAGGAAATCTGGGACAGCGTTGTTAAAACTGCAAAAGCGGCGCTTGCCGATGCCGGCCTTGGCGCCGATGCGATTTCTGCCATCGGCATTACCAATCAGCGCGAAACCATTGTGATCTGGGACCGGGAGAGCGGAAAAGCAATCCACAATGCCATTGTCTGGCAGGACAGACGCACCGCCGGGTTCTGCACCGCATTGAAATCGGAAGGTCACGAAGATCTGTTCACCAGCAAAACCGGACTTCTGCTCGATCCGTATTTTTCAGGGACCAAGCTTGCCTGGATGCTCGACAATATTGAGGGTGCGCGTGCCGGGGCGGAAAGCGGCAAGCTGGTCTTCGGTACCATCGACAGTTTCATCATCTGGCGGCTGACCGCTGGCAAATCCCACGTCACGGACGCAACCAATGCCGCCCGCACACTGATCTTCAACATTCACACCCAGGAGTGGGATGATGAATTGCTGGAGATTTTGCGGATACCGCGCGCCATGTTGCCGGATGTGCAGGATTGTGCCAGTGATTTCGGCACCACTGACAGCAAGATCCTGGGTGCGGCCATTCCGATTGCCGGTGTGGCCGGGGACCAGCAGGCCGCCACAATCGGCCAGGCATGTTTTGAACCGGGGATGTTCAAATCGACCTATGGAACCGGTTGTTTTGCGCTTTTGAACACGGGTGACAAGCCGGTGCCGTCGCAAAACCGCCTGTTGACCACGGTGGCTTACCGGCTGGGTGGGAAAGTAACTTACGCACTGGAAGGTTCGATCTTCATCGCCGGAGCGGCTGTACAATGGCTGCGGGACGGCATGAAGATGCTCGACAATGCCGGTGACAGCGGTGAGATGGCCGAGGCTGCCGATCCACATCAGCATGTCTATCTGGTGCCAGCCTTTGTCGGGCTTGGCGCGCCCTACTGGGATGCCGAAGCCAGAGGCGCGATTTTCGGCCTCACCAGGGCATCGGGCCCGAACGAACTGGCCCGCGCCGCACTGGAGGCGGTGTGCTACCAGACCCGCGATCTGCTGGAAGCCATGCATAAGGACTGGGCCGCCGAGGCGGATACGGTGTTGCGGGTCGATGGCGGCATGGTGGCCAGCGACTGGACCATGCAGTTTCTGGCCGACATTCTGGACGCCCCGGTTGATCGGCCGACCATCCTGGAGACAACGGCACTTGGCGCAGCCTGGCTGGCCGGTCATCACGTCGGTGTATGGGGAGATCAGGCGGAATTTGCGGCGCGCTGGCAGCTTGATAGAACTTTTGAGCCGAAAATGGATGAAGCCATGCGTGCGCAAAAATATGCCGGCTGGAAAGATGCCGTCAGCCGTACCCTCAGCAGCCGGGATTAGAACGATCTAAAAACAAAAACCCGGATCAGGCCGATGACGCGTTCCCAGTTTGGAGACACCAAAAATCTCGGGCAAATAATTGTCAGAGACCACTACCTTTCAGGTTTCTCAGCCCCCAACCGGTACGCGCTCTTTTTCATTGCGAACAAAATACCGGGAGTCTTTGGGGGAAGTTGTTTTCTTGAATCCGATCTCAACTTCACGGTCCAGCTTGACCATAAATCCCAAAAGCTTCTCCAGCGAAAAGCCGTGAAGCTTTCCATTCTTCAAGGCTGAAATTTTGGGCTGAGGAACACCAAGTAACGCCGCAGCTTGCTTTTGATTCAGATGGCGATGGTGGAGAATGGAGTTGATTTGCCCGACAATTGCAGCCTTTAGCTTGAGCTCCGGGGCATCTTCGAGCCCCAAATCGGCAAATACATTCCCGCTACCAATCTCCATTTCGACGTCTTCAATGGTCTCAGTCATGTTTTTCTCCTCAGTTGCGCTTGCACTTGCTTCAAGCGACTTTTCACGAGATCAATCTCTGACTTGGGAGTCGCACTCCCGGATTTGGACTTCTTTTTGAACGCGTGCAGAACCAAAATATCATCCGCAAGTTTTACAGCATATACAGACCTGTACGTATCCGTGTTGTGGTCGGCTACGATTTCCAAAACACCTGGACCTAAGCCTTTCAAGGGGTTTGCATAGCTCGCCTTTCGGCCTTTCTGCGCTTCACTCAGCGCATACCCCACGGCAATCTTTACCTCTTTGGGGAACGCCATCAGGTTCTTCTTGGAGTCTCCGACCCAGATCAATGACCTTTCTGACACTGGCGAATTCTCCTATACCAATATAGGTATAATTGCAATTTGACGCAACCAGTTTCCTCGCGCCATTGGCGCTTCCGTCTAACAAACTTGTTTATTGAAAAACAAACGCCCGCCGGAAAACATTACCGGCAGGCGTGGTGTTGTGTCGCGAAAACCTGGAATGCTTCATCAAGCCGATCCGGGTTGTTCCTGATGGTGAACAGGCTGATCAGACGGGTGCCAGAACCATTGTCATCTGGCGGCCTTCGAGCTTTGGCGGCATCTCCACCTTGGCAATGTCCTTGGTCGCTTCCTTGACGCGCATCAGAACCTGCATACCCAGTTCCTGGTGCGCCATTTCCCGGCCGCGAAAGCGCATCGTGACCTTGACCTTGTCACCTTCTTCAAAAAACCGGTTTACGGACCGCATCTTCACCTCATAATCATGGATGTCGATATTCGGCCGCATCTTGATTTCCTTGACGTCGACTGTCTTTTGCTTCTTTCGGGCTTCGGCAGCTTTTTTCTGGGCCTGGTATTTGAACTTACCATGATCCAGAATTTTGCAGACAGGCGGTTTGGAATTTGCCGCAATTTCAACAAGGTCCAACCCTGCTTCAGCGGCCATTTCCAAGGCGCGGTCTGTCGGCACGATGCCGTGATTTTCACCCTTTTCGTCAATCAACTGAACGGTGGGGGTGGTGATTTCCTTATTGGCGCGAGGGCCTTCTTTCACTGCCGGAGCGGCTCTATGTGGACGGCGAATGGTGGTTTACTCCTGATTGTTTACGATACGGGTTAAATTGGTATTTGCAGGTCCTTTGTCCAGTCTTGCATCATGCCGAAGCTATTCAGACCCGCCTTAGCATAAAATCCTGTGCCAATGGCGAAAAGTCAAGAACTCAGCGGAGTTGGATGGATAAAACACTGAAATTTGCCGGATTTACCCGGATTTCAATTTCAATTTCGCCTTTTGGTCTGCAAAAGAGCACCATATACTCGCAATGTCTGCGTGCACATCGCCTCCAGCGAAAAACGAGCTGCCACATAGTTTCTGGCGCGGCGCCCTGTGGCTGCGCGGGTTTCATCGCTCATGGCAAGCACAGTTCCCAGAACGTCAGCCATCGCCGCCGCATCTCCCGGCGGCACGCGCCAGCCGGTGCGTTCGTCCTCGCTCGCCTCGGGCGGAGCCAGAATGGTTTCCCGTGCACCGCCATGATCGGTGGCAATGGCCGGAATGCCTGCCGCCCCGGCTTCGACGGCGGCACGGCCAAATGCTTCCTCGCGCGTTGATGCAACGACCAGACAGGTTGCCAGCATCAGTGCAGCAGGCACATCATCACAATGGCCAACCAGACGGATGTGACCGGTTAGTCCGCGCGCTTCAATGAGCTGCTGCAAATGCATTTCAAACGCGTTGTCATCCTGGCTGCCACCCGCCAGAATCAGCAGCGGGTTTTGCTGACGGTCGCTCTCCAGCAGCCGGCCCATTGCCTCGATCAGAACCTCATGGCCTTTCCACCCTGTCAGTCTGGCGACATTGAGTATCAGCGGCCGGCTGGTGTCGATGGTTTGAAACGACCATTGCTGCCTGACAGCTTCACGCCGTGGCAGTGAAATCGAAGCTGGCGCAAAGGCATCCAAATCAATGCCGCGATAAATTGTGGTGATGCGGGGCTTTGCCTCGGGGCGGCGTTGTGCAATCAGCGCGGCAGTCATGCCTGAATTGGCGATGACCGCATCGCCGCGCGCCATCACCGAATTATAGAACGCTTTCAGTGCGTTGGCCTGGCTGTAAATTCCGTGATAGGTGGTCACAAAGGGGCGGCCGGTCCAGCGCGCGGCCCATAGAGCCGGCCAGGCCGGAGCCCGCGAACGGGCATGGACAAGATCAACCTTGTAATCGCGTATGAGCCTGACAAGCGCAAAAGCGCTGTGCAGCATCCGAACCGGGTTCTTGCTGGCGGCGTTCATGGCGATAAATTTGCCCCCTGCGGTTTCCAGCTCTGCCACCATGCGACCGGGTTCTGCCACCACCACAGCCCTGCCACCGGCAGCAACAATTGCCCGCGCCATGTCGACAACTGTGCGCTCGGCGCCACCGGCTTCCAGTCGCGGAATGATCTGCAGGATGGTGCGGCCGCTGAGCGCCAGTGTGTCGGCAGAATGTTCCGGTTGTTGCATCTGGCCGTGGTCCTGCAAACAGATTGATGATCATCGCAATCTTGTCCTGATCGCCCCGCTATGGCATCAAACGATTTGAAATACCACCCAGTGCAAGGCCCCCGATGAGCGAATCCCAACCTGACCTGCCAGCGCCCCAGACCCTTGCAGTGGGCAGCGGTGATGAACTCAGGACCATTGCCTTTCGCCACAGCACGGCAACAGATGCGGTCCCGCCGGGTCTGGTCTGGCTGGGAGGCTTTAAATCCGACATGGACGGATCGAAAGCCCTCGCCCTCGCCCGTTACGCTGAACAACACGGCCTTGGCTTCACCCGGTTTGATTATTCCGGACACGGCCTTTCCGGCGGCAGCTTTCTGGACGGAACGATTTCGCGCTGGCTGGATGAGGCGGAAGCTGTGGTCAGGGCCACATCCGGCGCCGGGGACCAGCGCATTCTGGTCGGCTCATCAATGGGAGGCTGGCTTGCGCTGTTGCTCAACAGACGTTTGCGCCAATCCGGCGGCCCGCAGATTTCCGGGCTCGTGTTGATTGCACCTGCGGTTGATATGACAGCGGATCTGATGTGGCAGGAGATGTCAGAGGCCGGCAGGGCCGAGTTGCTGAACACCGGGCGGCTTGAAAAACCCAGTGACTATTCAGATGACCCCTACATCCTGACGCTTCGGCTGATCGAAGATGGCAAACACCATCTGTTCGGTTCTGCAATCATTGAAACGGGGTGTCCGGTTCACATTTTGCAAGGCGGGCTGGACACCGATGTGCCGCCGACCCATGCCCTGAAACTTGCCAGCCAGCTGCCACTGGATGATGTAGCTCTGTCGCTGATTCCGGATGGAGACCACCGGCTTTCGCGGCCGCAGGATCTGCAGCGCCTGATGCGCAGCATCGACACGCTGCTGGAGGGAATCGCCGGTTAAGGGAATCCGCTGTCCCGGATCGTCGAAAAACTGGTGGTGATCAGGCAAAGCACCATTGACGGATGCGCCGGTTTACCCCTATAAGGCGCGCCATATGGTGGCAATTGTGATTGCCGCCCTTTTCGTTTTAATCACAAGGCAGCAGATGGCCGCGAAGGCTGGTCTGGATGGCCTTTTGCAAATAGAGGGGCTCAAGCCCATGGCGAATACACCTTCAGCCAAAAAGTCAGCGCGCAAAATTATTGCCCGCACCGAAGTCAACAAGGCGCGCCGCAGCCGCATCCGCACCTATCTTCGCAAGGCCGAAGAAGCGATCGCCTCCGGCAATCAGGCCGATGCCGCCGCCGCTCTCAAGGACGTGCAGCCTGAATTGATGCGGGCTGCAGGCAAGGGCGTTTTGCCGAAAAATACCGCATCGCGCAAAGTATCGCGTCTGGCTGCCAGAGTAAAAGCACTCGAAGCTTAAGTTTCTTCGGCGAGCTTTTTGCAGGCGTAATTTCGCATTCTGCATTCTGAGTACTGCCGTTCGGCAACGCCACGCATGCAGTTTTCGTCAGCGCCCAGGAATCCCGATCCTGACCAGATTTTCTAAAAAAAGGCCCGGCCGATGCCGGGCCTTTTTTGTTGCCGATTTGGAGTCCTGACCCTCGCGACAGGTGATGGCCGCGCGCGCCGCGACTAAGTCATTGAAGAGTCAGAGAAATTCTTAACAGCCAAGCAGAATTTTGGAAATTATCCATATTTTTCAATGTGTTATTAAAAAGCCCCGACCCTTTTGACAGCAACCTTCAGGCGAAAAACCGATTCTGTTTTTGTCAACCGCGCGGGCAGAATTTTTTTTTCGGGCGTGCATCGGGAGACCATCGATAGCACCGCTTGACACAAAACACATTGAGTCGCAAAGCCTTAACAAATCACGCTTCGAAAACAGCTCCCCGGAATCGGCTTGCGGGCTGGAAACTGCTAAAAGAATCTTGCCTGAGTCGGCTTGCGGTGGCAAAAACCTGTGTGTATCTTTATCTCATCAACGGCGGCACACACACTCTTGTTCAGAGTGGTCCCAAATAAAATACGTTCCTGATTGAGTATTCGCATAGCGCTGACCTTTTAAAATTGGTTTTGCGTGACCGGTTTACTTTTGCCTGTATGGGAAAAGTCCAACCGCCAGAATAACGTTTTGTTAATTCCTGGGCGTGCGTTTCAGGTTTGCAGAATGGAAGTGAATTTCATCTTCCGTCCTGCCGATTGGAAACGAGCTAAGCTCATCAACGGGCATAGAGGGCCAGGACAGTGTTCAGCGTAGTAGTGGATGAGTTGGCATCACCGGGTCAGATCTTGCATCTGGAGCCGGGGATCAGCGGACAGGATGTGAATGCCGGTTTCGGCAGTCAGGTACTTGAGGCAGTCGGGTAGAAGCAGTCGGGTAATCGGAGCGTGCAGATGATGCGCTCGAATGGGAAACGTGGGCGAAGATGACTGACTTTCAGATAACGCGACCAATTGGTTTGACAGCTGTCAGGCCGCCAAGCCAGACCAGTTGCGCGGCATCGGAGTTGCAAAAGACTGTTGCGGCGATTGGCTATGCTGGTGATGTTTCAGCTCCGGACGCATATGCTTCTCTCGCTGACAAGGCGCTGATCGTTGATGTGCGCACCGGTGCGGAATGGACTTTTGTCGGCCTGCCTGCCCTGACACCTGAACAACTGGTGCTGTGCGAATGGCAGATTTTTCCGGACATGCAGTTGAACCCGGAATTCGTCAGCCTGGCAGGCCAGGAAATTCTGGCGCGCAGCGGTGGGGATCATCCGGCTGATGCGCCTGCGGTATATTTTCTGTGCCGGTCGGGAGCCCGCAGCCGCGCCGCGGCGATTGCCATGACCGGGGCGGGTTTTCCGGCGTGTTTCAATATTGAAAACGGATTTGAGGGCGTCCCTGACGCTCAGGGGCACCGGGGCAGGGTCAATGGCTGGAAAGCCGATGATCTGCCTTGGCGCCAGGGTTGACCGGCCGATGAGCGATGACCAGTGGCTGAGCGGCCTGACCGAATACGATTTGACAGATGAGCGACGACCACACGAGGGCGATATGATTGGCAAGAGCGATACTGAACCGCAGCAGAATACGAATGAAGCATCGCATTTCCGCAAATCATCGGCCGAAGCCATTGAACTGGTCGCCGACAGCAACGCAAATAGGCCGGCGAAGTCCAGGCAAATTGCTACGAAACCACTGAAATCATCCGACACTGCAGCCCAACAGGTCCTTTCCACCATGACTGATGCCACCTTGACCGACGATGATGACAGCCAGGATTTTCAGGAAATCTGGCAGAAGATCCTGGCGCGGCTCAGGACTGAGCTTGGCGAGGATGTGTTTTCCTCCTGGTTCCTGCGGGTTGAACTGGAGAGTCTGACGGGCGGCGTTGTGACCCTCTCGGCTGCTACCCGGTTTTTGCGCAACTGGATCATGTCTCATTTCAAGGAAACCCTGATCGGGTTCTGGGAAAAAGAAATTGGCACTGTGCACAAACTCGATATTCGGGTGCGCAGTACATTGCGGGCGCAGGCCGGCCAATCTGCCAATGTGGGCGGCGCAGCCGAGAGTGCGGCGCTGGGCGGCAAATCCGCATCAGCCAGGCGCCTCGCGGATATGCGCGGCAGTTCCGGTCATTCCGGCCGCAATCATGCCGGCGAGGCCATGAGCACGCGGTTTGAAACGGGAGCGCGGACGCAACCGACGGGCAAGACGGTCGCGGGCCCGAAACCCGCCAAGCCGGCTTATGGCGGCGCGGCCGTAACCGGCAATTCCCTGTCGCTGGTTCAATCACTCAGCAGCGCGCTCGACCGGCGTTACCTGTTTGACGGATTTTGCCCGGGCGCTGCCAACAAGGTGGCGTTTGAAGCGGCCCGGTCAGTGGCAATGGCGCTTCCCGGTGCACCGGTGCTGTATAATCCGCTTTATCTGCATGGCAGTGTCGGCCTTGGCAAAACCCATTTGTTGCAGGCCATTGCCAATCAGGCCGCCAGCACTGGGACACGGCAGGTGGTGTATCTGACCGCCGAGCGCTTCATGTCCAATTTTGTCCAGGCGTTGCGCAGTGAGCGGGCGCTGCAATTCAAGGAACAGTTGCGCGCGATTGATCTGCTGTTGATCGATGATATGCAGTTTCTGACCGGAAAATCGATCCAGCAGGAATTCTGCCATATGCTGAATGCGCTGATTGATGGTGGAAAACAGGTTGTCGTCGCCGCAGACCGCCCGGCATCAGAACTCGATGCGCTGGAAGAACGGGTGCGGTCACGGCTCCAGGGCGGCGCTGCAGTCCAGATTGCGGCACCTGATACGCAGTTGCGCCGCGATATTCTGGCGCGTCGTTGCCAGACGATTACCGCCAATCATCCGGCCATCGACATCAGTGACACTGTGCTGGATTATGTCGCAAATCTCATCACCACCAATGGCCGGGATCTGGATGGCGCCCTTAACCGTTTGATCTGCCATGCCCAGACAAGCCGTGAACCGGTAACCATTTCGGTAGCGGAACAAGCCTTGTCTGACCTGATAGGCCGCCGGGAGCCGAGAAAAGTGCGTATTGAAGATATCCAGAAAATCGTCTCGCAGCACTACAATGTATCGCGTACTGATTTACTGTCTGCGCGGCGCACCCGCACCATCGTTCTGCCGCGTCAGATCGCCATGTATATTGCCAAAAGCATCACGCCGCGTTCCTTGCCGGAAATCGGTCGGCGATTCGGCAATCGCGATCACACCACCGTGCTGCATGCGGTGCGCAAGATTGAAGGCCTGCTGAAAACCGACACGAAGCTGGGTCAGGAAATTGAATTGCTGAGCCGTTTGGTCCAGGAATAGACCGGCTCTGCCTGACCCAAAAGTGCAAGTTTGAGCGGAAATCGGAATTCCCCTTGCACTTTTGGGTCAGGCGCGCCAAATTTGCACAAGTCAAAGGCCTCCGTTAAAAGCGGAGGTCTTTCGTGTCTTTAGTTTTTGAACATCGGTTATTTCCATGAAAGCCACCCTGGAACGCTCCCATCTGTTGAAATCGCTCGGTCATGTGCACCGGGTGGTGGAACGGCGCACCACCATTCCCATTCTGTCAAATGTTCTGATCAGAAGTGAGGAAGGCAGTGTACAATTGAAGGCGACGGATCTTGATCTGGAAGTTGTCGAGCGGGTTCCGGCAATGGTGGAACAGCCTGGCGCGACCACGGTTCCGGCTCATATTCTTCATGACATCATCCGCAAATTGCCGGACGGGGCGGAAGTCAGCCTCGACACTACCGGGAGCGGCGACACCCTGGCGCTGAGCGCCGGGAAATCCCGCTTCACCCTGCAGATGCTGCCGGACAGTGAATTCCCGGATATCACCGCCGGTGAGTTCAGCCACACGTTTTCACTGGATGCCGCTGATCTGAAAAAACTGATCGACCGCACTCAATTCGCCATCTCCACCGAGGAAACCCGGTATTATCTCAATGGCATCTATCTGCATGCCGAGGATCAGGCCGGTGAATTGGTGCTGCGCGCCGTTGCCACCGACGGGCATCGTCTGGCTCTGGCCGATATAGCCGCTCCCAAGGGTTGTGAAAATATGCCTGGCATTATTGTGCCGCGCAAAGCTGTCGGCGAGATTCAAAAGCTGCTCGATGGCGCTGACGAACGGGTACAGGTGGAATTGTCGGACAGCAAGATTCGCGTAAGCCTCGGTTCAGTTATTCTGACCAGCAAGCTGATCGATGGCACATTTCCTGATTACGAACGTGTCATTCCGCGCAACAATGACCGCGAACTTCGCCTCGACCGGGCGACCTTTGAAAAGGCGGTCGACCGCGTTTCAACCATTTCCAGCGAGCGTGGACGTGCGGTGAAACTCTCGCTCAGCGAAGATCAACTGGTTTTGAGTGTGACCAATCCTGATTCCGGCACGGCGACAGAAGAGCTGGCCGTGCAGTACGGCTCTGAAAGTCTGGATATCGGATTTAACGCCAAATATCTGCTCGACATTGCCAGTCAGCTGCAAAGTGAGGCGGCGCTTTTCAAATTTTCAGATCCTGGCATGCCGACGCTGGTCTGCGACGAAGCAGATCCGAGCACACTTTACGTGCTGATGCCAATGCGCGTCTGACAGACGCCGAGGCAAATTCGATAGGACACAGGTGGCAATTGTGACGGGACGCGCGCCCTTTATCAGCCGCCTGTCACTGACCGGCTTCCGCAATTACCCGCACCTGACGCTCAAACCCGACAGCCGCCCGGTGGTTCTCACCGGTCCGAACGGGGCTGGAAAAACCAATCTGCTGGAAGCTGTCTCGTTTCTGTCTCCCGGACGGGGGCTGCGCCGTGCGCCACAGGATCAGATCGCCCATATCAATGGCGACGGATTCTGGGCTGTCTTTGCTGATATCACGGAAGGCGGCGAGGCGACGCGGATCGGCATCGGTCTTCAACCTGCCGCGAACGGCCCGGAGCGTAGCAAGAAACTGCGCATCAATCAGGCCAATGCTGCCAGTGCGGAAAGCCTGCTGGACTATCTGCGCATTCTCTGGCTGACCCCGGCCATGGACGGGCTGTTCACGGGACCGGCGGGTGACCGTAGACGGTTTCTCGACCGGCTTGTGCTGGCAGGCGATCCGGGTCACGGACGGCGCGTCAATTCCTATGAAAAGGCGCTGACAGGCCGCAACCGGCTGCTGGATGCGCCGCGCCCGGACACATCGTGGCTGGACGGGCTGGAAAGCCAGGTAGCGGAACTTGGCGTTGCCGTTGGCTTTGCCCGCCGCGAGTTGGTGCAGCGGCTGGATGCGCGTCTTTATGCTGAAAGTGGCCCTGACGAAACCTTTCCAAAAGCCGCGCTTGCGCTGGAAGGATCGTTCGAGCAATTGCTGGCGGCCGGGGAGCGGCCCGCAATCGAGGTGGAGCAGGATTTTCGCGACCTGTTGCGCAACGGCCGCCGCCGCGATGCCGCCGCTGGACGCACGCTGGACGGGCCGCACCGCAGCGACTTGCTGGTCCATCACCGCGATAAAGACATGCCGGCCGCGCTGGCCTCCACCGGGGAACAAAAGGCCCTGCTGATCGGTCTGGTGCTGGCTCATGCCAGACTGGTCAGCGAACTGGACGGGCGCAGTCCGGTTCTGCTGCTGGATGAAATCGCGGCGCATCTCGACCCTGTCCGGCGCGCCGCCCTGTTTGACGCCTTGCTGGAACTCGGCGGCCAGGCCTGGATGACAGGAACCGACCCGGTTCTGTTTGAAGCGCTGGGTACCCGCGCCCAGCATATGCGCGTTGATGGCGGCGGCGTCACACAGATAGCCTGAATGAGACAACCTGGCTGTGCGGTCAGGAAACGGGTGGCCCTGTCGGGCGCTCCGGAGTAGAGCGTTTGATGCCACCTTTGAACGGTCCGGTCCGCCACAACTTGCGGGAAACCGCCCCGAAGAAAGACAGACATGATCCGTCTCACCATGAATCCGTCCGACTGGGCGCTGCTGATTTTTCTGTCGATCCTGTGGGGAGGATCTTTTTTCTTCATCGAAATCGTGCTGCAGGTGATACCGCCACTGACCCTCGTCGCGCTGCGGGTGTCACTGGCCGCACTGGCACTGTGGTCAATCGTCGTCGTGCTTCGGGTCAAGGCCGTGTTTCCGGCGCGGGTCTGGCTGGCATTTCTGGTGATGGGGCTGCTGAACAATGCCATTCCCTTCACCTTGCTGACCTTTGCCCAGGTTGAGATTGCCTCGGCCCTGGCGGCGATTCTCAACGCCACAACGCCACAACGCCGCTGTTTGCCGTTGTCGTGGCTGCGTTGTTTCTGGCTGACGAGAAACCCGGCATTTTGAAATTTACCGGTGTGCTGATCGGTTTCAGCGGCGTCGTCATCATGATTGGTGCAGATCTGGCAGGAATTCAGCCATCCGGCACCGGGTTGCCCACCGTGCTGGCGCAATTGGCCTGCCTGGGTGCGGCGCTCTCCTATGCCTTTTCCGGAGCCTTTGGCCGCCGCTTTCAACGCTACGGCGTGCCGCCGTTGCTGACTGCGGCAGGTCAACTCACCGCCTCCTCGTTGATGCTTTGGCCGGTTGCGCTGATGTTCGACGGAACGGGCGCCATCAAAGGCGTGCTTGATCCGGTTGCCATGGTTTCACTGCTGGCGCTGGCGCTGGCCTCGACAGCGCTTGCCTATGTGATCTATTTCAAATTGCTGGCTCGTGTCGGCTCAACCAATCTGCTTCTGGTTACATTCCTGGTGCCGATCACTGCATCGCTGCTCGGAATAGCCATATTGGGGGAACATCTGGCCTTGACCGATCTGGCCGGAATGGCCCTGATCGGTGCCGGCCTGTCCGCCATTGATGGCAGATTATGGCGACGCTGGTGATCAGCTACGTTGTGCTTGCCGTCAAAGCCCTGTCCGTGTTCGCCCGCCCTGCGGTACGCAGACAAATGAAACGACTGGTCGCAAACACCTGATTTCATCGGTTTTTGGCGGATTTTCGCGGTTTTGGTGCCTAATCCGTGCGGTTTCAATGGTTGTATGCGAACTGAAACCCCATATAAGGGTCTGAGACTTTTTTACAGACCGGAAAGTGATTCGTTATGGCCGATTCTGAGCCGATTGCAGACCCAGAAATCGTGATAGAAGAGGCCGAATACGGTGCCGATTCCATCAAGGTTCTGCGCGGTCTCGACGCCGTGCGAAAACGGCCGGGCATGTATATCGGTGACACGGATGATGGTACCGGTCTGCACCACATGGTCTACGAAGTTGTTGACAACGCAATCGATGAGGCGCTGGCCGGACACGCGAATTTTGTCAAGGTCACTTTGAATGCCGATGGCTCGGTGACAGTTCAGGATAATGGCCGCGGCATCCCCACCGATATTCACTCCGAAGAGGGCATTTCCGCAGCCGAAGTCATCATGACCCAGCTTCATGCCGGCGGCAAGTTCGACCAGAATTCCTACAAGGTTTCCGGTGGGTTGCACGGCGTTGGCGTGTCGGTGGTCAATGCGCTGTCTTCTGTGTTGAAACTGAAAATATGGCGGGCCGGAAAAGTCTTCGAAATGAGTTATTCTCACGGCGTTGCGGACGCGCCTCTGGCGGCAACGGGTGACGCAGGCACCCAGACCGGGACAGAAGTGACCTTCCTGCCCAGCACCGATACCTTCACGCAAACCGAGTTTGACTTTGCCACGCTTGAGCACCGTTTGCGCGAACTCGCTTTTCTGAATTCGGGCGTTTACATAATTCTGACCGACAAACGCGGAACTGAAGACCACATTGAAGAGATGCAGTATGATGGCGGTCTGGAAGCCTTTGTCGCCTATCTTGACCGGGCCAAACATCCGCTGATCGACAATCCGATTTCCCTGATCACCGAAAAAGACGGCATTACGGTTGAAGTTGCCATGTGGTGGAATGACAGCTACCACGAAAATGTGCTGTGCTTCACCAACAACATTCCCCAGCGTGACGGCGGAAGCCATCTGGCCGGGTTCCGCGGTGCGTTGACCCGGCAGATGGTGGGCTATGCCGACCGCTCGGGCATCACCAAAAGGGAAAAGGTCAATGTTACAGGCGAAGACAGCCGTGAAGGCCTGACCTGCGTGTTGTCGGTCAAGGTGCCGGACCCGAAATTTTCATCCCAGACGAAAGACAAACTGGTTTCCTCGGAAGTGCGTCCTGTTGTCGAAAGCGCGGTCAATGAATCGCTGCAGGCCTGGCTGGAAGAGCATCCCATCGAAGCCAAAATTCTTGTCGGCAAGGTGGTAGAGGCCGCCGCTGCACGCGAGGCCGCCCGCAAGGCCCGCGAGTTGACGCGGCGCAAGGGCGCGCTCGACATCGCCTCGCTGCCCGGCAAGCTGGCTGATTGCCAGGAGCGCGATCCGGCCAAATCGGAAATTTTTCTGGTGGAGGGCGATTCTGCAGGCGGATCGGCCAAACAGGGCCGCAGCCGCGCCAATCAGGCGATTCTGCCCCTGCGCGGAAAAATTCTGAATGTGGAACGGGCCCGGTTTGACCGCATGCTGGGGTCTAACGAAATCGGCACCTTGATCACGGCCCTTGGCACCGGGATCGGCAAGGAAGAATTCAATCCCGATAAACTGCGCTATCATAAAATCATCATCATGACCGATGCGGATGTCGATGGTGCCCATATCCGCACATTGCTGCTGACCTTCTTCTTCCGTCAGATGCCGGAGTTGATCGAGCGCGGCCATCTCTATATTGCGCAACCGCCGCTTTACAAGGTGAAACGCGGCTCCTCGGAAAGCTATCTGAAGGATGAAGAAGCGCTGCAGGACTACCTCATTCTGTCCGGTATCGATGACACAACGCTGACCCTTCAAAGCGGTGAAGTACGGGCCGGGGACGATCTCAACGGATTGCTGAGCGATGTGCGTGCCTTTGCCAAAACCCTTGCCGGGCTGCACAGCCGCTACGATCGCCGTCTGGTCGAGCAGGCGTCCCTGGTCGGCCTGCTGGAGCCAGGTGTTGCCGAGGACGGCGATGCCGACCCGTTGATTGAGCAACTCGTCACCCGGCTGGATGTTCTGTCGGAAGAAACCGAACGCGGCTGGGCCAGCGAAAAGCGCGGCGATGGCTCGATCGTGCTGTCTCGCGAAGTGCGCGGTGTGCGCGAGGCGCTGATTCTGGATGGAGCCCTGTTTGAAAGCGCCGATGCAAGGCGTCTGAATACTCTGGCAGCGCGCTTTGCCGATGCTTTTAAAGGGGAAGGCGTGCTGAGGCGCAAAGAGCTGGAAACGCCGATCCACGGTCCGACCGATCTTCTCGATGCCGTCCTTCTGGTCGGCCGTAAAGGCATTTCCATGCAGCGTTACAAAGGGCTTGGCGAAATGAACGCCGATCAGCTCTGGGAAACCACACTGGACCCGAATGCCAGAACGCTGCTTCAGGTGAGGATCGGTGAAGCCTATGATGCGGATGATATTTTCAGCAAACTGATGGGCGATGATGTGGAGCCGCGTCGCTTCTTCATCCAGGAAAATGCCCTGAATGTCTCAAATCTGGACATCTGATTCGGAATTGCCATAGTTTTGCCGCACTGCAGCATCAGTCACTTGTCTATCCCAAGACAAGTAAAAGAGACTCATGTTTAAATCAGTATTCACGGCCTTTGGCCTCCTGACACTGGCCACATTTGGCTTCAATTCAACTCCTGCGGATGCAGACACCAGCGCGCGTTGCGGCAAAGCCTCCTGGTACGCACTTTTCAGCCGCACAGCCAGCGGTGAGATGATGAATCCGAGCCTGCTGACTGCAGCACACCGCTCGCTGCCTTTCGGCACGCGGGTGGAAGTGACGAATATGGCAAACGGCAAGTCTGTAGTTGTGCGCATTAATGATCGCGGCCCGTTCATCAAGGGCCGTGTTATAGACGTATCCAAAGGTGCTGCCAAGAAAATCGGCATGATCCGCTCTGGCGTTGCCAGGGTCAAGGTCACCGCACTCAACGGCAAGCCCGTCAAAGGCGCGTCCACCTGCAGCTGAAGCTGAGATACCGTCTAACGATCCCGAAGCGCCTGGAGAAAAATCTTCAGGCGTTTTTTTTTCGACTTCGCCAGTTCGTGAGCATAGCGGATGCCCAAAACGCCTCCGGTGATATGACGGCGGCCGAACAGATAGCGCATCAGATTAAGTGGATATTCAATCAACAGGCGCGCCCGCAGGCCACTGGCAGAGCGGCGATATGCTTTTTCAGGCACCTGCTGGCGGGCATAGGATTCCATTTTCGGTGCAATGTCGGCCAACTGTCTGAAACTGTAATGCCAGACCGGACCATCGATCTGCCCGAGTTGCGCTCCGGCATCGATCACCCGGTCATCGGTGAAACTGTCTGAATAGCGCATTTTGCGGCGGTCATAGAGCCGGTTGATGCGGTAGAAATCCGCCAGTGGCCGTGGTTTTGTCTGGCCCGGATAAATCGTCACCACTTTGAGATAATAACCCGGCCTTGGCGGTGGACCGTCTGCGAACAGCGCTCTGATCTCAGCAATCGCGGCTTGGCTGAGCACTTCATCGGCGTCCAGATTGAGCAGCCAGTCATGGCGGCACTGCTGCTCGGCAAAGCGCTTCTGCGGGCCAAACCCCGGCCAGTCATTGTGCAGCACGCGGGCACCCAGACGATTGGCCAACGCCACCGTGTCATCGGTTGAACCGCTGTCGACGACGACAATATCATCCGTCAGTTGCCGAATCGCCTCAAGGGTCGCGGGCAGACGATCGGCTTCATTGCAGGTGATGATGAAAGCGGAGAGCGCAACCCTGTCAGTCACTGGACAATTCCCGGTTCATCGCAATTGCGCCAGCGCGGCCAGCGCCACAACAGCGAGCATCGAAACCGCCATGGCGATATTGATCAGCAAATGACTGCGTTCGCTGAGATTGAGGCGGTGCAGATAAACCCCGGCACTCAGCCATAGCAGATGGATCGGAATCCAGATTGCATTCATGACGAGAAATTTCGACAGGGTTTCCAGCAGCAGATTGTCGGGCAGGAACGGAAACCCGGTAAACAGCGCGGTATTCACCGCATAGGCTTTGGGGTTGATCGCCTGCAGCGCCAGACCGCCGAGAAAACCGGGCGGCTTTTCTGACCGGATGAAAGCGATCCTTGTGCCGGACAGCGCGATTTTCAGTGCCAGATAAAGCAGATAGGCGGCCGATGCATAGAGCAACACACTGCGGATCACGGGAACGGACAGCACAATCGCCGCCATGCCGCTGACCACTGCCACAGATACCAGATTGGTACCGACAAACAGGCCCGCAACATAGCGCAGGCCCGGCTTGTAGCCAAAGCCTGAGCCGACACCGGCGGTGGACAGGACGCCCGGGCCGGGCGTGATGATGAGAAAAAATACGGCAGCGATGAATGTCAGCATAAAGCCGTCTTAAGCTGCCTTGACAGGTCGATCAATCCGAAGATTTCATTTCGCCATGGCTCGACAATCATAAATCGTGCTCTACTATAGCCTGTGGGGCCGTGCACTGATGATGCTGAACAAAGCAGGAGTGCTGCAAATGTTTTTAAACCGCCTGTTGACCACCACAATCGCCTTTGCAGGGTTTGTTCTGGCTGCTGCCGTATTTTCCGGCAGTGCGGCACAGGCCCGGCCGAATACAACCGATTACAGCTGTTCTGGAGTGCGGGACTTCATTGACCAGCGCGGCACGGTTGTGATGAACACCAAGAACCGGTTCGTCTACCGCAAATTCTACGCGCCGCACTATCAGTGTTCGTTTTCGACCATCCACACACCCTATGATGTGCCGACGAAAAGCGGGATGTGCACCCTGTTTATTTGCCGTGAACCGCGCGATCTGATGTTTGATCGATTTAACTAATGCGCAGATGCAAAACCGGTCGTCGGGGACGAAAACCAGATCGTTTCATGGGTAGCTGGACCGATCTGAAACGGATGCAGCGCATTTGACACTGACGGTTTCACGTCAGCAATCCGGCGTGACGTAGCCGGACAGCCATGATTTTGATTTCTCAGCACAGTCTTGTATAGAGCCGTGCACCTGTTCCGTGCGGAACGGCAAGGATAGGAATTGACATGCCATCGACGTCGCAAGCCGCGCCACCCGCAGCAACCCGTAGTCCGGAGCGCAGCCGCCGATCTATCCTCAAGGCCGCCACCGGGGAATTTGTCAGCCATGGCTTTTCCGGGGCCAGTGTCAATGAGATCGCGTCACGCGCAGCGATCAACAAGCGCATGCTCTACCATTATTTCGGCAACAAGGAGGAGTTGTTCCTGGCCGTGCTGGAAGCGGCCTATGAGCGCATCCGCACCGGCGAGCGAACCCTTAAACTGGATCATCTGCAACCGATGCAGGCAATCGAGGCGCTGGTCAGGTTCAGCTATGATCATTTCGTCAAACATCCGGATTTTCTGGCGCTGCTCAACATTGAAAACCTGTATCAGGCCGGGCATCTGAAAAAATCCGCCAAGGTGCAGCAAATGCATTCTCCACTGGTGGGGCAGATCCAGGATGTGCTGAAACGTGGCCAGAGCGAGGGCGTGTTGCGCATCGGCGTTGATCCGGTCGAGCTGTATATCACCATCGCTTCGCTGAGCTTTTTCCACCTGTCCAACCGCTACACGCTGTCGGTTATTTTCAACCGCGAACTGGCAACCCCGGAGGCGCTGTCCCTGCGCCGCGATCATGTTGTCGCTGTCGTCACCGGCTTTCTGCGCGCCTGAGACAGTTCTGCCTGACACCTCCGCCTGAGACTTTGGCATGACACTTCCAAGTGACACTTCTGTCTGCCTTTTCCCGTCTTGACACCCGTAGTTCTTGGCCCCTATTGTAACCAGATGGTTACTTATCACCGGGGCAGAGCCGGTCAGGAGCGGGAATTATGACAGACAGCAATACCAGCGAGCCCCGTAAACTGGGCATCATCATGCATGGTGTTACCGGACGGATGGGCCTCAACCAACATCTCATCCGGTCGATTCTGGCGATCCGCGCCGATGGCGGCGTGGTGCTGTCGGATGGCAGCCGCGTCATGCCGGACCCGATTCTTGTGGGCCGCAATGCCGCCAAGATTGCCCGCCTTGCGGCCGAACATGGAATTGAGCGCCACACGGATGATCTTGATGCGGCATTGGCGAATCCCGGCGACACGGTTTTCTTTGATGCCGGCACAACCCAGATGCGGCTCGGGCTGCTGGAAAAGGCAATTGCTGCTGGCAAACATGTCTATTGCGAAAAGCCGATTGCTGATGACATGCAGGCCGCTTTGCGCGTTGCCCGATTGGCGCAGGCATCGGGAATCAAGCATGGCGTGGTGCAGGACAAGCTGTTCCTGCCCGGTCTGCGCAAGCTGCAGCGGCTGATCGACAGCGGTTTCTTCGGACGCATTCTCTCGGTGCGCGGTGAATTCGGCTACTGGGTTTTCGAAGGCGACAATCTGCCGGCTCAGCGCCCATCGTGGAACTACCGCCAGGCCCAGGGTGGCGGCATCATTCTGGATATGCTGTGCCACTGGCGCTATGTGCTCGACAATCTGTTTGGCGAAGTGCGCGCTGTGTCCTGCATGGGCGCGACGCACATCCCGGAACGCTGGGATGAAAACGGCAAGCCCTACAAAGCCGACGCCGACGATGCCGCCTATGCCACTTTCGAGCTGGAAGGCGGCGTGATCGCACATATAAATTCTTCCTGGACGGTGCGGGTGCGCCGCGACGATCTCGTGACCTTCCAGGTCGATGGTACGGAAGGTTCCGCTGTGGCCGGGCTGACCGACTGCTGGACCCAGCACCGCGCCAACACACCGAAACCGGTATGGAGCCCGGACGTGCCGCAGACCATCGATTTTTACGAAACATGGTCGAAGGTTCCCGACAACGAGACCTATGCCAATGGTTTCCGGGTTCAGTGGGAACAGTTTATCCGCCATGTGGTTGAGGATGCGCCTTGGCGATACGGCCTGATGGAAGGCGTCAAGGGGGTCCAACTGGCCGAACTGGGTCTGGCAAGCTGGCGCGAGCGCCGCTGGCTTGATGTGCCGGAGATTGGCGCATGACGGTAACGCTGACCCTTCCGGCACGGTCCGGCAAATCTGAAAGCTACACAATGGGCGCGCCGCTGGCGCTTCCGGTGTCCGGCACGATGAAATTCAACAGAATCGCCTACGCGGCAGCCCATGTGGTTTCTGACCCGCTGGCCGATAATGATCCGTTCCTCACGCCTGCGATCGACTGGGACCGGACCATTTCCTTTCGCGAGCATCTCTGGGATCTTGGACTTGGCGTGGCCGAAGCGATGGATACGGCGCAGCGCGGCATGGGCCTTGGCTGGGCTGAGGCGCAAGAGCTGATTTCACGCGCGCTGGCCGCTGCCCGCAGCCGTGACAATGCTCTGATCGCGTGTGGCGCAGGTACGGATCATCTGCAGCCCGGACCCGATGTCACGCTGGACCACATTCTGCGCGCCTACGAAGAGCAGGTCGGTTTTGTCGAAGGCGAGGGCGGGCGCATCATCCTGATGGCGTCACGTGCACTGGCGCAGGCGGCAAAGGGACCGGATGATTATGTCCGTATTTATGACCGCGTGCTGTCACAGGTGCGCGAACCGGTGATCATTCACTGGCTCGGCGAGATGTTCGACCCGGCTCTGGAAGGCTACTGGGGTGCCGCCGATCATGACGAGGCGATGAATACCTGTCTCGAGGTGCTCGCCGCCCATGCCGCGAAAATTGACGGCATCAAGATTTCGCTGCTGTCGAAAGACAAGGAAATCGCCATGCGGCGCCGGCTTCCCCAAGGCGTTCGCATGTATACCGGTGACGACTTCAATTATCCTGATCTGATCGCCGGGGATGAGCACGGCTATTCCGATGCGCTGCTGGGCATTTTCGACGCCATCGCTCCGGCGGCTTCCGCCGCACTTGCCGCCCTTGGCAATGATGACAGGCAGCGCTTTCACAACATTCTGGCACCGACAATTGCCCTGTCCCGACACATTTTCGCTGCGCCGACGCGGTTTTACAAAACCGGTGTCGTGTTCATTGCCTATCTCAACGGCTTGCAGGACCATTTCACCATGGTTGGCGGCCAGGAAGGTGCCCGCTCCACTTTGCATCTGGCAGAGCTGTTCCGGCTGGCTGACAAGGCCGGTATTCTGCTGGATCCGGAGCGCGCGGCGCAGCGCATGCAGCGTGTTCTTGCTGTCAGGGGGCTGGCATGAGCGCGGCGCTGGGCGGACGCGGCGGCCTTTCGATCAATCTTGCTACCATCCGTGAACAATGCGACATGAGCGAAGCGGTGGATGCCTGTCTGCGCCACTCCATCAGCGCGATCTCGCCATGGCGCGATCAGATTGCGGCCATCGGCCTCGACACGGCGGCGCGCCTGGTGCGCGAGCATGATCTTACGGTTACCGGTGTCTGCCGGGGCGGCATGTTCACCGCTTCTGACGCGGCTGGGCGCCGCGCCGCGATTGACGATAATATGCGCGCCATTGATGAGGCCGCCAGTCTCAACGCGGATTGCTTGGTGCTGGTGGTCGGTGGATTGCCGGATGGCTCCCGCGACATTGCCGGTGCGCGGCAGATGGTGACAGACGGCATCGGCGCAGTGCTCGATCATGCCCGTGCCGCCGCCGTTCCGCTTGCCATCGAACCGCTGCATCCGATGTATGCCGCCGATCGCTGCTGCGTCAACACGCTCAGTCAGGCGCTTGACATGTGCGATACACTCGCGCCCGGCAATGGCGGCGATTTGGGCCTCGCCATCGACGCCTATCATGTCTGGTGGGACCCCGAGCTTGCCGCTCAGATCGCCCGTGCCGGCCGGGAGGGCCGCATCCTTGCACATCATATCTGCGACTGGCTGGTGCCGACCCAAGATCTGTTGCTCGATCGCGGCATGATGGGGGACGGGATTATCGATCTGTCGGGCTTTCGCGACATGATTGAAAAGGCTGGATTCAGCGGTCATCAGGAAGTCGAGATTTTCTCAGCAGAAAACTGGTGGAAGCGTGATGCCGACCTTGTGCTGGAAACATGTATAGCCCGCTACCGCGCAATTTAGGAGGAAACCATGCCCCCAGGAATCACAACAGGCAATACGACTGGTAACACAGTAGGCAGGGGCCCATTTGCCGATGAGGCGGCGCTGGAAAAAGCGCTTGCCCTCCCTGACGATGCGCTGCGTGCCGACATGGCCAAAGTGCCCGGCGATCTGATTTTACTCGGCGCCGGCGGCAAAATGGGGCCGAGCCTTGCCCGTCTCGCCCGCAACGCCATGGCGGACGAACACAAGGTCATCGCCGTGGCCCGGTTTTCCGAAACCGGTTTGCGCGACGAACTGGAGCGTGACGGCATTGAAACCATCAAAGCCGATCTGCTCGACCGCGATGCGGTGGCCGGCCTGCCGGAGGCGGCCAATGTGATGTTCATGGCAGGCCGAAAATTCGGCTCGTCAGGCGCGGAGCATCTGACATGGGCGATGAATGCGCTGTGTCCTGCGCTGGTCGCGGAACGCTATGCTTCGGCGCGCATTGTCGCATTTTCGACCGGATGCGTCTATCCGTTCTGGCCGGTTGATGCGGCCTCCGGCCCGACAGAGGAGGTCGCGCCCAATCCGCCGCCGGGGGATTATGCCTGGTCCTGCGTTGCGCGAGAGCGAATGTTTGAACATATGAGCGTGGTGCATCAGACCCCGGGGCGGCTGTTCCGGCTGAATTATGCCATCGATGTGCGTTACGGTGTGCTCCATGATCTCGCCCAAAAAGTGCTGGCCGGAGAACCGGTCGACGTCTCGATGGGTCATGTCACGGTGATCTGGCAACGCGATGCCAATGCCCGTGCCTTGCGCAGTCTGGCGTTGGCCACCACACCGACCAGCCCGATCAATGTCACCGGTGCCGAAGTGGTCCGGGTGCGCGCCATCGCCGAGGCTTTTGCCAGTCGTTTCGGCAAGCCGGCGCAGATCACCGGCGAGGAGGCACTGACCGCCTGGCTGAATGATGCCAGCGCATCGATGCAGGCGTTCGGCCCGCTGACGGTGTCACTGGAGGACATGATTGACTGGCAGGCGGACTGGCTGTTGCAGGGTGGCAGGAGCCTTGACAAGCCGACCCATTTTGAAGCCCGCGACGGAAAGTACTGACACCATGAAGATCGCCGACCTTCCCTCCAATGTGCGTGAGTTGATATCTGGCGGCACGGCAATTCCGGCGCATCCGCTGGCGCTGAATGCCAGCCGCGAGCTTGACCGGCGGCGGCAGCGGGCGCTATCGCGCTATTATATCGATGCGGGCAGTGGCGGCCTGGCTGTGGGCGTGCACACAACCCAGTTTGAAATCCGCGAGGCCGGCCTTTATCAACCGGTGCTGGAACTGGCCGCGCAAAGCGCCGCCGACTGGACCGACCGCCCGCTTGCCATGATCGCCGGTGTTGCCGGCAGAACCGCGCAGGCGGTGGCGGAAGCCAAAACCGCAGCGGCGCTTGGCTATCACGCAGCCCTGGTCAGCCCCGCACCCTTCCGCGATGCCAGCGAAGGCGAGTTGATCGACCATTGCAGCGCTGTTGCCGCAGTGATGCCGATCATCGGTTTCTATCTGCAAACGGCCGTCGGCGGCCGTGCGCTGTCGGTGGATTTCTGGCGACGGTTCGCTTCCCTCGATAATGTCCTGGCCATCAAGATCGCACCATTTCACCGCCATCGCACGCTTGACGTGGTGCGCGGCGTCATTGCTGCGCAGGCCGAGGACCGCGTCGCGCTCTATACCGGCAATGATGATCATATTGTCGCCGATCTGCTGATGCCTTTTGCACACAGGCGTAATGGCGAGGACGTCACCATTCGCATTGTCGGTGGCCTGCTGGGACAATGGTCGGTCTGGACCAAAGCAGCTGTCGATCTGCACGCCAGATGCCGCGCCGCAGTGGCCGGTGATGCCGATGTGCCTGCGGCGCTGCTCGCGCTGGACGCGCAGATGACGGATATCAACGCGGCCGTGTTTGATGTCGCCAATGATTTTGCCGGGGTCATCGCCGGCTGCCATGAGATCCTGCGCCGCCAGGGCTTGCTTGAAGGCATCTGGTGCCTTGATCCGCAGGAAAGCCTCTCACCGGGACAGGCGGAGGAGCTGACGCGCGTTACTAAAGATTATCCGCACCTGACCGATGATTCCTTTGTTGCCCTGCATCTGGATCGCTGGTTGAATGATTAAACAGGTGCCGGAGCATTTATGCGGAAGGCACGCTTGACACAGCGGGGTCACCGCTTCATTCTGCAATAACCAGCTGGTTACTTGCGTGCGACAAGACGCGCAGACCGGCTCTTGTCATTTAACAGGAGGACATTTCGCATGAGCATCAAGACCCTGACAGGGCTGTTTCTGGGGGCTGGTTTTGCCCTTGGCGTATCAGCCGCCGGCACTGCGGTAGCGCAGGAATGGACGCCGGAAAAACCCATCAATATTATCGTTCCATGGTCAGCGGGCGGCTCCACCGACCAAGTCACGCGCATTGTTGCAGCCGAGCTGGAAAAAGCTCTTGGCGGAACCGTTGTGGTTCAAAACCAGCCCGGTGCATCCGGTTCAATCGGTTCGAAGAGTGCGCTGGATTCCGACCCTGACGGCTATACCTGGACGGCGGGCGCTGCGCAGGATCTTGGCACCTACAAGGTTCTGGGAATGCTCGACACCTCGATCGAGGACTGGAACCTGTATCTCGACGTTGCCAATGTTGCCGTCATCGGCGTCAATGCGGATTCGCCGTATCAGACCATGGACGACATGCTGCAGGCCATGAAGGACGATCCACAGTCTGTGACAGTGGCCACAGCCGGGCTCAACTCAGGTGGCCACAATGCCATTGAAGCGATCAAGAAGGCTGCAGGTGGCGACTACAAACATGTCACTTATGATGGTGGTAATCCGGCCGTCATTGCCACTGTATCGGGCGAAACCATGGCGACAACACAACTTGCCGTGGAACAGGCCGAAATGATCCGCGCCAAGAGAATCCGTCCCCTTGCAGTGCTCAATGCGGAGCCACTGATACTGGAAGGCTATGGCGAGATTCCGCCGATCACCGATTTCGTCAAAGATGTCCCGATTGCACCGAACTATTTCGGCATCTTCGTGCCGAAAACCGCTCCTGCCGAAGTGGTGGCCGCGCTCGACAAGGTCTGGGCTGGTGATATTGCCAACAGCCAGGCGCTCAAGGACTATGCCGCCAATCGCGGCGCGGTCTTCGCACCATTTTACGGTGACGACGCGCAGAAGCGCGTGCTGCCTGCCATTCAGAACAATGCATATCTGTTGTTTGATGGCGGCAAGGCCAAGGTCGATCCTGCTAGTGTAGGTATTACTCGGCCGGAATAAGATTGGCAGACAGACAGAACGCCCCGACGGATAGGCATTATCCGCCGGGGCCGGTTTCATTGCAGCGGGAGATGTTTCGGCGACATGATCGACAATGGCATGATCGACAACAATGGCACGACGGTCGCGGAAGAATCGCCTGATAATGCCCAGCAACCTACAAGAGCAGATGCCTGGACCGGCATATTCTTTGTCATCTTCGGTCTGCTCATCGCTTTCGAATCCTGGCGGATGCCGCGCATGGAGGAATTTGGTTCCAGTATCTGGTCCGCACCCGGTGTCGTTCCCGGCATGATCGGTCTCTCCCTCACCACGATGGGTGCATTCCTGTTCCTGCGCGCCCGCCAGGCCATCGGCCTGGCACCGCCACCACGTGAACCGGGCACGGTTCGGCGTCTACTGATTACACTGCTGCTGTGTATCGGGTTCGCCTATGTGGCAGTGGGACTCATTCCGTTCGTTCTCGCCGCATTTCTGTTTCTCTTCAGTTTTATCATGCTGTTTGACCGCGAAGATCGCCGGGTCGAAGGCAAGTCGCTTACCGGCCGGGCTCTGGCGAAGCGCGCCGCCCTGGCATTTGTCATTTCGGCAGTTGCAGCCTGGGGCATCACCACCGTCTTTGAAGACGTCTTTTACGTGCGTCTGCCGTGACCGGGCTGGGCTTTTTCGCCGATGCAATGGTGGCATTCCTGACCAGTCCGATGACGCTGTTCAATGTGGCCTGGGCAACATTTCTCGGCATTATTGTCGGTTCTCTGCCCGGTCTCACGGCGACGCTCGGCATTGCTCTGCTGACCACACTGACGTTCCGTATGGACGGAACCCAGGCCATCCTCATTCTGATCTGCATGTATGTCGGCGCAATTTATGGCGGCTCGCGGTCCGCGATCCTGCTGAACATTCCCGGAACACCGGCCAATGCGGCGACAGCGCTGGACGGCTTTCCCCTGGCGCGGGCAGGCAAGGCCGGGCAGGCGATGGGCATCGCCACGGCGGGCTCCTTCGCCGGCGGTGTCATCGGCATGCTGGCACTGGCGCTTGTCGCGCCGGTTCTGGGCGATTTTGCCCTGTCCTTCGGCTCTTACGAGTTTTTCTGGCTGGCGCTGTTCGGGGTCCTGATTTCCGGCCAGATCACGACGACAGGAGATTCGCTGAAAGGCTGGATCGCCGGATTCCTCGGACTGTTCGTTGCAATGATTGGGCAGGAAGGCATTCAGTCCTACCAGCGGTTCTCATACGGCTCGTCAGATCTGGCCGGAGGCATCGGCCTTCTACCGGCCCTTGTCGGCGCGTTCGGTTTTGCCGAAATCCTGACTGTCATGAAAGCGCGGGGCTTCCAGTCCGTGCGCGACGCATCGGACCGGATCCTGCCGCGCCTCAGCGATGTCTGGCGTTATAAGCGGACCATTGTCCGCTCGGGTCTGATCGGTACTTTCATGGGGCTGTTGCCGGGTGTCGGCGAGGATATGGGCGCGTGGATGTCCTATGCCGCCGCCAAGCGCGCCAGCAAGGTCAAGGAAACCTTCGGCAAGGGCTCGCTCGACGGTCTGATGGCCGCTGAAACCGGTAATAACGCTGCCGTGCCCGGAGCCATCATACCGGTGCTGACACTGGCCGTGCCCGGCTCCGCGCCCGCTGCCGTGCTGCTGGCCGCGATGTTCATTCACGGCATCCGCCCCGGGCCGATGATCATGATCGAGTCTCCCGCCTTCGTATTCCAGGTCGTGGCGATGGTCGCAATGGCGATGATTGCCATGCTCATCATCGGATTGCTGCTCACCCGTCCGCTGCTGTTGGTGCTGGCAGTGCCGCGCGCTTACCTGATGCCGATCATCTTCACGCTCTGCACAATCGGCTCGTTTGCCATCGCTGGCCGGGTTTTCGACATTCAGGTCATGCTGGCCTTTGGTATTTTGGGATTTGCACTGCGCGAGATGAACTATCCGATGGCACCGCTGGTGCTTGGCATCGTGCTGGGCGATCTTCTGGACAAGAGCTTCCGCCGTGGAATGACCCTCTCGGATGGTGACTTTGTCGCTTTCATCACCCGGCCCATCTCGGCGTTTCTGGCGCTTGCCTGCCTGCTGATGCTGCTTGGCGCAGTTCCTGCGCTGCGTCGACGTGTCGCCGCCATGGCGGCTTCGTTGCGCGCACGCCTGACAGGAAAAACATCATGAAGATTGCGCTTTGCAACGAGGTGATCCGCGATTGGGAGATCGGCAGACAGGCTGCCTTCGCAGCGGCGCTGGGTTATGACGGTCTCGAAATCGCGCCCTTTACGCTCAACAAAAATGGGCCGCGCGCGCTGAATGAGGCGGCATTGTTGCGCATTCGCAAGACCGTCGAGGCAGAAGGAATTGAAGTCTCCGGACTTCACTGGCTGCTGGTTGCACCGGACGGCTTGTCGATCACCGATGCCGCTGCAGACATAAAGCAGCGCACACGGGACACCATCGAAGCGCTGGTCACAATGTGCGCGACACTGGGCGGTGCCTATCTGATCCACGGATCTCCGGCCCAGCGTGTTCTGCCAGACGATGATGAAGCAGCTGCCCGCGCTCGCGCCCTTGATCATTTCCGCCTTGCGGCAGATGCGGCAAGCAAGGCCGGCGTGAATTATCTGCTGGAGCCTCTGTCATCGGCCCAGACCGCTTATGTCAATACGCTTGATGAGGCCGCTGCCATTGTCGGCGCTGTCGGCAATGCGCATTTTTCCGCCATGATCGACTGCTGCTCGGCAGCGCAGGCGGAGACAGCGCCGATCCCCGAGCTGCTGTCCCGGCATCTGCCCACCGGCCTGATCCGTCATGTCCATTTCAACGATCCCAATCTGCGCGGTCCGGGTCAGGGGAAGCTGGATTTCCTGCCGATTGTGCAGCGTTTGACCGAACTGGAATATGATGGCTGGATCGGCGTTGAACCGTTCGATTACGTGCCGGACGGGCCGGCCGCCGCCGCCCGTGCTATCGGCACCATCCGAGCGCTGGAGCAGGCCGCCACATCCGGACGGACCCAATGAGCCAGAATAGTCCTGCCGTCGAAGTGCGCGAAGTTGAACTGTTTGAACGGCCCGTCACCCTGCGGCTGCCATTCAAGTTCGGCGCAGTGACGCTGCGGGAGACGCCGCAACTTTTCGTGCGCGCTCGTATTGCCTGCGGAACCGGCGAGGAAATCGGAGTTTCGGCCGAATTGCTGGCACCGAAATGGTTCGACAAGAACCCGGATCTGTCCAATGAGGACAATTTCGAGCAGTTGCGCACCTCGATGCGAATTGCTGCAGACCTCTACCAAGAGGCAGGGCGTTTCTCCTCCGCCTTTGCCTTGCACGCGGGCCTGCAGGCGGCTCATTATGCCGCCTGCACCCGCAACAATCTTAACGGGCTGATTGCTTCATATGGCACGGCTTTGATGGACCGCGCAGTGCTCGACGCGCTTTGCCGGTCGCAGGGCCAGTCGATTTTTCAGGCGGTTCAGAGCAATCTGCCGGGCATTGATGCTGCCACCACGCCGGATTTGTACGGAACCGACATCGCAGCGCATTTGCGTGCGCTGCCCGCGCCCGAACGGATTGATGTGCGCCATACGGTCGGCATGGCAGATGCGATTACCGAGGCTGAGCTGACCAGCCGGGTTGATGATGGATTGCCGGAAAGCCTGGAAGCCGTCATTGCCCGCTACGGCCATCGCTATTTCAAACTGAAGGTCGGCGGCGATACCAGCGCCGACATTGAGCGCCTTGGCCAAATTGCCGAATTGCTCGACCGCAGCACAGCAGATTACCGCGTCAGCCTCGATGGAAACGAGCAGTTTGCCGATGCAGCAGCCGTGGTTGACTGGATTGATGCGGTCGAAAGCGTGCCTGCGCTGGCCCGGTTATGGGCCTCAACGCTCTATCTGGAGCAACCCATTGCACGGGCACAGGCGTTGGAGCAGCCGGTCCACGCCATCGCCGCCCGCAAAGCTGTCGCGATTGATGAATCCGAAAGCCATGTCGGCGTCTTCCCAGTGGCCCGCGCCTTTGGCTATCGCGGCATCTCGTCGAAATCCTGCAAGGGCTTTTACCGTGCCATTCTCAATGCGGTGCGCGCACGCCAGTGGAATGCGGCCGGCAGCGGCGGCGATTACTTCATCATCGCCGAGGATCTGACCACCCAGCCCGGCATTTCCGTGCAACAGGATTTTGCCCTGGCAGCGCTGACCGGTGCCACTCATGTGGAGCGCAACGGCCACCATTATGTCCACGGTTTCGGCGACGCGCCGCTGGCAGAGCAACAGCGATTTGCCAAGGCCCATGGCGATCTTTACGCCACCGGTGCGGACGGACGGGTACGGCTGAAGATCGAGAATGGCTCCGTATCGCTGAAATCACTGCACGGGCCCGGTCTGGCAGTTGCGGCGTATCCGGATTGGGATGAATTGAGCGCGGTCAGTCAGCCAATCTGAAACGTCTGTTCTCCCCTTAAAAAGACCCGGTGCGTGGCGGGCCGGGATCGATAGCGGCAACGGTGTGGTCGAAGCTTTCGGCGAGCAGTGCCTGGCGGATTTCCGCGTGATCCGGATCGAGCCAGAGATTGTCATGCTCCCACGGATCGGCATCCAGATCAAACAGCTCGCCCTTGCCGGTGCCGTGATAGACCACAAGCTTGTAGCGCTCGGTGCGCCACATGGTGGCCCGGCTGTGATGCGGCAGATCGAGCGCGTCGTAGAATTCGCAGCGAACACCGCTGCGCTCAACGGTTGCGCCATTGGCAAGGGTTGAGCGCAGCGACAGGCCCTGCATGCGCTCCATCGGTTCCAGTCCGGCAAGGTCCAGCAGGGTGGGCGCAATATCGGTCAGTTCAACCAGATCATCGCGCACCACATTGGCCTCGATATGGCCGGGCCAGCTCCAGATCATCGGCACCCGCACCAGCCCCTCATAGAAGCGGCAGCCTTTGAGAATGAGGCCGTGATCGCCCAGCGTTTCGCCATGATCGGAGGTGAATACCACGATCGTGTTTTCCGCCTGGCCGCTGTCTTCCAGCGCATCCAGTATGCGGCCCAACTGATCATCAATCAACCGGATCATCGCATAATAGGCGCTGATCAGGGTTTGCGCGTCGCGCTCGCCCGCAGTTTCGGCCCCCGGATTATCCGGGTCCGGCGCAGGATCGACCGGCAGGACCGGGTTGGGAATATCCAGCGCATCCGGGTGCTGCGCATGTGACTGAAAATCGATAGTTTCGAGATATTTCTGCTGTTCCAGATCTTCAGGAATATAGTGTGGACCGGGTAGCGATTGCGGCGGGAACATCTCGCGATACTGTTTGGGAGGATTGAACGGCGGATGCGGATCATAGACATTGACGCTTAAGAACCAGGGGCGCGGATCTTTGCGCGCGGCAAATTCTATGCTGCGCTCTGCCGCCCAGGTCGACTGGTGAAACTCGGCCGGCACCCCGTCAATATCCATGCTGAGTTCGGCCAGATTGCCGCCCTTCTGTTTCACCCAGTCAGCATAATCATGACCTTCTTTCCATGCATCGCGCGGCGCATGGCTGTAGTAAAACTCGCTGTAACCATCTTCGACACGCGGTTCAACGCCTTTGAAGGCCGACGCCAGATGCAGCTTGCCGACATTGCCGCAGCGATATCCTGCATCGGCCAGAATTTTTGGCAACAGCGGAAACCGGTCAGCAAAATAGGCGTTTCCGTTGCGGCTGGCACCAATCGTCGAGGGATACATGCCGGTCAGAAAACTCGACCGGCTGGGTGTGCAGATCGGCGCCTGGCAATAGGCCCTTGTAAACGCGGTCCCGGAGGCGCAAAGCCGGTCAAGGTTCGGCGTGGAAATATGCTCGTTACCAAGAGCGGCAATTGTATCGAATCTCTGTTGATCGGTGCAGAACCACAGAATATTCGGTTTCTCTTTTGTTGCCATAGGACAGGTCCCGCAGGTCGAAGGTTTTGGTCGCCAGCGCAGCAGAAAGAGTGCTTTTTCCCGGCAAGGATTTGTACCAAAAAACTACCCATTAATACATTGATTTGCAACGATAAAAGAACGTTTTAACTGCTTTAGTCGGAGCTGATGAATAGACTGGAAAGAAGCTATGGATTAGGCTTCGTCTCCACCTTCTGCCTGGTTACAATTCCGCCGCACGGAAGCGCTGGCAAACCGGTGGAAGAACAAGGGGTAAAAACGGCAATGACGAACCCGGTTTCTCTGATGCGCTTTCTGGAAATCGCGCAAAAGGGGTCAATGCGCAAGGCGGCGGAGTTTCTCAACATCAGTCAACCGGCTTTAAGCCAGAGCCTGCGCGAACTGGAGCTGGAAATCGGGTTTCAGCTTTTCGAGCGCACACCGCGCGGATTAAGCATTACCCCGGAGGGCCGGCAGCTCGCGGTCTATGCAAAAGTTCTGTCCAATGACATGGCCCTGCTGAAGGATGCCGTGATCGCGATTCGCGAACGCCGCGATGTCGCCCTGAGAATTGGCGCATCTGCCAGCGTCACCACCAGGCCGCATTGAAGAAGAAGGGCGTTGCCTATCTGTCGGATCAAAAATGGGTGACGATGGTGCGGTCAACTGAATTGAAGGAGCGCTTTGAAAACTTTTTCAACAGTGGCGAGATTGAGCGTCTGGAAGTGGTGGGTCCTCCTGCAACAAGAATTACCAAAGCTGGCCATTAGCGCAAATAATAATAATAGAAGAGGTGATAGGCTGTATCTATCAGATTGGCTGTCTGGAAAAGCGCTTCATCGCGAGATCACGCATCAACCCGGCCGGATATTCCGATATGTTCAAATGCTGCTCCGGTTTGCCGCTCTGGCGGGAAGCAGGGCTGCCAGTAGCCCAAGCCCAGTCAGCAGCAGGGTCGAGACCGCATTCCAGCCGGCAAAGGACAGGCCGAGAAAGCGCCCGGCGGCCTCGGTGCAACTGACAAGCCGTACGGTTTCGAGCTGTGCCAGAAGCGTGCTGGTGTCGTCCGATTGCATGGCATTGCCGCCGCAATCCGATGGGCCCGCCCAGAATTCCCATTCCGCACCGGCGTGATAGACCGCCAGATACAGACTATAGGCGATGATCACGGCAAACCCGAAAAACAGCAGGCGCGAAAAATTCAATTGCGGCCTGAAGCGCAGCACCAGCAGCGCTGCCAGCAGCACCGGAATGCCGGCATAATAGGGCACGCGCTGCTGCAGACACAGCGCACAGGGAATATAGCCGCCGATCAGCTGGAAGGCCCACGCCCCGCCAATCGCTGCCAGCGCCACAATCAGCGCCAGCAGGCCAAGGCGCATCCGGGTTTGGGCGGTTGTATCGGAGCCGGTTATTTCGGTCATTGTCATAAAATCCTCAGATCACATAGCGGGCCAGCACGAAGCCGCCGATCAATATTGCCAGCGAGGCGGTGAAAACCAGGCCGAGGCGCTTTTCCACAAAGGCCCGCACCGGCGGGCCGAACACGTAAATCAGTCCGGCCACGGCAAAAAACCGGATGCCGCGGGCGACAATACTGGTGATGATAAACACCGGCAGCGCCAGCCCGGTTGCTCCTGAGGCAATGGTGATGACCTTGAAGGGAAACGGTGTCAGCCCGGCAATCAGCACCACCCACAGGCCCCAGTCATTATAGCGCAGGGCAAATTCGTCGAACTTGTCGGCATAGCCGTAAAATCCCAGGATCGGCTGTGCCACCGCCTCAAACAGCAGTGCGCCGATGGCATAGCCCAGCAGCGCGCCCAGCACCGAGGCAATGGTGCATAACAACGCATACCACCAGGCTTTGCGCCGATCGGCCAGCACCATTGGCACCAGCAGCACATCCGGCGGAATCGGAAACACCGAGCTTTCAATGAACGAGACGCAGGACAGCGCCCAGGCCGCATTTTTCTGTGCAGCAAGGGCCATGGTCCAGTCATAGAGCCGGCGCAGGGGAGAGGGTGTAACATCTGTCATGGCGCTGCTGTATCAAACGTCACGGCGCAAAGAAAGACCCTTGTGCAGCACCGCCACTTTCGGTTAATCAGTGCCCACCAGTTGCACGAACTGCGCGAGGCCCCCTTGGCGGAACTGGTAGACGCGCGGGATTCAAAATCCCGTTCCTTCGGGAGTCCCGGTTCGATTCCGGGAGGGGGCACCATCGGCTATTACAGCTACATCCCAATACGTCCGATAAACGCTTGTGTCTACTGGGTTTTCACACGCCCTGTTGACCACTGCTTGTATATCAGCAGCGTCTATGGGCCTGATTTGGGCTTTGCCTATCGGAAGATTTTTCGGCTTCTTGTTTGGCGTCACTAATCCAGTTTGTATTCGCCCGTTTAATCAAGTGCTATTTGATCGAGGTTTCGAGTTGTGGGGAAGCAATAAACCAAGCTTGAACCTTGCAATGAGCGGGTGCTCAACCGGCATTCGGATCAAATGACTGCCACGTCGGCGGCACATGGCGCATACTGCGTGTGCGCCAGCTCGAGCGCGCCAGTGCTTGAATCAATTCGGAAGCACTCAACGCAGTCAGCGTCCTGGCTCGCCACAAGCAGAAACCCGCCACTTGGGTCCAGCGTGAGATTTCGGGCATTTGAGTGTGCCGTAAGCGCGTGTCGGCTGGAAAAGGTCAGCATACCATTGGCAGGGTCCACGGTGAACACAGCGATGCTCTGGTCGACCCGGCAGATATAGTAATAATGTGATCCACTGGCCGACAAACAGCCTTCGGCACCCCAGAAATCTGCCATGCCGAAATTCTCCGGATGGTCGCGGCCCTCGAAGCTGTCCGGATAGCAGTCTGTGGACTGTATGGGAACCAGTCCCTTCTCATCGTCAACAGCGCATACGACGACGGTGCCATCAAGCTCGCAATTTACATAGGCCACCCGCAGTGAGCGGTGGAAGTTGATGCCGCGCGGACCGCACCCCGCAGCCAGCGCCACGTCACCCTGCGGCGTCAGATCTCCGCTCGCCGGGTCAAGCATGTACTGGTGGACCTTATCCGTACCCAGATCCATTGCGTACACCCGGTTCGTTTGGGGATCGCCGTGGATGCCGTGTGGGTGAGGCGTCGACTGACGCAGGGGATGCGGCCCCGCGCCTTCATGGTCTGGCCGCGCTGTTACCTTGCCGATCATTCCAGTATCGGGGTCGAAAGGCAGCACCGAGATGCCACCCTCCCAATATCTGGTCACCAGCAGAAACCGCCCGGTACGGTCAAAGGCTGCACACGTGTTTCCCCGACCACCGGTTGACTGGGTGCATATCTTTTCAAGCGAACCATCAGGCAGTATCCGATACGATGTCACAAATCCGACACCGCTTGGCGTGCCCGTGTGGTGGGAAAGCTCATGTGTGGCAACCAGAAAGCGCTGGTTTGGGTGAACCTCCAGCCATGTCGGTGAATCCTGCTTCGTAACTTTGCCGGTTGGGGACAGTGAGCCATCGGCACTGTTGAATGAAAAGCAGAGAATGCCTTCGCCGGGATTGTTTGAACCGACCCATCCAAGCTGCCCGGGCGCAAACCCTGAATAGCATCCAACGAAAGCGTAGTGCTGCGACATTTGTCATCTCCTCAGTGGAAACGGTTCATCTGGTTGGCTTCATTATGCAGTGCGCTTGCAGGGTTGCAAGCGCATGACTTGGAGATCATCAGGTGCTTCCTTCCATTGAATGGACGGAAGCACCATGGACCCTGACAGGAAACAGGTACGCGCAAGCAAGCGTCTTCTCTAAAAGGGTGGAGTGTAAGTGGGCCTCTGTTCAAAGCTGTCTGTCGGTTTCGACTAAGTGTATGAGTATCGGGGTATCATTGGGGGTATGTATGAAAACCTTATATAAATAACATTATAAAATCATATACATAATCACTTAATATGAGTGCGGGAGGCGCCATCGGCTCGTTTGAGAGCGTCCAGATTTTCCAGTTATTCCCGTCCTCGATATTGGTTGCCGACGGTAATCATGGGTTGACACCATCGTGGCGGCAACATCATTGAACCACTTGCTGTCGGAGTGGAAAGAACCGGGGAATTATATGTACGAAAATGCCTTCAACCAGATCGAGAAAGATCTGCGCGCCGAGGAAGGCGTTGCCAATGAGCTGGACTATGTAGAGCAGATTTCCTGGGTTCTGTTTCTGAAATATCTGCACGATCTGGAAACCGAACGCCGGGATCGCGCGGAACTGAAGGGCGATAGCTACGCCCCGATCATCAATGGAGTTTTCAGCTGGGATCAGTGGGCCGCACCTCAAAAAGACGGCGCATTCGATCACAATACCGCACATATCGGCGATGATCTGGTTGATTTTGTTGACCGGGAGTTGTTTCCCTATCTCGCGGCTTTCCGTCAATCGGCGACGGGGCCTCAGACGATTGAATACAAGATCGGTGAAATCTTTACCGAACTGCGCAACAAGTTCCGGTCCGGCTACATATTACGCGACGTGCTGCAGATCCTTGATGCCATGTCCTTCAACACACAGGCCCAGCGCCACGAATTGTCGCAGCTTTACGAGACCCGCATCCGCCGCATGGGCAACGCGGGGCGTAATGGCGGTGAGTATTACACGCCCCGCCCGCTGATCCGCGCCATGATCAAGGTCACCGATCCGAAGATCGGAGAAACCATCTATGATGGCGCTGTCGGCTCGGCCGGCTTCCTCTGTGAAGCCTATAACTACATGCGCACAGGCAATTTGTCGGCGTCGGATTTTGAGACCCTGCAAACCCGCACCTTCCATGGCCAGGAAAAGAAGGGTCTCGCCTATATTATCGGCATCATGAACATGGTCCTGCACGGCATCGAGGCCCCGAACCTTGTCCACGCCAACACGCTGAATGAAAACGTGATGGATATTCAGGAAAAGGACCGCCACGACATCATTCTTGCCAATCCGCCATTCGGTGGCGGAGAGCGGCGCGAGGTGCAGCAGAATTTCCCGATCCGCACTGGCGAGACCGCCTATCTGTTCCTGCAGCATTTCATCCGCAAGCTGCGCGCCGGGGGCCGGGCCGCAATCGTGATCAAGAACACCTTCCTCAGCAATACCGACAATGCCAGCGTGGCGTTGCGCCGCGAACTGCTGGAGGCGGCAGAACTGCATACCATCCTAGATTGCCCGCAAGGCACGTTTCAGGGCGCGGGCGTCAAGACCGTGGTACTGTTCTTTGAAAAGGGCGCAGCGACACGGGATATCTGGTTTTACCAGCTTGATCCGGGGCGGAGTTTGGGCAAAACCAACCCGCTGAACGATGACGACCTGGCAGAATTCGTTGAACTGCAGCGCCGCCGCGCGAATGGTCCGAAAAGCTGGATCATCAATCGCGCCGAACTGGACGAGGCCACCTGTGACCTTTCGGTGAAAAACCCCAACGCACCCGAAGTAGCGGCGTTGCGCGCTCCCGAAGAGATCATCGCCGACATGCTGGTGCGGGATGCAGAGACGGCGGAGATTCTGAAGAACATCCGGGGGATGCTGTGAAGGCTGGTTGGGATGTCAGACCGCTGGAACATTGCCTTGATCGGTTCCGCGTTCCCGCAAAAATACAGCGAAAACAATTTCGCAATGCCGGCACCTTTCCGATTGTGTCGCAAGAGGCTGATTTCATTAATGGCTATTGGGACGAGGCGGCGGACGTTTGTGTGCTGGATCGCCCAGTCGTTATCTTTGGAGATCACACCCAAGTTCTGAAATATGTGGATTTTGACTTTGTGGTGGGCGCAGATGGCGTCAAAGTGCTTGCGCCGAAACCTTTTATAGACGCCAAGTACCTATACTACTTCGTCATGGCCAATCGCGCTCCATCTCTCGGATACGCGCGCCACTATCGCCATGTGAAGGAATTAGCGATCAGCTATCCAGACCCGGAAGAACAACAGCGGATTGTTGCGGTTCTGGACGAGGCCTTCGAGGGTCTGGCCCGCGCCCGCGCCCATGCCGAAGCCAACCTCCAAAACGCGCGGGAGTTGTTTGATAGCGCAATCGACCACGTCTTTGGAAAAGCGTCTGAATGGCCCTCACCACAGATTTCTAGTCTCGGCGAGGTATTTGACGGCCCGCATGCAACGCCTAAAACGGTTGATGATGGACCTCTATTTCTTGGAATTTCGTCGCTCGTAGATGGCCGAATTGAATTAACAAAGACGCGCCACGTCACCGAAGAGAACTTCGCGAAGTGGACGAGGCGTATAACGCCCAGACCAAGAGATGTCGTGTTCTCCTACGAGACGCGGCTTGGACAAGTCGGCATAATTCCCGCCGGAATGAGGTGCTGTCTCGGTAGGCGGATGGGCCTAATCCGATTGAACCCTGCATTGATTGACCCTGAGTATTTTGTTCTTTGCTATCTATCTCCTCATTTCCAGAACTTCCTTAGAAGCAAGACCATCAAAGGAGCAACAGTCGATAGACTCTCAATCAAGGACTTTCCTCAGTTCTTGTTCCCGACACCGTCGCAAGATCAGCAAGCCGAAATCGTATCGCGAGTTCATGCGATTAGGAACTTACATGACAATCTTCTCAAAAACGCCAAATTCAAACTCCAAGACCTCGACGACCTCCGCCAATCCCTGTTGCAGAAAGCCTTTGCGGGCGAACTGACCTGAGCCGCGCATTTTGCCTCCAAAAACGCAGCACTTGATTTGGTAATGCATCTGCATTACCTTCGCTCAATTGTCGCAATAAAACGGCGAAGGAATCCGACATGGTTGCACCTGCAAAAATTACGCCTGTGCAGGAAGTTTCAAAGCTGACGGATCGCTATCAGACAACGGTGCCCCGTGGTGTGCGCAAGCTGCTTAATCTGCGCAAGGGCGATCAGCTTTGTTATCGCCATGACGCGGATGGGCGCGTCTATCTCGAAGCGGCTGGCCCGGCGGAAGGCGACCCGGCGCTGGGGGCGTTTCTGAACCTGCTGGAAGCCGATATTACAGCGCATCCCGAGCGCCTTACCGCTTTCGACGGTGGCCTGCGGAACCGCTTGCAGGCGCTTGTCGGCGGCAGTGATGTCGATCTTGACGCCGCTCTGTCCCCTGATGACGAATGACCGGCCAGCAAGCGGCGATTGTCGTCAATGGCTGGTCTATCTATGCGCATCCGGTTTTTCTCGATCAGCTTGAAGGTCTGATCGGGGAGGTTGAAGAGAAAAAACGCCGTGTCCCGAAAACCTATCTGAAAAAGAATTGCGCCAAACGACTGGCGGCGATCAGCAAGCTTGTAACCGAAGTGATCCCTGCAAACCCGGCAGATGCCAGGTTTCGTCAGGGCCATACGCTGGGGGCCGATAAGAAACACTGGTTTCGCGCCAAATTCTTTCAACAATACAGATTGTTCTTCCGCTTTGACGCCGGGGCCGAAATCATCGTTCTGGCCTGGGTCAATGATGAAAAGACCTTGCGGGCCTATGGCAGCAGGACGGATGCCTATGCCACGTTTAAAGGCATGCTCGATAGCGGAAACCCGCCCGATGATTTCAATATTCTGCTGAACCAAGCTAAGGTTGCGACGACGCGGTTTGATCAGACGTTTAAAGACACCTAATCCGAGATTTGTATGAGCCACCACGACGAAACAGAAGCCGACACCCGCGCCGAACGCATTGACCCGGTCCTGGCGGCGGCGGGCTGGGGGCAGAACGGATCAATGGTGCGGCGCGAAGTCATCTGTCCGGGCCGCATCCAGTCGGGCGGCACGCGCGGCAGGGGATTGTCTGCCGATTATGTTCTGATCCACAAGGGCCAGAAACTGGCGGTGCTGGAGGCCAAGCGCGCAGGCATCAGCCACCGCAATGGGGTTGCACAAGCCAAGGACTACGCCACAAGGCTGGGGTCGCGCTTTGCCTATGCCACCAACGGGCTGGAGTGGTACCAGATCAACATGAGCACCGGGTCGGAAGGGGAGATGGCCTTGCCCTTTCCCACGCCCGATGAGTTGTGGGACCGCACCTTCGCCGACCGGAATGCCTGGCGCGACCGGTTCGGGGCGGTGGATTTCGAGACGGATGGCGGCAAGTGGGAGCTGCGCTACTACCAGCACAAGGCGATCACGGCGGCGCTGGAAGCCGTGGCCAAAGGTGACCGGCGCATTCTGCTGACGCTGGCCACCGGCACCGGCAAGACCTCCATCGCGTTCCAGATTGCGTGGAAACTGTTTCAGGCCAAATGGAACCTGTCCGGCGAGCCGCTGCGCCGCCCCCGCATCCTGTTCCTCGCGGACCGCAACATTCTGGCGGATCAGGCGTATAATGCCTTTTCCGCCTTCCCCAACGACGCGGTGACCCGGATCGACCCTGACACGATCCGCAAGAACAGTGGCAGACCGCCAAAGAATGCCAGCCTGTTCTTCACCATTTTCCAGACCTTCATGACCGGCGAAGGCGCGCCGGTATACAAGGATTATCCCGGCGACTTCTTCGATTTCATCGTGATTGACGAATGCCATCGCGGCGGCGCAAATGACGAGAGCGAATGGCGCAGATTGCTGGAATATTTTGAGCCTGCTGTACAGTTGGGACTGACCGCAACGCCAAAGCGGAAAAACAATGTCGACACCTATGCCTATTTTGGCGAGCCGGTCTACACCTATGCGCTGCGTGATGGCATTGAAGACGGCTACCTGACACCCTTCAAGGTGCGCCAGATGGCCAGCACGATCGACGCATATGTTTATGATGGCAGTGACAAGGTCATAGAAGGTGAAGTTGATCACGGCACGGGGTTTCTCGAGCCGGCCTTCAACAGAGAGATTATCATTCCTGAGCGCGAGGAAAGCCGCGTCCGGGAATTCATGGCGCAGATCAATCAGAAACAGAAGACGATTGTTTTTTGTTCCACCCAGGATCATGCGGCGGTGGTACGGGATCTGATCAACCAGTTGGCTGACAGTACAAATCCGCTGTATTGCGCGCGCGTCACTGCTGATGACGGGCAGATTGGCGAACAGCATCTGCGGGATTTTCAGGACAATGAAAAAACCATTCCGACTGTCCTGACGACGTCACAGAAGCTGTCGACCGGAGTTGATGCGCGCAACGTTCGGAACATTGTTCTGATGCGCCCGATCCGCTCCATGATCGAGTTTAAACAGATTATCGGGCGTGGCACCCGGACCTATGACGGCAAGGATTTCTTCACGATCTGGGATTTCGTGAAAGCCCATGAAAACTTCCAGGACCCTGAATGGGATGGTGAACCGGAGGAAACGATCATCAACCTTCCCGGGCCAGGTAAGGGAGCTGACACCGGGCCGGATGGTGTTCCCGATCCGGGCGATATTGAAACTGATGACGATGGAGCACCCGGGTCACCAAAGCGGCAAATGCTGGTCATATCCCTGTCCGACGGGCGTAAACATTCGATCCGGTACATCGCCACGACAACCTACTGGGATGCCGACGGACGACCGGTTTCCGCAGCACAGCTGCTGGAGCGTCTGTTCGGTGATTTATCCGGGCTGATTGGAGATGAAGATCAATTGAGACAGGTCTGGAGTGATCCGGATAACAGGCAGCATTTCCTGTCGCAGCTGCGGGACCATGGCTATGATCGGGACCGGCTGGATGATATTCGCCGGCTGATAGATGCGCAGGACAGCGATCTGTTTGACGTGCTGGGCTATATCTTGTTCACCACTGCGCCGATAACGCGGCACCAACGTGCCGATACTGTGCGCGAAACCGGGTTGAGCGATCCGAACCCGGAGATGCGGGACCTCCTCGTCAGGATACTGAAAGCCTATGAAGACCACGGCGAAAGCGAGTTGGCGACCACGAGACTGGAAAAGTTTCTGATCAGCAAATATGGCAGTGTGTCGGAGAGCAAAGCTCATCTGGGCGAGTTAGCCGCAATCCGGCAAGGCTTCATGACCATGCAGGCCAATTTGTACAGGCAAAGCGGGCCAGCAAAATAGAACAGCAATTTTCGATGTGAGTTTCAAACGGTACAGGCACCCGGCTTGCGCGCATTTGTTCTGAAAACTCTCGTTTTCGTTGCGTTGCCATGGTCTGCGCGCAATTGTGACGCTGCAAGGCCGGATTCAACAGACCCGACAAAAAAACTTTGGAACAAATTGCCGCATCCCGCTGTTTAAACGTCACACAGCAACACGGGAGAGACCTTGTGAACACTTCAACTGAGGCACAACAGGACAGCCAGGCAACATCCGCCGGCAAGGTGAAACAAAGCGCTGCCCAGGCTGCCGAACAACTCGCAGATAAAACGGAACGTGTGGCTTCAGACGCAATCCACACCGCCAAGACAAAGGCAGATGAAGAGGCGGTCAAGCGGCAGACGCAAATGCAGACCATCGTCCGCAAACTTGGCCGCGCCATTGATGCTGGCAGCGCCAGTCTTGAACGCGACGGAATGCCCGGAACGGCAGGATATGTGCGCGCAGCCGCCCGCGGGTTCGACCGCGCAGCCGATGAAGTCGACAGCTTCAACCCGCAAAATGTAACGTCGCGGGTCGAGAATTTTGTTCGGCAAAAGCCTCTGGTGGCCGCCGGGGTTCTGGCGGCAGCAGGATTTGCATTCGCAACTTTCCTCAACACCAGGTCCGGCAAATAACGGCGCGCCATTTTCAACAATCGGATTTATCATGACAAACACTTCAAACATTATCGAAACCGTAAGAGCGCTGATCAGCGACGCGACGTTGCTGATGCAGCAGGAAGCCCGTCTCGCCCGCGCTGAGGCTGGAGAGAAAATCGAGCAGATCCAGATCGGCATGGTGAGCATTGTCACCGGATTGCTGATCGCCTTCTGCGCCCTTCTGGTGCTGGTGCAAGCACTGGTCGTCGCTCTGGCTAACATCATGCCGGCATCGGTCGCCGCGCTGCTGGTGGGGGTCACACTCGCCGTCATCGCCTTTTTTGCTATCAAAACCGGAGCCGATCAGCTGAAGGCCAAAAACCTGATGCCGGAGAAAACAATACAATCCGTGCGCCAAAGCGCCGATACCATAAAGGATGCTGTATAATGGGACGCGAAACAGAAGCTATAGAAGACAACATCAAGCGTATCCAGAACCGTATGAGCGAGCGCGTGGACCATCTCACAGATGATCTGAGTCTGTCGTCCATTGCCTCGCGCGCTCTGGGCGCAAACGGTGAAAAACCTGGTGAACTTGTGGATGCCGCCATCAACAGCGTGCGCGAGCACCCGATTCCGGCAGCGCTGATCGGTATTGGTCTGGTCGGGCTTCTGGTCAGCCAGAAAGCCAGACCTGCGCAGAGCGCAGCCAATGTCCCGGTGCCATACAATGCGTCAGTAGCCGGCGCCAGGTCCAATTCCGACCCTGCTGACCGAGTCGCTTCTCATGTGGCAGACCTGTCATCGGAAGCCGGGCGGATCAAGGCTGCTGCCGGACAAAAGATCGACAGTGTTCAAAATGCTGCGCGCGATGCTGCCGGTAACGCCCGGAGCTATGCCAGTGAAAAGGCCGATGATTTGAAGCAGGCCTATTCCAGTGCCCGCTCCGGTATTGGCGCACAATCTGATCGCCTCAAGGAGCAGACCCGTGAGATCGGCGACACTCTTGCGCACCAGGCAGAGTCCATGAAACGCCATATCGAAGATGTGCCGAAACAGGTGCGCCAATCGACCACGAATGCCGCTGACTGGGCCAGAGAAAATCCGGTACCCGTCGGGCTGATGGCATTGGCTCTCGGCGCTGCTGCGGCGTCTTTCTTTACTGCAAAGAAAGCCACAGAATCTACCGACAGGCCTGACAATTCCTATCCTTCGCGTCGGCCCGCTGATGCACCTTATGCATCTGCCTCACCTGTGTCTGCTCCGGCCTACGCCGCGCCGACGCCGGTCAAGAGCAGTGCCGATCCAAAGCCAGCTCCGAAATCAGCCGCATCCCGTCAGAAGACCGTCGCGCAGAAGGCTTCTACTGCGACGCGGAAAAAACCGGCCACATCCAGAAAACCCGCCACCGGCACGTCAAATTCAGCAAAGTCCGGTCCGGCGACAACCGGAATCAGTCGTGGCGGTGCTCCCCGGCCTGACAGCGCATCACACGACTCGGCTTCGAAAAAGTCTGATGCCGTTACCGGCTTCAATACAAAATCCTAAGGAGACTGGAACATGCATAGTGTATTTTACCTGATCGGCGTTGTCGTCGTGGTATTGGCTCTTCTGTCCTTCATGGGCTTGGCTTAACTGTATCAAATCCGGTGCCTTTCGGGGCACCGGATTACTAAGGAACGCAATTATGGATATTGTCAGAATCATACTTTCCATCCTGCTGCCGCCGCTCGGGGTCTTTCTCCAGGTCGGCATCGGCCTGCATTTCTGGATCAACATTCTGCTGACGCTTCTAGGCTACATCCCCGGCATTATTCACGCCATCTGGATCATAGCGCGCCGATAGATTACAGTATGACTGAATTCTCCAAAGTCTCCGATCTGACCCCTGTACGCCGTGAACCGGCCGCAAGACGGGGCATGCTCAGTGATGAGCAGATCGACTCTCTGGAAAGCTGGCTGGAATCCAGGTTTGCCGTGCCGGGAACCCGGTTGCACTTCGGTCTTGATGGCCTGCTTGGCCTGATACCCGGCATTGGCGATACCATTACCGCAGGTCTGTCGGCGATCATCATTCTGGATGCGCATAAAAAGGGTGCCCGCAAACGCACTTTGGTGCGCATGGTATCGAACTCGCTGATCGATCTTGTCATCGGGGCGATTCCGCTGATTGGCGATCTGTTTGACTTCGCCTACAAATCCAACACTAAAAACGTGAAGCTGCTGAAACAGGAACTGCGTGATCTTGAAGACGAGGCAGCGCGCAACTGATCTGCTTTGCAGGGGTAGCATCTTCTCGGTGGTTCAACACACACGCACAGGCAAGGCTATGACGCTCATGAAATCGAAAATTACAGGCCTGTTTGTGGCAGGTCTCATGCTGGCCGCGCCGACGCTCAAATCGGCCCAGGCAGAAGTTGTCGGCGAAATCGGCGTCGACTGGCTGGGCAACGATATTATTGTTGAAGCGGTTCAGGATCCCGAGGTTGAAGGCGTAACCTGCCATGTTGCCTATTTCGAGCGCGGCCTGATTGACCGCCTGCAAAAGGGCAACTGGTTCGAGGACCCGTCAAATTCGTCGATCGATTGCCGCCAGACTGGCCCGATCCGGATTGGCGACATTGATATGAGCAAGGACGGTGAGGAAATTTTCAAAAGCCGTCGTTCGCTGATCTGGAAAAAGCTGATCGTCAAGCGGATTTACGACAAAGCCAACAATACGCTGATCTATCTGTCGCATTCGCGCCAGGTTCAGGACGGCTCGGCTAAGATGTCTATTTCCACCGTGCCAATGTTCACATCGACAGAAAATCCAGAGCGTTAAACGGCGGTTCATTCTGGCAATCGCTGGCGCGATTTTGGTCCGTGTAGCTGACCTCGGTGACCGCGATGCGGCACCGGTAAAAAATGATTTAAACATTCTGGAGTTTTGACTCTGATTAACCACCGGCTTGGGGTATTGTGCCGGTGCGTCCGGGTGCGTTCGGGTGCGTTCGCATGCCGGCGCTGGGGCCGGATATCAAACATGAAGGGGATATATTCCTATGCCGGATACAGATCGCAAGGTCATCGTGACCAATGGTGGGAGCAGCGCTGGCTGGATTGTTGCAATCGTTGCAATTTGTGCGCTCCTGATTGGCGGATTTGTATATCGCGATGCAATCTTCGGAGGCTCTTCGTCGGATATCAACATCAAGGTGGACCTTCCGGGCAATTAATCCCGAAAAGGTTGGAGAGGCGCTGTTGTGGCGCCTTTTTTCTTGGGCGATGCATCGGTCTTTCGCCCCTGTCTGATATAGTTTTTGAACGAAACCTCACACCGTGCAACAGTTTCAGAAACTTGCCGCGACAGTCCATCCGCGCGGCAGGTATTGTTCCCGATTGCCGTTGTGCCTGGCGCTGGAAACCCGACAGAAGAAGTAGAGGCTATGAGACAAGCTAATGATCGCCCTGGCGGCAATGCGGACGAGATGACCTCTTCCGGCAAATCCGGCGAGGACGTGGTTGACCCGGGAAAAATGGCCAGATATCCGACCAGGCTGTCTGGCGCCAATGTCTGGGCTGCCTTGAAGCGGGCTGCGGTTCGCGCCTCGGAAACCGACGTCTCTCTGAGATGCGCCGGCATCGCTTTCTTCAGCTTCCTGTCCCTGTTTCCCGCCGTGGCCGTCGGCGTTGCACTTTACGGTCTGTTTGCCGATATTCAGACCCTCAATGAGCAAATGTATCTGGCTGACAGATTTCTACCGTCAAGCGTGACGGCGCTGTTTTCAGAAAGGCTGGAAGCCATCATCACCGAAAGTAATGAAACACTCACACTTGGACTGATTATCAGTCTCGTCCTTGCCCTGTGGAGTGGATCACGCGGTATCAATGCGCTGGTCCATGCCATGACCAAGGCCTATCGGGAAGACGATCAACGGCCTTTTTTTCTGGCTGCCGCAATTTCCATCTCATTGACCATTGCAGCCTTTCTCATCGGAATGCTGGTTCTGGCTGCTGTCGCCATTCTGCCGGTGTTCACCACGTTTCTCCCTTTGCCTATCAAGGCGGAAACAATGGCGCTCTGGCTGCGGTGGCCTGTCGTTGCTTTGATTGTCCTGGCGGCAATCGCCTTCCTCTACAAGATCGCTCCCCACCGCCACGACCCGAAATTTCGCTGGGTCCTGCCCGGCGCGATCACTGCATCACTGTTCTGGCTGGGCGGCTCCATCGCGTTTTCGTTTTATATCGAGAATTTCGCCAATTACGGCGCCACGTTCGGATCCATCGCCACTGCAGCGATCCTCATGCTCTGGCTGTATTTTTCAGCGCTGGTGTTTGTCGCGGGTGCCATCATCAACGCGGAGCTTGAACTGCAGACCGTCCCCGATACGACCGTCGGTCCTGATGCGCCTCCTGGTCAGCGCGGCGCTTATGTCGCTGATCATGTGGCTGGGTCTGACGAAGCACCCTGAAATCCGCAAAAACAAGTGTCGTATCTGGAACCAAATCCAGTTGCAGATCGTTGATTTACGAACGAGCAATCAACATGGAGAACAACACATGAACTGGGATCAAGTAGAAGGTAAATGGACTGAGTTTTCCGGAAAAGCCAAAGCCAAATGGGGAAAACTGACTGACGACGATGTTGCCCAGGTCAATGGCAATCGTGAAGCCCTTGAAGGAAAGCTTCAGGCTCAATATGGCAAATCCAAAGAGGACGCCAAGCGCGAAGTCAATGACTGGATCGACTCTCTCTAGCGCTGAATCTGCGTAGCAGGGAAAGGCCGCCTCGCGGCGGTCTTTCTTGCGCTCTGCCTTACAAACGGTGCTCAGCAGGCTGTCATTCAGCCGGCAGGGCATCGCTCAGGGTAAGGTGTTGGTAGATCCAGCCCATCACGGCCCCGAATATAACATGAAGCACTCCGGTCATGATTGGTGCCAGCACACCGAACATTAACCCGAACACGCCACCTCCGGCCATAGGCATGATTAAAACCATCATCATCAGCCACGCAATCAGGCCAAAAACAATTCCCTCCACAACCGCGTTTCCGCCAGGCAGGAAGTCATGAACTACCGAAAATGCAATGCCCCAGAATGCGCCGATGGAAAAATGCAGAACCCATCCTATCGTGGCCCCTCCCGCAACCATTGCTGCAAGCATGTCGATCATGTCCAGTTCCGGCAAAAACTTCGTCATCGATTTTAAAACCATCAATGCGGACAACACCACAGTGGCACAAAGACCAGCCAGAATGCCGCTAGCGATGGATCTCATCTTCCGTCCCTTTTCCCACAAAAACTTTTCAGGGGGGCGAATTGTTCTGCAAATGTCGAAATTTTGTGTCGTGAGCATGAAGCAGAGGGTGCCTCCCGGCAAGCAAGGCAACTTATCACTTATTTGTGATAGCAAGGGAAGGGGCCGGCGTTTCGAAAAAACCGGTTTAGCCGACCAGTTCCGATGCGCCGATGGTCAGGGAATAACGCACGCCGTCGGAATCGACTGACAATGTGCCTTTGCCATTGACAGCGGATGGCACGATTTGCTCCAGCGCAGTGCGACCGAATGATTTTTTCGGCGCCGCCCCCTGTGTTACACGCGGGGACTCGTCCCAGACAAGCTGGGCGCTGGGAATGCCATCGATCACGGTCTTGCTGCAGCGGATGGCGATTTTCCCTTCCGGTACGGACAATGCTCCGAAAGTAATAGAATTGGTGTACAGTTCATGCAGCGCCAATCCCACATGGGTAGCGCCGTTCGGGCTTAACTGGGGGTTGTCGCCTTCGACGACGATTTGTGAACTGATCTCCGAATTGTGTCCCAAAACCTGCCGGTTTATCAGTTCCTGCAGCGTTGCACCGACCCATTCACTGTTGACAATCACATCTTGTGACTTTGCCAGCGATTGCACCCGGCCGGTAAACCGCCGCAGAAACAGCTCCGGGTTCCGGGCGGTTTTCGCAGTCTGCGCCGCTATGCTCAAAACCACTGATAGCATGTTCTTGGACCGGTGGCTGACCTCCAGAAGCAAAGCGCGCAGGGTTTCTTCACGCTCACGTTCATTGGTAATTTCAATACATGAACACAGGAAGTGGGTGTCGCCTTCCTTGTCCTCAATCGGTTTTATGACAATTTTAAACCACTGAGCCCGGCTGTTTTGAGTAGCCTCGACAACGATGGTTTGGTCTTCACCGCTTGCTTTGGCGACAGCTTTTGCCGAGTCCAGCAGGGAAGCATTCCGGTGATCGAAAATTTCGCTGTTGCGTTTTCCGACAATCGCGCCTTTGGTCCAGCCTGATTGCGGATTTGCAACCCAGGTTATGACACCTTTACTGTCCTGCAGAAAAACTGTGATGGGCGTTCCCATGATAGCGCGGGCAATGAGATCGCTATTTTCTTTTTTTGTCATCATAGAGGGCACGCATGTTTTTGAATCGGCATGCATTGCCGCATAGACAATTGCGGCGCACCTGACAACGAATTCGAAAGCCGTATTGACAACAGGCGAAGCCTTAAAGTTGGAACAATGGAATCATAACTGTTCCGGCCGAGATGCCCAATCACTGCCGGAACCAGCAACTCTGGCTGCCAATGTCTTGATGCAACAAAGACTGCCGTATGAAATTTTCCTCGTTGAATGTCTGGATCAACGTGGCAGGTCAACAAAGGTTCCTTCAAGCCGCCCGGCTTTCGTCCCCTTCACTGAAGAACAGCGCCTGACTGATCAGGGCGCGAACCATATCCGGCTGAAAAGGTTTGGTGACAAGAAATGCCGGTTCCGGGCGCTCTCCGGTCAGAAGGCGTTCGGGAAACGCGGTAATAAAAATGACAGGAACTTCGAAGCCCTTCAAAATTTCATTAACGGCTTCCAGCCCGGAGCTTCCATCGGCAAGCTGAATGTCAGCCAGAATGATCCCCGGGGTGTGGGCGTTGAACAGCGCGATCGCTTCTTTGTGCGTGCGTGCGATACCTGTCACCGAATGCCCAAGATCCTCGACCATCGATTCAATATCCATGGCAATCAGCGGCTCGTCTTCGATGATCATCACATTGGTTGTCACCTGCGCCGCAATTTCCTTATTGGCCTGGTCCAGCAGCTGCTCAATATCGCGCTGGCTGACTTTCAGGACCAGCGCGGCTTCTGCGTTGGTAAACCCCTCTACTGTGGTCAACAGAAATGCCTGACGTGCGGCGGGCGTTATGGCCTGCAGTTTTTTTTCCGATCCCGGGTTTGATTCCGCACCCAGAACATTCATCTTCAGATTAACCTCGATGGACTGCCAGACCGCGATAAAAGTCTGGTAAAGTCCGATTTTGGCACCATGATTCTTGGGAAAATCGGCGCTGTCTGTAATCAGGGCTTCAAGAACCGCTGCAACGTATGCGTCTCCGCTTGACTGGGCACCGGTCAGTGCGCGGGCAAAGCGACGCAGATATGGGATGTAGGGGGTGATTTCGGCAGCGAGCGACATATGAAAGGTTCCTTGGATAGCGCTTTTTGTCTTCTTTGTGGAAGTCTTCTATATGCTAAATGTGTGAACCGCGTACAAGTTCCATTTTTTTTTGGAACTTTTTTTAATATGGTGCGTTTACGGGCAGATAGAGTGTGTTTTCTTGGCCAAGAAACTGAAAGGCAATTGATGTGATGAGCGCAGACCGAAATGCAAACGAAGACGGATTGCGGCTGGACCCGCTGGCGAAATCCAAAATCGGAAAGCGGCTGCGTGACAGTTACGATGCAGTTGTGAATGAGCCTATTCCCGACAAGTTTCTCAATTTGCTGGCAAGTCTTGAAGCGGCCGAAAAGACCGGTCACAAAGATGGTGATGCATGAGTGAATGCCCCGAGTTCAAGGGTCTGCTGGTCAAAGCAATCCCGAATTTGCGAGCCTTTGCGCTGTCGCTTTGCGGCAACGGCAATCTGGCGGATGACCTGGTGCAGGAAACCCTCGTAAAAGCTTGGCACAAGCAGTCATCGTTTCAAACCGGCACCAATATCAAGGCTTGGCTGTTCACGATCCTGCGCAATGAATTCTACAGTCAAATGCGCAAGCGCGGGCGGGAAATATCCGATTCTGAAGGAACCCTGACCGAGCGTATGGCCAGTCATCCCGAGCAGGACGGAAAGATGGACCTGCAGGATTTCAAGCGAGCCTTAACAACTTTACCGGAAGATCAGCGCGAAGCGATCATTCTGGTCGGGGCCTCTGGTCTGTCCTACGAGGAGGCTGCTGAAGTCTGCTCTGTTGCGGTTGGAACCATCAAGAGCCGGGTGTCACGGGCGCGCGTTCGCCTGTCTGAAATACTGGACATCAGCGAAGCATCTGAATTTGGACCTGACAAGGTCACGTCACACATACTGTCACGTGCCGCAATGCTTGACACCATCTAGGACAGGGGGAGTCTGGCTCAGAGCCGTGGATCGGGTCAGGTCTTCGCCACTCTTCGAACCAGGTTCCAGCGACAAACGCTGCACCGCACGCCGTATATCTTCGCTGTCGAACGGTTTGCGCACGACCACCTGTCTCAATGGGCTGTTTCCCAGCAGGTTTGTCTCAACCTCATCGTCGGTGGTCGTCAGCACCACTGGCAACTTCTGACGCGAAATTTCCTGAAGCAGGTCGGCACCGAATTTACCAGCATTGCGAATATCGACAATCGCAAACTGGAAGCACCCTTCTGCCTGCCTCAAAGTTTCCAGAGCGCTGCCGGATTTTGACATCGTCACGGCATGCACGCCCAGAGACTTGACGATATCGTCAAGCTGGAAGGCGATCAGACTTTCATCATCGACGATGAAGGCGCAACACTTTGCGAAGCCCATTTTAACACCCTGTTGCTAAGTTCTCATCCCTTGAGCTAGTAGTTTTAACGGTCGCCGTCATTTAACTATGACATAACCGGACAAAAAGACTGGTTTAGACATATCGGAGAAAGTCGGAATGGACACACGCCCGCCCAAAAGTACCCGGATCATTCCCTGCGACGAATGTCCGTTATGCAGAAACGATTCCTTCCGCAATTTTGAAGGCAATGAGCTGTCTTACATATCGGGCTTCAAAAGAGGTGAACTGGTGGCGGAAGGTGGCTCGACGATCTATGTCGAGGGCTCCAATAGCCCGCATCTCTACACAGTGATTTCAGGCTGGGGCTTCAGGTACAAAACTCTGGAAGATGGCCGCCGTCAGATATTGAACTATGTCCTGCCGGGAGACTTTCTCGGATTGCAGGGCTCGCTCCTGACAGAGATGATGCATTCGGTGGAGGCGCTGTCCGACATCCTGTTGTGTGTTTTTGAGCGGGACCGGCTGTTTGATCTTTTCAAAGAACAGCCCGGTCTTGGATTCGATATCACCTGGCTTGGCGCGCGCGAGGAGCAGATGCTCGATGAACATCTTCTCAGTGTCGGCCGCCGCTCAGCACTGGAGCGCGCTTCCTATCTGCTGGCCTTCATCTATGAGCGTGCCAAGCTGGTCGGTCTGTTCCGCAAATCTGCGGTCATAACGCCGCTCACCCAGCAGCATGTCGCAGATACACTCGGGCTGTCGCTGGTTCACACCAACAAAACTCTGCGGAAACTGCAATCCCGTGGCGTGATCGCCTGGAAGGATGCCGGATTTGTGATTAAGGACATCGATGCCCTCATGAAGATTGCTGGCTGGGAAGGGCTGCCGGAGGGCAAACGACGGTTTATCTAAAGTATCCATATTGAACAGATACAGAGCCGGCATCCCTACCGCTCGGAATTTTTGACCTGCGATTTTCACATCGAAGGAAGCGCTCCTGAAAGGCCGACGCCAAGTTACTTTGGCTGCCCTCGCCGGCTTCTCGGAAAATCAGATGGTGCCGCGCTTTTTGCTGGATGGTCCCATGATAAACCAGAGCAGGAGTCCGACCACTGGCAGCAGCAGGATCAGCAGAATCCAGATCACTTTGCCGCCCGTCGAGGCACCTGAGTCAAGAGTTTTGATAATCGCATAAATATCTGCGATCAAAATCAGCAACCCAAAAAAACCAACTTCCATACCCATCTTCTTACTCCGTTGCCCCGTGCGCGAAAGAGCCGCACGATCTGTTCATAAAAGGTCTAACCGATAACCAGCCTATCATAGGATTCCAGACCCGGCACAGCCACAGCGCCGGCTAATCTGCGATCCGTGACACTTTGACGGCGTTTGACTTCGCATTTGGCACCCTACTGTTTTCTGGAGGGGCGCGCTGATCGCGCCATCCATCTCGTGTCAGCCAGATCTCGGCGGCCGCGAAAACCAGCGCCGAGATGCTGGCAAAGGCCAACCCAACAATCAGGTCGGTCAGTACGGCGCGACATTCTGTTAGGGAATCCTGGCACCATTGCCAACATTTTATTCTGCAAGTCAGGTTCTACGATCAACAACGTCTTGCCGTCCGTTTTGTTCCAGAGAGTTCACACCATGTTTTCCGTGACAAATGGCATCGGGAGAGAAAACCGGGCGGTTTTCTGATAGGGAAACGGCACGGCTCCAACGCCCTTTGCCCGCTCTTTCAGGGCCGCGCGCTGCTCGGCTTTACTGCGCCACAAAGACAGGCCATCCTCAAGCGGCAAAGACCGGATGATGTCGCTCTCTGCATTGCTCAGATGACATGACCACAGACGGCAGCGCAATTTTGCGATGATTTCCGGGGCCCGGATCACCAACCCGGCCTCAAAATCCCATCGCAGGGACCGCCCGTTGAGATTTGCCGAGGAAACCAGTCCGACTGTATTATCTGCCAGCATGACCTTGGAATGGATGTAAACCATCGCGTGGCCAAACAGCGCATCCCGCTCCTCGTGTTCGGCCCGCTTTCGATCATTGGTCAGGCAGAAAGCTCCGAACCGGTCACCGTAGCAACGCCGCAGCCGGTTAATGCCTTTAATCTGGAGCCATTCTCCATAACGATGGATTGCGGATCGGTCGCCGCCAAAAGCGACGTCTTCCGGCGCCGCCGGCAGCAGCAGAATAACGCTCAGCGACGGGTTACGTCTGCCCGCATCAACAAGTGCATCGATAATCGGCGTTGAGCGCAGAAACTGGGTTTCGATATAAATTTGATGTTGTGCTGAACCAATCAGGTGCAAATGGGCCTTCTCGATATCGGTTACTGTCTTCTCCGAGCCCCAGCTCAGCAGGTCGGGTTTTTGCTGTCCCGCTGTGGTCACCACCTCGATCTGAGGACAGGGTACGTCGTCCGCTTCCCCTTCAAGACAGGCAAATTTCAGATGGCTGGCTGCGGACAGATATTGCAGGCGCGGATAATGCCGGGCCAGATGCTGGGGCAAAAACGAAAATCCATCCTGCTTCGCAGTGCTCCAGCTGAGCTGGAAATGCCGGCAGATATCGCGGACCACGGGTCCTTTGATTTCTATATCCACGTCATGCCAGGTTTCTTCTGCGTCCCGGTCATGTTCGGGGCTGTCAAACCGGCGCGGGTCCACATCCAGTCCACCAATGATGCTGTGCGAATTGTCGGCAATCAAAAACTTCTGGTGAAACGTCTGGGAAAAGAGTGGTTTGGACGGCGACGGCCGGATTGTATCGTCTTTGGACAAAAGATCTGCCAGTCCCGGAGGATGACGAGCCGGGGGCGATGGTTCGTCAAGCAGTTCTGCAGCCTTGCGTCTGACCAACAGCCACAGAGCCTGTTGCAGGATGAGACCCGCCCGACCGCCTGGAAAGGCGATCTGGATGTGAAATTTCTCGGTGGTCTGCAGTGGTGCCGCTTTCAGCGCATCAAACAGCACATCCGCCCGGGTCCAGACCTGGGCATGAAGCTGGTGCGTTCCAACAGGATCAAAATCAGTAAGCAGCAGGTATATTTCCACGCCCCGCGCCGCGGCGTTCAGCAGAAGATCGCACCAGGTGTTGAGGCCTGCCGCCAGGGCTTCCGGGCTTGTCAGGGTCGTTTCGAAGGACAATGCATGCAGTGAGATACACAGCTGGTGCTCGCTGTTCAGGATCAGGCGTTCCATGGCTGGATACGCCTCGGTTGCCGTAACCAGAACTTCCACCATTTTGGATGTTGCACCCTCGCCCATCATGAATCCCCGAAAATTGCCGTTGCCTATCGGCAGAACCTGCGGGTCAGCAGGCGTGCCTCAGAACAGATTGATACATCTAGCACGGCAGTCGGGTAAACATGCAAAACACGTGGCAATGAAGCAATGCCTGCTTTAAGCGTGGCGGAAAAACTGGGGGCACTCATCGTACTTGCAATTCCCTGACGCGGGATACGTAACTGTCCGGGCGTCAGGTTGGGATCAAACAACTGTGATCAGTCGGTCGCTGTCTCGGCTTTGAGACCGGCATACTGACGTTGCGAATCGACCACATTTGCCAGCAATCTGCCATCGTCAGTCACTTGCCAGTCAATCGCCACCGGTCCGGCATCCTGGGATGCTGGCACTGCAAGACACTGAGCCATCAACGTTGGAAAACGCGTATCCTGCAGGAATTTGTTTTCTATATCCTGTTCACAGGCTTCTATGGATACATATTTGGGGGCAACCTCCTGGGCGGCCTCGCATACTGACGTATCATCCGCGCAACCGAGCAGCAACATAACAGCAAATGTGATTTCCATGGCGTGTCTCCTTTGCTTTAACAACGGCGACGCGGGCAAAAGGTTGCAAAAAACTCAAAAAAAGCGGTCACTGGTTCACAATGGCAGCCGGAGCGCTGCCGGTACACTGCTGGAGCACCGTTGCCAAGTGACCGCGAATTGGAACTGAATCGCATTGTCCAGAGTTCTGGCTATACTGCCATACGGCATGTAACAGGAAAGCTGTGTCCGCAGGCGCTTCTCACATATCAGGATCTATCGAGTGACAAATGAAATTCCGTTTCTGAAGCCGGTCATGGCATTGCTGTTTATCAGCCTCGGCACTTTTGTTTTGAAATACGGCTCCCCGATCCTTCAGCCCCTGGCGCTGGCAACTTTTCTGGCTTTGATCTTGCAAATGCCGGTTTCCGCAGCCGAGGATCGTGGCTTTCCAAGATATCTTGCCGTACTTGCTGTCACCATCATCATCCTGCTCAGCGGAATTGGCATTTACAAATTTGCGCTTTTGCCAGCGCAACAGATGATTCTGGAAACGCCCGAACTGGAGACTGAGCTACGATCAAAAATGCTGGAATTGAGGCGCTCCTTCCGCGGTGCGCAGGATGCCACGGAAAACATCAAGAAGGCAGCGGAGGAAGTTACGGCTATCGTTGCAGATGATAAAGTCCAGGAAGTTATTGTTCGCGAACCGGGCTTTTTATCAAGTGCCGCCCTGTCGTTTTTTGAAATCCTGTCTATTTTCGCGCTGACAGTGGTATTCACCAGTTTTCTTCTGGCGGCCCGAAGACCTTTTTTAATATTGGCTACCCTGCCGTTTTCCGGATTTACCTCCAAACGTCACGCCGCCCAGACTTGGCGCGATGCGGAGCATAAGCTGGCGCACTATTTCCTCGTCACCTCAATCATCAACACCGGCCTCGGATTCGCTGTCGGACTGTCCTTGTGGGCACTTGGCATGCCCTCTCCCGCCTTGTGGGGGGTGGCAGCAGCATTATTGAATTTCATACCCTTTGCTGGATTATTCATTGGCGCAACGGCCTTATCGCTGGTGTCGATTATAACCTACGATACGCTTCTTCTGGCGATGCTTCCCCCCGCAGCCTACCTCTTTATCAACCTCATAGAAGCTAATTTCATTACACCCTCTCTGATTGGCAACCACATGAAAATGGCGCCGATCGCCGTTGTACTGGCCTTGACCTATTGCGGTTGGGTCTGGGGCATTGTCGGGCTGCTTATCGCGGTCCCACTGCTGGTTCTGATAAAGGCGGTTTCAGATGAATCCCGTAAAATGGTTCCCCTCAGACGAATGCTGACCCGGCGCACCTGACAAACCGGTCAGCGCTTCTGTCCGCCTGCTGCACAATTTTGCCGAGCCTCCCGCAACGCTGAAGCTCGTATCTGGATGCTGGCTTGACCAGGAGCGATATTCTAAGGCTCCAGTTCCGCATCCCAATACAGATAATCCATCCAGCTTTCATGCAGATAGTTGGGTGGAAAATAGCGGCCATTATTGTGCAATTCATGCACTGTCGGCTGGAACGCCTTGCCGCGCGCGGTCATGCCGACCTGTTTCAGAGACTTGTTGGCCTTGCGCAGATTGCAGGGTGCACAGGCGGTGATGACGTTTTCCCAGGTGGTCCGGCCGCCTCTTGAGCGCGGCACGACATGGTCAAACGTCAGATCACGGTCAAAACCGCAATATTGACACTGGAATTTATCGCGCAGGAACACATTGAACCGGGTAAAGGCGGGATGCCGCGACGGCTTGATGTAATCCTTCAGGCTGACCACGCTGGGCACGCGCATTTTTGTCGAGGGGCTGTGCACATAAACATCGTATTCCGACACAATGTTCACACGTTCCAGAAACACGGCTTTTATGGAATCCTGCCAGCACCAAAGCGATAGAGGATAATAACTCAACGGACGGAAATCCGCATTCAGCACCAATGCCGGATGGGCATCGAGTGACACATGTTCAGTCACACTACGCTCCTCTACATCGCGGTGACACGGCGCCAGCGCTCTGCAATTCACCGGCATAATGTATAGCCACTATGTCAGTGTTGTGAAGCGCTTTTCGATTGCACGCTGGATATCGTGAGAAAGCCCGTGGGTCAGTTGCTGCCCAGAACCTGCTGGCAATGTGCCAGGCCGAGGGCAAGGCCGGTGCTGTCGATGCCGTGGCCAAGACCTTTTGCCACATGGCTGACCACCGGAACCCCTGCTGCTTTGAGGGCGGTTTCCGCAATCGCCATCACCGCAAACGGCACAACTTCGTCCTGGCTGCCATGGGCCAGAAGCACTGGCGGGCGGCCGGAAATCTCCTTCTGCAAATGTTCCGGACCGGCCAGCAGGCCGGAATAGGCAACAATTCCTGCGGGCGCACGGGCACGGCGCAGACCGCAATGCAGCGCCATCATCGTGCCCTGGCTGAAGCCGACCAGCACCAGATCCTTGTCCTTCAGACCGACGCGCTGCAGCTCGGCATTCAGAAATGCATCAAGTGCGGGCCGGGCCGCGACCACGCCGCGCCAGTATTCGGACGGATCGCGCAAGGTCAGATGAAACCATTGCCGTCCGACCGGAGCCATGCCGCAGGGTTCCGGCGCATGGGGCGAGACAAAGGCCGCATCCGGCAGATGCGAGCCCCACTGGTGGCCGATGCCGATCAAATCATGGCCATCGGCGCCATAGCCGTGAAGAAACACAATCAGTTGTTTGGCGGGCCTGCCGGATTGCGGGGCAAGGCGCGGGCCGTCGAGAAGGGGCAAAGGCATAATTCTCTAAATCCTGGGGGGCTGGACTCAATGGGAATCGCATAGCGGTCGATGTGATTTCAACCGCAGTCTGGCGCAAATGTGCAGGAAATTGTCCGGTTTTCAAGTCTTTGCAGCAATATCCCGGGCAAACCCGGTTCCCGCCCGCGCCTTTCAGGCCCTGGAAAGGCGGCCACCCGGTCCCGCTCTTCTCCCCCGGAAGCAGTTCTCGGTGGGCCATAACAACCCGCAAAAGCCGCGGCAACCGGGCGGATCAGCCGGGGTGCCGACCTTTCAATTCCGTTGACAATTCGGCTCCGCTCTTCTACTCCATTGCTATGCTGAAACTCGTCCGAATCCTCGTTATTGCTTTGATCGCCAGCTTTGCGGCGGGCTCGGTTGTTCAGGCGACGAGTACGTCAACGATGGCCGTCAAGATGGCACTTGCCGAAGGCGGCACTATGGACGCGGCAAATTGCACCAATTGCGATGCAGACGGCAATGGCGCTGAAGACGGTCTGTCCTGCGTGTTCGCGTGCATTGTTCCGTTGATAGCTGATCTTGGCACGCAGCCCATACTCAGCGCGCCCCTCGCTGCCTCGACTGCCGCTGCGAAGGGCGCTTACGGCTTTGTTGGTCGAACGGCTCAGCCCGAGCCGCATCCCCCCAGAACGCTCATCTGATTTGACGCCACTCGAGACCTGTCTCGACTGACGCGTCATGCTCGCGATGTCAGGTTGCTGTTGCGCCGATGTTCGCGCCCAGTCCGCATGCGCAGACACGCCTTGCGCGCCCGGTCATTCTGGCCACCAGCTGAGACAAAATAATGTCCCCCTCGGATAGACCGGCGCTGGCGCTGATGAAGGCAGGACTGAACCCCAAACACATACTTTGTATCGTCTCCGAAACGTTCCAAACCCTCTGACACAGAAAGATATCGAGATGAAAGGTACCTCTGGACTATCGGCCACCCTGTCGCGACGAGCCTTCCTGAGCACAGCTCTGGCTGGCGTCGGGCTGATCGGCCTGCCGCCAGGCCTGTCTGCTGGCTCTGCTGAAGTTGGGCGCGTTCAGGCTCTCGCATTCGACGGCGACGCACTTCTCGTTGCGGGAATGTCATTATCTCGCAGCGACGATGGCGGCACCTCCTGGGTATCAGAGACCGTCCCCAAGGCGTCTGACATTCTGGCGCTGGCCACCCATCCGGATCGCCCGGGTAGAATTATCGCCGGTCTGGCAACAGGAGGCCTTGCCATATCCGCCGATGGCGGTCGCAGCTGGGGAGCGCGGAACAAAGGACTGCCCGGCGAAGCTGTGACCGCGACGGCCGTGGCGGCCGCGCAGCCGGATATAATTTATGCTGCTGTGCGGGGCGACGGGCTCTGGCGGAGCGAAGATGCCGGATCGTCCTGGACATTCGTCATGGACCGTCCGTGGCTGATCGATGCCGAACGCGATCCGATGACACTCGCATCGGTGAATCTCGCATCCGGTATGGGAGGTATCTGGATCTATGCCGGAACCGAGGCGGGTCTGACCCGCGTGCCGGACTGCTTCTGCCGCTGGCAGGACGTACAGCCGGGCGACGCAATGGCGGCGCTGGCATCCGGAGCAGAGGCACCGCCTGAAGCGCCGCTCCCGGCCGGCGAGCCGATAAAGGCGCTGGTCAGCGCGCCTTCCGCACCGCAGACCTTATATGCCGCGCTGCCCTCGGGCATTTGGGCATCACGCGATGCTGGCGTCGTCTGGTCCCGCGTGACAGGGGGACGTGCCACGGCAGTTGCGGTGCATCCGAGCGACGCTGAATACATTCTCGCCGCCATCGATGGCGGCCTCTTGCAGAGCCGCAACGGCGGCACCACCTGGACCGCTCTTGCGGCCGAATAACGGAGAACACCATGAAACCGAGTTTTGTCATTGCCACCGTCGCGGCCCTTGCTGCCGCAGGCGGAATCACATTCTCAACGCTGTCCCTGGCACAGACCACCACCATGCCGACTGCCTCGGCACAGAGCAGGGCGATCACGATCTGGCGCGATCCCGGCTGCGGCTGCTGCGATGCCTATGCTGATTATCTCGAGGCGAACGACTATCAGGTTACGCGCATCGACGACCGGAATTTCGACAAGCGGTCGGTCGCGGCGGGCGTCCCGGCGCGGGGTCTTGGCTGTCATTTGGCAGAGATTGACGGTTACTATGTCAGCGGGCTGGTGCCTGCCGACATTATCGAGCGCATGGTCACAGAGCGGCCGGATATCACCGGTATCACATTGCCGGGCATGCCGGGAAATGCCCCCGGTATGGCGGCGCAGAAGACCGGCACATTGAAGACATATGCCTTCGGCAATGACGGCGTCGCTGTCTATTCCAATGAGTAAAGGAGTTGGTGACATGAAAAACGAGTTGATGATGGGCTTGATGATGGCTGGCGGCGGACTGATAAAGCCGCAGATGTACCTCGGGGGGATCCAATGAACCGCAAGGCAATCTTCCTTGCCGGCGCCGCTGCTGCAGCGCTGGTAACCATGGCCGCGCTCGCGCAACAGCCGGGTGACGAAGCAGGCGCGGAAGGCGTGACCTTCCTCGGCGAGCCCGTGAGCGTGGCGGAAATAGCCAACGGACAGAGGCTCTATGCCGAGAGTTGCGCGTCGTGTCACGGCACCAATCTTGAGGGGCAGTCCAACTGGAAACGCCGGCTCGACAACGGCCGCATGCCCGCACCGCCGCATGATGAAACCGGCCACACCTGGCACCACGCCGACGGGGGCCTCTTCACCGTCACCAAGCTGGGCGTAAGTGCTGTCGTGCCGGACTATGAGAGCGACATGCCTGCCTTCGAAGGCGTGCTTGCGGATGAAGAAATCCGGGCGGTGCTCGCTTTCATCAAGAGCAGGTGGCCAGAGCAGCAGCGGGCGATCCAGACCGACATCACCACAAAAATCGACGGTGGGTCGTGAGACGACACGCGCCGACAGTCTTCAGGCGCGGCGTGCAGAAACGGATTTCCACGTCCTGCCGCACCTAGATCGGCAGCCGGCTGGTCACACTGGTTTTGCCGGAAGTCGCTTTCTGCGTGCCGTAATAGGCCCACAACAGCCGCGCCGCAACCGAGCGGTGCGGCAACCAGCGGCGCACCAGCCGGGCAAGATGTTTTTCGCTGGGGCGTTTTGTCAAATTGAGGACATCGCGCGCGATATTCTGCAAGGCAACATCGCCAACCGGGAAGATATCCGGGTGGCCGGCACAGAACATCAGAAAAATATCCGCTGTCCACGGACCGATGCCGTGAATGGCGGTCAGGGCAGCGCGCGCCTGTGCGGCCGGAAGCTGCGCCAGAGCCTCCACATCCAGTCCATCAAGGCAGGCTTGCGACAACGCCCGTAAGGTACGCAGTTTCGGCCGGGAGAGACCGGCCTTGAGCAATTCCTCATCGCTCAAAGCCTGCAGCATATCGGGCCGGAACGGATCGGCCAGGGCGCTGAGGCGCTGCCAGATCGCGGTGGCGCTGGCGACGGAAAGCTGCTGGGAGTTGACGATCCGCGCAAGCCCTTCAAAACCCGGCTCGCGCAGGCGCAACGGAACAATTGCCACCCGATCCGCCAGCGGTTGCAGTGCCGGGTCTTGCGCCAGCAAAACGGTGAGGGCCCTGTTGACGTCTTCCTGACAGCGAATCGGTTGCATGTAATGTGGGCCCATTTTAAGAATGCCGAATTATCATTCCAGCGGATGCGCCAGTCCGCTCAGATAAATCAATCCAGCCATGAAATGATTCAGCTTCTTGGCGCGCTGCGGAAATTGCGCCATGGTGGCAGCACAATTGAGAGACCCTGATTTTGATACAGAAAATGCCTGCCTCGCAACCCGTTTTCCGCTTTGCACCGAGTCCAAACGGGGAACTGCATATCGGCCATGCCCTGTCCGCCCTGACCAATCAGCACCTGGCCCGCACGCTGGGCGGAGTTATGCTGTTGCGGTTCGACGATACCGACCGCAGCCGGGTCCGACCGCAATTCGAAGCGCAGATTCTGGATGATCTGAACTGGCTCGGCATTGAATGGTCGGGCGATCCTGTGCGCTTTACCGATGCAAGGGCACAGATTGACGCCTGTCTGCAGACATTGCGTCTGAAGGATTTGACGTTTCAGGCGCATCTGTCACGCAGGCAGATCAAGGATGCTGCCGTTTCTTATGAGCGCGACACGGGAACGCCGTGGCCGAAGGACCCTGATGGCGCTCCGTTTTACCCGGCAAGTCTGCAGGAGAGCACCAGCCATGGCGCTGCAGCGGAACGGCTGCGCATCGGCGTTGCAGCGCAGCTTCTGGGCAAGGACAAGGTGTCCTGGACAGAATTTGACGAAACCGGCGCGGAGCACATGCAAGAGCGTGCCATTGCCGATTGGGGCGATGTGGTCCTGCGTGCCAAATCCGGTGACGATGTCTACACATTTGCAACTGTGGTGCATGATCAGCTGATCGGGGTCAGCCACATTGTCCGCGGCCTCGATATGCTGGAAAACACCACGGTGCAACGGATGCTGCAGGATCTGCTGGGGCTGCCGCAACCGCTGTACCATCACCACAGGCTGATTCTGGACGAGAACGGCCGGAAACTGTCAAAATCCGACAAATCCATCTCGCTTCGAGCACTGCGGGCAGAAGGCATGACACGGGATCAACTGCTGCAGCGGATCGGCTGGCCCGCTCCTCAGACCACCAGTTCAACGATGTAAAGCCACAACGCCACTGTTCCAACGCCAAGCCCTGTTGAAATGGTGATGGCGTTGGAGGCCAGCGCCTGTCCGGTCTTGAAATAACTTGCGATCAGGAATGTGTTGACCCCAACCGGGCAGGCTGCGGTTATGACCATCGCCTTGACCCATACAACCGGCAACGGAAACACATAGAGCGCTGCGACCAGAACCACCGCCGGCATGATGCTGAGTTTCATCACCGACAGACAGATGGCCGGCAGAATATTGCCTGAGATCTTATAACGCCTGAGCGACATGCCCATGGCAAACAGTGCCAGGGTTCCGGCCACTTGTCCGAGGCGCGCGACCAGCGTTTCCGGCAGTCCCGTCAATGGCAGGTCCAGCAGATACCACACCCCGCCTGCGGCAATGCCAACGATGATCGGGTTTCCGACGAGGCTCAACGCCGTGGTGCGGAGGGTTTCGGCCAGATTTACATGTCCTTCCGACAGGCCATCCAGCCGCATGGCGCGCTGCTGTAGCAGGGTTCCTGCCAGCATCATCAGCGGCAAATGGATGGAAATCAGCAGAAATACGGCAGCAGCCCCTTCATCGCCATAAGCGGTCAGAACCAGCGGAATGGCGATCAGAACAGTGTTGGCAAAGGCCGCTGACACACCGGCTACGACGCCAGCTCGGGCATCGCGGTGAAACACCCGGCGGATAACCAGCGTGCCAAGCGCCCAGGTGACAACGACGCCGGAAAAATAGCTCGCCCACAGGCTCCAGGGCTGGGCGCCGGTAAAGTCGGCGGTGGCAATGGTGCGGAAAATCAGCAGCGGAACAGCGACGCGAAACACGAAATCGATCAATCCGTCGCCGGTTTCCGGTTTCAGATAAGCGCTGTGCGCCGCCAGCCAGCCAAGGCCGATGAGACCGAAGACCGGCAAGACAATTGTGACAATCAGTTCCAAGGAAAGAATCCTACCAGTGGAGAGGCTCTCTTTATCCGGTTAGCTCTGGAAATGACAAGGACTCTTGCTGGCAATTTCCCCGGTGGAACTGTCCAGGCACGAGCCATTTCTGGCGTGACGCATCATTTTGCATGCATCTCAGCAGGCCGGAATTGTCTGCTGGCCAGCCACTGTTACACGCCACTTCCGGTCGTGACGGCCACGGTGTGAAATGCGCTTGAGCGGTGGGTGCGCATGGCCAGTCAAATGACTAGACATTCAAAAAATAGGCTCTAGGCTGGCAAAAAATGAGTGATTTGCCTGCATCTCATTCCCCGCTCCGGGACGGAATGCTGAAAGGGCAATGAGGGAGCTTTTATGAGCCTGGCGAAAGACACGAACCGTGACGGTATCATACGCGCTGTCAAATCCGCATTGACGAAAAGCGGAGAACGGCCACTGGCGGACTTTGCCGGACTTCTGTTTGATAATGGAGCCTCGGAAGATTTGGCGGGATTTTCCACCGGCGAGCTTGCCGGGATTGTCCGCGATGCCCATGGCGCCTTGGCGAAGCGCAAAGCCGATACGGCGAATGTCTCGCTGCATGCGTCAAACGCCCGTCCTGGCGGGCTGGCGGTCCAGATTGTCAACAACAATATGCCGTTTCTGTTCGACAGCGTGATGTCGGAACTGCAGAAAACCGGCGTTGACATTGCCCTGGTGCTGCATCCGGTGCTGTCGGTCACCCGCGATAAAAACGGAACTCTTGAGAGCCTCAAAGCCCAACACAAGAAGACCCAGCAATCCCGCGCCAACCGGGAAAGCATAATCCATATAGAAATTGACGATTTGGCCGGGTCAGACGCAGTCGATGAGTTGGAGAAAAACCTTCATCTGGTGCTGAAGGATGTCCGCATGGCGGTGCAGGACTGGAAGGCGATGCTGCTGCGCCTTGAAGAAACCATTCTGAATTACAAGACCAACCCGCCACCACTTCCGGAAAATGAAATCGATGAGGCCGTCGCTTTCCTGGAATGGCTGGTCAATCAGAACTTTACCTTTCTTGGCATGCGGGATTATGCCTTTTCCGGCGGCCCCAAGCGGGGCACGCTGAAGCGTGTCAAAAGCGGTGGCCTGGGTATATTGCGCGATCCTGAGGTGCGGGTGTTGCGCCGTGGCCGGGAACTGGTGACGATGACGCCGGAAATCCGCGAGTTCTTCATGACGCCGGAACCGCTGATTATCACCAAGGCAAACGTCAAATCGCGGGTACACCGCCCGGCCTATATGGACTATGTCGGCATCAAGACGTTTGATGAGAAAGGCAAGTTGTCCGGTGAATTGCGCATTGTCGGACTGTTCACCTCGACCGCCTATACCCGATCGGTCAAACAGATCCCGATGCTGCGCCAGAAAGTCGAAATGCTGCTGGAGCATTCGGAATTCGACAAGGACAGCCACGCCGGCAAGGCGCTGCTGAATGTGGCGGAAAGCTATCCACGCGACGAATTATTCCAGATCGATCTGAAAACCCTGTCTGAATTTGCCGACAAGATCAGACAGTTGGATGAAAGGCCGCGCTTGCGCGTCTTGTCGCGGCTGGACAAATTTGACCGGTTTGTCTCGGTGCTGGTCTATGTGCCACGCGATCGCTACAACTCGACAGTTCGCACCCGTATCGGCGAATATCTGAAACAGGTCTATAAGGGCCGCCTGTCGGCCTTTTATCCCGCCTTTCCCGAAGGCAATATGGCCCGCGTCCATTTCATCATCGGGCGCTCGGAAGGCGAGACACCAAAACCGGCCCAGAGCGAGTTGGAAGCCGAAGTCGGCAAGATTGCCCGCACCTGGGATGATGATCTGAGAGCCGCGCTCGGCAACTCCACCGCCGGACTTTACGAAGGTGCGTTTCCGGCGGCCTATCAGTACGCATTTTCCGGTGCCCACGCGGTGGAGGATATTGCGCGGCTGGATGCTATGGGAGAAGTGGAAAACATCTCGATATCCTTCAGCCGGGATGCCGGGATGGCGGAAGACCGCGTCAGCCTGAAAGTCTATTCCGCCGGACAGGCATTGCCATTGTCAAACCGGGTGCCGTTGCTGGAGAATATGGGTTTTGCTGCGCTTAACGAGCGGACCTACCAGATTACCCCGGACGAGCGTCCGATTGTGTTTCTCTATGACATGACGCTGCTGGCCAATTCCGGTGCTTTCAGTCTGGAAGCGCTGGGCGGCAAACTGACGGAGTGTTTCCTTGCCATCTGGCAGGACCGTGCCGAAAATGACGGTTATAATGCCCTCATCCTGAATGGCGGAATTGCCTGGCGGGACATTGCCCTGCTGCGCACCATCTCGCGCTATCTGCGCCAGACCGGGATTCCGTTTTCTCAGGACTATATGTGGTCGACCCTCAACCGCTACAGTGCCATAGCCGCAGAACTGGTTGCCCTGTTTCACGCCCGGTTCGATCCGGCAAATGCCGATCCGGCGGTTGAAGAGAACTTGTTCGAGCAGTTTCTTGCTGCCCTTGATGATGTGGTCAGCCTCGATGATGACAGGATTTTACGGCGGTTCGCAAATGTCATCAAAAGCAGTGTCCGAACCAATTTCTACCAACAGAATGCGGATGGCAGCCCGGAACGGGTGATCTCGCTGAAAATCGATTCGCGTAAAGTCGAAGATTTGCCGCGACCGCGGCCGTTCCGCGAAATCTTTGTCTACAGTCCTCAGGTGGAAGGCGTGCATCTGCGCTTTGGCAAAGTCGCGCGCGGCGGGCTGCGCTGGTCGGACCGGCCGCAGGATTTCCGCACCGAAGTGCTCGGGCTGGTGAAAGCCCAGCAGGTCAAGAATGCCGTGATTGTTCCAGTTGGCTCCAAAGGCGGGTTCTACCCCAAGCAATTGCCTGATCCACAGGCCGGACGCGAAGCCTGGTTCGAGGCTGGTCGCAACGCTTACAAGACTTTTATCAGCAGCCTGCTGGCGATCACCGACAATCTGGACGGGGACAAGGTGGTGCCGCCGGATCAGGTGCTGCGCCATGAGCCCGATGATCCCTATCTGGTGGTCGCCGCCGACAAGGGCACAGCCACTTTTTCCGATACCGCCAATGCCATTTCAGAAGCCCATGATTTCTGGCTGGGCGATGCGTTCGCCTCGGGCGGATCAGCCGGCTATGACCATAAGAAAATGGGCATTACCGCCCGTGGCGGCTGGGAGGCGGTGAAACGTCATTTTCGCGAGTTGAACCGCGATATCCAGACCGAGCCCTTCACGGTTTGCGGTGTCGGTGACATGTCGGGCGACGTGTTCGGCAATGGCATGCTGCTGTCGAAGGCGACAAAACTGCTGGCTGCGTTTGACCACCGCGATATTTTCATTGATCCAGATCCTGATACCGGGACGAGCTGGGAAGAACGCAAGCGGCTGTATGAGATGGGCCGGTCGTCCTGGCAGGACTACAATAACAAGCTGATCTCCAAAGGCGGCGGTGTATTTCCGCGCAGTGCGAAATCCATTGCCCTGTCAGCTGAAATGAAAGCTCTGCTCGACATTCCGGCAGACAAGGCTACGCCGAACGAAATCATGATTGCCATCTTGAAGCTGGACACAGATCTGTTGTGGTTTGGCGGCATCGGCACCTATATCCGCGCCAGTACAGAGACGGATGCGGATGTTGGTGACAAGGCCAATGACGCGATTCGTGTTTCTGCGCCCCAGGTGCGGGCCAAAGCCATCGGCGAGGGCGCAAATCTGGGCGTCACGCAACGCGCACGCATTGAATATGACAAGCTTGGCGGCCGCGTGAACACGGATGCGATTGACAATTCAGCAGGCGTCAATTCATCCGATATGGAGGTCAATATCAAGATCGCGCTGGGAGCGGCGATCCGCAGCGGCAGGCTTGATCTGAAGAAACGCAACCGCCTGTTGGCCTCGATGACAGATGAAGTTGCAGACCTGGTGCTGCGCAACAATTATCTGCAGACCCTGTCTTTGTCGCTGACCGAATGCGAGGGCATGGAAGATTTTGGCTTTCAGGCCCGGTTGATGCATCAGCTGGAGGGAAGGGGCCTGCTCGACCGGGCGGTGGAATTGCTGCCGGACGATGCCGCCATGAATGAGCGCCAGTCAAGCTATGAATCGCTGACACGTCCGGAAATTGCGGTGTTGCTGGCCTATGCAAAAATTGTCCTGTTTGACGATTTGCTGGCTTCCGATGTGCCGGATGATCCTTATCTGGCGAAGGAACTATTGCGCTATTTCCCGCAGAAAATGAGCAAATCCTATGTCGATGAAATCTCGGGCCACAGGCTGCGGCGCGAAATCATCGCCACCATGCTGGCAAATTCGCTGATCAACCGCGGTGGTGCCACCGTTCTCACACGGGTGAGCGATCAGACCGGAGCGACACCGGCTGAAATCACCCACGCCTTTGCGATTGTGCGTGACAGTTTCCAACTGACCGATCTGAATGAGGACATTGATGCGCTGGACACGCTGATTGACGGAAAATTGCAGCTTGAGCTGTATGCCAATATCCGTGCGCTGTTGATCGGTCAGATTATCTGGTTTCTGAAAAATGCCGATCTCAGCTCTGGCATTTCCAGTGTTGTGGAGCTCTTTGGCAATGGTATCGGCACCTTGCGTGGCGAGCTGACGCCATATCTGCCGGATTATCTGAAGGAGCAGGTTGCCGAAACCAGGGCGCGCTATCGCGAAGGCGGAGTTCCCGAACATCTCGCCGGACGCCTTGCCGCCTTGCCGCTGGAAGCCATGTTGCCCGATATTGTGCTGGTCGCTGAAAAGAGCGGACGCTCGCTGCAACATGTCGCCCAGGCATATCTTGACGTTGCCGGGATATTCAAACTCGGCCGTCTGGACGCACTGGCGCAGACTATTCCGATCACGGAATATTTTGACGGTTTGGCTGTGCAGCGTGCCAGGCAGGTTTTGGGCGAAGCTCACCGCGCAATCACAACAGACGTGCTGAAGGCCGTACCGGATGGAAAAGCCGATGCGTCGCTGTGGATGGCGGGGCATGAATCCAACATCAAGCGCACAATACAGGCGGTGGAAGAGGTGGTGGACAACGGCACGCTGACCGTTTCCAAATTAGCTGTCGCTGCCGGCCTGCTGTCCGATCTGGCGCAAAGCTGATCGCGGCCGCCATGGTGCCATCTCAGCAGCGGAACGAGCCGGGGATGGTGCGATGATGGTTTCAAGACGAGGCATCTTCGGCTGGTTGATGTTCGACTGGGCGACACAGCCGGTATTCACTCTGATCACCACCTTTATCTTTGCGCCGTATTTTGCCGGCCGGTTTATCGGCGACGGGGTCGCGGGCCAGGCCTATTGGGGCTACGCAACAGCAGTGGCGGGCGTGTTGATTGCCGTGCTGTCGCCAATTCTCGGCTCAATTGCCGATGTCACAGGTCGTCGCAAACCCTGGATCGCCGCATTCTCGGTTCTGCTGGTATCAGGGGCGTTTTTGTTGTGGTTTTCCGCCCCTTTGTCAAACGCTGCCGACGGCGTTGTGACCGTGCAGACCGGTGCCATCCTGCTGGTTCTCGTAAGCTATATTCTGGTTACCATCGGCGCTGAATTTGCCACCGTGTTCACCAATGCAATGATGCCGGATCTGGTGCCGCCGGAGCGTCTTGGCCGATTGTCAGGCACCGGCTGGGCGATTGGCTATGCTGGGGGGCTTGCATCGCTTGTCATCATGCTCGGCTTTCTGGTGGCCGCGCCCGAAAGCGGCCGAACCCTGCTCGGCATGGTGCCGCTGTTTGGTCTTGATCCCGGTCTGGCCGAAGGCACCCGCGCCAGCGGGCCGCTGACTGCAGTGTGGTATGTGGTTTTTGTCCTGCCGCTGTTTCTGTTTACGCCGGACACGGCGCGGCGACACGGCATCAGTCTGTTGTCTGCGGCACGGCAGGGCATCGGTGATTTGCTCACGCGCATCAAACAGGCGCGTCAGGATGCTAGGCTGTTTCTCTATCTGCTGGCGCATATGCTCTATGTCGATGGTCTGATTGCGTTGTTTGCATTTGGCGGAATTTACGCCCAAAGCGTGTTTGGCTGGGACACGACGAAGCTTGGCCTGTTCGGGATTTTTCTTACCATTACCGGCGTTGCCGGGGCGCTGATTGGTGGGCGGCTAAACGACCGGCTGGGCTCGATCGCCGTCATCAGAGGCAGTATCATAATCCTGATCCTGTCATCCCTCGCAATCCTGTCTGTTGAAAAGTCCGCCATTCTGTTCGTTGTGCCGGTGTCCGGCAGTATTGCCGAGTTGAGCTATTATCTGATTGGCGGCGTGATTGGCGCGGCCGCGGGTCCGCTGCAATCCGCCAGCCGCACCTATCTGGCGGAAATCACCGAACCGACAGAGCGCACCAGCGCTTTTGGACTATACGCCATGGTTGGCAAGGTAACGAGTTTTGCCGGACCGCTGGCGGTCGGTCTGCTGACGGCATTTTCACAATCCCAGCGCATCGGCATCAGCGCCCTGATCGGGTTTCTGATTGCCGGTTTTGTGGTCCTCGGCTTTGCCGCTAGTGCCGGAAGTGCCGTACGCCGGTAAACACCATCGCCAGTCCGGCTGCATTTGCCGCATCAATCACTTCCTGATCGCGCATCGATCCGCCGGGCTGAATGATCGCGGTTGCCCCGGCCTCGGCGGCCGCCAGCAATCCGTCGGCAAACGGGAAAAACGCATCAGATGCGACCACCGAGCCCTGTGTCAGGGCCATTGGCGCGCCAAGGGCCTTCGCCGCGTCTTCCGATTTGCGCGCGGCAATGCGGGTTGAATCCACCCGGCTCATCTGTCCCGCGCCGATACCCACCGTGGCTCCGTCTCTGGCATAGACAATGGCATTCGATTTGACGTGTTTTGCAATGGTGAAGGCAAAGCGCAGGTCGGCAAGTTCTTCAGGCGTCGGCGCGCGTTTTGTCACCACTTTCAAATCCAGATCTGCGGCACAGATATTATCGCGGCTTTGAACCAGCAATCCGCCGGCCACCGATCTGATCATCTGTCCACTGGCGCGCGGGTCCGGCAGGCCACCTGCGGATAACACACGAATGTTGGGTTTTCTCGCCAGAACAGCTTTGGCGGCCTCATCAATCTGCGGTGCGATGATGACTTCGGTGAAGGTTTTCAAAATCTGTTCGGCGATGTCCGCAGTCAGTGTCTGATTGAGGGCGACAATGCCGCCAAAGGCCGATACCGGATCGCAGGCCAGCGCTTTGCGGTAGGCTTCACTCAATGTGCCGGCAGTGGCAACGCCGCATGGATTTGCATGTTTGATAATGGCAATGGCCGATATGTCAGCCGGGTTGAATTCGCTGACAAGCTCAAAGGCCGCATCGGTGTCATTGATGTTGTTATAGGACAATTCCTTGCCCTGCAGGGTGATGGCAGTGGCAACGCCGTTGCGCGGTTCATCGCTGCGATAGAAAGCCGCCTTTTGGTGCGGGTTCTCCCCATAGCGCAACTGCAGATGCCGCGTTCCGCCAAAGGCCCGCTCGTTGCCCAGTTGATCGTCCAGCTGGCCAGCAAACCAGGTGCTGATGGCGGCGTCATAACGGGCAGTACGTGCATAGGCGCGTGCCGCCAGCTTCTTGCGCGCCTGCAGCGTCAGGCCACCCTGTTCGGCAATGGCATGTCCGACCATTTCATAGTCGGCCGTATCGGTAACGATGCAGACATAGCCATGATTCTTCGCGGCAGCGCGGATCATTGCCGGGCCGCCAATATCGATGTTCTCTACCGAATTCGCGTAATCGGCTCCGGACGCGACGGTTTTTTCGAATGGATACAGATTCACCACAACCAGATCGATCGGCGAAATGCCGTGCTGTGCCATGGCCTTTTGGTGATCGGGATCATCGCGAAGTGCCAGCAGTGCGCCATGCACGGAAGGATGAAGGGTCTTCACCCGCCCATCCATGATTTCCGGAAAGCCCGTCACCGATGAAATATCGCGCACTGCAATGCCGGCATCCGAGATGGCTTTGTAGGTGCCCCCGGTTGAGATCAGCTCAACCCCCTGATCATGCAGCGCCCGGGCGAAGGGGATGAGATCGGTTTTATCGGAGACAGACAGCAGTGCGGTTTTGACCGCAACGATATCCGGAAATGTGATCGCTTTGGCGATGGGCGCAGACATGGAAAGGCTCGCAATGATGGGTGATGGAAAGTGCGCCCTGCTTACGGCAGCTAAGCGTCTTTGCCAACCACTTCATCATCGGATTCAGCGTCATCATCCGGTTCTGGCTCATCAACAAAATGCGGCTCTGCGGCGTAATTCTCTTCTTCCAGCCGCATGGCCTCTTCCAGATCCACTTCCGACAGCGGCCGCGAGCGGGCACTGCCGGACTGCACAAATGACCATGTCACTGAATTCATTTTGCCGGCATTGCCGTAAATTACGATCTGTTCGCTGCGCCGATGGCCGAATGTCTCGGACATGTAGATGCTTTCTTCCAGCGCGATGTCGACGCCGGGTGTGGCTTCAAATTCCCAGGCATCGCCATTCGGCAAGGACAAAAACACGCTTTCGCCACTGGACGTCATGTTGGCGGAAACACCTGGATGAATGTGAAACCGGATGGCGAACTCATCATAGCCTTCGATAGGGCGGCCCGACAGCGTATCGACGCCGAACAGGCTCTTGCCATCCTGTTCCAGAATAAGCGTGCGCTCATGAACCAGTCCGAAAAGGGCAGCGTAACCATCATGGCTCATGACAAGTTCATGGCCGCGCTCGTTTTCATAAATAGTCGAGCGAACGTCTTCCGGCCCTGAAATGACCACCGGGCCCAGCCATTTTTCTGCACTGGAATCTGTCAGGAAGCGGGCCGAGGATGTGTCGTTCAGGCCCAGCGTGCTGTGGGCGGCGGTCGAGCGGGTCATCTGATGCCAATCAGCAAGATGTGCCGAGGGCGCACCGCAATTGGTTATGATTCGCTGTCGGCCGCTGGAAAATTCAAACGATAATGTGCCGGCATGGGCCTTTTCGCTGAGGCGCATCGGCGGTGTTCCACCGGTATCGGCAATAAGAATTGTGCTGCCGGCTTCCATGCGGCTGTAGCCAGTATGTTTGGCCTGCAGAACCGGTTTGCCGCGCGCATCATCATAGGCCAGCAACGTGGCGATGAGATCGGATTTGGTGCCGCCCATACCGTTGAAATGCGCAAATGCACCGTCGCCGTGGCGGAAAAAGCGCAGCATCGGCATCATCCGGTCAATCGCGGTCATGATTGCCTTGGTCGGCTCCAGGCCGCGGGCGGTAAAGGCCTGACGCAAGGGCAGCAGGTCGGTGAGGATATCGATAATCACGGCAGGCGAGCGGCTGATATGGCCGCCATCGGGCAGTATCTGCGCGTTCAGCTCTTCATCCAGACGTCTGGCGCTGGTGCGCGAATAGCGTTTCTGACCGGACATCGACAAGGTTGCAGCCGCCAGCGCGATGGATGCTTTCAGGCGCGGCATACCGGGCGGCAATTCGTTGACGATGCGGCGCAAATAGCGCACTTGGCGGTTGAGAGATTTCAGGAAAGTGGAGTAAAATTCGTGATCACTGCCCTGCAGGATCAGCGGTGACTGGGCCAGCCAGGCCAGAATGCGTGTCGATGTGACATCATGTTCCCAGGCCAGATCGTCCCATCGGCCATGAATTTCAATCCAGTCTTCAACCAGTTCCCGAGCAACCTGCCGGGCCGCCGGATTATCTGTCGCCTTGAGGTGGCGCAACCAGGAGAAGCCGTTGATTTCTCGGCCCCAAGCCAGGGTCGGCGGAATAACTTCGAACGGTGAATAATTGGGGGCATCAACCACTTCGCCGGCAAAAACGAATGTGCCGTCAATCAGTTCCGAGGCGATTGTCGGATCAGCGGTGCGCACATCAGGTGGTGCAATCAGCAGCCGCTCGGGCGCAGGTCCGCCGTAGCGCCAGCGATACAGCGAACTTGAATGGAAACTGCGTTTGTAGGATTGTACGGCCGCGCGCAACACCACACCGGACAAGCGGAACCGTCCGGCGAAGACGCCGGGTACTCTGACTTCAACCATTCTGCGCGCGTCTGCCAACCGCGAAATCCTTTGGTGTTAAAAAAATTGCATGCCGGATCGTTTACCGCCACCAGCAGATACAGCAGTTACGTTAAGGGTGCACTAACCGTGTTACAAAAAATCCGTCAAGGCCGGTTGGCATGTCTGGCGTGCTTCTGAAGACACCATTTGCAACGGTTAACGGGCTGCACAGAGCGGTTTCATCCGGCCCGATGGGATCAATCTGAAATCCCAACTCATTCTGCACAAAATCCAGATGGGATTCGCCCTCTTCTGCGAGCAGCGAACAGCTACAATACAGCAAAATTCCGCCGGGACGGAGTAATTTTGCCGCTTTGGCCAGCATTTTACGCTGCAGCTCGGCCAATTCGCCAATCTGTTTCCGGGTTTTCAACCAGGGGACATCCGGGTGCCGGCGGATGGTTCCGGTGGCTGAGCACGGTGCATCCAGCAAAATGCCGTCGAACACCGGCTGTTCATCCATGTCGAGCAGGTCAGCTGCGACGATTTCCACCTGCAGATTCAGCCGATGCATGTTTTCACGCAGCCTGACAAGACGTGGCTCTGAAATATCAAGCGCGGTTACCCTCGCACCCGCCGCAGCGAGTTGCGCAGTTTTGCCGCCGGGCGCGGCGCAGGCATCCAGCAGATTGGCGCGGGAGACCGCAGCGCGGCGCTGCAGCGCCTGCAACAGCAATTCAGCCGGCACCGATGCCGCAGCATCCTGAACCCACCATGCACCGGACTTGAAGCCTTCCAGCTCAAGCACTTTCGTGCCGGGCGCAAGACGCACAGTGTGATCGCCGATGAGTTGCCCATCCAGCCGCTTCGCCCAGCCTTCAGCATCCTCCCGGATGGTCAGGTCAAGTCCGGCCCGCTGCATGTTGGCCTGCATGATAGCGCCGGCCTTTTCCGCTCCGTACTGGTCGATCAGCATATCGCGCAGCCAGCCCGGCGCATTCAGCGTGGCATCGGGTTGAAATTCATCCCGCTCGCGCAGAATGCCGCGCAGAATACCATTGACCAGAGGCTTGAAATGCCGCGCTTTGGGATCAGATGCAGCGGCGTCGACGGCCAGCGACACGGCAGCATGATCGGCGACCTCCATGAACAGGATCTGGGCAACGCCGGTATAGATCACGCCGGGAAGATACGGCGCAGATGGCGGCATCCGTCCGGTCAGGCGATTGTTGACCAGTTGCTGAATTTCGCCGAAATGGCGCAGAGTGGTGGAGGCAATAGCCCGCGCCAGTGCCTTGTCTTGCGGTGCCAGACGCGCGTAGCCACTGTCCTTGCCATCGTCCAGCAGGGCATCAAGGGACTTGTGTCCGGTGATGATCTGTCCAAGCAGATGTGCGGCAACCTTGCGCGGCGCCAGGCCCGGCGAATTACGCTGCCCCGATTTGTTGTGGCCCGATTTATTGTGGCCCGGTTTGCTGTGATTCTGCTTGTTGGGGCCTGAACCATGCTGCTTTGTGGCGGTGCCACCTGGTTTGGAATTACTCACCCCCAGGGACCGGTATCTGGCGGCCTGCCGCTGCGCCGGGTCTGCGTTTGATCGGCTGTGTCATAAGTCGCGTTCCAGTCCTGGTCCATTGCCTGCAACGCTGCAATGCGGTTTTCAGTATCAGGGTGGGTGGAAAACAGATTATCCATCCGGGCACCTGACAACGGGTTGATGATAAACATGTGAGCGGAAGCCGGATTGCGCTCAGCGGTCACATTTTCAAAGCGGCTGACACCACGGGCCATCTTGCCCAAAGCAGAGGCCAGCCACATCGGATTATCGCAGATTTCCGCACCGCGCTTGTCAGCGGCATATTCGCGGGTCCGGCTGATCGCCATCTGTACCATCGCGGCAGCCAGAGGCGCAACAATGGCCGCGATAATGACGCCGAAAATGCCGATGCCGTTATTGTTGCGATTGCCGCCAAAGAAAAGCCCGAAATTGGCAATCATCGAAATCGCACCGGCAATCGTCGCAGTCATCGTCATGGTCAGCGTGTCACGATTCTGGATATGGGCAAGTTCGTGGGCCATCACGCCGGCCACTTCTTCAGGCTCCAGAGCCTCCAGAAGCCCGGTGGTTGCGGCGACAGCCGCATTTTCCGGATTGCGGCCCGTAGCGAAAGCGTTGGGTTGCGGATTCTTGATCAGATAGACAGCGGGCATTGGCAGATCAGCCGCTTCGGCCAGGCCCCGGACAATGGCAAAAAATTCCGGAGCGTTTTCCTCATGGGCTTCCACCGCATTGTGCATGCGCAGCACCATCTTGTCCGACTTCCAGTAGCTGAACAGGTTCATTGCCAGAGCAATGAAAAACGCAATTAATGCGCCTCCAGTGCCACCGATCAGATATCCGATCCCCATAAACAGAGCTGTCAGAACAGCCAGAAGCATGGCGGTTTTGGCGTAATTCATTATTGTCAGCCTTTGAAAGTCCTGATCCTGCGACCAAATTGGGCAAACAAATGTGACTTTGCAAGTGCCCCGTGCCGCCTTATATCAGCGCTATGGATAAAACAGCGGATGTATCAGCTCAAATCCCGGTGCGAGTGCCGGAAAATGCCACCCAAGCCACCGGTTCGGCACAGACGGACACTGGCGCAGGCCAAGCTCTGCCTGCAGAGGCGGTACGGGCCCTGGCCGAAGCGGCTGCCCGCCGGGACAAAGCCGCTGCTGCGGCAAAAAACCTGCCGCTCGAGAAGGGTGGCCGGGGCGGCCACGACCCGGCGCGTTACGGCGATTGGGAAATCAACGGCCGGGCGGTTGATTTTTAAAGCTCATCTGGCCCTACTTGTTGGCACGATTGGCGATAAGATCATCAACCACTGACGGATCTGCCAGAGTGGATGTGTCGCCGAGGGTCCCCGTCTCGTTTTCGGCAATCTTGCGCAGAATACGGCGCATGATTTTCCCTGACCGGGTTTTCGGCAGGCCCGGAGCCCATTGCAGAATATCCGGTTTTGCGATCGGTCCGATTTCCTTGCGCACCCAGTTCTGCAATTCGATGCGCAACTCATCGGATGGGACATCGCCCTCCATCAGCGTCACATAGCAATATATTCCCTGGCCCTTGATGTCATGCGGGTAGCCGACGACGGCCGCCTCTGACACTTTGGGATGGGCGACCAGCGCGGATTCCACCTCAGCAGTGCCCATACGGTGGCCGGAGACATTGAGCACATCATCGACCCGGCCGGTGATCCAGTAATAGCCGTCCTCGTCGCGGCGACAGCCATCGCCGGTGAAATAATAGCCCTTATAGGTCCCAAAATAGGTCGAGACAAACCGGTCGTGATCTTCCCAGACAGTGCGCATCTGACCGGGCCAGGAATCCTTGATGGCAAGCACGCCCTCGGCAGTGCCGGTCTGGAGTTGTCCCTGATCGTTGAGAATGACAGGCTCGATGCCAAAGAAGGGAAAGGTCGCCGAGCCGGGCTTGGTGGCCGTTGCACCCGGCAGCGGGGTAATCAGAATGCCGCCGGTTTCGGTTTGCCACCATGTATCGACAATCGGGCATTTTCCTTTTCCGACAATCTGATCATACCAGTTCCAGGCTTCCGGATTGATCGGCTCGCCAACCGAGCCCAGCAGTTTCAGGGACGACAGATCGCATTTTTCGACAAATTCATTGCCCTTGCCCATCAGGGCGCGAATAGCAGTGGGTGCGGTGTAAAACTGGTTTACCTTGTGTTTTTCGCAGACCTGCCAGAAACGCGACGCATCGGGATAGGTCGGCACGCCTTCAAACATCAGAGTTGTCGCGCCATTGGCGAGCGGGCCATAGACGATATAGGAATGGCCGGTGACCCAGCCGACATCGGCTGTGCACCAATAGACATCACCATCGTGATAATCGAACACATATTGGTGTGTCATGGCGGCGTAGACAATATAGCCGCCAGTGGTATGGACCACGCCTTTCGGTTTGCCGGTCGAGCCGGATGTATAGAGAATGAACAGCGGGTCTTCCGCATTCATCGGCTCTGGCTCGCAGGTGTCGGAAACACTTTTTTCCGCTTCATGCAGCCAGACGTCGCGGCCCTCCTGCATGGCAACATCGCCGCCGCTGCGTTTGACGACTAGCGCTTTCACATCTGACGACACTTTTTCCAGCGCCTTGTCGACATTGGATTTCAGCGCAGTGTTGCGACCGCCCCGGGGCGCTTCATCGGCAGTGATGACCAGTTTTGCCTGGCACCCGGTGATACGGTCGGCCAGCGCATCGGGCGAAAAGCCGGCAAAAACGATCGAATGAATCGCGCCGATGCGGGCGCAGGCCAGCATGGCATAGGCTGCTTCCGGGATCATCGGCATATAGATGATCACCCGGTCGCCTCTGTTAACGCCAAGATCTTTCAGCACATTGGCGAAGCGGCAGACATGGCCATGCAGTTGCCGGTAGGTGATATGGTCTGACGGTGCATCCGGGTCGTCCTGTTCCCAGATAATCGCAGTCTGGTCGCCGCGCGTCGCCAGATGGCGGTCGACGCAATTTGCAGAAACGTTGAGCTGCCCATCTTCATACCACTTGATGGAGACATCCTCATAGGCAAAGGAGGTGTTTTTCACTTTGGTGAACGGCTTGATCCAGTCGATCCGCTTGCCATGTTCAGCCCAGAATGTCTCGGGATCATCGACCGATGCCTGATACATTTTCTGATAGCTCTGTTTGTCGATATGGGCTGATTCGGCCCAGCTTTCGGGTACCGGATGAAGTATGATTTCGCTCATGGAATGTCCTCCCAGACGGAAAATATGAAATGCAGTCTGTGCCGCCATTATGCAAAGCTGTGCGACATAATCCAGTCATGCGGCCTGAAACTTTGGTAGCGCAACTTTCGTCCAGTGTCTTGCAGGCGAGCGGATCACAGGCCGCCCATCTTGCAGACCAGCGCCCATTCATCGGGCCGGACCGGCTGCACGGACAGCCGCATGGATTTGACCAGCGCCATTTCGGCAAGCGCCGGCGTTGCCTTGACATCGGCCAGCGTTACCGGCTTTGGCAGATCTTTTACGGCTTTGATGTCGACGCATTCCCAGCGCGGGTCGTCGGTGGTGCTGTCGGGGTGAATTTCCTTGCAGACTTCGACAATTCCCACCACTTCCTTGCCCTCATTGGAATGATAGAAGAAGCCGAGATCGCCGATTTTCATATCGCGCATAAAATTGCGCGCCTGATAATTGCGGATGCCATCCCACTCTTCGCCCGCCTTTGCTTTTGCTTTCTGCATTTCCCAGGACCATTTGAATGGTTCGGATTTAAAGAGCCAGTAGGCCATAAATATCTCCAGAAATTCGCGTCAGGCGGCGGGTGAACCGATGGCCCATTTCCACGGGTGAATTTCGACCGTCTCAAACAGATCGACCATGGCATAGGGATCATTCGGCAGCAGGGCTTCCACATCGGCCCGGCTGTCTGCTTCCACAATCAGCATGGAGCCGATCATGGTTTCATTGTCATCGGCAAGCAGCGGCCCGGCGACAGGCACCGGGGATAATTTCAGCCACGCCACATGATCCGGACGGGTGTCGATACGCAGTTGAGTGTGTCCGGGTTTGTCTTTGGCGTAAACGATAAAATACATTATATGTCTCCCTCGCGCCTGGCGCGCGTTACAATTTTTCAGATTTCAGCGGCCGCTCCAGCAGGCGGTGAATCGCCGCGCCGATTCCAATCGTTCCCTCAAGGATTTCTGATACGGTCTGAAGGATTGGCAAATCAAGACCTTTCGTGCGTGCCGTGCGCGCTGCAATGCTCGCGGTAAAGGCGCCTTCGGCCAGCGGCACCCGCCCTTCCAGCGCATCGCCAATATCAAGCGTGCCTGCTCCCAGGCCAAACCCAAAAGAAAAATTGCGTGACTGGCTGCTGGAACAGGTCAACACCAGATCTCCAAATCCGGACAGTCCCATGAAGGTTTCGGCGAGGGCGCCGTGGGCCACGCCATAGCGCACCATTTCAGAAAAGCCGCGCGCCATCAGCGCGGCCCCGGCACTGGCTCCCAAAGCACGACCAGCTGCAATACCGCAGCACACCGCCGTGACGTTTTTCAGGGCACCGCCGATTTCAACCCCTGCCAAATCATCCCCGGCATAAGGCCGGAAGAACGGGCTTGCCAGCATCTGGCAGAGCGCTTCCGAGCGCGCCATCGTGTCTGCGGCAAGGCTGACAGCGGTCGGCTTTCCGGCAACAACATCGACGGCAAAGCTTGGTCCGGAGAGCGCCGCCACCACCTGATTGGGACGTATGTCGCGAATAATTCCCGCCGGCAGGAGGCCGCTCTGCCGCTCGATACCCTTGGCGCACAGAATCAGCGGCTTGTCCGCTGGCCAAAATTGCATCAATTCGGCAAACACGGCACGCAATTGCTGAGTGGGAACGACCATCAGCGCAGTATCGCAGTCGGCGAGCGGCTGCATTGTGGAGCTGGCCAGAAGCTGCTCCGGCAGCTTCATGCCGGGCAGATAGGCCGTGTTTTCGTGCTCCCGGTTGATGTGATCGACAATTGCCTTGTTGCGCGCCCACAACAGTGTTTCCGCCCCGGCATTGTGTGCCGCTACCGCAAGAGCCGTCCCCCAGGCACCGCCACCCACTATGCCGATCCGGTTCGCTTTGTTCATACCTTGGCTCCGGCTCTGCCATGGCCGATCATGGTCGGTGCCTTCATGTCGAGCGGCCATCTGGCGCGTGGTGCCAGCGAAAAATCATGGCTTTCGCCGGCACTGAAACGTTCCAGTCCCGCCCAGGCGATCATCGCACCATTGTCGCCGCACAGATTCAGGGGAGGTGTGACAATCCGGGTACCCAACCGGTCGGCCAGTTGCGTCAAATGCGTCCGCAGCACCATGTTGGCGGCAACGCCGCCGGCCACAACCAGCGGCAATGGCTGGCCCATCAGAACGGCTTGAAGATCGGCGCGCTGCATGGCCAGTTCCCAGGCCCGGATCAGGCGATCCTCGACGATGGCGGCCACGGTTTTCTGGAAACTTGCACACAGATCGGCCACATCCTGATCTGACAGGTGGCCACTCTTCAAAAGCTCGCCGGCTTGCTGGCGCACGGCTGTCTTGAGGCCGGAAAACGAGAAATTCGGCGGCATCTTTCCGCGCAATGGCATGGGAAAGCGAAACCGGTCTGCATCACCGCCAAGGGCGGCGCGTTCCACCGCAGGACCGCCGGGATAGCCCAAACCCAGCAATTTTGCGGTCTTGTCGAATGCTTCGCCGAGCGCATCATCAATAGTGCTGCCAAGCCGGTCATAACGACCCAATCCGCTGACCAGCAGAATCTGCGAATGGCCACCGGAGACGAGCAGCAGCAAATAGGGATAGGCCAACCCGTCGCTGAGGCGCGCCGTCAGGGCGTGGCCTTCCAGATGATTGATGCCGAGAAACGGCAGATCATGGGCCAGCGCCAGGGCCTTGGCCCCCATCAGACCGACAATCAGCCCGCCAATCAGACCCGGACCGGATGATACCGCAATCGCATCCAGCGCAGTAAACTCCAAGTCTGCCTGTTCTATAGCTGCCTGCTTCATCGCCGTCATGATGACGCTGTCAATCGCCATGACATGGGCGCGGGCGGCAATTTCCGGGACGACACCGCCAAAGGCTGCATGGTCCTTCTGACTGAGCACAATATTCGACAGAATGCGGCCGCTCGGTGTGCCGTCAGATGCGACATGACCGTCAATAACCGCGGCGGCAGTTTCGTCACAACTGGTTTCAATACCGAGAAGGCGCATGTTGAATTTCCAAAATTGCGCTTGGGACCTTTGTCACAATGGTCTATGCAACAACGCGAAAGCCGCCCGCGCATCTGCGCTACCACCTAGCATTGCCCCTATGACGCTGCAAACAAAAGCTGATACAAGCCTGACGCCGACCAGCACCGAACCCTTGCGGATCGGCACAAGGGGCAGTCCGCTCGCCTTGGCGCAGGCCCATGAATTGCGCGCCAGGCTGATGGTGGCGCATGATCTGAGTGAAGATTGCTTTGCCATTGACGTCATCAGCACCGCCGGAGACCGGATTCAGGACAGGGCGCTGAACGAGCTGGGCGGCAAGGGTCTTTTTACCGAGGAGATCGAAGATCGGCTTCTGTCCGGCGATCTGGATCTGGCAGTGCATTCCTCCAAGGATATGCCAACGGTTCTGCCCGACGGACTGGAACTGTCGACGATTCTGCTGCGGGAAGACCCGACAGATGCGTTTCTCAGCCACAAGGCCGATTCGCTGGAAAAACTGCCATTGGGAGCAGTGGTCGGCTCGGCAAGCCTGCGTCGCCAGGCGATGATCAAACACCTGCGGCCGGATTTGAAGCTGGTGAATTTGCGCGGCAACATCGAAACCCGGATCCGCAAACTGGCGGATGGTGAAGTTGATGCCACATTGCTGGCCGCTGCCGGGTTGAACCGGTTGGGTCTGGCACACCACATCACGACGCGGCTTGCAGTCGACACCTTTCTACCGGCCGCAGGGCAGGGCGCAGTATGTGTGGAGGTCTGCAGCAACGCTGCTGCCATCAAATCGTTCCTGGCTCCGATCCATCATCGTGAGACCGGTCTGTGCCTGCTTGCCGAACGCGCCTTTCTGCGCGAGTTGGATGGCTCCTGCCGCACTCCGATTGCCGCCTTTGCCATGATGGAGGACGATGTCATGGCCTTTCGGGGTATGGTTCTGTCGACCGATGGCCAGGAGAGCTATGAAGTTACGCGGACGCTGGCCGCCCCGGATGAAACCACGGCTGTTGATCTGGGCACCCAGGCCGGAAAATCGATCCGCGCCCAGGCTGGTGATGAATTTCTCAGCGCCATTGCCAACAGCCTGCTTGTGTTGGAAACACGCTAGCAGGTATTGCGAATATGACACGATCGAGGGCAGACATTTCCACCCACGAAACCGGCCTTGAGCAGGGCAGCGCGGACTCCCGGCCATATATCTGGGTGACAAGGCCGCAGCCTCAGGCTGACGTCCATGCAGCTGCGCTGGCAGAACATGGCCTCAGACCTCTGCTCAGCCCGGTCCTGTCGATCCGCAAGCTGCCTGTTCCCAAGACACCGCCATTGGTGCCGGAAGCGGTTACCGGCCTTATTTTTACCAGCCTCAATGGAGTTCTGCATTTTCCAGAACCCTGGATTGCGGCATTTGCCCGCCATCCGGTATTTGCCTCGGGAACCGCAACACTGGAGGCCGCCAAACGGGCCGGATTTACTGACGTGCATGGCTCGACAGGCGCAGGCAGCCGCGGAATGCTGGATTCGGTACGCACTACAATCCCGGCAGAGAAGAGCGCGCACGCTCCCGCACTTCTATATGTGGCAGGGGCAACCCGCACGCCTTTTCTAGAAGCCGCTCTGGCACCAAATTACGAGTTGACGCTTGTTGAGACCTATCAGGCCGAGCTCGCCGCGCAGCTTACGCCTTTGGCTATTGAGGCGTTTGCCGCCAATCAGGTCGCAGCCGTCACGCTGTTTTCCAGTCGGTCGGCTGGCCATGCCGCAAAATTGTTGCAAGACAGCTTTGGCACGCGCGCTGATGATGTGCTGGGATCTCTGTTGGCAGTCTGCATTTCGCCATCTGTGGCAACCAAAGCGCGACAATCCGGTTTCACCAGAATCGCCATTTCAAACATCGAAACGGCCGATTCAATGGCCAAAAAGTTAGTTGAACAACTTAAAATTGGTGCAATTCAGACCAATTTGTTATGAACTGTCCGATTCCGCGCAACACCTTCTTGTAACCCGCGATTCCAACTGCTTATATTACGTCAGTCAATTCATCTGTGCTGAGTTTCAGCTCGCTGGATCGCGTTCGACAGCGCGCCGCGCGCTGGCCTTAATCAGGACAGCACACTACCATGCCCATTTCAGGACATGGCGCCAGAAGGGAACACCAGAATGGTAAAACGGCCGCAGCGCCCGACATCAAAACCGGGATCCACAGGGTCAGCCCGGTCCAGTAAAGCAAAATCACAGAATGAATCCAGTTCGACAGCAGGCAATGCAGCCCGGTCCGCCGCAACCGGCGCGGCTGCAACGCCGCCGCCAGGCACTAAAACACAACTGACGCCGAAGCCGGCCACCATTGATCTGAAGCCTGTTGATATCAAAAACACAGCACCCTTCGCCACCCCCGCAGTGAAGCTGGAGACCGGACCGGCCAAATCCGCTGAAACTGCCACGCCTGACCGTAATATGGCTGGCAAGGCTGCCGATACCGGCAAACCTTCCGGATTGAAAACCGAAGCGTCTGCCACCACAGGCAAGCCAGGCCCGTCCGCAGCTTCCTCCTCGACGGCAACTCCTTCTTCTTCGTCATCATCGTCGCCGTCATCCTCAGCTACCGGACCGAAGACGACGGGAAGACCCAAACCGTCAGCACCGGCGGCAAAGCCCGGCGCTCCCGCTGCGGGCGCCGCCCGGACGCGCAGCCAAAGAGGCGGCAGCAGTATTCTTGCCATGGTTCTGGCTGGCGGTATCGGCGGTATTCTGACGCTGCTGGGTGCCTATGCGCTGATCGGAAGTGGCATACTGGCCAACAGCGGGCTTTTGCCGGAGAATGACACCACCACCACCGACACACAGATTTCCGAACTTTCCAACAGCGTCAGCGGATTGTCGGAACAGTCTGCGGCCCTGTCCGACAGGATTGAGGCTCTGGCGAGCCAACCCGCCACCGTCGACACTTCCAACGCCCCCGACACTTCCAACGCCGCCGACACATCCGCTGCTCTTGCCGCTGAGATTGAGGCGCTTCAGGAGCAGGTCAACCAGGAACTGGCGTCGAACCAGAATGCGCTGGATGGTGTCGGGACAACGCTGGCAGATATGCAGGCAAGCATCGATGAACTGCAGCAGAGAATGTCGACAATCTCGGATGAGACCGCGGCGCAGAACCAGGCCGTGACGCAAGGGCTCACCAATCTGACCGAGCGGCAAAATGCGCTGGAAACTTCGGTGTCGAACGGCAATGCGGGTGAAGCCCCGGCATTGGCTACTCTGGAAACCCGCCTCTCTGCACTGTCGGATCAGATACAGGCCCAGGCCCAGACCGAGACCGAGACCCAGACACAGAGCAGTACTGTGCCGGATGCCATCCGTCAGCAGCTGGACGCTTTGACAGAAGCGGTCACCAAATTGCAGCTTCAGATGTCGATCACCGAAAATCTGGAAATTCTGTCGCAACAACAGCAATCCGATCTGGCAAGCCTGACGAGTAGCCTTGAAAGTGTTGCCGGCAAGACTGACAGGCTGGAAGCCTCTGCTGCCGCTCCGCAAGTGGAGGAGAGCGATGATGTCACCGACGGTACGCGTCTGGCCTATATGCAGGACGCCTTGAGCGCAGCTGTGACCAATGGCCTGCCATTTGCCGGCCTGCTGTCGCAAGCCCGCGACGTGCTGGCTGAAAATGGCAGCGAAGTGGAGCTTCCCGAAGATTTTGCCGAGGCTGCCCAATCCGGTCTGTCCCCTTTGCCGCAAATCGCCAGCGAAATTTCACAGGCCCGCACCACTTATGAAGCGACCCTTGCGCCGCAAGGCTCTGCAGCAGAAGCGGAACCTGCGGCCAATGAGGTTACGGCCAAAGGATTGTTGGAAGGCATGATGAAGGGCGCTCAAAGCCTGGTTACGGTCAGGACCATTGCAGAACAGCAAACCACTCCGGCGGATTTGCTGTCCGGCCAGTTGAGCCAAGCCGAACAAGCAGCCCGTGCCGGAAATCCTGGCCAGTTGAGCGCCATACTGGACACCATTTCTGCCAATCCGGCCGCGTCCGAAGAGTTGCAACAGGCAGTGGCAGGCTGGCAGGCGCAGGCCCGGCATCAACAGAGCGCCGCCGGTCTTCTGCAACAGCTTGATGCTGTTGAAAAATCGATCTGGGCCCGTAGCGGCAAGGGAGACCGTACATGATCCGCGTTTTTAGTATCCTGGCCGTCTTCCTGGTGTTTGCAGCCGGGTTTGCCTGGCTCGCCGATAATCCGGGAATGGTTCAGTTCACCTGGGCTGGCCGGGAAATCGAAACCAGCCTGATGGTTTTTGCAGTGGCATTTGTCGCTTTCATCATCATTCTCGGCATTGTCTGGTCGGTGCTGCGCACCATCTGGCGGTCGCCGCACATGCTGAAGGGTTATTTTTCGGCGCGGCGGCGGGACAAGGGTTACAACGCGCTGTCAAACGGACTTGTCGCCGTGGGAGAAGGTGATGCAAAACGCGCCCAGAAAGCTGCCCATGATGCCAATAAATTTCTCAAGGATGCGCCGCTTGCGCTGTTGCTGAAAGCGCAGGCCGCGCAACTTGCCGGCGAATATGAGACCGCCAGAAAAACCTTCCATTCCATGCTTGAGGGACCGGAAACAAAACTTCTGGGTCTGCGCGGATTGTTCATGGAGGCAGAGCGCACCAACGATCCTTCCGCCGCCCTGCAACTGGCCATCAGCGCCATGGATGAAGCGGCAAAACATCCGGCGCGACCGAATGACGGCGCCACGGTTGCCAGTTGGGCGGGACCGGCAGTGTTGCGCTATCAATCCGCCGCAGAAGATTGGGATGGCGCTTTGAAAACCATCTCGGCGAATAATTCCGCCGGGCTGATTGACCGCAAGGAAGTCAAACGCAGACGCGCGGTTGTTCTGGTCGCCAAAGCCCTTGCTCATGAGGACAGGGAACCCCAGGAAGCCAAGATTGCAGCCCTTGAGGCCCACAAGCTGGCACCTGAGCTGGTACCGGCTGCTGTTGTTGCCGGGCGCGTTCTCTCCCGTCTTGGTGAATTGCGCCGTGCCGTGAAAACCCTGGAGGGAACCTGGAAGCTGCATCCTCATCCGGATTTGGCTGAAACCTATGCACATGTGCGGCCCGGAGATTCGCCACGCGACCGGGTCAAGCGGATCAAGACCCTGACACGGCTGTCACCGGATCATCTGGAAAGCGCCATTGCCCTGGCGAAAGCCTCAATCGAGGCTCAGGACTGGGACGGCGCGCGCGCAGCCCTGCGGCCGCATCTGACCATGCCGACCCAACGTGCCTGTCTGTTGATGGCCGACATTGAAGAAGGCGAACACGGCGACAAAGGCCGGGTGCGTGAATGGCTTTCAAAAGCGGTGCATGCCGCCGCTGATCCGGTCTGGATCGCCGATGGAGTGATTTCCGACCACTGGGCACCGGTTTCGCCGGTTTCCGGCCAGTTGGATGCCTATGAATGGAAGGTGCCGCCCACGGCACTGGCCAAGCCGACTGTCATTATCAGCGAAAACGACGTGCTGCTGGCGCCACTGGAAATTGAACCGCCAAAACCTGAGCCAGCACCCGAACCGAAACCTGAACCGAAACCTGAGGCGAAACCTGAACCGGCAGCAAAACCAGAGGCCGTAAAAGCCGCAGCAGCGCCAGTCAAAGCATCTCAAGAAACCGGCAACAGCGAAAAAGGCCAACAGACATCCCCCGAAACATCCAGACAGTCTGAAGAAAATGCGGAAACCAATGCGGCAACGCTTGTCAATGACCAGCCTGCGGCAAGCCCTGCAGCGGCACAAAAAGAGCTACCCGTTGAAAAAGTAGCATCCGTTCCACAGGTCACGGCCAGCGGACCTGCCAGCAAAACGGAAAGCAAAACGGAAAGCAAAACTGGCAAGGCGGATGAAGCCAATGCAAAATCGGGTCCGAATTTCCTCTCCCCCGAAGCAATGCCGCCAGTGCCGGATGATCCGGGCCCTTCCGATGAGGAAGAGAACAACAAGCGGTTCAAATTGTTCTAGGGCCCGGTTGAGTTGACGCCGGCAGGGGCGCGAACCCGGTCAAATAATTCAATTTCACGATGAAACAATCTAGGGAAAGAAATGGCTGGAGAGGGAAAAACCGGCACTGTTCTTGAGAAACTGAAACTTCCTGCCGACACGCTGCTGGACCGGCTCGGGCGCTGGATCGCGGGACGTCTGCGCAGTGAATCGAGCGGCTATAAGCCATATGCGCCGTTCGATCCGGACACACTGGAATCCTGCCTGCGTCCGGGCGACATTCTTCTGGTCGAGGGCAATCAGAAAATCTCGGCTGCGATCAAATATCTGACTCAGTCGACCTGGTCACATGCCGCGCTGTATGTCGGCACTGCCATCGATGTGCGCGATGCGGATGGAGAACCTCACCGGCTGATTGAAGTGAATCTGGGGGAAGGTTGTGTCACCGCGAAACTCTCCAAATACCGGGATTTCAACACCCGGATCTGCCGTCCTGTCGGGCTCATCGATGCTGACCTGGACAAGGTTGTGGACTATATGGTGGCCCGCGTCGGCCTGAAATACGATCTGAAAAACATTCTTGACATGCTGCGCTATTTTTTTCCCACTCCACCTGTGCCAGTGCGCTGGCGCCGCCGTATGCTGGCGCTGGGGTCGGGCGACCCAACCCGTGCGATCTGCTCAACCCTGATTGCCCAGGCCTTTCAGGCGGTGAGATATCCAATCCTGCCGAGAGTGGAACTTGTGACCAACAAGGCTGTCACCAAGGATTGGCGCGGCCAGCACATGTATTATACCCGCCGTGAAATCCTTCACATTCGCCATCATTCGCTGTTTGCACCGCGTGATTTCGATCTCTCACCCTATTTTGCGATCATCAAGCCGACAATTCAAAAAGGCTTTGATTACAAGACCCTGCTGTGGGGAGACAGCAGTTCACACGCCTCTGAATGAAAAAGATTTACACGGACGAAACTTTGCCTATTAATTCGGTACTATCGCTGCAGGAACGCTGAAGCAGTTGATGAACCGGACCGGGTTGTCCGGTGACCCCGCGGCAACAATGGGAGCATTTCATGATTGACACAGTGACACGCCGTAAATTCCTCACAAGTGGTGCTGCCGTTGCGGCGACCACGACCGGCCTTGCAACGCCGGCCCTTGCGCAAAGCACCGGTCGGAGCTGGAAAATGGCCACAAGTTGGCCCAAAAATTCGCCCGGTGTGGGCGTCAATGCTCAGCGGCTGGCGGACAAAATCACAGCCATGTCCAATGGTGAGCTGACCGTCGAGGTGTTTGCCGCCGGGGAACTGGTGCCGCCATTTGAAGTGTTTGACGCAGTCTCGTCCGGCACGGCTCAACTTGGCCATGCAACACCTTATTACTGGCAGGGCAAGGATCCTGCGTTCCACTTTTTTACCGGCGTTCCATTCGGCCTGATGGCGCATGAACATGCCGCCTGGGTGCAGTTCGGCGACGGCCAGGCCCTGTGGGAAAAAGCCTATGAACCGTTTGGCGTGGTGCCGTTCTATGCCGGCTCCTCCGGGCCACAGGCCGGTGGCTGGTTTGCCAGGGAACTCAACTCGCTGGAGGATTTCAAAGGCATCAAAATGCGGATCGCCGGGCTGGGCGGCGAGGTAATGCGGCGCATCGGCGTCAACACCGTGCTGCTGCCACCGGGCGAGATTTTCCCCGCCATGCAGTCCGGAGCCATAGACGCGGCGGAATGGATCGGTCCGTGGAATGATCTGGCCTTCGGTCTCTACAAGGTGGCAAAATATTATTACATGCCGGCATTTCACGAGCTTGGGCCAGCATTGGAGTTGCTGGTGAACCGTCAGCAATATGTTGATCTGCCAGAGCATCTGCAGGCAATTGTGCGCAACGCGGCGATGGCCAGTTCCTACGAATCACTGGCGGATTTCACCTTCCACAACATCACCTCCTACAAGCCATTGCTGGAAAAGGAAGGCGTCGAAGTTCGCTTCCTGCCGGATGATGTCGTGGATGCGCTGGGCGTTGAAGCGGAAGTGGTGTTGCGGGAACTGGGCGAAAACAGCCCGCTGGCAGGCGATATCTACAAATCCTTCACTGCATTTCGCAGCGAGGCCAACACTTATGCAGCGGTTTCCGATCAGCGCGCCATGGCGATGCGTGCCCAGGTTCTGAAATAATCATGGCCCGGCAGCTGACGCCGTTCCATCTTGCCTTCCCGGTCACCGATCTTGCTGCGGCCGCCAGGTTTTTTGAAACCGTGCTGGGCTGCAGGCGCGGCCGGTCGGCGGCAAGCTGGATAGATTTTGATCTCTTCGGCCATCAATTATCGCTGCATCAGGGCCGTTCGATGATGGCCGAAGGCGGCACCGGAGCGGTTGACAACAAGGCTGTGCCAATGCCGCATTTTGGCGTCGTTCTGGCCTGGGATGACTGGAACAACCTGGTTGATCGCCTGCGCAGCGCCGATGTGGCGTTTCGGATAGAGCCGCAAATGCGGTTTGCCGGCGAGCCGGGCGAACAGGGCACATTCTTCATAGATGCACCGGGCGATGTGGCGCTGGAATTCAAAACCTTCCGGGATTTTGAGCTTGTGTTTGCGAGTTAGAGCAGCGGACCGGATTTCCGTAATGGCGGAAGGCCGGAGATTTCTCTGATTCTGGGTCCCCGGGACAAGCCCGAGGACGACGAGGGGAGTGTTGGGAGGTCTGGAATTCCGCGAAATCCTCCAAACCCGTCGTCCCAGGGCTTGTCCCGGGGACCCAGTATCTTGCAATTAAAAAGATCGCCAAACCGTCATGCTGACGCGCGCAGCTTCATCCAGCCAATATGGCGCGTCCTTCTGCAGGCCGTGGCGGGCGAGCAGATGTTCCGGCGTGGTGCCCTCGAGACCGGAAAACAGTTTCCTGCCACCCGGCACCACAGTGCCTTCGGCACGCGCCAGATGAAAGCTCGAATAGCCCAGCGCTAAAAACAGATCGAACACCTCGCGGCCGCCTGGAATGGCAATGGCGCCGCCTTCCGGGGCCGCCTGTGCCAGAGCAGTGGACCAGTCACATCCTGCCGGGTTCCACCACCAGCCATCGGCGCGGCGCTCCAGCCCATCAACCGAGCGTGACAGAATCAGACGGCGGCGATTTTTGTGGTTCGGATTGGCCTCATGGCCCTTGCGTCCAACGACGGTCAACGTGGCGGCATCGAGCGCTGCCTGAAAATAGGCCCAGTCGGCTTCATTTTTCAGGGCATCGGGCATGTTGCCGGCGGCGTCGGCAATGCAGTGATCGTCGGACACAATCGCATAGCCGTCAATACTGTACGTCCGTGTCATCCGCCAGCTTTCCGCCCGGTCTGCCAGGTTTCCAGAGCCATGCGCATGCCGGTGCGGTAATCCGGCACGGCATAGTCCATCCCCAACTGCGTTTTCGATCTGGCATTGGAAACCCGCTTGTTCTCGCCGTAAAACGACCGTCCCATTGGTGACAGATCCGCGTCTTCAAAAGCGATCAGTGGCGGCACCTCCATTTCCAGCAGACCGGCGGCAAAGGCCACCACATCCTGCGGCGGGGCCGGTTCATTGTCGGTGATGTTGAAAATACCGCCCTTGTTTTGTTCGACCGCAAGGCGCAGTGCGGTGGCGATATCATTGACATGAATGCGGTTGAAAACCTGTCCGGGCTTGTTGATCCGCCGCCCGTCGCCACGTGCAACTTTTTCCAGCGGATTACGCCCCGGCCCGTAAATCCCCGACAGGCGGAAAATGCCAAGAGTGAGGCCGGCTTCATCAGTCAGGTTTTTCCAGGCCGTCTCGGCAAGGACGCGGGCCCGCGAGCGTTTTGAGACAGGCCGGCAATCGGTCACTTCATCGACCCAGGCACCGTCATGATCGCCATAGACGCCCACCGTGGACAGATAGCCAATCCAGGGCTTTTTCGGCAAGGCGCGTAAGTCGGCGGCAAAATCGGCCAGCACCGCATCACCTCCCGAGGAGCTTTGCGCATCGCACTGGGTTGCATCCGGCGCAATCGACACCAGGATTGCATCGGCAGCCCTCATTGCGGCGGCAACATCGCTGCTGTGGCCGCCCTGATAAATCAACGGCGTCACTCCGGCTCTGGCCAGTTCAACCGCCTTGTCCGGGCTTCTGGTGGTTCCGGTTATCTGCCAGCCTTGTTCGCGCATGTGCGAAGCGAACAGACCTGCGGAATAGCCAACGCCAAAAATGAACAGGTTTTTCATCACTGTGTCTCCAGCGGAATTGAGTAAAGAATGAAATCTGATCTGGCAGCAAAACTGTCATACAGGCGGCGGGCATCATAGTTGAATTCCTGGGTCAGCCAGCGCAGGTTGGAAATCCCGTTGGTCCGGGCAAATCCGATGACATGGTCGATCAGGGCACGACCGGCACCGCTGCCCCGCACATCCGGCCGGACAAACAGATCACTCATATAACAGACCTTGCTACCGCTCAAAGAGCGGTGCATCAATTGATACTGGGCAAAACCGAGCAGCGTTCCATCCTGAGCCTCAGCGACATCACACCAGAACGCTTCGGCCGGATCAAAAATCCAGTCCCAGACCGCGTCATGAACCCCCGAAAGCACTTCGGTCTTGTAGAACGCGGCATAGGCGTCAAACAGACTTTGCCAGCTATCCCTGTCGGCTTCAGCTACGGATCGGATCGTCAGGTTCATGTCAATTCCACAATTATCGGCAGTATCTTGGGTTCATACGTGAACGCGCGGCCGGAGTGAAGTGGAGAGCGGTGTTGCCAACGAACGTTGAAGCGGCCTCAATTTTCCGCAGCCGTCTTGCGCATTTCCACCTGATCTTCGGGGAATGGCCCGCCAATCAGGTAATCGAACGACATCACTGTATCGGCCACAAGATCGGCTTCACAGCGGAACTTCAAATTGAACCAGCGTCCCTCGCTCCTGAAGGCGGCACCGTTGGCGACAATGACATTGTCTCCCGCCACGGTTGCATCCACTGCCGAGGAGATCACCAGGTCCGGTTTGAGTTCGGGTCGTGCCTTGACAATTTCCGCCATGGCCGCGCTATGGCAAAGCTGTTCGCGCTGCCGGTCCCCTGCCAGCACCATCTTGTCTTTCGGCAAAACACGCCTGCGCGGAATCGCTACCTGCTTGCCGGATGGCAATTTGGGACCAATTCGCTGCGCGGTCTGATCGGGCCGGTCTTGTGATGAGCCTGGTGGTTTCGGCGCTTTTGATACATCTGGTATTTTTGGCAGTTCTGGCGCTGCCGCCGGGTTTGGTGGCTGTTGTTCCGTTGTCGCCCTTGGCGGCTGTTGTGTCGGCTCGGGACGCGGCTCCAGAGCAGTAACATCCAGTTCCGGCGCGGGATCGACGGCCTGTTGTTTGCGCTCGCGTGCGGCATCAATTTCGGATTGAAGCTGGTCCGGCGTCACGACCGCTACCGACATAACATCCTCTTCCGTCACCTCCTGCTGGGCAAGGGCTGGCAGGGACAGCACCCCGCCGACAATGAGGCCGTGGATGAGCAGCGATGCCAGCAGACACCAAAGTTGCGGTCCGAATTTGGAAAGGCCTCGAAAACTCATTACCGAATCCGGCTGTTGGACTGCAATACTGTCGGCATTTGCCTCGTTCTATCCGCTTACGGTATGGCCGATTTATGGTCCATTGCAACCGGATTTCAGCGGCCGGTTCTGCGTCTGCTTGCGCATTTTGCCGGCCAGATATGCCAGCCGAATATGCCATGATATGCAAGTCCTGTCGCGGCCGGCGCGATAAACGCCTGACGTGGGAAACAGCGGATCGGGTTCAAAGGTGGAGATATTGACAATGGCGCCACCCCGCTGTGCCACCATGATCGGCGCGACAATACGGGTCGCAGGCACACCATTCAAACAATCTAGTGGGCTGCTTCCCAATTGTCGGCAGCGCGCGCATCGACCTGCAGCGGCACGGACAGATCAATCAGCGGCAGACAGGCATTTTCCATGGTCTTGCACACCACCGCTTTGGTGGCCTCAACCTCGGGTTCGGGTACTTCAAAAATCAGCTCGTCATGCACTTGCAGCAGCATTTGTGCTGACAGGGTAGTTTGCTCCAATGCCGCTTCCATGCGCACCATGGCGCGGCGGATAATATCGGCAGCCGAGCCCTGAATCGGCGCATTGATGGCGGCGCGCTCCATAAAGGCGCGCATATTGGGGTTTTTGCTGTTGATTTCCGGATAATGCGCCCGGCGTCCAAAGATCGTTTCTACATAGCCATGAGTGCGGGCAAAGGCTTTGGTTGCTTCCATATAATCGCGAATGCCGGGAAAACGCTCAAAATAAGTGTCGATATAGGTTTTGGCATCAGTGCGGGAAATGCCAAGCTGATTGGCCAGTCCAAAGGCGGAGATGCCGTAGATGATGCCGAAATTTATCGCCTTCGCCTGACGTCGTACCATCGGGTCCATGCCCTCGATCGGCACATTGAACATTTCACTTGCCGTCATGGCGTGAATATCAAGCCCGTCGGCGAAGGCCTGTTTGAGTTGCGGAATATCGGCCATATGAGCCAGCACCCGCAACTCAATCTGGCTGTAATCGGCTGACAGCAGCTTGTTGCCTGGTTCGGCGACAAACGCCTTGCGGATCTTGCGGCCTGCTTCGGTGCGCACCGGGATGTTCTGCAAATTGGGGTCGGAGGATGACAGGCGTCCGGTCGTTGTCGAGGCCAGCGAGTAGGATGTGTGCACCCGTTTGGTGTCGGGATTGATAAAACCGGGCAGGGCATCCGAATAGGTCGATTTCAGCTTGGAAAGTTGACGCCAGTCGACGATCTTGCGCGGCAGGTCGTGACCTTCAGCCGCCAGATCTTCCAGCACCGAGGCCGACGTCGACCAGGCACCCGTCTTGGTCTTCTTGCCGCCCGGCAGGCCCATTTTGCCAAACAGGATATCGCCCAGTTGTTTGGGTGATCCGATGTTGAATTGCTCACCGGCCAGCGTGGTAATCTCAGCTTCAAGACCGGCCATGCCCTGTGCAAACTCGCCTGACAGCCGAGACAGCATCTGCCGGTCAACGGAAATACCGCGGCTTTCCATGCGCATCAAAACCGGCACCATCGGGCGCTCCAGCGTTTCATAGAGGCGTGTCATGCGGTCGGCTGCCAGACGTGGTTTCAACACCTGCCACAGCCGCAACGTCACATCGGCATCTTCGGCAGCATAGGCGGTTGCCGCTTCGATCGGCACCTGATCGAATGTAATCTTGTTTTTGCCGGACCCGGCCACCTGTTTGAACGGAATCGGCGTATGATCCAGCCAGCGTTGTGACAATTCGTCCATTCCGTGCCCGCCGCGCCCGGTATCAAGCGCATAGGACAGCAGCATCGTGTCATCGAAACCAATGACTTCAATGTCATAACGCGACAGCAGCAGGGCGTCATATTTCAGATTCTGTGCTATTTTCAGCACTGCCGGATCCTGCAGCAGCGGCTTGATCACCGTCAGGGCGTCGCGCAGGGACAATTGTCCCTCAACCATGCCACCACCCAGCAGATCATCGACACCGCTCCTGTGTTGCAGCGGCACATAGGCAGCTTTGCCCGGTGCCAGCGCCAGCGACACGCCAACCAGATCGGCCTGCATCGCATCCAGAGACGTCGCCTCGGTGTCAAAACTGACAAAGCCCTGCTTGCGCGCCGCATCGCACCAGGCCGTCAACGTCTCCAGATCAGTGATGCATTCGTAGCTGGCATGGTCGATGCTCTGGCCGAACGCAGCTGCTGTCACCGCCTCGGCCAGTGCCTGGGGAGAGTGTGCCGCGCCGCTCTCGTCCGACGCGTTGGCCTGTTGGGCGTTGCCCTCCCAGTGATCCACAGAGACACTTGTCGCATCAACAGCTTCGGCCTCGGTCTGGGTGGCTTCGGCGACGCGCCTGGTCAGGGTGGTGAATTCCATGCCCTTCAGGAAGGCGACCAGTTTGGGCCCGTCGAGCCCTTCGACTGCCAGCTCATCGAGTTGGGAATCCAGCGGTACCTTCTGGTCCAGTTCGACGAGGCGTCTGGACAGTCTCGCCTGATCGGCGAATTCGATGAGATTTTCCCGCCGTTTATTCTGTTTGATTTCGGCAGCCCGCGACAGCAGCGTCTCCAGATCGCCGAATTCCTGCAGCAATTGCGCCGCAGTCTTGGCACCGATGCCGGGCACGCCGGGCACATTGTCCGTGCTGTCACCGGCCAGCGCCTGAAGATCGATCATCTTGTCCGGCCCGACGCCGAATTTCTCAACCACATCTGCGCTGCGAATGATCTTGTCTTTCATCTGATCGAACATGATGATCCGCTCAGTGACAAGCTGCATCAAATCCTTGTCAGAGGAGACAATGGTGACGTGGGCACCGGCTTCTTCGGCCAGGCGTGCATAGGTCGCGATCAGGTCATCGGCTTCAAAACCGTCTTTTTCGATACAAGCCACATTGAAGGCACGCGTGGCTTCGCGGATGATGGCAAATTGCGGCCTCAGATCGTCCGGCGGCTCGCTTCGATTGGCCTTGTATTCACCGTAAATTTCATTGCGGAAAGTCTTGCTGCTGGCATCAAAAATCACCGCAAAATGTGTGGGTTTTTCGCCAAGCGAAGTGTCTTCCGCCACCGCCAGCAATTTCCACAACATGTTGCAGAAGCCCGCCACCGCCCCGACCGGCAGTCCATCGGATTTGCGCGTCAGCGGCGGCAGCGCGTGATAGGCCCGGAAAATATAGGCCGAGCCGTCCACAAGCATGAGATGATCGCCGGATTTTACGGCGGCGGGGTGAGAATCTTTTGGTTTTGACATCGCTGGACTATGCCACCGCCGCAGACCATAAAAAAGCGGAAATCAACGAACTGATGAACTTCGCTTGCAAACCAGTCGGTACAATCTGAAAGCCGCCAGGGAAGCTGCAGACCAGCTTCCCTGGCGGTGCCCGTCAATCCCTATTCGCCAGCTTCCAGGACGACATTGCGTTGTTTCTGCGATTTAGGCTCATCAAGGTAGGCCCAAGCAGGCCGTTCAAACAGGAACTTGCCGATATTCAGGCGTTTCATCACGAGGTAGAATATGGCAGGCCCGGTCACTCCGGCAATGGTCACCAGAACAGAGATTGTTCCCAGATCGGTAATAATTCCTGTTTTCAGCAGCACGATGCGCGAAATTGCCATTGGCAGGAAGAATGCCAGATAGATGACGATGGAGTGGGCCCCGAACCATGTGATGATGGTGGAATGTCTGCTCTGGACCCAGAGCGACGCCACGCAGATAAGGGCAACCGCGCCGGCAAAGCCGAGCGGCAGGGAAAACCACGGAGTTGCGGCCCATCCCAGCCATACCAGAACACCGTTGGTCGCCGCCCAGGCCAGCATGTAAGCTGCTGTTTGACGCCAGTCGAGGCGGACCCACTCGGCAATGCGGAAGATCAGTGGCGCAAGGGCGTAGCCGGCGAAAAAGAACACGAATCGGGACGCGAACTCATCGATCAGCAACCACCCGGTTTCAAGCCCGGACAGATGCAGCAGAGCTGCAACCAGACCGGTTATCCAGACCGGGATATGCCAGTCGCGCGCCAGTTTGGTAATAACGAAGAAAATCGGCAGGATATAGATGAACCAGAGTGTGCCGAAGGGTTCGATATAGCTCAGAAGATAAAGCTGTGCCGTGCCGGTAAGTCCATATTCTCCGACGAATCCGGGGGCTTTGAAGACGAACTGAATGGTGACCCAGAGCGCATAGAAGTAGAAGAAATGGACGACTTTCCGGTCGACATATTTCCGCCAGGGCCGGTCAATGACCAGAGCCAGGAACAGGCCGGATATAAGAAAGAAGTCCGGCATGCGAAACGGTGCGGCAAAGCTCACCAGCAGGTTCATCCAGCTGAGCTCGCCCGCGGCTTTTTCAACGCCCAGCGTTGAATGCATCATGACTACGAATATAATGCAGATGCCTTTGGCGGCATCTACCCAGTCTACACGATCCTGTGTCATGGTCACCTTCCTTTGAATGTTTAACAAGGTCTTAACATTTGTCGGCTAGAGCATGGGTTAACCGGAGGCCGGATTTCAGGGTTATTTCAAGATACAGTTAATGCGGCAACTCCGGTTGCCCGTCCCGGCAGGTACACGACAAAAGGCGGACCAGGTCTCGCAAAGCCCCGAAAACAAAGATGCAGATGCTTAACCGCCCCTTAAATCGCCGCATTTAAACTCCATTGCCGCCACAGCAGTTTTCTCAAGTATCGGATAGCGCAGGACACCCCATGAGTGGTCCCAGACAACAAGACCGGAAAGAACCGGTATTCGGCCGGCCGGCGCCGCAAGGTTCCCGGCCTCAGCCAAAGCGCAAGGCGCGTCCTGACCCTGGCATAAATGCCGGCGGCAATCGCGGCGACGGCGGCGGCATGAAGCCGCAGCCGCCGCGACGCAACCGCAAGGAGAAGGCGAAACCTGCAGGACGCCGCAAGAAGCGCGGTCTGCTGGGCTTCTTCGTCTATTGGAGTTTCATTCTGATGCTCTGGGGCGCAATCGGTCTTGGCGGATTGCTGATCTATTTTTCCACGGAACTGCCTGATTTTTCGAAGCTGGAAATACCGGTGCGCTCGCCGAATGTGCAATTGGTGGCGCGTGATGGCGATCTGATTGCCAATCGCGGCGAAACCGGCGGTGAATCGGTTCGTTTCGAGCAATTGCCGCCCTATCTGCCGCAGGCCGTGATGGCCATCGAGGATCGCCGCTTTTTCGACCATGCCGGTATTGATATTCCCGGTGTGGCCAGGGCGATGGTGGCCAATATACGTGCAGGACGCGTTGTTCAGGGCGGCTCGTCGATCACCCAGCAGCTGGCAAAAAATCTTTATCTCGGTCCGGAGCGCGATTGGCGCCGTAAGCTCAAGGAAGTACCGATTGCGTTTTGGCTGGAATATAATTTTTCCAAAGAACAAATCATGGAAATGTACCTCAACCGGGTTTATCTAGGCGGCGGTGCAACCGGTGTCGATGCTGCGGCGCGGACCTACTTCCAGAAATCCGCGCGCTATCTGAACCTGGCCGAATCCGCGATGCTTGCCGGATTGTTGAAAGCACCCTCCCGCCTGTCGCCGGACAAGAACGCAGAAGCTGCGCAGGAGCGTGCGCAACTGGTACTTGAAGCCATGGAGGACGAAGGTTACATTACCCGTGCAGAACTCGACTATGCAGTCGCCAATCCTGCTTTGGCCAGAAGCCGCCATTTGGCCGGTGCCGAAAATTATGTGGCCGACTGGCTGTTTGAGCGGGTGAAGGGCTTTCTCGGCACAATTGACCAAGATGTTTTAGTCGAAACCACGATAGATATTCGACTGCAGAATCTTGCTGAGGCCGCTCTCAGAGAAGGCCTGAACCGGGACGGCGAGACCTACGGCGTCACCCAGGGAGCGGTTGTATCGATTGATCCGACCGGCGCAGTGCGTGCTCTGGTCGGCGGGCGCGACTACGGCGCCAGCCAGTTCAACCGCGCCACCGATGCACTCCGTCAGCCCGGCTCGTCATTCAAGCCATTTGTCTATCTGGCCGCCATGGAACTGGGATTGACACCTGAAACGATACGGATCGATGGTCCTGTTGAAATCAACGGCTGGTCGCCCCGTAATTACAGCCGGGAATTTCGCGGGCCTGTAACGCTGGAAGAGGCGCTCACCAAATCGTTGAACACGGTTGCAGCCCGATTGGGTGAAGAAGTCGGAATAGATGCGGTGGCCGAGGTTGCCAACCGGCTTGGCGTCAACAGCGAATTGCAACGCATTCCCAGCCTGGCGCTTGGCACCAGCGAAACCACGCCATTGGAAATGACCTCGGCCTATGTGCCGTTTGCCAATGGCGGCTACAGTGTCATCGAACATGCTATCACACGGATTACGACACCTGATGGCGAGGTTCTGTATGAGCGCCAGCCCAGCGGCAATCTACAGGTTATCTCGCCCTACATTCTTGGCCTGATGAACAGCATGTTGGAACGCACAGTGCTATCAGGGACAGCTACCAAGGCACAGCTAGAGGATGGCCGGCCGGCCGGTGGCAAGACCGGAACCAGCCAGGACTTTCGCGACGCCTGGTTCATTGGGTTTACTGCAAATCTTGTGACCGGCGTGTGGCTTGGCAATGACGATAACAGCTCGACCAAACGGGCCACCGGCGGCAATTTACCGGCGATGATCTGGCGTGATTTCATGCAACCGGCCCATGAGGGAATCCCGGTTGCCAATCTGATCGGGGTTGCTGAATCCAGAGAGCTGCTGGCCCAGGCTCAAGCAGACGCCCAGGCTCAGGCCCAAGCTCAGGCCCAGGCCGAGACGCAAGCTGCCGAATTGCAGCCATTTGCCCGATCTGCCAATGAGGTTGATGCAAGACCGGTGCGTCGCCGCCGCCAGGAGCGCAGTTTTCTGCGCCGCCTGTTCGGCGGTTGAGAGATTTCAAGCCGGTTTGCGCCGGCTTGAAACAATTCAGCTTGGAGGCAAATGCGTCAGTTGGGCTGACCGCCAGCCTTCTGCTGCGCTTGAATTTGTTCCAGCCGCTGACGGTATAGTGCGGCAAAATCCACCGGATCAATCAGAAGGGGCGGAAAGCCGCCATCACGAGTGGCCGAGGCCACGATCTGGCGTGCGAATGGGAACAGCAGGCGCGGACACTCGATCATGATAAGCGGATGCAGATGTTCTTTCGGAACATTGGCCAGCCGGAATATGCCGCTATAGGCCAGTTCAACATTGAACAGCACATCATCTTCATGAGTAGCTTTTGAATCGAGTTTCAGATCAACTTCAAAATCGGTTTCAGACAATGGCGTGGCATTGACGTTGACGTTGATCGAAATATTGGGGCCACCCTCACGCGGACGCAATGAGTCAGGCGCCTTGGGATTTTCGAAGGAAAAATCCTTGATATATTGGGCGACGATATTGATTTGCGGTGGTTTTGCAGCACCGTCACCATTCTGCGGCGTGGCGGCCTGATCGGATGAGGAAGTATCGCTCATGGTAAGTCCTGTCTGTCAATCAAGATTTGGTGGTGGCTGGCTAGCATGAGCTTAGCGCGGAAACAACCATTCACCTGCTTTTAAACCTGGCAATCGCCCCCAACCGGAATTGAACCGGGCAGGAAACGATCTAGCGCCTGGAATCGTCTTCCGGCCCGCCTACCCACGGACTGTCAGGATCGTTGCGTCTGAATTCCTTTGCGTCCAGTTCCACTACGCTTTCGCCAGCTTGTGACGGACCGCCGGGCGCATTGGAATTTTGCCGGGTGGCCGAACCGCTGGATGCTGCCGCACCGACCAGCTGGATTCTGGATTTCAGAAACCGCCACACTGTTTCCTGAACCGGCGGAACAAACAGTAAAAACCCGAGCGTGTCGGTGACAAATCCGGGCGTCAGCAGCAAAATGCCGGCCACAACCAGCATCGCGCCGCGCACCAGTTCCTTTGCCGGCAGACGTTTCGCCGCAAGGTCAGTGCGAATGCGGCGCAACAGCGAGATGCCCTGCCAGCGCAACAGGAACGATCCGATCACGGCAGTCACGACTACCAGGGCCAGTGTCGCCCAAACGCCGATTTCGCCGCCAATGACAACAAAGGCGGTAATTTCCAGAAGCGGTACGATAAGCAGGGCAAAAGGTATCAGTGAAAAGCGCATAAATGTGTCTCCGTAGTCCCGCAGATAGGTGGTTTAACCGGAAAAACGAGAATTTTCAGCAGTTTTTTTGTCAAAGATATGCCAAAAAACGATTGCAGAGCTTTCAACACTTGCGCGGATCAGCCCTAGCGCTATCTTTAAAACAGGACTAAGAAAGCGCAGATGAGCGCCCGCGTCGCAAGCGGGCTTTGGTTAAGTGAAGGTGTGAGCAAAACATTCATGCAGTTTTTCGATTTCTATACTCTGATCTTCGTTGCCATAGCGGTGTTTTTCTTTCTCCGCCTGCGTGGCGTTCTGGGAAAGCGGACCGGTCAGGAGCGGCGTCCCTATGATCCTTACGCTGACAAGCCGAAAACCGGTCAGAAATCTTCGAATGACAATGTCATCAATCTTCCAAAACGAAGTGACGGGCAGGACGACACTCAGAAGCAGATCGACGAAGAGGTCGATCCCAAGACTGTTGCCCTCAACAAGCTGATCGCTCCTGTTCTGGCCGTCGATCCCGATTTTGATCCCAAAGAGTTTGTAGCTGGCGCGCGGGTTGCTTACGAAATGATTGTCACAGCCTATGCCGCCGGTAACCGCACCCAATTGAAACCGTTGTTGTCTTCAGAGGTCTATGACGGATTTGAAGAGGCGATTGCCGAACGCGAAAGCCGTTCTGAAGCCGTTGATTTTACATTTGTCGGAATTGAAAAAGCCAGAATTGTAGGTGCCGAAGGCGACGAGACCGAATTGCGCCTCACGATCCGGTTTGTCAGCGAGTTGATTTCTGCAACGCGTAATCAGGCTGGTGATGTGATTGATGGCAGTTCCAGCAAAGTCACCGAAGTAACCGATATCTGGACTTTTGCCCGCGATCCGCGCGAGCGCGATCCGAACTGGCGGCTGGTTGCAACTGAAGCCGCCGACTGAGTTTTGCAGACGGCCGGGGCAGATATGGTGCATGCGGCCTTTCAACCTCTGAACTTCAGCGATCTGCCGGAGTGGGCGGGTGAGCAGCATCTGGCCGCCTTCAACTGTTTTTTGCGCAGCGCCGCAATTTTTACCGGTGATCTGGGTCCAAAGACCAGACGCTGCGGTGTGGACGGGGCGGCATTAGGTAAAATCTTTGCCACGGCGCGTGCGTCGGCCGACAGCATTCAGGATGACTTGGCGGCAAGGCGCTTTTTCGAAAGCCATTTTGTTCCGGTTGCTGTTGCGGACGGGACGACGCCGGCGATGCAATATCCCGGCCTGCTGACCGCCTATTACGAGCCGGAGGTGGAGGGCTCGCTGACGCCCTCGCAAGCATTTCCCGTGCCCTTGCTGCGGCGGCCGCCGGATCTGGTGGAAGTCAAGTCCATGGCTGCGGCGGCGGACGGACCTTCAACCCTGCCGTCCGACTGGCCGCCGGATTTGCGGTTTGGCCGCATCGGCACACAGGGCCTGGTGCCGTATTATGATCGCGGTGAAATCGAAGGATTTGAAGGGGCTGATGGTGCCCTGGCGGACCGGGGCCTGGAACTGGTCTGGCTGGCCGACCGGGTCGAAGCCTTCTTTATTCACATACAGGGCTCGGCCAGCATCCGCCTGCAACAGGGCGGCACGATGCGGGTCAGTTATGACGGCAAATCCGGTCATGCCTATACCGCGATTGGAAAAGTGCTGAAGGATTCGGGCCTGCTGCCATCCGGCGGGATCACCATGCAGACCATCAAAGCCTGGCTGCGAGCGCATCCGGACCGGCAATCCGACATTCTGCACAGCAACCGGTCCTTCATTTTCTTTCGGAAGGAAACGGATTTGCTGCCGGAACTGGGTCCCCGGGCTGCAGCCGGTGTGCAATTGACACAGGGCCGCTCTCTTGCGGTCGACCGCCTGCTGCATACATTTCATACGCCTGTTTTCGTGCACTACCGGAAAGATGACCGCGATCACGCCCGCCTGATGATTGCGCAGGATACCGGTTCGGCCATTGTCGGCGCGCATCGTGGAGATTTCTTCTGCGGAAGCGGCGATCAGGCGGCAGACCATGCGGGCGGGTTTGCCGCGCCGTGCAGCTTTACCGTGCTGCTGCCGCGGCTTCAGCTGGGTGCATCCGCATGAGACGCCGCAGATCCCGCGATCTGTCGCCGGAAGAGCGCCGTCTCTGGAACCGGGTCACGGAGAGCGTGCATCCGGCGCGGCCGAAAATCATGTCAGACCCGGAGCCTGCTGAAACGGGTCCGCAGACTTCCATCGAAAGTCAGCATCATGTCAGGTCCTCAAGCAGCCGCGTTGCCATGCCGGCCTATTATCCGCCGGTATCTACTCCCAAGCGGCCGCAAGCTTTGTTGCTGGCCCCGTTGGACAGCAAAAGCAGGCGGCGCCTGAAACGCGGACAGAATACGCTGGATGCAACGCTTGACCTGCATGGACTTACCCAGGCAGCGGCGCATAATCGTCTCATCGGGTTTCTGCATCAGGCTCAGGCCGGCGGCGCCCGCTATGTGCTGGTCATTACCGGGAAAGGCAAAGCTGTGAATGCTGATACCGGTGAGCGCGGAATATTGCGCCGGATGGTCCCTATCTGGCTGTCCGGTCCGGAACTGGCGGCGCTGGTCGCTGGCTATGATGAGGCCGCGACCCCCCATGGCGGTACCGGCGCATTATATGTCAGACTGCGGCGCAAGAGGCCCGGATTGCAAGAAATATGACACCATTTGGACAAAAATTACGGGAATTGCGCTCCCAAAAGGAAGTGACGCTGAAACATATGGCAGATGAGCTTGGCGTTTCATCAGCCTATCTCTCGGCACTGGAACACGGTCATCGCGGCACTCCGGGGTGGTTGATGCTGCAACGGATCATCGCCTATTTCAATTTGATCTGGGACGATGCGGAAGATCTGGTGGTACTGGCCCGCATGTCCGACCCGCGGGTAATTGTCGACACGTCCGGGCTCGACCCGGAGGCGACCCGGCTGGCCAATCTGATGTCCTCGGGAATTGCGGAACTCTCCCCGCAGGCTTTGGTGCGCCTGACGCAAGTGCTGCAGAAGGAATTGGATGACGCCGCCCCCAAATCGGAGTGAGTGCCGGGGGTTCGAACAGCAGCCGGAGTTGGGAAGACGCCATGCTTGATGGTCAAATGCGAAAACTGATTGATCCGCCACTGAACCGGATCGGAGTCTGGCTCGCGTCAAAACATGTCAGCGCCAACGGCGTGACCCTGACTGGGTTTGCCATTGGATTGCTGGCAGCTCTGGCAATCGCATTGCAGTTTTATCTGGCGGGGCTTGTATTGTTGCTGCTGAGCCGGGTCGCAGACGGACTGGATGGTGCCGTTGCCCGCGCCAGCGCGCCGAGCGATCTGGGTGGATTTCTGGACATTACCCTGGATTTCTTTTTCTACGGCGCAATTCCGCTGGCTTTTGCAATTGCCGATCCTGAAGCAAATGCTCTGGCAGCTGCAGTCCTTCTTGCCGGGTTCTATGCCACTGGTTCCAGTTTTCTGGCTTTTGCCGTGATGGCGGAACGGCGCCACATCACCACCACGGCGCAGGGCATCAAATCTCTGTATTATATCGCCGGATTGGCGGAAGGCACGGAAACCATTGCAGTATTTGTCGCGTTCTGTCTGTTTCCGGACTGGTTCTCCTGGATCGCATACGGTTTTGCCGCCATCTGCTTCGTGACCGCGGTAAATCGTGTGGTCATCGGCTGGATAACCCTGAAGCCGGGCGCGGGCTCTGATCCCGACAATTGATGGCACAACGGTTTTGCAGACGCGCAACCAGGAATAATGAGTATTGCAGGGCAACAAGGCAGAAAACAAAGCTTGATGCGCTACGGAAAGTGAGCAAAACCAGTCACGTGCACGTTTACCATTTGCATATTAAATGAAAAAAAATCATATAACCCATGATTATTTATCGTTATTCGAATAGATAAATTCTTGATAGACAGCGCTCTACTTGAACTCGAGGGGGTTGGATATGAGTGTTGGTATTAAATTTCTGATGTCTGCTTTTCTTGTCGCCGGACTTCTTGGCGGCTGTGTCAGCAGCCCCGGTCTGGGCGACACCATCGCTGCACGGGGTGCGGCGGCGCGCGAAGTTGCCGAAGACTATAAGCGCGGCGAAAAACTGGTCGCGCTCGGCGAGAAGAACGTCAGCCGCGGCGAAACCCTGATCGATAAGGGCCAGGACCAGATCCGCGACGGAAAGCAGTTGCTGGCTACGGCCAAGCAGGATTTTTGCACCGACGTGCGCAATGACGATCCGGCCTGCCAATAATTCCAGCTTCACTTTTCGCGGTCGCAAGATCGAACTTTGTGCTGCTTTCGGGCTGGCACATTTCCTGACGGGGCACGCGCTCCATAGAGTAAGGATCATCCCAATGAACTACATCAGAATTATCGTGGCTTCAATCCTGTCCGCTTCTGTCATGGCACCACTTTCCGCAAACGCTGCGCCAAAGGGCGACCAGCTTGGCGTCCTTGAATGCACTGTTGATGGCGGCATCGGGCTGCTTGTCGGTTCCAGCAAGAAAGTCAATTGCACTTTTGCCCAATCGAATGGCGCAGTGGACGCCTATTCCGGCAAGATCAGCAAGCTCGGCCTTGATCTGGGTGTCACCGGCAAATCCTACATCAAGTGGGTTGTGTTCACACCGGCAGGCACGGAATTGGCGGACCATCCGCTGTCCGGCCGTTATGTCGGTGTATCGACCGGGGCAACCCTGGGCATTGGTCTTGGCGCCAATGCACTGGTCGGCGGCAATGACAAGCAGATCGGCCTGCAGCCGCTCAGTGTAGAAGGTCAGACCGGGCTGAATGTCGCTTTGGCGGTCTCGACGCTGACACTCAATGCGGAAAAATAGGGTCAGATCCTGATCCTTCTCAATCCTTGCAGGAGGCAGCCATGTCAACGATACCGGGGGGACGCGCACGCACGCCCATGATTGTTGCGCTTTCGTTGACAGCCTTCTGCAACTCCAGCCCGGTGTTCGCACAAGACAGCATTCATGCTGCAACAAAAACCGGGAACGGGTTCGGGCTGGGTGCCGGCGGCGTCGCGGCACCCAGCTTCGAAGGGCGCATCACTTGACTGACACGGAACTGGTGCGGGGTGTGAGATGATGATCGACACAAATACCGATACGCGGACATTCAAGGCTCAATTGCAGACCGCCAACATGATTTTGCCGACCTATGGCCGGGCTGAAATTGATTTTGTCATCAGCGATGGCCTTGGCGCATCCGTGATCTGGGTCAAAGATACCTTCCTCTATGATTTTCACGGCTCGCCCTCGCTCAGCTTCATGCTGGCAAGTTCCCAGGATGGCAGGCGCTACACGGCGCGCATTTCCGACCGGATATCACTTGGAGATTCAGAGCAGACTGAGATCTTGCTGTATCAGACCGAGATGCGGATCATCTGCGGCGGCGTTTCACGCAGCCTGCCGATGATGCTCTGCGAAAGCCGCATTCTGGACGCCCCCGCTGTTCTGACCGCAGCACATTATATGCAGTTTATTCTTCAGTAGACGTGCCATCGATCCCGGTGCCTTCGATAATATCGATCAGGCGCGGCACCATGCTGGATTCCAGGCCTGCCCCTTCCAGCATTTCGTGCTGGTCGTCATCCACCCGGCTGGCGACGCGGCGCAATATTCTCAATGCCCTCTCGACCAACTCGGTATCTGAATCGGTGTTCCATACTGCATAGATCGGGAACGGAAAAACCGGCGCATCGTTCACCAGATGCAACGTCCCCTCTTCGACCTCCTCTTCGATGAAGCGGGCCGGGAAATAGGCCGCCCGGTTGTGTTCAATCACATAACGTGCCGACAAGGTGCCGAGCGACAGGGTCACATGGGAGGCGCGAAATTCGGGAAAATGGGTTTTATGGGCTTGGGCAAATTCCGGGCCCCAATCGATGAAAATATAAGATGCGTCCAGTTGGCGCGGGTAATCCGGCGCGGACGCCGCCAGCACCAGCGTATCTTCCATCAGCACTTCGACCGACAGGCCGGGGCGCAATTGCGGCGTGTACATCACCGCCACATCGACCAGACCGTCCAGCATCATGCGCAGCAACCGGTCCGGCATGCCCATTTCAGCCCGCAAAGCAACGTCCGGCATGAAGCGCTCAAGCAGACGCAGCCAGCGCATCGTGAATTTCGGCCACAGACTGTACTGGCTGCCGATGGTAAGGGAGGACTGAAATGTGTCGGGAACACCGACTTGATATCTGGCTTCTTCCCAGACTTTCATCATCGAGCGGGCAAACCGCTCAAATTGCTCGCCTGCCGGTGTCATCTGGGTGCCGGATTTGGTGCGCAGGAACAAAGTCCTGCCCAGTTCCTTTTCCAGCCGTTTCACTCGCACGCTGACAGTGGATTGCGTGACATTCAGACGTTTGGCGGCATTGAAGAAACTGCCTGATGTGGCGATTTCCAGAAACGTGCGGGCAAGAACGATATCCATCAAGCCAGACTACAGACTTATCTTCGGACAGGCTACATGTACCACCTGCCACTCTCGTAGCAGAGGTCAGGCGGACAAAGCCTGGTCCAGATCCTCTTTCAAATCCTCAACATCTTCCAGACCGACGGAAAAACGCAGCAGGCCAGGTGCAATGCCAAGCTCGACCTTGTCTTCATCGGACAGGCGCTGATGAGTGGTGGTCGCAGGATGGGTGATCAGGCTCTTGGCATCGCCCAAATTGTTGGACAGGCGGATCAGGCTGAGCGCGTTGGCAAAGCGGAAGGCTGCCTGTTTGCCGCCCTTCACTTCAAATGCAATCATGGTGCCGCCCTGTTCCATCTGCCTGCAGGCAACCTCGTAATGTGGATGGTCGGAGCGTCCCGGATAGAGCAATGTTTCAATCGCAGCGTGATCGGCCAGAAAATCAGCCAGCGCTACTGCGGTTCTGGTTTGCTCGGCAACACGCAGCTGAAGGGTTTCCAGGCCTTTCAGCAATGTCCAGGCGTTGAACGGGCTAAGGCTCGGACCGGTATGTTTCAGGAAGGGGGCAAGCTTGTCTTCCACCCAGTCTTCATCAGACAGCACGACACCGCCCAGACAGCGGCCCTGGCCGTCAATATGCTTGGTTGCCGAATAGGCGACCACATCTGCGCCCAGTGCCAGCGGCTTTTGCCACAGCGGCGTTGCAAACACATTATCCACCACCAGCCGCGCCCCGCCCTGATGGGCAATATCGGCAATCGCGGGAATATCCAGAACATCAAGACGCGGATTGGTCGGACTTTCCAGAAACAGGGTTTTGGTGTTGGGGCGCATCGCCGCCTGCCAGGCCGACAGATCCGTCCCGTCAACAAGTGTGGATTCAATACCGTAGCGCGGCAGGATTTCATCCACAATATACAGGCAAGAACCAAACAGCGCCTTGGCGGCCACCACATGATCTCCGGCCTGCAGATCGCACACAATCGCGGCGTAAACAGCTGCCATGCCACTTGCCGTCGCCCGGGCGCCGCTGGCGCCTTCAAGTATCTTCATGCGCTCTTCGAACATTTTCACTGTCGGATTGGCGTAGCGCGAATAGACAAAGCCGGGATCGCTGCCATCAAAGCGGGCTTCCGCCGCTTCGGCACTGTCATAGACATAGCCCTGGGTCAGGAAAATCGCTTCCGAGGTTTCGCCAAACTGGGAGCGCATGGTGCCGCCATGAACCATCTGGGTGGCAGGGCGGTAGTGGCGGGATCGATCTTTACGCATTGCTGGCTCCATCAAAAAACCAAAAAAAAACCCGTTCCGACGCTGGTGTGGTCGGAGCGGGCTACACGCTTTCCGACCTTTTAGCGCCTTGTTTAACGTGGCGGCAAGCCGGTCGGCTCAAATGACCACGAAGCGCAGCAATAGCCGCCTTGCTGCTTGGCGTCAATCCTGCAATCGGTTAAGGAAGGCACGACACAGGTGTAACAGGATGGCGTTGTGACAATTGAGCCGGGTGAACAGGTCGCAGGTATACTGCCGGACCGCATGATCAAAAAACTGTTCACCTCCGGTGAAATCAGTGCCGCAACCGAGCCGGTTGAAGGCCAGATTCAGCCGGCCAGCCTTGATCTGCGCTTGGGAAAATCCGCCTTTCGCATTCGTGCCAGTTTTCTGCCGGGACCGGATTTGTCGGTTGCCGACAAGCTGGCGCGCTATCAGCTGCACGAGATTGATCTCAGCCAGGGCGCCGTGCTGGAAACAGGCTGTGTCTATCTTGTGCCGCTGCAGGAGCAACTCAACCTGCCCGCAGGGCTGTCCGCATCCGCCAATCCCAAAAGCTCGACCGGCCGGCTTGACATCTTTACCCGGGTGATCGTCGACAGGGCACGGGAATTCGATCAGATCCCGGCGGGATACAGCGGTCCGCTCTATCTGGAAATCAGCCCCAGAACTTTTCCGATTGTGGTGCGACCCGGTTCGCGCCTGTCGCAGATCCGCTTTCGCAGCGGCCATCCGCAACTCAGCGACAGCGAACTTGTCGCGCTCCACGAGGAAACACCTCTGGTGATCGGCAGCGAGCCGCATATCGCTGGCGGACTGGCCTTTTCGATCGATCTTGAGGGTACAGGCGAGGGTGCTCCCATCGGCTATCGCGGCAAGCCGCATTCGGCTGTTGTCGATGTCGACAAGCCGGACGCTTACGAAGTGCTGGATTTCTGGGAACCGATTTTTCCGCGCGGTGCTGCCGAGCTGATTCTTGATCCCGATCAGTTCTACATCCTGGTATCGCGTGAGGCGGTTCAGGTGCCGCCGGATTATGCCGCTGAAATGGTGCCGTTTGATCCCCTGGTGGGAGAGTTCCGCGTGCATTACGCAGGATTCTTCGATCCCGGTTTCGGCCATACCAAAGATGATGCTGGCAATCTTCTGGGCAGCCGCGCCGTTCTGGAAGTGCGCAGCCACGAAGTGCCGTTTATTCTGGAACACGGCCAGACCATTGGCCGGCTTGTCTATGAACCGATGCTCAGCCGCCCGGAGGCGTTATACGGCGTGGACATGAAGTCAAACTATCAGGGCCAGGGCCTGAAACTGTCGAAACATTTCAGGTCTTAGAGCGCAATTCGCCGCGCAGTTTTGCAAGTTCGGCACGGACATTCTTCAATTCCGCCAGCACCGTCAGTTGGTCTTGACGCGTATGCGTGTCCGCGCCTTCTTCCTCCAGCAGCGCGGCCTCATGCTCCTGCTGCATTGCTCCCACAATGATCCCGATCAGCAGATTTATGACCATGAAACTGGAGAACAGAATGAACACGACGAAGAAAACCCAGGCATAAGGGAATTCTTCCATCACCGGCCGCACAATACCCATCGACCAGCTTTCCAGGGTCATGATCTGGAACAGTGAATAGGCGGAGCCGCCGATCGTGCCGAACCACTGCGGAAAGCTGTCGCCATAAAGTTTGGTGGCAATCACTGAAGCCACATAAAATACCAGCATCAGCAGCATCAGCACGGACCCCATGCCGGGCAGGGCCGAGACCATTGCGCCGACGACCCGCCGCAAGGATGGCAACAGACTGATCAAACGCAGCACCCGCAGGATGCGAAGCGCCCGCAAGACGGACAGCGCTCCGCTTGACGGCACCAGGGCAACGGTAACGATCACCAGATCGAATATCCGCCATCCGTCGCGAAAAAACGCTCTGCGATAGGCCACCATTCGGCCGATCAGTTCGACAGTAAAAATGCCAAGCAGAAGTCTGTCTGCCAGCAACAGGGCAGGTCCGGCAATCTGCATCGCCGTCTGGCTGGTTTCCAGGCCAAGCGTTATTGCATTCACAATAACCAGCGCGGCAACCGCATATTCCGTTGTCTTGTTTTCATAGAAATTACGCAGGGTCTGGTCGATCATAAATGCCACATACTGGAAACGGGATGCCGCAGACCGAATGGTCGGGCAAACCCGATGTGGCGATTATTTTGCCTTGAACAACAGCACCGCCGGCATTTTTCGCATCGTTTGCAAACTCTGCTTGCCAACGGCTTTGGGAAAATGGATTTTCGATTTGAAATATGTCATGCAGTTCCCTTGGAAATATCATCGCCAGAAAAGCGGGTTTTGCATGTCGCGATCTGAAGCCATGGTCGCCGGGCGCTATGTTCCGGGCTGGTCTGCATTAATCACTGTTCAGGCCGCCTTGTTTGCCGCGGCTCTATGGCTGCTGGCACCGGCAGCAGGCCTGGCCCAGGATGGCGAAAAAACTGCTACAGAGGAAGCGTCCCAGGCCGCCACGCTCGGACCTGTGCCCAATTATTGGGACTTCAAGACGGTTGGCGACAGACCCTCCGCGGAAGATATCGGCTCGGTGCGCTTTCTGATGACCGACGACTTTCCGCCTTTCAGCTATCGTGCAAGGGACGGACAGCTGGCAGGGTTCCATGTCGATTTTGCCCGTGTGCTGTGTGAAGAGTTGAAGATTTCCTGCCAGATACTCGTGCGTCCCTATGCGGATCTGGTCGCCACACTGAGCGATGGCAAGGGCGATGCCATTGTCTCGGGCCTCTCAATTCCTGCAGCCTTGGGGGAGGGGCTGCTGCTGTCGGAGACCTATCTCACGACGCCGGGGCGATTTGCTGCGCAACAGGGCAATGAAACATCGCCGGCAGTGAATGAGATGGCTGGCCGCAGTATCAGTTATGTGACCGGCACCGCTCATGAAGCCTTTCTGAACGGCTTTTTTTCAAACGCGGATCTGCGCCCCTACGACACCCTGTTTGCCGCGCGCCGCGCTTTGCGGGACGGCGAGGTGGATTTCACCTTCGGCGATGGTCTGTCCCTGTCTCTTTGGCTCAATGGCGAGCAGTCAAAGGACTGTTGTCACTTTGTCGGCGGTCCCTATCTGGAGCCACGGTTTTTCGGTGCCGGTTTCGCCATGGCGTTTCTGCCGGCCCGTCCTGAATTGAAGCAGGGGTTCGATTACGCCATTCGCGAGAGCTTCAAGACCGGAAAATTCGCCGAATTATATCTGCGCTATTTTCCGGTCAGTTTTTTCTGAGAAACGGCAGCCACAGGCTCCAGGTCAGGCGAACCGGCTCACCATTCTGATAATCCTTCAGACCGATTGTCATGCCTTCATGTCCATCCTCCGGCTGGGCTCTATAAGTGTGGAATATGCGGTCCCAGATGGAAAAATTGAAGCCGTAATTGCTGTCGATCTCGCGGCGGTGGATGGAATGGTGAACCCGGTGCATGTCAGGGGTGACAATCGCTTTGCGCAACAATCCGTCAAACCATCCCGGAAGTTTGACGTTGCTGTGATTGAACATGGCAGCACCATTGAGAACCACTTCAAACAGGAAGATCGCCAGTGCAGGCGCGCCCAGAAGGATAATCAGCACGGCCTTGATCACCATGCTCAGCACAATTTCCACCGGATGAAAGCGGATTGCTGTCGTCACATCAAAATCGGGATCGGAATGATGAACCTTGTGGAACCGCCACAGTACGGGCACTTTGTGAAAGACCAGATGTTGTGCCCAGATCGCCATATCCATGAACATGAACACCAGCACGCCGAACAGCCACAGCGGCGGGGCCACGCCCTGCGCCACCGCCCAGGGATAGAGCCCGATATTATTCTCGTCCGCCCACACCGCAATGCCGACAGCGGCAGCTGGAAACAGCACCCGGATAATCAGCGAATCCAGGACAACAATGGAAAAATTGGTGAACCATCGACTTCCGCGGCCATGAAGCAGGTGACGCCGCGGCGCGACAATTTCGAATATTGCCATGGCCGCAAAAATTCCGAGGAATACGGCCAGCCTGACAAGGCCTTCTGAAAAGCTGAATGGTGAGTCCATGAAATTGCGCAACCCGATTTTGAGACTATTTTCCTTGTATAGGATGTTTTGAACGCCAATGCAGATCAAAGCGACGTGATTGCATCTGCCGTGGACGGTCCTTGACCTGGTCCCGTCGGGTTCCTACCTTGGAGACATGAAATTGAGGCGCGAATCGAGTGTTTCGAGGCGCTGAACTGGAGAAACGAAGAGATGCCAACTCAAGCAGTTACAGATGCAGATTTTGACGTTTCGGTTTTAGAAGCCGATACACCTGTTGTGGTGGATTTTTGGGCGGAATGGTGTGGTCCCTGCAAGATGATTGCCCCGGCCCTTGAAGAGATTTCCGAATCGGTTGGCGACAAGGTGAAGATCGTCAAACTCAACATTGACGAGAACCAGAACACGGCCATCAAATATGGTGTGCGCTCGATTCCCACACTGATCATGTTCAAAAATGGTGAGCCGGTCGATATGAAAGTCGGAGCTGCTCCCAAGAGTGATCTCGACAAGTGGATTTCCGGCGCGGTCTGAAGGTCTTCTGAGGGTCTTCTGAAGGTCTGGAGAATATGTTTCAAAGCGCTTTTGCGTATTGAAAAAGCAGCCCCGGAAGCATGAACTGACCCCCGAATGTTGGACACCAACTTCGGGGGTTTTCTATTCCGGCAGCGTGCCGTTGGCCTTCAACACTTCGCCAGCCAGATACAGCGATCCGCAAATCAACACGCGCGGGCTGGTGTCATACTGCCAGTTTTGCGACAGCGCAGTCAGCGCCGCTTCGACAGAAGCTGCGGGTTCCGCACTCAGCCCGGCGGCGATCGCAAGATGCGCCAGTTCATCAGCGTCTCTGGAGGCGTCTGCGCCCGGAATAGTCACCGTAAAGACATGTCGTGCCAAGCTTTCAAAAGGCTCAAAGAAGCCGATCGGATCCTTGGTATTGAGCATTCCGGCAATCAGGAACAGTGGGCGTTCAACCCGTTCTTCCAGCGCCGCCATGGCACTGGCAACGACAGCACCTGCACCTGGATTATGGCCGCCATCGAGCCAGATTTCCGTTTCCGGATCGGTGAATTTTGTCATCCCACCGTCCTGAAGACGTTGCAGCCGTGCCGGCCAGACAGCGTGGCTCAGACCGGTCTCGCGTGCCTTTGCTGCGGGCATCATGCCAGCGGTCTCAAGGGTGGCGATGGCCATCGCCGCATTGCCTATCTGATGCTGACCAACGAGATTGGGCATTGGCAGGTCGAGAACCTGACTGTCGGTCTGATAGATCATCCGGCCATGCTCTGCATAGGCATCGAAATCCTGCCCCAGCAACCGCATCGGCGCACCGATGCGCCCGGCAACTTCGGCAATGACTGACATCACTTCAGGCACCTGCCGGGCGATGACGGCCGGCACGCCAGGTTTCAGTATCCCGGCCTTCTCATATGCAATTTTGGCCAGTGAATCCCCGAGAAAGCTTTCATGATCCATGGAGATCGGGGTGATCACGGACGCCCGCGGAGTGTCCACCACATTGGTGGCATCAAGCCGGCCACCCAGGCCGACTTCCAGCAGCAGCACATCGGCCTTGTGTTCGGCAAACAGTTTGAAGGCAATGGCTGTGGTGATTTCAAATTGAGTAATTTCGGCGCCGCCATTGATGCGCTCGACTTCCAGCATGGTCGAAATCAGTGTGGCATCATCGACCAGCCGCCCAGCCCCCGGCTGACCCAGCCGGATACGCTCGTGAAACCGCACCAGATGTGGCGAGGTGTAGACATGGACCTGTTTTCCATCGGCTTCGAGCAGGCTGCGCATGAACGCTGTGGTCGAGCCTTTGCCGTTGGTTCCGGCAATATGAATGGTAGGCGGCAAGCGGCGTTCCGGATGGCCGAGTTTTTCCAGAAGCGCTTCCAGACGGCCAAGCGAAAGATCCATCAGGCGCGGGTGCAGCCGTGTCAGCCGCTCTAAAATGGCAGTGCTATGGTCCATCGGATTACTTCAATTGCTGCAAACGGTTGGCGTGCGATCCGCTGTGCGGATCAATTATCGCTGACAAATACACAGAGCCGGTGACAAGGCCGCAAAAATCAGCCGCCATCTCATGGCTTATGCAAGTCTGATTGCAGATTTTTCTGCTGGCCATTTCATCACCTGTAGACAGATCGCACGCCGGTGGACTGGTGCGAAATTACGATGCCTTGCCTGTGGCTTTTTCGGACACTTGCGCGGAATTGCCAGCCGGTTTCAAGTCGCTGTCGACCGGTTCCAGCTCGATGACTTCCAGATATTCATCTGCTGTCTCTTGTTTCGCTTTTGATGGTTTAGGCGCATCTGATTCCAGCAGATTTGTTGTCATCGCCACGGCCGGTTGCTTCATCAGAAGCCGGCATAAATTGGCCAGAGTGTCCCGCATTTTGTGGCGATGAACCACCATATCGACCATGCCGTGCTCAAGCAGATATTCAGAACGCTGGAAACCTTCCGGCAGTTTCTCGCGGATGGTCTGCTCAATCACGCGTTGCCCGGCAAACCCGATCAGCGCACCAGGTTCGGCAATATGAACGTCGCCCAGCATCGCGTAAGAGGCCGTGACGCCGCCGGTTGTCGGATTGGTCAGAACCACCAGATAGGGCAGACCCGCTTCCCGGTGCTGCTGCAGCGCCACTGTCGTGCGTGGCAATTGCATCAGCGAGAGAATGCCTTCCTGCATCCTTGCACCGCCAGAGGCCGCGAACAGAATGAAGGGAACGCCGGCAGCCGTTGCCGCCTGAAAGCCGGTGATAATAGCTTCGCCGGCGGCCATGCCCAGCGAGCCGCCCATGAAATTGAAGTCCTGCACCGCGGCAATGACGATGTTTTCCTCAAGCCTGCCCTTGCCGATCAAGATCGCGTCTTCATATCCGGTTTTGGCTCTCGCATCCTTCAGCCGGTCTGTATAGCGCCGTTCATCACGGAATTTCAGCGGGTCAACAGGCGCGGTCGGCAGCGCCAGTTTTTCAAAGGACCCGTAATCAAACAATTTCGTCAGCCGCCGCTCAGCGCTCATCCGCATGTGAAAGCCGGAATTCGGAATTACGAAATCATTGGCCTCTAGATCGCGATGAAATACCATTTCACCGGATTCCGGACACTTGATCCAGAGGTTTTCCGGAACTTCCCGCTTGTTGCTCCACAGATTCTGGATTTTGGGACGGACAACACTGTTAATCCAATTCATAGGCTTTCCTTGCTCGAAAGTTATAAAGCGAGCTGCGCTGGTGAGGTTTGATGTCCAATGTGGTTAGTTTAAGTGAGTTCTGCAAGGCGGGACTTGCGAACGCCTGCGGCGAGTTCACGCACCAGAGCCGCGACGGCTTCTGCCGGATCACCCTGCGGCCCATCCCCGCCGGCCAGTGATTTGGCCACAGCATCGACGATTGCACTGCCAACCACTACGCCATCTGCAGCCTGGCCGAACACCCGTGCCTGTTCTGCCGTCTTGACACCAAAGCCGACACAGACCGGCAGATCGGTGTGGGCCTTGATCCGCGCAACCGCATCAGCAACCGGGCCGGTGCTGGCGATAGCCGAACCGGTGATGCCGGTCATCGAGACATAATAGACAAAGCCGGAAGTGTTGCTCAGTACTTTCGGCAGACGTTTGTCATTTGTCGTGGGCGTCGCAAGACGGATGAAATTCAATCCGGCCTGCATCGCCGGAAGACACAGTTCCTCATCCATTTCCGGGGGAAGGTCGACCACAATCAGACCATCGATTCCGGCCTTTTTGGCATCTTTGAGGAAGCGCTCCACACCGTAGATGTAAATCGGATTGTAATAGCCCATCATCACAATCGGCGTGGTGTCGTCGTCTTCGCGGAACGCGCGCGCCATCTGCAGGGTGCGGGCCAGTGTCTGACCGCTCTTCAGGGCGCGCTGACCGGCCAGCTGGATGGTCGGGCCATCGGCCATCGGGTCGGAAAACGGCATGCCAAGTTCGATCACGTCGCTTCCCGCCTTCGGCAATGTCTTCATGATGCGCAGCGAGGTTTCATAATCCGGATCACCGCCCATGAAATAGGTCACCAGTGCCGGACGGCCTTCCGCTTTCAGAGCCTGAAATCTGCGGTCAATGCGTGTGGTCATGATGACAGCTCCACCCCGATGAGGTTGCTGACGGTGTTGACGTCCTTGTCACCGCGTCCGCACAGATTCATCACAATGATCTTGTCCTTGTCCATGTCCGGGGCGCGTTTCATAACCTCGGCAAGAGCGTGGCTTGGTTCCAGCGCCGGAATGATACCTTCCAGTCGGGTCAGCAGTTGAAATGCGTCGAGGGCCTCATTGTCCATGATCGGAACATACTCAACCCGCCCGCTTTCTTTCAGCCAGGAATGTTCCGGCCCGATTCCTGGATAATCCAGTCCAGCCGAAATCGAATGTCCATCCTTGATCTGACCGTCTTCATTTTGCAGCAGATAGGTCCGGTTGCCATGCAGCACGCCTGGGCGTCCGGCCGTCAGCGAAGCGCAGTGTTCATCGCCATCCAGACCTTTGCCGCCGGCTTCAACACCGACCATCTGAACGTCCGCGTCATCGAGGAACGGGTGAAACAGGCCAATTGCGTTGGAGCCGCCCCCAACTGCTGCCACCAGCATATCCGGCAGGCGGCCTTCCGCCGCCAGCATCTGCTCCCTGGTTTCTGTGCCGATGACGGATTGAAAGTCCCGTACCATTTCAGGGTAGGGATGCGGACCCGCAGCCGTGCCGATCAGATAATAAGTATCGTCCACATTGGTCACCCAGTCACGCAGGGCTTCATTCATGGCATCTTTCAGCGTGCCGTGGCCTGAGCTGACGGGATGAACTTTGGCACCCAGGAGTTTCATGCGGAACACATTGGGTGCCTGACGTTCAACATCGGTTGCGCCCATATAGACTTCACAGGGATAGCCAAAACGCGCCGCCACCGTGGCCGTGGCGACACCATGCTGCCCGGCGCCGGTTTCCGCAATAATCCGGGTTTTCCCCATGCGCTTTGCCAGTAGAATCTGACCAAGGCAATTGTTGATCTTGTGAGAACCGGTATGGTTCAGTTCATCGCGCTTGAAATAAATTTTCGCACCGCCGAGATGCTCAGTCAGCCGTTCGGCAAAATACAGCGGCGAGGGACGCCCGGTATAATGCGTGTTGAGGTGCTGCAATTCGGCAAGAAACTCCGGATCTACTTTTGCTTCCGCCCATTTTTCCTGCAGCTCCAATATCAGCGGCATCAGCGTTTCAGCGACGAATTGACCGCCGAAAATGCCGAACATGCCCTGGTCATCAGGACCGTTGCGCAGGGAATTGGGATTAGGATGCTGGGTCATGCAGATACTCTTTTCGGGAGCTTGTTGATGGTGCCGCGGCCTTGGCGCGTTGCAGAAAGGTCTCGATCAGCCCTTTATCTTTGATCCCCGGCGAAGTTTCAACGCCAGATGACACATCAATGCCGGAAATAACAGGATGACGCTGCGACAGCTCCACAGCACTGGCAACATTGTCGGGGTTCAGACCGCCAGACAGCATGACCGGCAGGCCACCACAAATCCGTGCCGTCAGCGCATCCAGAATACTCCAGTCGAAGGTCAGTCCGTTGCCACCTGGCAACACGCTGTTCTGTGGTGGCTTTGCATCAATCAGCAGCCTGTCCGCCACGCTTGCATAGGGTTTCAGTCCGTCGAAATCCGCCACCTCACGAACGCCGAACGCTTTCATGACCTCAACGCCATGTGTCAGCTTGATCTCCGCAACCCTGCTGGCAGGTTCGGTGCCGTGCAACTGCACAATATCAGGCTGGACCCGCGCGACTATGGCGGCCAGCTCAACATCGTCCGGGTTGACCGTCAGCGCTACGATCTGAACCTGTCTGTGGCTGTTCTGGCGTGCAGACGCGGCCAGTTTCTCGGCCTGGGCAAGACTTACATTGCGCGGGCTTTTCGCAAAGAACACAAGGCCGACCATCGATGCGCCGCCCGCCATTGCGGCGGCAATGTCGGCCTGTGTTGAAAGGCCGCAAATCTTGATGTCAAAGGCAGGTTCTGTCGTCATATCCATCAACCAGTGTGAGAAATAGCCGTACCGGCAGCCTTGTGCTGCGGGCCGGTCCATCACAGGTCAGTTCAGCGGGTTCAATTCAAATCGGCCGGCAGCCAGCTTGCGTTATGTTTTTGCGACTGGCAGCAGCGGATGATTGGTCTCTTGTTCCGGCGCCATTTCCCGTGCTTTTTTCTCGGCCTCCTCAGCGCGTTTTTGCTGAAGGCTGGCCTGGTGTTCATTGGCGCGCGCCTTGCGCCGCCATTTTCCCTGGGCAAACCAGGATCCAAAACCACCCAGCAAGACGCCGAGCAGAAGAAAGCCGAACAACAGCAGATACAGCGGCACTGAATAGCTCAGCACTGCAAGATCGGTCCCGGCAGCGGCATCGGGAAACGGATTGAGAGAGACAGTCACCGCGCGCCTGTTGGCAATCGACAGCACCACGACAATGATACCGAGCGGTATCAGAATAAGATATTTGATAAACCGCATCATCGGTTGCACACCTGTCTATACCAGTGTTCAGGACCAGAATTCGGAGCCAAAATTAGGGACCAGAAATAGGGCCAGAATTCGGGTTGCGAGAAGCTGTTATATGACAGTCTTTACCCGCTGTTCAACCGTTCCCGCATTTCTTTGCCGGTTTTGAAAAACGGAACAACTTTGGATTCAACCTGGACCGACTCGCCTGTGCGCGGATTCCGGCCAGCTCGCGGATTTCGCGTTTTCACCGAAAAGGCTCCGAAGCCGCGCAACTCCACCCGGTCGCCTCTGGACAACGCGGAAGTGATCTCATCCAGGATGGCATTCACGATCATTTCCACGTCTCTTTGAAAAAGATGGGGATTGCGATCCGCTATCTTTTGCACCAATTCCGACTTAATCACCTTGTCGCCCTTCAAACTGCAATTTGGCCGCAGCGCGTATGTCTGCGACCCCTGTCGGGGGTAAGATTCAATTTGAATCTATCTTATTGGAATTACTCCCTAATCGAGAATAGGGTGCCAAACAGAAATCAGGCCGTCAAGCTGTGTGGGTACGGAAACAGCGTCCAATATGGCGGATTCGACCCCCCTGAGGCCGATTGTTTTTGCAAAGGTGACAAATAAGGCACGCATTGTCAGGTTCAACACAGATTCATCATCGGTAATTTCTCTGTCAATGACCTTGATCCGTGAATCCAGATCATACTCAATGACAAGCCAGTTTCGAGCATCCTTCTGGCTGCCAATTTCGTCAATCAGCTTCACCGACAGTGCCCGGTCGCCGGAAAAGACCCTGCCGTCGGCAAGTGTTCTGGCAGTCGCATCGTCAAAATTGCGGCGCTCTTTCACCAGATCCAGAAACCACTCATAGGAATCGTCAATCAGATCCTGAATCACGGCGCGCGCTTCTGGCGTCGTTGGCGAAAATGGATTGGGGGAGGCTTTCAGCGGATCACTCTTGATCTCCTCCATGCGGATGCCGAGCTTTTCCAGCAAAGCGGTGACATTCGGGCTCTGATAGATGACACCGATCGAGCCGGTAATGCTGGCGCGGCGGGCAAAGATCCGATCTGTAGCGAGCGCAGCCATATAGGCGGCAGAGGTCCCAATCCCGTCAATGGTTGCAACAACCGGTTTTTTCTCTGACAGCGCGCGCAGCGATTCATACAGCGCCTCGCCCCCGGATGTAGTGCCGCCGGGGGAGTTTATCTTGACAATGACGGCACGCACATTGTCCTGATTGCCCAACTCCTCGATCAGATCCAGTCTGGCGTCCGAGCCGACAATCAGTCCGTCAACGCTGATTTCGGCGATGTGTTGGCCGCGTGTTTCCGAGAAGGGATCAAGCCCGGTCAGCCGCGCAACGCCCCATATCAGCACCACAGCCAGCAACCCCAGACCGGCGACCCGCCAGAAGGTCAGTTTGCGGCGCAGGCGTCGGCGGTCGAGAAGGTATTCCGGGTTGCTTGGCTCGGCCATCAGTACACCTGTGATGTCTTTATTGTCGGTACGACAAATCGCCTGGCTGTTGTATCAGTGAACACTGACCGGTTGCAATTCATGTTCCCAGGCATTGGCGATCAGTGCTTCACGGCTGTCGCCAATGACAATCGGTGCACCATCGGCGTTCAGCAAGGCCCACAGGTTCAGGCCGGCGGGAAGTGCTTCCACATCGGGAAACGCGGCATGGAACTGGTCGGAGGTCATGCTCCTGATATAGGCCACCTTACCTTCACCAAGCCGTGCAAAATCATGCGCGCTCATTATCTTTTTTGGCTCTGTCTTGTTTATCATGACGCGGTTTCCTTCTTGTGCTGTGCTGTTTTCAGCTTTTGCACCGTGTTCACATGGTCCACAGTGGTCTGTGCGCTCGCGATATCTGTTTCATCGTGGATTTTGATATCTATCTTGCGCACGATGCGCTCAGGCTGCGGCCTGACCAGGTCAATGTTGAGCAGACCGTCTTTCAGGTCGGCGCCGAGAATTTCCATACCGTCTGCCAGCAGGAAAGCTCTCTGGAACTGTCGTGCAGCGATGCCGCGATGCAGATATTCGCGGTTGTCATCATCCTGTTGCCGTCCGCGGATCACCAATTGGCGCTCTTCGACAGCGACATCAAGTTCCTGACGGGAAAATCCGGCAACCGCCAGGGATATGCGCAACACGTCACCTTTTGTCTCGTTATCGGCGCGAATCCGCTCGATATTATAAGGTGGGTATCCATCGGAGGTCTTGGCGACACGGTCCAAAACCCGTTCAATTTCATCAAAGCCCAGCATGAAGGGGCTGGAAAACGCAGAAACGCGCGTCATGACTAATCCTTTCTTCGGCCCAAAAAGCGACCCTCCAGTGACCCCGTCCGGCAATCACTATTATTCAGAATATGGTACACGGCGGCTAATGCTTCAAGAGAAACCATGACACGGCCGGTCTGTGCGGCGGAAAGTGCAGGGTTTACCGCGATAGGTGGCAGCCATGTCCGCGCTCAAGACACGTCGCCGGCTGTGTATTGCGGTTTTGATTGAAGCCAGAGAGAGGTCTGGGATCAAGACAAGGAGGTCAAGGCATTCTCGGCGATCCGCAACAGCTCTCAATGTGTGGTACGCACTCATGCGCGTGTTCGTGGCACCGTCACAGACAAGCTTTATGATTTCATGGATGACGTGGATTGGAAGCATGAGACTGAAGTCGCGCCGCTACCCAAACAACGTAAAGAGATGAAGAAAGCGCAACGCGCGGAACTCGGCAAGCTGCGAGGGATTCAAAAGATGCGGTGGCAGGCTGAATCCGCCGAGCGATCAGCGCGACTGAACACAGGACTGCGCGGATTGTGGCAAAGTCTCTCTGGGCTGCTGCGAAGTGAAAAAGCGGAATGAGAAAGGGTGGTGGTGCGGTCTTCAATGCGGCCAACACCAGCGAGATGAATTGGTCAACGCGCAATTGCAGGATCGGCGCGCCCTGCAACTCGCTATTGAAACACTCCGCCGCATTCTCGCGCGCGATGTCGCTCAGGTCATTCGCGCTGTGGAGCAAGCAGAACAGATGCAGTCAATGGAGAGGCAGCGTGGTCGCGCGCGCAAACTCACTGCGGGCTTATGAGTGTGGTATGAAATGGCAGGACCGGCCAAATTGCATTTTAGTCAATTCCTGTCCATTTTCGTCGACAATCATTCCGTGGTGATATTGTTTCGTATAGTTCTTATCTAACTCTCCGATCCAACGATAACGGTTCATTTTCCCTTTTTCCGACCGGGGGATTAACTCACAATCCGCCTTGGCCTGTTCATCTTTTGCGATTGAAAACACCACTCTTATCAAACCGCGAAAAACACCGACGATATACTCCACCGATTCCGCACGCTTTTTGCTGACTGGCCAGTCTCCCAAAGTGCGTTGTCGTAGTGTTTCCTCATCATCCGCAAATTCAGGGTAGGGTGGAAGGTTTCGGGCACCATTCCCATTCAAGCTCACAATAAGGAAGCAGCCATCTATTTCTGATGATTTTATAGGGTTGGTATAGCGCGCATTTAAATCTTTTGCTGACACCCAATAATCATCTGCGAGATGGCCAGCTCGAATATTCGTTAACTGCCAGGGCATTGCAATCAATATTGATTCTATTCGAAGGGCTTCGTCCTCAGTGAGGCCGTGGGCGATGATTTGGATGTCCGGCGCGCAATTCTTCTCGTCCTTTATGCCCTGAATGAGATTGTATTTTTCATTTGGATTTCCTTGAGCGTTTGTCTGCATGTTGGCATGATTAAAGCAGCGGTCGTCTTTTCCTTTCCCAACGTAGAAAACTGAAGAAGGGTCCTTTGCGTCAACGCGCGGATCAATGAGAACATAAACGTAGAAACCGAGTTTCTCTTTTGCCGCTTGATTGAAAACCAAACTGTTTACCTTTTATCTCAGGATGGTCGTGACGGCTGCTCCGTTGGCTGTTCAAAGCTGATTCTAAGCCTTGTTCCCGTTGCTTCAGCAAATCGTTTCAATGTCCGCGTGGACGGGATTGACCCTCCACCTTCCAACCGCGCGACTACAGCCTGCGTTGTTCCCATAGCTATGGCGACCTGTTCTTGGGTCATGTGCGCTTTGGACCGGGCATCAATCAAGGCTCCCGCCAATGCGAATTCTTCTTCCATGGCATCATAATCAGCCTTAAACGCAGGGTTTTTCGCCCATTGTTTTTTCAGGTCTTTCATACTGGTCATCGGACCTCCTTTGCCCTTTGCAGAGCGATTTCAATTTCCCGGCGCGGAGTTTTCTGGGTGGTCTTGCGAAACACCCGAACAACCACAACACGCTTACCTTTCACGGCGACATAGGCGGCGCGGGCAATGCCATCGCGCCCCTTCATCCGCATTTCCCAAATCGGACCGTCGAGATGTTTCACATAAGGCTCTCTGACGTTTTCAAGCCCTTTGGCCTCAATCAGTTCACCAATCCAGATAAATTTTGCTCGCATATCGGTCGGCAGGTCTTCTAATTCGGTATCTACGCGTTCATCCAGTGTTTCTACCGTCCAATTCATATCTAAAATATATCATTTTTGCAATAATTTACAAGGTTTAAGTGCAGCCACGGATGGAATGCGGGTCTCCCACATCATCCCCACGCTACCGGATAAATGCGTTTGAATGATTGATCTCTGAAACGGGTTTTAACCCCGTTTCTGAGATGGCAGGAATTTGGTATGTAGGGAGCTGAAAATAATGTTATCTTTCAAGGGCTTTGAGGCAATTTCGGCGTCTGAGATGGCCGACCTGAGAGATAAGTAATAGAATAATGGTGGAGCCAGCCGGAGTCGAACCGGCGACCTCTTGCATGCCATGCAAGCGCTCTACCAACTGAGCTATGGCCCCATTGCAATTTGTGTCGTCAATAACCGCCAAATTGCCGCGCGGTTTTAGGAAGGCATTGGCAAAAGATCAAGCGGTAATTTCGCTTAAACCGGATCAAAAGACCCTTTCTGCCCGACTTTACGCAGCGGGCCGCCGGACCATATCATCCGGCAGGCCTGCAGCCGTCTTACAGCTGCCGTCTTAATTGTCGTCGTTCTTTCCGCTCGAAGGAACGACGATGATGGCATCATCATCATCGTCGTCATCTTCCAGGAAAGTGTCATCATCTTCTGAATCATCATCGTCGACGTCGATGTCCAGATCGATATCGACGTTTTCTTCATCATCGTCGCTATCGTCATCATCGTCGTCGTCATCATCGTCGAGGCTGGCAACTTTCACTGCACCGGTGGAACCGCCTTCATCATCGGCATCTTCCAGCGGCACCAGTTCTGCACTTTCCGACTCGTCGTCTTCTTCTTCTACTTTCGCTTTGGGCTTTGCCTTGACCGGCGCAGCCTTTTCAGGCTTCGCTCTGGCAACCGGTGCCAGCACAAAGACTGTTTCACATTTGGGGCAGATAATCGGGTCACGATTCAGATCGTAAAACCGGGAACCGCAATTGCCGCAGGTCCGCTTGGTTCCAAGTTCTTGTTTTGCCATAGTCTCGCCTTTGTCTGTTCTGTCGCACGACGCGCACCGCCTGCGGTCGATCGATCCGGGCCGGATCAGCATGAATACTGTCCATCCGGGCCCTGTCTGTTTGGTATCGCTCGCTCCGGGAACGCCTGAAATTCGATCTGCAGATAGCGAGCCGGACCCGGACTGTCAAAGCAAAACATCACTGGATTGCAGAAGAAACCAAACGACCGCATGGTTTGGCCCTTCAAACCGGCATCGCAACATGCTAACGGCTGCGCAGCAAGTTCTGGTCCCGGTGTTTCAGGAGGAAAGTTGGATATGACAGCACAAAAAGCGGGCCTGATGGCGCATCCCGCGCGTGATCTGGCGGGTACGCTGCGCGTGCCGGGAGACAAATCCATTTCCCACCGCTCCTTGATGTTCTCCGCCATGACCATTGGGGAAAGCCGCGTTGAAGGGCTTCTGGAATCCCAGGACGTCCTCGCAACCGCCGATGCGATGCGCGCATTTGGCGCAACCATCGACACGGATGCTCACGGCATCTGGCATATTCATGGTGTTGGAATTGGCGGCTTTCTGGAGCCGCAGGACGAGATTGACTACGGCAATGCGGGAACAGGTGTCAGGCTGGCGCTGGGTCTGGCGGCGCATGGCGATTTTGTCACCCGCTTTACCGGAGATGCCTCGTTGCGTTCGCGGCCCATGGGGCGGGTGCTTGATCCCTTGCGGCTGATGGGACTGGAAGTGCTGGAAAGCGTCAATGACCGGCTGCCGCTCGCGGTTCGCGGCCCCACCCGGCCCGCACCGATGCGTTATGAGGTTCCAATGCCATCGGCGCAGGTGAAATCCGCAGTTCTGCTGGCCGGCCTCAATGCGCCGGGCGAAACGACCGTTGTTGAACGCGTGTTCACGCGCGATCACACCGAAAAGATGCTGGCCGGTTTCGGCGCTGATCTGACCGTCGATACGGCAGCCGATGGAACACGCACCATAGTTCTGCAAGGCCAGCCCGAGTTCAAACCGCAATCATTATTGGTGCCCGGTGATCCCAGCTCCGCTGGATTTCCGATGGTCGCAGCCCTGATTGTGCCTGGCTCTGATATCACTATTGAAGGCGTGCTGATGAATGTCAGCCGCACCGGGCTCATCACCACTCTGCTTGAAATGGGCGCTGATATTGTCATTCACAATGAACGGCAATCCGGTGGCGAGGCCATTGCCGATCTGCAGGTGCGGGCCAGTGTCCTGAAAGGTGTTGTCGTTCCGGCCGGGCGCGCCGCCTCGATGATTGATGAATATCCGGTGCTCGCGGTCGCTGCTGCCTTTGCCTCCGGCGAGACCCATATGGAAGGCCTCGCTGAATTGCGGGTCAAGGAATGCGACCGGCTGGCGGCCACGGCATTTGGCCTGAAGGTCAATGGCGTTGCTTGCGTTGAAGGTAAGGAAACGCTGACAGTGACCGGAACCGGTGGCGCTGTGACCGGCGGCGGAATTGTCCCGACCCATCTTGACCATCGCATCGCCATGGCTTTTCTGGTGATGGGGCTTGGCTCGAAACAGGGCGTTGCGGTTGACGATGCCGGCCACATTGCCACAAGCTTTCCGACTTTCCAGACATTCATGGCAGAGCTTGGCGCGGATATCACACCGTTTGATGCTGATGCCAGGGTCGCCTGAGCGGATTGCCATGCCTGAGCGGGAGCAGCCCATGATCATCGCAATTGACGGGCCCGCAGCCTCGGGCAAGGGGACGCTGGCCCGCAGGCTGGCCGCAGAGTTTGATTTGCCCTATCTCGATACCGGGCTGACCTACCGGGCAGTGGCGGCGCAGATGCAGGCCGACAATGTGGCTTTGACCAATGAGGCAGCTGCCATCAGCGCGGCGCGGAAGCTGAATCTTGCCGCGCTCGACCGCGAAATTCTATCTGATCACCAAACCGGGGCGGCTGCCTCACGGGTTGCGGTGATGCCGGGCCTGCGTGCCGAACTGGTTGCGCTGCAGCGCAAATTCGCCAGCAACGGGGCGGTCATGGACGGACGGGATATCGGTACCGTGGTGTGCCCGGATGCGCCGGTAAAGCTGTTTGTCACGGCCAGTGCGCAGGCGCGGGCGCAAAGGCGTTTCGAGGAAGTTCGATCGAAAGGCAACCTGTCCTCATATGCGGAAATTCTGCGCGACATCCGCCAGCGTGACGAGCGCGACAGTTCGCGCACGATCTCGCCGCTGGAGAAAGCAGCAGATGCGCACTTGATTGATACCACCAAAATGGATATAGAAACCGCGTTTCAGGCAGCGAAAACCCTGGTTTTGCAGGCAATCGGGCCATAAAACCGACTTTTTTTCGTCATTTGGCGGGAAAAAGCGATATTTCAGACGCCGTATTCGGACTATGCGCCAAGTTTTGTTGGACCGCCTCAAAGCGCCAACAGGCCCGGAACCGGCTTTTATCAACACCAACCCGGCGCGTTGCGATTGGCGGAAGGTCCGCAGAGACCCGTCCATCGCTTTCTAGGAGAATTCATGAATATCGAAACACCAAGCCGCGAAGATTTCGCTGCGCTTCTTGACGAAACATTTGGCTCTGAATCCCAGCAGGAAGGCAGTGTCATCAAAGGCACCGTGATCGCCTTTGAAAAAGACCTGGCCGTGATTGATGTGGGCCTGAAAGTTGAAGGCCGCGTCCCCGTCCGGGAGTTCGGCCATCAGGATAAAACCGGCGGCCTGTCACTCGGCGATGAAGTTGAAGTCTATCTGGAGCGCATCGAAAACGCGCTCGGTGAGGCAGTTCTGTCCCGCGAAAAAGCACGTCGTGAGGAAAGCTGGGTGCGCCTCGAAGTTTCCTTTGAAAAAGGCGAGAAGGTTTCCGGTCAGATTTTCAATTCCGTCAAGGGTGGCTTTACGGTCGATCTTGAAGGTGCAGTTGCCTTTCTTCCGCGCAGCCAGGTCGACATCCGTCCGGTTCGCGACGTAGGGCCGCTGATGAACAATCCACAGCCATTCCAGATTCTGAAAATGGACAAGCGCCGTGGCAATATTGTTGTCTCACGCCGCGCCATCCTGGAAGAAACCCGTGCCGAACAGCGCTCCGAGATCGTCCAGAATCTGCAGGAAGGTCAGGTCATGGAAGGTGTTGTCAAGAACATCACCGATTATGGCGCCTTCGTCGACCTTGGCGGCATTGATGGCCTGCTTCATGTCACAGACATGGCATGGCGCCGTATCAATCATCCAAGTGAAGTTCTGACAATCGGCCAGACCGTCAATGTTCAGATCATCCGCGTGAACCACGAGACACAGCGTATCTCGCTGGGTATGAAACAGCTGGAAAGCGATCCGTGGGAAGGCATCGATGCCAAATATCCGCTTCAGGCCAAATTCACCGGCCGGGTCACCAATATCACCGACTACGGCGCGTTTGTTGAGCTGGAGCCGGGTATTGAAGGCCTGATCCACGTGTCTGAAATGTCATGGACCAAGAAAAACATCCATCCCGGTAAAATCGTTTCCACTTCACAGGAAGTGGAAGTGCTTGTTCTGGAAGTTGATCCGGCCAAACGCCGCATCTCGCTTGGCCTGAAGCAGGCCATGGACAATCCCTGGACTTCATTTGCTGACAAGTTCCCTGTTGGCACAATCGTTGAAGGCGAAGTCAAGAACAAAACCGAATTCGGCTTGTTCGTTGGCCTTGATGGCGATGTTGACGGCATGGTTCACCTGTCCGATCTGGACTGGAAACGGTCCGGTGAAGAGATGATCGAAGAGTTCAAGAAAGGCGATGTGGTCAAGGCCATCGTGCTGGATGTGGACACTGATAAAGAACGCATTTCGCTCGGTATCAAACAGCTTGATGGCGATCCGTTTGCCGATGCTGCGGCCTCCGGTGAATTGCGCAAGAATGCGGTTGTCACCTGCGAAGTGACCGAAGTTCAGGAAAACGGACTGGAAGTGAAGCTTGCAGATACGGATCTGTCAGCCTTCATCCGTCGCTCCGATCTGTCACGCGAACGCTCTGAGCAACGTCCCGACCGGTTCGCCGTCGGCGAAAAGTTCGACGCCCGTGTCACCAATTTTGACAAGAAGGCCCGCAAGGTCTCTCTGTCGATCAAGGCACTGGAAATTTTCGAAGAAAAAGAAGCTGTGGCCCAATACGGCTCGACAGCTTCCGGCGCATCGCTTGGCGATATTCTGGGTGCGGCTCTGAAAAATCAGGACGACGAATAAGCCCTGATGCAGCCGGTCTGTGGTCTGACCGCAGATTGACACAAGCTTTAAAGCCGGCGCGGGTCTCCTGTGCCGGTTTTTTGTTGAGTCCGCTTGCCGGTTTTTGTTGAGTCCGCGTGCCGGTTTTTGCTGAGTCCCGGTTTTTGCTGAGTCATTGAAAGCTGCGGCCACTGTCAAATCCGGTCGGATGGTTTTGGTGCTGTGCTTCAATTTAACCGACCAGCGATCTATCGCTTGCAAAAGCTTCAGCGCCGATTTATATACATCTCAAATCTTAAACACACGTTTGAGAGTGGGCCCCGCCGGACCCGCTCTTTTTTGTTGCCAAATGCCATCCGGCTTCGGCCAGGCCCAGCCCGTCTGTATGATCTGGCCGATCTGGAAGATCTGGCGCGCAAGGACTTGCACAACCATGGCGGATGATCCGCGCATTGTAACGGAAACCGGACTTGACGCCCGCATAGCGTCCATTGCCGAGCCTGTGATTCAGGACCTTGGCTATCGGCTGGTGCGTGCGCGTGTTTCCGGACAGAATGGTTTGACCGTGCAGATCATGGCCGAGCGCCCTTCCGGACTGATGACGATTGCCGATTGTGAAGCAATTTCCAAGGCGCTGTCGCCGGAACTCGATGTGCATGATCCGATTTCCGGAGCCTATCATCTGGAAGTCTCCACCGCCGGGGTCGACCGGCCGCTGGTGCGCCGGTCGGATTTTGAACTCTGGGCGGGCCATCTGGCAAAGGTGGAAATGGCGGTGACGATCAATGGACAACGCCGGTTTCGCGGCCAGTTGCTTGGTCTGCGTGACGCTGATAGCGGCACCGAATTCGGTCTGCGACCCATGGAAAAACGCGGCAGAAAGACCAACGCCAAATCCACTGAAAAATCGCTTGTGGAAACCGGAGCCGATATCTGGTTGCCACTGGCGGATGTCGCCGATGCAAACCTGATCATGACCGATGAACTGATAGACGCCGCCCGCACTATGCTGAAGGCGGAACACCCTGATTTTGATTCCGCTGTTGACGATGGCACCTTGCCTGAAATCGACGCGGAGAGCGAAATTGAAACCGACCAAGACTGACCAACAGGCCCGCCGGGATGATCCGCGCGGTTCCGTTTAGGGAGATAATGACATGGCTGTAAGTGCCAACCGACTTGAGTTGTTGCAGATTGCCGAGGCTGTTGCCCGCGAAAAGGTGATCGACCGCACCATTGTGATTGCGGCGATGGAAGATGCCATCCAGAAGGCAGCCAAGGCGCGTTACGGATCGGAAACCGATGTGCGTGCCGATATCAACGACAAGACCGGCGAAATTCGTCTGCATCGGCTGCTGCATGTGGTTGAAGAAGTCGACAACTCGATGTCGGAAATCTCTCTGGTTGACGCCAAGGCTCGCAATCCGGAAGCAAAGATCGGCGATGCGATTTCCGAACCATTGCCGCCAATGGATTTCGGCCGCATCGCGGCCCAATCTGCCAAGCAAGTCATTGTCCAGAAAGTCCGTGAAGCCGAACGCGACCGCCAGTTTGAAGAATATCAGGACCGCATCGGAACCGTGGTCAACGGAACTGTGAAGCGCGTTGAATATGGCAATGTGATTGTCGATCTGGGCCGTGGCGAAGCGATCATCCGCCGCGATGAGCTGATCCCGCGCGAAACCTTCCGCTATGGCGACCGCGTGCGGGCCTACATTCATGATGTGCGCCGCGAGCAGCGCGGACCGCAGATTTTCCTGTCCCGCAGCCATCCCGCTTTCATGGCCAAACTGTTTGAAATGGAAGTGCCGGAAATCTATGATGGCATCATCGAGTTGCGCTCGGTCGCGCGTGATCCTGGCTCGCGTGCCAAGATTGCCGTGATTTCCAACGACAGTTCGATTGATCCAGTTGGTGCCTGTGTTGGTATGCGCGGCAGCCGCGTTCAGGCTGTGGTTGGCGAATTGCAGGGTGAAAAGATCGATATCATCCCCTGGTCTGCGGATGCCGCGACATTCATCGTCAACGCCTTGCAGCCTGCCGAAGTGTCCAAGGTCGTGCTGGATGAAGATCAATCCAAAATCGAAGTGGTGGTGCCGGATGAGCAATTGTCCCTGGCCATTGGCCGTCGCGGCCAGAATGTCCGTCTCGCGTCACAGCTGACAGGCTGGGATATCGATATTCTCACCGAGGAAGAAGAATCCCAACGCCGCCAGAAAGAATTCGCCGAACGCACCGAGCTGTTCACCACGGCACTTGATGTCGATGAAATGGTTGGCCAGTTGCTGTCCACCGAAGGCTTTACCTCTGTGGAGGAAGTGGCTTATGTGGAACTTGACGAAATCGCTTTCATTGAAGGGTTCGACGACGATACGGCGACGGAAATTCAGACCCGTGCCCGCGAATATCTCGAAAAGCTGGAAACCGAGCAGGATGCGGAACGCATCAAACTCGGTGTTGCCGATGAACTGCGGGACGTCCCTGGTGTGACCACTGGCATGATGGTTGCGTTCGGCAAGAACGACGTAAAATCTGTTGAGGATCTGGGCTATTGTGCCGCGGATGATCTGATCGGCTGGACCGAGCGCAAGGATGGGGAAACCCAGCGCTTCGAGGGGATTTTTGCACCTTCGGAAATGTCACGCGCGGAAGCTGAAGCCATGATCATGGCGGCACGTCTGCAGTCCGGTCTCATCACCCAGGAGGACATCGCGCCAGCTGACGAAGCCGATCCGGATGCAGAAGAAGCCGCAGAAGCAGCGGAGCCAGTGGCACAAGAGGCGCAAGAGGCGTCTCAGTAGAGCGACCGGTCGGGGCAGGATTGCAGCTGTGTCAAACTCGCCAAAGGATGAGGAGTTGAAGCTTCAGGGCCCAATGTTTCAAGGCCTGAAAGAAACGACAAAGGCGGAATGCGTCGAGGCCGATGATGGCAGCCCGCGCGCCCGCCGCGAGCCGAGCCGGCAATGTGCGCTCACCCGCACGGTGTTGCCGAAATCGGCGCTGATTCGCTTTGTCGCCGATCCGGACGGTCGTATGGTTCCGGATCTGAAGGCGGTATTGCCGGGACGTGGCGTATGGATAACGGCGGATCGTGCGAGTGTCACACTGGCGGAGCAGAGAAAGCTGTTTGGCCGCTTGCTTGAAAAAAAGGCAGGCCGCAGCATCACTGTCGAGCCGGGACTGGCAGACCGGGTTGAAAAACTGTTGGCTGACCGTGCGCTTGGCGCACTGGCCCTGGCCCAAAAATCAGGCCGGATCGTCACCGGATTTGCCAAGGTGGAAGCAGCGGTCGGTGGAGACAAGCTGGTAGCGCTGATTTGCGCAAGGGATGGCGCGCAAGACAGTCTGCGCAAGTTGATACAGGCTGTAAAACGGCGCTGGGGCGTTTCATATGCTCTACCGCTGTTCCGCAGCTTCGATACCGCAGAATTGGATTTGGCATTTGGCCGTACAAATGTAATACATGCCGCGCTGACAAGGTCGGAAAAGAAATCGGACCAGGGCGATGGCGGATTTTTAAATGCTGCCGGGCGGCTTCAGCGATACGCCGGAGCGCGGGCAAACACAGATCAGGAAGACCCAGAGCGGGCAGACACACAGACTGACTGAAGAAATAAAGCGGCGCACACAGAAAGTGCGCTGTAAACAGGCATCAATTCGGCACGCAAAGTGCTGTTTGTTGCTAAGATGATTTGACAGACGCGCCGCGCAGCAGTTTAAACGCGGCAGCAGGACCAGGATAAGAATGAGCGATACGGATAACACAGACGACAAGCAGAGCGCACGTCCGACTCTTTCGCTGAAACGCGGAGTAGAGCAGCAGGGCACTGTACGCCAGAGCTTCTCACACGGCCGGTCAAAGGCTGTGGTGGTAGAAAAGCGCAAACGCAAGATCAATATGCCGGGCAGCACACCTGCCGCGCCGGCTGCTGATGCGGCACGCACGCCGGCCGAAGCGCCGCGCTCTCCCGCCGCCGCTCCGGCGGCCAAGAGCCCTGCGCCCGCAGCCCCTGTGACCGGACCCGCCAGCCGGGCGTCACGCCCGTCATCCGCACCGCGTTCCAGCCCGGCTCCGCGCGGTAACAGGACCGTTCTGCGGACCCTCACCAGCGGTGAGCGCGATGCCCGCGCAACGGCCCTTGCCGGAGCCCAGGCACGCGAAGAGGAAGACCGCGTCCGCCGTCAGGAAGAAGAGCAGGAGCGCAGCCAGCGCGAAGAAGCTGATCGGGCCCGCCGGGAAGCCAAGGCCGAAGCTGAAGCCAAAGCCGAAGCTACGCGCGTCGCAGATGAAGAGGCAGAGCGTGCCCGCATTCGCGAGGAAGCCGTTAATCTGGCCGCCGCCGAAGAAGCCGGTGAAACCGCCCGCCCCGGCAAGACCCGTGAAGCTGATTCAAAGAACACCAAGATTCTGCGTGCCGTCAAACGCCCGGGCCGCGAGCAGGAGCAGGATGATGCCAAATCCGCCCGCAAGAGCGATGATCGCCGCAAGGGTAAACTGACACTGTCCAATGCGCTGGAAGACAATGGCGGAGACCGTGCCCGGTCACTGGCATCGATCCGGCGCCGCCGCGAACGTGAAAAACAGCGTGCCGCGCAAATGTCGCCGCGCGAGAAGATTTCCCGTGAAGTGGTTATTCCCGAAACCATTACCATTCAGGAACTCGCCAACCGCATGGCCGAGCGCGCTGTCGACGTCATCAAGCTGTTGATGCTGCAGGGCCAGATGCTGAAGATCAATGATGTGATCGATGCGGATACCGCTGAGCTGATCACCGAGGAAATGGGCCACAGGGTCCGCCGTGTTTCGGAATCCGATGTCGAAGGCGGCCTGTTCGACGAGATCACTGTTACAGAAGATGACGGAACAGGTGTTTCGCGCCCGCCGGTCGTCACCATTATGGGTCACGTCGACCACGGCAAGACCTCATTGCTGGACGCATTCCGCAAAACCAATATCGTATCGGGCGAAGCCGGTGGCATCACCCAGCATATTGGTGCCTATCAGGTCGAGCAGGCCGGACAAAAAATAACGTTCATTGATACGCCGGGCCATGCCGCCTTTACGGCCATGCGCGCCCGTGGTGCCAAATCAACCGATATCGTCATTCTGGTTGTGGCCGCCGACGATGGCGTGATGCCGCAGACCGCTGAGGCGATTGCCCATGCCAAAGCTGCCAATGCGCCGATGATTATTGCGATCAACAAGATCGACAAGGAGGGTGCCGATCCAGACCGCGTGCGCACCGAACTTCTGCAATATGAAGTTCAGGTGGAAGGCATGGGAGGCGATATTCTTGATGTGGAAGTCTCCGCCCTGAAAGGCACCAATCTGGACAAGGTTCTGGAAGCCATCCTGCTGCAGTCGGAATTGCTGGAGTTGAAAGCCAATCCGGAACGCAGTGCCCGCGGTACTGTTGTCGAAGCTCAGCTGGACAAGGGCCGCGGTCCTGTCGCTACAGTTCTGGTTCAGAACGGAACCCTGAAAGTCGGCGACATTCTCGTGCTTGGCTCGGAATGGGGCAAGGTCCGGGCGCTGATCAATGATCGTGGCGAGCAGGTCAAGTCGGCACCGCCCTCGATGCCGGTCGAAGTGCTTGGCCTGCAAGGCACACCGGAAGCCGGTGACCAGTTTGCAGTGGTCGAAAATGAAGGCCAGGCGCGTGAAATCACGGAATACCGTCAGCGCGTGAAGCAGGAAGCCGTCATGGCGCGCGGCGCACGCGGCTCTCTGGAAGCCATGATGAACCAGCTTCAGACCGACAATGCCCAGGAAACGCCCTTGCTCATCAAGGCTGATGTACAGGGCTCGCTGGAGGCCATTGTCGGCGCGCTGGATAAACTCAACACCGACGAGGTTGCAACCCGCGTCATTCATTCCGGTGCCGGTGGCATCACGGAAACCGACATCACGCTGGCGGCGGCTTCCAATGCCCCTGTGGTCGGCTTCAATGTGCGTGCCAACAAACAGGCACGGGAAGCGGCGGAAGCAAACGGCATCGAGATCCGCTATTACAATGTCATCTATGATCTGATCGATGATGTGAAAGCGGCGATGTCCGGGATGCTGTCGCCGGAACTGCGCGAGCATATGCTGGGCAATGCTGAAATTCTGGATACGTTCAACGTATCCAAGATAGGCAAGGTTGCCGGCTGTCTCGTCACCGAAGGCAAGGTGGAGCGTGGCCAGCATGTGCGCCTGATCCGCGATGATGTGGTGATTCATGAAGGCAAATTGTCCACACTGAAACGCTTCAAGGATGAAGTGAAGGAAGTCAATGCGGGCCAGGAATGCGGCATGGCATTTGAAAATTATCAGGACATGCGCAAAGGCGATGTCATTGAGTGCTACCGGGTCGAATCGATTATCCGCAGCCTCTGAGTGATGTGTAATCCGCGCCATGCCTGACACGATCGGGCATGGCGTCTTTATCTGGACAAGATGATGGGCCGTTCCGGGCATAAGAGTATCAGCAAAGAACCGACACAGCGCATGTTGCGGGTTGGCGAAGTCATCCGCCGCGCAGTGGATGAGTGCCTGCGCCGTGGTGAGGTCCGCGATCCGGATCTGGAACGTATCATGATCACGGTGCCGGAAGCCCGCATGTCAACCGATCTGAAACTGGCAAGTGTCTATGTCGCGCCGCTGGGAGGTGGTGACGGCGAGGAACTGGCGAGATTGCTCAACGAGCACAGTAAATTTATCCGCCGCCGCGTGGCCAGGGATATGACGCTGAAATATATGCCGGATATCAAATTCTTTGCCGACAATCGCTATGACGAAGCCAGCCGGATAGAAAATTTGCTGCGCCAGCCGAAAGTTCTGGCTGATCTGGCAGCCCCTGACGATGCCTTGGGGGATGATGATCCTGTGGCAGATGACGATCAAGCTGAAAGCTGAATACTGTGGCGCGCCGTAAAAAGGGGCAGGACATCCACGGTTGGGTGTTGCTGGACAAGCCGGTCGGGCTTGGCTCCACCCAGGCCGTGTCAAAAGTCCGCTGGCTGTTTGACGCCAGGAAGGCCGGCCATGCCGGAACCCTGGATCCGCTGGCCTCCGGCATGCTGCCGATTGCACTTGGTCATGCCACCCGAACGGTTCCTTTCGTCCAGGATGGCCGCAAAACCTATGCTTTCACTGTGCGATGGGGAGAGGCCACCAGCACCGATGATTGTGAAGGCGATATTGTCGCCACTTCGGATCTGCGGCCCGATGCAGCCGCGATCAATGCAATTCTGCCGCGCTTCACCGGTGTGATTTCGCAATTGCCGCCCGCCTTCAGTGCTTTGAAAATAGACGGTGAGCGCGCCTATGATCTGGCCAGGGCCGGGAAACCTGTAAAGCTTGCGCCACGCGATATCGAGGTTGATGAGTTGTCGCTGACCGGCTGCCCCGACGCTGATCATGCGACGTTTGAAACCCGGTGCGGAAAAGGTACTTATATCCGGGCTCTGGCGCGCGATATGGCCCGTGCCCTGGGAACTGAAGGCCATGTCAGTGCGCTGCGGCGCACTCAGGTCGGGCCATTTCAGCAATCTCAGATGATTTCGCTGGAAGTTTTGCAGGAAATGCGCCATAGAGACCCCGCTGAAGCGGATATGGCTTCAGTTCTGCATCCTGTTGAGACCGCGCTGGACGACATCCCGGCGTTGGCCGTCACGGAGGCGGAAGCGGCCCGGCTGTTTAACGGTCAGGCCATTTTGTTGCGCGGACGGGATGCCCCCATTGCCCTTGCCGAAGCCTATGTCACCACCAGAAACACTTTGGTGGCCATCGGCTCGGTGGCCCAGGGTCAGTTCATTCCAAAGCGCGTGTTTAAAAATGCCGGTTAGCACCGGCAAGCGTTACGAAGAAAGGATACCCGATGTCGATTACTGCAGAACGCAAGCAGGAACTCATCAAAGAATATGCCCGCCTGGAAAATGACACCGGCTCTCCCGAAGTGCAGGTCGCCATTCTCAGCGAGCGCATCAATAATCTGACCGAGCATTTCAGAGCCCATGGCAAGGACAATCATTCCCGTCGCGGTCTTCTGAAAATGGTCTCGCAGCGCCGCCGTCAGCTGGACTATCTGAAAACCAGCGACGAGAGCCGTTATACAGACATCATCAAGCGGCTTGGTCTGCGCCGCTGATCGGACACGAAACGGGCGTCGCGCTGCGGCGCCCTTTCTCTTGTATATTGTAACCCGTAAGACCAAACCGAGCCATGGCAGGATTATCGGATGCTCTTTGATTTCAGAGCATCTCATTGTCTTGCGATGGCTCAAAAAGACGGCGCGATGGTCGCGCCGCTACGACCGATGAAGGCGGAAGGCCGTTTTCATCCTGTCCATTGACAATAAGGTAAGAAGCAAAAAATGTTTGATACACAACGTGTAGAAATTGAATGGGGCGGACGCCCCCTGATCATGGAAACGGGCCGTGTTGCCCGTCAGGCCGATGGCGCAGTTCTGATCACCTATGGCGAGACCACACTTCTCGCCACCGCCGTCTCCGCCCGTACCGCAAAACCGGGCCAGGATTTCTTTCCGCTGACCGTGAACTACCAGGAAAAAACCTTTGCCGCCGGCAAGATTCCAGGTGGCTTCTTCAAGCGTGAAGGCCGTCCAAGCGAAAAAGAAACACTGACTTCACGGCTGATTGACCGTCCCATCCGTCCGCTGTTCGCGGATGGCTACAAGAATGAAACCCAGATTGTGCTGACAGTGCTGTCGCATGATCTGGAAAATGATCCTGACATCGTTGCCCTCGTCGGCGCATCTGCGGCGCTGACCATTTCCGGCGTGCCTTTCATGGGCCCGATCGGCGGTGCGCGGGTTGGCTATATTGACGGCGAATATGTTCTCAACCCGCCGCTCGATACCATGGAAGACAGCAAGCTGGATCTGATCGTAGCGGGAACCAGTGAAGCGGTTCTGATGGTTGAATCGGAAGCCCAGGAACTGTCCGAGGAAATTATGCTCGGGGCCGTCATGTTCGGTCACCGCGAATTACAGCCTGTCATTGAGGCAATTATTCAACTTGCCGAAAAAGCCGCCAAGGCACCACGCAATCATGTTGCTGCCGATCATTCCGGGCTGTATGCGAAAGTCAGGGATCTGGTCGAGGCCGATCTCAATGCCGCCTATGACATCCAGGAAAAAGAGCCGCGACGCGACGCGATTTCCGTTGCCAAGGCCAAAGTCATGGAAGCGCTTCTGGAAGATGGTGCCAGCCCGGATGACAAGAACATCCTTGGTGACCAGATCAAAAAACTGGAAAGCGACATTGTCCGTGGCCGCATCCTCAAGGATGGCAGCCGAATTGATGGCCGCGACACCAAGACCGTGCGTCAGATTGTTGCCGAAGTTGGAACATTGCCACGGGCCCATGGCTCCTCGCTGTTCACACGCGGCGAAACCCAGGCGCTGGTAGTTGCCACTCTGGGCACTTCTGATGATGAGCAGTTCATTGATGCCCTGACCGGCACCTACAAGGAACAGTTCATGCTGCATTACAACTTCCCGCCCTATTCGGTCGGTGAAGCAGGCCGCATGGGAACACCGGGCCGCCGCGAAATCGGCCATGGCAAGCTGGCCTGGCGGGCTGTGAATCCGGTGCGTCCGCCGCATCATGAATTCCCCTACACTTTGCGCGTTGTGTCGGAAATCACCGAATCCAACGGCTCGTCTTCAATGGCAACTGTTTGCGGCACGTCGCTGGCTCTGATGGATGCGGGCGTTCCGCTGCGCCGTCCGGTCGCTGGTATCGCCATGGGCCTGATCAAGGAAGGCGATGATTTCGCTGTTCTGTCCGATATTCTCGGCGATGAAGATCATCTCGGCGATATGGACTTCAAGGTAGCCGGTTCGCAAGAGGGCGTCACCGCCCTGCAGATGGATATCAAGATTGACGGCATTACCGAAGAGATCATGAAGATCGCCCTGGCACAGGCCAAGGACGGCCGTGAGCATATTCTGGCTGAAATGGCCAAGGCGCTGACGGAGTCCCGTCCGGAACTTGGCGAATTTGCGCCGCGTATCGAGCAGCTCAAAATCCCGGTTGATAAAATCCGCGAAGTCATCGGTACCGGCGGCAAGGTCATCCGCGAAATCGTCGAAAAAACCGGTGCCAAGGTCAATATCGAAGACGATGGCACCATCAAGATTGCCTCGTCTGACGGCAAATCCATTGAAGCCGCGATTGCCTGGATCCGCTCGATCACAGATGATCCTGAAGTCGGCCATATCTATCAGGGTACAGTTGTGAAAGCAGTTGATTTTGGCGCTTTCGTCAATTTCTTCGGTGCCAAGGACGGTCTTGTCCATATTTCCCAGCTGGCCAGTGAGCGTGTTGCCAAAACCACGGATGTGGTCAAGGAAGGCGACAAGGTCTGGGTCAAGCTGATGGGTTTTGATGATCGCGGCAAGGTTCGCCTGTCGATGAAAGTCGTCGATCAGGAAACCGGCAAGGATATCGAGCAGGACTAGGTGTTCCGCTAACAAGATTGAAAAAGGCCGGGTGGAAACGTCCGGCCTTTTTGTTTCTGGTGCCCCTTTGGTTGGCCACCGCAATTCCCTGTGCTAGAGCAGATTTTAAGAATACTGAACCATGTGACCGGGGACCATTATGGCTGAATTGAGAATTGTCGTGGTTGGCGCAGGCGGACGCATGGGACGGGCACTGATACGTGCCATTCATGATATTCCCGGCGCACGTCTGGTTGCAGCGATCGAGCGTGCCGATAGCGGGTTTCTTGGCCAGGATGCCGGTATGCTGGCCGGCCTTGAGCCTTTGAAGGTGCCGGTCACGGATGATGCGCTGGTCGCCTTTGCCGCCGCCGATGCGGTTCTGGATTTCACAACGCCCGAGGCCACGCTGAGCTTTCTCGAATACGCCGCGCAGGCGCGCATTGTCCATGTCATTGGCACCACCGGCATGTCGGCGGAAGATGATGAAAAGGTCTTTGCCGCCTCCCGTCATGCCCGCATTGTCAAATCCGGCAATATGAGCCTTGGCGTCAATCTTCTGTCGGTTCTGGTCGAGCAGGGTGCCCGTGCGCTCGGCCTTGAATGGGACATCGAAGTGCTGGAAATGCATCACCGCAACAAGGTCGATGCTCCTTCGGGAACCGCGCTTTTGCTGGGCAACGCGGCGGCCAAAGGGCGGGCCGTTGATCTGGCCGATCACTCGGTGCGGGTTCGCGATGGGGTGACTGGCGCGCGCGAGCCCGGCAGCATTGGTTTTGCCACCTTGCGTGGCGGTTCGGTGGTCGGCAGCCACAGCGTTATTTTCGCCGGCGATGGCGAACGGGTGGAACTCTCCCATATTGCCGAAGACAGAAGTATTTTTGCTCAAGGAGCGGTCAAGGCCGCGCTTTGGGCGTTTCCGCAGAAGCCGGATCTTTACAATATGCAGGACGTGTTGGGCCTGTCACATCAATAAGGGCATGTCCCGGGGAGAAACTATGGAACGTTTACTGGTTCTGGTCCGTCATGGCCAAAGCGAATGGAACCTGAAAAACCTGTTCACCGGCTGGAAGGATCCGGATCTGACCGAAAAAGGCATCGACGAAGCCAGGGCCGGCGGTCGGGCGCTGAAGGCCAAGGGAATTTCCTTCGATGTCGCCTATACCTCGGCTCTGATCCGCGCCCAGCACACCTGCACATTGCTGCTCGAAGAGCTGGGCCAGCCGGAGCTCACCACGATTCGCGATCAGGCGCTGAACGAGCGCGATTACGGCGATCTGGCCGGCTTGAACAAGGATGATGCCCGCAAGAAATGGGGCGAGGAGCAGGTTCACATCTGGCGCCGCTCGTTTGATGTACCGCCGCCCGGCGGGGAAAGTCTGAAGGACACCGGCGCGCGCGTCCTGCCCTATTATCTCACCGATATTCTGCCGCGCGTCATGTCCGGCGAAAAAGTCCTGGTGGCCGCGCACGGCAATTCGCTGCGCTCGCTGGTGATGATTCTGGAAAAGCTTGATACGGAACAGATTCTGAAACGCGAAATCGCCACGGGCCAGCCGATGATCTTCCGTCTCAACGCCGATACAACCGTAAAAAGCAGCGAGATGCTGAAGGGATAACAGCCATCATTTGTGAGCTGTATGCCCGGCTTCCCAGCCCAGAATGGCGCGTTTGCGCGTCAGGCCCCAATGATAACCGGTGAGGCCACCGCTTTTGCCGACCACACGGTGGCACGGCACCACAAATGAAATCGGGTTGCGGCCGACAGCCGCACCCACAGCCCGTGCCGCAGTTGGCCTGCCAATGCTGTCGGCAATCGATGAATAGCTCGTCGCCGTACCCATTGGAATTTTCAGCAACGCTTCCCAGACCCGCACTTCAAAATCGGTTCCGATCAAAACCACGCGCAGCGGCTGGTCCGGCGCGGCCTTGGCAAAGGCCTGCGCCACAAGCGGCGCGGTTTTGTCCGGTGCGGCCACATAATCGGCCTTCGGCCAGCGCCGCGCCATATCGGCAAACGCCTCCGCTTCCCCGTCTGCATCGGCAAAGGCAAGACCAGACAGTCCGCGCTCAGTTGCCATTGCCAGGGCAATGCCGAACGGGCTGTCGTGAAAGCCGTAATAGATGGTCAGACCCTGACCTCGGGATTTGTAGGTGCCGGGCGACATGGCTTCCGCATTGACCATCAGATCATGCAGCCGCCCCGGTCCTGACAGGCCGAGATCGTAGGAGATGTCGAGAATGCTGTCCTGGCCCTGCAGCAGCCGGCGGGCATGATCCAGTGTGACACATTGCAAAAACCCTTTTGGCGACAATCCGGCCCAGCGGGTGAAGAGTTTCTGCAGATGAAACGGCGACAGACCGACCAGATCAGCCAGCGCATCGAGGCTTGGCTGATCGCGGTAATTCTGTGAAATATGCTCGATCACCCGGCGCACAATATCATAGTCCCGTGCTGCCGACAGGTCCGCGGCAGGAACCGGCATGGCATGCTCCAAATCAGCAGAATTCAATGAAAGTGTCATGGCTTCGGGTCTTTCACATCAAACACAGCATCAAAGGACCACACGGCGTGCATCCGCGCCACCCGATTCTTGAGCCGGTCGCAAAATCCGTGCGCGCGGTTTGAACTGACCACTTCGTGCGCAAGGGTCCAGCGAAGCTGTCGGAGCGGTCCGTTGACCGGGGCAAGCTCTGGCCGGCCTATATGCGAGCTTTCAACAACTTGTCCATAAATCATTGCATTGCCACAAGACTCAGGGTCGACCTGTCACGTGTCTGGCCCGCAAGGATTCCGACATGTCCCGATGCGCAGATCCGTCAAACCCGTCCGCCACATGCTCCCGATTGCGGCCATCTGACGGCACCGAAGTATTCAACACGACAATCGTACTGTTTCTTGCTAGAGTGGCATCAGAGGATCACTGTTTAACTCCGCAGTGCTTATGGATTATTCGTTTCCGGCACGGCGCGGAATTGACCTGAGACGGGGGAAAACTGCCATGTCCAACTTTCACGTGCTGACATCCGGCACTGCACAATCGCAAGCGATTGAAGTGCGCGTCATCAAACTTTCAGATGTGTTTGACGCCTTGAAGTCGGGCTGGAACGATTTCCTTCAGAAGCCATCGCACTATGCTTTTATTGTCCTGGTTTATCCTGTCATCGGCTTCGGGCTGTTTTTCTGGGCATCACGCGGCGATGCGTTGCAGTTGATCTATCCGCTGATCAGCGGGTTTGCCCTGATCGGCCCGATTGCGGCTCTGGGCCTGTACGAAATCAGCCGTCGCCTGGAACGCAACCAGGAGGCATCATGGAAAGATGCTTTTGCGGTTATCAAATCACCCGCCATACCTTCGATAATAGCGGCGGGACTGGGATTGCTGGTACTCTTTGTGGTCTGGATTTATACGGCGGAATTTATCTATACCGCAACCTTTGGGGCCGCCGCGTATTCCAGTATCGGCGCATTTGTCAATGACGTTCTGACAACCGGGCGCGGTTGGGCACTGATTACCGTTGGCAATGCGACCGGCTTCATATTTGCGGTAATTACACTGTGCACAACAGTGGTAACCTTTCCGCTTCTGCTGGACAGGGATGTCGGCACCATTGCTGCCATGAAAACATCGCTGCGTGCCGTGCAGACCAATCCGGTGCCATTGTTCGGTTGGGGATTGATTGTTGCCGCTCTGCTGGTGTTGGGTGCGTTGCCGGGACTGGTCGGTCTGATCGTGGTCCTGCCGGTTCTGGGCCATGCCACATGGCACATCTACCGCAAGCTTGTACCTGCCAGTGATCCCGTTGCAGCCGGCTGATCCGGATCACGGGGCGGTGAAGGCAATTTCCCGGGTAAAGGCTGTGTAGTCGGACTCAATTGCCATGATCGACACGAACATCAAGATGAACAGGGGTGGCAACAGGATGGCATAACTCAGTGCCAGCCGCTCCCATGCCATATGCATGAAGACCGCGACGATCAGGCCTGCCTTGAGGATCATGAACACCAGGATCAAAGACCACCTCAGCATGCCCTGCAGGCCGGCATAATCCACCGAATAGGACAACGCGCTGAGGACGAAAAGCAGTCCCCAGACAACGAAATAGAGCTTGAGCGGATGCTGTTGTCCCACATCATGTGCGCTGGCGTCGGTTTGCTGCGTCGTGTCGGCCATGACTGTTCCTTTCGCTACCACAGATAAAAGAATGCAAAGATGAAGACCCAGACCAGATCGACGAAGTGCCAGTAAAGTCCCATGATCTCGACGGCTTCATAGTCGCCTTTGCCCGATGACAACCACGATCTGCGGTCGCTATCAAACTCGCCCCGCCAGACCTTCCACGCGACAATCAGCAGAAAAATCACACCGATCGCAACATGGGTTCCGTGAAAGCCGGTGATCATGAAAAAGCTCGCGCCAAATTGCTCGGCTCCGAACGGGTTGCCCCAGGGGCGCACACCTTCATGGATGAGCTTGGACCATTCGAAAGCCTGCATGCCGACGAAGGTGGCACCCAGCAAAGCCGTCAGCACCATTAGCGCGGCGGTCATGCGCCGGGCGCGGGCATAGCCGCATTTCACCGCCATCGCCATCGTTCCGCTGCTTGAGATCAGAACGAAAGTCATGATCGCAATCAGCAGAAGCGGAAAATTAGTGCCCCCGATATTGAGCGAGAATACCTCGCTTGCGTTGGGCCACTCGCGTTGTGTCGACATGCGTGCCGACATGTAGGACAGCAGGAAAATACCGAAGATAAAGGTGTCGCTGACCAGAAGTATCCACATCATTGCCTTGCCCCAGGACACCTTTTTGAAGGCGCGCTGGTCGGAGCCCCAATCGGCAATGATGCCATCCAGCCCTTCTGGACGGTCGGTTTTGTGCAAAACGGTATCAGCCATTATTGTACCTCATGACAGCAAAGTGCTGTGGTCATCGAACATATGGTTCGCCAGGCCCATAAACAGCGCAAGCAGCCCCAACCAGACGAAAGCCAGAAAATCCCAATATATGGCGCACTGCCGGGTGCGGCGAGCAAATCGCTGTGGGTCGGTGTGGGTTTGAGTTGCGACCAGCGCCAGCACGCCAACCCCGGCAACAATATGCAAGCCGTGCAGACCACTCAGCAGATAGAAAAAGCTGGCCGCCGGACCTGTCGTCAAATTGTGTCCGGCGTCTGCCAATGCCTGCCATACCAGCAACTGGCCGACCAGAAAGCCGATGGTCGCGAGCAGGGCAAATCTCAACATCAAATGAGCGTTGCGCGGATCGTTGCGACGGGTCGCGGCAACGCTGAGATGCAGCAGCACACTGGCAAGAAGCAACACAGCTGTATTGCCCCAGATCAGTGGCGGCAGGTCGAATCCTTGCAGGCTGGCCACTTCCATCCGCATCACGAAAGCGCTGCCGAACAGCGCGAAGAGGCTGCCGATGATGGCCAGTACGACACCCAGCCAGATGCGCCCGCCAGAGGCGATTTGCAAAGCCGTCATCGCCGGGGCGGTACCTGTCTCCAACCAGGGTTTGGTCATCACTCCCTGGCGCACCAGCCAGATGCCCGAGATAACAACGACGGCTGCGATGAAGATCAGCGTGATACTCATGGCGGTGCTGTCTGGCTTGACCAGGGATCGTCCTGTGCAATGAAATCTTCAGGAGCGCCGGGGACGCTGTAATCATACGCCCATCGATAGACCAGTGGCAGATCATCACCCCAGTTGCCATGCCGCGGCGGCGTTTCAGGCGTCTGCCACTCAAGTGAGGTTGCACGCCACGGATTGCCCCCGGAGGGTTTGCCTGCCCGGGTGCTCCAGATGATGTTGTACAAGAACATGATCTGTGCGGCACCAACCACCAGCGCGGCCACGGTGATAAAGGCGTTCAGCGTTGCCACACTGTCGGGCACGAAGGCCGTATCGCCGATCTCGGGGTAGCGGCGGGGAACACCGACGAGGCCGACATAGTGCATCGGAAAGAAGATTAGATAGGTCCCGATAAAGGTCACCCAGAAATGGATCTGTCCCATCGTTTCGTTCAGCATCCGACCGGTCATCTTGGGATACCAATGATAAATTGCGCCGAAGATCACCATCAGCGGGGCCACACCCATAACCATATGAAAATGCGCCACCACGAACATCGTGTCGGACAGCGGCACATCCACCACCACATTGCCCAAAAACAAGCCTGTCAGACCGCCATTGACGAAACTGACAATGAATCCCAGCGCAAACAGCATCGGCAGCGTCAGGTGAATGTTGCCGCGCCACAGCGTCAGGACCCAGTTATAAACCTTGATGGCCGTCGGTATCGCGATGATCAGCGTGGTCGTCGCAAAGAAGAAGCCGAAATAGGGATGCATGCCGGAAACATACATATGATGCGCCCACACAATAAAGCTGAGCGCGCCGATTCCGACGATAGCCCAGACCATCATGCGATACCCGAAGATGTTCTTGCGCGCGTGCACGGCGATCAGGTCCGACACGATGCCGAAGGCGGGCAGCGCGACGATATAGACCTCCGGATGACCAAAGAACCAGAACAGGTGCTGAAACACGATCGGGCTGCCGCCGCCATAGCTCATCTGTTGGCCCATCTCGACGAGCGCAGGCATGAAAAAACTTGTGCCCAGAAGCCGGTCGAACAGCATCATTACGCAGGCGACAAACAGCGCCGGAAATGCCAGCAGCGCCATCACTGTTGCGGTAAAGATGCCCCACACCGTCAGCGGCATCCGCATCAATGTCATGCCGCGCGTGCGCGCCTGCAACACCGTCACCACATAGTTCAGACCACCCATGGTAAAGCCGATGATGAACAGGATCAGCGACACCAGCATCAGGATGATGCCGGCGTCACGCCCGCCAGGTGTGCCCGCCAGGATCGCCTGCGGCGGATAAAGCGTCCAGCCCGCACCTGTGGGACCGCCCGGAGTAAAAAAACTGGCCGCCAGAACCAGTACCGCCGCCAGATAGACCCAGTAGCTCAGCATGTTGACGAACGGAAAAACCATGTCCCGCGCGCCGACCATCAGTGGAATCAGGTAATTGCCGAATCCGCCCAGGAAAATCGCGGTCAGCAGATAGACCACCATGATCATGCCGTGCATTGTAATGAACTGGTAATAGGCTTCGGCAGAGAAAGAAAAAACCTCGGGAAAACCGAGTTGCAGACGGATCATCCACGACAGCACCAGAGCGACCATTCCAATGGCGACGGCGGTGCCGGAATACTGAATGGCGATATATTTGGCATCCTGCGAAAACACCCATTTTGACACCCAGCTATGCGCGTGGGGCGGGTGCACGTCCGGCACTTCGGCCGCAGGCACGTCCGGGTCGGTTTGATGCGTGATATCAACCATGTCTCCTCCTTGGGTCCCGGAGCGCATGGCGATACGGAACAATTGGCTATCCCATCAAGAGCCTAGGGATCTGCGGTTGCGGTCTTTACTTTCGGATTTGTGGATGCTTCTGCAAAGGTTGGCATTTCCGCCAGCCAGGACTGGTAGTCAGCTTCCTCATCTATCTGGACGGCGCCACGCATATAGCCGTGGCCCACGCCGCACAGCTCGGCACAGAGAACTTCGAACTCGCCCGTGCGGATCGGCGTAAACCAGAAATAGGTGATCATCCCCGGGACCATGTCCATTTTGGCGCGGAACTCAGGGACGTAGAAATCGTGCAGCACATCAACCGATCGCAACAGCATTTTGACTGGTTTGTCGACAGGCAGGTGAAGCGTGTCAGTATCGATGATGACGTCGTCCAGGCCGGATGGGTCTTGCGGATCTATGCCCAGAGGATTGTCGCCATCAATCAGCCGCGCACTGGAACGGCCCAGACGGCCATCCTCGCCCGGCAGCCTGTAACTCCAGGACCATTGCTGTGCAAAGACCTCAACCTCGGTCGCATCATCGGGAACAGTGACAAACTGATTCCAAACAAACAGTCCCGGGGCCAGCATTGCCACGACACCCAGCCCGGTGATGATTGTCAGCCCTACTTCAAGCCGTTTGTTTTCAGGGTTGAATTCCGCTGTTCTGCCCGGTTTGGCGCGGTAGCGCCAGACGCAGTAGGCCATGAACAGAATGACCGCGCTGAACACTGCTCCGGTGATCCAGAACGTGATGACAAGCGTCGTATCTATATAACCCCAGTTAGAAGCGATCGGCGTCCACCACCATGGACTGAACACATGAAACAGGACCGATCCGACAACAACCAGAACCAAGACTATGACTATGGCCATTTTGGCACCCCCCCGGATGTTGCCACTGCGCTCAACAAGCGTTTTGCGCGCAACGGACACAACTGCCGTCTTTCCTCTATGACAGATTTTTTTTGAAAAATCCAGATGGTCGCCGCTTACCCGCTGCGTTGGAGCGCGCCTCCGATCGGCGATATCCTCAACTCCAATGCCAGCTCTGATCGCAATCCAGCCGGTCCGGAGCGATGACAGGCCTTCAAACCAATGCCGCCGAAAGCGCCGATCAGACAGGACGGTGTTGCCGGGCTCTACCTGCCCGGCCTCGTTTTCCGTGTGGCAGAAAACAATCGGAAATGAACTCTAGGAAAAAACCGGACCCCGTGCTTTTCGCAGGGCCTCGCGCAGTGCCGTGCCAAGTGTTTCCCGGTCGCCTGGATTGAGAAAGCTGCCGATTCTGAGCGAGCGGCCATGGCTGGTGAGTGTCAGAGCTGTGACCCCTTCATCCTCCTCCCGCTCAATGGTCAGACGCACCCAGAACGGGTTGAAACAATGTTCCTCGGCAACCCCTTTGGCACTGACCTTTGTCACCTGCAACTGCTCTTGTGACAGTTCCACATCTTCATACGCCCTTGCCGACCGGTAATTCAGTTTGAAGGCGAGGTAGATTGTCAGCACGTTGAGACTGAAAAAGCAGAAAACCGGCCATGCTCCAATCCACACAAACAACAGTCCGGCGACAAAACAGATGATTGAGACAAAGGCCATCAGCACAATGAACCCTGTTCGGCCAAGCGAGCGATAGGGCGTCAGCCGTGCGGCAAAAAGAATGCTGCTTTCAGTGTATCTCATGGCAATTCCGTCATCCGGCAGGATCGCTGGGATTGTTACAAGAATAGCGCGAAACCGGCACACCAACAAAGAGACCTGATGCCGCAGATGTTGAATCACGCTGTGTTGCGCAATCTTGCCTTATCCGCCTTGAGATTTGTCAGATCCGGCGTCATGGTGCTGCCGCAACCGGAGTGATCGGAATATGGTGAAAGTAACGGCCAGAAAAAAGCCGCAAAAACGTTCGCGGTTGAAACCTGCCGAACGGCAGGAGATGTTTGACCGTTTCTGCCGCGCTGACCCGGAGCCGAAAGGCGAGCTGGACTATGTCAATGTGTTTACGTTGCTGGTGGCGGTTGTGCTGTCAGCGCAGGCCACTGATGTTGGTGTCAACCGGGCGACGAAGGACCTGTTTATCATTGCCGATACGCCGCAAAAGATGCTGGTGCTGGGTGAGGACAGAGTGCGCGAAGCGATCAGAACCATCGGGCTTTACCGCAACAAGGCCAAAAACGTCATTGCACTTTGCAAAAAGCTGATTGCCGATTTTGGTGGCGAAGTTCCCGCTGACCGGGATCTGCTGGAAACGTTGCCCGGCGTCGGGCGCAAGACGGCAAATGTGGTGATGAACATTGCATTTGGCGAGCCGACCATTGCGGTTGATACCCACTTGTTCCGCGTTTCAAACCGCACCGGGCTGGCCCCCGGCAAGACACCGCTTGATGTTGAACTGCTTCTGGAAAAATCCATCCCGCGCGAACATCTGCTGCATGCCCATCACTGGCTCATTCTGCATGGCCGCTATGTCTGCAAGGCGCGCCGCCCGGATTGCGGCAAATGCCTGATCCGCGATCTGTGCCGCTATCCGGCCAAGACCCTGGACTGATGTTTGCCGTCCAGCCGTTTGAAGACATGCACCATGAAAGCGGTGGCAAACAGCGGCGTCAGAAGGTTCAGCAGCGGCACCGCCAGAAGCAGGGCGATGATCAGCCCGGACAGCATCACCGTGGTGGCATGGCGGCTGCGCAGGGCATTGGCTTCGCTTTCAGAATAGAATCGCATCGCGACAAACTGAAAATACTCGCGGCCAAGCAGGTAGCCATTGGCAACAAAAAAGATGATCAGATTGATGCCCGGAACCAGCAGCAGAAACAGCGCCACCACATTGACCGCCACCACCAGCAGCAAAAACCGAGCCGAGAGAATGATTGACCGGCCGACCGGCATTGCAGCACCCGGCGTATCCTGTGGATAATCGCGCGCTTCGACGGCCTCAGAAATATCATCCAGAAACAGGCCGGCAAATACGCTCATCACCGGTGCAATCAAAAAACCGGCGCCAAGCAACAGGCCAAATCCGGTCAGAAAGGCAATAGCCGTATCCACCCAGGGTGAACTGACGGCGATGAAACTGTCGGCCAGATTCTGCAACAGAACCACAAATGCGATCAGCATCAGCACTGTCAGCCCCAGGGATTTCCAGAACACATTGCGAAAGCGGGGCGACAGGATTTGCGAAAAGGCACGGCCGGCGGCGGAAAAAAGCATTGGTTTACGGTTCCAGAGGTTGGCAATGGCTGGTTTTTGGAGGATTTCCTGTTACTAAGAACGGGACATAGGCACATCCTGCCCCGTTCACAATTCATAATTGCCAAATAATACCGGACTCTCTTATGACCGACCGTTTTGACCACCATGTGCTCGGCATTGGCAATGCCATTGTCGATGTACTGAGCCTGACTGATGACGCCTTTCTGGTCAGCGAGGGGCTCGCCAAAGGCAGCATGAACCTGATTGATACTGAACGCGCCGAAGCGCTTTACGCTGCCATGGGCGCGGCCACCGAAGCCTCTGGCGGCTCGGCTGGTAATACGGTCGCGGCAATTGGCAGTCTGGGCGGCCAGGGCGCGTTTTTCGGCAAGGTGTGTGACGATACGCTGGGCCGGTTCTACCGCCATGACATGCGCGCAATGGGCATGACCTTCGATACCGCGCCGCTGCCGCCGGACGCTACGCCGACAGCCCGTTCGATGATCCTGATAACGCCCGATGGCGAGCGCACCATGAACACCTATCTGGGCGCCTGTGTCGAATTGGGACCGGATGATATCGACGAGAAAATTGTTGCTGGCAGCGCAATTGCCTATTTTGAGGGCTATCTGTGGGACCCGCCCATGGCGAAGGATGCGTTCCGCAAGGCGGCCGATATTTCTCACGCCCATGGGCGCAAGGTATCCATCACCCTGTCGGACTCGTTTTGCGTAGACCGCTGGCGCGATGAATTTCTCAGCCTCATCAAGGATGGATCAGTTGATATTCTGCTCGCCAATGATGCCGAGATCAAAGCGCTGTACCAGACAGCGGATCTGGATACGGCGCTGAGGGCCATTCAGGTGGATTGTCCGCTGACAGCGGTGACCCACAGCGAAAAGGGCTGTCATGTCATCAGTTCCGACGGAATTGTCCCGGTGCCGACAACACCGGTCGAGCGCCTCATCGATACCACAGGTGCCGGCGATATGTTCGCCGCCGGGTTTCTTTATGGCCACGCCCTTGGTCTGCCCAATGAAGCCGCTGCTGCCATCGGCAATCTTGCTGCGGGCGAAGTGCTCGGCCATATCGGGCCGCGGCCGCAACGCAATCTCCATCAACTGGCGCAGCAGGCCGGGCTTTTATAAAGATGGCGCTTTGTAGAGGCTGACAGATGTCAGCTGAGCCCGGTACTGCCGAAACCGCCGCTGCCGCGCTCGGTTTCATCCAGGCGCGCCACCTCCACCAGTCCGGCCTGCATCACCGGGGCAATCACCATTTGCGCAATGCGCATACCGCGGCTGATCTCAAACGCCATCTTGCCGTGGTTGATCAGCAGCACCTTTATCTCGCCGCGATAGTCCGCATCAATCGTGCCGGGCGCATTCAGCACCGTGACCAGATGTTTGGCCGCAAGGCCGGAGCGGGGCCGCACCTGCGCTTCAAATCCCGCTGGCAGCGCCATCGCAATACCGGTGGGAATGCTTGCGGCCGCTCCCGGTTCCAGCACCACCAGCGCATCAGCCGGGCTGGCGGACACCAGATCGAAGCCTGCCGCATAGGCGCTCTGATAGGCCGGCAGCGGCAGATCCGCCCCATGTGGCAGACGCATGATGTCGATGTTGATACTCATATTTGAAAACGCCCCGATGCAAATGGCTTCATTGAAAATGCTGGATAATCTCTGACATCAAACGCTCGGCCACGGCCTGCTTGCCGGCCTGCGGCCAGGCCTCTATGCCGCTATCCCTGATCAGATGCACTGCGTTGTGATCGCCGCCCATCACGCCCTCCTGCGAGACGTCATTGGCCACCAGCCAGTCACAGCCCTTGCGCAGCCGCTTTGATGTCGCATTGTCGATCAGATTGTCGGTTTCAGCGGCAAAGCCGATCACCAGCGCCGGACGCGGATCAGACTGTTGCGCGACATAGGCCAGAATATCCGGGTTTTCGGTCAGCTCCAGCGCGGCCGGTTTGCCGCTGCCGTCCTTTTTCTGCTTGCGGTCCGCTTCATGGGTTGCACGCCAGTCGGCCACGGCGGCGCACATGATCGCAATATCAGCCGGCAGAGCCTCGATGACGGCCTGCTTCATCTGCCGCGCGGTCTGAACGCTGACCAGTTTAACACCGTCAGGGGCGGCAATATCAACCGGTCCGGAAACCAGGGTGACTTTGGCCCCGGCGGCCTGCGCCGCGCGGGCAATCGCATAGCCCTGCTTTCCCGACGAGCGGTTGGCAATGTAGCGCACCGGGTCTATCGGTTCATGGGTTGGTCCTGCGGTAATCAGCACATGTTTGCCGGATAGAGGCCCGGCTTTCGGCACGCCGAGAATTGCCTGCACAGCCTCAAGAATTTCGTCCGGCTCCGCCATCCGGCCTGTGCCGGCCTCATTTGCTTCCGCCATTTCGCCAGCCATAGGTCCGACAAATTGCACGCCATCTTCCGCCAGCTGCGCCCGGTTGCGCCGCGTCGCCGGATGCTCCCACATATTTGGATTCATGCCGGGTGCCAGCAGCACCGGCTTGTCATTTGCCAGCAGCGTGGCGCTTGCCAGATCATCTGCCAGACCATGGCTCATCTTGGCCATCAGATCCGCCGTCGCCGGTGCCACGACCACAATATCGGCCTGTCGTGAAAGCCGGATATGACCCACATCCATGTCTTCCTGGCGGTCGAACAGGTCGCTGTAAAGCCGGCCTTTCGCCAGGGTGGAGACACTGAGCGGGGTAACGAAATGCTGGGCTGCCCCGGTCATGACAACGCTGATTTCAAAACCGCGATCCTGCGCCCGGCGAATCAGCTCCAGGGTTTTGTAGGCAGCAATTCCGCCACCAATGATAAGCAGGATTTTCTTGGGGTTCATGGGTTTGCAGGCCTTCCGCTCAAATCCAGTCAATCAGAACACATAAGCCAGCGCAACTGCGGCCACTGAGAGGGCCACCACCGCAAGGGCAACACGGCTGGCGCGGGTTTCACGGGCCTGATATTTTGCCAGAAGCTGCAGGCTTCTGTCATCCAGTCTCAGCCCGTTTGCCGCCATCTCATCCAGCGCCTGTGAGGCATGGGCGGCGCGGTCGGCGAGGGCCGGCAATTCGTTGATAAGGCGGCCAAGCGATGACAGCCCACTGGCCGCCTGATCGATTTTTGCACCCGGCCCTAGATTTCGCGTCAGCCAGTCGCGCAACACCGGTTCGGAAGCCGTCCACATATCGAAGCTGCTGTCGAGCGAGCGTGACACGCCTTCCACAACGACCATCGTCTTTTGCAGCATCAGCAATTCCGTGCGGGTCTGCATGTCAAACAATTCGGTGATTTCAAACAGCAGGCCGAGCAGCTTGGCCATGGAAATATCCTGGGCGGACTGGCCGTGAATCGGCTCGCCCACGGCCCGCAACGCTTGGGCAAAGTCAGCGACCGACTGGGTCGCAGGCACGTAGCCCGCTTCAAAATGCACTTCTGCAACGCGCAGATAATCGCGTTTGATGAACCCGTAGAGAATTTCAGCAAGGAATTTGCGCTCCTTCGGGCCGATCCGCCCCATGATGCCGAAATCTATCGCCACGATACGGCTCTGCGCATCGACGAACAGGTTGCCCTGATGCATATCCGCGTGGAAAAATCCGTGATTGAGAGCATGACGCAGAAAGATCTGGATCAGATTGGTCGCCAGAGCCGACGTGTTGTGCCCGGCAGCTTTGAGGGCATCCAGTTCGGTCAGTTTCAGCCCGTCGATCCAGTCGATCGTCAGCACATCCCGTCCGGTCCGGTCCCAGTCAACTGCCGGAACCGCGAAATGCGGATCATCGACGGCAATGTCGGCCATTTCCGACAGGGCGGCGGCTTCGATGCGCAGATCCATTTCCATGGTCACGCTGCGTGCCAGCGTATCGACCACCGCGACCGGCCGCAGCCGCCGGCTTGACGGGTCGAGGCGCTGCAGCAGCCGCGCTGCCGCATAGAAACTTTCAAGATCCTTGTGGAATCGCTGCCGCACATCGGGGCGCAGCACCTTTACGGCAACCTGTTTGTCGCTTTCAGTATCCCCGTCTCTGGTCGCGGCCTTGTGGACCTGGGCAATCGAGGCTGCCGCCACCGGCGCGCTGAAGCTGCGATAAAGCTGGTCCACCGTTCTGTTGAGATTGCTCTCAATGATCTGCCGGGCCGTCGCGTCTGCAAAAGGCGGCACCTCATCGCGCAATTTCCCCAGGCCATCGGCAATGTCGGGCCCGACGATATCGGGCCGCGTAGCCAGAAACTGGCCAAGTTTGATATAGGACGGGCCAAGCCGGTTGAGAGCTGCGTTAAGCCGGTCGCCCTTGCTTTTATGGTCGACGTCCCGCGGTGCGATCAGATCGGCACACCACAGCACGATCCGAGCCCCAAGCGGCGCGTCCTCGCGCGGCAACAGGCTGAAGACGCCTTCCCGCGCCAGCACGAAACCGGCTTTGACAAGGCGCAGATAGGCAAGCGGTGCTGACACGAAACTCAGATCCTACAATTTCCAACCGGAATGGATGGCGGCAACTCCGCCGGTGAGGTTGCGATGGGTGACGCGGGAAAAACCCTGATCGGCAATGATCTGCTCAAAGCGGGCCTGATTCGGGAATTTGCGGATCGATTCCACCAGATACTGGTAACTGTCCCGGTCATTGGTCACCAACTCGCCCATCAGCGGGATGGCGTTGAAGGAATAGGCTTCATAAATCCTGTCCATCACCGGAATGTCGACTTTCGAGAATTCCAGACAGAGGAAGCGCCCGCCGCGTTTCAAAACCCGGTGAGCTTCCTGAACAGCCTGCGCCAGCCGGGGCACATTGCGAATGCCGAAGGCGATTGTGTAAGCATCGAAGCAATTGTCGGCAAACGGCAATTGCTCTGCATTGCCTTCGACAAACTCAACCTGATCTGCAAGCTGCTGCTTTGCCGCCCGGTCGGCGCCGACGGCCAGCATCGAGCTGTTGATATCACACACGGTGATGTGCGCGGAACTGCCGGCGCGGTTGGCGATCCGGAAAGCGATATCGCCCGTGCCGCCGGCTGCATCCAGAACCCGGTAGGGCCGGCTCCTGGGCGGTGCCAGCATGGAGATCATCGCATCCTTCCAAAGCCTGTGCAGGCCTGCGGACATCACATCATTCATCAGATCATAGCGTCTGGCGACCTTGTGAAACACGTCATCAACGCGCGCCTGCTTATGCCCGCGTGCCACGGACTTGTAGCCGAATGATGTCTCCATTCCTGCTGGATCGATGGTCGGTTCAGGTGCATTTGCGTTTGTCGGCATGATGATATTGTCACATCCGTGCAAGGGTGGAAATTTATCTTAGGGGTCCGGGTCCAATCGGGATAGCGTATTCATGCTGTATAGAAAACCCAAATCCTGAGAACATAAGACAGGGAAGGCCGGATGCCTGTGCAGGATGTGCGAAACGGCAGGCAGGCTTTCTCTAAAATATCCCGTTTAAGTCCGGACCTTTAGCTCATATATAGCAAAAACCGCGCGCCACCATGCAAAACTGACAACAATATTGAGAGGCCGAATTGCCGGAATTGCCAGAAGTCGAAACCGTACGGCGCGGATTGCAGCCGATTCTGGAAGGCCGGCGCATTGTCCGACTGGAGCAGCGCCGCGCCAATCTTCGCTTTCCGTTTTCACCGAATTTTGCCGAACGGGTCGAAGGCCGTACCGTAACCTCGCTGGCCCGGCGGGCAAAGTATCTGCTGGCTGATCTGACCGGCGATGAAGTTCTGGTGATGCATCTGGGCATGTCTGGCTCGTTCCGCATTGACGCCCCGCAAGGCACGGAGAGTCCTGGCAGCTTTCATCATCAGCGCGCGAAGCTGAGCCGCCATGATCATGTCGTGTTTCACGTCGAGGATGGCTCAACCATCACCTATAATGATCCGCGCCGTTTCGGCTTCATGCTGCTGATTGAGCGTGCAGAACTCGCCGACCACGCCTTGTTCGCAAAAATGGGAATTGAGCCGCTCGGCAACGCTCTGACACCTCAATATCTTGCCGGAAAATTCAGCGGCAAAACCACCAGCCTGAAGGCGGCGTTGCTGGATCAGCGCAATGTTGTCGGACTTGGCAATATCTATGTCGCCGAGGCGCTGTGGCGCGCCGGGTTGTCGCCCAAACGCAGCGCCGGCAGCCTGGTCACCCGGACTGGGCGGCCAAGGAAGCATCTTGAACCGCTGATTGGGACCATTCGCGCAGTGCTTCACGAAGCCATCGAAGCAGGTGGCTCGTCCCTGCGCGACCACGCCCGGACCGATGGCAGTCTGGGCTATTTTCAGCACCGCTTTTCCGTTTATGACCGCGAGCATGTTGCCTGTTCGCGGCCCGGTTGCGCCGGCACGATTGAAAAATTCACCCAGAACGGGCGCTCGACTTACTGGTGCCCGGCCTGTCAGCGCTGACCCGACTCACCGCCCGTGACGGCTTTCGTCAGCGGAATGACCGGCGCTGATGCCGGCGCTGATGTCGGCGCTGGCGTCGCGGGCTGCACTGTTATCTCGCCCATTTCCAGGTCCTCGATCCTCTGGCCTCTGCGCACCACCTTGCTGGTGGAAATCAGAATGTCGTCAATATCCTTGTTGGCCTGACGGAAATGGGTCTGCAACTTGTTGACGCGGTCGTCCAGCCGCAGAGTATCATCCCGCAAAGCCGCCACTTCGGCCTGAATGACATGGGCCAGTTCACGCATCCGCGCGTCTTTCAGGATCGCCTGCACGACCTGAATAGACAGCATCAGCAGCGATGGCGAGACGATCACGATCCGGGAGCGGTGCGCACGTTTCACAAGGTCTTCAAATTGTTCATGGATAGCGGCGAACACCGATTCTGACGGCACGAACATGAAGGCCGTGTCCTGGGTTTCGCCTTTGATGAAATATTTGTCGGCAATCGCCCGGATATGCACATCCACATCGCGCTTGAAGCGCGCTGTGGCTTCTTTCTGCGCCGGCAGATCCGCCGTCTCCTGCAGCATATTATAGGCTTCCAGCGGAAATTTGGCATCGATCACCAGGCTGGGTGCATCATTCGGCATGAAAACGAGGCAGTCGGGCTTGGTGTTGTTGGACAGCGACGACTGAAACGAATAGGCCCCGGTCGGAAGCCCGTCGGCGATGATTGTTTCCATCCGCATCTGGCCGAAGGCGCCGCGCGTCTGCTTGTTGGCCAGAATCTGCTGCAACTGCACCACCTGGCCGGACAATTCGGTGATGTTGGTCTGCGCCCGGTCAATCACCGCCAGCCGTTCCTGCAGTTTCGACAGGCTCTCCTGCGTGCCCTTGCTGCTTTCACTGACCGAGCTGTTGAGACGCTGGCCCATACCGTCGAGCCGTTCATTGACCGCGCGCATCAATTCGCTCTGCCGGTTTGACAGCACATCCGACATGGTGCGGACCTGACCGGTAATTTCACTTTGGGTGCGCGACATATCCTGCAGACGCGATTCCAGCTCCTGAGCGCGGCGCTGGGCTTCTTCGAGCACTTTCATCTGCTGCATTCTGGATGTGCGCATGGCGCGCAGCAGCAGCCAACCGAACAGCAGCAGGGCCGCAAGCCCGGCAATCAGCAGATCGCGGCCGAGAAAAATGATGTCGCCAAATTGAAAAACAGGATCAAGCATGACTTTTCATATCTGATTCGCAGCGCCTTGGGGCAAACTGCATTGACCCGACTGCCGCAATTCCTTATCTCGTCTGCGAGAGTAAAAGGACAAGACTATGGCAGTTCAGAATCTGGTCATCTTGCCGGATGATCAGCTGCGCAGTATCTCTGAGCCGGTTGATGATTTCGGTGATGACCTGCAGACCCTGGTGGAAAATATGCTGGAGACCATGTATGAGGCTCCCGGCATCGGCCTCGCTGCGATCCAGATCGGCGTGCCGAAACGCGTCGTCACGATTGACTGCTCGCGCGATGAAGAGCCGAAAAACCCGATTTTCCTGATCAACCCGCAGATCGTCTGGACCTCACGGGAGTCATCGGTCTACGAGGAAGGCTGCCTGTCGATTCCGGAATATTTTGAGGAAGTGACGCGGCCCAGCGCCTGCCGGGTCCAATTTTACGACCGCACCGGTCAGCGCCAGGAGCTGGAGACGGACGGATTACTCGCCACCTGTGTGCAGCACGAAGTTGACCATCTCAACGGTGTGTTGTTTATCGATTATATCTCCAAATTGAAGCGTGATCGGGTGGTGAAGAAATTTACCAAGGCGCTGAAACAGAAATCCGCCTGACCGGCTGGAAACCAGGGATTTTCAAAAATGCCATTGCGCGTTGTTTTTATGGGCACGCCGGACTTTGCGGTTGCTACTCTCATGCAGATCGTGGGAGCGGGTCATCAGGTCGTGGCCTGTTACAGCCAGCCACCGCGCAAGGCGGATCGCGGCATGGAATCGCGGAAATCACCGGTGCACAAGATGGCCGAGTCGTTCCAGATACCGGTGCAGACACCTACAACCCTGAAGGACAGCATTGCTCAGTCGATTTTCAAGGGCCACAAGGCCGATGTGGCCGTTGTCGTGGCCTATGGCCAGTTGCTGCCAAAGCATATTCTGCTGGCACCCAAACATGGCTGTCTCAATCTGCACGCCTCCAAACTGCCACGCTGGCGGGGGGCTGCTCCGATTCAGCGGGCATTGATGACGGGTGACACTGAAACCGCTGTTGCTGTCATGAAAATGGATGAGGGGCTCGACACCGGGCCGATCGCCATGGAGGAAATCGTGCCAATTGATCTGAACACCACAGCCGGGGATTTGCATGATCAATTGTCTATCTTGGGCAGCGACCTGATTCTGGAAGCTCTGGAACAATTGGAAACGAAGGCTCTGACGTTGACCGAACAGAAGAAAACCGGCGTCACCTATGCCAACAAGATTTCAAAATATGAAACCCGCATCAAATGGAGCCGTAACGCCAAAGACGTCCACAACCATATTCGCGGCATTTCTCCTTACCCCGGTGCCTGGTGTGAATTTGAAGCCGGTAGTGTAAAGGAACGGTTGAAAATTCTGCGCAGCAGAAAGATGGAAGGCGAGGGCGAGCCGGGCGAAATTCTTGACAATCAGCTGACCATTGCCTGCGGCAGCGGCGCCGTCCGTCTGGAACAGGTCCAGCGGGCCGGCAAGAAACCCATGAGTGCAGAAGAATTTCTCAATGGCGCGCCGATCGGCAAAGGCGCGGTTCTTTTATAGAATATGCCCCGCTACAAGCTTACAATCGAATATGATGGTGCGTCCTATTCGGGCTGGCAGCGCCAGCCTGGCAGGTCTTCAATTCAGGCCAGTCTGGAAGCGGCAGTTAAAAAATTCTGCGGTGAAGAACCCGTCATTCGCGGTGCCGGGCGCACCGATGCCGGGGTTCATGCTCTGGGCCAGGTTGCACATCTTGATCTGTCGGTGTCGCACCCGCCTGACAAGGTCCGAGATGCTCTGAACTTTCATCTGAAACGCGAACAGATCGCCATTCTCGCAGCAGCCCGGGTGGATGATGATTTTGACGCACGGTTTTCCGCGGTGCGGCGTCATTATCTGTATCGCATTCAAAGCCGCAGGGCGCGCAGCATTTTGAGCCAGGGCCGTGTCTGGTGGGCGCCAAGGTCGCTTGATGCCGGGGCCATGCATGACGCGGCGCAAAGACTGACCGGCCATCACGACTTCACAACCTTTCGCGCCACTGACTGCCAGGCAAAGAGCCCGGTCAAGACGCTCGATCTGATCAAGGTCGAAACAGTCGGTGGTGAAGTCCATATCCGCGTTTCGGCTCTGTCGTTTCTGCACAACCAGATACGGTCCTTTGCCGGATCTTTGAAACTGGTGGGTGAAGGGCGCTGGACGGCCGATGACCTGCAGGCCGCGCTGGAAGCCAGAAACCGGCGCGCCTGTGGTCCTGTCGCTCCGCCCTGGGGCCTGTATCTGCAACGGGTTGACTACAAACAGTCGGACGAAAAGACCTGATAGTTCTGTCCGGCGGCTCCGATTTCGGGCTTGGCTGACAGAGGATATCCGCTGCGATAAAGTGGCGTTACCAGACTATACCAGGCCGGTAATTCCTGACCTGCAGACGTGAGATGAACAACTGAACGGCCTGGTCTTTTCTCTGCTGACCCAAGGGAGGGCAAATTCTTATGCGACGCGATGACACAGAATATCATTGCGGCTTTCCGACAGCGTAAATTCCAGTTCCGAAGATGGCTTCGGCACTGCGAAATAGTAGCCTTGCACTTCCGTACAGCCGGCCGCCCGTAATTCCATGAATTGCTCTTCCGTTTCAACGCCTTCAGCCGTAGTGCATATATCAAGACTGCGGCCTAGCCCGGCAATCAGCTTGATGATCGACCGGCTGTCTGCCCGCGTGTTCAAATCGCGAACGAAACTCTTGTCTATCTTGATCTTGTCGAACGGGAAACGGGCGAGATAGCTGAGTGACGAATAGCCTGTTCCGAAATCATCCATGGCTATGCGCACTCCAAGATCCCGCAGCTGATGCAAAATCGCCAGTGTCTGTTCGCTTTCGATCAGCAGGATCGATTCGGTTATTTCCAGCTCCAGCCGGGATGCGGCGAGGCCGGAGGTCGCAAGAGCCTCGGAAATGGTATCCACCAATGTGCTGGACCGGAACTGGATCGCCGACAGATTGACTGCCAGACTGAGGCTGTTCGGCCATTTCGCTGCCAGCGCGCAGGAGCGCGCAAGGACAAGCTCTGAAATCGGGGTGATGAGACCAATATCTTCAGCCACCGGAATAAAATCGATTGGAGGAACATATCCGCGATGGGGATGGTTCCATCTCACCAATGCCTCAAAACCGCAGATTTCCTCGTCATGGACATTGACGATGGGTTGAAAGAAAACTTCAAACTCGCCGTCCGCGAGCGCCCGCCGCAAATCCTTTTCCATGGTCTTGCGTGCCTGAAGTTCAAGGTCCATTTCGGTCTGGAACAGGCAGTATGAACCCCTGCCATTTGCCTTGGACCGATACAACGCCAGATCAGCATGTTTGAGCAATTGGTCGGGATCTGCAGATCCATCCGATAAGGCGATCCCGATACTGCCGCCAATCACGATATCCTGGCCTTCAATAATATAGGGCTGGCTGATCGCCTCCAGAATCGCAGCTGCAAATAATTCATGGTCGTCTATACCGGATGAAATGTCGCGCAATATGGCAAATTCGTCGCCGCCCATACGGGCAACGATATCGCTGTTTTCAGCGCAGTCGATCAGTCGGTCGGCCACGCGACCCAGTAACTTATCTCCGATGTCGTGCCCCAGCGTGTCGTTGACTTCCTTGAACAGATCCAGATCCAGCGAAAAGAATGCGACTGGAATGGCAGGCGTCGCATTGTGGCTCAGCAGATCGGCCAGTTTTTCCTGCAGCAGGTTGCGGTTAACCAGTCCCGTCAACGTATCGAAATGTGCCATATAGGCCAGCTTGCGTTCCGTCTGTCGGCGCTCGGTGATATCTTCATAGGTCGCGACCCATCCACCGGAGTCGAGCGGTTGGTGCGAGATCAGAAATGCTCTTCCTTCGTCATGATCCAGCACAAATGTCATGCTGCGCCGCTGTTGGGCAATCTGGCGCTGGTGATCATAGATATGCAGAAACGCCTGGAAATTTCCCCGCTTGCCTGTACTGGTTTCGATATCGTGAATCACTTCCCCGGGTGAAAAATACTCTCTCGGGATGCCAAACAACTCCAGGAAACGGTCATTGCAGACAATAAGACGGCCGTTTGAGTCGATCATGCAAAGACCTTGAGACATATTGTTCAAAGCTGCATCAAAATGACTGTTGCTGAGTTGAAGTTCGGCCGAGGTTCCGTGCAGGTCTTCGGCCAGTCGTCTCAAGTTGCCCTGCGCGTTGCCAAGCATCGTGTTATGCCTCAACAGCAGGACGATGAGGACAATTCCGCAAAGGATCAGACCGCCCGCAAGCGAAGAAAACAGGATTTGAAGTTGAATCAACTCGCGCTGGTCTTCTGCCACCATTTTTGCGCCAAAATGATTTGCCGCAGACGCTAATGATAACAGGGGTCTTTCGAAGGAAGAAAGCAATTCAAGCGCATCAACGACCGTCTTGCTTGCCGGAGCATTGCTCAACATGGTTTCGACGACGTTCATGCTTTCGGTCAGATCTCTGATAACCGCCAGCCGTGCCGAATCTCGCTTCAGGAAATCTCCCGCTGCGCCGCTTTGCAATGTCTTGAGACGGCCGATCAGGATATCGAACCGAAGCCGTACTTCCTCAAGATCGACGCCGCTTCCTTCCACGTTCAGAGCGGCCAGACGCTGTTCAAGTCGCAAAAATTCAGACACCGACTGACTGACATACCAGGCGGTATTGTAGCGAGAAACCTCTTGCAGTGCCGCCTGACGTTCAAATGTCAAAACGGAAATGTAAGTGGTCGCCAGCACGAAGCAACTGACGATCGCCACCAGCCAAAACTTCATACTACGCAAAGATATCATCTGACCCTAAACCTCGTGACTGCCGCACCCAAAGCCTCTATTCGACCACGATGGTCGAGAGTTGCCAGGCCGACCGGCCATAATAAACCTGGCTCTGGAGCTCGGCTTTGCTGTCATAGGGGTAAATGATGAACAACGGTCCCTTGTCGCGAACCGGCATGTATTCGCCATTCTTCTTGATCGCCAGAATGACCTTGTGCTTGGAGAAGTCCGACATCGGAATTTGGGTTGTATAATCATTCAACGCTATGGCCTGGACGTTCATTCCATCAGCCCCGACAAGTTGCATCAACTCGTCCATAGCCACCCCTTCGAAGGTGACGACGCCATCATCCCACGGGGTTTTGGTTGCCACGACGACTTGTTTCAGCGCCTCAAGCATGTCCCGGTCAAACTCGGCACGGTCCTGGCTGTTTGTATTCTGAATGTTGCCGGAAATAGTCAGGATAGTTTTTCCCTGTGGAGACGGAAGCGATTCGGCGTTTGCCATATGCGCGGCCCAACCCGCAACCACGCCAAAAACTGCGACACGAGTTAAACTCGAGATTAATTGTCCCCACATATTACAACTCCCGTAAATAACAATATTAATCGAAATTTGTAAGATGCAGGAAATAACAACACGTAAATTATGGCACGCAGGATAAGTAGTCGGTTAATTTTAAGTTAACTAGTTCTGTTGTAATTCGTTGATACGTTGTTCGCTGCGTATTTATATCTGTTTCAGGCACGGAGTTATGAGGATGGCCTTGTGAACGTTCAACCGAAAGATTTGAATTTGGCACACCTTTGCAACGAAGCTCTCGGTGAAATCGGTGAAGCCGAGCGCACGAAGATGCGGCTGCGTGCTGCAGAAAAAATGCGGGAATTGTTCGATATCCTTCATATCGACCACAAAAACGATCACAATACCCGGGACACTCCGGAAAGAGTGGCCAAGATGCTGGTCGATGACCTGCTGCATGGCCGCTATACAGCACCGCCCGCCATTACATGTTTCGATAACGCCAACCGATATGAACAGCTGATAGTTACCGGGCCGATCACAGTGCGATCCACATGCGCCCATCATATGATGCCAATTTATGGCCATGCCTTTATCGGTGTCGTGCCAAGCTCTGATGGCGAGATTATCGGCCTTTCCAAATATGATCGTATCGTCGAATATTTCAGCTCAAGACTGCAGATACAGGAAGAACTGGTCCAGCAGATCGGTGATTACCTCGTCGCCCAGACCAATCCGAAAGGCCTGGCCGTTCGTGTCAGTGCCGTGCATATGTGCAGGACCCATCGCGGTGTGCGCGCCTCGCAGGACGGCCGGATGGTGAACGCATTTTATCACGGTGATATGCAAAGCGACCTGACTCTGCGGAAAGAATTTCTCGACGAATGCCGGGCGCTGGAGCAACTGAGCAGATAGCGTTTGGTCCGCATGCAGGCTGCAGCGGGGCCCAGGGCTGCGCAGAAGTGCTGTCTCGTTGACAAGGGTATAATCTCTATGAACCACAATTCGCCAGTCGTGAGTCCAGCCGTTGCAACCGGTGCCGCGCCGCGCAGAATCTACAGATCGACGAAAACCTATGACCATCAGGAAGGGCTCTCCTGTTGTTTTCGGCAGTGGCGCGCATCTCATTCACATTGCCAGTTAATTCATGGCTATGCTCTGGCCTTCAGATTTGTATTTGCCACTCACGAACTGGACCAGCACAATTGGTGCTTCGATTTCGGTGGATTGAAACCGGTCAAGGCGTGGCTGAAGCAAATGTTTGATCACACTTTGCTGTTGGCGGAGGATGATCCTCAACTACCTGTCTTTGAGGGTCTCGCGAACGCCGGCCTGGCCGATTTACGGATAATGCCGGCAGTAGGTTGCGAGGCAACTGCACAATATGTGTTTGATTACGTTAGCCAGTTCCTGACAGAACAGACCCAGAAACGGGTCTGGCTGGAAAGCGTCGAAGTCCGCGAACATGGCGGCAACTCCGCAATCTATTCGATCCTCTGAACCGGCGGCGTTCAAGCCTTCGTTCGGGCCTTCGTGCGGGCCAGATAGACAGTCTGGACAAAATCCCGGTGCTGCAGCGGATTGTGAAAGCTGACCTTTTCGGCCGAAGCGCTGTCAAAAATTTCAGCCAGTCTGGCGGTGAATTCCGCATCAGGCGGATCATTTGACCAGAGGCCGAAAACACCGCCTGGCTTCAGGTGCCGCGCCAGCTTTTGCAGGCCTTCAGGCTGATAGAAACCGGCATTTTGCGGATCCAGCAGAAAGTCCGGCGAATGGTCGATATCAACCAGAACCCCATCAAATCTGCGGCCGGGCGCAGTTGGATCGAAGCCGATTTCCGAAGCCGCCATTGCAAAGAAATCGCCAAGCTCAAAGTGGCAGCGCGGGTCGCCTGTCAGCCCGGACCCGAGAGGCAGCAGGCCGGAGCGGTGCCAGTCAATGATGGCATCCAGCGCCTCCACCACGACGAGGCATCCGACCTTTTCGTGGCGCAGCACAGCTTGTGCAGTGTAACCAAGGCCAAGACCTCCGACCACAATCTCCAGATCGCCACCGCTCAATTGCGCCAGACCCAGATCAGCCAGCGCGATTTCCGAGACGGTAAACAGGTCCGACATCAGGAATTCATCGCCCAGTTTGATCTCCAGGACATCGACATTCAGTGCCGGATCGCGGCGCCGTCGCAGACTGAGATCGCCGATCGGGGTCGCCCTGTAGGCAAGTTCTTCAAATGCTGAACTCATCACAGGCAGCCTTTCCGGTCGGACGCGGGATCAGGCAAAATATACCTCCAGAAATCTGCGATAAATCCGGCTCAGAGCCGTCAGATCATCAATTGCTACGCGCTCATCGACTTGATGCATGGTTTGGCCGACAAGCCCGAATTCCACAACCGGGCAATAATCTTTGATGAATCGTGCGTCCGAAGTGCCGCCCCCTGTCGACAGCTCCGGCTTGCGCCCGGTAACGAAGTGCACTGCATCGCTCAACGCATTGATCAGCGTGTCGGAACGGGTCAGAAAGCTGTCAGACAGATTGCCGATAAATTCAAGATCGTATGAGATCGGAGCCTTGTCAGCACCGCGGAAGCGATTGTCGAGGACCGCCTGATCCAGTCTGCTGGTCAGTTCTGCCGCAATGGTCTGAGGCGTCCATTCATCATTGAAGCGTACATTGAACAGCGCAGAAATACTGGCTGGCGTCACATTCGAGGTTTCGTTTCCCGAATCGATACTGGTGATTTCCAGATTGGTCGGCTGAAAGCGCTGATTGCCGCTATCCAGTGCCGGTTCCATCAGGGCGGAAAGCAGGCCGGTGATGCTGCGCACCGGATTATCTGACAAATGCGGATAGGCAACATGGCCCTGGACGCCGTTCACCGTCAGCCGCGCCGAAATCGAGCCCCGCCGGCCGACTTTGATGGTATCGCCCAAGACTGAAGGATTGGTTGGCTCGCCGACGATGCAATGATCGAATACCACGCCATTGTCGGCACACCATTGCAGCAGCTTGACAGTGCCATTGACCGCCGGCCCCTCTTCATCGCCGGTAATCAAAAACGAAATTCTGCCTTTGAAGTCCGGGTGATCTGCAAGATATTCCAGCGCTGCCGCTGCAAAACAGGCGATCCCGCCCTTCATGTCAACGGCACCTCGCCCGTACACAACACCGTCTTCAATGTCCCCCACAAAGGGCTCATGGGACCAGTCCGCCAGGCTTCCGGGCGGCACGACATCCGTGTGACCGGCAAAAACAAAATGCGGACCACCGGACCCGAAGCCTGCATACAGGTTTTCAACCGCAGGACTGTTGGCATCGTCAAAGCGCATGCGGGAGATGTCAAAACCGGCAGGTTCCAGCAACGCCTGAAGCACCGACAGGGCACCGCCTTCATCCGGAGTGATGGACGGACATTTGATCAGGTCCTGCAGTATCTTGACGGCAGTCTGGTTTGACATGGCGGTTGCTGGCCTGCTGGTAAGCGATCAAACTGCTCTAGCATCAGGTGCCGGGTGAAGAAAGTCCGAAGGGCGTGTTTTTGCCGCCGACAGCAGCGCCGTTGCAGATTAACTGCAACCTCATCGTGGTGGTGCCGGGCCATATTTGTTGGATTGGTTTTGACCTTTCAACAGGCCCAGCACGACAAATGCGAAGAGGCCAATCGCAGGAAACAGAAATACCGCCGCCACAATGCCAGGCCAGCCCAGATCGTGCAGGCGCTTCACCGAGATGGCAAACGTCACATAGAGCGACGCCAGCAGGACCAGCATGAAAGATGGCATCAATGTCTCAGGAAAATGCATCTGTCCGTCCTGAGTCATCTCCACCGAATCGCCGAATACCACTCTGAACGTCACCAGCGAAATGCCCAGCAGAACCGCATTGGCCCACCAGTATTCTTCGCGGTTGATGCGTCCGGAAAACCGAAACAGCGCCCACAGCACACCGTTTGTTCCCGCGTTCTTGTCTGATTGCTGTAAATCCGCCATTTGCGATCTCACACCCTTATTCAGGACCTGCCTGGCTGAGAGGCAGGCCATATCTGTTTTCTGTCATCTGTCCCTTACTGAACCCTATTTTGAGCCAGAATAAGAAGCCCAGCAGCGGAATAAACAATAACACCGCAAGACCACCGGGCCAGCCGATATCGTGCACACGTTTGACCGCAACACATATACCGAAGAACCAGATAATCTGCAGCAGGACCGCAATGCCGAGCACAGCAGCGGTGGAGGCTTCCGGCTCATCCAGACCACCGCTGCGGTCTATGATAAACACTGCTGCCACGAAAAACGCCAGAAGGCTGAGTTGAGCCCACCAGTATTCGCGCCGGGAAATGCGGCCATAGAAGCTGAAAAACATCCAGAACAGATTGCGCTTGAGTGGTTTTGTGTTCATGCCGGGATTTTGTCAATTGGGTTCCGGCCCTGGACGATAATTTATGCATGTCGGGCCATTCGATACAGACTGGAATGTCGAGCCAATCGATCAGTTCAGTCAAGGCCGGTCTGCTGAAGCAACCCGTGAACCATTTTAAATCGCCCGAGATTCAAAATTCCGACCCTGGTGGCAAGATATATCTTTCTGCACGTTTCAGCGCACCGGAGTGGCGCCTTGAAATGTTTACATTCAAAAAAAAGAATGTAATGATGTGTTCGAGGAAATTCACACGAAATTATGTTTCTAAGGCAGGGGAGGGCCTGGTATGACAGAGCTGAAAAACCGGACGAGCAATCCTGTTACCAACCAACAGTCAAATACCGATGCGACACCGTCGCGCCGCAGCTTTCTGCGGGCGGGAGCTGCATCATCGCTGGCAATCGGGGCTGGGCTTTTATCTGGTCCAAGAACGGCTGCCGCCGGCGAAGCCGCCATATTGGAGCCCCGGGACTGGAGCCAGTATCTCGGTGAAGGGGTGGATGCTCGTCCCTACGGCACGCCCTCTCCATTTGAATCGCAGGTGGTGCGCCGCAATGTCGCCTGGCTGACAGCCGATCCCGTGTCATCGGTGAATTTCACGCCGCTGCACGAGCTGGATGGCATCATCACTCCGAACGGGCTGTGTTTTGAACGCCATCATGCTGGCATTGCAGAAGTCGACCCGTCCGAGCACCGCCTGATGATCCACGGCATGGTCGACAAACCACTGGTCTTCACTATGGAGGATCTGAAGCGGTTCCCCCGTGAAAACCATATTTATTTTCTGGAATGTGCCGCCAATTCGGGCATGGAATGGCGCGGTGCCCAGTTGAATGGCTGCCAGTTCACCCACGGGATGGTGCACAATGTGATGTATACCGGAGTGCGGTTGAGCCATCTGCTGAACGCGGCCGGTGTCAAATCCAAAGCCAGATGGATATTGCCCGAAGGCGCTGACAGCGCATTGATGGCGCGTTCGGTTCCGCTGGACAAAGCCATGGATGACTGCCTCGTTGCCTTTGCCATGAATGGCGAGGCACTGCGGCCCGAACAGGGATATCCGATTCGTCTGGTGGTGCCCGGCTGGGAAGGCAATATGTGGATAAAATGGCTGCGTCGCATTGAAATCGGCGATGCACCCTGGCAACTGCGTGAAGAAACCTCGAAATACACCGATCTGATGGAGGACGGCCAGGCCCGCCGCTTTACCTTTGCGATGGACGCCAAATCTGTGATTACCAATCCCTCGCCACAGGCGCCGCTGATGCATGACAAGGGGCAAACCGTCCTGACCGGGCTTGCCTGGTCCGGTCGCGGCACAATTGCCCGTGTCGATATCAGCCTTGATGGAGGCCGCAACTGGCAGACTGCCCGGATTGACGGCCCCAGCCTCGACAAATCCGTTCACCGTTTCTATTTCGATTTCGACTGGGATGGCCGGCCGTTGCTGCTGCAATCGCGGGCAATTGATTCCACCGGCTATGTGCAGCCCACCAAGTCGGATCTGCGGGCGGTTCGCGGTGTGAACTCGATCTATCACAATAATGGTATCCAGACCTGGCATGTCAAAGGTCCGGGGGAGGTGGAAAATGTTGAAGTCTCTTAAGGTCCCTGTCGCCATTGGCCTTGTCATGGTGCTGGCCGGGCCGGTGCTGGCCGGCAGTTTTGACCTCGGCCGTGTCGCCGAAACCGACGAGATTGCGGCTTGGGACATCGATGTCCGCCCGGATGGTCAAGGCCTTCCCGAAGGCTCCGGCACAGTGGCCGAGGGAGAAGTTGTTTTTTCCGAGCGCTGTGCCGCCTGCCACGGTGAGTTTGGTGAGGGTGTTGGCCGCTGGCCGGTGCTGGCGGGAGGCCAGGGCACCTTGACCGATGACCGTCCCATCAAGACCATCGGCTCGTACTGGCCTTATCTGTCGACACTTTATGATTACATCAATCGCGCCATGCCATTTGGTGAATCCGGGACTCTGACAGCGGATGAAATCTATGCCATTACGGCCTATCTGCTGTATATGAACGATGTGGTGACGCAGGAGGATTTTGAACTTTCCAAAGCCAACTTCACCTCTATCCGCCTGCCCAATGAAGACAATTTCTTTTTTGACCCGAGGCCTGATACCCCTGTCTTCGACACCACGGAAGCCTGTATGACGAATTGCAAATCCGAGGTGACAATCACAGGCCGTGCCCGGATACTGGATGTCACGCCGGACGTCGAAGACGATGACAACGCATCTGGCTCGATTGACTGATTAAAAGCTCAGGTTTGACTTGGGGGCAGGACAGACATGTTGCAGGCGGCTGACCTGGCGGCGTTGACGCGGTTGCGTCAGACGTTGCATCAGGCTCCGGAATTGTCCGGAGAAGAAGTCAAAACAGCGCGTTTCATAGCCACCTGGCTGGAGGAATTTTCTCCCGATGAGATCATCACCGGCCTCGGTGGACACGGCGTAGCCGCGATTTATTACAGCCGGCGCTCAGGTCCGACCATCCTGATTCGCTGCGAGCTGGACGCGCTTCCCATCGTGGAAATTTCTGACAGGCCGTACCGCTCACAGCAAAGCGGCACCGCTCATTTATGCGGTCATGACGGTCATATGGCGATTGTCTGCGCGGTTGCGATGATCCTGCATGGAAACCGGCCGCAAACCGGCCGGGTAGTGTTGTTGTTTCAGCCCGCCGAGGAAACTGGCGCTGGGGCTGAGGCCGTCATCGCTGACCCGGATTTTGCCCGCATTCAACCCGATTTTGCGTTTGCCATGCATAATGTACCCGGATTCAATCTGGGTGAAGTGTATTTGAAAAGCGGCGCTCTCAATTGCGCTTCACGCGGGATGCGTGTCAGATTTGAGGGCAGAACCTCGCACGCCTCCAACCCCGAAGACGGCGTATCCCCGATGACCGCCATGACTGTATTCATGAACGGGATCACCGCGATGAGCCGGGGCGGTAAAGCTGATGACGAGTTTGTTCTGACCACAATCGTTCACGCATTCCTTGGCGAGGCCGCCTTTGGCATTGCCCCCGGCGCGGCGGAAGTCTGGACCACATTGCGCACCGCGACCGAAGAGCGGATGCGGGCACTGGTCGTTGCGTCGGAACAATTGGCCCGCACCACTGCGGCAGATGCGGGTTTGAGTTATTTCATCCGCTATCAGGATATATTTCCGACTTGTCACAATGATGTGGACGCCACGCAAATGGTGGTTGGGGCCGCGCAGGCAGAAAACATCCCCTGTCACTTGCTTGATGCGCCGATGCGCTGGTCGGAGGATTTCGGTGCGTTCGGCCGCCACTGCAAGGCTGCGATGTTCTTCCTGGGGTCGGGCACGAAGCAGCCGCAATTGCACAATCCGGATTTTGATTTTCCCGATGCTCTGATCGGGCCGGCTGCGCGGATTTTCATCCGCATCATCAAAAATGTGCTGTAGCCTGTTCCACCGCTATCCGCCAGCGCGCCGATGGGCTGAGGGATGTCTTGCGCTCAGGGTGTTTTGAATCCGGATTTGCGGCGCACCCGGACAACCACTTCAACCCGGGTAATTTCCATGCCTTCTGGTGGCTCTGGAAGCATGCCGACGGAAAATCTCTGCGCCGGAATATCGATCACCATCTGGTCATCTTCGACAAAGAAATGATGGTGATTGGCGACATTGGTATCGAAATAGGTTTTTGAGCCATCAACAGGGACAGCGCGCAGCAGCCCGGCATTGGTGAATTGGTGCAGCGTATTATAGATCGTCGCCAGCGAAACCTTGATGTTCAGGCCATCCGCCTCTTCGTGCAGAGCCTCGGCACTTATGTGCCGGTGTCCCCTGGAAAACAGCATCTCGGCAAGCGCGACGCGCTGGCGAGTCGGGCGCAAATGATGATCGCGCAGCAAATCCACCACGCCTGTTTCGTTCATCGCTTCGTGCTTCATTGTTGCATGCGGTGTTTGGGTTCCGCCCATGGAGCCTCAATCCTTGCTGTTTGCCTCTTTCAACAATAGGCAGTGCGCGTTAAAACCGCAAGGTTTTGCTGCATCCGCGAAATGCTGCGCGCGTCTGTATTTGAACCCGAACTGCTCTTTTCGTGGGAACATGCTTGTGTTACGGACAGCAATGTTTCGGTGGTGTCAGCATGCCATCGGCCCTCATCTCGGAGAAAGAATTTAAGTGAGCGATAAACAGATTTCAGGCGAACCCCAGATCACGCGCCCATCTTCATTTGACAAGGCAGCTCTGCTGGAATGCGGTCATGGCCGGCTTTTCGGACCGGGCAATGCCCAGTTGCCTTTGCCGCCGATGCTGATGTTCGATCGCATCACCGCGATTTCCGAAGAGGGAGGCGAATATAATAAGGGCCTGATCCGGGCCGAATATGACATTAATCCGGATCTCTGGTTCTTTGCCTGTCATTTTGAAGGGGACCCGGTCATGCCGGGTTGTCTCGGGCTTGACGCGATGTGGCAATTGCTCGGCTTTTATCTTGGCTGGCTTGGCGAACCGGGCCGCGGCCGCGCCCTGTCTGTGGGTGAAGTCAAGTTTTCCGGAATGGTAACGCCGGATATCAAACGCATCGAATATGGCATCGAAATCAAACGCGTCATGCGTTCACGTCTGAAATTGGGTATCGCTGATGGCTGGCTAAAGGCCGATGGCGAAACTATCTATCAGACCAAGGATTTGCGAGTCGGTCTGTTCCAGACCGAAGCCCAAACCGAAGCCCAAACCGAAGCATAGGCAACATTTTTGATCGATATAAGGAGCCGAACCATGAAACGCGTTGTCGTTACAGGCATGGGCATTGTGTCCTCAATTGGCAATAACAAAGCCGAAGTTCTGGACAGTCTCAAGACCGCCCGCTCGGGCATCACCCGTTCGGAAGAATATGCCGAACTTGGCTTTCGCTGCCAGGTTTACGGAAAGCCGACACTCGATCCATTCACTCTGGTTGACCGGCGTGCAGCCCGGTTCATGGGTATGGGATCAGCCTGGAACTGGGTTGCCATGCAGGAAGCCATAGAGGATTCCGGCCTGGAAGAGAGTGACATTTCCAACCCGCGAACCGGCATCATAATGGGCTCCGGCGGCCCCTCGACCAAGACAGTCATTGAGGCCGCCGCGACCACCATCGAGAACAAATCGCCCAAACGCATCGGCCCCTTTGCCGTTCCCAAGGCGATGTCCTCCACAGCGTCTGCGACACTGGCGACGCCCTATAAAATTCTCGGCGTCAACTATTCCATCTCCTCGGCCTGTGCCACCTCAAATCATTGCATCGGCAATGCCTATGAGACGATTCAGATGGGCAAGCAGGACATTGTGTTTGCCGGAGGCAGCGAGGATCTCGACTGGTCAATGTCGAATCTGTTCGACGCTATGGGCGCCATGACCAGCAAGCACAATGACACGCCGGCGACGGCCTCGCGGGCCTATGACGCGACCCGCGATGGGTTTGTTATCGCCGGGGGCGCCGGCGTTCTGGTTCTGGAAGAACTGGAACATGCCAAAGCGCGTGGCGCAAAAATCTATGGTGAAATTGTCGGCTACGGCGCAACGTCCGACGGCCATGACATGGTGGCACCATCGGGCGAGGGCGCGGTGCGGTGCATGCAGCAGGCACTCTCGACCGTTGAGGGTACTGTGGACTACATCAACACCCATGGCACTTCGACGCCGGTCGGCGACAAGAAGGAAATCGGCGCCATCAAGGAAGTCTTTGGCGAGAAGATCCCCTTCATCTCGGCGACCAAATCCCTTACCGGCCACTCACTCGGTGCTACCGGCGTTCAGGAATCGGTTTACTGCCTGATGATGATGGAGCACAGCTTCATGGCGGAGAGCGCTCATATCACAGAGCTCGACCCGGATTTTGAAGGTGTACCCATTCTGCGTGAGCGCAAGGATACAGAGGTCAGAATAGCTCTGACCAATTCATTTGGCTTTGGCGGCACCAACGCAACTCTTGTTTTCCGCCGCGACGTGTAAGGGGCGCTGAAGTGACTGAGACAACAAAAGATATTCCCTGTTCTGCAGCCGGATTGATGCGCGGTAAGCGTGGACTTATCATGGGTGTTGCGAATGATCATTCGATCGCCTGGGGAATTGCAAAAGCCTTGCATGCGGAAGGTGCGGAGCTTGCCTTCACCTATCAGGGAGAAGCGTTCGGGCGGCGCGTCAAGCCGCTGGTGGAAAGTGTCGGTTCCGACCTGCTGATTCCCTGCGATGTGGAGGATCTGGCCAGCGTTGACAACGTGTTTGAGGCCCTCAAGAAGCGTTGGGGCAGCATTGATTTTCTGGTGCATGCCATTGCCTTTTCCGACAAGAACGAACTGAAAGGCAAATATGCCGCGACCAGCCGCACGAATTTCTCGCGCACCATGCTGATTTCCTGTTTCTCATTCACCGAAATTGCCGCCCGTGCTGCCGAGATCATGCCCGATGGCGGTGCGCTGCTTACGCTGACATATGGCGGTTCCTCGCGTGTTATGCCGAATTACAACGTCATGGGCGTTGCGAAAGCGGCGCTGGAAGCATCGGTGCGCTATCTGGCAGGTGATTTTGGCGCCCAGGGCATTCGCGTCAACGCCATTTCCGCAGGCCCGGTGCGCACTCTGGCCGGAGCGGGTGTGGCTGATGCCCGTCTGATGTTTGATTTTCAGGAAAAGAATTGTCCGCTGCAGCGCAATGTCACCATTGAGGATGTCGGTGGCAGTGCGCTTTATCTGCTGTCTGAGCTGTCACGCGGCGTGACTGGTGAAATCCACTTCGCCGACAGCGGATATAATATTCTTTCCATGCCCCGGCTGGAGCAATTGAAAGCTATCAGAACCTGATTTAAAGCCGACTTCGTCATTATTCGCTGATAAGCCGGCTTATAATTGCCCAAAAAGCGCTTTTCTCGCGACTTTAGTCGTGTTTGCCCTGCAAACGCCTTGCCGGATCATGGAATGAGGCCCATATTGCGCTGCAGTATGACGATTGATCTCGCCCGAAACCCAAGGTTTTCCCAAGTGCCCTTTTATCACTGGTATGAAATGAGTCATGCCGCGTTCGCCCCTTTGCGCGCGGTCGCAGATGCTACCAAATTGTATTACGATAACCCGCTCAACCCGCTGTCTCACAGCGCCTTCGGCAAGAATGTCTCTGCCGCTTGCGAATTGTTCGAGCGCACCACGCGGCGCTACGGCAAACCGGTATTCGGTCTGGAGACCACCGAAATTGATGGCATCGAGGTTCCGGTGCGCGAGAAAACCGTCTGGTCGCGGCCGTTTTGCAATCTTGTCCACTTCCAGCGGCCCAACCCGACACGGCGCAAGACATCTGCGCCGGAGCCCAAACTGCTCATCGTTGCGCCAATGTCCGGCCACTATGCCACCCTGCTGCGCGGCACTGTGGAAACCATGCTGCCCTATTACGATGTCTATGTCACAGACTGGATTGATGCCCGCGCGGTTCCGATGAGCGAAGGCGGTTTCGATCTGGATGATTATATCGACTATCTGATCCAGATATTCGGCCATCTCGGCAAGGGCGCTCATGTCATGGCGGTCTGCCAGCCATCTGTGCCCGTGCTTGCCGCCGCAGCTCTGATGGATGAAGCGGATCATCCGGCGCTGCCCGCGTCAATGGTGCTGATGGGGGGCCCGATTGACACCAGAATCAATCCTACTGCTGTCAACAAGATGGCCGAGGAAAAGGATCTGGAGTGGTTTGAGACCAATGCCGTGATGAAGGTGCCGTTCCCGCATCCCGGTTTCATGCGCCCGGTCTATCCCGGCTTTCTGCAACTCACCGGCTTCATGTCGATGAATCTCGACCGCCATCTGGACGCCCATAAGGAGTTTTTCAACCATCTTGTTGAAGGCGACGGTGATTCCGCCGACAAGCACACTGACTTCTATGATGAATATATGGCGGTCATGGATTTGACAGCCGAGTTTTACCTTCAGACTGTGGATGCAGTATTCATCAGACACGCCCTGCCAAAGGGCGAATTTACCTATCGCGGCCATCTGGTCGACCCCTCTGCCATTCACCGCATTGCGCTGATGACGGTTGAAGGCGAGAATGATGATATCTCCGGCGTTGGACAGACGCAAGCCGCCCACCGGGTCTGCACCAATCTGCCGGAGGATATGCGCGCTCATTACATGCAGCCCAAGGTCGGCCATTACGGCGTTTTCAACGGATCGCGGTTCCGCTCGGAAATTGCTCCGCGCATCCGCGATTTTACCGCGACTCACAGTGAGCGGCTGTCTGCAGTGAATGCTGCGCCCGCGCCGGTGGCAAAGCAGCCTGCGAAGGCGGTTGCAACCGCACCGGTCAAGAAACAACCATCTGCAGGCGCAGAACAGACCATTGCTGCCAAAACCCGCAAGAGCAGACGCAAAAAGCCGGCGCTGGCCAAAGCCAGAAATGATCTGGCCAGCTTGCTGTTGTCCAAACCGCAGGGTGCTGCGGATGATCTGAAGAAAATTTCGGGGCTCGGACCGAAGCTGGAAAACACGCTTAACCAGATCGGTATTTTTCACTTTGCCCAGATCGCCCGCTTGAGCCGCAAGGCAATTACCGAACTGGATGAAAAGCTGACATTCAAGGGCCGTATTGCCCGCGACAAATGGGTCGAGCAGGCAAAAAAACTGACGGATATGCCTGCGAAAGACGCCTCCCTCGGCTGACAATGCTGTTTGCTTCAAGACAGCAGAAACCTGCCAGGACTGAGCTGACAATGTACCATGATGGCCAGGCCATCATGGTTGAGCTGCGTCCCAATTCACGCGCCAGACGCTACATTTTAAAGCTCGATTCCAAACACCGAAAAGCCATCGTTACCATCCCCAAAGGCGGCAGCCGCAAGCAGGCGGAACGGTTTGCCCGCGATCAGGCCGACTGGATCATCGAGCGGCTCGGGCGGCTGGAAGAGCCTTGCCCGTTTGCGCCGGATGCATGGATTCCACTGCGCGGCGTGCAGCATCGGCTGGTCGCAACAGGGGCCAGGCGAGGGCTGGTAAAACCGGTCGAGGGCGAAGCCGGTGCCGAGCTTCATGTCGCCGGCGCCCCGGACCATTTCGCCCGCCGTGTGCAGGATTTCCTGAAGACCGAAGCGTTGAAAGATTACCGCCGCCTTGTGGCCGTGCACGGCGCGGCGTTAGGCGTGAAACCCGGCGCAATCCGGCTGCGCGACGGCAAAAGCCGCTGGGGATCATGCTCATCGGCAGGCACGCTGAGCTTTTCCTGGCGGCTGATCCTGGCACCGCCGGACGTGCTTGATTATCTGGTCGCCCATGAAGTAGCGCATCTGAAGGAAATGAACCACGGCCCGGATTTCTGGAACCATGTGGCAACGCTCTGCCCGCATTATGAGCGACATCGCCATTGGTTGCGCAGCGAAGGCACCCGGCTCTGGCGGTATGGTTCTGGGTGAAAAACAGAGTGTTTTTCGGACGCAGATGCCATGAAGACTGGATCCCCGGAACAAGTCCGGGGATGACGCTGGAGGGAGGGTTTTCATGGGGGTGGACAGTCTGCCATCCGGCAAATCCGTCCCTGAACAATTCGCCGCACTACCCCATCCCGTCATCCCCGGACTTGTTCCACTGGTGTCCGGTTTAAAATCGGTGGACATGTTGCATGGTATTGATTCTACTTGTTTCCAACGGTTTAGCGAACGTTATGGACACGAAGTAGAGGTCAACACCATGCGGCATGAGAATAGCGTATTTCACGAGATATTGAAGCATGTTCCCTGGGGCGTGTTTAATCGGCTTGTGGACAAGCACCAATCCGATCATCGTATTCGCCGGTTGAGTACGAAAGATCAGTTTATTGCCATGCTCTACGCGCAGTTTTCAGGCGCTGTCAGTCTGCGCGAGCTTGTTGGCGGGCTGGCCAGCCACCAAAACCGTCTTTATCATCTGGGAAGCCGTCCAGTTCAGCGCTCCACATTGGCTGATGCCAATGCCACCCGGCCAAGCGAGGTTTTTACTGACCTGTTTGCCACTCTTGCAGCACGAGCAGGCCGCGGGATGCGGCGCAAGATCGCAGATGCCACCTATCTGATTGATGCAACCGGTATAAGCTTGTCCGGCATGGGCTCGCAATGGGCCCACTTTTCCCACAAGGCTTGCGGTGCCAAAGCACATATCATCTATGATGCCAATGCCGAGTATCCCGTCTATGCTCAGGTGAGCGCTGCCAATGTCAATGACATTACACCCGCCAAAGCCATGCCTGTTGAACCGGGTGCCACTTATGTTTTTGACTTGGGATATTATGACTTTAACTGGTGGGCCACGCTGGATCAGGCAGGGTGCCGGATTGTCACCCGGCTCAAGAAGAATACAACGCTGAAGGAAACGGTGGTTCTGGATGTGCCCGAAGGCGGCGACATCCTGTTGGACCGTATCGGCCTTCTGCCGCAAAGAACCAAAAACGGCAAGACCCGGTTCACCGACCCGGTACGCGAGGTACAACTCAAAACCCCAACCGGCAAGGTTCTCCGCATTTTAAGCAACGACCTTGATGCCTCGGCGCAGGAAATCGCCGATCTCTACAAGCAGCGATGGGCCATTGAACTGTTCTTCAAATGGGTCAAGCAAACTCTGAAAATCCGCCATTGTGTGGGGCGCAGTGAAAACGCACTGCGCATTCAAATCGCCGTGGCCCTCATTGCCTTCCTGCTGTTGCGGTTTGCACAGAAAACCCAGACGACCATCAAAACGCCCTTGGCTTTCGCCCGCATCATTCGAGCAAATCTCATGCACCGAAAACAAATTGATCGCCTGCTGATGCCTGATCCAATACCCATAAAAAACAGCCACCAGATGGTGCTGTTATGATGCTGAAAGTTAAACCGGACAGTAGTGGACTTGTTCCGGGGATCCAGGTTTCATGACATTGCTTTCAACTATTCTGAGAAAATGAGCACTTCCCCGGGCTGATATCGAATTGCAACTTGGTTGAATTGCTCGCGACTAACCGCGCAACCTGCCGCCGGTGGCCTTTTCAACGGAGGCGACAATGGCGGCGCTGACCGCTGAAATATCCTCATCGGTCAGGGTTTTGTCGCGCGGCTGCAAGGTCACCTCAATCGCCAGGGATTTCTGCCCCGGCTCCATGCGCCCGCCCTCATAAACATCAAAGATCGCGACATTCCGGATCAGCTTCTTGTCGGCGGATCTTGCCGCTTTCAAGACTTTGTCGGCGCTCACATCGGAGCTGACGACAAAGGCAAAATCGCGCGAAACCGGTAGCAGTTCGGGCAGATCAAGCGCGGCTTTGGTGCGCGTAGTCTTGGCCCGCGGTGCCGGCAGATTCTCCAGAATGATCTCAAACCCGACCACCGGCCCGTCCACATCGAATTGTTTCAAGATGGCCGGGTGCAGCTCTCCGAAGGTTCCGAAAATCTGCTTTGGCCCCAGTTGAATACGCCCCGAACGGCCGGGATGATACCAGGCCGGAGCCTCTGCCACCACTTGCAGATTGGCCACCGGTGCGCCCAGTTCGGCGAGCACGCCAAAGGCATCCGCCTTGGCGTCGAATGCATCGACATTGCGTGCCGCACCGCGCCAGTCACGGCCTTCATGGGTCAGTTGCATGGCCCCGCGTCGAACCCCGGTTGCACCGGTTTTCTGCGCGTCCGGCTGGTCACCGGTGAAAATCTGCCCAACTTCAAACAGCGCGAGATTGTTGATGCCGCGATCACCGTTGCGCTGCAGCGCGCTGATAAGATTGGGTAACAGGCTGGGCCGCATATCCGACAGATCGCTGGAAATCGGATTGGCCAGTGCCAGTTCCCGCTGACCGCCGCCAAAGGCTTCAGCCTGATCTTTTGCCAGAAACGACCATGTCACAGCTTCCATCATGCCGCGGGAGGCCAATGCCCGCCGGGCCCTGCGTTCCCGGGTCTGGCGAAGTGTCAGGATCGGGCCCTGGACATGGTCGCCGCGCTCAATCGGGCGGTGCGCAATCTCATTGACCCCGACAATGCGCATCACCTCTTCGACAATATCGGCCTTGCCATCGACATCCGGCCGCCAACTGGGCACCGACACCTGGACACTATCGCCGCTGCCGCTCACCGGGAAGCCGAGGCTTTCCAATATGGCGTTGGTGCGCTGGCGCGGCACGTCAAGGCCGGTCAGTCGCTGGATGTCGGAATAGGGGAAATCCACGGTCTTGGCCGGTGCCGGAACCGCACCGGCGAGCAACACATTGCTTGGCTCGCCGCCACAGAATTCCAGCACCATCCGGGTTGCCAGTTCAAGACCGGGCAGCATCATCGCCGGGTCAACGCCGCGCTCGAACCGGAAGCGGGCATCGGAATGGATGCCGAGATCCCGTCCGGTACGGGCGATGTTTAAGGGTTCCCAAAGCGCCGATTCAATCAGCACATTTGTGGTATCTTGCGAACAGCCGCTGGCTTCGCCGCCCATCACCCCGGCAATGGACTCCAGCTCCTTGTCATCGGCAATGACGCAGATATCCGGATTGACCTGGTAGCTCTTGCCATCGAGTGCGACGATTTCCTCGCCGTCTTTGCCGCGCCGGACCACCAGATCACCATTTACCTTATCCGCATCGAAAACATGCAGCGGGCGGCCACGATCAAAAGTAATGAAGTTGGTTATGTCCACCAGCGCGTTGATTGGCCGCAGACCGATGGCTGTGAGGCGCTGTCGCAGCCACTGCGGCGATGTGCAGTTCTGAATGCCGCTGATCAGGCGCAGGCCGAAGGCTGGGCACAAGGGCTCGGTGTCGCTAAATTCCAGCGAAACCGACACCGGGCACGCGCCCTTGCCTTCAACGGCGGCAATGCTGCCGTCCTTGAGTGTGCCAAGACCGGCAGCGGCCAGATCGCGGGCAATGCCGTAAACACCCAGGCAATCCGGCCGGTTTGGCGTCACGGCAATTTCAATCACCGGATCATCCAGCCCGGCATAGGCGGCAAAGGAAGATCCGACCGGCGCATCCGTCAGACTGTCTTCGGGCAGATCAATGATGCCCTCATGATTGTCCGACAGTTCCAGCTCGCGTTCTGAGCACATCATTCCGGAGCTTTCCACGCCGCGAATGCTGGATGTGCCAAGCGTCAGGTCAATTCCGGGCACATAGGTGCCGGGACCGGCAAAGGCCCCGATCAGCCCGGCGCGGGCATTGGGCGCGCCGCACACAACCTGAACCGGTGTACCGGAGCCGGTATCCACTGACAGCACGCGCAGTTTATCGGCATCGGGATGCTGTTCGGCAGTCAGCACTTTGGCAATGGTGAAAGGCTTGAACCGGGCGCGGTCATCGACCGCTTCCACTTCCAGTCCGATCATCGTCAGCGCATCGACGATTTCATCCAGCGATGCGCTGGTGTCGAGATGGTCTTTCAACCAGGAGAGGGTGAATTTCATGTCTCTGTCTCCCTATACGCGGCTCAACCCGCCGAACAATGTCGGCAGATCGAGCGGGCGGAAACCGTAATGCTCGATCCAGCGGGCATCGGCGTCGAAAAAGGCGCGTAAATCCGGCATGCCGTATTTCAGCATGGCAATCCGGTCGATCCCCATGCCCCAGGCAAAGCCCTGATATTCATCGGGATCAAGACCACCGGCTTTCAGCACATTGGGATGCACCATGCCGCAGCCCAGAATTTCCAGCCAGTCATCGCCCTGGCCGATTTTCACATTGTCGCCGGAGCGGTCGCAGCGAATGTCGACTTCCAGCGACGGTTCGGTGAAGGGGAAAAAGCTGGGGCGAAAGCGCATATCAACTTCCGGAACTTCGAAAAAGGCTTTGCAGAACTCCGCCAGCACCCATTTCATGGTACCCACCGTCGAGGTTTTATCGACCACCAGACCTTCGATCTGATGGAACATCGGTGTGTGGGTCTGATCGCTGTCACAGCGATAGGTGCGGCCCGGTATGACCACCCGGATCGGCGGCTCCTCGGCCTTCATGGTGTGGATCTGCACCGGCGAGGTATGGGTGCGCAGCAACAGACGCTCGCCATCCTCTTTCGGATTGAAGAAGAATGTATCGTGCATTTCCCGCGCCGGATGGCCTTCGGGGAAATTCAGCGCCGTGAAATTGTAATAGTCGGTTTCAATATCCGGGCCTTCAGCGATGGAAAATCCCATATCGGCAAAAATCGCGGTGATTTCGTCCACCACCTGGGACACAGGATGAATGCGGCCGCGCTCCGCCGGGCCGGCCGGCACCGGCAGGGTGATGTCGATACGTTCGGTGGCAAGGCGCTGTTCAAGAGCGTCCGCTTCCAGAATATCCTTGCGCGCGGCAATCGCATCGGCGACTTCGTTTTTCAGCGCATTCAGGGCCGGGCCCATGATTTTGCGCTCCTCGACATCCATCCGGCCAAGAGACTTCATCGCCTCGGAAATGGAGCCTTTCTTGCCAAGGCTGGCAACGCGCACCGCTTCCAGCTTCGCTTCATCTGCCGCTGCCGCAATATCAGACAATACGGATTGCTTTAATGTGTCCAGATCACTCATTGGAGACTTCCGATGTTCAAGATTTCAATTCAATCGATGGCGCGTCAACATGACAAAACCCACGCTGGTGCCGCCAACGTGGGTTCAGTGTCAGGCCCCAACAGGGCCGAAGCAGCGGCTTTGAATCAGGCGAGCGCGGATTGCGCTTTGTCCACCAGAGCTTTGAAAGCAGCAGGCTCATGAATGGCAATGTCAGACAGAACTTTGCGATCCACAGCAATCTCGGCCTTGTTGAGGCCGTCGATAAATCGACCATAGGTCAAGCCATGTTCACGCACAGCAGCGTTGATGCGCTGAATCCACAAGGCGCGGAAATTGCGTTTTCTGGTTTTGCGGTCGCGATAGGCGTATTGACCGGCTTTCTCCACTGCCTGCTTGGCAACGCGGATGGTATTCTTGCGGCGGCCATAATAACCTTTGGCAGCTTTGATAACTTTTTTATGACGGGCGTGGGCGGTAACGCCCCGTTTAACTCGGGCCATCTTCTGTATTCTCCGGTAAGATCAATTAGGCGTAAGGAAGGAATTTCTTCACGATACGAGCATCCTGGGCACACAGCACCGTGGTGCCCCGCGCCTGACGGATGAATTTCTTGCTGCGTTTTATCATGCCATGGCGTTTGCCGGCCTGCGCAACCTTGATCTTTCCGCTCGAAGTGACCTTGAAGCGCTTTTTCGCACCCGATTTGGTCTTCATTTTGGGCATTTTGCTCTCCTTGGTTTGTCTTTGTCAGCCCGGAGTTCCCTGATGCGCTGGAAGCGCCTCGGCAACTCACTGTGTGGGCTGGAGCATTTTGAACGGACTCGGCATGCCCTGCCGGCCAGTTCCAATGAAGCCGCAGCTTATAACGGGGTGTGGCGGTGAGGGCAAGGGGGTGTTTGACGATTCTGCTGATTGCGCAACAGCGCGCTGCCTCTGTCTCTTCAGAGGAATTTACGGCCATGTTTGCCCGGCGCAATGCCAAGATGCGCGGCCACGGTTTGGGCCATATCGGCAAAGCTGGTGCGCACACCGATTTCCAGTGGTGCTATGTCCGGCCCAAAGGCCAGGATCGGAACCTGTTCGCGTGTATGATCCGTGCCGGTCCAACTCGGATCGCAGCCATGATCGGCAGTGATGATCGCCATATCTCCCGCCTGCATCTGCCCGATGAAGCGCGGCAGCATGGCGTCGAACGCTTCCAGCGCCGCCGCATAGCCTGGCACGTCGCGGCGATGGCCGAACAACATGTCAAAATCAACAAAATTGACGAACACCAGATCGCCGTCCCCGGCCAGGGTTTCCGCCTCCATCATCGCCTCGAACAAGGCCGGATTGCCGCTCGCCTTGATGGATTTCGTAATCCCTTTCGCGGCAAAGATATCGGAGATTTTTCCCACTCCGATGACCTGCCGGCCGGCGGCTTTCAGGCGGTCAAGCAATGTATCTTCGGTGGGTTCGATGGCATAGTCGCGGCGGTTGCCGGTGCGTTCGAACTCGGCCGCGCTTTCGCCGTTAAACGGTCTGGCAATAACCCGGCCTATGACCAGATCATAGGTCAACTCACGGGCAATCTGACAAAGTTGGTACAGCCGGTCGAGACCAAAATGGCTCTCATGGGCTGCAATCTGCAGCACTGAATCCGCCGACGTGTAGAAAATCGGCTTTCCGCTGCTGATATGCGCTTCACCAAGCTCTTCAATAATCGCTGTCCCGGAGGCATGCTTGTTACCCAGAATACCGGGCAGACCGGCTTGCTCCACAATTGCGGCAATCAGTTCGTCCGGGAAACACGGTTCGGTGTCGGGAAAATAGCCCCAGCTGAATGGCACTGGCAGTCCGGCAATCTCCCAGTGCCCGGAAGGCGTGTCCTTGCCGGTGGAAATTTCCCGTCCCACACCCCAGGCCGCATCAATGGGCCCGGAATAGTCCAGTCCCGCAGGGCGCCTCCCGGTCGATAATTTTGCTGCTGCACCAAGCCCCAGCCGGTCCAGATTGGGCAGTTGCAGTGGCCCGGCGCGCAGGCCGTCCCGGTCACCGCCGCCTCTGGCACACTGCTCGGCGATATGTCCCAGCGTATTTGACCCTTCATCGCCGAAGGCGGCAGCATCCGGCGCGCCGCCAATGCCGAAACTGTCCATGACAATCAAAAACACCCGCGCCATCACAAACCCTCCTGCCCGCCTGCAAAATCCTCCGGTCCAAGACGATGCAGGATAACCGGGTTGTGTTCTACCTCGCCGCCGATTTCATAGCAGGCCTGCAACGCCGCCGCCGCTGCCTCTGCGCGGGCTTGCGAGCTGGCGTGGACCCGGCCGAGCGGCGTCTGATGATCCACCATATCACCAATCCCGGCCAGAGCCGAAAACCCGACCGAATAGTCGAGCTGGTCATCCGGCGTGGTGCGCCCGCCGCCAAGACCGATGACGGCGAGGCCGATGTCGCGGGTCTTGATCCGGCTGACCGGTCCGGCCTCATCAGCAAACACATCGCGGATAATCGGTGCCACCGGCAGATGTCGTCCAGCTGCGCTGATGAAATCAGCCGGACCGCCAAGGGCTGCCACCATGCGCTCGAACACTTCAGCCGCCTGGCCATTTTCCCAGACCTTTTGCAACGCCGTGTGGGCGTCCGCTGTATCGCTGTAGAGACCGCCCAGAACCAGCATTTCCGCACACAGTGCCAGCACAATGCGCTCCATCCGCGGCATCGGCCGGGCGCGGGTCAGGAAGTCCACTGCGTTCTGCACTTCAACTGCATTGCCGGCAGCATTAGCCAGCGGCTGATTCATATCAGTCACCAGGGCCAGGGTCGGCAGGCCAGCGCCATTTGCCACCGTGCCCAGAGAATTGGCAAGGCCAAGCGCCTGCGCCTCCGTCGCCATAAAGGCGCCATTGCCGCATTTCACATCCAGCACCAGCGCCGAAAGCCCTGCGGCGAGTTTCTTCGACAGGATTGATGCGGTGATCATGGCTTCCGATTCCACCGTCGCGGTGACATCGCGAATGCCGTAAATCAACTTGTCTGCAGGGGCGAGGTTGGCTGTCTGGCCGATAATCGCACAGCCGATGTCGCGCACGGTCTTCCGGAACAGGGCATTATCCGGGCTGGTCTGATAGCCGGGAATGGCGTCAAATTTGTCGAGCGTGCCGCCGGTATGGCCAAGGCCGCGCCCCGAAATCATCGGCACATAGCCGCCGCAGGCCGCTACCAGCGGTGCCAGCATCAGCGACACATTATCGCCGACACCGCCGGAGGAATGCTTGTCCAGCGCCGGACCCGGCAGATCCGACCAGTCCAGCACATCACCGCTGTCGCGCATCGCCTCGGTCAGGGCCACACGTTCGGCCATGGTCATGTCGTTGAAATACACCGCCATGGCGAAGGCGGAAATCTGCTCGGCCTTGACGCTTTGCCCGACCAGTCCGTTGATCAGAAACTTGATTTCATCGGCTTCCAGCGCAAATCCATCACGCTTTTTGCGGATCAACTCTTGAGGCAGATAGCTCAATAGCCCGTTCCCCTGGTTTCCTCGCGCCCTTCTATGGCGGCGATCAGGGCATTCAGCACGCTGCTGGCGCCAAGGCGGAATGTGTCGGGATCGGGCACCTTGTCACCACGGACCCGCTGTGCCACTTCAAAATAGGCAACCGCATCCGCTGCGGACTTCATGCCGCCGGCGGGTTTGAAGCCTTTTGTCGCACCGCTGTCGGCGATTACTGACAACAGGATTTCCGCCGCTTCCAGCGTGGCATTGACCGCGACTTTGCCGGTTGAAGTTTTCAAAAAGTCCGCGCCTGCCGCAAGCGCCAATTCAGAGGCTGCTCGTATCAGTTCGGGCGTCTTCAACGCGCCGGTCTCCAGAATGACTTTCAGCACTTTCTCACCGCAAATGCGCTTGATCCTCACAATCTGCGTTTCGGCAAACCCGGCACGGCCTTCAGCCAGTGCCTGATAGGCCATCACCAGGTCGATCTCATCGGCACCGTCGCTCAGGGCCTGACGGGTTTCTTCTTCCACCGCCAGCGTGGCTTCGCCGCCTTGCGGGAAATTCACCACGGTTACGACCTTGATGCCGGTTCCGGCGAGCAGCTTTTTTGCCTCATTGACAAAGCGCGGCCAGATACAGACCGCAGCGACATTGCCGTGCGGCGTCTGTGCTTTTTTGCACAGTTCGGCCAGTGCCGCTGAATCGCAATCATCATTCAGATTTGTCAGATCGAGACAGCGAATCAGACCTTTCAGCAATCCGGTATCAGTCATGTTCTTGCCAGTTCCTCCAACACACCACCAATCAGCGCTTTCAGCTTTTCCGTCGCTTTCGGCGCATTCTCTTTGGTTTCATCATGTGACAGTTCCTGCCCGGTCATCCCGGCAGCCAGATTGGTGATAGCAGACAGCGCCACCACGCGCATATCGAAAAAGCGCGCCAGAATGGCTTCCGGAACAGTTGACATGCCCACCGCGTCAGCGCCGACAATTCGCGCCATGTTGATTTCCGCCGGGGTTTCGAAGGACGGGCCGGAAAACCACATATAGACGCCATGGTGAAGCGTGATGGACTGACGTTCTGCGATCCGGTCAAACCGGTCGCGCAGGCTCTTGTCATAGGCTTCGGTCAGGCCGACAAACCGCCGGTCCGACGACTCCCGGAACAGCGGGTTGGAGCCGGAGAAATTAATGTGATCGGTAATCAGCATTGCGGAACCCGGAGCCATTTTTGGGTGCAGCGATCCGGCGGAATTGGTCAGCACAACCATGTCACAGCCCAGCGCCTTCATCAGAGCGATCGGTCGGCGCATCACCGCTGCGTCTTCCTGCTCGTAAAAATGCGAACGCCCGGAATACAGCACCACCGGCAAGCCGGCCAGATCCCCCGCAATCATCATGCCGGCATGGCCGGAAACGCCGGATGCGGGAAATCCGGGCAACTCGGTAAAGGGGATTTCAATGCGGTTCTCCACCATGTCGGCGAGCCCGCCCAGACCGGAGCCGAGGATGAGACCGGCTGAAAAGCGTCGCCCGGTCGACTGGCGCACCAGTCTCAATGCGTCAGTCGCCTCGGCGCTGGCAAGATCGGATATCTCGCTCATGAGCGGTCCAGTTCAAAGCTGGCGGGCAGCAGATCACCCAGTGTGAAGGTCTCGACAATGCCACTATCTTTCGCGATGTGCACCGGCACATCTGCCGAGCCGAATTCGGCAAGGCGCTGACGGCAGCCACCGCAGGGAGTGCAGAACACATCGCCCGTGCCGATGACACAGACTTCGGCAATGCTTTGTTCGCCATCCATCACCATGTGGGAAATGGCTGAGGTTTCCGCGCACCAGCCTTCCGGATAGGCGGCATTTTCAATATTGCAGCCCGCATAGATTTTTCCGTTGCGACCGCGAATCGCAGCCCCGACCGAAAACTGCGAAGCCGGCGCATAGGCTTTGGCCCGCGCAGCAAGGGCTGCTTCAAACAGATCCCTGGACATCGTTCAGCGCTCCTTGACGTAGGGCACGCCTCCCGCCTTTGGCGGCGTTGCCTTTCCAATGAAACCAGCCAACAGCACAACTGTCAGCACATAGGGCAGGGCCTGCATCACCTGTCCGGGAACAATGCCGATGCCCGGCAGCGAGATTTGCGGATACTGGATCGGGATCGCCTGCAGCAGCCCGAACAACAGGCAGGCCATCATCACCGGAACCGGCTTCCATTTGGCAAAGATCAGCGCGGCCAGTGCGATAAAGCCCCGGCCCGCCGTCATGTCCTTGGTAAAGCCGGAGGCTTGAGCGATCGACAGATAGGCACCGGCAAACCCGCACAGCACACCGCAGACGATAACCGCGCGATAGCGCAGCCAGATCACCGATATTCCAGCTGTATCAACCGCCGCCGGGTTCTCGCCAACGGCGCGCAGGCGCAGGCCGAAGCGGGTGCGGAACAGCACCCACCACGACAGCGGCACCGACAGAAATGCCAGATACACCAGAATATTGTGACCCGACAGAATGCCTTCATAGAGCGGGCCGATGAAGGGTATGTCTGACAGCGTGTCGGCAAATGGCAGGGTCAATTCGCCAAAGCGGCCATTGGCGCTGAGCTGCGGCGTGCGTCCGCCCTGGGAAAACCATGCCTGTCCGAGCAAAACCGTCAGGCCGAGTGCGATGAAATTAATCGCGACACCGGACACGATCTGGTTGCCGCGCTGACTGATGGAGGCAAACCCGTGCACCAGTGCCAGTGCAACCGAGACCAGAATCCCGGCCAGCAGCCCAAGGGTTGCTGAATCGGTGACACCGGCTGCCGCTGCGGCGCCAAAGGCAGCACCCAGCATTTTGCCTTCCAGGCTGATGTCGAAAATACCCGACCGCTCGGAAAAAAGCCCGGCCAGAGCGGCGAACAACAGCGGGACGCTGAGCCGCACCATGGAATCCAGCAACAGCGGCAGTTTGATCAGGAAATCGTCCATCGCGGCCTCCTAGAGCGTCTCATGGTTACATTGCATCATTTGACCGGTTTTGCGCGTTTGCCGGCGAGGCACACTTCGCGCCGTGGTCTTCATGACCACAAGTGGAGTGTAACGACGTCCGGCGGGCGTGCAAAGCCGGCCTTCGGTGCTCCATATCAGCCCACCGGACAGCGTTAGCCAACTTGCCCGATGCGCCGCCCCAAGTCGTAATGGGAGCGGCGTTGACTGCCTTGCCGATGAACTGATCTGGAGCATCAAATGGTTCAATGTAACCATGAAACGCTCTATTCCGCCGGTACAAGCGGGGGTTCGCGTCCAGCAAACAACCGCGTCAGGCCGGGACGGAACATATGTTCAAGAGCCCCGGCAAACAGAATCACCAGTCCTTGAATGACAACAATCATGTCGCGGGTGATAGCGGGCATGGCAAAGGCCAGTTCCGCACCGCCCTGATATAAAATGCCGAACAACAGGGCCGCCAGCACGATGCCGACAGGGTGGGAGCGACCCATCAGCGCCACGGCAATTCCGACAAAGCCGTAGCCAGCGGTGAAATTATCCTGCAGTTTCTGGGCCTGACCCATCACTTCATTGAGCGCCATCATTCCCGCCAGAGCGCCGGAGATCAGCATCGTCACGACAATGATCTTGGTTGGAGAAATCCCGGCATAGATGGCTGCAGTCTGGTTGAATCCAAAAGTCCGCATTTCATAGCCAAGCCGCGTGCGCCAGATCAGAATATAGACAAAGAGACAACACGCCAGAGCCCAGAAGATCGAAATATTGGCCGGCGAAAAGCCGAAGGCGGGAATGATTTCGCGCAGGAACGGCAAGGTGCCGCCCGCAGCGAAACGGGCCGTGGCGGGTTCCATCGAACCGGGGACTTTCAGCACATTGACCAGTAGATAGACCATCAACGACGCTGCGATAAAATTGAACATAATGGTGGTAATCACAATATGGCTGCCGCGCGTCGCCTGAAGCCAGGCCGGGATCAGCGCCCATGCCGCGCCGAACAGGCCGGCACCGATAATGGCAATGGGAAAGGTGATCCACCACGGGAAGATGTCGCCAAAGGACAGGGCCACCAATGCGACACCCAACCCGCCAATATAGGCCTGGCCTTCACCGCCAATGTTGAACAGCCCGGCATGAAACGCGACCGCCACCGCCAGCCCGGTGAAGATGAAATTGGTGGTGTAGTAAAGCGTGAAGCCGAAGCCTTCGCCATAGCCCAGCGCACCAAAGATCATTTCCTGGACCGCCTGGATCGGGTTTTCACCAATGAACAGCACCACCAGTCCGGACACCAGAAATGCAGCGGTCACATTGAGCAGCGGGATCAGGCCGAAATCCACCCAGCGCGGTAAATCGTTCTTCATTGTGCGGCCTTCGGGCGTTCAATGCCGGCCATCAGCATGCCGATTTCGCCTTCCGGTGTTTCCGGGGCGCACTCGCCGACAATACGGCCTGCAAACATCACCAGAACCCGGTCGGCCAGAGACCGGATTTCATCCAGCTCGACAGACACCAGCAGGATAGCCTTTCCCGCATCCCGCATTTCCACAATGCGCTTGTGGATGAATTCAATCGCGCCGATATCGACACCGCGCGTCGGCTGCCCGATGATCAGCACATCGGGGTCCTGTTCCATTTCCCGCGCCAGAACGATTTTCTGCTGGTTTCCTCCGGAAAAACTGGCGGTTTTGAGCCGGCAATTCGGTGGCCGGATATCATATTTCTCGATCTTCTCGGCGGCGTCCCGGCGCATTGCCGTGATGTCGAGGAAAGGTCCGTTTACATAGGGATCACGCGTCTGATAGCCCAGAATACTGTTTTCGTTTTCCTCAAATGGCAGCACAAGACCCATCTGGTGGCGGTCCTCGGGAACGTGCGCCATACCCTTTTCACGCAACAGCGCCGGGTCAGCTTTGCCGGTGACATGTATTGGTTCGCCTTTCAGCAGAACCCGCCCGCTCTTGGCCGGAAAGATGCCGGAAATTGCCTCAAGCAGTTCCGACTGGCCATTGCCGGCAACGCCGGCAATGCCGACAATTTCCCCGGCGCGCACCTGGAAGGAAACATTATCGACCATGATGACGCCGCGCTCGTCGCGCACCGTCAGGCCGTCCACCTCCAGCAGCACGTCTTGCGGCGCCGCAGGCGCTTTTTCCACATTCAGCAGCACACTGCGCCCGACCATCAATTCGGCCAGCTCCGCCAGACTTGTCTCAGCGGTGGTGACTGTTGCTACCATCTCGCCGCGGCGCATCACCGACACCGTGTCTGTAATTGCCATGATCTCGCGCAGTTTGTGGGTGATCAGAATAATTGTCTTCCCCTGCTCTTTCAACTGCTCAAGAATGCGGAACAGATGGTCTGCTTCCGCAGGGGTCAAAACGCCGGTTGGCTCGTCGAGAATGAGAATATCAGCGCCGCGATACAGCGCCTTCAGGATTTCGACACGCTGCTGAAGCCCAACGGGAAGGTCTTCGATGATCGCATCGGGGTCCACATCGAGCTGATATTCTTCCTCCAGATGCTTCAGATCCTTGCGGGCTTTACCGATGGCTCCGGCCAGCACCGCACCGCCTTCGGCACCAAGTATGATATTTTCCAGCACTGAGAAATTTTCCACCAGCATGAAATGCTGATGCACCATGCCGATACCCGCGGAAATTGCGGCCTGGCTGTCCTTGATTGTGATCGGCTCGCCCTTGATCCGGAGTTCACCGGAATCGGCCTGATAAAAGCCGTAGATAATCGACATCAATGTGGATTTTCCAGCGCCGTTTTCACCGATAATGCCGTGGATCGACCCCTGTTCCACAGACAGGTTGATGTCCTTGTTGGCATGGACCGAACCGAAGCGCTTGTTGATCGCGATCAACTCGATGGCACGCGGAGCGGTTTCCGCAGAGGCGGCCTGGGGATTGGATGGGGTCTGTGACATGACTGTTAAATTACAGGCAAATGTAAAAAACCCCCGCGCCTGGCGCGGGGGTTTCTGACACTGCCTACATCACAGGGCAGGAATCGCTGGTGTTGTAATCATGCACAGCAACTTTGCCGGCGATGATATCCGCCCTGGCCTGATCGACCGCCTGTTTCATCTCCTCGGTAATCAAGGACTCGTTGTTTTCATCAAGTGCCCAGCCGACACCGTCTTCTTCCAGACCCACCGCAACGAAGCCGGTCGCAAAGTCATTGTTCTTGCCATCCATGAAGGCATCATAGACAGCCACATCAACGCGCTTCAGCATGGATGTCAGAATGCTGCCGGGATGCATATAATTCTGATTGCTGTCCACACCGATTGAGAACTTGCCTTCATCAGCGGCTTTCTGCAACACACCGACGCCGGTACCGCCTGCTGCCGCATAGACAACATCCGCACCGGCATCGATCTGCGCTTTGGTAATCTCTGCGCCCTTCACAGGATCATTCCAGGCAGCCGGGGTTTCACCAGTCATGTTCTGGATAATTTTGGCATCGGGATTCGCAGCTTTCACGCCCTGGACATATCCACAGGCAAAGTTGCGGATCAATGGAATATCCATTCCGCCAACAAATCCGACTGTGCCGGTTTGCGATTTCATACCCGCCAGCAGACCGACCAGAAATGATCCTTCATGTGCCTTGAAGACAACAGAGCGCACATTCGGCTGATCAACCACTTCGTCGATAATGGCGAATTTCAGATCAGGAAATTCGGCTGAAACCTTGTTCATTGCTTCAGCCTGGGTAAAGCCCATCACCACAATGGGATTGTAACCCCGGCGCGCAAAATTGCGCAGCGCCTGTTCACGCTGGGAGGCATTGGTGATTTCAAACTCACCATATTCGATGCCCGTGTCTGCCTTGAATTTTTCCGCGCCATTATAGGCCGCTTCATTGAACGATTTGTCGAACTTGCCGCCCATATCGAAGATCAAGGCAGGTTTGAATTCCTGTGCAAAGGCTGTCGTCGCCATCATCGCTGCGGCAGCCAAAGTCGCAAAGAGTTTGAGTTTCATAACAATGCTCTCTTGTTTCGGCTTTCGGTCCACTGGACACAGCATCTGATGCGTCTCAAAGGTCCGTCAGCGCTTGGTTTCTCCAATAAAAGTGTAGTCAGCTTTGCACGGCTTTCGAAAATTTGCATCGCTTTTTTTATAAAGACGTGGTCATTTGGAAAATCGGAGACAGGCACCTTGGACGCCGGTGCAGGCCTGTGCACGCTTGGTCACCGTCATCGGGCGAAAATTGCGCCACAGGCGAACCAGAAGTGGAATTGGACATGATTGTGCGGCCGGCAAGGGCAAGACTGGCTTTGATTGCTCATGATGAGAAAAAAGACGCTCTGGTGGAATTTGCCAAGCGGCATCTGACAGCTTTGCAGCAGTTTGATATCGTCGCGACCGGCACGACCGGCACCAGATTGCTCAAAGCCTGCCCGGCATTGTCCGTCACGCCAATGCGCAGCGGCCCGCTGGGCGGCGATCAGCAGATCGGTGCCATGATTGCCGAGGGCAAGATACAGGGCCTGATTTTCTTCATCGATCCCCTGACGCCAATGCCTCATGATGTGGATGTCAAGGCGTTGATGCGCCTCGCCGTCGTCTATGATGTGGCAACGGCGTTGAATGAAGCGACTGCCGAGTTGCTGATTGCGGATCCCTCACGTCTGACCAACCCGTGCAAGCCGGCTCAGGAAAGTGTCTCATGACAGAATTCAAATTGCCGTCTTGACGGGCATCCATCAAAACCATTCGCCCATTATCTGCCTCTCGCAGTTGACGGTCCAGGCGCTTTTTGGTTTGTGTTCTGCACAGTTGAAACGAATAAGTTAGCGCCATGACCACGTCAGTCCAAAGTCACGAAAATCTTCCCTATCCGGTCCTTGTCGCAGATATTGGCGGGACCAATGCACGCTTTGGTATACTCACCGATGCCCATGCGGAACTGAAAGAATTCCAGACCGCCAAGACTGCCGATTATGCCGGCCTTGAAGAGGCGGCGGAAGCTATGGTTCTGTCCCGCACCGCCACCACGCCCCGCTCTGCGGTTCTGGCAGTGGCAGGTCCGATCAGCGGCGATGAAGTTCCCCTGACCAATTGTCATTGGGTGATCCGCCCCCACGCGCTGATGCAAGCGCTGCAGCTCGACGAAGTTGTTCTGGTCAATGATTTTGAAGCCCAGTCTCTGGCACTGCCTTCGCTGCGAGACGACGATCTTGAACTGATCGGCGATGTCGAGATGGCTTCCACCGGAACCAAGGTCGTGGTCGGACCGGGAACCGGGCTCGGTGCGGCGGGCATGATTCATACCGGAGCGCTTTGGGTGCCGGTGCCCGGCGAGGGTGGTCATATTGATCTGGGCCCCGTCACCGAAGATGAATTTGCGCTGTGGCCGCATTTTGAAAAAGAGCATGGCCGTATTTCCGCCGAGGCGCTGTTATGCGGTCGCGGTCTGGTGCGGCTCTATAAAGGCGTCGCCAGCTGGCGCAACCGGCCGGTCACATTCGATGGCCCCAGCGAGATCACCTCAGCGGCTCTTGCCGGGTCCGACGAGACAGCAAAGGAATCGCTGGATATTTTCTGCAGATTGCTTGGTCGTGTCGCCGGAAATCTCGCCATTGCCTTCATGGCAACCGGCGGTGTCTATCTGGCCGGCGGCATTTCCAAAAAGATCGCCGGTTTTCTCGCTGAATCCGATTTCCGCGCTGCCTTTATTGCCAAAGCGCCGCATGAGGAGTTGATGAACACCATGGCAACCGCCGTCATCACCCATGAAAAGCCGGCGCTTTTGGGATTGGCCGCTTTTGCCCGCACACCGCAATTATTCGGCGTTGATCTGAATGGTAGGCGCTGGCACAACGGCGAATAGATTGTTTCATGAAATGCGCTCGGCCGAAGCAAGGCATGCACGTTACGCCTTGCCGGCAGGGTTTTCCGGCCAGTCATGTTTGGGATAGCGGCCGCGCATTTCGGCGCGCACATCGCGCCATGACCCTTTCCAGAAGGCAGGCAGGTTTTGGGTGATCTGAATGCTGCGCCGTGCCGGAGACAGCAGATCCAGAATCAGCGGAACATGACCGGCAATGGCCGGATGTTCATCAAGACCGAAAAAATCCTGCACCCGGGCCCGCAGCACCGGTCCGTTTTCATCGCTGTAGTCAATTGCCACACTGCGATTGCCGGGCAGCTGAAACCGCTCTGGTGCCAAGGTGTCGATCTGGTGGATTTGCGGCGTGCGAAATTTCAGCGCGCCGATGATCGCATCTTGCGTCAGATCGGACAGCGCCACAGCACCGGGCACAAATGGCCGCAGCCAGGTTTCAAGTGTAGTTCCCAGAGTGCTGCGGCTGGTATCCGGCCATGGAGCGCCAATGGCGCGGTGAAGGAATTGCAGACGCTGCATCAGCGCATTTGCCTTCGGTGAAAAAACAATTGCATCGATGCCGCGCTCCGCTATTGCCTGCCACAGCACAGCTTCCGCCTTTGACCTGTCGAACTGCTTCAGGGGTCTGCGCTCCAGAACCAGCGCGCCGAGCCGGGTCACACGCTCTGCCTTCACCCGCGCATCGGCAGCGTTATAGCTCAGTAATTCTTCAGCGACCGAATGCCGGTCGGCATGCGCGGCAAAACTTGTTGCGTCCAGCGCAGCGGCTGACAGCAGCCGCAGATTGCCCGCTTCACCCATCATGTCGGCGACCACCAGATAAGGCTCGCCGGCAATCGGATGATCGGTGGAGACGGCCACTCTTTGCCCGGCGGCAAGCTGAAACTGTCCGCCGCCGCGGGTGATCGCCACCCATTGTGGAAATGCGATCAGCAGCAAAGCGCCAATTTCGTCGCGTGGCAGTGTCGGGCCTCTGGCGGAAATCGACAGCAGCCGGCAGAGACGCTCGAAGCTTTGCTTCACCGTGCCTTCTGCGCGCGCGGCTGCGCGGCTGTACAACACACCCAGATCAGGCTCGCGCTGGCGCTGGGTATCGCTCAGCAGCGCCGCCACCAGCAGCGCGCTCCGCAATTCGGTTGCGCCGCGCTCTGACGCCTTCAGCACCATCGCGCCCAGATGCGGATCAAGCGGCAGTGCCTGCAGGCGACGCCCGAGTGGCGTGATGTGATTGGCCTTTGTCAGCGCGCCGAATGATCTCAGCTGGCTTTGCGCTGCGGCAAATTTGCCGCTCGCCGGATAATCCAGAAATGCCAGCTGCTTTGGATCGGACACTCCCCATTCTGCCAGATCCAGGGCAAATCGCGTCAAATTCGCTTCCAGAAGTTCAGGCTGATCCTGCGCCTCCAGCGTGCGCATCCACTGCTCCGGCCAGAGCCGGTAACACACTCCCGGCTCGGTCCGCCCGGCGCGTCCGGCACGCTGGTCCGCTGCCGCCTTGCTGACAAATACGGTTTCCAGGCGCGATACGCCGGTTTGCGGGTTGAAGCGGGGACGGCGGGACAGGCCGCCATCGACAACCACGCGAACCCCCTCAATGGTCATCGAGGTCTGGGCAAGGTTGGTGGACAACACGATTTTGCGCTTGCCCGCCGGTGCTGGCTGCAGCGCGGCAATTTGGGCCTTTTGCGGCAGGCCGGCATAAAGTGGTGCAATCAGGACAGTCGGGTCTTCGCCAAGAGCATCCTGAAGCTGACGGCGCGCCGCTTCAATTTCGCTGCGGCCGGGCAGGAACACCAGCACGCTGCCGCTTTGCTGCTTGAGCGCCAACAGCACCGCATCCACAATTTGCGGCACGATCATCCGGCGCGGGTGTCGCGGCAGATAATGCATCTCGATCGGAAAGCCGCGCCCGCTCGATGCAATCACCGGCGCATCATCCATGATCGCGGACACCGCCTTTGCATCAATCGTCGCCGACAGCACCATCAGCTTCAGATCGTCGCGCAAAGCGGCCTGCACATCGAGCGCCAGAGCCAGGCCAAGATCGGCGTCGAGCGAGCGCTCATGAAATTCGTCAAACAGCACGGCAGCGATGCCTGGCAGTGTTGTATCGTCAAGGATCATCCGGGAGAACACGCCCTCCGTGACAACTTCCAAACGGGTCGCGGCGCTGACTCTGGTTTCCGCCCGCATCCGCAGGCCAACGGTCTGTCCGACCTCTTCACCGAGCAGGCTGGCCATGCGATGTGCAGCGGCGCGGGCCGCAATCCGGCGCGGTTCAAGCAGGATGATTTTGCCGCCCTTCAGCACCGCCTCGTCCAACAGCCATAATGGCACCTGTGTAGTTTTACCGGCGCCCGGTTCAGCCACAAGCACCAGATTGGAATGCGCCCGGAACTGCGTCAGGAGTTCGGCCCTGACCGCCTCGATCGGCAGTGTCATGGTTGTGAATCGCGCGCCGATTCAAGCGGAATGATGACCCGCCCGCCCGCAGCTTTTGCGTCCGCTGCATCATGGGTGACCAGCAGCACCGGCAGATTGCGCGCTTTCGCCAGATCAAACACGATTTTGCGGATACTCAGACGGCGGTCCGCATCAAGCTTGGAAAAAGGTTCATCGAGCAACAGCGCCTTGGGCGACGACAGCAGCACCCTTATCAGCGCGACACGCGCTTCCTGGCCGCCGGACAGGGTTGCCGGATCGCGGTCAAACAGGCCCGCCAGTCCGACTTCTTGCAGAGCCTCTTCCGCCAGCCTGCGGCGCTCGGCCCGGTCCTTGATCTTTGCCGGTATGGCAAACAGCAGGTTCTGGCCGACACTCATATGGGGAAACAGCAGCGCATCCTGAAACAGAATGCCGACATGACGTTGTTCCGCCGGCTGATGTTCAATCGATTGACCGTTCAGATAGACTTTGCCCATCCCCTTAAAAGCGCCATCCAGAAAGCCGCCAATATAGGCCAGAAAAGTCGATTTTCCCGAACCGGAAGGCCCCATGATGGTCAGCACATCGCCCGGTGCCACATGGGCGCTGACATGAACCATGGGCCGGCCATCCAGCATGATGCAGACATCTTCAAGGGTCAGGCCTTGCGCAGCGATAGTCATGGGCGTTCTTGTCGCATCAGGCATTGGCTCTCATGTCGCGGCGATTGCGGTACAGCAGCGCCGGCAGGGCAAGTGCCGCGGCAAACCCGGCAAAGGGCAGCGCCGCCTGTATCAGCGCATATACGCCGATCACCCGTCTGTCACCCCCGGAAGCCAGCGCCACAGCCTCCGTTGTGATCGTCGGAACCCGTCCCCCGCCAATCAGCAGGGTGGCCAGATACTGGCCGATCGATACGGCAAATCCGACTGCCGCGGCCGTCAGGACTGCTCTCAGCAGCATCGGCAGGCGCACCGACCAGAACACTCGGTTGGCGCCATGGCCCATGCCATGGGCAATCGCTGCATAGCGCCGGTCCCAGGCCCGCCACGGATCAGCCAGCGAGAGATAGACATAGGGCAGCACGAAAATCACATGGGTCAGCACCACCTGCAGAATATGGGCTTTGCCGCCCAGTTGCAGCGTCAGAATGTTCAGCCCGAACAAAAAACTGACCTGCGGCACGATCAGTGGAATGTAGAGCAGCACCAGAGCGCGGTTGGTGGCGGTCTTGCCGGAGCGCACTTCCTGCTCCAGACAGGCCAGTGTCAGGACCACGGCCAGAGCGGTTGCGGCAACACCGATCAGCAGCGTGTTTTGCAGCGGCGTTTCCAGCCCCATCCCCTGCCGCGTCCAGTTGGCCAGAGTGAAACTGACCGGCAGGGCGTCAGGAAACCGCCAGTAACCGGCCACTGACCAGATGCCAAGAACGATGATCCCTGCCAGCACCATGGCCGAAGATGCGACAGTCAGAACCGCGATCAGCCGGCGCAGCGCGGAATCGGCACAGTGACGGCGGCCACGGCCGATGGCGTGCATGCCGAACTGTCGCACAATGCGCTCTCCGGCAAACCAGACCAGCAGGGCAAAAGCGGTGACGCCCAGTTGCAGCATGGCACCGGCGGACGCCCTGAAGCGCTCTGTTATGTCCGGATCATTCATCCATTGCAGCAACCGCACCGACAGCGGCGGCGGAGTCGAGGGGCCCAGAATAATCGCCACATCAACAACCGAGGTGGCATAGGCCAGCACCGCAAGAACCGGCAGCCGGATCTGCCGGTAGACCAGCGGAAATGTGGTTTTGAAGAAGCCGTTGACAGGGCCATAGCCAAGGGTCGCGGCCAGTGCGGCCTTGCGCCGCAAATCGCTTTGCGGCAGCGCCGCCAGCGAGACCAGCAAAATAAACGGCATTTCCTTGGTAATCAGTCCCGCCATCATCGACAGCGCCAGCGGGTCATTGACGATCAGCCAGTCCGGCGGCCGCTCCAGACCGCTGGCCCAAGGCGAGACCAGCCGCATCAGCCAGCCGGAAGGCGCAATCAGGAATGCAAGTCCGAAGGCCGCGGCGGCATGCGGCACCGACAGCAGCGGCGACAGCAGGCTTTGCAGTATCCTGAAGAACCGTGTGCCCTGCCAGCCGGCAATCAGCAGCATCACCATCGCCAGTGATACGCCGGTGGTGACGAGCCCGACAGCCAGGCTCAGCGCGGCGGAGCGCAGCACGCCTGGCGTGTTCAGAACATCGCTGAAAAACTCCAGCGTCAGCCTGGTGCCGCCAAGGCTTGGCAGCACACCCAGAGCCGGCAGCAGAACGCCGAACAATCCGGCCAGAACCGGACCGACCAGAAAAAACAGGGTGAGGGCGGGAACATGCTTCAGCATGGTTTCCCGCCCTTGCCTATATGATACATCATCAACGGTGCCGGCGGCTCAAACGCCGTAGCGTGCAAGCCAGGCCTTTTCCAGCGCCACCATCCACGACGAATGCGGTTCGGGAAGCACGATGCCCAATTCGCTCGGTCCCAATGTGGCAATGCCCAGATCGAGCGCTTCAAACGCGCTTTGCGCGTCATCTGGCAGCCGGGTGACGTCAAGCACTGTCGGATCGCCCCACACAGTCGGGTCCTGCTTGCGCAACTGCGCTTCCGGCGACATCAGGAAATCCGCCAGAACCATTGCTCCCGCCTTGGCATTGGCATTGAAGGGAATGGCCACGAAATGGGTGTTGCCGATGGTGCCTTTATCGAGAACGAAGGAGCGCACCGTATCGGGCAGTTCATTATTGGCAATGGCGTTCGACGCCGCAGACGGATTGAAGGCAAAGCCGATATCCAGCTCGCCATCGGCCAGCAACTGGCGCAGACTTGCTGTATTTTGCGGAAATGCGCGGCCGGAGCGCCACATGGCAGGGTGAAGTTGGTCGAGATAGGCAAACAGCGGCGCGGTGACGGCGTCAAAATCCGCCTCATCCGCCGGTTGCTGCAACACGGTCGGATCGCCGACCAGTTCATACAGCGCCTGCTTCAGAAAGGTCGATCCAACATAATCGGGCGGTTGCGGATAGGAAAAACGGCCCGGATTGTTCTGCGCCCATTGCAGCAGACCGGCCATGCTTTTCGGCATCTCATTGCTGATCGCAGTGTCGTTGTAAAACACCAGTTGCGCCATGCCCCAGGGCGCTTCCAGCCCGTCTGTCGGCACGGTGAAATCATTGATTACCGTCGGTTTGCCGCTGATATCGACATACTGGAAATTCGGCAGAAGGTTGGCCCAACCCTGCGCCAGCAGCAGGCCTTCGCGCTTCATGGCGGCAAAATTTTCGCCATTGATCCAGATCAGATCAACCGAGCCGCCCTCCACGGTTCCGGCGGTTTTTTCCGCCAGCACCTGGGAGACCACGGCTCCGGTATCATTGACCTTGACATGCACCAGTTTGACGCCGAAGCGCTCTTCAACCTCGCGGCCCGCCCAGGCGATATAATCATTGATGCGCGGCTCGCCGCCCCAGGCATGCCAGTACACCGTCTGTCCTTTGGCCGTGGCCAGAACCTGCGGCCAGTCCGCCGCATCGGGCGCGCTGTCAGCCTGTGCGGTTCCGGTTTGTGCGATTCCGGTCTGTGCGATTCCGGCCAGTAGCAAGCCGGCCATCACGGCCCGTATCAGAAATTTCAGCATTGTGCTCTCCCTTGAAAGCCGGGCGCCCATCTCCGGCTGTGTGTGCCATAGCAAATGGCGCGCTGCCATGGCTCCGGTCAACTAACATTTTTTTGATCAACGCGCGATCACCCCTCAGGCCACACTCGGCAACCCGATTGCAGCCCGGCCTTTGCCGCAGCGGGCAAATCGGGTTTTTCCGCGACCGCCGGCAGGGTGCCGTAGAAAGGGCGCTTTCAATGTGCATAGGATTGCGATCCGGCAAGGTCGGCCGGCCGTCTGGCGGCGCCAGCGCTTTGAAGTCAAGATCAACAACCGGATTCGGTGCCGGATTCGGTGCCGGATTTGGTGAGTGAGAATTGCCATGATCCATCCCTACCATTCCAGGACAAACGGAATTGCGGTCTCTGTCGCGCCGCGATTTCTGGAAGATCAGTCCGATCCGCTGGAAAGCCGCTATGTCTGGTCCTATGCCATCGAGATCGTCAATTACGGCGATGAAGTGGTTCTACTGGAAGCCCGCCACTGGGTCATCACCGATGGCAATGGCTGGCAGCATCAGGTCGACGGCGAGGGCGTGGTCGGCGAGCAGCCGGTGCTCAACCCCGGCGACAGCTATTCCTATATGAGCGGCTGCCCGCTGATGACGCCTAACGGACTGATGGTCGGCAGCTACACCATGCGCACCCCGGACGGCGAGCGGTTTCAGGCGGATATCCCGGCATTCTCGCTCGACAGTCCCTATACCAGACGGATGCTGAATTAGAGCGCTGTAACACTGTCACGGTCGCACAAGCGGCAGTGGTGGTGCAGCGGAGGGCGCGCCAGCAGCACCGCTCTGATTGCCCTGAAGCTGCGCCAGCAGATCGCGGGTTGGCCAGGCATCGGCGGGAAGGCCGAGTTCCATCTGCACGGCGCGCACCGCGGCCCTTGTGCCCGAGCCGATAATGCCGTCGATTTCCCCCACATCATAGCCGCGCGCCTGCAACAGGGTCTGCAGTGCTTTGGTCTGATCGACCGACAGAATATCGCCGGGATTGCCGCGCTCCAGCTTCGGCGCGCCATTGATGCGCGTTGCCAGATAGGCCGCGCTGACGGTGTAGACCAGCGACTGGTTCCACTCCAGAAACACACCGAAATTCGGATAGGCCAGAAACGCCGGCCCGTTGCGGCCCATCGGCAGGATCAGCGAGGCCGGCAGTGCAGTGCCTTCCAGCGCCGGGCCGTTGCGCGCGGCAACTCCCATCGCCGCCCACTCGCTGGCCGGCATTGTGGTGTAGATCCCGGCCTGTTCCCAGCGCAAACTGCCCGGCACACTGACTTCCTGCAGCCATGGCTCGCCGCGCCGCCAGCCCAGAACGTTCAAAAGTTTGCCTCCGGTGGCCAGCACATCGCCGGTATTTTTCAGCAGATCAACGCGCCCGTCGCTGTCGTAATCGACGCCGTTTTCCAGATAATCTGACGGCAGTATCTGTAATTGTCCCAGCTCTCCCGCCCACGCGCCTTGCATCTGAGCCGCTGTCAGATCGCCCCGGTCGAGCAGTTTCAATGCGGCAATCAGTTGCGGGCGGAACAGCTCCGGCCGGCGGCAATCATAAGCAAGGGTGGCCAGCGCATTCAGCGTGTTGAAATTGCCCAGCACCGCGCCGAAATCCGTCTCCAGCGCCCAGAATGCCGAAATCACCGCGCCCGGAACGCCATATTCCGCCTCGATCCGCCGGAAAATGTCGCCATGGCGCTGCAACCGCTCGCGCCCGCCACTGACGCGGTAGGGCGCCACCATCCGGTCTGAAAACTCCAGAAAACTCTGCGCAAACACACCCTGTTTGCGGTCGGCTGCAATGACGCTGTCAGAATAGCTCAGCCCCGGCACGATGCGCTGTACCACATTTGCGCCAACGCCGGCCGCGATTGCCTCTTCGGCGATGCTTGTCTTGAAGGCTTCAAACCCGGCACCGGCCGGACAGCTCTGGCCATAGGCCACGCCCGCACCTGCAAGCGAAACAACAGCAGCAAAAACCAGTTTCATGCACCGAAAACCATTCATGATATTGTCCATCTGTCTTGAAAACATATCTGCGACAAGCGCTGCATCCCGCGATCAGCGGCAGGGAATCACACCGCCGCAGAATCACAGTTTTACAAATTTAAAGCAAGAGTTTGACCGGGCCGTAAAAGCGCCGGAATTGGGCCCGCCCCGTACGCCCGACATGAAACAGACCCGCTGCCCCACCAGGGCGATGAAATTCGCCCCTCCGCCTCAATCGTCATTTGACGGACCCGCCCCCAATGCGCTATTTCCCGCGCCAGTGCCGCTTTAGCTCAGTTGGTAGAGCACATCATTCGTAATGATGGGGTCGTAGGTTCGAATCCTATAAGCGGCACCATTTTTCCCAATGAAAACAGTATGTTGTGCGTGGGCTGTTTGCCGATGGCGAATACGTAGACGAGAAGTTGGAACTGACTCTCGCACAGCGCCTTTAGGCGTTGTTGTTGAAATCGTCAAGCGTTCTGATCAGGCCAAAGATCTTGTCGTCTTGTCCAAACGCTAGCCGAAACACTGGATTGTGGAGCGGGTTTTTGCTTGGCTTTGCCGCTACCGCCGGGTTGTAAAAACCGGGAAGCTTCAATCGCAAAGCCTTGTATATGCGTAGTGCGAAATGCGAGGCTGGCTTTTAAAGTCCATTTTCGCAAAAATACAATCACGAGTGTTGCTTTCAAGGCACACCTAAAACGTTAGAACGTCGCTATAGTTTCCTCACACAAGAATCAATTTTGGGGACTTCTTTCGTATGAAACGGTTATTTTTCGCTGCAGCACTGCTTCTCACGGCAAACGGCAATGGCTTTGCCGCCGATTTCAACACGGCGTTTGCAGAAGAGCCACCCGTCAGTGCGCCCGAAGGTTTGCTGGCAGGAGGGATCCTGAGCATCTACGGTGGCTATCTTGCCTATGAGAAGGAAGAGATAGACATCGACGATCAGGATCAGGGGATTGTGGGAGCCCGGGGTGCCTATTCGCTGCCACTGTCTTCGATGTTCAGCGCACAATTCGATCTTCTCGGTGAGCGCAACATCACCGGATCCAACGGTAATAATGATCTGACCCGCGGCGATTACATGGGCGCGATCCATCTCGACGCACGCGACCCCTCGTCATATCTGCTTGGTGCATTCGCTGGCGGCGGCCAGTCGTTTGACGATGGTGACAATGACGGTGATTCCATTCCGTTTTGGTTTGCCGGGCTCGAAGGCCAGGCTTACCTCAACAATCTGACCCTTGGTGGCCAGATCGGCTATGTGGATTCGGACGATAATTACGACGAGACAATCAGCAATGCCTGGTTTGCGCGCGCTGCCACCAGCTATTATTTCGGGGAGGATACCAAGCTTTCCGGCGATCTGGCTTTCTTCACCGGTGATCGCGCGAATGGCAATTCGAGCGGTTCGATGGACGTCATCAGTTGGGGTGCCCGCCTGGATCATTTCTTTCCAGACTTTCCAGTCGGCTTGATGCTTGCCTATAACGGCTTCGACTATGAGGGCGATGCAGCATCCAACGAAAGCGATGCGCCTGTTGTTCACGAATTCAGGATCGGAGCTTCGCTCCTGTTCGGTGCAGGCAGCATAATGGAGAATGATCGTCGCGCTGCTGGTGCCGACCTTCCCCCAATCAACCGCTGGATTTCTACATCGGCCAACGAAATCGAATAGCTGGCGCCTGTGGATCGGGATTTTGCGGTTGGCATTCGAGAGAATGCCGGCCGCGATCCCGCGTTTGACCAAAATGCCGCGCAACCAGTCCACGTCGTATCTGGTGTCGCCGGGCATGGATCTGGCCTGCGCGCATGCGTCGATCATTAACCCGATTTGAAAGCTGAAGGCTGCGAAATCATACGATATGAAAAGCTCTCGGCTGCGGGCGCGAATGTCGTGCGGAACTCAAGCAGTTATCGCATTTTAGACAGCTGGTGACGAACTGAGAATCACTCGGATTGATCACCTTGGGCGTGACCCAATAGATGCGCTGAACATCATACAGGAATGTCAGCTACGCGGCGTTCTATACAATTTATGACTCTCGGTTATCAATGCGAGAGGATACGTGGTTTTGCAGTGCACAGGGCCATCCTCCGGGAACTATCATCGTCAAGAGGCGTTAACCCTTATTGGCTTGGCTACACGGCCCGAACTGCTTCCGGCCGTTCCTCGTGCTGGGCCCCGTGAAACTCCGGCCCCTTTAGGACAATCGCGCCATGACAAGGCTCAAAATTGACGTGAATCTGCATTACGGTCTGTCACAGACGACTGATATTCTGTCGCAGATACGGGTTGCGGATATGGCCGATCAGGTCGTCTCATCGGAGAGCGTTGCCTTGCCCGATACGATCCATACCGCCGATGTAGCAGCGGAGAACGGCATCGGAGTGCGAACCTGGATTCGCGTGGCCGAGGATTTCCGCTGCGACTATTCCTGCATCGTTGCCATTGACCGTCCGGCGCTTGATATCGCCCGGCTCGACGCTGTGCCGCCGCATCTGCTGCCCGGCGATACGGTTCGGTATCTGATGCCCTCGCGTTATTGCCCCTCCGACGAATTCCAGAGCTTTGTGGCGGCAGATTTTGGCCATCTGTCAGGCGGCCGTCGTGTCGACACCATGCGCCAGTGGCTGTTTGACAAATTTCGCTATGCAAGCGGCTCCAGCAACGCTCAGACAACAGCGCTCGACACCTTTGTCCAGCGCCAGGGCGTGTGCCGGGATTTTGCCCATGTTCTGATCGCGCTGTGCCGCGCCTCAGCTATTCCGGCCCGATTTGTCAGCGCCTATGCGCCGGATGTCATGCCCCAGGATTTCCATGCCGTTGTCGAAGTGTATCTCGACGGCACCTGGCATCTGATCGACCCGACCAACATGTCCAACGCCACCAACATCGCCCGCATCGGCGTCGGCTCCGACGCCGCAGAAGTCGCCTTCCTCTCAGCCTTCGCCCCGATTACATTGCAGACCCAGCAGGTGTCCGTGACGAGACTTTGAGGGCATGCCAGCGCCGGCAGAACGAATTTGGAGTGTCCGGGTGGGCTCTGAATCGATAGGCTAAGGCGCAGAGCGGGCGAATTATACAGTAGGAAACGCGCAGGTTGAGTTTGTCGAACAAATTGATCGAATTTGTGGTAGTTGGGTCCAGTCATTTGGGTTGTAGTAATTTTTGTTTGGCCGGATTGCTCTGGTATGATCGATTTCGAAGTCACCGGATACTTATTCGCGGCGCATGACAGCAAGAAAACCGAGACCGGTCATGGCTTAGAACAGGTATCCCGTAGTTGATTTGTTTGCGGGACCAGGCGGGCTGGGCGAAGGGTTTGCGTCCCTGGAGGACGAATCGGGACGCCCTCGGTTTGAGAGCGCCGCCTCAATTGAACGCGATCAATTTTCTTTCAGAACGCTCCATTTGCGACATTTTCTTCGTACATTTCAGCATGGCTTTCCCGAGGAATATTACCGGAGCCTCAAGGGTGAATTGGCTCTGGAAGAACTTTATGGTCTCTTTCCAGAGAACCGGACACATACCGATGAAACAGCACTTCAGATTTTACTCGGACCCGAAAATCATGAAAATGTGCGATCTCTCATTGGAACGAGACTCGAGAGCAAATCCGAATGGGCGTTGGTCAGATCGCATGGATAGCGGGCGAATTTGCGACTCTGTCAGGCGCGGGAAATATCAGTCCAGAGCATCGTGGTCTCCATCGAATCTTCAACAAATCCGACGGAATCGTATTCCCCTGGTATCACTCAACAACTTTTAAATCGAGTTCTAAGATTGACTTCTTCACTTTTGATTGCAATCAATTATCTACACACCAAACATTTTCGATATTATTGCAATGGGGCTGCGATAAATGAGTAAATTGTTACCTTCAGATTACGAAATAACTATTCTTCACATTTCAGACGCTCACTTTGGGTCACCCGATGAAAAAGGTGAACAAGATCGCCTCACAAATTCATTGATTACGAGCGCGCATGATCATGGATGGGAGCCAGAACTACTGGTTTTCAGCGGAGACCTTTCCTTCTCAGGGACTGGAGAAGAATTCGAAAAAGGACAGGATTGGCTACTACGGTTACTCTCGAAATGGCCTAACTGTAAGCTATTTATCGTACCTGGAAATCATGATGTCACGCGAAATGCAGCACTGTTACATCTCCGCCGAGCCTTTGAGGACGCGGAAAAATTTAACAGTATTCGCAACGAGATTCAGACTAGGCACCCGCACCTCGAGAATTTCTTCAACTGGCACAAAGAACTCAGAGACGAAATTGGAGATCGGGTAGTATCGAATTGGAATGAAAATCCATTCTGCACTCATAACGTACTCGATTTCCACGCGGCAAAAATTCGGCTTGTCGGACTGAATACTTCTCTTATGTCTTGCGATAGCGAAGATGAATTTAGCCTAGTCCAAGACATAAAATCTCTAAATGCTGCACTCGACAAACCTGAAGAAATACGGGACGAGTGCGTAATCGCGGTTGGGCACCATCCTCTGTCTTGGCTAATAGACTGGAATTCAAGCGAAGTCGACCGATTGTTGAACCAATCCATTGGGGCTCACGTCTATCTTCACGGCCACAACCACAACCAAACGCTGCAATCAATCTCAAAGGGGAGCGGTGAAAGCTTGTCCACTCTGGAGTGTGGCGCAGCATATCAAGGTTCACAATGGCCTCAATTTTATGCATTCTATAAACTGGATTTCCTTAATCGCGAAATTAAAAGCGCGGTAATGTCTTATTCCCTTAGCACCGGACGCTGGCTGACAGATACAGCAAGGTCGCAGGAAATAGTATCGCAGTTGCCGCAACTACAAAGAAAAACTCGGAAAGTGAATTCCGTCGACGACGCGGAATCGGAACCAATTTCATACCCTCTAACCGAGCCAATTTCGCTCAATGGATCGAAGCCGTCGACTGTGGTTCCAGACGAACTGCGTCGACGAGTCGAGAAAGACATTGAGCGTTTAACACCCAATATTGATCAAGATGCAGAACGTGTCCGTACAGAAATTGCATCGTATATGCAGGCGCAGCTTGCAAATAAGGTTGACCTGTATCGGCATGCAGACAGAATAAAGGCAAGAATAAGCCTGACCGACAAAATATGCCGGCAGATTATTTCGGGGAAGAAAGATTATACGGTATTGAATGTAGATGATGTCTGTGGTTTTAGATTTGTTACTTTATTTCAGAGTGACTTGCCATTGTTGGCTAACGAACTCTTCAAGTCGGCTTACAACACAGGATCGGGCACCCTGTTTCGGCCAGCGACTGAAGCAAGAATAACAATTCATACATCGAGACCTGACGTTGATCCTCTCTCAGTAGTTCCGCACATAAAAGACAGTTTGAGAGAGTGGATTGGCCCAAGCCAGATCGAGATTAGGCAACGATCTACTTCATATTCGGCAGTTCATATTGTTTTGAGGCATATGATAAAACGCAGCGAATCTGATTTGGAAGGGATGCCGGTAGAGTTTCAACTTCGAAGCGGTCTTGAGGAGTTTTGGGCGCATGTCGACAGTCAGTTACGGTACGCGCTAAGCAAGGAGAAGGGTCGTGTTGCAGGAGAAGGCGGTTGGCATCAACACCTAAATGTTCTCAAAACGCAGTTCGACGGAATAATACAATACGTTGACTTGATTAAAGATATAGCATCAGGAAACGATTCCAACAATCAACACTCCAATAAAAAACAATTCCAATCCGGGTGGACAGCTTATGATGAGAGCGCCCTAAGTCTTTCGAATGTTGACGAGCAAATCGCTAAGCTGAGTGAACTACCCGCTGATGTGTTTAACAGCGTCCGAAAGGCGTATGACTTATGGGAACAAGCTGACATTAGTCGTCAATTTGGGGGTGATGCAGCCCGATTTCGTGAAGCCGCAAAAGCCTTTGAATCATTGTCGAACGGGCATTCTGAAGAAGTTTCCGATCTGACGCTTTTAGAGCTTCTTCGCAACATCGCCAAACAAGAGCGTGCATATATGTTGCTCTGCGCTGGCTCAGAAAAGGATTTGAATACGGCACACCAAATTTACACTGATCTCTTGTCCGCCTGCCCGTCAGATAGCATTTTGCTTTTGAGAATGGGCCAGCTCATGATTGAACAGCAGGATCTTCAAAAAGGAATCGAGTACCTAGATCAAACAATTCATAATTTGGATAAACCACCAATTCATGACGCCGATACCAATAATAGAATTCGCGACCTTGCGCTTCTTCGAAAGGGATTGGCGAATTTCCGTATATTTGAGAGTGGAGATTACGCAGAAAATGATCGTATCAAGGGTTTGGAAAATGCGATTTCGGATGCCTCAATAGTATACGAGGTTGGGAGAAATCAGGCTGTTAAGAAGCAAGCATTGAACGATCTAGTTTATTATTCATGGGAAGAACGACATCAATCTGGATCACTCCGCTCCAAACCTAGCTTGAGTGACGAGGAGTACAAGCGTCTGGCGATTGAGTTGGTCAAATGTTACGAAAACACGGATATTCCTAGCTATCGTACTGCTGACACCCTAGCTCGAGTATGCGTTGATGTAGGCATGATGCATGAAGCCATGCGGGCTGCAACGGTCGTTTGCAACTTATTGGAAAAGGCTGCTAGCGAACGAAGCGGTGTACGAAAAGTGTTGGATAAGATTCGTTACTCGGATAGCTGGCTCGTCAGGGTGATGAAATGGCTCAACGATGTTGATGAAATAGACTCTTTACTATTTGCTCATAAAGTGGTGAATAATTATGCATCAGACAACTAATTCGCTTGAATTTTGACTCTTTTCGAGACAGCATATCAACTAAAAGTCGTATCTTTGGAGAGCAGCATGACGAAAATTTTGAAAGTTGAGTTTGTAAGAAAACCGATTGTTCCGAACTCGTTCGTAGGAAAACCGATAATCCCTCAAGCTAGATAGCTTTCCTGCATAAAGCATAAAATTTAAGGCGGAAGCTGGCGAATTGGCAATTTCTCCCAGTGTTTTGAGGAATTTTGTGCGCTGCCGATTGTGACCTGCCCCCATTAGAGTCAGCTGTCATGATTTCGCTCTGTTCAGGTTTTGGTCTTTCTTTGACCGATTAGCATATTCCCGCGGTGTCATGCCAGCTAGCCCAGAATTCGGGCGATGTTGGTTGAAGTCGGTGCGCCATGCCGCCACTAAATTTTGGGCATGGTGCAAGTTGTCAAACAGGTGTTTTTTCAAAAGTTTGTCCCGCATCCGGCCATTGAAAGATTTAACAAAGCCGTTTTGCATCGGTTTTCCGGGGACGATGTAGTGCCATTCGACCTTGCATCTTCTTACCATTGCAGGATCGCGTTAGACGTCAACTCGGTGCCATTGTCGCCGACCTCCAAACTGGGATACCCTCGTATCTCAGCAATCCGGTCTAGTTCCCGCGTCACGCGTATACCTGACAGTGACGTATCAACAACTGCAGCCAGACGTTCTCTGCTGAAGTCGTGGATGACGTTCAGAATTCGGAAGCTTCTGCCGCAAGACAGGCTGTTAGATACGAAGTCCAAGCTCCATCGTTGGTTTTGCCCCTGCGGGATCGTCATAGGCGTTCTGGTGCTCAAGGCACGCTTCCTTCCGCCACGTTTGCGTACGGTGAGCCCTTCCTCTTTGTAAATCCTATTCAGCTTCTACCAATTCGCCTGCCAGCCTTCGCGCTTCAGCAGAAAGTGCAGCCGGCGATATCTGAGCTGCTGCTGGTTTTGTGGACGGCAACTTAAGCTTTCATCGCTCTCTCCTCGTATTTCATAGGGCTTATACCAACATCAGCAAATTCTGACTCAGGTGGGATTCCCAAGGCTCTGATTTTGTGATTCATCATGGCAAAGGAGATTTGCCATGCCTACTGCCATACCGCTTCGCTGTGATTTTGATGCTCCTACTCTGCGCCGGCTTGCGCGTCGATGTCGTGACAACCGTCAGATACGCCGGTTGCTTGCGTTGGCCGCTGTGTACGAAGGTATGAACCGGACAGATGCGGCGCGGATTGGCGGGATGGATCGTCAAACGCTGCGCGATTGGGTGCATCGCTTCAACGAAGATGGCCCTGATGGATTGACCAACCGCTCAGGAGCCGGACGCCCTCGTTTGCTGAGCGATGAGCAAATGCTGGAACTGGCGCAGATTGTCGAAACGGGACCAGAGCGAAAGATAAATGGTGTTGTGCGGTGGCGGCGCATTGATCTGGTTCGGATGATCAGCGAACGGTTCGGGGTAATGTGCTCTCAAAGCGTCGTCTCCGATTATCTGGCTGAGCTCGGCTTTTCCCATATCTCAGGCCGTCCGCAGCATCCTGCTCAAAATCCGCAGGTGATCGAGGCTTTCAAAAAAACTTCGCCAATACGCTCGCAGCCCACATAGCCGACCTGCCGGAGGGCACTCCAGTTGAGGTGTGGTTCCAGGACGAAGCTCGTATTGGACAAAAGAACGGACGCGTCCGTATCTGGGCGAAGAAAGGAACTCGACCACGCCTGCCTGCCGACCAGCGTTACCAGAACACCTACCTGTTCGGTGCCATTTGTCCCAAGCGCGGAACAGGTGCGGCTTTGGTCCTGCCCTCCGCCAATACCGAAGCGATGCAATTGCACCTCGATGAGATCAGCAAATATGTCGCCCGCAAGGCCCATGCAGTGGTGCTGATGGATCGCGCAGGCTGGCACACGACAAGCAAACTCAACGTACCCAAAAACATCACCATCATCTTGCTGCCGTCAAAGTCGCCAGAGCTGAACCCGGTCGAAAACATCTGGCAATACCTTCGGGCAAACTGGCTCTCAAACTGCGTCTTCAAAGACTACACCGCTATCGTCGATGCAGCATGCGATGCATGGAACAATCTCATCCATCATCCAGAAGTCATCACATCAATCGGAATGAGAAACTGGGCTCATGTGGGTCAGTGATTTCTGACTTTGGTATTAGATATCCGATGGTCGAGTGGCGCCGTGTCGGATTGTAGAAACGCTCGATGTAATCAAAGACGTCTGCAAGGGCTTGATCGCGTGCTCTGTAGACTTTGCGCTTCACCCGCTCGATCTTGAGCGATGAGGAGAAGCTTTCCATCGCGGCGTTATCCCAGACGTTCCCGGAACGGCTCATCGAACAGGTGACGCCATTGTCGGCCATCAGTCGCTGGAACGGTTCGCTGCTGTATTGGCTGCCCTGATCGGAGTGATGTAGCAACTCCTTTGGCCGCCCCCTGCGCCAGATTGCCATCATCAGGGCATCTGTGACCATCTGCGCTGTCATGGCATTCTTCATTGACCAACCAACAACGCGGCGTGAGAACAGATCGATGACGACCGCCACATAAAGCCAACCCTCAGCGGTCCAGATGTAAGTGAAGTCGGCAACCCATTTCTGGTTCGGTGCGGCCGCCCCGAACTCCCGTTCAAGCACGTTTGGGGCGACGATGGATCGCTTTCCCTGATCCTTGGGAAGCTGGCGACGCCTCGGCCGCGCCCTGAGGGCGTTCAGTTGCATCAGCCGTTTAATGCCATGGAGGCCGCATTCAAAGCCCTCAGCAAGGACGTCATGCCAAACGCGGCGCGCGCCATAAGTCCGATCAGATCGGACAAAGCTTGCCCGCACCACAGCGCCGAGCATCTCATCCTTACGGGCCCGCGCACTTTGTGGTCGTATCAGCCACGCGTGGAAACCGCTTCGAGACACACCGAGCGCGTCACACATCCAACTGACCGGCCAAACCCCTCGGTGTTTCGCGACGAACCCAAACATCACAGTTGGTCCCTGGCGAAGTAGGCTGCGGCCTTCCTAAGAAACAGACATCTCAGTCTCATTGGTCAACGCTTGCAAATCATAGCCGAGCGACTTTGCTCTTCGCTTAAGATTGCCGAGGACGCGGCTGCGATATCGTTCTTCATAGTGCGACGCGCCTGGGTCCTGATAGGTCATGCCGTGCCGCAAGGTATTGTAGAACAAGACGGCGATCTTTCGAGCGGTGGCTGTGACTGCTTTTGCTTTGCCTGCCCGTGCAGCCAAGCGACGATAGAAGGCACCCAGAGCAGTATCGCTGCGTCCGATCGTGACGGCAGCCAGTCGGAGTAAGGCGGCAGCGCGGCTGGAGGATCGCCTCGTGCGCGATGACAGTATTTTACCGCCCGATATCTTGTTGCCCGGTGCCAGACAGAGCCACGATGTGAAGTGCTTTGCGCTTGGCCAGGCGCGCAGATCAGTCCCACATTCACCAACCAGTTTGAGGGACAGGGACGGCCCCAACCCATGGATTTGGGTCAGATCGATCCCGAGGACGCCAAAGAGTGCAGCACGTACATCGAAGGAGGGCGTGCCCACCTGCTTGGTCTTGGTTCGTACGCGTGGCAATTGACTGGCGTCATGATTCTGATCAGCAGCCAGAACGCCCAGCACGGCTTCAAGGTTGCGATCACACTCGAGCATCTTGGCCTTATAATAGTCGTAGAGGTCCAACGACTGGGTAAGGGCGAAGATGTGCTCTGGTCGGTCATTCCCGTTCAGTGCCGCTTTGATCGTTTCGACAGAGGCATGGCACCGGACGTCCCGATAGGAGGCCAGCACATCCAGGTCCCGCTCGCCCGCAACGATGGCGCGGATGATCCGTATCCCTGTCACGCCGGTGATGTCTGACACGACATGGTGCAGCTGCAGATTCATCTCCATCAACGCCTTTTGCATGTGCTGGATGTGGGCCGCCGCATATTCGACCAAGCGCTCTCGCTGGCGCAGGTAAGCCCGCAGGGTAGCAATCTGGGCGGATGGTCTGAAGCTACCGCGTAAAAGGCCATAGGAGTGAAGCTGTCGCAGCCAACTGGCGTCGCTGACATCCGTCTTTCGGCCCGGCACGTTCTTAGCGTACCGGGCGTTCACCAGAATAACCTCAAAGCCATGCTGCTCGAGAATCTCGTAGGCCGGGATCCAATACACTCCTGTAGATTCCATTGCGATGCTGGTGACACCGTGGGATTTGAACCAAGCCGCCAAATCATGCAGATCGTGCGTGAAGGTTCCAAACGCCCGAACCGGCATATCTGCTACGTCAGGGTTCACGGCTGCCATGTGCATCCTTGAACCGATGTCGATGGCAGCAGCGCCAGTGTTCACAGTCTCAATTGCGGGGTTCTTTCGGGTCGTCTTTCTGGCCATCATCTATCCTCCTGTTGGCAGCAGAAGGGCGTGGGCTATGCAAATCCGTCATCTTCCTAATCGGGATCACCGCAGCGCGGCGTCACCACTCTCAAGTTCGCATCAACCCATGGGCCACGTTTTTTAACGGGGTCCCCGACATAGGCGGGGCCTCCAATAAGCTAACGGCCGCTACCCTCCATCGCACAACGGTAGCACAGGCTGTTTCTACCGCGCACAGGCGGGCCCCAACCCGGGACGGTTTTTCCTAAGAAACAGACATCTCAGTCTCATTGGTCAACGCTTGCAAATCATAGCCGAGCGACTTTGCTCTTCGCTTAAGATTGCCGAGGACGCGGCTGCGATATCGTTCTTCATAGTGCGACGCGCCTGGGTCCTGATAGGTCATGCCGTGCCGCAAGGTATTGTAGAACAAGACGGCGATCTTTCGAGCGGTGGCTGTGACTGCTTTTGCTTTGCCTGCCCGTGCAGCCAAGCGACGATAGAAGGCACCCAGAGCAGTATCGCTGCGTCCGATCGTGACGGCAGCCAGTCGGAGTAAGGCGGCAGCGCGGCTGGAGGATCGCCTCGTGCGCGATGACAGTATTTTACCGCCCGATATCTTGTTGCCCGGTGCCAGACAGAGCCACGATGTGAAGTGCTTTGCGCTTGGCCAGGCGCGCAGATCAGTCCCACATTCACCAACCAGTTTGAGGGACAGGGACGGCCCCAACCCATGGATTTGGGTCAGATCGATCCCGAGGACGCCAAAGAGTGCAGCACGTACATCGAAGGAGGGCGTGCCCACCTGCTTGGTCTTGGTTCGTACGCGTGGCAATTGACTGGCGTCATGATTCTGATCAGCAGCCAGAACGCCCAGCACGGCTTCAAGGTTGCGATCACACTCGAGCATCTTGGCCTTATAATAGTCGTAGAGGTCCAACGACTGGGTAAGGGCGAAGATGTGCTCTGGTCGGTCATTCCCGTTCAGTGCCGCTTTGATCGTTTCGACAGAGGCATGGCACCGGACGTCCCGATAGGAGGCCAGCACATCCAGGTCCCGCTCGCCCGCAACGATGGCGCGGATGATCCGTATCCCTGTCACGCCGGTGATGTCTGACACGACATGGTGCAGCTGCAGATTCATCTCCATCAACGCCTTTTGCATGTGCTGGATGTGGGCCGCCGCATATTCGACCAAGCGCTCTCGCTGGCGCAGGTAAGCCCGCAGGGTAGCAATCTGGGCGGATGGTCTGAAGCTACCGCGTAAAAGGCCATAGGAGTGAAGCTGTCGCAGCCAACTGGCGTCGCTGACATCCGTCTTTCGGCCCGGCACGTTCTTAGCGTACCGGGCGTTCACCAGAATAACCTCAAAGCCATGCTGCTCGAGAATCTCGTAGGCCGGGATCCAATACACTCCTGTAGATTCCATTGCGATGCTGGTGACACCGTGGGATTTGAACCAAGCCGCCAAATCATGCAGATCGTGCGTGAAGGTTCCAAACGCCCGAACCGGCATATCTGCTACGTCAGGGTTCACGGCTGCCATGTGCATCCTTGAACCGATGTCGATGGCAGCAGCGCCAGTGTTCACAGTCTCAATTGCGGGGTTCTTTCGGGTCGTCTTTCTGGCCATCATCTATCCTCCTGTTGGCAGCAGAAGGGCGTGGGCTATGCAAATCCGTCATCTTCCTAATCGGGATCACCGCAGCGCGGCGTCACCACTCTCAAGTTCGCATCAACCCATGGGCCACGTTTTTTAACGGGGTCCCCGACATAGGCGGGGCCTCCAATAAGCTAACGGCCGCTACCCTCCATCGCACAACGGTAGCACAGGCTGTTTCTACCGCGCACAGGCGGGCCCCAACCCGGGACGGTTTTTTAAGATATCGCGTTCCGCCTTCAGCTTTGCGACTTCACGCCTCAAGCTGCGGAGCTCTTCGTCATCCGGCTTTAACTGACCTTTGCCCGGGAAGGCATCTGGGCCACTTGATCCAAACTCGCGCACCCATCTGCGCAGCACTGTCGCATGCACATCCAGATCTCTGGCAGCCTGTGCAACGCTCACACCGCGCATCGTCACAAGTTGCGCAGCTTCGCGTTTATACTCACGGCTGTAAACTCTTCTCGTCATCGCTGATCTGAACCGCCCCGGGTTTGCCGGAGGCTGTTTGGTTTAAATTATGCGGCCATGGCAGGTTCGTCCAGCATTGTGTAGTAGCGTTTTTCTGCCTCGGCCGGCGGGATGTTGCCGATGGGTTCCAGCAGGCGGCGGTTATTGAACCAGTCGACCCATTCCAGCGTTGCAAACTCGACGGCTTCAAAGTTGCGCCAGGGGCCACACCGGTGAATCACCTCGGCCTTGTAGAGACCGTTGATGGTCTCGGCCAATGCATTGTCATATGAATCTCCGACGCTGCCGACGGATGGCTCAATACCAGCCTCTGCCAGACGCTCTGTATACCTTATCGATACATATTGACTGCCCCTGTCACTGTGATGGACAAGACCTCCCCGATGAACGGGCCGGCGCTCATGCAGTGCCTGTTCCAAGGCATCGAGGACGAAACCTGTATCGGCCGTGCGCGAGACACGCCAGCCGACGATGTAGCGGGCATAAACGTCGATGACGAAGGCGACGTAGACAAACCCTTTCCAGGTGGTGACATAGGTAAAGTCGGAAACCCACAGCATGTTTGGTCCTGGCGCGTGGAATTGCCGGTTGACGTGATCAAGCGGACAAGGTGCGGCTTTGTTGCTGATCGTGGTTCGCACGGGTTTGCCGCGGATAACCCCCTGCAACCCCATTCTTCCCATCAACCTTGCCACCGTGCAGCGGGCAACATCAAAACCCTCCCGCTGCATTTGCCGCCACACCTTGCGCACGCCATAGACGCCAAAGTTGTCGTCAAACACACGCCTGACTTCGCCTTGCAAATCCCGGTCACGCTTGGCACGGGCCGACAAATGGGCAGGATCCCGTCGCTTCGCCGCATGCAGATGGAAGGTGGAGGGGGCAATCGGCAATACCTTGCAGATCGGCTCGACCCCGTATGCACCGCGATGTTCGTCGATAAACGCGATCATCGTCTGAACGGGCGGTCGAGCTCCGCCTGGGCAAAATATGCGGACGCCTTGCGCAATATCTCGTTGGCCTGCCTCAGTTCCCGAACCTCCCGCTCAAGAGCCTTGACCTTGTCAGCCATATCGGTGGGAACGCCGGCACGCTGACCGCTGTCCACCTCAACCCTCTTTACCCATTCATTCAGCGTCTGCGGCACACAGCCGATCTTCTGGGATATCGAGACAATCGCTGCCCAGCGTGACGGGTGATCGCCTTCGTGATCCAGTACCATACGCACCGCACGGGCACGTACTTCAGATGAAAATTTGTTCGTTGTCTTGCTTGTCATTGCTCTATCCTACTCAGGAGTTAGAGCCTCCGACAATCCCGGGGCGGTTCAATCTCCAATCTCATAAACACCTTATCTCGGTGTCCACGAAACCGGCAGCAGCTCAAAGGTAACAGCGCCGCCATCTATTCGTTTCTGCATCGTCTCGAACGAAGTTCATAGAATTAGATCGCACCCCGACTTTCGTATTGCTAGACGAGCTCTCATCATTTCAAGACTGGCTCAGGTCATCTCTGAACGAAAGGTTCATGGAGGATTGCGGCGGGTCTTGTTGACGCAGGCCAAGCGTCTCCAATGGTTGGCAGAGCGCAGGTACCTTGCATTGGGCGGAGCCGCGTCTGTTGAAATAGAACATGGGGAGAACGGCGAAGTTGAAAATTGACTTACTTAAATGAAGCATAGCCCATAAAGTCGCCGAAAAGCTCTGCATCCCCCCAAACATCTTCTGCGTGCGTTTCCGCTGCAAATGCCTATATTAGCCTGCAGCACATTTAGCTGACGAAAATTTTCGCTTTCAGGGGGACCATATGGCCGGCAATCAGGAATTTGATCAGGAAATCGAGACAACCCGCGAGATGGTCGAGGCGATGCGCTCGAAGATCGATCAGTCCTCCGAAGTGCTCGACACCCTGGCCGCCAGCGACAGCATCATGGAGGTCGATTTCGACATCGAGAACGCCCGCATTCAGGATGTGCTGAACCAGCAGAAACTGATGGAAGGCAATATTGCCGATCTGATCCTCAGCCTGGAAGATGTCACAAATTCCTTCGGCGCCGAATTCAAGAATATGCAGAGCTTTTCCGGCATCGAGCAATTCGTCGGCATGTTTTCCAAGAACAAGGCCAAATCGATGCGCAACGAGCGGGTCCGCACCACGTCTCTGGGCGGCAATCTGCAGGATCTTCTGTCGAAATCGGACACGATTGTCGGCATTCTGACCAATCAGAAAACCGTGCTGGAAACGCGCTATGCCACCTCCGAGACCAGCCTGCGCACGGTGCTGGAGCGGCGTCAGGCCGCCACCGATGCGTTGCTGGAAACCCAGAACAGGATCGAGGAACTCAACCCGGAGCTGATGGATCTGGAAAACCGCATTGCCGCCACCACCGATCAGCAGCAGCGTACCGAACTGGAAACCAAACGCTCTGAAACGGCAACCGAGTATAATCAGGCTCAGGCCAGAGAGCAGGAACTGCTCGCCGCCTCGCAGACGCTGGAGCGCTACACCTCGATGTTCCAGACCTTCATTGACAGTCTGAACAATCAGATTGCGGCGCAGAACACGTTGATCAACAAGCTGAAGATCGACACCGAGCAGCGCATCGTGCTGTATAAAGCACTCGAGGATTCCCTCAAAACCGCCGCCCAGCAGGATGTCGCCCACAAGATCAACACGCTTGGCTCGAAGGTCGATCTGGCTGCCGAGCAGACCATGGCTGGCATTGGCGCGGCGGCCCAGTCGCATATTGCCGATCTGCTGGAAATGCACGAGCAGTCGATGGTCAATTCCGCTGAAATCCAGCGCCGCAAGAAATTGGCCGATGATGCCTTCACACGGCGCTTTTCCGACGTCATGAAGCAGCATCAGACGGCAGATTATAAAGCGTCCTCCTGACGGGAGCTCGGGAGTTGCCTGTGACGGCGCAAACAGTTCTGATACGCTATTTCAATGCGCTGAAAGCCGCCATTGTGTTTCTCGAACGCGCCGTGGTGGCGCGCGATCAGGGGCCGTGGGGCGCGCGCCCGCATGATATTCTGGGCGCGGTGATGAGCGCCAATCTGGCGCGGCTTGAAAACGCCACCAGCGCATTCGCGTTGCAGGCGCGCTATCAGGACCGCTTCCGCATTGATCTGCAGGAAAGCGGCTTTCCGGTGCTGCAGGAAATCATGGCGCTGGCCGAAGCGGAACAGCAGGCAAGCGCCCGGCTGGAGGCCCTGGCCGATCCCACCGCCATCAAGCGCAAGATGGTCGATCAGATGCTGGCCAGCCGCAACAAGCCGCACGCCCTGCAAAAGCAGATGGCCGAGCGGCTGTTTTACCAGGAATTGCGCCGCACCGCCGCGGCCGATGGTATTTTCCCCGCTTTCACAGCACCGAAAACCATTCGCCTGTCGAGCAATCCGAAAAACGGCCGGCCCTATTATGTGGTCTACTGGTCGGTCTATGACGGCACCGCCAATCTGCCCTTGCTGTATACGCTGGTGGTCGAGGATTCTGCCGCATCGGTCGCTGATGGCAGGGCCGAGGCGGTGTTTGAGGCGGCCATGCGTCCGCCCGCCGGCAAGCCGTTGCGCGCCAGGGCCGAGCAAGGCATGGAGGGCCTGCCGAACACGGCAGTGTCAAAGGCATTCTCCGGTTTTGTCGAGGCCAATTCCGCTTACAGCCTGACCCTCACAACCATTGCCACGGCGATGGATCAGCAGTTTGACGCATTGCACCCCAAACAATTGCGCCGTTTCGTGCTGGGGCCGTTTTACGCCGGCGGCATCACCACCCATAACGAGTTGATGCAGGGCCTGCTCGACAAGGTTGATGCCAGTGCCGACAGCTGGGTTTTGACATGGACCATGCAAGAGCTGTTTTCGGAAAGCGAAAAACCGGGTCAAAGACGGTTCTGGAGCCAAAGCCCGCCGCAGCAGATTTTTTATATCAACACCGATGATATCGATTGCGTGCAGCAGGGCGTCAGTGCGGTGGAATATCATGCGCTGATACCTCACGCCGCCTATCAGGCGGTCTATGCCAGCGGCCAGGCGGCAGAGGTTTTCGGGCGCTATCAGTGCTCCATCGTCAGTGAAGACGATATTATCCGTCAAATTTAAAGGAAAAGAGCGATGGATATCGGATTGACCACCTTGTCGGAAAACGACATTGCCGGACATATCGGCATCATGCAGGCGATGCTGGAGCGCGCCAGCATTGTCGTGACCGAAGACCGCAGCCGCTCTGCCACCGAGCTGGCCGGCACGCGGCGGCGCTTTGTCAGCACCGTGTCCACCGCGCCGCAGCGCCAGGCCAGGGATATCCGCTTTCTGCATCGGCTTCAGGCGATCCATCCCGATGATACGCTGCTGACGCCGGAAGAACATGCGCTGGCCTATAAATTGCGCCGCGGCATGGCGGTCGGTCACGCCGTCGCGGATGTCTTTGCGCGTCAGACCGAGCTGGAAAAACTGCAGCAGCAGAACCGTGCCGGGGCCCTCGGTGGCGAGACGGCGCAACGCTTCCACACTCTGCAGAACACTGCCGCTTTTGTCGCCGCCTTTACCGCCGCGCGGTTTGTGCTCGACGCCTTGCCGGCCAATGGCGAGAGCCAGAGCGACCAGCCCGACCCGATCCTGCAATTCGACACAGTGCGTGATGCGCTGAAAGGCTTTGTCGCAACCCTTGATGAAGCGCTGGAGGGTGCCGACAGCGATGCCGTCATGACGTCCCGCGCCCGGGCCGCGACGCAGCATTTTCTTCAGGCCCTGTCGGCCCGCGCCCGGCGGTTTGACGAGATCGGCACATTCGAAGCGATGCATATCCGCCTCGATGCCGATGATTTTACCCTCGATGGCCTCGAAACCGGCCCCTCAAAGGCCACCAAACCTTTGACCATGAGTTTCAAGAAACCCCATGAGGTGGTCGGCAATCACATCGCCAAGCATCAGGCGGTAAAATTGTCGAAAATGCTGATGGCTTATGATTTCGACCGCCAGATGAACCCGTTTGTCGAACTCGGCGGCTTCATTTTCACCTTTATCGGTGACGGCTTTCCCGGCACCGGCAAGACTACCTTGATCCAGATGATCGCCGGATTGATGCATGAATACAGCCTGATCGGCGGCTACCGCTTTCACTATCAGAATTTCGGCGTCGACCAGATTTCGTCCTATCAGGGTAAATCCGGCCAGAACTGCCGCGCCTTCATCGACGCGGTGCTGGAGCCGCGCTCGATCGGATTTGGCACCATTGATGATATCGATCAGGTGGCAGCCAAACGCTCCGACGCCAACAACACTTCGGCCGGTCAGCAGGAAATCACCGCCGTTCTGATGGATGCGTTTTCCGGGGCCAACACGGTGGTGCGCGGCAATTGCAGCTTCGGCATGTTCTCCAATTATCCGGAAATGGTCGATGATGCGCTGCGCCAGCGCGCCGGAGCCCGCTGGCTGGTGGACGGGCCGCAAAGCCGCGAGGATTATGTCGATATTTTCACGCTGCTGCTTGGCGGTAACCACAATCTGCAACTCGGCGATCACGAGCTTTATGCCAACCAGAATATCCAGCGCGCCGCCACCGAAGCCTATGGCGATCTGCTGGTGCCGCAGGAAGACGGCCTGAAACAGGTGTTCGATCATGTCATGGCGGTCAATGGCAGTCCGCAGACCCTGGCCGATATCGGGCGCTATCTCCATGCCATCAAGCAGGCCCAGCCGCGCTTTACTGGCCGCGCCATCAAGAATGTCACCGATGCCATCAAGATGCGCGCTTTCGATGTGGAACTGCCGGATGAGTGGTTTGAGACGCCGGGGCAATTCATGCACCGCTCCTATGACGATAAATTGGCCATGATCAAGGAGTTGCAGAGCCCGATCACGATGGAAATGGTGCTGCAGGAAATCAACCGCTATGCGGCGTCCGAATTCCGCTATTCGGACAAGTCGGATGAGGCGGCGACGGAAAAAATCCTCCGCGAGCAGCGTGTCCGCGAGCGCGCCGCCCGGGAAATGGAACAGCTGAAACGGGATGGCCAATGGAACGCCTGATCGCCAGCAAGATGATTTACGGCGGGCTGATGCAGGTCTCCCAGCCGCATCTGGTGAAGAATTACAACACCGCGCTGACCCAGTTCGGCTTCAAGCCGGTGGCACCAGCCTCATTCTTCATTGATGCGATGGGGTTCTCGCCGCAGATTGCCGAAATTCTCGACGATCCGCAGTATCTCAATCCGCACCGGGTCAATCCGCGTTTCATCATTCTGACGCCGAAGCAGCATGATCTGCCCTATATTCAGGTGTCGTTTTCTTCGACACCGGAACTGATGCGGTCGTTTTACCGGGCGAACCGGATGGCGCTCGATATTCTGACGCTGAAAGACGTGATTTTTGGCGAGATTGAGGATGATACCTATACGGTCTCCACGATTGAGGATCTGCTGTCGATCCGCAATGTGGTGTTTGATCTGAACAGCGCCAATGGCGTTCTGGAAGCGGCCTACAAGCTGGAAGGTCTGATTGCCCGGTTTGAGCGGGAAACCACGTCCTGGGACAATGATGAGCTGATGGGCGAGATCATCAGCCTCGCCGCGCTGACCGGCGATATCCGCAAGAATGACCCGGTGCCGCGCACCACCCGCTTCACCAAAAACGCCTTCTGGGCGGATCATTTCGGCGGCGTATATGTTCTGCGCGATGAGGACGGCCACATCGTTGTCGGCGAGCCGGAAGAGCCGCCTTTCCCCAGCAAAAACCGAGCTGTCGACTGGTATCTGTCATTGGCCGATCCCAAAACGCTGCATACTTATCTGACTGAAACCGACCGGCTGGAGCCGCTCAACCGCGATTGGCTGTTGAATTCGGGCGTGCTGGATAGCCGCATCGAACAGCATATCAGGGCGCTGATGGGCCTGTCCGGCAACGGCGCGGATCTTGGCAAATTATCCCCGGCCAATGTCAAAAAATGGGTCAATGCCCATGCTGCCGATGTCTCCAATGACCGCATCCTGTCGTTCCTGACCCGCAGCAAAAAGACGCTTCTTGCCGGGCAGAAAATTGATCTGGGTGGAATAGCGCCGGATTTGCGTTTTCTGCTGCAGCGGGCAAAACCGGATCACCCCGATGCCGGGTTGATCAACCGCCTGATCGCCGAATTCGTGCCGTTTGATTTTGTGCTGCGCTTCATGGTCAACAAGGAAGCTTTCTACCGCGATTATGAAACCTATCCCAACAATCTGCGCGACTATGTGGTCGCCCTGATAGAGGCAACCTATTTCAGGGACAAGGAAGTTCACTGGCAGAAATTGTTCGGCGATAACGGGTCGCAGTGAGATCATCAGCAGCCCCGAGCGCGGCGCGGCGCCTGCGGTCTTTCTTGTGAATCACCGCCAAAAATCCTATGTCTTCAGCGCCAATGCCCGAAACCAGGAAGCCGAATCAAGGAAGATTGTACTATGCTGGACCCGTTGATTGAAGGGCTGAAGGCCTTGTGGGCTGGTCTTGTGGCCTTGGCCAAGGGACTGTGGCATTCGATTCTGTGGCCGTTTCGTGCAGCGCATCGTTTCGTCATGCGGCGCAAAATATGGATACGGATCGTCATTGCCTTGCTTATCCTTCCGGTCGTCATCGGTTACGCGCTGCTGATCTGGAACGCGGCCTGGATTCGCGACTATGATCCGGCCTATCCCGACAGTTTCGACACAGCATCGCGCACGGTTTCAGCCGGCGATCAGGTGGCCGTGGAGGCTACCGGTAATGCCGCCCAGACCTGCGGCCGGTCCTACACCGTCGATGCAGTTGCCTATCTGACGGATTTCAATGTCAACAAGAACAACTGGATGTCGAGTAATCCGCTCTACAAGCTCGGCTTTTTCGGCATTGACTGGGACCGCACCTGGATTCTCGACAACAAGGCGGCGTTTCAGCGCGGCATTCATCAGGCCATCGGCAGAACCGCCATTGAAATGTCCGACCGGCTCGGCCGGGTGCGCGGCACCTCGCAGATCGATCCCAATTTGAAATCCGCCCGCGGCTCGCTGCAATTCGACCAGTATACCTGGTTTATCAATCCCGTTGGTGATCGGCCTTTTGGCCCGACCACCAGAAGCCAGACATATTATCGCAGCGCCATCAAATCGCTGAATGCCTATCAGAGCGATCTGGTATCATGTAAAGCCACCTTTGATGCCAGAGCCGACAATTTGATGCAGTTCATCGACCGCATTGCCAATGATATTGGCTCCACCTCGGCCAGTCTGAAAACCCGGGCGGAGGCCTATAATGCGGGCTGGTTCGACACCAGGGCCGACGATATTTTCTGGAACGCCAAGGGTCAGCTTTACGCCTATTACGGTATTCTCAAAGGCGCGCGCGCCGATTTTTCAGACATTATCACCTCACGCGGCCTTGGTACCCTGTGGGACGAAATGGAGGCGCAGACCCTCAGTGCCATCAATCTTGATCCGCTGATTGTCTCCAATGGCAAGGAGGATGGCTGGCTGATGCCAACCCATCTGACCACTATCGGGTTCTACATTTTGCGGGTGCGGTCGAATCTGGTCGAACTGCGCTCAATTCTTGATCGCTGAATTATGACTGATGTCGCCGTTATCGGCGCAGGTCCCGCCGGGTTGATGGCAGCGGAAATGATGGCCGGGGCCGGTCATCAAGTGACGCTGTTTGAGCAAATGCCAAGTCCGGCGCGCAAGTTCCTGATGGCCGGTCTGGGCGGTCTGAATATCACCCATAGCGGCACTGCAGATGATATCAAACAGGCGTATTTTCACGCTTCGCCGGCCTTGCGCAGCGCGATTGACGCATTTCCGCCGGACGCTGTCCGTGCCTGGATGGAAGCGCTCGGCGAGCCGGGTTTTACCGGCTCAAGCGGCAAGATCTTCCCGCGCAGTTTCAAGACCTCGCCGCTGTTGCGCAAATGGCTGCGGCGCCTGGAAAGCAGCAACGTCCGGCTGCTGACCCGCCATAGCTGGATCGGCTTCGATGAGGATGGCGCGCTTCTGTTTCAAACCGGGAATGGCGAGTGCCTGACCTTTCAAAGTGCAGCAACAGTATTTGCCATGGGCGGTGCCAGTTGGCCGCGCCTTGGCAGCGATGGCAAATGGGTTGACCATCTGGCCGCACTGGCCCCGGTCGAACCGCTGGTGCCGTCCAATATGGGCATCAATATCGCCTGGAGCGATTTTATCAAATCCGGCTTTGCCGGCACGCCGTTAAAGGCAATCCGGCTTCATTTGGGAGACAGGTCTGTTGCCGGGGAAGTTGTGGTGACGAATTACGGCCTCGAGGGAACCGCCATCTATGCACTCAGCGCAGATCTGCGGCAGGCCCTCAGCCAGGGACCGGCCACACTGCGCATTGATCTGCGCCCGGCGCTGTCGCAACAGGCCATTGCCGAGCGCCTCGCCCGAACGCCGGCGAAACACTCCCTCGCCAACCGGCTGCGTCGGGCGTTGAAATTTTCCGCCCATGAACGGGCCTTGCTGCATGAGGCCGGACCACCGCCAGACCTTGCCCGTGACCTTGCGGCTCTGGTGAAAAATCTGCCACTTGAAGTCAGCGGTCATCAGGGGCTGGAGCGGGCGATTTCATCGGCCGGCGGCATCGCCGCCACTGCGCTGACAGACAGCTTTATGCTGGTTGCAAAGCCCGGTCTGTTCGTGGCCGGAGAAATGCTTGATTTTGATGCCCCGACCGGCGGATATCTGCTGCAGGCTGCTCTGGCTTCCGGCCGCATGGCCGGGCAGGGGGCGGTGGAATTTCTTGCACGCAAGGAAGATTGACTTACATCTGGATAACGCGCCGCCCGCAAAATCACTCTCCATCCCAACCGTTTCAGGAAATCTAAATGTCCGACAATCCACTGCTTGCCAAATGGTCCACACCTTTTGAAATTCCGCCCTTTGGTCAGATAAAGACGGCGCATTTCAACGACGGGTTTGACCGGGCTATGGTGTCGAACCGCGCCGAAATCGATGCAATTGCTGATAATCCGGATGCGCCGACATTCGACAATACCATCGTGGAGCTGGAAAAATCCGGCGATAAACTCGATAAAGTGGCCAGCACATTCTTCAATCTCACCGGTGCCAACACCAATGATGCCTTGCAGAAGATCGAGCGCGAGATCGCCCCGCGCTTGTCACGCCATTCCAGCGCCACCGTCATGAACGCAAGATTATTCGGGCGCATCAAGACGCTGTTCGATGCCATCGAGAGCCTCGCGCTCGGCTCGGAAGAAAGCCGGGTTCTGAGCAAATATTACGAGAGCTTTGTTCGCTCCGGTGCCGCATTGACCGGGAATGATCGCGAGCGCATGTCTGAAATTTCCGCACGTCTGTCAGAGTTGGGCACGCAGTTTTCGCAAAATGTGCTGGCCGACGAAAAGGCCTATCAACTGGTTCTGGAGGATGAATCCGATCTTGCCGGCTTGCCGGATTTTCTAATTTCCGCGGCGCGCTCTGCGGCGCAGGAACGCGGCCTTGAGGGCAAGCATGTCATCACTTTGTCGCGGTCTCTGATCGAGCCATTTCTTCAGTTTTCCAGCCGCCGTGATTTGCGTGAAACAGCTTTCAAGGCCTGGACCTCCCGCGGCGAGAACGGCAATGACAGCGACAACCGGGCGATCATTTCCGAAATCCTGCAATTGCGGGACGAACGCGCCAGGCTGCTCGGCTTTGACGGTTTTGCTCATTTCAAACTCGACAATCAGATGGCCAAAACGCCAGACGCGGTGCGCGATCTGCTGGAAAATGTCTGGACCCCGGCAAAAGCCCGCGCTGAAAAAGAGGCGGTGGCATTATCCGACCTTGCCCGCGGCCTTGGCGACAATGCGCAGATTGCGCCATGGGACTGGCGCTATTATTCGCAAAAACTGCGGATGCGTGACCACGCTCTGGATGAGGCGGAAATCAAGCCTTATTTCCAGTTGGACAACATGATTGAAGCGGCCTTTGCCGCTGCCAACCGCCTGTTTGGTGTCTGGTTTCGCGAAGTCACGGATCTTCAGCTGTATCATCCCGATGTCCGGGCATGGGAAGTCAGGGATGCCGCCGGCCATCATGTCGGCCTGTTCCTGGGGGACTATTTTGCCCGCTCCTCAAAGCGCTCCGGCGCGTGGATGAGCGCGTTTCGCTCGCAGGAAAAATTGTCAGGCGATATCCGCCCGATCATCGTCAATGTGATGAATTTTGCCAAGGCCCCTGCCGGTGAGCCCAACCTTCTGACATTTGATGATGCCCATACCTTGTTTCACGAATTCGGCCATGCCCTGCATGGATTGCTGTCTGATGTGAACTACCCTCTCCTATCGGGAACCAGTGTTGCACGGGATTTTGTCGAATTGCCCAGCCAGCTGTTTGAGCACTGGCTGACAACGCCGGAGATTCTCACCAAATATGCCCGCCATGCCCGCACCGGCGAGCCACTGCCGCAGGTTCTGATGCAGCGGCTGCTGGCGGCGCGGACCTTCAATCAGGGCTTTTCCACGGTTGAATATGTCTCTTCGGCGCTGGTCGATCTGGAAATGCATCTCAACGCTCAGGAAGCGGCAGCGGACCCGTTGGCTTTCGAAGCCCGCACGCTGGACAGGATTGGCATGCCGAAACAGATCACGATGCGTCACCGCAGCCCGCATTTCATGCATATCTTTTCCGGTGATGGCTATTCTTCCGGCTATTATTCCTATCTGTGGTCCGAGGTCATGGATGCCGACGCCTTCGTTGCCTTTGAAGAAGCCGGAGATGCCTTTGATGCGGGCCTTGCCAGCAAGCTGAAGCAGCACATCTACAGTGCCGGCAACAGCGCCGACCCGGCAGAGCTGTACACCCGTTTCCGGGGCCGGATGCCCGCCATTGATGCCTTGCTTGAAAAACGCGGACTTCAAAGCGCGGCGTCAACAGGTTAAACTTATTGAATGCTGGTACGCGGTGAAGATTCCCTGGCGCGGCAACTTGCCGATGGCCGTCAAAGTGACAGGGCGCTGATGATCCAGCGTGGGGTCGGACGCATGCTGTTCGGCCAGAGATTTTCCATTGTCAGTGAACTGACGCTGGCTTCCGGACGGCGTGCCGACATCATGGCGCTGTCGCCCAGGGGTGATGTCTGGATTGTCGAGATCAAATCATCGGTCGCCGATTTCAAGGCTGACACGAAATGGCCTGACTATAAGGATTATTGCGACCGGATGTTCTTTGCCAGCCATGAAGATGTGCCCTCGGAGCTGTTTCCGCCGGAGCAGGGTCTGATCATGGCCGATGCATTCGGTGCAGATATTCTGCGCGATGCGCCCGAACACCGCCTGTCAGCTGCCCGCCGCAAGGCAGTGATGCTGCGGTTTGCATCGGCAGCGGCCACTCGGTTGCACCATCTTTCAGATCCGGGCCTCAACGGACTTTGACAGGTGCGTCAGCCCGACCGCCGATCAGCGCGGCGCGCGTTTAGACAAAATGCGCTGCAGGGTGCGGCGGTGCATTGACAGGCGTCGCGCCGTCTCCGAGACATTACGATCGCAAGCTTCGAATATGCGTTGAATATGCTCCCACCGCACCCGGTCAGCTGACATCGGGTTTTCTGGTGGGGTTGGCATTTCATCTTCGGTTCGCGTCAGGGCGCCATAGAGCTGCTCCGCATCGGCAGGCTTTTCCAGATAGTCAAATGCCCCCAGTTTGACCGCCGCCACCGCCGTGGCAATGCTGCCATAGCCAGTCAGAATGACGATCCGCGCCTTCGGGTTGCGGTCGCGAAGCCGGGCCACCAGATCAAGTCCGTGGCCATCCGGCAGTCGAATATCAATGATTGCAAAATCCGGTGCATCCCGGTCGACGACCACATTAGCATGAGCCATGGTTTCAACCGGCGTGACGGAAAAACCCTGGCTCTCAAGCGTGCGTGCAATGCGGTTTGAAAAAATGGAATCGTCATCAACCAGCAATAATTCTCTGACTGACTGCTTTGACGACGCCATAATGTCTTTCGAAAAGTCCAATGTACCACCCCGGATAGAATAAATTCGGGTCGCAACGTGCGACATGCTGACCTTGGTTATATGGCGCAAAATGTGGACGGCAAATAATCACCCGCAACTGCGACAATACGGCGCAGATGGGTGTGAATTATTGAGACTATGGCGTTAAATAGCGGGCCGCAGCGGGTCTAGTCGCTCATTTTCAGGGCCGCAATGAATGCGTCCTGCGGAATGTCGACCTTGCCGAACTGGCGCATTTTCTTTTTGCCCGCTTTCTGCTTCTCCAGCAGCTTGCGTTTGCGGGTCACATCGCCGCCATAACATTTGGCGGTGACATCCTTACGCAGGGCGGCAATGGTTTCCCGGGCAATGATTTTTCCGCCAATGGCAGCCTGGATCGGAATTTTGAACATGTGGCGCGGGATCAGCTCTTTCAGCGTCTCGCACATATCGCGGCCGCGCCGTTCCGACTGGCTGCGATGGACCAGCATGGCCAGCGCATCCACCGGTTCCGCATTCACCAGCAATGACAGTTTGACCAGATCGCCGGCCCGGTATTCGTTGATCTGATAATCGAAGCTGGCATAGCCTTTGGAGATCGATTTAAGCCGGTCATAGAAGTCGAAGACAACTTCGTTGAGCGGCAGATCATATTGAACCATCGCCCGGCTGCCGACATAGGACAGATCAATCTGCAGGCCGCGGCGGTCCTGGCACAGTTTCAGGATCGGACCGAGATATTCATCAGGGGTCAGGATGGTTGCCCGAATCCAGGGTTCGCGGATTTCCTCGATTTTCATCACGTCCGGCAGATCAGCGGGATTGTGAAGCTGGGCTTCCGTGCCGTCAATCATGGTCAGTTCATAGACCACGCTTGGCGCGGTTGCGATCAGATCCAGATTGAATTCACGTTCCAGCCGTTCCTGGATGATTTCCAGATGCAGCAGGCCGAGAAAGCCGCAGCGAAAGCCGAATCCAAGCGCCGCAGAAGTTTCCATTTCGAACGAGAAACTTGCATCATTCAGGCGCAATTTTCCCATTGCAGCCCGCAAATCTTCAAATTCGCCCGCATCGACAGGAAACAGCCCGCAGAATACAACCGGCTGGGCCGGCTTGAAACCCGGCAGCGCCTTGCTCGTCGGACGGCGATCCTCGGTAATCGTATCGCCAACCCGTGTGTCGGCGACTTCTTTGATGGATGCCGTCAGAAAGCCGATTTCACCGGGTCCAAGCTCGTCTACGGTCACCAGTTTCGGCGTGAACACGCCCACCCTGTCAACATCATAGGCGGCATTGGTGCCCATCATCCGGATTTTCTGACCCCTTTTAAGTTTGCCATCGACAATCCGCACCAGCACGATGACGCCAAGATAAGCATCATAGTAACTGTCAACCAGCATCGCTTTCAGCGTGGCATCAGGGTCGCCCGCAAGCTTGCCCTTTGCCGGTGAGGGCAGTCGGGCCACAATGGCTTCCAGAACCTTGTCGATGCCAAAGCCTGTTTTCGCGGAAATTTCGATTGCGTTCGACGCATCCAGCCCGATCACTTCCTCGATCTGTTCCTTGACCCGCTCGACATCGGCTGCCGGCAGATCAACCTTGTTCAGAACCGGCACAATTTCATGATCGTTGTCGATCGCCTGATAGACATTGGCCAGGGTCTGTGCCTCGACGCCCTGGCTGGCATCGACCACCAGCAGCGAGCCTTCACAGGCGGCCAGTGAGCGGCTGACTTCATAGCCAAAATCAACATGGCCGGGCGTATCAATCAGGTTCAGAATATAGGTGATGCCGTCCAGCGCCTTATAGTGCAGCCGTACAGTCTGCGCCTTGATGGTGATGCCGCGTTCACGCTCGATATCCATACTGTCGAGCACCTGGGCCTTCATCTCGCGGATTTCCAGCCCGCCGGTGAGTTGAATCAGCCGGTCGGCAAGCGTCGACTTGCCATGATCGATATGGGCAACGATGGAAAAATTTCGGATGGTCTCGATAGGTGTTGTCATGGGCGGCTAATGAGATCGTTTCATGGTTGTATTGAATATGGTTGTATTGAATTATGTGACCCGGTTTGCGAGTCAACTTGCCCGATGCGCCGCATCGCGCGGCGTTGACAGTCTCGCCGGAGCATAGGGTCGGTAATTACAGTTGCTGTAAAGCAGCCGTGGAACGATCTAGCACCGGCTGTGTGTCCGGCAAAGCTTTTTGTGCACATGTCCGGGACGTCATTCCACGCGCTCAAACGTCAGATAGCTCGGTTGACGGCCAGCGCGTATCGCTTTGGCCTCGTAACGGGTGCCGGGCCAGCCGTCAAAGGCACCGCCTTCGGTCTGCGACCAGTCATTGGCGCGACTTGCGACCCATCGGAAGCTTTGATGATCATGGCACTGATTCAGCGTCCAGCCGACATAATGCTCAATGTCACTCGCAAACAGGAACAGCCCGCCCGGCTTCAGCGCCCGCTCGATACGATCCAGATTGCGCTGCGAGACAAAGCGCCGCTTCCAGTGTTTGAATTTCGGCCAGGGATCAGGATATAACAGAAACACACGCCCAAGCGAACCGGCCGGCAGCCAGTCCAGCAATGCGCCCGCATCATCATCATGCAGGCGAATATTGCCGGGTTTGGCAGCATCGATTTTTACCAGCGCCTGGGAGAGGCCGTTGACAAACGGCTCAACGCCAATGAAGCCGACAGCAGGGTTGGCTTCAGCGCGCTGCAACAGATGTTCGCCACTGCCAAACCCGATTTCCAGAAAGACAGAATCTGCGCCGTTGAACAGAGTGGTCAGTTCGGCCGGGGCCGGCTTCGCGGTGTCCAGCTTCAATTGCGGCAACAGTTGATCCATCAGCGCAGCGGCGGCAGGTTTCAGCGGTTTGGTTTTCCGCCGGCCGATGAACTCGCTTCTTTTTGTCCGTCGGATCATTCAGAAATCAGAAAGCGGACTGCAAAGCGTCCACCAGATCGGTTTTTTCCCACGAGAACCCGCCATCGGAATCAGGTGTGCGGCCGAAATGTCCATAGGCAGCAGAGCGCGCATAGATCGGACGGTTGAGGGCGAGGTGTTCGCGGATGCCCCGCGGTGTCAGGTCCATCAACTCCCTGAGCACGCTGGCCAGCTTTTGTTCATCGACTTCGCCGGTGTCGTGCAGATTGACGTAAAGTGACAATGGCTGCGGCACACCAATGGCATAGGACAGTTGCAGTGTGCAGCGTTCGGCCATCCCGGCGGCCACGACGTTTTTCGCCAGATATCGTGCTGCATAGGCCGCAGAGCGGTCCACCTTGGTGGGGTCCTTGCCGGAAAACGCGCCGCCGCCATGGGGTGCAGCGCCGCCATAGGTATCTACAATGATTTTGCGTCCGGTCAGGCCGCAATCGCCATCGGGGCCGCCAATGACGAATTTTCCGGTCGGGTTGACATGCCAGACGGTTTCATCGGTCAGCCAGCCATCGGGAAGGGTCCGGCGGATATGGGGTTCAACTATGCCGCGCACATCATCGGACGACAGGTTTTCATCCAGATGCTGTGTTGACAGCACCAGCGATGTTGCCCGCACAGGCCGGGAGTCCTCATAGGCCAGGGTAATCTGGGTTTTTGCATCCGGTCCCAACACAGCGGCATCGCCGCTTTTGCGGGCCTGCGCCAGATTCTGAAGAATTCGGTGGGCATAGTGGATCGGAGCCGGCATCAAATCCGGTGTTTCCAGGCAGGCATAGCCGAACATGATGCCCTGGTCACCCGCGCCCTCATCCTTGTTGCCATTGGCATCAACGCCCTGGGCAATATGGTCGGATTGTTTGTGGACAAGTACTTCCACATCGCAGGTCTGCCAGTGAAAGCCTTCCTGTTCATAGCCGATGTCGCGAATGGCCTTGCGCGCCAGCGAGACCATCACCTCGCTGTCGATCTCTTCAGGTCCGCGGCTTTCCCCGGCAATGACAACGCGGTTGGTTGTCGCCAGTGTTTCAATCGCTGTGCGCGACTGGTCATAAGCCGCCAGATAGGCGTCAACGATTTCATCGGAAATCCGATCACAGACTTTGTCGGGATGGCCTTCGGACACGGATTCACTGGTGAACAGATAATTTTTCAGGGACACGAAATGGCTGCCTTTGCATTTGTCGCGGCCGGTGCGCCGCACACATAACAATCCGGCCCCGCACGGAACTTGCGAGGCCATATAAGGAATTCGTTATGTGCCGGTTTTTGGGATGATCGTCAAGGCTTGTCTGCCGCTTGAAATACACTGGCTCACACCGGGTCTATTTGAACAGGCCGCCAGCCCGACAGAACGCTCCGTTATTCTTCCGGTTCGCCTGCCATGGAGCGGACGAGATCGACCACGCGTTTGCGCAGTTTCGGGTCCTGTATTTTCACGAAGGCCCGGTTTAACTGCAAACCCTCGCTGGAGGACAGGAATTCCATGACATGGCTGGTGGCACCGGATTCGACCAGGTCCTTTGTCGCAATCGGTGATACATCCGGCGCATCTTCAAAGAAGAACGCAACAGGCGCCTGGAGGATATTGGCAATCGCCTGCAGGCGGCTGGCACCAATACGGTTGGTGCCCTTTTCATATTTCTGGACCTGCTGGAAGGTGATGCCAAGTTGCTCGCCGAGCTTTTCCTGGCTCATATTCAGCATCATCCGACGCAACCGCACCCGGCTTCCCACATGAGCATCAATTGGATTTGGGCGTTTTTTATTAATTGGCTTTGGTTTGTCATTCATGGCGCGCACTTTAATCATAACTGTAAAATCAGGATCGATAGACTGGCCTCATGCGACGCAGTTGCACCGCAGAACTACTGATCGTCGCGAAATATGTCGTAACTTACAGTTCCTTCTTTATCGTGCGAAATTCGCACGATCAATGAAAAAACTGCGATATTTGCAAATCACAACTTGTGATGTCCGGGTAGGGTCAGGAGAACCTTGGCGTTTCATCTTAGAGATGTGTTGGTTTTACTTGGAGCTATGTGGCTTCCCAAAAATCCGTCCGCAAATCAGTATCGTGCTCAAAAGAGTCATCAGCAAGGCGAAGGGAATATCTCTGAAGCGGCTGTAAAACGTGTCGGCAAGCACTTCCGGCAAGGCAGTGTCGATGATGCCTTCAGTGCCGAGCGGCAGACTTTGCTCAACGCGTCCGAACCCGTCCACGACAGCGCTGATACCGGTATTGGCCACCCGGATCAGGGGCAGTCCTTCTTCGACCGCCCGCATTCTGGCCTGCTGGAAATGCTGGTACGGCCCTGCGAGACGGCCAAACCAGGCATCATTGGTCAGATTCACAATCCATTGCGCAGATCTGGCGCCTGAACCTGTGGCGCGGATGTCGCGATCAGAAAACCCGTCATGATCGGCTGCGGAAAATCCTGGAAAAATCGCTTCATAGCAAATCAACACACGCATTGGCGGCAATGCCACATCGAGCGGGTCGGAAGCTGCAGCTGGGCCGGGATCCATCAGGTTGCTGCCTGTCCCGGATGCAAACCCACCCGGAACAGTCACCAGATTGGCAATTCCGAAGCGCTCCAGAAGGTCCATGAAAGGCATGAATTCACCAAATGGCACGAGACGCTGCTTGTCATAAAATCCCACCGGCTCGGCGCGGTCATTAAAGGCGATCATTGAGTTGTAGAATTTCAGATCCGGAGGTGCCGGAGGTGCCGGAGATGCCAGAGCTAATTGTGACAAAGCTGAATCCAGCGGCCTGACGCGGACAGCACCGGCCAGAAGCATCACCCCTTTCGGCAACAATGCATCGATCCGTGACAAGGCATTGGAATTCTGCAGCACCAGAAATGGAAAGGCCGATTCCGGCCAGATCAGAGCATCGATCTGGTCCAGTCCGGGTGCGGCACTCAGATCGAGATGGGTTTGAAAAACCGCCTCTTCATTGCCCTGACGCCATTTGTCCCGCTGACTGATGTTGGGTTGCAGCAGCCGCAGCATGACCGGAGCGGTGTCACTTCCCGCAGGTAGCGGCTGTGCAAGCCGCCAGAAGCCGAACGTGGTATGACCCGCGAGCGCCGCTGCCGCGACCAGCAGCACCGCCAAAGACGGCCAATTTCTGGACCCGTTGACTGGCAAAAAAAATAGCGCGGGACTCGATGCCACAAGAACCGTCAGCAAGGTAACGCCCCACAGCCCGAGCACACTTGCGCTCTGCATGAACAGCGGGGTCGGCATCGCGGCGTAACCAAGCGCGTTCCACGGAAACCCCGTCAGAATATGGCCGCGCAGATATTCAGCCAGTGTGAAAAACACCACCAGGCTGAGAATTTTCTCCGCATTGGAGCGCCACAACAGAACGCTTCCTGCCGCCGCAAGGCCCCAGAACAATCCCAGGCCCGCCGGAATTCCGGCCACAGCAAATGGCAGGGCCCAGGCAAATGTCCAGCCATCGACCAGCACCGCCGAGCCAATCCACCACAGACCTGCAAGGAAATAACCGAAACCGAAACACCAGCCGAGCCAGGCCGCCATCCGTATTTTCCGGCCCAATGTCCCGCAAATTGTCTGGTCGGCAACGGCGCTGTCGAGAATCAGGCAGAATCCGCTGAACGAGATCAGAAGCGCCGGCGAGAAATGAACCGGCGCCATTGCCAGCGCCGCGAATGCTCCGAGCAGGATCACACTTGCCGCTCTGCGTCTGCCGCGCAGCGAGAGCAGCGATTTCAACATGGAGTGCACCATATTACAGCACCTGTCTTGATTGACGGGCCTGCACAATTGGACTCAGTCAGCCAACAGGCCGCTAACGGCCAAGGGGAAGTGGCGTCGGTGAAAAGCCTATTGCGGAGTGCTCGGGGTTTCAGTGTGCGGCAAATTCGCCGGCTCCTGGGCGCTGGGATCGGAAGTCGTCGGTTCCCGGTTACGATTGGTGGCAATCTTGCTGCCGATCTTGCGGCGTCGGCGGTGGATACGCAGCCGTTTGATGCGCCGTGGATCAGCTTCCAGAACTTCAATCTCAAACGGTCCGGGTGCCGGAATAAGCTCGCCGCGAATTGGAATTCTGCCGACCAGTCCGTAGACCAGCCCACCAAGGGTATCGGCATCCTCGGAATATTCGCCAAGTGTGAATTCCGGTCCGATAACCCTGACAACTTCATCCAGATCGGTTTTTGCGTCGGCAACAAAACTGGTCTCGCTTTCGGCGACAATTGTGGGCTTTTCATCCTCGTCATGCTCATCTTCAATGTCACCGACAATGGTTTCCACAAGGTCTTCCATCGAGACAAGCCCGTCCGTACCGCCATATTCATCAATGACCAGCGCCATCTGAATACGGGCCACCTGCATTTTTGCCAGCAACGCCGATGCTTTCATTGATGGCGGGACAAACAGCACCGGCCGAATGAGTGCGGTGTCTTCCAGAGAGGCCGCCAGATCAATCTGCCGCAAATCCAGATCACCCGCCATTTTGCGCCGTCGCTTGACACCGGGATCCGGTTTGTAATCCGCTGTCTTGGTCATGTAGACCAGCACATCCTTGATGTGGACCATGCCGCGCGGATCATCCAGCGTGTCACCGAACACCGGCATGCGGGAATGCCCTGCATTGCGGAACAGGTGCAGTAATTCGGCCAGATTGGTGGTGATGGAAACTGCATCAACATCGCCGCGAGGCACCATGACATGCTCTACCCGCACATCGCGCAACGCCAGAATATTGCTCAGGAACATCCGTTCATCGGCGCTGAAATGGCCGTCATCGAAACTGTCATCAGACAGCGCGAATTGCAGGTCCTGGCGGATGCTGCCATTTTTGATGCCAAGGATTTTCTTGAACCGGCCCAGAATGCCATCCCGGCTGGAGCCGTTCAATGTTTCCGGGTTGGTGTTTTCCTGGGGCAGGGGAACTGAAGAAACGCTCAAACTGGGTGCGGACTCGCCAGATTGGTCAGATGAACTTTCAGCAGAGCTGTCAGATTTTCTGACAGAATTTGAAGAGGCGGGCATTTCTGCGATTCTCAATGTGTCTTATTTCAAAAAATGTAGGCCATGCTTGGCGTTTTGACACGTCCTTTGTGGCGGATTTCCGATCCGCACGGCTTTACACTGCCATATAAGGGTCAACAATTCCCAAACCTAGAAGAATTTCCACTTCCTGCCCTTCCATGTCCTCGGCCTCTGCATCGTCTTCATGATCAAAACCTGCCAGATGCAGAACGCCGTGGACAATCAGATGGGTCAGATGGTCCTGCAGGGATTTGCCGGTCTCGTCAGCTTCACGCAACACGGTATCATAGCTGATTGCAATATCGCCAAGATAAAGCGCCCCGCTGTCTGCATCCGGTTGTTCGTCCTCATTGGCAAAGGAAAGCACATTGGTCGGCTTGTCCTGATTGCGAAAGCGGGCATTCAGATCCTGCACCTGGGCGTCATCGGTCAGCAGCACCGTGGCTTCAAGGGCACCTGAATAATTGATCACCGGCTGACAGGCCTGTGCCACCCTTGCGCAAAGACCGGCAGGATCGGGAACATCCTGCCAGCGCGGATCGCCGGCCACACAGTTCAACCGGAACTGTCCCGGTTCCGGTTCAGGCGCAGTTCCGTCAGGCATTTTTCCTGCCGCGGGCGATCTGAGCGCCGGCCTTGTCATATGCGCGGACAATGCGGGCCACCAGCTGGTGGCGCACCACATCCTGATCAGTGAAGCGGATCATTGAAATGCCCTCGACATTTTCCAGCAACCCTGTGGCTTCAACCAGCCCGGAAACCTGTCCCGGCGGCAAATCCACCTGGCTGGAATCGCCGGTGACGATCATTTTCGAATTTTCCCCAAGGCGGGTCAGGAACATTTTCATCTGCATCGAAGTCGTGTTCTGCGCCTCATCGAGAATGACAATGGCATCGGCCAGGGTGCGCCCGCGCATGAACGCCAGAGGGGCCACTTCAATCATGCCCGATTGCAGGCCCCGCTCCACCCGTTCCGGCGGCATCATGTCATACAGCGCATCATACAGGGGACGCAGATAGGGATCGACCTTTTCGCGCATGTCACCGGGCAGAAAGCCAAGCCGTTCCCCGGCTTCCACGGCCGGACGCGACAGGATCAGCCGCGACGCCTCGCCGCGCTCCAGAAGCGCGGCCGCATAGGCAACCGCCAGATAGGTCTTGCCAGTTCCCGCGGGTCCAAGACCGAACACCAGCTCATTGCGCTGCATCGCCCTGATATAGGCATCCTGGGTCGGCGTGCGGGCAATCACGGTTTTGCGCCGTGTCGAAATCTGCGACATGGCAACACGGGCGCCCTTGCCGCGATTGTCGTCTTCCAGGATCGGCAGCGAGGGTTGCGCGGTTTCAGCGCGCACCATGCGGATCACGCCATCCACATCGCCGGGCGACAATTCATCACCAGCGGCAAGACGCTGATACAGGGTTTCCAGCACATCGCGGGCTTCGCCACAGGCTTCCTTGCTGCCGCGCAGGGTTACCTGGTTGCCGCGCGCCAGCGCTTCGACGTTCAGCAATTGCTCCAGCAATGCCAGATTCTGATCAAATTGCCCGAACAGGTCTCCAACCAGACGATTATCGTCGAACACCAGAACAATCTGGTCCTTTTCTGTCGCTGGAATTGCCAAATCGCGAATGGCATCGCCGCGCATGTCAGCCGGGGCGAAAAAGAACATTGGGTTCAAATCAGAATCTCTCAGGTTTGGGCGACTCACTAGGCCGCACTGGCATTAGGTGATGCTATCAGTTCCGCAGACAAGCTGAATTTTGTAATACCGGTAATCCGCACCGGCTGCAAAGTGCCGATCAGCTGATCCGAGGCCATGACATGCACCGGCTGCAGCCATGGCGAGCGTCCGCCCAGCTGGCCCGGTTCACGGCCCTTGCGCTCCAGAAGGATCTCCATCGTGCTGCCGACCTTGGAAGCGTTGAAGGCAATCTGCTGGTCGTTGAGCAGGGCCTGCAGCCGCTGCAACCGCGCTGATTTTACATCTTCGGGCACTTGCTCGTCATGGCCTGCGGCCGGTGTGCCGGGGCGCGGGCTGTATTTGAACGAATAGGCCTGGGCGTAGCCGATCTCGCGGATGAGCGACAAAGTGTCTTCAAAATCCGCCTCGGTTTCGCCGGGAAATCCGACAATGAAATCGCCCGACAAGGCCAGATCAGGCCGCGCGGCGCGGATTTTTCCGATCAGTTCCACATAATCGCGCCGCGTGTGGCGCCGGTTCATCGCCGCCAGCATCCGGTCGGAGCCGGACTGGATCGGCAGGTGCAGATAAGGCATCACGCAGGCAATATCGCGGTGCGCCGCAATCAGGCTTTCATCCATATCGCGCGGATGGCTGGTGGTGTAACGCAGCCGCGCCAGACCATCGATCACCGCCAGCTCCTGCAGCAACCGGCCAAGGCCCTGGCTGGAGCCATCGGCGGCTTTGCCGTGATAGGCATTGACGTTCTGCCCCAGAAGGGTGATTTCCTTCACCCCGGCAGCTACCAGAGCGCGCGCCTCGGCCACAATATCAGCCACCGGGCGCGAGACTTCTGCGCCGCGCGTATAGGGCACCACGCAAAAGGTGCAGAACTTGTCGCAGCCTTCCTGCACGGTCAGAAAGGCAGTAAAGCCTCGTGCCCTTGTGACAGCCGGTTTTGCTGCCGGAAGGTGCTTGAACTTGTCTTCTTCGGGAAATTCGGTTTCGACCACCGAATGCCCCGCCTCGACCTGCTTCAAAAGGCCCGGCAGACGGTGATAGCTTTGCGGGCCGAACACCAGATCCACCACTGGCGCCCGGCGCATGATCTCTTCGCCCTCCGCCTGGGCCACGCAGCCCGCCACGCCGATTTTCATCACTTTGGCATCGGCACCGCGCGCATCGCGGATTTTGCGGATGCGGCCGATTTCCGAATAGACTTTTTCCGCAGCCTTTTCACGAATGTGGCAGGTGTTGAGGATCACCAGATCCGCTTCTTCCAGCTTTGTCGTCTCGGCATAGCCTTCCGGCGCGAGCGCATCGGTCATCCGCGTGGAATCATAGACATTCATCTGGCAGCCATAGGTTTTGATGAAAACCTTCTTGCCGCGCGCCGTCGCATCCGCTTCCGGGTGCGGGTTGATCTCTGTCTGGTTTGTGCCGGTCTCGACCATGCTGAAGTCCTGCGGTTCAGCGCTTGTGCGCCAAAAATTCTGTTCTGGATACTGTTTCCGGCGTTCTAACGCGTTTTGTCCCGGTGGCAAAGGATAGAGTTAGATCGTGTCATGATTACAGTGAACCATTTGTCTTGGAGTGCTGACGGCCCGGTTTGCGCGCCTGCTCCAGCTGTTTCAGCACTTCGGCTTCCATCTGCTTTGCCAGAATCTTGCGGTTGGTGTCCGGGTTCACCTCGACCGGATCGCCAAACACGATATGTGCCTGCAGACCGCCGGTGGTGATCACCGACCATAAATGCGGCACCAGATCGACATCGCCGATCCAGGCCGCGCGGTCGGCTTCCATGCGGCCAAGCGCAATGCCCTTCAAGTGTGTATAGGCCAGTGCAACCGGCTGAACGAAGAGATCGACATCATGCTGATCTTCAAGCCGCGCCGCAGTCGCCACCACCGCGCCGATCAGGGCGCTTTTGAAGGGCAGGATGCCCCATCCCTCGCTGCTGGTGCCTTCGGGAAACAGCACCAGCGCATCATGGCTTTCCAGCCGCTCGACCATGGCGTCAATCGCGACAGCGGTTTTGCTGCGCCGCTCACGCTCGACGAAAATCGTGCGCTGCCATTTCGCCAGCCAGGAAAACACCGGCCAGGCTGCGACGTCGGCTTTTGCGACGAAGGACAGCGGCGCGGCCCGCGACAGGATGATGATATCGAGCCACGACACATGATTGCACAGATACAGCACCGGACCCGGTTGCGGCCTGCCCGAAACCTTTGTGCGCACACCCAGCGTCCAGGACGATACAATGTGCCACAGACAGGCAGATTTGTTCGCAGATTTGGGAGCAAACAACAGCAACAAGAGGTGGAAAGGCAGCAGCAGGAGCGTGAAGAGGATCAGCAGCAGAACCCGCAAGACTGCAAAAAGGCTTGCCAATGCCGGGCCCTATTCCAGATCGCTGCGGTTGGGCTTTTTCATCGGCACGGCATAGAGTTCAAGCCGGTGATCAACCAGCCGATAGCCCAGTTCTTCGGCAATCAGTTCCTGCAATTGTTCAATCCGCTCATTGCGGAATTCGATGACATGGCCGTTTTTGACATCGATCAGATGATCGTGATGTTCGTCGGGCACGGTTTCATAGCGTGACCGGCCGTCGCGGAAATCATGACGCGCGATAATGCCCTGTTCTTCAAACAGCCGCATCGTGCGATACACCGTCGAGACCGAAATATTTGCATCGATGGCCGCAGTGCGGGCATGCAGTTCTTCCACATCGGGATGATCGTCAGACTGTTCCAGCACGCGCGCAATGACACGGCGCTGTTCGGTCAAGCGCAGGCCTTTTTCGCCGCATTGCTGTTCAAGCAGGGACGTTTTGTGGGCATCGATCAGTCTGGGTGCCATTGCAGCCATCCGCCAGAGATGTGTTGCTTCAAGTTTCGATTAACGAACATTGCAGGCCATGACAAGCGCTGTGCCGCCGGAGACGCCCTCACGTTTTTGTGCAGGAGTATAATAGCCCTTGCGCACACCGACCTGCTCAAAACCCAAATCCCGGTAGAGATGCAAAGCCGATTGATTGTTTTCATCGACCTCCAGAATCAGCTTGTTGATGCGATCTGCATAGAGTTTGCGCAGCGCCTCATTCATCAACAGGCGTCCCACACCGCGCCCTCTGGCGTGAGGGCTGACGGCAATGGTCAGGATTTCCGCCTCATCGGCGGCGTGGCGCAGCAGTACAAAGCCGGCAGGCCGGTTGCGGATCAGCGCCCCGGATTCAAAAGCGAGAAAACCGAAAACATTGCTCTGCCGCAGCAGCCCCATCATATCTTCCGTTCCCCAGGCCGGATCAAAGCCGGTGGCATGGATATCCGAAATTGCCGTAGCATCCTCCACGTCAAGCGGGCGCAGCAGGATTTCCCGGGTAATCAGGCGGGCAGGGTTGAGGAACGAGATCACAGCGACACCTCGTGATGAGCGGTTGCGACAGGACGCAATACATGTTTTGCCGATTGCGGCTTTGCGTCGGCGCCACGCAGATAAAGCGGCCTGGCCGGGTTGTCTGCGGCGTTCATGGTGTGGCCGAGTTCGGCTATTGTGGCAATGTCGGGAAAGGCGGTATCCAGGCACTGTCGGCCCGGCGATTGTGCCAACTCTGTCGCGGCTTCTATCAATGACACGCCGGAGCCGATCAGGCACAGTGGGTGCGGCAGGGCGTCGATCCGCGCCGTCAGATCGCTGATCTGGATCAGGCTGGCCTCAATGCGCACCGCTCCATCCCGGTCAACCGCCTTGACATAGGCAGCATCGCGCCGCGCATCGCAGATAGCGCAAAATGTTCGCGCAGACGGATTTTTTCCAGCCGCCTGCCGCACCAGGGCATCAAGCACACCGACACCGACAGCTTCAATGTTCAGACTGGCGGAGAGGACACGCGCTGCCGCCAATCCGACCCGCTGGCCGGTGAAGGACCCCGGACCCGTCGTCACCGCGATACGTTGCAGATCAGCCGCGCGCAGGCCGCTATCGGCCAGCAGCCGGGCAATCTGACCGATCAGCACTTCGGCATGACCCCGGCCCAGATCCCGAGTGTCCTGGGCCAGAAGCTGCAGCCTGTCATTCTGCCATCGCGAGAGCGCGACCGCACACAGGGAATTGCAGGTATCAATGCTGAGCTGAATCATAAGACAGATACGATCTCAAATTCTTTTACGGCGCTGCCAAGCCTTACCTGGCTGCATGGAGCACAGTCCTGAACCGTGCTCTGAAACAAATGCCGGACCCTGCGGCCCGGCATGAAAACGTCGAAACACGGCGATAGATCATCAGATGACGGGACGCACTTCCTGAACATCAGGGACGAAATGGCGCAGCAGGTTTTCAATGCCGTGTTTCAAAGTCGCCGTCGAAGACGGACAACCGGCGCAGGCTCCGCGCATATGCAGGAACACCACACCGTCTTTGAAACCCTGAAAAGTAATGTCGCCGCCATCATTGGCCACAGCGGGGCGCACCCGCGTTTCGAGCAATTCCTTGATGACTTTGACCGTTTCCGCATCACTTTCTTCAAAAAACTCGCCACTGGTCTCGTCAACCTGTGCTCCGGTGTCGTTGAGCACCGGCTGGCCGGACATGAAATGCTCCATGATCGCGCCCAGAATGGCGGGTTTGATATGGGCCCACTCGACATCCGATTTGGTAACCGAAATGAACTCCTGACCAAAGAATACGCCATCAACGCCTTCAACTGAAAACAGTTTCTGCGCCAGAGGGGATTCCTCGGCCTCCGAAACGCTGCGGTAATCGCGCGTCTCCTGTGCCAGAACGGTCTGTCCCGGCAGGAATTTCAACGTGGCAGGGTTGGGTGTGGCTTCTGTCTGAATAAACATGGAATCAAACTCCCCGGAGACGGCATCAATCTGCGCCGCATATGTTTTATCGTCAATCACCGATATAGGCTAAATTTGGCGATGTAAAAGGTCTAAATTAGAACTATTCTAGACTGGGAGGCGCTTTTCCGCAATATCAAGGTCCCGTCATTCCGGACCCGTCGCAAACCTGCTCCCGCTCAGACAATCGCGTCCATATCCTCATCGGTCAGATCGCCGGGGACAATGGTAACGGGAATCGGAAAGGCGTCGCTCTTGTTGGCAAGCGATGCAATCAGCGGGCCGGGGCCTTCCGAACCGGCGGCGGCGGCGGCCAGAACCAGAATGGCAATATCCTCGTCTTCCTCGATCAGTTCCATGATCTGGGGTGCGCGCTGGCCTTCCAGAATCACCAGTTCCGGACGAATGGTTGAAACCGAATTGACCTCGTTTTCATACCGCGCCAGCACGGCTTCCGCTTCTTCGCGGGCTTCGGCGCGCATAATGTCCTCCACGCCTATCCAGTGCTGAAACTCGCCGGTGGAGATGACATAGAGCAGCACCAGACCGCCGCCTGTGTGCTCTGCGCGTCGGGCCGCATAAATCAGAGCGCGGTGACACTCGGGCGTGTCGTCAATCACCACCAGAAACTTGCGGCGGTGACCTTCTTCTCTACTTTTGCGTTGCTTCATCATGGGCGGATGCTGCCATTGCCTGCTGTTGTCGGCAAGTAATTTGTCATGACACAAATCCGAATATGGCTTTGACATCGCGCAGAACAGGCGCCGCAAGCACCCGCGCCCGTTCTGCCCCGTCGCGCAGCACAGCATCGACATGATCTGTATCATCCATCAGGCGGCGCATTTCCTGGGTGATCGGTGACAGCGTCTGCACCGCCAGATCAGCCAGAGCCGGCTTGAAGGTTGAAAACTCGGCACCGGCGAATTCGGACAGCACCTTTTGCGGCGTTTCGTCGGCAAGCCCGGCATAAATATTGATCAGATTGCGCGCTTCCGGCCGCTCAGCCAACTCCTCAAGAGTGTCCGGCAATGGCGCCGGATCGGTCTTCGCCTTGCGCACCTTTTTCGCCAGTTCATCGGCATCATCGGTCAGATTGAGCCGTGACAGATCGGAAGCGTCGGAGCTCGACATTTTCTTGCTGCCATCCCGCAACGACATCACCCGCGTACCGGCACCGGTAATCAGTGGCTCAGGCAGCGGAAAGAACGTCTTGTCGGCACCGACCCCCAGTCCGAGCCGGTCGATTTGCTCAGCAAAATCCATATTGAATTTCTGCGCAATGTCGCGCGCCAGTTCCAGATGCTGCTTCTGATCTTCGCCAACCGGGACCAAAGTTGCGCGATAGGCCAGTATGTCGGCTGCCATCAGATCGGGATAGGCGAACAGGCCGACGGATACATTTTCGCGATTCTTGCCGGCCTTGTCCTTGAACTGCGTCATGCGGCTGAGCCAGCCCATGCGGGCAACGCAATTGAACAACCATGCCAGCTCGGCATGTTCCTTGACCTGGCTCTGATTGAACACGATATGTTTCGCCGGATCGATGCCCGCAGCCAGAAAGGCAGCGGTCACTTCGCGGGTTTTCTGCCGCAGCACGTCAGGATCCTGCCAGACCGTGACCGCATGCAGGTCGACAACACAATAAACGCAATTGTAGCTGTCCTGCACGGCCACAAAGCGCTTGATGGCACCAAGATAATTGCCAAGATGCACGTTACCGCTGGGCTGGATGCCGGAAAACACCCGAGGTTCAAAACCGGAAGCTGCCGTATTCATGAATAACTCTTGTTACAGGAATTGAAGGACACGCCCTTATGACGAAGCCGGACGTGGCTGGCAAGACTCAACCTTTGGACCGGCGGCGGATGCGGCGCAAAATCGTCAGCACATTGAGAACTCCGGCGATCTGGCAAAGCAACCCGAACAGGGCCAGGCTGACACTTGCAAGAATGGCCATGCCGAGAAATTTCTGCACAAACAGCTCATTGACCAGCAACGGCTCCAGCCAGTTGGCACCATAGTAAATCCACACGCCGGTCAGGGCGGTTGCCAGCAGTAGACGCGGAACGCGCCGATGCAGGCTTTCATCCCAGATAAAATGCCCGCGTTTCCACAGCACGATGCCCAGGCACAGCGCATTGACCCAGCCGGCCACAGACGTGGCGATTGCAATTCCCACATGCTGGAACAGTGGGAACAGCGCCAGGGAAACCCCGACATTCACCGCAACCCCGATGCCGGCAAAATACATCGGTGTCCTGGTATCTTCGCGGGCGAAATAACCTGGTGAAAAAACCTTGATCAGCACGAAGGCGGGTAATCCCCAGGCGAAGGCCGCAAGTGCCGCTCCGGTCGCCTTTGTGTCGGCGGGGGAGAAATTGCCGCGCTCGAACATCAGCCGGATAACATCATCAGGCACCAGAAACAGCGCCATTGCTGCAGGCAGGGTCAGCGCCAGCGCCAGTTCGAATGCCCGGTTCTGGGTGTCGCTGGCAATTTGCGCCTCATCTCTGCGAATATGACGAGACAGCACCGGCAGCAGCACGACGCCCATGGCGATCCCGACAATCCCGAGTGGAAACTGATACAGCCGGTCGGCATAATACAGAAACGAAACCGCACTGGCCTGGGTTGAGGCGATGATTGTCCCCACCAGGATATTGACCTGGGTCACGCCGCCGGCAATCACACCCGGCAGGCCAAGTGCCAGCAAGCGCTTCACCGATTTGGTCAGACGCGGCCGTTTCAGTCGGAATTTGAAGCCGGTTCTGCGGAACGCCCAGTACAACACCCCCAATTGCACAAAGCCGGCAGTGAACACGCCCCAGGCCAGCCAGTAGCCCGAGATCGGCGTATCGCCAAAACCGCGCAGCCCGATGACAGTCAGAGCCGAAATCAGAATGATGTTCAGCAGAATCGGGCCATAAGCGGCGGCGCGAAAATGCCCGAATGTGTTCAGCATCCCGCTCAGCATCGCAATCAGGGACATGCACAAAAGATAGGGGAAAGTGATCCGCGTCAGCCAGACAGCCAGATCGAACTTCGCCGCATCGCCCAGAAACCCCGGCGCCAGCACAGTCACAAACAGCGGTGTTGCAATCTCTGCCAACGCCGTCAGCAGCAACAGTGCAAACAGGAAAACTGCCAGAACCTCGCTGGCGAAATGGCTTGCCCGGTCGGGCTCATTTGCCGCTTCACTGTCTTCCAGAGAGCGGGCGAATAGCGGCACAAAGGCAGCGTTGAATGCCCCTTCGGCGAACAATCTGCGAAACAGGTTGGGCAGCCGGAATGCCACCAGAAATGCGTCGGCGACCGGCCCTGTTCCGACAAAGGCGGCCATCAGCAGATCGCGGACAAAACCTAGCAGCCGGCTGAGAAGTGTAGCAAAGCCGACGGTAAAAAAGTTGGAGAAGAACCTCAAGCCGACGGTCTTTCATGAGTTGCCGGCGGAGTGTTGCGTTTCGCTTTGGTTGGCACATGGCCGGCAGTCCCCGGCTTGGTCATGAATACCCGCAACAGCCGGTTCTTGATGGTTCTGTGTTTGCCCGGGTTAGTGATTTTTTCGCCGATCAGATCGGTGACGTAGAAACCGTCCAGTGCCCGTTCGCCAAAGGTCGCAATATGGGCCGAGGCAATATTCAAATTGAGGTCTGCCATCGCGGTGGTCAGATCGTAAAGCAGTCCGAGCCGGTCGAGACCGGAGACTTCAACCACTGAAAACAGATTGGAGACCGTATTGTCGATCGTAACCGTCGGTTCCAGTGAAAACGCTTTCTGACGGCGTGTTTTCTGGCTCTTGCTGGCGAGCACGGCGGGCAGATGCAAAGACCCGTTCAACACGTCTTCAATCAGTTCTCCGATTCGCGCGCCACGGCGCAGCTCATCAGCATCATCGTTGAATTCACGATTGATGAAAATGGAATCCAGCGCCTTGCCATTGGTCGTGGTGAAAATCTGCGCGTCGACAATATTGGCGCCGGCCACCGCACAGGCCCCGGTCACATAGGCCAGCAGCCTTGGATGATCCGGCGCGTAGACGGTGATCTCGGTAATACCTTCAAAGGATTTGGTGTGAACGCCGGTTGCAAAACTGCGTTTGGAAGTTTCCACATCATTGATAAACCGGGCATGGTAGATCATGGTTTCCGGGTCGACGCGCAGCCAGTAAGCCGGATAATGCAGTTTCTGATAGGCATTGACCTGGCGCTGGTTCCAGACCTTTTCGTCGCCGCGTTTTTCTTCCCTCAAAGTGCTGCCAAGCCGTTCCATGGCGCGGTGCACGCGTTCGCTCTGTCCAACCTGGGTGAAGCCGCCGGTCAGCAACGGCTCGGTCTCGTAATACAGCGTGCGCAGCAACTGGCCTTTCCAGCCGTTCCAGACTCCCGGACCCACTGCCTTGATGTCGCAGACTGTCAGGATCACCAGCATTTTCATCCGCTCGAACGTCTGCATGCAGCCGGCAAAATCCTGAATTGTCTTGCGGTCCGCCAGGTCGCGCGACTGCGCGATGGCGGACATCGTCAGATGTTCCTCAATCAACCAGGCGACCAGCTCCGTCTGCGCCGCTGTCAGGCCGAAACGCGGACACAGTTTGCGCGCCACTTTTGCGCCAGCGATGGAATGATCCTCATTCCGTCCCTTGGCGATGTCATGCAGGAACAGGGCGACATACAGCACCACGCGATCCTTGATTTCCGAAAAAATCTTATTGGCCAGAGGGTGTTCCGCTTCCAGTTCACCGCGGTCAATTTCCGACAGAATGCCGATTGATCTCAACAAATGCTCATCCACCGTAAAGTGGTGATACATGTTGAACTGCATCATCGCCACGACACGGCCAAAATCGGGGATGAAGCGGCCCAGAACACCGGTTTCATTCATCCGCCGCAAGACAGTCTCCGGCTGGTTCCGGCTGGTCAGAATATCCAGAAAAAGCCGGTTCGCCTCCGGATTTTCCCGCACTTTCTTGGTAATGAATTTGAGCGATCTGCGCACCAGCTGAATCGTATCGGGATGGAACGCGACATTGTGTTTGTCGGCCAGCCAGAACATCCGTATCAGATTGACCGGATCGCGCTGGAATACGGTTTCATCTGCCGCCGTAATGCGTTTGGTTTCCAGAACGAAGTCCTTCGATCCGCGGATTTTGCGTCTGCGCCGTCCGGTCAGATTGAGGAACAGCCGGTTCAGGCCCGGGGCATCCTTGGCATTGGATTCTTCCAGTTGGGCGCAGAAGATGCGTGTCAGATCGCCGACATCCTTGGCAATCAGGAAATAGTGCTTCATGAAGCGCTCAACAGCAGCGAGCCCGCCATGTTCATGATAGTCCAGCCGTCTTGCCATTTCCGTCTGAACGTCAAATGACAGGCGTTCTTCAGGACGTCCGGTGAGAAAATGCAGATGGCAGCGCACCGCCCACAGAAAATCTTCGCATTTGACGAAAAGATTGTGTTCCTTGCGGGTCAGAACGCCGAGTTTGATCAGCTCATCGGTCCGGTCGATGCCGTAGAAATATCTGGCAATCCAGAACAGGGTGTGCAGATCGCGCAGGCCACCCTTGCCTTCCTTGATATTCGGTTCCACCCGGTATCGCGATGCGCCGGAGCGTTTGTGGCGATCGTCGCGTTCTTCCAGCTTGGCAACAATGAATTCCCTGGCCGTTCCGCGCACCACATCCTTCTTGAAGCGTTCGGTCAGTTCAGCAAACAGCGCCTGGTTACCGCACACATAACGCGCTTCCAGAATGGAGGTGCGGATTGTCATATCGGTTTTGGAAAGCCGCACACATTCATCAATGTTACGGGTAGCATGGCCGACCTTGAAGCCCATATCCCACAACAGATAGAGCACATATTCCACGACGCTTTCGCCCCATGGCGTCTGTTTGTAGGGCAGCACAAACAGCAGATCGATATCGGAGCCGGGGGCCAGAGTGCCCCGGCCATAGCCGCCGACCGCCACCACAGACAGTTTCTCGGCCATCGACGGATTGCTGCTGGGAAACACATGGCACAGGGCAAAATCCAGAATGCAGTGCATCAACTGGTCCTGCAAGTTCGACAGGCGCCTGGCGCAGGCTGTGCCGCTGCCGTCATCCTGCAGCAGGGCTTCCGCCCGCTCGCAGCCGCTCTGGTAAGCCTGTTTCAGCGCCGTGAGGGCCTCGGAGCGAACCTCGGATGAATCGCCCCGTCCGTCGTGATTTTCAACAATGCCGTTCAAAGTCCGCGCAAGCGCGTACGGATCAATCAGCGGGGTCTGCGTTACAAGTGCGGCCATGATTTCGCTTTTCCGGTGAAAGGCTCCGTGTGTCAAGCACCGAGCCCTTCCAACAGACCGGCACGCAGCTGAAAAATGTCACAGCCGGTCTGCTGAAATGCTAGCGGCTGCTGATATTTATAGAATAAACCGGCTCAAATCCGTATCCTTGGCCAGTTCCGCCACATTGGTGCGCACCAGTTCAGCATCGATCTGGATGGTTTCGCCACCACGATCCGTTGCTGTGAAACTGATTTCTTCCAGCAGCTTTTCCAGAATGGTCTGCAGCCGTCTGGCGCCGATATTCTCCACCGATGCATTGATCTGCACGGCAAGACGGGCAATCTCGGTGATAGAATCCTCGGTGAATTCCAGCGTCACGTCCTCGGTTGCCAACAGCGCCTTGTACTGCTTGATCAGGCTGGCTTCGGGTTCTGTCAGAATGCGTTCAAAATCTTCTTGTTCCAGCGCCCGCAATTCAACCCGGATCGGCAGGCGACCTTGCAGTTCAGGCAGCAGATCCGCCGGTTTGGCGACATGGAACGCGCCGGAGGCAATAAACAGAATATGATCGGTCTTGACCGGACCGTGTTTGGTGGCCACCGTTGTGCCTTCGATCAGCGGCAGCAGATCACGCTGCACGCCTTCGCGCGAGACCTCGGCGCCGCCGCGATCTGCGCGCGCACAGATTTTGTCGATTTCGTCGAGAAACACGATGCCGTCATTTTCCACCATTGTGATTGCATCAGCAACAACCTGCTCTTCATCCAGCATCTTGTCGGCTTCTTCGCTCAACAGCAAATCATAGCTTTCGCGCACATTGACGCGGCGTTTCTTGGTGCGCCCGCCCATTGCCTTGCCGAACAGATCATTGAGATTCATCACTCCGACGCTGCCGCCGGGCATGCCGGGAATATCCATTCCGCCTAACGGATTGGAGGTATCGCGCACATCGATCTCGATTTCCTTGTCATCCATGCTGCCGTCGCGCAATTTCTTGCGGAAGGATTCCCGCGTGCTCGGACTTGCGGTATCGCCAACCAGGGCATCCAGCACCCGTTCTTCGGCTTGCAGATGCGCTTTGGCTTCAACGGTTTTGCGGCTCTTTTCCCGCGTCTGGGAAATTGCAACCTCAATCAGATCCCGGATAATCTGCTCGACATCGCGCCCCACATAGCCGACCTCGGTGAATTTGGTGGCTTCAATCTTGATAAACGGCGCATTGGCCAGTTTTGCCAGCCGCCGGGCGATCTCGGTCTTGCCGACGCCGGTCGGCCCGATCATCAGAATGTTTTTGGGCAGCACTTCCTCGCGCATCACCCCTTCCAGTTGCATACGGCGCCAACGATTGCGCAACGCCACTGCGACAGCGCGCTTGGCGTCCTTCTGGCCAATAATATGGCGGTCGAGTTCCGAGACGATCTCGCGTGGAGAAAAATTGCTCATACAGTCCTCTGAAAACGGATTTTTGTTAGGTCCATAATATGTGTCACGCCGTCTGGCGTGCGATAGTCGCGCAAGGGTTCAAACCCTGCTTTTTGGTAGGCTCTGATAGCGAACTTATTATCCGCATCAGGGTCGATCACAAGATAATCTGCGCCCTCTTCAAACAACCGGGCGCAAAAGCCACGGACGATGAGCACGCCAAGTCCTTTTCCGGTGTCCCGCGCTGCTCCGATAAACATATCAATGGCGATGGCCTTCTGCTCCAGCTCTACGGCCCAGGGCGCTTCATCGCTATACATGGCAGGACGCCAGCACTGGATGTAACCCACCGGCCTGCTGTCCACCGTGACAACAAATCCCTGTTCAGCAGCATTGCCAATTGTCTGACGCATCAACTCGATTTCGCGCTCGGGATCACCCCACCACAACTGCACATGCGGTTCTTTCAGCCAGACTTTCAACAACGGCAGCGCGGCCTCTGTCAAAGCGTCGAACCCGATATGTGGTGCGCAAGCGGGCAATTACCAGCGCCTCATGCTTTTATCGGGGGCAGGGCCGCCAGCCAGCGATCCGGCAGAATGCTGCCGATCACGATCCCGCGAATTCGCTGCCAGCCCATGCCAAATATGATGATCAGCGCGCCGATCACCAGCAAAACCAGGGCAAAGGCCGGAATACCGGTATTGTCGGAGGCATTTTCAACAATCCGGTAAATACCAAGCGCGCCAAAATAGGTCAGTGTCGGGATCAGCAGGGCGCGGCGGTCAATCGCCAGCGAAATCAGGACAATGACGATCATCAGGCTGACAAGACCGGCCGTTGCCAGAGCGCCCGGCTCAATCGCGCCAAAGCCGACATCCTGACCGCTGGACAGAATAAACAGCGGATGAACAATCATCGGCGCGGAAATCAGATGCAGCCAGAAGGCGGCGTCGGACAGGGTGGAGAGGCGGTTTCTGTCTTTGAAATCAAAATAGATGCCGGTGGCAAATATCACCAGCCCGCAAATCAGCGGCAGCACCAGCAGGCGCTGGATCAGAAGCACGACATCGGCCACATTTGAAAGCTGCACCTGGCCTCGCGCCACTTCATCCATAAACAATTCGCTGGCCGCCACTGTCACCAGACCGGTAGCAGCCAGGGCGATGATAGCGGCCTGCACCGGCACACGAAAGCGCCAGAAATAGATCCCGGAAACAACCAGAATGACGGAAAAACTGATCAATCCGGCGATTTGCCCCTGATCCAGCAGCACCAGAGCGGCCAGGGCGTTGTCCGGCTCAGCGAAATCAAACCGGCGTGTCAGCCAGATTTGCAGCAGGCTGCTGATACAAAACAGAAATCCCAGAGCCAGCACCGTGCTCGGCAGCTTCATCCGCTTGATCCGGCTGATATATTCCGCCAGCAGCCATATGAGGCCCGCCATAATTGCAAACTGCAGCTGCATCGAGCGGCCAAAAACCGAATCCAGAGAGAAGGCGGCCCCGGCCAGCAGCAGAATGATCCCGATGGTCACGAAAATATCGTTAAACCCGCCGATCAGCCGAAAGGTTTCGCGGTCATCTGTGGCCCGGCTGGTATCCGCCACGGTTTTAAGCAGCGCACGATTGCTGAACGCAACCAGACCAGCAGCCTGATCGGGGCTGATGATACCGGCGTCCACCGCCGCACGAAGGTCAATCTGGTGAGTCATTATGGTCCGGATTAGTCGCTGTCGAGGCTTTCCACGATCACCTGGTCGTTGGTATAGACACAGATTTCGGCGGCGATCGCCATGGATTTGCGGGCAATATCTTCCGCCGACATATCCAGATCAATCAGTGCCTTGGCGGCGGACAGGGCGTAATTGCCGCCCGAGCCGATGCCCATAACGCCGCCGGGCGGTTCCAGCACATCGCCTGTGCCTGTCAGCACCAGCGAAACAGTTTTGTCGGCAACCAGCATCATCGCTTCCAGACGCCGCAAATAGCGGTCTGTGCGCCAGTCCTTAGCCAGATCCACACAGGCCCGTGTCAGTTGATCGGGATATTGCTCCAGCTTGGCTTCCAGGCGCTCAAACAGGGTGAATGCATCGGCTGTTGCCCCGGCAAAGCCGGCAATCACCTGGCCGCGGCCAAGTGGGCGCACTTTCTTGGCATTATGCTTGATAATTGTCTGCCCGAGACTGACCTGACCATCCCCGGCAATCACGACCTTGCCGCCCTTGCGAACGGTCAAAATGGTCGTGCCATGCCAGACCGGCGTTGCGTGCGTGTCGGTCATAAGAAATTCGCTCCAGATGTGAAAGCCCTATGTAGGCATTTCGTTACAGGCTGCAATACTCGGTACCTGCTGCTGCCGGCCAGTCCTAATCGGGGCGCATGGCGTGGCTTATTTTGCCGTAATGGGCAGCGATCCGCGCTTCTGCCTGCGCCAGCGGTTCAATTTCTGTTGCCATGTGGTGCCCGTTGCAGTGAATGATGCGGCTCTCATCCAGCATGATCGCGACATGTCCGGGCCAGAAAATCAGATCGCCGCGCTGCAGGCCTGCGAAATCCGGCGTGAGATCAAGCTTCCGCCCCATCCTGCCCTGCATGTCAGAATCCCGTGGTGCTGTCTTGCCGGCGCTCTGCCGCGAGATCTGCACAAGTGCCGAACAGTCCAGGCCGAGACTGGAACGCCCGCCCCACAGATAGGGCACATGGAGAAACAGCTCAGCCTGCGCTACCCAGTCACCGGCCGGATTGTCCAGCCTGTCCGCATGTCTTGCAATCACAGCGCCGCGACGCCCGTCGGGCATTTGCACCAGCTTGTAGGCGGTTCCGCGCGTCTCGGCCGTTCCGGTGACGCTGAGGTGCGCGCCCATCGACAGATCCAGCAAGGGCGGATCGCGCAATTCCGCTTTCGGGTAGACAAAGGTTCGCTGCACTGTGATCTGAGTGTCGCAAACCACAGCCTGATCTTGTGGCAGCAGCGCCTCTGCCGGCATGTAACCGACATAATCGTCGCTGGCCAATTGCCCCCAGCACCAGCCTGCGCTGGTTTCAAACACGTTGAAGACTTCGCCCATCAACGCCTCGGTTTCCATGGTTGATCCGCGATCAGGGCTGCGGTGAATTGGCGCCGTTGCGGTGACGATGACGCAGTTTTTGCCGGCAACATATTGTGCGGCACTGACGCGGTCCCTGAGCCGTTCATCGGCCAGATCATCCCGGTATGCATGTAATCTGCGGTCAAGGCTGGAAATGGAATTCATCTGGGAACCTCCAGGGCCTGCCGGGCAATGACATCGCCCACACGTTCCAGAAACAACGAACCGGCCACCGTGCGCTGGATAACCACATTGCGCCGGTCATCGGGATCTCTGCGTCTTGATACCAGACCCCAGCCGCCCATTGTATCAAGCGCGCGTGTAATCACAGGCTTCGTAACGCTCAGCTTTTTCGCCAGGCCACGGACCGTATGCGGCGGCGACTCAAGATAGATCGACAGCAAAACTGTCCACTGGCGTTGGGACAAGTCAGGCTCGTCATCCAGCACCATTGCCAGATTGGCCTTATGCCACAGATAGAGCGCTTGGGCAGGACGTAAATTGACCGACATGGATACGCATACATTCCACAAACAAGACTTCGTTTCGGAACCGTATCTTTTTTAGGCTTTTGCGTAAAGCGCTTTCAGATGGTGATAAAGCGCCCGCATGCCCTGGGTTTCGCCGCCAATTGGTTTGCCGGGTTTTGCCGCAAGGTTATAGGCCATCAGATCAATGTGAGCCCAGCGCGTTTGCGCTGACACAAAGCTGGATAGAAACAGCGCAGCGGTGATTGCACCGCCATATCCCCCCGGAGAAATGTGATTGATGTCGGCAATCTTGCTGTCGAGCAAATTCCGGTAGGGTTGCCACAACGGCATGTGCCACAGCGGATCGGCTTCCCGCAAAGCTGTTGCCTGCAGCCCGGCAGCAAATTCATCATTGTTTGAAAACAGGCCCGGAATATCGGTGCCAAGGGCAACTCTGGCGGCGCCGGTCAGCGTTGCCATATCAATGATCAGGTCAGGATGGTCCTCATCGGCCAGCGTCAGGGCGTCGGCAAGGATCAAGCGGCCTTCCGCGTCCGTATTGCCGATTTCAACCGTGCGTCCGGACCGGCTGGTCAGAATATCGCCCGGCCGGAAAGCCGAGCCGGAAATGGCGTTTTCAACTGCCGGAATGATCACCCGCAACCGCACCGGCAATGCGTTTGCCATAATCGCCGATGCCAGCGCCAGAACGTTGGCCGCACCGCCCATATCCTTCTTCATCAGGATCATGCCGGATGCGGATTTGATATCAAGCCCACCGGTATCAAATGCCACACCCTTGCCCACCAGGGTGACTTTGGGGTCGCTGTCTGCGCCCCAGGAAACATCAATCAGGCGCGGCGCCTGATCACTGGCCCGGCCCACGGCATGCACCAGGGGAAAATTCGCCGTCAGCAATTCCGCGCCGGTAATAATGTGGCACGGCACGTCATAGGCAGCCGCCAGAGCCTGTGCGGCTTCAGCAATCTGCTGCGGTCCCATATCATTGGCGGGTGTTGTGATGAGATCGCGTCCAAAAGCCGTGGCGCGAGCCACAGCAACCAATTCGTCCCGCTCTTCAACGCCATCATCAAGCCGCAGCTTTGGCCGTGCGGCAGGTGTCTTTTTGTAGCGTTCAAAGCGGTATGTTCCCAGAGCCCAGGCCAGGGCGTCATGGTGCCGGTCACGCGACTCGTCCTCGCCATAGGCTAATTTGTAATCGCCGCCGGGAAGCTGCTGCGGCAAGGCTCCGACAACCAGAGGGTCCTGCTCCGCAACAGTCGGCGCCCCAAGACCGAGCACGACACAGGCGAGCAGGCCCTCATCATCGGGAACCAGAAGAACATTTCCGCCTGAAGCCGTGAAATTCGATGCCTTGATCCAGTTCTTGGCACGCAGGCTGGTCAGTTCATAAGTATCATCTTCAAATGTGATATTGTCTGCCGACAGCAGATAGATCGGCACACACTGGTTCGCAGCTGCAGTATCGGTAAAACCGGGATCAAAACTCTGAAACGCGAAAGTGTCACTCATCAACTGGTCCATTTGACTGATATTTCGTTGGCTCTAACATCTGGCCCCCAATTCGCAAAGTGCGAAAGTTCCAGCCATCCGGACCCGGCGTTCCGGAGAAATGGTTTATCAACACTTTACCACTAGGTTTTACCTGATCTCGTACCAACATTCCTGGTGAAATATGGCGTCTGGCGCCTCGTTCGAAGATTCATCCATTGCTGCTGGCGTGCTTATGGGTGCCGAAGGCAATGGCACAATGTCGGCCAGATTCCATCAATCGATCCCGGCAATAAGGCTGTTCTTCCGGGTTTGGATTGTCGTCTCCGTTGCCAGTTTTCTGGCGTTGAACGTTTGGGACCGCGCCGACCGGGAGCGCCGCACAAACGCTTCGATTGAAAACTCGATCGAGCGCATACTGCTGGCCTGGCAGGCCGGTGTTGACGGACATGATTTTCTTGACGCATCGCAGACTGCCGATCTCGGCAAATTATTCATTCTGCAAGACGTTATTCTGGGAGGCATCGTTCTCAGTCCCACTGGTAACACGCTCGCAAGTTTCGGCCAATTGCCCAACCTGACCTGGCAGAATGTCTATATTGATGGAAACTCCTCTCGCTATTCCGCAAAGGAAAAGATTGTCGATGTATCATTATCGACAATCGACACCGGCGCCACCTATGACGTGATCCTGCGTATTCCCGGGCCGGGGCATGTGTTTTCAAAACTGGCGGCGGACCGCACATTTCCAGAGCGAATTGTCCGCTATGCGGTAACTGCTTCGGTTATAGCAATACTCGCCTCCGGCCTCGTGCTTGCCTTCATTCTCGGACCGCACTGGCGCATTCAGCGCGCCGCAACACGAGCGGCGACTGCGCGGACGAATGTCGATTCCTGCCGTTTGAAATGGCAGCGTAAAGATACAATAGGCGATACCGGAAAAGCGCTTGATGCCCTGATCGCTCACATGCATTATCTCCGCGAAAGCGAGCTTGCGCCACTCCGTCACGCCTTCCAGAAATCCGGTCTGCCGATTTTGAAATTCAATGCCAATGGACGCTTCAGCGAGGGCAATGACGCGGCAGCACTGTTTTTCGAGAAGGAGAATTCTTCGCAACTGAAAGACCTCGATTTTCTGTTCACCACAATTGCCGAGCATCATCAGGGCAGCCCGCTGGAACTGGCTCAACTGAGCGGGAATGGGGCCTATCAGGGGCAGGCGATGGTGCATACGGCCAAGGGCAACAGCAAGATCTGCTTTATCGATGTCACCACTATGGCACCTTCTGAGGCCAGAAAAAGCGCAGCGATTCAGGTCATACTCGCAGATGCCACCACATTCTTCACCCGGATGGTCTCAAAAGAGCAGGAAGCGCGCGCGCTCAGGGTCATTAATCGCAAGGCCAAGCGGCACGAAATCCTGCTACAGAGGCAACTTGACGCCTTTTACACCATCTGTAAGCCCACTTCTGATCCTGCTGATATCGCAGATGAAACATCGGTTTTCATCAGCGTGGAACGCCTTATTCTCGAGTGGTATGAAGAAAATGTCGATATGGGCGAGGCTCCTTCGGATCTTGAGCATACGGCCTTGGAGGCTGTCAGCGGCAATCCGGAGAAAGTGCGCAATGCGCTCAGACAGGCCTATAATACGGTGTTTTCAAAAAGCGGCGAACTGGCGCCGCAAATCCGCATCAATTCCAAGCTGGTGCGCGGAGGAATGGCTGAATTCTGCATCGAACAGGTGCCGGTGCCGGATGCCCGAAGTGCCGAGAGCCAGAGTGAGATGATGAGCTGGACGCATAATCTCGGCGCCTTGAAAAAGGCGCTCAAGGAAGCTGGCGGGCAGCTTGTTTATTTCGATACCGCCGCCCTGCCGGTCAGGATCGTCCTGCAATTGCCCGCCTTCAGAACCGCCGGCAACGGTGCCCGGCCGGTTCCAGCTGAAGAAATCGATGCTGTTCTGCGCAAGACCGGATAAGGTTTCCAAAAGGTCCGGTTTGGCTCAGTTGCGTCCCCTGTTAAGGCCAAGCAGGGACTTCGTTTTCCGTACCCCAGCCAAGCACGTTGAGGATCGGCAGATAGTCATAATGGCTGACCGCAACAAAGCCGCCGCCATAAATGACATCCACTGAATCCAGAATTTCGGCCGCGGTATAAGTGGTCTCGATAGTCGTCTGTTCAGTGTTGGAACTGCCAATGCTTTGCACACGCAAGACTGGCGTGACATTGTTCCTGTCCAGATCCGTCAGGGCTGTTCGCAACGTATTGATGATGTCTTCGGGAAGATCGTTCAGGACTGCATGCGGCCCATGAGGCAACAGTGCGGAGCGCCAGATTGTGCGGGTAGCACCCGGCTCAAGTACACCGCTTTGCTCCGCAGCTTCAACCGTTCCACGGACCGGACCTTCCGCCCCTTCCCAGCCGAAAACGCCATCTGCAGTACCCGAATTAAGAGCCTTCAGACTGGCTGACGCATCGCGGGTCACATCAGCATCGGCAAACACAAACCGTTCACCTCCGCTCAGCAGTGACATCGCTCTGGCTGGTACCAGATGGCCGGCAAGTGTCGCAGGGGATGTGTACAGCACGCGTTTATTATCAAGATCTTCAAGCGATTGAAAAGATGTGGTGCTGTCGACCAGCAACACCGACTTGATGCCATATCCTCCGCTCATCGATTTGGGTGCGGCAAGCGGTTCCACACAGCGGCAACTGGCCCAGGCTCGCGCATATGCGGACGCGGAATAAATCGCATAATGGATCCGGCCGCTGGCCTGCACTTCCATGAGGTTTTGAAAGCTGTGGGTTCCTTCAATCGTAACGCGGCGCTGCAGCCGGTCCTGCAGGTAAAGGCGGAAGGGTTCCATCCGCCGTAAAGTGTAATTCGGATTGTCTCCGACGACGACCCCGATCCGCAAGGTGGATATTGGCCGTGTTTGCTGTGCCCATCCGCTGGCCGACATTGCAATCACAAACAGGCACGCGAGAGCAATACGCTGAACACCGATACGCTGAACAAGAGCAGGCAGATTCATTATCGGTTCCTCGAATGACCGGACTCAATTCGGATATTGCGCCCGCAAATGAATCCATGAAACGATCCAGGGTGCAACAAATGGACTGATGTTGAAGCGTTTGCAAACATATCCTGGCCAAAACAAGGCTCAATCTGTGGAATGTGTCACACAAAATCCGAATCGGTTCACAGCCATGCGACCTTCAGGATCAGTACTGGCGCTGTTCCTCGATCAGAGGCAGATTACCGATTTCGCCGGTGTGCTGCACAGATGGTCCAAAGGCGATGGTCGCACCTTGCCGCACATAAACGGCCATATCTTCCAGATCCAGATTGTGGTTGATGACGGTGCCTCCGGTGATAGCTTCATTGGTCACCAGATGACACCAGTTGCCGACCGGCAGATAGGTTCGGCCGATGCCTTGCGGACGCACGATCGGTGAAACCAGAATGTCCGGCCCGAACATGAATTGCAGATCAAAACTCCATGAGGCGGGATCGTGGGGACATGCGACCGCCATCGGGCGCTGCACCGGCAGGCCCGTTTCGCAGGCGGTTTCCAGCGCTTTCCATAGATAGGGCAGCAATCTGTAGCGCAGCTTCAAAGCCGTCATCACAGCATTTGCCGGGCGCTCGCCATACGACCAGGGAGCCCGGTCGCCTATGCCGTGAAACCGCATATGGGATGAGAACACAGCCGCCTGGGTCCAGCGCACAAACAGTTCCGCATCCCGTGTATCGCCATAGAATCCGCCAATATCGGTGGCGTAGCAGGCAGCTCCCGAATTGGCCCAGGACAGGCCGCCGCGCAGCGAGGCTGCGAGGCCCTCCCAATCTGCCTGCGGATCGCCGCCCCACTGCGCCGGATAGCGCTGCGAACCGGCCCAGCCGGCACGGGCAAGCAGGCAGGCACCGTTTTTGGCATACATCTCTGATGCTTCAAAAACGCAGCGATTATACAGCAGCGGATAGACATTATGCAGCCGTTTGCCGGTATCGCCATTATAAGCCTGGCAGTCCGGCTCGACCTGTTCGCCAAAATCGCTCTTGATCATGTCGACGCCAAGGTCAAACAGGGCCTTGTGTTCATCGCGCCACCAAGCATAGGCCGCCGGGTTGGTAAAATCGATCAGGCTTGAATCCGGTAGCGGCGTCAGGACCTTGCCGAACGGCTCCATGTCCCATTCATAGCGGTAGGGCAGGCCGCTTCGCCGGTCGGTTAGAAAATAGCCCTTGTCGCTCAACTCGTCATAGATCGGACTGTTGACGGAGACGAGTGGGTATTCCCAGCAGCAGACATGAAACCCCATCGCCTTGACCTGATCGATAATGCTTTTCGGGTCCTCAAAGCGTTTCGGATCGAAATCGAAATGGAACCGTGTATCGGTATCCTGCCAGGCGCGGCCATCAAACGTGATGGTATCGCAGGGCATCCCGTAACTGCGCACCGTGCGGGCAGCCTCCAGAAACTCAGCTGGCGTTTGATAATAGGCTTTCGACAGGATCGCACCAAGGCTCCACAATGGCGGCATCACAGGCCGGCCGGTGAGACGCGTATAGCGCTCCAATATCTGTTCGGGCGTTTTGCCGGCAATGAGAAACAAATCAATCGCCTCATCTTCTACCAGCAGTCCGTAAGCGCGGTGTGACCATTGCGAAAACCCGATCGCATGCAATACTGGTGCGGGGGTGTGGACAAAGATGCCCCAGCCCGCCGGTGACCAGGCAAACGGGCAGTTTTTGTAAGAGCGTTCGGAATTGACACCCAGCGCATCGTGGGTGAACGAATGGACAAGCTGACCGCGCTTGTCGAGCGGGCCCCACTTCTCGCCAAGCCCGTAAACCGGGTCCTGGCTGGTCAGATCCAGATTGACCAGCCATCCCTTATCGACCCGTGCAAAGGGCGGCAGGCGGAATTCGCGTACAAAATGCCCGTCGCGGGCCGATTCCAGCACCGGACGGTCCCATCTGCGAAAGTCAATCGCCATCGGCTGGTGTCGTACGGTCAGCGTGAAAAATCCCCAACTGATCGTGGTTTTCCCCTCGCCACCGGAGATTTCCGCCGCGACCGGTTCCGGTTCGCCATCCAGTATGCCGTAAACCGGCCTGTTATGCGGTCCAAGATTAAGCCGCACGCCATTTTCAAGCGTTGTCACGCGAAACGGGCCGTCGGTGGTTTCAAACACCAGCTGTCCTGGCGCGACAACACTGGCAGTACCGAGAATTTCCGTCTGGCGGCAGGCGCTCCAGTTCGGATTCAGGATGTCGAATGGCGCTGCATTGTCGATGTTGGCGGTCTTTCCAAGGGCACTCATCTCAATCTCTCTCACGCCATGATAACGGGAAGGCCAAGCACACTGGCTGCGGCCGTCAAAGCTTCCGCATGGTTGCCGTAAGCCAGCGTCGTATGGTGTTCCAATCCGGCATCCATCACGGTTTTCAAAGTGGACTTGATCCCCGCATCAAAGCTGAGAACGCCGGCGGTTCCGGAAAACGCCAGCGGGGCCTGCTGCATTTCGCCGGTCGCCAGAAACAGGCTTTGCGCGCCACGCGCCTGGCTGATGCGGGCCAGCGTCACCCGTCCCGGTTTGAGCGGAAATTCAAACAGAAGTGGCATTTTTCGGTTGGAATGAATGGCGGCTTTCGGCTGGAATTCAGGCTCGCACATGGAAACCGGTGCCTGTCCGCAATGCCACACCACTCCGGTTTCGCTGGCTTCATCCAGATCGACCAGATCGACGAGAAAGGGCGGCATGCCGGTCAGTTCCTGAACCAGCAGATTGGTCAGAGCGCCATAGACATCCGCTTCGCAGGCGCATGGGATTCTGGCTTCACCCATCATACCCACCGGGCCGCAAACGGCTGCGCCATATTCGGTAAAGGTTTCCGGCCAGCACCGGATGGCAAAAGCGCTGTAATCCTTGCCTTGCTGCAGCGCCTGCAAGGCTCCGTGCAAGGCCAGCGAGCGCTCCAGTTGCGGCTGGTCAAGTTCGCCAAGACCGCGCAAATCCGCAACTTTGCTTCGGCTGGCGGCGATGCTCTGCGCCGGAATATCCCGTGCAGTTTCAAACAGATCGTCAAGGGCGATTTCATCGACCGTAACGCCGGTCAGTTTTTCGATGGTTTTGGAGTTGTAACGGCAGGTTGCAAAGCCGTCCGGATGGTCTCCGATGCGGCCAATACGTTTGCCTTTCAGCCGCTCGATCACCGGAGCAACCGCGCTGGTATCCGCGTTTGCATCTTCGCCAAAGCGCGGAGTCGCTTCTCTGTCGCCGGATAGAAAATCGTCCAGCAGCGTCACCACATCGGTGTCTTGCGGGGCGCTATAGGCATAGGAAAACGCTGTGTCGTTCAACCCCAGCGCATGCGCGGCCAGGTTGAGGCCGCAAAATGCATTCAGCCGCAGCCGGCCACCAAGACGGGGTTCGGGAAAAGCCCACAGGGCCAGCGGAGCAGCCAGCTGATCGGCAATTCTGATCGTCATACTGGCATCGGTAAAGGTAACCTGAAGGATCAGCACAAGGTCGAGATGCTGCGTCTTCAAGGCTTCCAGCGCTGCCAGTGTCGCATCAGCATCAAGCAGCAGTGTCTCGCCGCCAATGATGTCATGGCCGCTTTTCAGCAGCGCCTGCCTGGCTTGTCCCAGCAGCTCTTCAGCAAACGCTACATCGAAGGTCGGCCGGCCAAGTGCCAGTACACCAATGCTGGACATATCATCTCCTCTTAAAACCCGGCGTAAGTGTTTCGGAAATGCGCATCCGCGTCTTCAACAACAACATCGGGACTGCTTGTTCCGTTGTAGCGCTGGTGATTGAACCAGGGAAGTGCGTTCGCGTCTGTCAATGCGTTGATCGAGCGCATATAGGGCACTGCATCAGCTTGCAGACCGGCACGTATTGCATCCCAGTCGGGAAATGCCCCAAAGGCATCCAGCCAGATCGCCCGCCCGGCGAGATAGCCCGAAGCTCCGGCCTTATAGGCATACTCAAGAATACTGCTGAATGCGGCCTTGTCAGCGCCCGCCGACAGCATCACCCAGGGCCGTGCCGACAAGCGCCCCATTTCATCAAAAAGGGCCTGGATCGCATCCGATCCCATCGACCCGTTTCCGGCGGCGACAGCGGCGCTGACAGGGCTTTCAAGCTTGAAGACATCAATGCCGTAATCGGGATGGGCAAATTCCGCGACACTGCCCAGCACATGGGCTGAATCCTTGCCCTGCATCTCGACATAATCCTTGGTCTGATGCGCGTCATGGGCCAGCGGATAGACCAGCAGTTCAAACAGGAACGGAATGTCATATCTGGCACAGGCGTCACCAATGCGTTTGGTGAAATCCTTTTGCGCCTGACAGGCCGCCGCAGATGCATCCGGGCGATACCAGGCAAGCACTTTGACCGCATCGCCGCCAACGCGTTTGATTTTCTCGACGCTCCAATCGTCTATTTCCGACGATATGCGGCCGTTTTCGGTTTCTTCAAACAGCGAATCCTCCAGGGTCACGATCAGCCCCCTGGCCGGATCGGCCATCCGCAGCCCCTTGGGCAGGGCATAATGCGGATCCAGCAGCATTGCCGTGGCACTGGATTGCAGCTCCTCCAGCAGCATCAGCTTGAACCGCGTCACATCCTCATATGGCGCCTCTGCAGTGCCGCGAATTTTGGCAATCGGATTCTTGATCGGCGGGCGCTGATCGACCGCAAGCATTTTGAACCGGCCGGCGCCGTCAGCCATCCTGCGCAGGCTCCATAATTTTCCGGGAGAAAGTGAATTTGTCATAAGGAGATCGGCTCCATCTGGAGTGTTTGATTTTCAAGAAAACGATTTAGCTCTGCACGGCGAGGCGTGCCTGTGCGGCCGCCAAACCGGGTGCATTTCAAAGCGGCCGCGCCGGAAGCAAAAACCAGCGCCTGCTCATCACTCTGGCCCTCCGCCAGCGCCAGCGCGAAAGCGCCATGCCAGACATCTCCGGCACCCAGTGTGTCTACCACATCTATCGCAAATCCGGGCAAATGACGCAGCACTCCATCGCGGGCGACATAGACACCGTTGGGTCCATCAGTGACGGCCGTCCAGCGCCCCTCGCGCCTTGCGCTGGCGCTGAGTAACCCCGTCAGCAGATTGTCCTCGCCGGCATAATCGTGCAGGCCCTGTGCGGAGAAAACCGGATGGCTCGACAGAATTACTGCTGCCCGTTCAGGACTGCCAAACGGCATCTCTCCATCCAGAACCGCAGGAATGCCCTTTTCCGCCGCCAGTTCAAACAGCCGCACCGCACCTTCCGCCCAGCGGCTGTCGGCAACAACAGCATCGGCTTCGCGAGTAAAATAATCCGCTACAAAGCCAGGGTCTGTGGGAATGGAATTGTCTCGATAGCCCATGATCATGCGCTCGCCCGTCTGGTCCACCATGATCGCCGACAGGGGGGATTTCAGACCATCAAAGCGTCTGACTCCGGCGCAATTGACGTGATCGGTTTCAAGATCGCGGATGATGATGTCCGCCGTAAAATCATTGCCGAGGCGGGAGATCAGATGGCTGTTACCGCCGAGCCGGGCCACAGCGACGGCTGCGGTGGCAGCACAGCCCCCGCCGGTGACGGCGAAATCCCTGGCGCGGTATTTGCGCGGTTCGCTGGGTATCTCGTCGACTGAAAAGACGAAATCCTGTACGGCGACGCCAAGTGTGATGACCGTGGCCATGCGCCACTCCCGAAGTTTGCTCCGACTTGTAAGTCCGGTATTTCAGGCTTCAATCTCAGGCCTGCGAGGTCGCCACAAGCTGTGCGCCTGACCAGAACTCTATTGAAGTCTTATGTCTTTTACAAGACTCTCTTTATCCGGGGAACGGCTTTCGCGTCGAAACGCCTGTCGCACCTGACGTGATCATCCGTGGGCATTGCGTTTCGCTTCCGGATTCCTATTGTGGGGAGAGCTATCGAAGGACAGACCGATGCTTAAACCCAACTTTGCACGTTACCGTGGCGCCACAACAGCCTCTGCCTTGCTTCTGTTGCTGGCCGCGATCTGGTCGCAAAGCGCGTCCGGCGAGGATTTTTTCGACGGACTGACAGCCATGAAAGCAAGCCGGTTTGAGGAAGCCCGGCAGATATTCCTGCCGCTGGCGCAGGGCGGAAATGCCGATGCGGAAGAACTGATCGGGGTCATGTATGCGATGGGGCTTGGCGTTAACCGCGACGATGAGCGCGCATTCGACTGGTATCTGCGCGCCTCGCTGAAGGGCCATCCCGGCGCGCAATCCGGCATTGGCTGGTATTACGAGGTTGGACGCGGCATTCCGGCACCGGATCTGGTGCGGGCCTATACCTGGTATGTTCTGTCGGCCATTGGCGGTGATCCTGACGCGGCCATTTCGATGAATGAGGTGGTCAAGAAAATGACACCTGAGCAGATTGCGAAAGCAGAGATCCTGATTTCAGACTATAAGGACCACCTGTATCCAGAAGATTGAAGGCAGCTACCTCATGGCGGGAGGCTGAAAACCAAAAGGCCGCTTTGACACAGGGTCAAAACGGCCTGATCTGGTTCGGACACCTGGGTCCGTATTAATGCCGGATAGCCTATTTGGTATCCATCATCGCGGCACCGTCAATTTTGGCTTCGGCCTCTGCTGCCGCGTCGACCAGGGCCTGATAGATGGTTTCGCCTTCGCGGATATTGGCCTTGAACCAGTCAAATACCGGTGCTGCCGCGTCGCGGAACATGGCCTTTTCTTCCGGCGTTGGCACATACAGATTGCCGCCACCGGCGACAAATTCCTCATAGGCCTCGATGGATTTGCGTTTTGGCGAGGCAAATGTGGCCTGTTGCAAGGCCGCAAACCCGTCAACAATGACGCGGCGCAGATTTTCATCAAAACTCATGAACCGGTCATTATTCATGTACCACAGGGCGCCCATGTAAGCATGGCCGTCAAGCGTTACATATTGCAGTCCGGCATCGGGGAATTTCATCCCCATAATGTCAGTAATACCGTTCTTGGAGCCTTCCACCACGCCGGTCTGGAACGAAGTGAACAGTTCCGGCCAGGGAATCGGTGTCGGGCTGGCACCCAGTGCTTTGACCAGTTCCTGCGGCAGATCAGCCACCACGGTACGGATTTTCAGGCCCTTCATGTCTGCAGGCGTCTTGATCGGACGCTTGGTATTGGCAAAGTTGCGCCAGCCACCGGTATTGCCGACCGTCATCAGGCGGATTGTACCGCCGGAATCTTCCAGCATCTGCGCCCGCAGGGTGCGGACAAAATCACCTTGCAGAACCTCCTCTGCAATGCGGTCATCGCGCAGCAGATAAGGCAGATCGAGCACCTGCACATAAGGGAAGATGCCGGCAGCACCGCCTGATGTGGAAATATAGATATCGATCGATCCGTCAGAAATACCCTGCAGACATTCCGCACCCTTCGAGCATAATTGCGTGCCGATGAACAGATCGACGGCAATCGCGCCGTTTGAAGCGTTTTCCACATAGTTCTTGAACACGACAAGGCCGTCATAATCCTCGTCATTTTCATTTGAATTGGCGGTCGCGCGCAGGGTGATTTTTTCAACATGCGAGGCCGCCTGCACGTCGGATATCATTCCGCCGCCCGTAAACGCTGCTCCAACGGCGAGCGCCGCGAAGGTTGACAGTAAGGATTTAAGTTTCATGAAGTCCTCCCTTGATTATTGATCTCAGTCTATTCGCTATGATGTGACAGGCAAGTGTCAAGCGTCTGCTTTTCTGTATCAGCCTCCAATAAGCAGTCGCAGTACCGGTCCGAGCAGATCGGAATCCGGTGATACGAAACCGGTGAGCCATGGCATGCCCATGGAAATTATCGGGAAATAGGTGATCAGAAAAATCACCACCACTTCGACGGCCAGGAACGGCAGAATTGCCTTCGAAATGGCCTCCACTTTCTCGCCCGAGACACTCGAGGCGACAAACAGCACCAGTCCCATGGGCGGCGTCGCCAGGCCAACGGTCAGATTGACGCTCATGATAATGGCGAAATGAACCGGATCAATGCCCATACTGACGAAAACCGGGCCCAGAATTGGGCCAAGAATGATGATCGCGGGACCGGCATCAAGAAACATGCCGACGATGAACAGCAGGATGTTGATGAGGAACAGCAGCATCAACGGATCGCTTGACAGGGTCAGGATAAAATCGGCAAGCGCCTCCGGCGCCCGCGACAGGCTGACAACGGTCTTGAAGGCCATTGCCGCGCCGACCAGAAGCAGGACAACAGATGAGGTGAGCGCGGATTTTTGCAGAATGGATGGCAGATCCCTGAGTCCGATGGTTTTCAAAATGAACATGCCGACAATGAAGGCATAGGCGGCGGCAACAGCCGAAGCTTCAGTCGGGGTCATGATGCCGCCGAGAATGCCGCCCAGAATAATGACAGGTGTCAGAAGCGGAAAGAATGCCTTCACCAGCGCATCGCCGCGTTCACGCCAGGTCGCGCGCTCCCGCGCAACCGGATAATTATAACGCTGCGCCATCATGCCGGTGACGACCATCAGGCCGATGCCGACCAGAATGCCGGGAACGATGCCTGCAAGAAACAGCGCGGCCACGGATTCCCCCATCACATAGGCATAGATAATCATGATACCGGAGGGCGGAATGATCGGACCGATGACCGAGGAGGCTGCCGTGATGGCCGCCGCAAAACGCCGTGTGTAGCCCTGCTTTTCCATCGCCGGAATGAGCATCGAGCCAAGTGCCGAAGTGTCGGCAACGGCAGAGCCGGACAAGCCGGCAAAGAGCATTGAAGACAGAATATTGACATGGGCCAGACCGCCGCGGAAATGACCCATCATCGACTGGCTGAACTCCACCAGACGCGTCGTTATGCCGCCCCGGTTCATCATTTCTCCGGCCAGCATGAAGAATGGAATCGCCATCAGCGGAAACGAATCGATGCCGTTGAAGACGTTGCGGTAGAGCAGCGCCAGGTCGCGCTCCTGGCCGCTCAGCCAGAGCAGGAATCCGGGCGCGAAAAGCAGGCCGAAAAACACCGGCAGACTGATCATCAATAGCAGCAGGAACAGCGGCAGGAACCAGACAAGCATAGGGTCTACTCCGCCACGAGTTCCGGCGAAGGATCGCCTGTCTTGTAATCCACACTTGGGTCGAGCAGCTCGTGCAATTCTTTCAGGATCAGTTCAACACAGGCAAATATCATCAGCGCAAACCCGACCGGAAGCGCCATATAGACCCAGGCCAGCTTGATTTTCAGAGTTGCGGAGCCAAACAACCAGCCGCTGGTGATGTGTTTCAATCCGAACTGCACCATGACAATCAGAACGAGCAGGGAAATGCCAAACAGACTCAGGGTCAGGATGGCCCTCGGCCAGCGCGGCAGCAAATCGCGCACCATGTCTATCGAGACGAATGCACCCCAGCGATAGGCCGATGGTGCCATCAACCCGGTCAGCCACAGCATCAGCACCCGGGCCAGTTCCTCCGACCATGGCAGAGCATCATTCAGCACGTAGCGGGCAAATACCTGGGCGAGAATAATCAGGACCATCACCCCAATGGCCATCCAGGACAGCTGTCTGCCAAGCCAGAACAAACCGTCATTGATACGGCTTAACAGTGTTATGATACCTGCCAGCGCGGCCATGATGATCCCCTACATCGCCCAATTCATACGGACATGCAAAACGAAGCTGCGGGTTCGGTCAATTTATTTCTTTTCTTTCGCAAGCCTAGCAGGTCTTATGTCTTTTACAAGACTCAGGACAAAATCGACCGGAATTGGATATGCAGACATCTGTCACCAACCGCTCAATTCTGCTGGCGCATCTCGCTCAGCTGGTATCGGTGATCATTATATCCGTCGGCTTTATGGTGCAGAAATCTCTGGTCCGGGAATTTGCCGCTCCCACCATTCTGCTCTGGCAATTCCTCGGCGCAAGCGCAGTGATGTGGCTCATCTGCCTCGTCCGACAGTTCCATCGGTCAGTCAGCCGGCGCTTCGCCTTCATTCTACTGTGGGGTGGCATGGCGCCCGGTCTGGTGATGATTTTTACGATTTATGGCGGTGCCCGGACCGATGGCGTGTCGCTGGCGGTGATGTGGGGCCTGTTGCCGCTGCTGGTGCCGGCCCTCGGATTTCTCTTGCTGGGTGAAAGAGCCCACTGGAGCCTGGGTCTGGGTGCGGCGATCGGCTTTGCCGGGCTGATTGTTCTCAGTCTCAGCCGGGAAGCGGTCGGGGCCGGCAACCTGACCGGCAACGCGCTGGTGCTGCTGGCGGTGCTGTGTGCAAGCTTCAGCCAGATTGTCGGACGGCGCATGAACCGGGGCGCAATCCCGTGGTTTCAGGTTGCAACGTTGCAGGTCTCCGGCGCGCTGATTGCCATAATTGGTCTCTCGCTGGCAACCGGAACGCTCACCCTGCTGCCTCTGACATTGCCGCTGCAGGGCATCGCGATGGCCTATCTCGTGCTGGTCATGACCGTCCTGAACTATGCTCTGTTCAATTACGCGCTGCGCCATCTGCCAGTTGCCTGGGTCTCAATCTATGTGGCGCTGAACCCGGCCTTTGGCACGCTGGCGGCCATCGTCATTCTCGATGCGAAGCCGCGCCCGCTTGACTGGATCGGCATGGCGATCATTATCGGTGGTGTCACGCTTCCGCATATTCACGCTCTGTTGCACAGGAGATCACGATGACCGCACCCCGTGCTGCTTTCACCACAGCCATGGACACCACTATTGCGGAACCGAGGCGCAAAATTGCCGCGCAGACCGGCGGTTCATCCGATGTCGGCCTGCCGCTTGGCGGATTGGGCACCGGAGGCATCAACTTTTCCAAATCCGGGCGGTTCAGCCGCTGGACCCTCAATCCGCAACAGGTTTTGTATCACCATGATGTCGCTGCCGGATTTGCAGTGTGGCACCACCAGGCCGGGCACAAGCCCGCCGCCTGTCTGTTACAACCCGATCCCGGAGACGGGTCATTTACCACAGCATCGTGGCGCGATACCCAGGAAAAGGACGATGGCGAAAACGTATATTCAGCGTTGTTTCCAAAAGCCTGGCACGATTTTGCTGGCTGTTCCGGTCCGGTCCGGCTGAGTTGCGAGAGTTTTTCACCCATGCTGCCGGAAGATATGGCAGCCAGCACATTGCCGGTTGCGGTGTTCAACTGGCATCTTTCCAACATTTCCGATGTTGCGGTCAGCGTTGCCCTGATGTTCCACTTTCCCAATCTGATCGGTGCGTTTCGAGACAAGGACCGGCCCTATCGCCGTCATGGCGGCTGTTTCAACAGCCTTGATTACAGTGAGACTGCGCTCGCCATTGTCTTCGACCGGCTGAGAACCGGCCCGCAATGCGATATGGGTGAAGGCCAGATGGCGATTTCAGTCGCCAGAGCGCCGGGCCTGACGCTCACCGGCCGCGCCAGCTTTGATGCAAATTCCGATGGCCGTGACTGGTGGCCGAATTTTTCCCGCACCGGAACTGTGCAAAACTCCGAGGACTGGATCGCCGATGCCGGATTTCTCGAGACCGAATCCAACCGCCCGGCGGGTGCGCTGGCGGCGAAATGCGAACTTGCACCCGGCGAGAGCCGCACCATCAGCTTTGCACTCAGCTGGGACCTGCCCGTCATCCGGTTCGGTGCCGGACGCCGCCACGCCAGAAAATACACGGAAGTCTGGGGCACCAAAGGCAGCAGCGCGCTGGCCTTGAGCGAACATGCACTGTCTCATGGCCAGGGCTGGTCGCGCCGGATTGATGACTGGCACACAACCGTGCTGGCAGAACTGGGAGACGATCCGGCTTTTAGTGGCATGATGCTGAATGAATTGTATTTTCTGGTTGACGGCCAGACAGCCTTCACCGCCGCAACGGAGGCGGAGGCCGTCCCGGATGAAGGTCATTTCGGCCTCATCGAATGCCCGGATTATCCTTATTACAACACCCTGGATTTGTGGATTTACGCTTCAGAACCCGTGCTTCGATTCTGGCCCGAGGCAGCGCGTCTGGTGATGCAGGATTATGTTCGCAGTGTGCCGCAGCATGACAGCCGGCTGCGCCGCCATATGCGATCCGGCAACTGTTTTCCGCTGAAACGGGCCGGCGCTCTGCCGCATGATCAGGGCGCTCCCGATGAGGACCCCTGGTTTGTTAATAATGGCTATGCCTGGCAGGATTCCACACAGTGGAAAGATCTTAATGCCCAGTTCCTGATCGGCCTCGTCCGCGATGCGGGGTTTTTTGGCAAGGACTGGCTTGAACGGCAATGGGAAGTCGCTCGCATGGCCTGCGCCCATCTCAACACATTTGACCGTGACGGCGACGGCCTGATTGAAAATGACGGCTTTCCCGATCAGACCTTCGACAATATCCCGATGAAGGGACCGGGCGCCTATTGCGGCGGATTGTGGATTGCGGCGCTGTTCGCCATGGCCAAGGCAGCCAGAGAACTTGGCGACACCGCTGCTGCCAGAGCTTACCGCGAGCAGGCGCTGGCCGCCCGTGAGGCGTTTCAGACCCATTTGTGGACCGGAACTTATTATCGGCTGGACCGGGACGGACCGTTTTCGGATTGTCTGCTGACTGAGCAATTATTCGGCGCATTTCTGGCGCGGCGCTATGGGTTTGGTGAGGTGGTTGCCGATGAACACGCCATTCTGGCGCTGAAAACCCTGTATCGTGAAAACTTTCAAAAGGCCGGGCAGGGCGAAGGTGTCATCACCCTTGCCAACATGTCGCCAACCGCCGTGCAGGCGGTGCGCGATGACAGTCATATCGCCTTCCAGACATCAGAATCCATTGTCGGATTTAATTTCAGCTTTGCCGCGCAGCTGGAGGCCTGGGGCCTGACAAGGCAGGCCGGTGAAATCCGCAAGTCGCTGTATCGCAATCTTTATCAGCGCGGCATGTTTGCCCGCACCCCGGCGGCCTATGATGTGTCGGATATGGATAACGGGCTGAAATTTCGTGCCAGCATGAATATGCGTCCGCTGGCGGTCTGGTATGGCGCACCGTGGAAACCGGGTTGCCAGTAAAAGGCCAGTAACAGGCCAGTAACAGGCGAACGTCAGGACATGTTGAAGCGGTAGATCGTTTCCTGGAAATAGTTCTCGCCGGGCCGCAAAGTGGCGTCGGTAAAGTGGCGGTGATTGGGGCTGTCCGGCCAGCGCTGCGGCTCCAGGCAAAGTCCGGCGCTGACGCCGTAAGTGCGGCCATCCAGACCCGGCACCGGTACGTTGACCTTGTAGCCATCATAAAACTGAAGCCCGGGTTCGGTGGTCAGCACATCCATCGACAGGCCGTTTCTGGGGCTGCTCAGCCGCGCCGCCGAAACCGGGTTGGGTCGCGACGCCAGCGCCAGCACGTAATTGGTGTCAAACGCAATCCGCCGTCCGTCATGCAAAGTGCGCACAGGGCGCGCTTCGCGGAAATCAAACAACGTGTTCTTGACCGGAAGCACCGCGCCGCTCGGGATCATGTCCGGGGACACCGGCGTATAGGCATCCGCTTCAATCTGCAGCGTATGGTCCAGAATATCCGGGGAGCCGTCGAGATTGAAATAGGAATGATGTGCCAAATTCATCAGTGTCGGTGCGTTGGTGGTGGCTTCATAGATGATATGCAGCGAGGCCGGCGGCACAATCTTGTAGGTGCAACTGACCATCACCCGGCCCGGATAGCCATCCTCGCCATCTGGCGACACCAGGGTCAGACGAATGGAATCCGGCGCAATCGCCCCGACCGTCCACAGCCGTTTGCCAAAACTTGCATGACCGCCATGCAGATGGTGCGGCTCGGTGTTCTGGCTCAATTGATGTGTGCGCCCGTCCAGTTCAAACCGGCCATAGCCGATGCGGTTGGCATAGCGCCCCACAGTGGCACCGAAATAGGGTGAGTGCTGGGTGTAATCCTCAAGACGATCGAAACCGAGCACCAGCGGGTGGTCAAATCCGTCGAGCCGCAGGTCCCGCAACACCGTGCCCCAGGTCAGAACTTTTGCCCGCAAAGCACCGGCACCGATTTCCACTTCGTTGATCTCGGTGCGATCTTCCAACTTGCCGAATGGTCGCTTGAAATTCATGAACCCAACCTTCAATCGAATCAATGCCTGACTGTCTGTCTTCCGTGTTAGCGCAGATACTCACGCGAGGAAACGGGTCAGTCTTCCCGCTGTAGTGGCGCAGAAGCGGCCCTGTTCGTGATCTGCATCCGCTTTGCCGCTCAATCAGACCCAACCGCCATCGACGATGAATCTCTGATTGGTACAGGCCGCTGCAGCGTCGGACGCCAGAAACAGGATCGGACCAAGCAGATCATCCGGCTTCAGTTGGCGCTGCAGACACTGGTTGTCCAAAATCTTTTTCTCGCCAGCTGCGTCGAGCCACAATTCTTCCTGTCGTTTGGTGATGATCCAGCCCGGCAGGACGGTGTTGACGCGGATATTGTCTGGGCCGAGCGCCCGCGCTAGAGACCGTGTCAGTCCCTCCACTGCGGATTTGGCAGTGGTGTAACACGGCATCGTTCCCATACCGATGATCCAGGACGTGGAACCCATATTGATGATCGAGCCGCCACCCAGTTGCTTCATGTCGTCGTGAACCGCCTGGGCACAGAAAAACTGGTGTTTCAGATTGACCGCAAAACGCTGGTCCCAATACTCCGGCGTTACGTCCTGAAAATCATGGCGCTCATCATGCGCAGCATTGTTGATGAGAACGCCAATCGGGCCAAAAGTCTCCCGCACCTGGACGATGGCGGCCTGAACTGCCGGAATATCGGTCAGATCACAGTGCTGATACGCGACTTGATGACCGGCCTGCTTCAGCTCCTGTTCCAGCGCGCGGCTCGGTTCATCGGCAATATCGAAGAATGCCACGGCTGCGCCCTGTTCGGCGAAGCCACGCACCAGATGCGCACCAATGCCGCTGCCACCACCGGTTATCAGAACGACCTTGCCTTCAAGGTCTGGAAAACGTGCTGACATCATCTGCTATTTGGTCCCATACATGCGGTCGCCCGCGTCGCCAAGTCCGGGCATGATATAGCCCTTCTCGTTCAGGCATTCGTCAAGAGCCGCTGTATAAATCGGCACATCGGGCTGGCTCGCGCGAAATTTCTTGACGCCTTCCGGAGCGGCCAGAAGACACAGAAAGCGGATCTGCTTTGCCCCACGCTCTTTCAGTTTTTCAATTGCAGCGGTCGCCGAATTGGATGTTGCCAGCATCGGGTCGACGACGATCACAAGCCGGTCTTCCAGTTTTTCCGGTGCCTTGAAATAATACTCGACAGGCTCCAGCGTATCGTGATCGCGGTAAAGCCCGATATGGGCGACACGCGCCGCCGGAACCAGATCCAGCATACCTTCCAGCAGGCCGTTCCCGGCGCGCAGGATGGAGGCAAATACCAGCTTCTTGCCTTCAAGAGTTGGCGCGTCCATCTTCTGCATCGGGGTTTCTATCCGCTTTGTCGTCAGCGTCAGATCGCGCGTCACTTCATAGCACAGCAGAAGCGAGATTTCACGCAGCAGACGCCGGAAGCTGGCGGTTGAGGTCTGCTTGTCACGCATGATCGTCAGCTTGTGCTGAATCAACGGATGATCGATGATCGTAAACGGAGCTGGCATATTATTGGCGTCGGTGACCATGTGAAACTGTCCTGAGTGCGCATTTCCTGTATTTTCTTAGCAGCGCGCAGCTTCCCACAAAAGCCTTGCTGCAGCCGAATTCGCCGCAGTGGCTGGAATCAACGCGGTTTTACACCGCTAATCGGCAAACAGACGCTGCAAAAGCCGCTGCCGGGTCGCATCATCGACAAAGGCGGCTTCGATCGCCTGATGTGTAATTGCCAGCTGATCAACGCCGGACAGGCCGAACGCAGCGGCGGCCTGGTCATATTCATGGCCGATAGTGGTTTGAAAGAATGGCGGATCATCTGAATTGAGCGTCAGGCGCAGTCCGGCATTTTTCAGCATCGGAAACGGATGCACCTGCCAATTGTCATACAGCCCGAGCGCCACATTGGAGCCGGGACACAACTCAAGCACAATGTCCTCCTCGCGCAGCCGCGCCAACAGGGCTTCATCCTCGATTGCGCGCACGCCATGGCCGATCCGCTTGACACCCAGTTCATCAAGCACAGCGCGAATGCTGTCCGGGCCGCCGAATTCACCGGCATGGGCAGTGATCTGCAGGCCGGCATCTTCGGCAGTGCGAAATGCGGTCACAAAATCTGATGGGTGGTGCATGCGCTCATCGCCCGCCATGCCGAACCCGGTCACCAGAGGATGTGGATGACTGTGCAGCAGCCGGGCAACCGGTTCGGCCCGTTGCGGCCCGAAATGCCGCACGCAGGTGGCGATCATCCGCCCCTCGACACCGGTTTCACTGCGGGCACGCTGGATACCCTCGCCAAGCGCATCGACATAGGCGCCATAGCTCAGCCCGGCCTTTTCGGCATGATCGGCGGAGATGAAGACCTCGCCATAGATCATGCCGAGCGCCGCGGCGCCGGAAAAATAGTCATAGGCCAGATCGCAATAATCCTGCTCACTGACAAACATCGCTGCCGCCCGGTCATAGGCATTGAGAAAACTGCTGAAATCATGCCAGATGTAATTGCCATCGGCGTCGATGAGCCCGTCTGTCGAGCGCCCGTTCTGCCGCGCCTTGCGGCGCACAAGTGCAGGCGACGCCGCGCCCTCAATATGGCAGTGCAGCTCCGCTTTCAGCACCATCATGCAAATCCGCGCGCAGGCATGTTGGCAGCGCGTTTCAGCCAGTTGTCGTCCGCCCGGCTTGCGGTTCGGTCAACCACGTACAGCGCATAGGCCTCGCGCGGCCCCTGCGGTGCTCCGGCTTCAAGCTGCGCCATGGTCAGATCATCGCAGGCGGCGTCATTGGCAAAATTCTGCAGTATCAGAAAACCGTTTTCCTGATAAAACGACAGCATATCCGCGCTCGGCCTGCCATCTTCTGTACTTGCAAAACGTCTGGCGACGGGCAGATCGGCTGGCATGGCTTGCAACTCCGGCTGGTGGGAACGACCATTGTTTTCGCAGAGTATTCATGGAACGCTTCTGACGCCAAACTGTTTTCCCCATTAGCGGGTGAAATATCAGCGCAGCCTGCCTGCCATAAAGTCCTCTGGCACGAAACCGCAAAAGCTCTTATAGCTGTGCAGACAGTCTCTGCTGTTCCACTCTGAGCCCCAACCTCCTACCCAGGCCCCGATCCCGATCCATGACCGACAGCGAAATACTTCTTTCCTCTCCCATCTCCCAGGCGCATCTGCTCTCCATGGCACTGCCCTATATGCAACGCTATGATGGCCAGACTGTTGTCGTTAAATATGGCGGCCACGCCATGGGCGACAGTGATTTGTCGCGTGCGTTTGCCCGCGACATCACGCTGTTGCATCAGGCCGGTGTGCTGCCGGTGGTGGTCCATGGCGGCGGTCCGCAAATCGGCCAGATGCTTCAGCGCCTAGGAATTGAAAGCAAGTTCGAAGATGGCCTGCGGGTCACCGACGAGGCCACGGTTGAAGTGGTGGAAATGGTTCTGGCCGGTTCGATCAACAAGGATATTGTCGCCTCGATCAACGGTGAAGGCGGCCGCGCCATCGGCCTTTGTGGCAAGGATGGCAATCTGCTGACCGCCCGCAAACTGACGCGCACCATGATGGACCCGGACAGCAATATCGAGCGGTTGGTCGATCTTGGATTTGTCGGTGAACCGGTGCGGATCGACGTTACGGTGTTGCAGATGCTGGCGCAGAGCAAGCTGATTCCGGTGATTGCCCCGGTTGCGCCTGGCGAAAATGGCGAAACCTATAATGTAAACGCCGATACCTGTGCAGGCGCGATTGCCGGAGCGCTGTCCGCCCGCCGTCTGCTGTTTCTCACCGATGTACCGGGCGTTCTGGACACCAACGGGAAACTTATCAAGCAACTGACCGTGTCTGAAGCCAACGCGCTGATTGCCAATGGCACGATTTCCGGGGGCATGATCCCGAAAGTCGAAACCTGCATTGATGCGCTGAAACAGGGCGTGTCCGGTGTGGTCATTCTGAATGGCAAGACCAAACACGCAGTCCTGCTGGAACTTTTTACCGAACACGGCGCCGGTACGCTTATCGTGCCTGGCTGATTCAAAAAGCCTGAATTCAATTGGAAGCCGGTACAAGCTTCCGCTTCAGCCCAGGCCCTAACAAATCCTTAACAAATCCCTAACAAATTGAGACACAATGACCGTTGAAAAAATCGAACCGCACGATGCGGAAGACCTGACAGCCTTTGACCATGTGAGTGAATGGGTATTTGATCTCGACAATACTCTGTATCCGCAGCACTCCAACCTGTTCGCTCAGATTGACAAGCGCATGACCACCTATGTGGCACGTCTGATGAATCTGGGGCTTGATGAGGCGCGGGTGATCCAGAAGGATTTCTATCACCGCCACGGCACCACCTTGCGCGGCCTGATGCTGGAACAGGAGATCGACACCGACGAATTTCTCGAATTCGTCCATGATATCGACCATACACCGATCGAGCCCAATCCCGAACTCGGCCAGGCCATCAAGGCGCTGCCGGGCCGCAAACTGATTTACACCAATGGCTCGCGTAAACATGCCGAAGCGGTTGCCGACCGGCTTGGCATTTCAGAACATTTTGAAGACATTTTCGATATTGTTGCCGCCGATCTGGAACCCAAACCCAGCCCGGTGCCCTATGAGAAATTCTTCAATATGATGGGCGTTGATCCCTCGCGGGCTGCAATGTTCGAAGATTTGCCGAAAAATCTGCGCGTTCCCAAAAACGAGGGCATGGTGACAACGCTGCTGGTCCCGCGCGGCACCCGCGAAATGTTCCACGAGGAGTGGGAGTTTGAAAAACAGGACGGCGATCCGGTAGATTTTGTCACTGATGATCTGACCGAATTTCTCCAGGAAATTCTCGCCGTCATTCGCTGATGGAGAGTCTCGATGCACGACGCATGATTGTTAACACACTGTATGGAAAAACTCATGGCAGTTGATAAATCATATGCGGAATACAACAGCGCTCAAATTGCATCGCTGAACAAACTGATCCTGAGATCAATTGTCGATCATGCTGTTGTGACATTGGACGCCAAAGGAGTCATCACGAGCTGGAATGAGGGCGCTGAGCGCATCCTTGGCTGGAACGAAGATGAGGCCATCGGGATGTCCGCTGATATCTTTTTTACTGATGCAGATACCGACCAGAATAGGCCTGAGACCGAGATGCGTCTTGCGATCGAGAAGGGCAGGGCGGAGGATGTTCGCTGGCACGTCCGCAAGGATGGCGTGCGGTTTTGGGGAAGCGGTCTCATGATGCCGCTGCTGAAGGAGACGGACGCCGACGGCAACGCAATCCAGAACCCGGACGTGATTGACGGATTTGTAAAAATCTTCAGGGATCGTACCGCCGAAAGAGAGGCGAACCTTCGGATAACGCGCCTGCAGGACAGAGCCAGCCTTGCGATGCGTCGCTCCGGAACGGTCGGAGTCTTCGATTATGATCTGGAAAGCAACCTCATCGTCTCGGATCAAACTTGCGCCCTGCTGCATTCGATTAAGGTGGAAAGCGCTGCACATGGCACGCCTGTTCAGGCTTTTATCGACGGAATCTTGCCGGAAGATCAAGCCGATGCGAAACAGGCGTTTGATGCGACGGCCAGGGATAGCATTGACCTGGACGTGACTTATCGAGTGGTGGCACACGGCCCGCGGCCCACATGGCTGCACTCGCAAGGCACGCTGCAACATGATGAGGATGGCCAACGGAAACACCTGACCGGAATCGTTGTCGATATTTCGGACCAGCAAGAGCATCTGAGAATGCAGGAAGCACGTTTGGAATTCGCTGACGAGGTTCGCAATTTGAACGACGCCGTCGAAATCGCCCAACTGGCATCGCGTGTTATCGGCAAGACCCTTTACGCGACGCGTGCGGGTCACGGTGTCTTTGCAGATGACAGTGATACTATCGAGATCAAGGCCGACTGGAGCGAGCAGGGCAGTGCAAGTCTTGCTGGAGGGAAATACAGTGATTTGGGCGGCACTGGGTCTGTTTTGCACGATGGTAAGAAAGTGATTATTGGCAATGTAAGGTCGGATCCCCGCGTTGACGACCCATCGGGCGTGGAGGGTCTTGGAATTTGTGCACTGATCAACCTGCCACTGATGGAAAACGGAAAATTGAAGGCGGTCCTGTTCGTGCATGACGCCAAACCGCGAGACTGGACAGAAGCAGAGATTACGTTTCTGGGTGCCATGTTCGACCGAACATTCGCGGCCATGGATCGGGTCAGGCACGAATCAGAGCGCAATATGCTCTCAGAAGAACTGGCTCATCGCATCAAGAATGTTTTGACGATCGGACAGATCATCGTGAAGCAAAGCCTGCGTAAAATTCCTGGGTTGAAGGCGGAGCGTGAAGCGATTATCGCAAGATTTCAAGCGCTCGGAGGCGCTCAGGATGTTCTGACTCGCGCGAGAGAAAAAGAAGCCGACATTCTGTCAGTGGTAGAGGCAACGCTTGCCCCCCATCTTCCACAGCCCGGTCGAATTATTGTGACGGGCACCTCCATTGCGCTCAATTCCCAGCAAGTGCTCGGGCTGTCGCTTGCACTTCATGAGTTGGCGACAAATGCTGCCAAATATGGCGCATTGTCCAACGAAGATGGTCAAATCCTGATTAATTGGGAAAGCATAGATGGATTATTTGAGTTTTCCTGGGTCGAGCAACACGGCCCACCCGTGGACAAACCTGACAGTCAGGGTTTTGGATCGACCATTCTTCAGAGAGCTGCAGGTGCATATTTCTCCGGTAGATCAGAGCTGATTTTCCAGGAAAACGGCATCAGATTTGAGCTCTCCGGCCGCCTGGATCGATAGGCGGCAACCACTGTTGAACCACTTTTTACATGCTGAATTGTGGCCACGCCCTTTTTCGGGTTGAAAATCGGTCAAAAACATCATTTTTTTGAAAACGCAAAAATAAGATAGTGAATACAATATCTTGCAATACAAAAATGGACCCGGATTTTTCCTAAAAAGCTGAAAAATCGGATCAAATCATCTTGAATGGGGGGTAAAACTCCCCACCTGAAACTCATCAACACGACGAGAGGATGAAGATGATACATACAACAACAGCAGACCAGAGAAATGGTTCATCGGGGTGCCGAAGCCGCCGCTGGACTCCGTTCAACACAATCGGCATGATTTTGGGCTTTGTCCTGTTCTGGCCTGTGGGCCTTGCCATGCTGGCATACATCGTATGGGGTGACAGAATGACTGGGAATCTTGCAAATATTCGTGACCGCATGGACAAATTCGGCGATAAATTCAACCGCGGCCGGCGTCCGCATTACCGGGCCTTTTCCACTGGCAATGTTGCCTTTGACGAATATCGCACTGCTGAACTGGCCCGGCTTGAAGAAGAACGCCGCAAGATTGATGAAATGCGCTCCGAATTCGACGAGTTCATCCATAATCTGCGCCGCGCCAAGGACCAGAAAGAGTTCGACAAGTTCATGTCGGGCCGGGAAGCTTCTGAATAAATTGCTGTAAACGGCACCTTGCAATCTGCAGCATTTCAGACGATATGAAAGATGGGAGGTTGGCGTAGGACGGACCACTCGCCAACCGGGTCAGATCCGGAAGGAAGCAGCCCTAACGAGATTCCGGTTCGGGTCTTCGTTCAGCCTCCCACTTTTCAGCCCATCGCCCGGAGATCCGCCCGGAGATTCGGCGGAATTTAAAAAGCGGATTATTGGCAACCCGACATGAGCGATCAGGAAAACACAGCCTATCGCGTCCTTGCCAGAAAATACCGCCCTGCCACCTTCGAGGACCTGATCGGTCAGGCCCCGATGGTCCAGACCCTGACCAACGCTTTCAAACTCGGGCGCATTGCCCAGGCCTATATGCTGACCGGGGTTCGCGGTGTCGGCAAAACTACCACCGCCCGTATTCTGGCGCGGGCGCTGAATTATGAGGTTCCCGCCGCAGAGGGCAGAGATGCGATTCATGCACCGACCATCGACATGCCCGAGCTTGGCGTCCACTGTACGCCGATTATTGAAAGCCGCCATGTCGATGTGATCGAGATGGATGCGGCCTCGCACACTTCCATCAATGATATTCGCGAAATCATCGAGGCGTCGCGCTATAAGCCGGCCAGCGCCCGCTACAAGGTCTATATCATCGATGAGGTTCACATGCTGTCGACGGCGGCCTTCAACGGTCTGTTGAAGACACTGGAAGAGCCGCCCGCTCACGTCAAATTCATCTTCGCCACAACCGAAATTCGCAAGGTGCCGGTGACCGTTCTGTCACGGTGCCAGCGCTTTGATCTGCGCCGCATCGATGCGGACACGATGATTTCCTATCTGAAAAATATTGCCGGACAGGAAGATGTATCGATCGCCGAGGATGCTTTGCGGCTGCTGGCCCGCGCCAGCGAAGGGTCGGCCCGCGATGCCCTGTCGCTGATGGATCAAGCCATCGCCCATGGCGCAGTGAAGGGCAGCGGTGAGATCGGTGAAGAGGATCTGCGCGACATGCTCGGCCTTGCCGACCGTGCCCGCATCATCGATCTGTTTGAACTGGTGATGTCAGGGAAAATTGCCGAAGCGCTGGCCGAATTCAACGAGCAGTATAATTCCGGTGCCGATCCAATGGCGGTGCTGTCGGACATGGCCGAGTTCTGTCATCTTCTGACCCGGCTCAAGGCGGCACCCGATGTCGCCGATCAGGGCGCATTGTCGCCGCGCGAGAAGGAGCGCGGCGCTGAATTATCCGCCCGTTTGTCCATGCGTGTGCTGTCCTCCACCTGGCAGATTCTGCTGCGCGGCCTGCAGGAAGTGGCGCAGGCGCCCAAACCGTTGGCGGCAGCTGATATGGTATTGGTGAGACTTGCCTATGCTGCCGATCTGCCGAGCCCTGATGAGGCGCTGAAGCAACTCAAGGGTCAGGCCGGTACTTCATCCGGCCAAGGTGCAGCAGCAGCGGCAGGCTCAGGCGCTTCGCAAGGCGCTTCGCCAGGCGCTTCGAAAGGCGCAGCCAGTCTCCAGGCATCGCGCACCATGCCGGTGACGACTTCCGGTGGGGCGCATTTGCGCGCAGTGGCAGCAGCGCCCCGGCACGAAGCTGAGCCGGCAAGCGCAAGCTCCGAACCAATGCAACAACCGGCACCTGAACTGCTCCGGGATGAATTGCCGCAGCCTCAGTCTCTGGCTGACATTGCGGCGCTGGCTTCCGAAAAGCGCGATCTGCCGCTCAAATTTGCCGTTGAACGCTATATGCGCCCGGTGCGCTTTGAAATCGGCCGGATTGAGGTTGCGATCATTTCGGGAGCCCCTGCAGGCATCACCGGTGATCTTGGCAAGAAACTCTCCGAGTGGACCGGCCGCCGCTGGATGGTTTCCGTGGTGCAGGCGGAAGGTGCCGCCACACTGCAGCAACAGGCGGAGGCCGAGCAGGCGAAAAAACTGGCTGAAGTCAGAAGCCATCCGCTGGTCGCAGCCGCGCTGGAGGTCTTTCCCGGCGCACGCATTGTCGAGGTCATAGACCGCGATATCAATCACAAAGATAGCAACGAACAGGACTAGATCATGAAAAACATCATGGGCATGATGAAACAGGCGCAGGAACTGCAGCAGAAGATGCAGGATGCGCAGGCCGAAATCGCCGAACTGGAAATTGAAGGCACAGCCGGGGCCGGACTGGTCCGTGTCAAACTGTCCGGGCAGGGCCAGATCAAGGCCATCTCGATTGATCCCTCACTGATCGATCCGCAGGAGCCTGAGATGCTGGAAGACCTGATCATGGCAGCGCATAATGATGCCAAATCCAGATCGGAATCCGTCATTGCCGAGAAAATGAAGGACGTCACTGGAGGACTCAACCTGCCTGAAGGCATGAAGCTGCCGTTCTAGCCGGCCCGTCCAATGATCGGTACTGAAATTGAACGTCTGATTCAGTTGCTGGCACGCCTGCCGGGCCTTGGCCCGCGTTCGGCCCGCCGCGCTGCGCTGCATCTTATCAAGAAGAAAGACGAACTATTGATGCCGCTGGCACAGGCGATGGCCGCGGCCGTTGAAAAAGTCCAGCTGTGCAGCTCCTGCGGCAATGTCGATACCTGCAATCCCTGCACTATCTGCACCGATCCGCGCCGCGATGATACGGTGCTGGTGGTGGTCGAGGATGTTGCCGATCTGTGGGCGCTGGAACGCGCTGCGGCAACACGCGGGCGCTATCATGTGCTTGGCGGAACTCTCTCGCCGCTGGACGGAATCGGCCCCGAGGACCTGTTCATTTCCCGCCTGGTGGAACGCGCCGGAGAGCCGCAGGTCATCGAGATCATTCTGGCGGTCAACGCCACGGTCGATGGTGTCACCACCGCTCATTACATCACTGATCAGCTGGAAGGGCTCGACATTTCCATCACCCGGCTTGCCCATGGCGTTCCGGTTGGGGGCGAGCTGGATTATCTCGACGAGGGCACCCTTAGCGCCGCGATGCGCAGCCGCACCAAATTCTGATCCGCCGTTTCCCGGAACAGAACCCGGGGAGAGACGGCTGGCGGGTGTGAAACGCTCTAATCCACCACCACAAACACGCCCTCGCGGCGCGGGTCGCCGGCACCTTCAAATCGTCCGCGCCGGTTGCGTTCGACGGCGTGCACACCGCCGAAATAGAGGCTCTGCTCCTGCCAGAACTCCGTCGCCGGGAAAATTCCCTCCAGGGCTTTGGCTTCCGGTTGATTGCCGTAATCCTCGATATCGAGTTTGCCGCGCTCCCCATGAATGCGGGGCCGGTAGATCGCCTCGCGAATATTCATGCCGGTCATCAGCCGGTTGGCGAGCACCTGATATAATGCAGTGCGGATCCGGTTCGAGCCGCCCGACCCCAAAGCCAGAAGTGTGCCATCGGCACCCTCTGCAATAGTTGGTGCCATCATCGAGGACAACCGTCGCCTGCCTTGCGGACGCGGCTGCCAGCCGGCCGCGCCGGCCGGGTTCACATCTTCTTCGCCGAGCATATTGTTCAGCATGAATCCGGTTCCAGGGACAATTTCGCCGTTGCCTTCGCCATTGCTGACAGTCACGGCAACCGCGTTGCCAAGCCGGTCGATAATGCTGATATGAGTGGTGCCGTTGAAGCTGTCGTGGCCGCTGCTCTCCTCCGGCTCGCTGGCGCTGACATGAAACGCCTCTGCCACTTCGCTGCCGTTACGCGCCCGTCGCCAGAAGTCATCCACTGCAGCAATCGCCTCGGCTCTGCCGGCAAGACCGGACGACAGATCAGACCGGTCTTTGTCGCCCGCGCTCAGCATGGCCAGCGCCAGCACGCCCCCCATGGCGGGCAATGCGTTGCTGAACACCCGGTCTGTGGTGTTCTGCCACTGCGCCGGCTTGCGCGTCAGCTCTGCGTAATCGGAAAAATCAGCCGCCCTGATATGGCCGCCCTGTCCGCTCTGTTGTTCCAGCATTGCCTGCGGGCAGGAAATCCCCTCAAGCAATCCGTCTCCGCGGCTGGCGATCTGCTGAAACAGCGCTGTCAGGTCTTTGTTGTCAAATGGATCGCCGCTCGCCAGCAACGCGCCTTTGGGGGCAAACAGAGCCCTCGCCGCCGCTGACGCTGTCAATATTGGCGAGACGATCTCAAACAGACGTGCCTGCAGCGGGCTGATCGTCAGGCCCTCGGCGCTGGCCAGGGCTGTGCTGATCAGCGTTTGCAGAGTAATTCCGTTACCCTTGGCACCGAGTACTGCGAGTGCTGCCAATCCGGCTTCCATGCCCGGCACTGCGCTGGTGCCGGCGCCAATGTGAAAACTCTGCCGCACGCTCCCGAAATCGGCCTCGATTTCGACAATATCGGCATCTTTCTGCTTGAGGCCGGGCAGATCAGCAAAAAAATCCAGAACGTCGGTGGTGCCGTTGCGGTGCCGTGCGGTCATGAAGCCGCCGCCGCCCGGGCTGGCAAATACAGGTTCTGCCAGGCAGGCGGCAATCAGCGCGGCCAGGGCGGCCTGAAACGCATTGCCGCCCTGATTGAGAATCCGTGCTGCCGCATCGGCAGTTACGCGATGGCCGGCGGCGACAGCTCCGGCCTGCAGGTCTCGCGCCTTGTGAAGGGATGACATCTGTTCTGGGTCTCAGCGTGTAATATTATCTGTTGGCGAACGGGCCGCTGGCCCGCGGCGCGGCCGAGCGCACCTCACTATCCACATGAGGCAGAAAAATCTCGAAGTTTTTTTCAAACATGCCCACCAGTTTCGCCGCCTGGGCATCATAGGCGGCAGGGTTGGCCCAGGTCTTGCGCGGATGCAGCAGATGCGGCTCGACACGGGGCACCTCACGTGGCACCGAAAAGCCGAACGCACGGTCAGTGTAGAAACTTGCATTCTCCAATGCACCGTCCAGCGCCGCGGCAAGCAGCATCCGTGTCGCCTTGATCGGCATGCGGCGGCCCTCGCCATAGGGGCCACCGGTCCAGCCCGTATTGACCAGCCAGCAATTGACATCATGCTCGGCGATCAGCCGGCGCAGCAGATTGCCGTATTCAGAAGGATGGCGTGGCATGAATGGCGCGCCGAAGCAGGTGGAAAAGGTGGCTGACGGTTCCGTCACGCCCTTTTCCGTCCCGGCCACCTTTGCGGTATAGCCGGACAGGAAATGATACATTGCCTGCGCCGGTGTCAATTGCGCGATTGGCGGCAGCACACCGAACGCATCACAGGTCAGCATGATTATGTTTTTGGGCTGCCCGGCGCGTCCTGTGGCGCTGGAATTTGAAATGAAATGGATCGGATAGGCACACCGCGTATTCTCGGTTTTGGAGCTATCGTCGAAATCCGGCTGCCGTGTCACCGGATCGATCACCATATTTTCCAGAATGGTGCCGAAGCGCTGAGTTGTGGCGTAGATTTCCGGTTCCGCTTCGCGCGACAGTTTTATCGTCTTGGCGTAGCAACCGCCCTCAAAATTGAAGATTCCATCCGGTCCCCAGCCATGCTCGTCATCGCCGATAAGCGTGCGCACCGGGTCGGCTGAAAGCGTGGTTTTTCCGGTGCCCGAGAGGCCGAAAAACAGCGCCGATTCCCCGGAATCATTGACATTGGCAGAGCAATGCATCGGCATGACGCCTTGTTCGGGAAGCAGATAATTGAGGAATGTGAAGACAGATTTCTTCATTTCTCCGGCATAGGAAGTGCCACCGACAAGCACGATGCGGCGGTCGAAATTACACGCGATAATGGTTTCAGAGCGGGTGCCGTGGCGCGCCGGATCGGCTTTGAAAGACGGCAGGTCGATAACCAGCAGACCGGGCTTGAAGCCGGCAAGATCGTCATGCTTCGGCCGAATCAGAAGGTTGCGGATGAACAGTGAATGCCAGGCATATTCCGTGAACACGCGGGTTGGCAGGCGCAAGTGCGGGTCAGCGCCGCCATACAGATCCTGGCAATATAATTCCCCGCCACCGGCATGGGCAAGGAAGTCGTCCAGCAGAAGGTCAAAATTGGCCTCCGACAAGGCACCGTTATTGTCCCACCAGATTGTGTCTTCGGTGGTCGTGTCGCGCACCACGGCTTTGTCTTTGGCCGAGCGTCCGGTATGCGTTCCGGTATCAACCGCCAGCGCACCGCCCGCAGTCATCCCGCCTTCACCCCGTGTCAGGGCGTGTTCATAAAGTTCAGGCGCAATCAGATTGCTGCGTTGGCTGCAGCAGGCCGACAGGACTGCATCTGCGTTGCCAAAACTGGGATGTGCAGGCGGCATGAACATGGGCAATGAGCCTTTGCGACACAGGAAAATTTCGCCGCACCGTAGAGCACATTTTTTGAAAGTCGAGTCATTTGACCCGGTTCCAATGACTGCAAGCAAAGCCTGCTCCAGGCAGTATTCCGCCAGACATTCCGCCAGACATTCCGCCTGACCGCAAGTGCTCAGAACAGTGTCCGTATGGCTCGCTGACCCGGCCCAATGGCGCGGGGTTCAATGAGATGAGCGGAGCCGCAAGTTGCCAAAAGTGCGTGACCGGCGCCGGTCATACAGGGGTATCCCCTTGCCTATTTGCCGGACAATCATCATGGCAGCCATAATTTGCGCGCAATTTTGCGGCGAAAGCGCTAAATGTTTCGTGAAATGCCGTTGGAGCAGACCTTATGCCGACAATTGCACTTGTTGATGATGACCGTAATATTCTGACTTCTGTCGCGATGGCGCTGGAATCAGAAGGTTACCGGGTCCAGACCTACACAGATGGCGCGTCAGCGCTGGATGGTCTGATGGACAATCCGCCGGATATGGCCATTCTGGATATCAAAATGCCGCGCATGGACGGCATGGAATTGCTCCGCCGGCTCCGCCAGAGCAGCGATATGCCGGTGATTTTCCTGACATCGAAAGATGATGAAATTGACGAGTTGTTCGGCCTGAAAATGGGTGCGGATGACTTTATTCACAAGCCGTTTTCCCAGCGCCTGCTGGTAGAGCGCGTCAAAGCGGTGATGCGGCGCGTTGCACCGCGTGATGGCACGGTGGTCAAGGAGCCGGATACCAAGGCGCTTGAGCGCGGTGCCCTGTCGATGGATCAGGAACGCCACACCTGCACCTGGAACAGCCGCAATGTTGTTCTGACCGTCACCGAATTTCTCATTCTGTTTGCGTTAGCTCAGCGCCCCGGCGTGGTGAAGAGCCGCAATGCACTGATGGATGCAGCCTATGACGACCAAGTCTATGTCGATGACCGCACCATTGACAGTCATATCAAACGTCTGCGCAAGAAGTTCAAAGCGACAGATGACGATTTCGATATGATCGAAACGCTGTATGGTGTCGGTTACCGCTTTCGCGAAGGATAGGATTGCAGTTAGAGCCGTTTCATGACTATCGAACCACCGAAGGCCACGCTAGGCATTTGGCCAAGCACCGGGCTTGCACGCCCGCCGGACGTCGTTACACTCCCCTTGTGGTCATGAAGACCACGGCGTGGAGCGTGCCGCGTCGGCAGACGCGCAAACCCGGTCAAATGATCCGATAGTCATGAAACGTGCTCTAACCATCATGTCGGCTTCAGACGCCACAAAAGCGGAGGATTTCCGCGAAGATGATGATGAAGTTGCCGCAACGGCAACAGCAGCACACAGCGATGCGGCCAAGGCCCGACAGGGTTCCAGCCGTCGCGCGCGCATTCTGAGGCTGACGCCGCGCCGCGTATGGTCGGCGATCAGCATTCAGGTGTTTTCATCTCTGACCCGGCGGATCGTCTTTCTCAACCTGGCGGCCCTGCTGGTACTGTTGTCCGGCATTCTGTTTCTCAACCAGTTTCGCGCTGGTCTGATTGATGCGCGAATCGAAAGTCTTCTGACCCAGGGCGAAATTATTTCCGGCGCGATTGCCGCCTCCGCCAGCGTCCAGACCAACACCATCACGATCGATCCGGACCGCTTGCTTGAATTGCGCAGCGGAGAAAGCATCGCCACTTTCGAAGATCAGGAAGATGCGCTGGAATTTCCCATCAACCCGGAGCGTGTCGCACCGGTGCTGCGGCGGTTGATTTCGCCGACCCGGACACGGGCGCGGATTTACGATCAGGACGGAACCCTCATTCTCGACAGCCGGGCGCTCTATGCGTCCGGTCAGATTCTGCGCTTTGATCTGCCGCCAGTGGAAACCACGCCAGCCTGGTATGAAAACATGTGGCAACAGGCGAAATTATGGCTGCGCCGGGGTGAATTGCCGCTTTACACCGAAGTTGATGGCGGCAACGGGCGCGATTATCCGGAAGTCGTCAAGGCTTTGTCCGGGACGCCCGCCAGTGAAGTGCGTGTTACCCAGCAGGGCGAATTGACAGTCGCGGTTGCGGTGCCGATCCAACGCTTCCGTGCCGTTCTCGGCTCATTGCTGTTATCGACACAGGGCGGCGATATCGATGCCATTGTCCAGGCTGAGCGGCTTGCGATCTTGCGGGTTTTCCTCGTCGCCGCAACGGTCACGATTTTGCTGTCGATCCTGCTGGCCAGCACCATCGCCGGGCCAATGCGCCGTCTGGCGGCGGCTGCTGACAGGGTGCGGCGCGGCGTCAAAACCCGTGGTGAAATCCCGGATTTTACCGAGCGACGGGATGAAATCGGCCACCTCTCCCAGGCGCTGCGCGACATGACGGATGCGCTGTTTACCCGGATGGCGGCGATTGAGAGCTTTGCCGCCGATGTTTCCCACGAATTGAAAAATCCGCTGACATCTTTGCGCAGCGCGGTGGAAACCCTGCCGCTTGCCAAAAACAAGGAACAGCGCGACCGGCTGCTCAGCGTCATTTTGCATGATATCAGGCGTCTTGACCGGCTGATCAGCGATATTTCCGATGCGTCCCGGCTGGACGCTGAACTTGCCCGCCAATCCTCTGAGCCGGTAGATTTGTGGCAGCTTCTCACCACGGTAGTGGATGTGGCCCGGGAAACTGCATCGGCGGATTCGGCGAAGATATCGCTGAAGATTGATCCGCGCCTGAAGGACAAGCTGTTTGTGATGGGCAATGATGGCCGTCTGGGACAGGTCATCAACAACCTCCTCGACAATGCCTGTTCTTTCACCGGTCCAAATGGCAGTGTGCGCATCACCGCGCGCCGCGATGAAGACGAGGTTGTCATCGCCATCGAGGATGACGGCCCCGGCATTCGTCCGGATGTGGAAACACGGATTTTTGAACGGTTTTACACCGACCGCCCCAACCGCGAGGATTTCGGCCAGAATTCCGGGCTCGGGCTTTCGATCAGTAAACAGATTGTCGAGGCCCTTCGCGGAACCATCGAAGCAAAGAATTGGTACGGTGCCGACAAGGAGGTGCCGGCGGGAGCGCGCTTTATTCTGCGATTGCCGCTGGCCAAAGGTTGATATCTTCATGGCCCGTTATGATGCCTGATCCCGCCATGTCAGATCAGACCGGTGTGGTGCCCACGATCCACGGCAGTTGTGTTGTCTGGCGCAATGCCGGTGTGCTGATCATCGGGCGGTCCGGCAGCGGCAAATCCCAACTGGCACTGGCGCTGATGGCCGACGCTGCCGCGCCCGGTAGTCTGGTGGCCGATGACCGGGTGGTTCTGCAGGCCAGGCAGGGGCTTCTGGTGGCGTCCGCGCCGCTGGCCCTGCGCGGCAAGATCGAGCGTTTTGGCATGGGTATAGAAACCCACGAAACTCTGGATTCCGCGCCACTTGATCTTGTTGTGCAATTGACACCGGTTGGCGAAATGGAACGAATGCCGGAGCCGCATATGCTGGTCTGGGAGCATCACGGGATTGCGCTTGCAAAACTGATACTGCCAGAGCAGCCGTGTCACGGCGTTTCAGCAATATTTGCAACCTTGAATCGAAAACCTGTGCTCGCCACACAGGAAAACCGTCGAAAACGTTAATTTGGGCCTTGCCATCGCACCGCCAATGCCCAAGATACCGACCATCTGTGTTGAGTCTGGATTGTTCTATGATTGGATTGGTGCTCGTCACCCACGGCAAACTTGCGGAAGAATTTCGCTCTGCTCTTGAACATGTTGTCGGGGTTCAGGAGGCGATGGCCACAATATCCATCGGTCCGGATGACAATATGGAAACCAGGCGCGATGACATTGTCGGGGCCATTGGCTCTGTGGAGAGCGGCTCAGGTGTCATCGTTCTGACAGACATGTTCGGCGGTACGCCTTCAAATCTGGCAATTTCAGCGATGGAGCCCGGTAAGATCGAGGTGATTGCCGGTGTCAATCTGCCCATGCTGGTGAAACTGGTCAGTGTGCGCCGGGACCTCAGTGTCGTGGACGCCGCACTTCAGGCGCAGGATGCGGGCCGGAAATATATCAACGTCGCCAGTGCCCTGCTGGGAGCCGCGTCTCCCAAGGCCCGGTCCTGAACCACCCCGATGAAATGGCGGCAGACATGACCATTGATGGGGCGGCGCGGACGGTTACAATTCTCAATGCAAAAGGCCTCCACGCCCGTGCATCCGCCAAATTTGTAAAATGCGCAGCCGCATTCGACGCCAAAGTTCTGGTCTCCAAAGGCGGCCAGACCGTTGGCGGTACGTCCATCATGGGCCTGATGATGCTCGGTGCCGCGCCCGGCAGCGTTGTCGAATTGTCAGCGACAGGCCCGGATTCAGCCGTCGTGCTGAACGCTCTGGAAGCTCTGATCAGAGGCCGTTTCGGCGAAGATTAGAGTCTCATAAAGGTATAAAGAAATCTTTATATTTAAGTTGCCATCAGTCATGCCGCGTGATAGCAGAACGGCAAATTGGCTGTTCAAGAACAGCATTTTCCACATTCATTTCATTTCAAGGGCTGTTTTATGGCTGACTATCTTGTCAAAGACCTTTCGCTGGCGGATTGGGGCCGCAAGGAAATTGCAATTGCTGAAACCGAGATGCCGGGCCTGATGGCTCTGCGCGAAGAATTCGGCGCCAAGCAGCCGCTGAAAGGCGCGCGCATTGCCGGCTCTTTGCATATGACGATCCAGACCGCTGTTCTGATTGAAACCCTGGTTGCGCTGGGCGCGGATGTGCGCTGGGCGTCCTGCAATATTTTCTCCACCCAGGACCATGCCGCAGCCGCGATTGCCGAGGCCGGTATACCGGTGTTCGCGGTCAAGGGAGAAACCCTGGAAGAATACTGGGATTATGCCGACCGCATTTTCGACTGGGGCGATGGCGAAACCGCCAATCTCATTCTTGATGATGGCGGTGATGCCACCCTGCTGATCCTGCTTGGTGCAAGGGCGGAGCAGGATATCTCGGTTCTCGACAAGCCGGAAAATGAAGAGGAACAAGCGCTTTACGCCGTGATCCGCAAGCGCATTGCCGAAACACCCGGCTGGTTCTCAAAGGTTCGGGCCAATCTTCAGGGCGTATCTGAGGAAACCACCACCGGCGTGCATCGCCTCTACCAGATGCAGAAGCGCGGCGAGTTGCCATTTCCGGCAATCAACGTCAATGACAGTGTCACCAAATCCAAATTCGATAATTTGTATGGCTGCCGCGAGAGCCTGGTTGATGGCTTGCGCCGCGCCACCGACGTGATGATGGCCGGCAAAGTGGCTGTTGTCTGCGGCTATGGCGATGTTGGCAAAGGCTCCGCAGAATCGCTGCGTTCGTCCGGCGCCCGTGTCATTGTCACCGAGATTGATCCGATCTGCGCACTTCAGGCCGCCATGGAAGGATTCGAAGTCGATATTCTGGATGACGTTGCCTCAAAGGGCGATATCTTTGTCACCACCACTGGCAACAAGGATGTTATCACCGTTGATCATATGCGGAACATGAAGGATCGCGCCATCGTTTCCAATATCGGTCATTTCGACAGCGAGATTCAGATCGGCGCGTTGAGAAATTTCAAGTGGCACAATGTCAAGCCGCAGGTTGACGAGGTTGAATTTCCGGACGGCAAGCGCATCATCGTGCTGGCTGAAGGGCGGCTGGTAAATCTGGGCTGCGCCACCGGCCATCCGAGTTTTGTGATGTCGGCAAGCTTCACCAATCAGGTGCTGGCACAGATGGAATTGTGGAACCGCGGCGACCAGTACAAAAATGAAGTCTATGTGCTGCCCAAACACCTTGATGAGAAGGTCGCTGCACTGCATCTGGCCAAGCTTGGCGTCAAATTGACCCGGCTTACAGACGAACAGTCCGCCTATATCAATGTTCCGGCAGATGGTCCCTACAAGCCTGACCACTACAGGTATTAATACAAAGTTAACCATATACTATATGTAGGGGGTTGTGGAAAAAGTGATTCACTACCCCCTTTTTTATGTCCTCTAGCGCTTCCCCCCGATTCGCGAAGCAGGTAATTTCGAGTGATTCGCAGTGGTTGATGCGGATCCTTGTGGCGGATAACGCTGCCGGAAGCGCTCGCTTCCGTTGAGTCCTCAGCAACCGGATCGCTCTCGGCGATAGGCGAAGCGTTGGAATTGCCAAAGCCGCCGAAAATTCGGCGTCGGTCTGGCGCATTGAGTTCGGTTCTTGAGGATTAGTTATGCACCGCTTTGTGCGGGCTGTAGAAACGTACAGCCGCAAATCATTCAGGATTCCCGGTCACCGTTTATTGCGGGGGCGAAACACGATTTTTCTGGCGAGTTCGATGTTAGCTCTTGCCACATCAACTGCGGTATTCGCGCAAGCGACTGCAGTTGACGCGTGGGTTGGCGGGCGGCCGCAAACGGTTCTGCTGCTGGTTACCGCTGCCGCGGGCCTGGCCGCCGCCGCTATCAGCAGCCTGCAGGTGATCAAAGGCCGGCATCGCCATAGGCAGGAAAAACGACACCTCGAAAATGCCCTTGCCGAAGCGCGCCGCGAAGCCGATTGTGCCGAGCGCCTGCTGCATGCCGATGAACAACTCACCGTAACATTGCAGCGCGGGCCGGTTGGCACCATCATCGGTTCGAAAATGTTCGGTGCCTTATCGCTTGGTGACAGTGTTCTGGAGGAAACCCTGGCGACTGACAGCATCAGTTTGCTGCAGTTTGACGACTGGCTTGAACCGGAAGCTGCCACTGATCTGAGCGAAGCGGTGAGCGATCTGATGCAGAACGGCAAGGCTTTCAGCCTGGCTGCCCATACGCTGACCGGTGGCATGATCGATATTGTCGGACGCATTGCGGGTTATGAACCGATGTTGCGGTTTCGCACCCTGAGTGATCACTCCGTGGAACTGGCCGAACTGAAAGCGCATCACAAGCTGATGGCACGGGACACGGCGGTGCTGCGTGGTTTGCTGCAGGCTATAACGATGCCGGTCTGGATGCGTGATGATGTTGGCCGGCTGATCTGGGTCAATCACGCCTATGCAGAGGCGGTGGATGCTCCTGACCCTGAATCCGCGGTCGCGCAGGATCTTGAATTGCTCGACAGCGATGAACGCGCGGAAATCATCAAGGCACAGCAAAGCGAGAGCGTTATCAGCGGACGGATGAGCGCGACCATGGCTGGACAGCGCCGCGCTCTTGAAGTGGTGGATGTGCGCGCCAATCGCGGCTCGGCAGGCATTGCCAGCGATGTGACGGCTGTGGTGGAAGCGGAAACCAATCTCAGCCGTGTGCTGAAATTTCATGCCAGAACGCTCAATCAGTTGGCAACTCCGGTTGCCGTGTTCGGCACGGATCAGCGGCTGCAGTTTTTCAACAGCGCCTATCAGAATCTGTGGGATTTTGAAGCCACCTTCCTCGAAGCATCGCCGCTGGAAAGCGAAATTCTCGATCAGTTGCGCAGCCGGCGTCTGTTGCAGGAGCAATCCGACTTTGGGTCCTGGCGCAAATCATTTCTGGAACATTATAAATCCATGGAGCCGGTCCATGACTGGTGGCATCTGCCGGACGGTCGCTCACTGCGGGTCATGACAACGCCGCATCCCCAGGGCGGCATCACCCAGATATTTGAAAATGTCACCGAAGAGCTGGATTTGCGCAGCAGGCTCAAGCGTGTATCGCAGGTGCAGGGCGAGACCCTCGATCATTTGTCGGAAGGTGTCGCCGTGTTCGCGTCCGATGGCCGGTTGCAATTGTCAAATCCGGCATTTTCAGCCATCTGGCAGTTGAGCGAAGAGGCGGTTGAACCCGGGCGCCACATCAGCGAAATCGTTGACGCCGCCTTTCTGCAATCGCAGGACTGGGCGCACAACGTCACCGAAGACTGGCGCATCATCGCCAATGAGATCACCGGCGTGGAAGACCGGCGCAATGGCACTGCCGGACAGATCGTCTGTGCGCCTGACAAGGTTGTCGATTATGCCCAGATTCCGCTACCCGATGGCCTGTCGATGCTCACCTTTGTCGATGTCACGGATTCCGCTCAGGTGAAGCAGGCGTTGATTGACCGCAACCAGGCGCTCGAAGCGGCAGATGCTATCAAATCCACATTTATCAAACATGTCTCCTATGCCCTGCGCGCGCCTCTGACCAATATTATCGGCTTTGCCCAATTGCTGGCAGAACCCAAGATCGGATCGCTCAACAACAAGCAGGGTGACTATGTCGATCATATTCTGACATCTTCATCGTCATTGATGGCAATTATCAATGATGTTCTGGATCTGGCCACAGTGGAGGCCGGAATTGTCGAACTGGAACTGGGTGATGTGAATGTCGCGGAGACGGTTTCCGCTGTTATCGAAGCTTCGCAGGACCGCATCAACGACATGCAGATTCAACTGAAAACCGATTTGGACAAAAAAGCCGACAGTTTCATTGGTGATCCCAAACGGGTGCGCCAGGTGCTGTTCAATGTGCTCAGCAATGCCATCCGGTTTTCCGATCCTGGCACCGAGGTGCGTCTTCGCTGTCGCCGGGAAGATGACGAGATCGTCTTCACAATAGTCGATCATGGCCCCGGAATTCCCGGCAAATATCTGTCGACCGCTTTTGAGCCTTTCGAAAGCACGGCGCCTTCCGACGGACGCCGCAATGTCGGCCTTGGACTTTCCATCGTGGAAAAATTCATGGAACTGCATCGCGGCAAGGTCCATTTGGAATCTGAAGAAGGCAAGGGCACCATTGTGACGTGCCGGTTTCCGGTTGTGCCGGAACCAGTCACTCAGGCTGCCGAGTAAGCGGCTGTCGAATGGCGGTCCCAAAACCCATCCAGCTGTTTGCTGCACATCTCTCCGACGAAGCGGCGATGGTCCGCTTTGCCCAGGATATCGCAGCTGCCATTCTACCCGGCGACATGATCGCCCTGGAAGGCGATCTTGGAGCCGGCAAGACCGCGTTCTGCCGGGCGCTGATCCGCAGCCTGGCCGGGGATGATGATCTTGAGGTTCCCAGCCCGACTTTTTCACTGCTGCAGCCCTACGATCTGACCATTCCGGTCAGGCATTTTGATCTGTACCGGCTTGCCGATCCCGAAGATCTTGACGAAATCGGCTTTTTCGACGCTCAGGAACTCGCACTGACGCTGGTGGAATGGCCCTCTCGGGCAGCCGATACCCTGCCGCACCATCACATGCTGCTGTCGATTGAAATTCTGCAGGGCGAGCAGAGATATCTGCGCTTTTCGCTGCAACCCGAGCAAAAAGACCGCTTTGCCAGAACGTTTGCGGCCCGTAAATTTCTTGAAACCTCAAATTATGTCGAGGCGCGCCGCAGCCATATTCAGGGCGATGCATCGCACCGTTCCTATGAGCGGATATTCGCGCCCGGAAAAGCGGCTGCCGTTCTGATGAATGCACCGGAAACTCCGCCGGGCGAAATCATCGCAAATGGCAAAACCTATGCCGAACTGGTGCACAGGGCGGCTGACACGCCACCATTCGCAGCGATTGACACAGCGCTGTTGAAGCTGGGATTCAGCGCACCGGCCATATTCGCGGCCGACCACACATCCGGTTTTCTGCTGCTTGAGGATTTTGGCAAGCAGGGAATAATTGACAGCAAAGGCCAACCGATCAGAGCGCGCTATTTGGCGGCGGTCGATGTTCTGGCCGCGCTGCATGACCGGGCAGCGGATCTGTCGCAGTCGGTCGAGGGTGTTTCGGAGCCTTACCTGATACCGGCTTTCGATCGAACTGCTTTTCTCACTGAAGTGGCACTGTTTGCCGACTGGTTTGTGCCGCATCAGCAGGGCTCCCTGAGCACAGCGCATCATCAGGACTTCATGGCGGTGTGGTCCGGATTGTTCGAGGAGCTTGCCGAAGCCGAAACCGGCATCATCCTGCGCGATGTCCATTCGCCCAATCTGATGTGGCTGCAACGCGCCAACCCGCTGCAAACTGTCGGACTGCTGGATTTTCAGGACGCATTGTGGGGACCGCAGCTCTATGATCTGGCATCCTTGGTCTATGATGCCCGAATTGACATCGACCCCGGTTTCAGACAGGACATGCTGGCCCGCTATCAGAACGTGCGCACCACCGCGCTGATCCCCTCTGATCTGGATCGGCACCTGACTATTCTGGCTGCCCAGCGTACCATGAAAATACTGGGTATTTTTGCCCGTCTGGCAATGCGTGACGCAAAACTGTCATATCTTGCTCATATGCCTCGCAATCAGAATTATTTGCGCCAATTGCTGGACAATTCTGCGCTGGTGGCATTGCGGCGCTGGTACGAGCTGTGCCTTGGCACTCCGTCCGGCAAATGATGCATTATTGAAGCACTTGACTGATCGTGGCAGACTGAACGGCAAATTTGGATCAACAGACCTATGAACAAGAAAAAGGCGAGAACCGTCGTTTCACTGGCCCATACCAAAGCAAGACAGGCTGGCAGCATGGACCGTATACGCCCTCAAACGGCCATGGTTCTGACTGCGGGGCTGGGCAAACGCATGCGTCCGCTGACTGCGGTTACACCGAAACCGCTGATCGAGGTCTGCGGCAAGCCGATTGTGGATTATGGTCTTGACCGGCTCAAGGCAGCGGGCCTGACACAGGTGGTTCTCAACACCCATTATCTTCCCGACCAGATCCGCGAGCATGCCGTGCGTTATCGCGGGCTTGATCTTGCAATCTCGGACGAAACCGATGCGCTGCTCGACACTGGCGGCGGCATCAGGAAAGCGCTGCCCTTGCTGGGCACCGACCCGTTCTATCTGCTCAATGGCGACAGTTTCTGGATTGAAGGGGCGCGGCCCAATCTTGCCTGGCTCAGCGAAAGCTGGAACGGCGATATTATGGATATTCTGTTGCTGTTGTCTCCGACCGTCGGCGCTGTGGGTTATGAGGGTCCGGGCGATTTTCTGTTCGGGCCGGAAGGTGCTTTGAAGCGCCGCCCGGAAAAACGCATCGCACCCTATGTCTATGCCGGGGCGGCGATTATTCATCCGCGCGTCTTTGACAATGCGCCGCAGGGCGCGTTCTCGCTGAATTTGCTGTTTGATCAACTGATCGAACAGGGCCGGTTGCATGGAGTGCGCATGGACGGCACGTGGCTGCATGTCGGAACGCCGGAGGCGGTACGCGATGCGGAATTTGCAATCGGCGAAAGTGCCGCGTGATTGACGCCGTGGACAGACAGTCGGCCCGCTCCTTTTCGCGTGTTGCCACCATTGCCCCGCAACATGCTTTTCTCGATACGCTGATCGAAGCACTGTTTGATGGCGATCTGCTGCCCGGCTTTGTGCTCAATGCGCAGACACTTGCGGACAATCCATTCTATCTTGCCGATCTGACTTTATTCCTGCCGACGCGCCGCGCAGTGCGCGCCGCAGAAGATGTGATCGTCTCCGCAATTGCCCGGCGCAGCCGGGGGGAAGCGGCAGCGTTGCTGCCTCAGATCCGTGCCATAGGTGATACCGATGAGGCGGATCTGATCCTCCAGGAAAGCGCGATCGATCCGTTGACCACCCTGTCGGATCTGCCGCCTTCCATGGCGGAGCTGGAGCGCCATGTCGCCCTGACCGAAATGGTCTGGTCGTGGAGCCGGGCGCTGGTCAAACAGGTGGCGAATATGGAGCCTTATGAGGCGGTTATCATCCCCGCCAACCCGGCAGATGCCGCCCGACTGGCTTCGGATCTCGCCGGGCTGCTCGACGAAGCTGAAAATCAGAAGATTGACTGGACTACCCTGAAGACTCTTGTGCCGGATGATTTTGCCCGCTACTGGCAGCTCAGCCTGTCTTTCCTGGAGATCGTCACCAGGGCATGGCCACAGCATCTTGCCGGTCTTGGCCGGATTGATGCCATGGCGCGCCGCAACCGTTTGATCGACATGAAGGCGAAGGCTCTGATCGAACATGCTGCCACTACCGGGCCGACGATCGCGGCCGGCTCCACCGGTTCTGTTCCTGCAACCGCCAGATTGCTGAAGGCGATTGCGGGCTTGCCGAATGGCTGCGTCGTGCTGCCAGGTGTTGATCTGGCGCTGGAAGACAACGCCTGGGCGGCAATCGCAATGCAGACCGGGGAGGGCGAGACGGTTGACCCGGCCGCCCTTGGCCATCCGCAGGCTGCTCTCAAGCAGACCATGCGCCAACTGGGCGTTACCCGCGCCGACATTCGGGAAATCCAGCCGAAAGCCGGAGCCGGATATGACACCACGTTCCGGCTGATCAACGAGGCGTTGCGCCCGGCAGCGGTGACTGACCAGTGGCCTCGAATTGTCAGCGGCTTTTCACCGCAGGAGCGGCGGGAAGCATTTGCCAATGTAACCCTGATAAACGCCCGCAATTCGCAGGAGGAAGCAGTTTCAATAGCCCTTTCAATCCGCGAAGCGCTGGAGACAGACAATTTGAAAACGGCGGCTCTGGTCACTCCGGACCGGTCGCTGGCGCGCCGCGTTTCGGTGGAACTGGAGCGCTTTGGCATCAGTGCGGACGATTCCGCCGGCCAGCCGCTATTTGCAACACCCGCCGGAACTCTGGCACGGCTGGTGATCGAGGCAGCATCCGGCGGCACAGCGATAACAATCCTTGCCATGCTGAAACATCCCCTCTGTGGTCTCGGCCTGCCACGTGTCACCATACGTGAGGGAGTTCGCGCTCTGGAGCGCGCGGTTTTGCGCGGACCGGCGCTTGCCGCAGGCAGCGAAAACCTGTCGGTAGCAATTGCCACCATTCGCCAGCGGATGCGTGCCGATCCGAAGCTTCGTCTGAATGCCTCGCAGAAAAGTATGAACACCGATGAATGGGACGAGGCAACACGGATTGCCGAAGTCACACAAAACGCGCTGCACGGATTTGAAACCTGGTTTGCCGACCCTCAGGCGCACTATCCACTGGGCGAACTGGTCAACGCTCATCTGCACGCGCTGCAAAATGTGCTGGCCGGCGAAGATACTGCAGCTTTATTCGCTAATTCCGAAGACGGTACGGCGCTGATTGCAGCGATGACCGAACTGCGCGATCTGGGGCCTGATGCCCGCCAACTCGATATCCGCGCTTCGGACTATCCCGATCTGCTTCAGGCGCTCCTCGGTGCCCGCCCGGTCCGCCGGCAGCACGCCGTGCAGGAGACAGACAGCAGAGTCCAGATTTTGGGCACACTTGAAGCCCGCTTGCTGCATGCTGATCATCTGGTTCTGGGCGGCCTCAATGAAAACACCTGGCCGGCAGACGGCAAAACTGACCCCTGGCTGTCGCGCCAGATGCGTATGCAACTGGGGCTCAACCCGCCGGAACAGGCCATCGGCCTGTCAGCCCATGATTTCGTTCAACTGGCGTCAAAACCGAATGTGGTGCTGACGCGCTCGCTGCTGCAGGACGGCGCGCCGACACAGGCTTCGCGCTGGCTGCAGCGTCTGGCGGCCATGATAGGCGAAACCGGCCATGATGCACTTGCCTTACGCGGCCATCGGCTGCTCGCTCTCGCCCGCAGGCTTGATGCACCAGCCGATGCCACCGGAATACCGGTGCCGCGCCCCTCGCCAAAACCGGCTCCGGACTTGCGCCCGAAAAGACTCTCGGTCACCGAAATTGAAACCCTGATCCGTGACCCATATGCAATTTACGCCCGCCATGTGCTGAAGCTGCTGCCGTTTGACCACATTGGTGAAGCCCCGGATTTCGCCAGCCGCGGCAGTTTGCTGCACGATATTCTGCAAGAATTCCTCGAAGCCCGGCAGACGGATTTCGACACGCCTGCGGCCGCGGCAGAACTGAAACAGATCGCGCAGACACATTTCCAGTCAATCAGGGCCTATCCCGAGCTTTATGCCCGCTGGCACACCCGGTTCCAGCGCATTTCCGACTGGTTTCTCGGCTTTGAAGCACAGCGCTCCGGCGCGGTCAGGCAGCGCCTCACCGAACTCAGCGGCTCGCTGGAACTCGGCGTGCCGGAGTTTCTGCTGACGGGCCGCGCTGACCGGATTGACCTTCTCAACAACGGTCTCGTCGAAATCATCGATTACAAGACCGGGCAGGTGCCGACAAAGTCCCAGGTCGAGACCTATCTGGCGCCGCAGCTTCCGCTGGAAGCTGCTATCGTCGCGGCCGGAGGGTTCGCCGGTATCCCGGCCGTGCCGTCACAGACACTGGCCTATGTCCGGCTGTCCGGCAATCGCATTCCCGGTGCCTATACTCCGGTCAGTGACGGAGAGAGCGAGGTGACGGATCTGGCGGCGGGCACTCTGGCGAGGCTGCGAGAGCTGATCGCCCATTTTGCCGACGCGGAGACCGGTTATCTGTCTCAGGCTCAGCCTCAGACCATGCGTTATGAAGGTGCCTATGACCACCTTGCAAGGGTCGCCGAATGGCGCGCAATGGGCCAGGGCGAGGAGGCTGAGGAATGAGTTCTCTGCCGATCCCGGAAGATACCCGCCAGCGCCAGCGCCTGGCTTCGGACCCCGGTCTGTCTGCCTGGGTCAGTGCCAATGCAGGATCGGGCAAGACCTATGTCCTGTCGCGGCGCGTTATTCGCCTGCTTCTGGCTGGCAATGATCCTGCCTGCATATTGTGCCTGACCTTTACCAAGGCTGCTGCCAGCGAGATGGCCAATCGCGTCTTTGCTGAACTGGCGCGCTGGACGGTGCTTGATGATGCGGATCTGAAACAGGTTCTGGAGGATCTCGGTGAACAGCGCATCCGCCCCCGCACCCTCAATTCTGCCCGGCAGTTATTTGCCCGCGCCCTGGAAACGCCGGGTGGCCTGAAAGTCCAGACCATTCATGCATTCTGCGAGCGTTTATTGCAGCAATTCCCTCTTGAAGCCAATGTGCCGGGTCATTTCGAAGTGGCCGATGACGAGATGCAGAGCGAATTGCTGGGCAGCGCCAAAAACACGGTGCTGCAGCGCGCTATCGATGAACCCGGAAGTCCTCTGGCAGAGGCTCTGATATGCCTGATTGATGCCAGCGATGATGAAACCATAGACGGGGCAATCAATGAATTGCTGCGCAAGCGCGATCTGTTCATTCGCTATATTGCCAGCCGCAGCAACGGTGTTGCAGATCACCAGCAGCGTTTGCGAGAAAATCTGGGATTGTCGGCGCAAGACACGCTTCAAAGTCTGGCCGGCGAGTTGCGACAAGGCGTTGTCGGTGGCTTCAGCCGGGATCAGATGAACGATCTGTTGCAGGCCGCGCAAGGCAGCGCCAAAAAATCGGATATCGATGTCGCCACACGCGCCGTAGCGGCTTTGCAGGCAGATGGCGCGGAAGCTGAAATCGAAGCCTGGCTGGCGGTCTTTTGCACCAAAGCCCATGAACCGCGCGGCGAAGGCCGCTTTGTCACCCAGAGCGTGCAGCTGGAATATCCTGACATTTATGAAGATGTGATAGCGGTTTTGCAGGTTGGTCTCACTGAGGTTCGCAACCGGCTCAACGCCTTGAAAACCTGCGCGGATACTGCCGCGCTGTTCTCTCTCGCCGGGGCCATTATCGAGGTTTATCTTCATCTCAAGAACCGGCGCGGCCTGCTCGATTATAACGATCTGATCACCAAGACCGAGCGGCTTTTGTCGCGCTCGGACGCTGCCATGTGGGTGCAGTACAAGCTGGATCGCGGTCTTTCGCATATTCTGGTGGACGAGGCCCAGGACACAAGTCCGGCGCAATGGCGGGTTGTTGAAGCTCTCAGCGATGCGTTCTTTCAGGACCCGGGAAGCGCTATTCGATCTGCCGGCGATGGTCCGCGAACACTGTTTGCCGTGGGAGATGAAAAACAGTCGATCTATTCGTTTCAGGGTGCCGCCCCGGATGCTTTCGATACCCAGCGACGACGCTTTGAGCGGCAGGCAAGGGATGCCCAATTGCCGTGGCAGAACATCACCTTGAATCTGTCATTCCGCTCCACCAATGATGTTCTCACTGCAGTCGACAAAGTTTTTGCACCGGCCGAGATGGCAGCCAGCGTCAGCCGCATGGGGGTGGACGCACATCAGGCCTATCGGAGCACTGCGGCAGGTGAGGTCCGCTTGTGGCCACTTATCGGCGAAACCACGCAGGAGATCACCGAAGACTGGCGACTGCCGGTGGACCGGCCCCCCGGCGCGCTGGATCAGTTGGCTGGCCGGATTGCAGCCGATATTGCGGCTTCTGTGCGCAATGACGGGCTGCGGCCCGGTGATTTTCTGATCCTTCTGAAGAAGCGCAGTCAGATCATGGGTCTCATCAATAAGGCCTTGAAGAACGCGGGCCTGCCGGCGGCTGGTATGGACCGGCTTGCCCTGACCGACCATATTGCCGTCAAAGACCTTCTGTGTTTGGGCAATGCGATGCTGCTGCCGCAGGACGATCTGACTGTCGCCACACTGTTGAAAAGTCCGTTCTTCGACTTCACTGATGATGATCTGATTGCCCTTGCGGCTGGCCGATCCGGCACCGTGCTGGAGGCGCTTCGCCAGTCGGCAATGCCCTGCTGCCAAGCTGCCCATGAACAGATATTGCAATGGTTGAGCAGGGTGGATTTCGAGACGCCATACCGTTTTTTTGCCCGCATTCTCGCCGTCGATGGCGGTCGCAGGAAGCTGCTGACGCGGCTCGGCGGCGAGGCTGAGGATTTGATCGATGAGTTTCTCGCCCAGGCACTGAGCTATGAAACCACTGTGGCCGCCGGTCGTGAAGGGGCCGGCCTGCAGGGCTTTATCCACTGGATTGGCCATAAGAGCGGCGACATCAAACGCCAGATGGACGCGGCCCGCGACGAGGTGCGGGTGATGACGGTTCACGGCGCCAAAGGCCTGGAAGCGCCGATAGTCTATCTGGTTGATGATGGCAGTCAGCCGCGCGCGAACATTCACCGGCCGAAAATCTTCGTTCACTGGCCGCAGGGCGCTGAGGGCGAGCCGGTTTTGTTCTGGGGCGCAGCAGCGACCAAAGACCGGACCGATCTGCAGCGCCTTCTGCTGGAGAGAAGCGATCTGGATGCAATGGCGGAATACCGGCGCTTGCTTTATGTCGGCATGACCCGTGCCGGGGACCGTCTGATCATTTGCGGCAAGCAAGGCAAACAGGCCATGTCCCAGGATAACTGGTACCGGCTGGTGGAGACGGCATTGAAACCCGGCATGACCGAAGTCGAGCCGATGGATGGCGCGATGGAACATCTGCTGTGGCGCGTCAGCGCGCAGCAAACCGCACTGCAAAGCCCGGATCGTGTCGCAATGCCCGCTGCCACCGCGCCTTTGCCGGCCTGGATCAGCACAGCGCCGCAGGCCGGACCGGCGGTGGTCAGAGCGCTGTCTCCCTCACGGCTTGACGCCGAGCGCGAGCGGGCAGAGGAGATATCCTGGGAAGAGCGTTTCGGAGCCCTTGGATCCAGCGACAGTTCATTTGCCTTGCAGCGCGGACAGGCGGTTCATACGCTGTTGCAGCATCTGCCGGCATTGCCGGCTGATGCCCGAAAAGCTGCAGCACTGAGCTATCTGGCCCAGGCTCTGCCGTCTGCTTCGCCAGCTGGCATGGCGGATGAAATCGCGCACTGCGTCCTGAACATTCTGGCCACACCCCGGTTTTCCTTCATATTCGGACCGGACGCACGGGCGGAAGTCGCCGTTGCCGGTCAACTCCTGTCGGCACAGGGACGCTATTCGGTCAGCGGAAAGATTGATCGTCTGTGCCGCACCGATGATGGAATGCTGATCGTTGATTTCAAGACCAATGCCCGGGTTCCCCGGAGCGTCGCAGATATGCCGGCGGCCTATATCAACCAGTTGGCGGCCTACCGCGCCCTGTTGCGGCGCAGCTTCCCCGATATGCGCATTGAGGCCGCAATCCTGTGGGTGACGACCGCCCGGCTGGACATGCTGCAGCCGAAACTGCTGGACGCGACTGAAGCGGTCATTCTGGACAAGTCGGAAATAAAAACAATAGGTTGATCAGGACGCCCGGCGGCGGCGGTCGCTGGCTGGTTGATAGGCAACCTTGCAATGATAGGTGCAATAGGGCGCACCTTCCTTTGAATCATGGCCGCAGAAGTGAAAATCATTCCCACCCGGATCGCCGATCGGCCATTTGCAGGTCTGCTCGTTAATGGTCAGGATACTGGCGCGTTTCGAAATCGGAACCACCACATCGTCTTTGGGTTGCGGGGCGATGGCGGCTTGCGCTTCAATCTCCGCCTCAAATTTGAGAGCCGTTGCACCCATGGTCTGGGGCCGCCGCGGTGCTGAGGAGGTAGCGTCCGCATGACTGGCCGATTTGGCCGCTGCATTTGCTCTTGGCTTGCGGGGCCGGGCGGACGTGCCGGGAGATTTCGCGCGCCCTGACAGGCCAAGCCGGTGAACTTTTCCAATCACAGCATTGCGTGTCACACCACCCAGTTGAGTAGCAATCTGACTGGCGCTCAGGCCGTCAGCCCATAATTTGCTCAACAGGGCAACGCGTTCATCGGTCCAGGACATTCTTGTCTCCCAATTTTTGTGCACGCCGATGGCCGGGTTCGAGCTGCAATGCTCGAAAGGCTCGGAATCCAAATCCCCCGTTCAAAACCAGATATGTTTTAAACGCGTAAACACCGCATATAGGGGTTATGGAAAACGCGACACGAGATGTCGTACTTAACTAAATCTAAACTACAATATGCGGTGACTCCGTGACAAGAGTCGGAGCGCAACAAAATTGGTTTTCCCCGTTTTTTTTGCCACAGAAGCGGGCCATCAAACCGCTGTATTTTGAAACCATTACATCGCCCCTGATAAAGGGTCTTTGAATTCAGACCTTTACGCTGTATGTAAATGCACATTCGCGTGCAACGCCGCCAACCGACAGGGTCGGAAGGGCGGCATTTTTTATTGGAAGAATTTCCAATAGGGATTGACGGAGACAGAATTATGGCATCGCAGGCGCAAAATTCCGCGCTTTTCAGCACTTATGCGCGGTCTGACCTCAGTTTTGACCGTGGCGAGGGCGCGCGATTATACACCTCTGATAATGAGGAATATCTTGATTTTGCCGGTGGGATCGCCGTTTCGTCGGTTGGTCACGGACACCCTCATGTCGTTTCGGCTTTGAAAGATCAGGCCGACAAGCTCTGGCACCTGTCCAATCTGTATCACATTCCCGGACAGGAACGGCTGGCGCAGAGGCTTGCGGAGGTGACATTTGCCGACAAGGTTTTCTTTGGCAATTCCGGTGCCGAGGCACTGGAATGTGCCATCAAAACCGCCCGGCGCTACCAATTTGTCAATGGCGCCCCTCAGCGTTATCGTATTCTGACCTTTGAAGGTGCCTTTCACGGCCGCACCCTGGCCACGCTGGCGGCAGGCGGCCAGGAAAAATATCTCGAAGGTTTCGGCCCCAAAGCCGCCGGGTTTGATCAGGTCGCTTTTGCCGATCATGAGGCCATGAAAGCCGCCGTAAGCGATGAAACCGCCGCCATTCTGATCGAGCCGATTCAGGGCGAAGGCGGTTTGCGGCCGGTGCCGCATCAGTGTCTGCGCGGCCTGCGCGAGCTGTGCGATGAGCAGGGTCTGATGCTGATCTTCGACGAGGTTCAGACAGGAGTTGGCCGCACCGGAAAATTGTTTGCCCACGAGTGGGCCGGCATCGAGCCGGATATCATGGCAATTGCCAAGGGCATCGGTGCCGGCTTTCCGATCGGAGCCTGTCTGGCTACCGCATCGGCGGCTGCAGGCATGACGGCCGGTACCCATGGCTCGACCTTTGGCGGCAATCCGCTGGGCATGGCGGTTGGCAATGCGGTTCTCGACATTATTCTGGCCCCTAGCTTTCTTGAAGAGGTTCAGCAGAAGGGACTGCACATGAAGCAGAAGCTGGCAGAACTTGCCGACACGCACGCCGACTGTATTGAAGGCATTCGTGGTGTCGGATTGATGCTTGGCATTCAACTCAAGAAAACGGCCTTCCCGGATGGCGTCGCACCGTTTGTCGAGGCGGCGCGCAGGCATCATCTTCTCACCGTTGGTGCGGGCAATAATGTCGTGCGTCTGCTGCCGCCTCTGACAGTCAGCCGGGAAGATACAGATCTGGCACTTCAGCGCATGGATGCAGCGTTCAGTGAATTGAGCACTGCGCCCTGACACTACATAACAGAAACGAAACCAACGAGGTCGCGCGATGGACCCCACGCAGCCAAGACATTTCCTGCAAATTGCAGACCACTCGCCGCAGACATTGCGTGCTATGCTGGATGAGGCGGTGCGGCTTAAATCCATCCGCCGCGTCGCACCGGAAAAACCCCTTGCCGGCAAGGTTCTGGCTCTGGTGTTTGAGCAGCCTTCAACCCGCACGCGCGTTTCCTTTGATGTCGGCATGCGCGAGCTTGGCGGTGAAACCATCATGCTCAGCGGCAATGAAATGCAGATCGGCCGCGGTGAAAGCATTGCCGACACGGCCCGCGTCATGTCGCGTTTCGTCGATGCCATCATGATCCGGATGCTGAGCCATGCCGATGTATCGGAACTGGCGGAATATGCCACGATCCCGATCATCAACGGACTGACACAACGCGCACATCCGACCCAGATCATGGCCGATATTCAGACGATTGAAGAACATCGCGGCAGGCTCAATGGCAAGATCATCGCCTATTCCGGCGACGGCAACAATATGCTTGCCAGCTGGATTGAAGCGGCGACCAAGTTTCCGTTTCAGCTGCGCATGGCCTGCCCGACCGAATTATCACTCGACAATGCCCTGATTGAAGATGCCCGGACCAAGGGCGCCGATCTTGTCGTCACCACGGACCCGGAAGAAGCAGTTGTCGGAGCTGATGTTGTGATGACCGACACATTTGTGTCGATGGGTGATGATGATGCCGAGCGCCGTCACAATTTGCTGATGCCCTATCAGGTCAATGACCGCCTTATGAGCCGCGCCGGTGAGAACGCCATTTTCCTGCACTGCCTGCCGGCACACCGCAATGAGGAAGTGACGGATTCTGTCATGGACGGCCCTCAATCTGTGGTGTTTGACCAGGCTGAAAACCGGCTTCATGCTCATAAGGGAATTCTTGTCTGGGCACTGGACGCACTTTAAAACCTCTGGCCAGTGCCTAAATAGCTGGTTTGCACATTTGGCTGTTAGCCTGGAAAGGTCTGCGATGACAGATCAGACAATGATGGACGTTCTTGCCAAGGCGCCGGGACAGGATGAAGTGCTGCCGTTTTCGGTAGATGCGCTGGATGTGCGCGGCCGCGTCGTGCATCTGAACCACAGCATCAACAGCATTCTTGCCCGTCATGATTATCCAAAACCGGTTGCCAGGCTGCTGGGTCAGGCGGCGGCTCTGACCGTGATGCTGGCAGCGTCGATAAAACTCGAAGGCCGGCTGATCCTGCAGGCCCAGACCGATGGTCCGGTTTCGCTGCTGGTGGTTGATATGCGTGCCCCCGGCGATTATCGGGCGACCGCCAGTTTTGACGCCGACCGCGTCGCCGAGCTGGAAGACGCCGACGCTGGCGCATTGCTGGGCAGCGGAACCCTGGCTCTGACCATTGATCAGGGTCAGTATATGAACCGCTATCAGGGTTATGTGGAATTGAATGGCGGGTCTCTGGAAGACGCCGCCCATGATTATTTCATCCGCTCCGAGCAGATCCCGACACGGATTCGTCTTGCCGTTTCCGAATTAATCACCCGCACTGAAACCGGCGAGGCGACCCACGCCTGGCAGGCCAGCGGCGTGATGATCCAGTTTCTGCCTCATGCCTCCGACCGGCTGGTGCAGAAAGATCTGCCGGCTGGCGGCATCGCGGATGAGGATTACCACGCTTCCCAGCCGGAAGACGATGATTCCTGGGTAGAAGCTCAGGCTCTCATCGACACATTGCAGGAAAACGAACTGGCCGATCCTGACCTGTCGGCAGAACGACTGCTGTTCCGCCTGTTTCATGAACGCGGCGTTCGCGTCTATGATGCTATGAGTGTGCAGGACAAATGTTCCTGCAATGCCGCCAAGGTCGGCGGCGTTCTGGGTCAGCTCAGCCGCGAGGAACTGGTTGAAAGCATTGCGCAAAGCGGCCAGATCGAAGTCACATGCGAATTCTGCGCCCGCAAATATGACTTTGATCCGAACCGGCTGCTGAAACAGTCCTGACACCGGCGGGTTTTCTTTCACCGCGCCATTCCGCACCGACCTCTCCACTATCGTCGTCCTCGGGCTTGTCCCGGGGACCCAGCATATGATTTGCGGTGGTGAGGAAGGCGGAAAGTTTAGTCAGGTCTGGATCCCCGGGACAAGCCCATTAATGTTTCGGGACGACGGGTTTGGGCGGTTTTGGCTTATCCCTCGCCCCGCATCATTCCGCCCCGGCCCCCGCCAGCACACCGTTCAAAAAAGCCGGGACTAAACAGTTAGCCTGAAATGCCATAGGCGGCGATGGCGGCCATGTTGACGATATCGCTGTCGCGCGATCCCATCGGCATGATCTGCACCGATTTGTCGAACCCGACCAGCAGCGGGCCGATCACCGTTGAGCCGCCCAGTTCCTGCAGCATCTTGGTCGAGATGGAGGCGGAGTGGAAAGCCGGCATCACCAGCACATTGGCCGGTCCTGTCAGGCGGCAGAACGGATAGGAGCTCATGACATCCGCGTTGAGGGCGACATCGGCGGCCATTTCGCCATCATATTCGAAATCAACACGTCGCTTGTCGAGGATCTTCACCGCTTCCTGCACCCGCTCGGAGCGTTCGCCCTGGGGATGGCCGAAGGTGGAATAGGCCAGCATCGCAACTTTCGGCTCATAGCCCAGACGGCGCGCCACACCGGCGGCCTCTTCGGCAATGTCTGCAAGCTCAATTGCATTCGGCATATCATGAACGGCGGTGTCTGCGACCAGTACAGTACGGCCGCGGCAGATTGCCAGCGACATGCCGATGACCCGGTGCCCCGGTTTGGGGTCGATCATCAGGCGGACATCCTCCAGCACTGTGGAGTAATTCCGCGTGATGCCGGTGACCATGCAATCCGCATCACCCAGCGCCACCATGGCGCTGCCGAAATAATTCCGGTCGGTGTTCATCAATCGCACGCAATCGCGGTAAAGATAACCTTTGCGCTGCATGCGGGCATACAGAAAATCGGCGTAATCCTTGTTGCGGTTGGAGCTTCTGGCACTGATCACTTCAATCTGGCCGCCCAGTTCCACGCCGACAGATTTTGCCGTGTCGTGGATTTCGTCCTCCCGCCCGATCAGAATTGCAGTGCCCAACCCCTGCGCAACGAAGCTCACCGCAGCGCGGATCACCTGCTCTTCTTCGCCCTCGGCAAACACCACCCGCTTGGGGTTGCGTTTGACTTTTGCAATGATGCGCTGAAGCGCGTTGGCGGTCGGATCGCGCCGGGCCGACAATTCAGCCTGATAGGCATCCATATCGACAATCGGCTTGCCGGCGGCACCCGATTCCATGGCGGCTTTCGCAACCGCCATCGGCACCGCCGAAATCAGTCTTGGATCGAACGGCACCGGAATGATGTAGTCAGTGCCGAATTTTGGCCGGTGACCGCGATAGGCGGCGGCAACTTCGTCAGGCACATCAGCGCGGGCCAGCGCGGCGATAGCGCGGGCCGCCGCAATTTTCATGTCATCATTGATAGTCGAGGCGCGCACATCCAGTGCGCCGCGGAAAATATAGGGAAATCCAAGCACATTGTTGACCTGGTTGGGATAGTCCGAACGGCCGGTCGCAATAATGGCATCATCGCGAATTTCCATAATCTCTTCCGGGGTCATTTCCGGATCAGGATTGGCCATCGCGAAAATGATCGGCTGGTCAGCCATGGCGCGAACCATATCAGCGGTCAGTGCGCCCTTGGCGGACAGGCCAAAGAACACGTCGGCTCCTTCCATGGCTTCCAGCAGGCTGCGCGCCTTGGTGGGCACGGCATGTGCCGATTTCCACTGGTTCATTCCCTCCTGGCGGCCCTGATAGATCGGCCCCTTGGTGTCGCACAGAATGATATTCTCGTGCGGCATGCCCATCGATTTGATCAACTCGATACAGGCGATCCCGGCAGAGCCGGCACCGTTGCAGATCAGCTTCGTGGTTTTCAAATCGCGCCCGGTCAGATGCAGCGCATTGATCAGCCCGGCCGCGGAAATGATCGCAGTGCCGTGCTGATCATCATGAAACACCGGAATATCCATCAATTCCCGCAGGCGCTGTTCGATGATGAAACAGTCCGGGGCCTTGATGTCCTCCAGATTGATGCCGCCAAAAGAGGGCCCCAGAAAGCGCACCGCATTGATAAATTCATCGACATCCTCGGTGTCGATTTCCAGATCGATACTGTCCACATCGGCAAACCGTTTGAACAGCACGGCCTTGCCCTCCATCACCGGTTTGGAGGCCAGCGCACCCAGATTGCCCATACCCAGAATGGCCGTGCCATTGGAGATCACCGCAACCATATTGCCCCGCGTGGTGTAGTCGTAGGCGCGCGATGGATCGTCAGCGATAGCTTGCACCGGCACCGCCACACCAGGCGAATAGGCCAGCGACAGATCGCGTTGTGTCGCCATTGGTTTGGTGGCGACGATTTCCAGTTTTCCGGGGCGGCCCTGCTGATGGAACTGCAGGGCTTCCTGGTCGGTCAGCGGGATGTTGCGTTTACCGGACTTGTCCGTAGCGGGCATGGCGTTTCCTGTTTTAATTTTTATGATTTTTACCTTGGTCAGACAACCTAGCGAGCCGCAACGATCTCCACAAGGTGTGCTTTTGCACAGCCCACAATCCTGCGTGTCATGGACGCAATAATTTGCTGGAGCGTTGGGTGATTCAATCGAGACACCCCCGCGTTCTGGCAAGGTCATATCTGCCGCCTGAACAATGATTCCCGGATTCAGGTCGCTTTTGCAAAACGACCTATCCCCTTACAAGACGGCCATGATAATTGCCGGTTCGCAGTTGACAATCAGGGATGCGGATGCGGTCCCAGACGGTGGTGCAAGCGTGAATCATGGACATGGAAGTGGTTGGCGAACCAAGCTTCCAGAGTTGTCGCCAATCGATCGGCGGTTTGATCGGGTGACGGTGCGTTCTCCTCCATGATGTCGCGCAATTCGTCCATGAGGCGCTCGTGATCGGCCTTGTGCTCGGCGCGCTGGTCGTAACCGTGGGCCTGCATCTGCTGCTCTTCCAAGGCGAAATGCGCCGAGATCCCGCGCAGCAGATCGCCAAACCCGCGCTCAACGTCCGCATCCGGACGCCGGTCAAGGATTGCCGCTGTGGTCTGGTTGACCAGATCGATCAGCTCCTGGTGTTCGCTATCGATTGCCGGGTTTCCGACACTGTATTCGGGTTTCCATTCGATTGGTGCCATGTCCGGCTCCTTTCATCGTTACTTGAAGACGAATCCGACATCGTTGCGAAAGTCGATCACGAAACTCTGCTGCGGCTTAAGGTCAACCTGTCGCGCGACCTCGTAGTCGAACCCGTTGGTTTGGGGGTTGTCCCGCATTCGTACCGTCAGGGAATGCGATCCTGCAGGCAAGATCAGGCGTTCATAGATGCGTGATGGCCCGCTGCCCGCCAAGCCTGAAGGCGGGCTTTCTGCAGCATAGACAGGGGCACCATCGACCTCCAGCTCAACGTATATCGCAGGGCGACGGCGCTCGCAAATCTGGGTCTGGCGCATGTTGGGCGGCAGCTTCGCCAGTTCTTCAGGCGTTCTGTCGCGGCATCTGGCGCTGCTGTCGCCGCTGTGGGTGAAGCTCAGCCGCACCAGTGCCGAGCCTTCGGGCACGCTGCGCCAGGTCGGCGCGGCGGACAGCCAGGCGACCCCGGCGAACAGCAGCAGCGTGACGCCGCCGCCCATCGCCAGATGATGCAAACGCGCTTTCATCGCTTTTTGCCCGCACTCGCCACGATCTGGTCGGCCGCTTTCACATCGTCGGGGTCGAGCGGACGCTGGTTGGCGATCGGTCCCATCGCCGCGAGTCTTTCGGCGAAGCTACGGGTTTCCGCCTCCAGACGTGCGTTTTCAGTTGGCCCCGCCCAGACCGTCAGCAATCGCTCGGACGGAACGCGGGCGCGCAGGAACGGATCACGGGTACGGGCGATGCGTTCTTCGGTCCACTTGCCGCCGAGCCGGTTGAAGCAGTCGCGTTCAGCACAGCCCGCGATGCAGACGCCGTCGGCCAGATCGCGGCTGAGGATGAAGTCGAACAGCGACGGTGGTGCCATCGCCACGCAAGGCAGGATCACACGACCTTTTTCAGGAACACTTGCCGCACCGTGGGCACAGGCGATGGTCATCGTCCGGCCCGGTCCCGTCAGCTCCGATCCTGCAGCGATTACCTCGGCGCGCAACTCCTCAAGCGGGCGACCGGGAAGGTCGATACCGGTAATCAGCGGGCCACTGCGGCGGAACGGCGTCGAGGAGGGGCACGATCCCATGCAGATGCCGCAGGCGACGCAGCGGTCCGCATCGACCTCCGCCTGCAGCAGAAAGGCGGCGCCGTCAGTGCGCGGAACCATGGTAATGGCATTGTAGGGGCAATCGGCCTCGCAGCGAGTGCAGCCGTTGCAGAAGTCCAGGAAAACCTGTGCCGCCTCGGCTTCCTTGCGCGGCGGCAACCAGGGCAGCCCTATCATGAGCAGCGAAACAAGCAGCGTTCCGGTCCAGACCACGCCCGGCGGCGCAAGATCGATCACCGGGTAGAGTCCGAGGATGAACCAGTCGAGTCCGATTTCTGAGGGGAAGGTTGCCAGATTTGCCGGGCCCTGCGAAGACGCCGGCATCGCGAACGCGACCGCTATCAGCGCCGTCAGCGTGATGGCGCCGAGGCCGCGCGGCGGATTCGTCCGCGCCGAGGTGATGCGCTGGACGTGGATCCACATCATCAGCAACAGCAGCAGCGGAATGGCGATGTGGAGGAACACCATCAGCGTGAAGAAGCGCCCCGACAGGCTGTCGGGCGTCAGGAAGTTCCGCGCAATCGGTTCGGCGAAAAACGGCAATGCGTCCAGCAGTTCCGTCGTCGTCAGCGCAACATATTGCGCCAGCTTGTCCCAGACCAGCCAGTAGCCGGTGATGCCCGACATGTAGACGAACCACATGACCGGTACGCCGGTGATCCAGGAGAACCAGCGCCGCCCACGATAGCGGTCGAAGGACCATTCGCGCACCAGATGTATCAGCATCACGACGACCATAAGATCCGACGCATAGCGGTGCAGACTGCGCGCCAGCCCGGCGTGAAACCAGTGGTCGTTGGAGAGCCATTCTACGGACTGATAGGCCTCGACCACACCGGTATCGAAGAAGATGAACAGATAGATGCCGGTGACGGCGACGATCCAGAACAGGAACCAGCCAAGCGAACCCAGATTGGCGAGCGGGTTCCAGTCCGGCCCGAATAGCGTATCGAGAGGACGTTCGACCCGATCAAACCCGCGCCGCAGAATCGTGCGAACCCCAATCATGGCATCATCTCGTCTGCTCTTGGTGTGCCGGTGCAGCACGATACCGCCCGGCGCGCCGCCGTTCAAGCCAGAGCCGCAGAATAACGAGCGCCGTCAGCAGCAGCGACACGGCACCGAAGAAGATGCCAAAGAAGATGCCGTAATCGAAGCGATAGGCGCGGGTCAGTGGATTGTAGACGGTGCACAGAAATGTGAGCCTGTTCCACAGATCAGCTGGCGCGGCCGAGCGCAACGTCTTGCCAAGGATGAGATCCTTGAGTGGCTCCATGAACACCGGCAGCGGAAAAGTCTCTCCGTAGAGCTGGCGGTAAACCTTGCCGTTGGCGTCCAGGATGGTCGTCTGGCTGGGATGATCAAAACTGCCTGCAGCCGCCCGCCAGCTGAAGCCCAGATCCTTCACCAGCGCTTCGGTGGTTTCGGCATCGGCGCTGGCGACACGCCAGTCGTCGAGCTGGCGCAGCCCGTGCGAAATCGCGAAAGCGCGAAGCTGCGCCGGCTTGTCCCCGCTGGCGTCGAAGCCGAAGCTCAGCACCCCGAAGCTTTTCTCGCCCAGCACCTTGCGGGCATCCTTGACGGCATTGACCAGATGATCGGTCGTGACCGGGCAGATCGAACTGCAACTGGTGTAGATCAGCGAAATTACCAGCGGGCGTCCGCGCAAATCGGCCAGTGACAGCGGCGCGCCTCGCTGGTCGCGCAGAACATGGTTGCCGACTTGCCGTCCGATGGCGTCCTGGCTGATCCTGTAAACCTGTTCGGCGTCCAGTGCTTCCGGAGGCTGGTCAACCGTCTGCGCCTGCGCGCCATAGCTCAGCGCCGCCATCCAGAGGATGCACAGGCTGCGGATCAGAGCGCCCATCCCAGAACCTCGTCCAGAGGAGCCTCGTCCAGAATCACGCCTGCCGCGAGCAAAGCAAACTGGACGAGCGAGGCGCGAAAGGTCCGCATCGCTGCGCTGGGGGTTGGCCCGCGCAGCAGCCGCCAGGCGGCGAAAAGAAAGGGCAGTCCTCCCAGGGCGGCGAAGACGCCATAAATCCAGCCCATGCCGAACCACAGCGGCACCAATGACAGCACGACCAGGAAAACAACATGGCTGAAGATCGCCGGCCCCCAGATTTCGGGTCCGGTCACGACCGGCAGCATCGGGATCTTGGCGCGGCGGTAATCCTCGCCGCGTGCCACTGCAAGGCTCCAGAAATGCGGCGGGGTCCACAGGAACAGCACCGCGGCCAACAGGATCGGTACCGGGCCGATGACCGGGCCGAACTGCGGCGCCGCCGCCGCAGCTCCGGCCAGAACCGCGAAACTGCCCGCAGCGCCGCCGATCACTATGTTCCAGACGGTGCGGGTCTTGAGCCAGACGGTATAGACAACGCCATATGTCAGGGCTCCCAGAAACACCAGAAACGTGGCCAGGGTGCCGCCGACCGACCAGGCCATCAGAAGCGATACGCCCAGCAGCGCCAACAGTGTCACCGGCCAGATGGCACCGGCCTTCAGTACACCGCTGGCGAAGGGCCGGTTCCGGGTTCGCGCCATCATGCGGTCGCTGTCGCGTTCGTAATACTGGTTGAAACCACCAGCCGCGCCGGACGCACCCAGCACGGCCAGCGCGAAGACCAGTGCCTTCACCATGCCCAGTTCACCATCGCTGGTCATCACCCCGACAAGGGCCGCCAGGGCGATGAAGCTGCCGATCCTGAGCTTGAGGATCGAGACGGTCATGGACAGGGCATTAAGCATGGCGGGCACTCCCTTGCGCATCAGTTGAATAGCCACAGCGCCGACAGGTACTTCCAGTTGACGAAGTAGTAGAGCACGAAGACCGCAAAGAAGATCGTCACCAGCATGATGGTGCCGGGCAGTTTGAGACTGCGCTCGCTGCCATATTCCGACACCGCCTGGGCACCGCCATCATGCAGCGGAAAGACCAGCTTGGCTCCCGGCTGATCCAGACGCGGTCCGGCCAGGACCGAGGCGACGATGAGCACCACGAAGAGCAGCCCGCCGATCGCCGCAAGGATTGCAGCCATGCCGTTGAGACCCATCATAAGATAGGCACCCGGCGCGAATTCGTACGGCATTGCTGCATCCACCAGCGAGATGTCCCAATGCCTGCGCGGAACTCCCAGCGTGCCTGCACCCATCATGAAGAGCGAAATGCCGCCGGCACCGATGCCGAAAAGATAGGGTTGCCATTTCGCCAGCGTCGGCCAGATAATGTCGCGCTGGAACATCATCGGCACGAGGATATAGGTCATCGCCATGAAGGCCAGCGTCGTGCCCGCGACCACAGTGCCGTGGAAATGGCCCGGCACGTAGATCGTATTGTGCATCAGTACGTTGAGCTGTTCGGTGCCCAGAATTACGCCGGTAATGCCGCCGATGAAGCCGAACATGACGAGGCTCATGAACATCCCCGAAAATGCCGGATTGCCCCAGGGCGCCTTGGTCAGCCATTCGAACATGCCGCGGGTATAGCCATTGCGGCGCTGCGCCGCCTCGACCGCTCCGGGAACGGTCAGGCCGTGGATCATCGAGGCCATAACCGCCAGATACATCATGTAGCTGGTGTTGATGATCTTCCAGGACGAGCTCATTCCAGGCTCGGCCAGCAGATGGTGAGCCGACGCGAGTTGCAAAAACAGGATATACATCAGGAAGGCAAAGCGGCTGACTTTCTCGGATAGCGGTTTGGCCCCGACGACCATCGCCGCGATCGCGTACCAGATCGAGATATGTGCCGCGACGTTGATCTGCTGCGATGAATGGCCCATGCCCCACCACACCAGCTTGTACATCAGCGTATCGATACCCGAGATCAACCCCAGCGACCACAGCCAGGTCGGTATCAGGATGATCGCACCCGACGCCAGCGTGAACACCGCGATGATCGCCGCCGTAATGGCGCCGAACGTCACCAAAGGCACCGATCCGTCATAGGTCCGCTCGGCTTTGGCCACCACCAGTGTGCCGAAGAACACGAAGACCGCAATCAGCGCGCCGACCGCGAAGACGATCAGCGACAGGTAGAACCAGTGCTCGGCCATCATCGGCGGATAGGAAGTGAACATCACCGTCGAATCGCCATTCAGCACGGCATAGTTGGCCATCACCGCGCCCACCAGCATCAGCGCGAACCCCAGCCAGGCCCATCGCGGCGTTGCCAGGCGTGCGCCCAGAAGCACCGCCGAGGCGAAATAAAGCACCGCGATTTCGAAGAAGATGATCCAGAACAGCAACACGTTGGCACCGTGGCCGGTCAGCACCAGATAGAACCAGTCCGCCGGTAACAACTGCACCGCCGGCCAGCGCGTCAACGCGACCATCAGGCCGAAAAACCCGCCGATTGCGAGAAACACGACCGCCGCAACGGCATTGGCGCGGATCAGCAATTCGGCGCTGCGTTCGATGCGGCGGCCGGTGAACGGGCAGGTACGATAGCGCACCGGGGTACTGGTTACTCCGATTATACCTTGATCAATAGTGGTCATGTGCCTGGTCTCCCGCTCATTCGACAACGCGGATGATACCGGTCATCGTATGATGGCCGATGCCGCAATATTCATTGCATATAACGCCGTACTCGCCAGTCTCGGTCGGGGTCAGCGTCAGGATGTGTTCATAGCCCGGATGTACCGAGATATTGATGTTGACGGGCTGGAGCGAAAAGCCATGCTGCCAGTCGGCCGAGGACAGATGGAACCGGTAGCTCTGTCCCTTTTTCAATTCCAGCGCCGGCCACCATTCCCACAACCGCGCCAGCAAGTAGACGTCGCCCCCGGCTGGCGGACTGACTACCGGAACGCCGGCGATTTCCACCGGCTCTCCGGCTGCATCGATAAGCTGATATTCCTCAGCAAAGGCCTCGACCTTTTCAACGAATCTTTCGGGACGCACGCGATAGGTTTCCGTGGACAGGTTCTGATTGCCGATGAAATGCCAGGCGATCATGAAGAAGAACATGAACAGGCCCCAGAGGAAGGCAATGATGATCCATGTCAGTTCAATGCCGTGGATCGGTTCATTCCACCAGAGGCGGTTGCTTGGAGGATCGATGGCCATGCTGCGACCTTTCGGATTTGTTTGGGATCAGTTGCCGATGGGAACGGAGGCAATCTCCATCACGCCCCAGATAATGTAGAGTACGGTCGGCATGGTGACGCCGATGAACAAAAGCAGGAAAGGATTGTCCAGAACGCGCTGCATAACCGGAATCCGCTCTTCCGGCAGCGGTGGCGCGCCTTGTGCGGTATCGTCGGTATTTTCCATCTGGTTCCCCTTCCTCAGTGACACGCACCAGATCAAATATCCCTTATGCGAGATGTGCGCATGCCAGGGGCGAATCGATCTGCTGTTATCGGTCCTGTGGAGGGAAATCCGACGGGTTTGCCAGCAGGCGGGCAAAGCATTTTTGCCATCGCCGCAGCCGGAAATCCGGTACACGGGGCCAATTGCTGAAAAGCTATTTAAAAAAGAATTGTCGCGATATGATCCAGATCAAAGACAAATTTCTGTCATTTCGATTGTCGCTGCGAACGGTCATGATTATGGAAATCGCCTTTGCCAAAACATACACACACGCCTCGCAAAACGCTTCAAAGATATGAACAAATCCGACAGTCTGCTAGAGAGTAGCGATGCGCACTGACGATTCCACCATAGATGACCGCCCGGCAGATACAGGCTCTGCGGCAAAAGCTGCGCCGGAAACGGAGCCTGAGCCCAAACTGACGCCAATGATGGCGCAGTTCATCGAAATCAAGGCGGCCAATCCGGGCTCTCTGCTGTTTTATCGCATGGGCGATTTCTACGAAATGTTCTTCGACGATGCGGAAGTCGCAAGCCGGGCGCTCGGAATCACATTGACCAAACGCGGCAAGCATCTTGGCGAAGACATTCCGATGTGCGGCGTGCCGGTTCACGCCGCTGATGACTATCTGCAGAAACTGATTGCGCAGGGCCATAAAGTGGCCGTGTGCGAACAGATGGAAGATCCGGCGGAAGCCAGGAAACGCGGCACGAAATCGGTTGTCAGACGCGGTGTGGTGCGTCTTGTCACCCCGGGAACCATCACTGAAGAGCGTTTGCTGGATGCCGGCCAGAACAGTTTTCTGGCGGCACTGGCGCGCTCCAGATCCAGCGCGTCCGGCTTTGCTCTGGCATGGATTGATTTGTCCACCGGCGCTTTTTTTGTCCGCCCGCTGGAGTCCATACAGGTCGCGGCGGCTCTGGCGCGGATTGAGCCACGGGAACTGATTCTGTCGGATGCGCTGCTTGATGATCCCGAGATCACCGCACTGCTGGACGGCTCTGCCACGACCCGCAGCCCGGTGCCAAAGGTGTTTTTCGACGGCGCCACCGCGGAAAGCCGGCTTTGCCGGTTCTTTGACCTGCAGACCCTGGACGGCCATGGCAGCTTTGAACGGGTCGAATTGTCCGCCGCCGCAGCGATTCTGTCTTATGTCGAAAAGACCCAGATCGGCGCCCGTCCGCCTTTGCTGGTGCCGGTGCGGGAATCGGCAAGCAGCGGCATGTCGATTGACGCGGCAACGCGGGCCAATCTGGAACTGATGCAGACCCTGTCCGGGAAACGTGCGGGCAGTGTGTTTGATGCCATTGACCGCACCGTCACCGGAGCCGGAGCACGGCTGCTGGCAATGCGCCTCGCATCACCCTCAACCATTGTCGCCACCATCCAGGCGCGGCAGGATGCGCTGGCCTGGGCGCTGAAAAACCCCGCAGCCCTGTCGGATTTGCGCAAACAGCTGAAACGTCTGCCGGATATGGCCCGCGCCCTGTCGCGCCTGATGCTGCAGCGCGGTGGTCCGAGAGATCTGGCAGCCATTCGCGACGGGTTGACCGGGGCCCAGGCCCTGTCCGTCGGGTTGCAAGGTGGCGATGGCCTGATCGAAACCATCCATCAGGCGCTGAAGGCCGCCGGGACCGGCGAACTTGCGGCCCTTGCGGCACAATTGACCGGTGCCCTTGCAGAAGACCTGCCGCTGCTAAAGCGCGATGGCGGGTTTGTCCGCAGCGGCTTTGCTGCAGAGCTGGATGAACATCGCGGCCTGCGCGATCAAAGCCGCAAGATCATTGCCGGTCTGCAAAGCCAGTATGCCGCTGAAACCGGTGTCAAATCCCTCAAAATCCGGCACAATAATGTGCTTGGCTATTTCATTGAAGTGACCGCGCAAAATGCCTGTGCATTGCAGCAGGATGGCGACCAGCGCTTTATTCACCGTCAGACCATGGCGAATGCCATGCGCTTTACCACCACCGAATTGAGTGCGCTGCAAAGCCGCATTGCCGGAGCGGCGGATGCGGCTTTGCAGCTTGAACTTAAACTGTTTGAAGACTTTTTGAGCGAGGTCAGCGCCGCCGCCGCGCCGATCCAGATCCTGTCGCAGCATCTTGCGGATTTGGATGTTATCTGCGCATTGGCAATTCTGGCCGATACGCAGAATTACTGCCGCCCGGAGGTCGATGAAAGTCTGGCCTTTGCCATTGAAGGCGGGCGTCATCCGGTTGTGGAACAGGCGCTGCGCCGGGATGGCAGTGTATTTGTAGCCAATGATTGTGATCTGACCGGCCAATCCGCCGGCCAGATCTGGCTGCTCACCGGTCCCAATATGGCGGGCAAATCCACCTTTTTGCGGCAGAACGCGCTGATTGCCATTCTCGCTCAGATCGGCAGTTATGTGCCGGCGGCCAAGGCCCATATCGGTATTGTCGATGCGCTTTACAGCCGCGTCGGTGCCTCTGATGATCTGGCGCGCGGGCGCTCGACCTTTATGGTCGAAATGGTGGAAACCGCAGCGATTCTCAATCAGGCCGGGCCGCGCGCACTGGTTATTCTCGATGAGATCGGCCGTGGTACGGCGACCTATGACGGGTTGGCGATTGCCTGGTCGGCGGTCGAACATCTTCACGCCATCAACGGCTCGCGGGCGCTGTTTGCCACCCATTATCATGAGCTGACCGCACTGGCGCAGACCCTGGAGCGGCTGTCCAATGCCACGGTGCGCGTCAAGGAATGGCAGGGCAATGTGGTGTTTCTGCATGAAATCGTTCCCGGCGCTGCCACCAGTTCCTATGGCATTCAGGTGGCAAAACTGGCCGGCCTGCCGGAGGCCGCGCTGGCCCGGGCACGCGATGTGCTGCAGCAGCTTGAAGCACAGGAGCGCGAGCGCTCCAAAACCACACTTATCGATGATCTGCCGCTGTTTTCCGTCTCGCCGCAGCACTGGCCGTCCAAAGCCATGGCGGCGCGCGATGAGCAGGCGCTGACCGCCCTTGACGCTGCTGATCCGGATGATCTGACGCCGCGTGAGGCGCTTGAGGCGCTGTATCAGTTGAAAAAGCTGAGGCAGAGCCAGTGACGTCCGCGCCATTATCCCCAGCCGAACTGGAGCGCTATGCCCGCCATCTGGTGCTGCCGGACATCGGCGGTCCGGGGCAGCAGAAGCTGAAGGCGGCACGGGTTCTGGTGGTCGGGGCAGGCGGCCTTGGCGCGCCGGTGTTGATGTATCTGGCGGCTGCCGGCATCGGTCATCTCGGCCTGGTCGATGATGATCATGTCAGCCTGTCAAACCTGCAGCGCCAGATTATCCACACCACCGCAAATGTCGGCATCGCCAAGGTGGAGAGCGCGGCCGCGCTGTTGACGGCGATCAACCCGCATCCGGTGCTGGAATGCCACAATACGCGGCTTGATCAAAGCAATGCCGCAGAGCTGATTGCCGATTGTGATGTGGTTGTCGATGGCAGCGATAATTTCGCCACCCGCTTTCTGGTGGCCGACACCTGCGAGCAGTTGCAAAAAACCCTGGTGACCGGCGCGGTCAACCGCTTTGACGGTTCGATCACAACCCTGCAGCCCTTCCTCGCCGGCAAGGACGGCACCCCCAATCCGCGCTACCGCGACCTGTTTCCCGAACCCCCTGACGAGCGCACCGTGCTGACCTGCGAGGAAGCCGGCATCATGGGCGCGCTCACTGGCGTCATCGGCTCACTGCAGGCGCTGGAAGTGATCAAGGCAATCACCGGCACCGGACAGCTGCTGGTCGGCCGCCACCTGTTGTTTGATGCCAGCTCGATGCTGTTTTATCCGGTGAAATACGCCCGCAGCGACTGAAGCGTCACATCCAGCCGCCTAAACCATCGAGCCAATGTCTGATGCAAAGCTTGGATAGGCAAAGATCATGGCCTTGATCTTGTTGGCTGTCAGCCCCGCACCCATTGCCATGGCGAACAGATTGATCTGTTCTTCCGCGCCGGGGCCGATCAGATGCGCGCCCAGAATCAGGCCGGTTTTCTGTTCCACCAGAACTTTGAATGCCGTTCGTTTGGCGCCGACCCGCATCGATGAATACCAATCAGCGGTCTTTTCGAAATGGACATCGAAAGCCAGCCCCTTTTCGGTGGCATCAGCTTCCGATAAGCCGACCGTAGCCAGTTGCGGCAAGGTGAACACGACACTCGGGATTGGCGGATAAACCACCGCCCTTGTGTCCTTGCCCGCGAGCAGATTTTTACCGGCTATGCGTCCCTCATTCGCCGAGACCGGCGTCAGGTTAGGGCCGCTATCGGCACAGTCACCGGCCGCGAAAATATTCGAATTGGTGGTTCGCATATAGTCGCTGACCTTGATACCGCGCCGGCCGAATTCCACACCTGCTGCAGCCAGGTTCAAATGGTCGATATTCGGCACGCGGCCTGTGCCGTGCACCACGAGATCACAACTCACCTGCTCCGTCCCGGCAGTTGTTTCGAATGTGACCAGGAAGGCTTCCCCAGACCGCTCGACCTTTAGCACCCTGGCCTCTGTCCGCAAGCTGATCCCCATCTCGTTGGTCGCCTCGACCAGAAGGCCCACCAGATCCGGATCAAAATTACCCAGCGGGCGCTTCATCATTTCCAGCACCGTAACCTCACTGGCACCGGCCCTTGCCGCGATATGCGCAAACTCCATGGCGATAAAACCGCCACCGACAAAGGCTATCCGCTCCGGCCGGTCTGGAAGGTTCAGAAAGTCCGTACTTGTGATCAGGAGCTCTTCGCCGGGAATCTTCAGCGTCATGGGACGCGCGCCGGTGGCGATGTGAAAATGCTTGGCCCGCAGGGTTTCTCCATTCAGCTCAATGCTGTCCGGGCCAGTAAATCGCGCCTCGCCATGCAGGGTTGTAACGCCAGCCTTGCTCAGCCCTGCCTCGATGCGCGGCGGCATGGCATCGGTGAATGTGCGCTTGAAAGCGATCATGTCGGGCCAGTTGACCGCCGGCTGTGCCTCAAATCCCTTGCCATCCATGTTATCGGCCCAATCGACAGCTTCGGTGACAGCAACCAGCATCTTCTTGGGATCGCAGCCCCGCAGAGCACAGGTGCCGCCATAAGGCAGACAGTCCACGCTGGCTACATTCCAACCTTCGGCTGCCGCCATCCGGGCGACACCGTTTCCGCCGGTTCCAGCGCCGATCACAATCAGATCATAGGTTTTTTCTTTATTTGACGATGTCATACATTTTCCTATCCGGCGCAGCAGCTCAGTTTGGCGACGTCCATATCAAAGGTTTGCGCTGCCAGTTTCAACCCTTCGACGGTGGTCAGATAAGGCATGATGGTCTGGCCAAGTGCCTTGGTCGTCATACCGAATGACAGGGCCATCGCCAGCGTCTGAATGGTGTCAGAGCCTTCGGGTGCGATAATCTGGCCGCCGAGCAGCAGATCAGATTTGGCGTCGGCCACCAGTTTGATCAGCCCGCGCGTGTCGCGTGCGGCGAGCGCCCGTGGCACATTGTCCAATGTCAGTACCGAAGTTTTCACTTCATGGCCCGCGGCTCGCGCTTCAGCCTCGGACAATCCGACCCCGGCCACTTGCGAGTCGGTAAACACCACCCAGGGCATAGTAGCATTGTCATAGCGATTGGTTTCGCCCAACACAGCGTTGCGCGATGCCAGCTTGGCCCCGTAAGCAGCCATGTAGACGAACTGATCGCGATCGGTCACATCACCGGCGGCATAGACACCTGGCCGCGACGTCTGCATGTCATCATCAATGATGATGGCGCCGCGCTGATCCAGTTCAATGCCCATCTCTTCCAGGCCCATACCATCAGTATTGGCGCGCCGGCCAGCGGTCACCACCAGCTTTTCAGCGTTCAATTCCAAAGGTTTGCCGTCCTTTTTGACGCGGAGCGTGATGCCATCGGCATCCTCACTGACTACGTCATAGCTGACGCCGCAATGTATCTCGATGCCTTCAGCGCGAAATATCTCAGTCAGCGCATCTGAAACTTCGGGTTCAGCGCCGGGCAGGAGCCGTGAGCGGCACACTACAGTCACTTCGACGCCCATCCGGCGCATCATTTGGGCAAGTTCCGCGCCGATATAACCGCCGCCAATAAAGATCAGGCTCCTGGGCTTTTCCTTCAACTCAAGCAGACTGGTGCTGTCCAGCGTGGGCACCTGTTCGATGCCCTTGATCGGCGGCAGGGTGGGACGCCCGCCCGTTGCAATGATGATCTTCGGCGCCTTGATGACACGACTGCCGATTTTAACACCGCCTTCAACCAGTTGTGCGGCGCCCTCGTCGAAGTAGTCGACAAGCTCGTAAGACGGCAGCAGATCGGCATATTTCTTTTGCCGCAGAGTTTGCACCAGCTCATCCTTGGCAGCAACAAGCGCCGCCCAGTCATGGAGCTTTGCCTGACCGCTCACACCGGGAAAGCGCGATGCCGCATGTGCGGCATGGATAGCCTCACCGGCCCGGATCATCGCCTTGGACGGCACACATCCAACGTTGACGCAGGTGCCGCCAATGGTGCCGTGACCAATCAGAGCCACGCGCTTGCCTGCATCGGCGGCCGTGATCGAGGCCGAAAACCCGGCCGATCCCGCGCCGACCACGATCAGATCGTAAAGGCTGATTTTCGGCGTTCCGCTGGCGTCATTCATGTCTGTGCCTTTCAATGCATTTCATCAAATATGTTTGGAAGTGACCTGTGCGGCTGCGGTTGCCCGCGACCGCCGCAGCCAGAGCGCATAAACCACCACTGCCAGCGCCGCCGCGACCGAGAGGCGCAAGGCAAAGCGAAATTCAAGCCAGAACAGCAGTGCCGACAACACCACAACAGCCACGATAATCAGGGTTTTCGGACTGCGCCCCGGCTTGCCAGTTTGCAGCCACAGCGCTTGTGCAACCACGCCGAGTGAGGCAAACAGCAACGGGAACAGCACATAGTCGAGCCATCCGACAAGGGCTGACAGTCCGGCCCCTGCCACCAGCAGCACCAGAAGTGGCGTGAAACAGCAAATTGCAGCAATGACAGCGCCGGTCAGGCCGCTGCGCAGGAGAGTTCTGTCATTCATTGTGGGTCCTTGATCTGTCGCGCTACGAACCGGATGCCGGCAGCAGAACGCGGCCTGGGTAGCCAAATTGCATGGATGCTTCGGCAATTGCATCCGGCGTGGTCACGGCATCATCATAGGTAATCAGAAACACGATTTTTTCTGCTGCCTGATCAAAATCCGCCTCGACGATTTTGACGCTTTCAATGGACTTGACCGCGTCCGCAGCGATGTAGGGGCAGGACGGGCAGAATAACTCGCTGACTTCGATACGGGTCTGCTGCTCGGCGGCCCAGGCCGCACCGGTGGTCAGAAAACAGCCCAGGACTGTTGCGTAAAAATATTTCATTTTCGGAAGTCCTCTCTAATAACTCAAAATGTAGGGGGTGAGGTAGGGAAAGATCATTGCGACAGCGACAATGAACGCGGCAGACCACAAAATCGCGCGCATCAGCGTCCGGTTTAATGGTTTTGCGCAACTGCCATCCTGGCAGTCCAGCGCCTCAACCGGCCGGTAGGCCTTCCAGAACCCGTAAGACAGAAACGCCACGCTGATGGCGAATGTGTACCACTTATAGGCATAAAGTGCCGTCAACTGAGCGATCCAGACGCCGCCGACACCAAAGCTGACCAGAACCAGAGGCAGGATGCAGCATGATGTCATGGCCAAAGCACCAAGACCGCTGAAGCCGGTAGCCGTCCACCCTTTTCGGTCGGTTTCAGGGTTGTCGGTCAATTCTGTCAGGCTGTTACCGGTCGTCAATTCGCTCATTCAAATCATCCTTGCCTTAACCTGGAAGACAAATTAGTGTCTGTAGTAAGTACAGGGTCAAGGATTTTTCTGTGAAGAATGGTAACACTGTTGTGAAGCATTTGAGGCGCTCTGATCTGGCGCGGAAAACCGGCTGCAATCTGGAAACGATCCGATACTATGAAACCATTGGTGTCATGCCCGAGCCGCCGCGAACGGCGAAGAATTACCGAAGCTATGATGCCGGGCATGTTCAGCGGTTGAAATTCGTCATTCGGGCGCGGGATCTGGGCTTCTCGCTGAACGAAGTGCGCGGCCTTCTTGCTTTGGTCGACGGCGGCATCCAGACCTGTGCCGAGGTTCAGGATGTCGCGCTGTCGCATTTGACCGCGATCCACCAGAAGATCGCTGATCTTCAGCGTATCGAGAGCGTACTTTCCGAAACGGTCGCACAATGCAGCGGCAGGGATATTCCAAAATGCGCGGTGATTGATGCCCTGAATGACGAAGCTGCATGACGAAGCGGCATAATGCCGGTCAGTGACCGGGATTCATAGCCGTGCTCTAATCCTCAAATTCCTCATTGGGGTAGACGCCCCACAATTTGTTCTGCTGCACATAGCCGCGAAAGCTCTGATTGCTGCTGTCCCGCAGATCTGCGCGGCACCATACGCCGTCGCACTCATCAATGCTCAGCAGCACGCCGGTTTCCAGCCGGGCATTCAACTTTGCGCCCGGGCTGCGTTCGCGGTAGAGCGGCAGGGGTTCGGCGGCGCTGGCCCATGGCGTGACCAGCGCGGTTCTGCGTCCCGATAAAAGACTGTGAAACACCCAGCCGGAATTTCCGGAAGCATCACGGATGCGGCGCCAATTATCGGATTCCTGAAACACCTCCACCGGAAGCCCGCCCTTGACGAAAATCCAGGCAATATCATATTCCCGGCCGGGTCCGACCCGGACATTCACCTGATTGGATTTGAGGCTGACAAAGCGGGGCAGGGCAAGGCCCGAAGGTCCGACGCGAATTCCGCGCTCACCAATGGACTGGGCAAAGGCCGGCTGCTGCACAAATCCCGCAGCGCTCAGCGCCAGCAGAGCAGCAATTAGCCACACACCGCGTAGCAGGCACCTTGGTAGCCATTTGGGCAGGCATCCGGGCAGCGCTTGCTGAAATCCTCCGAGAATTTTCTGCCGAAACTGCTTATGCAGCGTCTGGCGCAATTGCATCACTTTCAAACTCATTTTCTGCGCATCCATAAGCTCAATTCGCGCATCTCAATTTCAAACTTGCCTTCCGTGTCACAGGAGGCTTGGCATTCGCTCTCCTGACACATTATACCAAGCCATTCAAATTGTGTTTGCAGTCCTATCTGATAGTGTCTGCAGGAACGGCTGTAGATCCGGGTTGGGCATTGCCTGTTCAACTCATATACAAGTTTTGAACCGATATGGTTAAAGAGCTCTCAACAACAATGGGCAAGCGCGATATGTCGAGATCGAAAACTCTGGTTATTGTCACCCGGAAACTGCCTGAACAGGTCGAAACCCGCATGCGCGAGCTGTTCAATGCCCGCCTTAATCTGGACGATCATGCCATGACTCAGGCAGAACTGGTGGAGGCAGTGAAAACGGCGGAAGTGCTGGTTCCCACTGTGACCGATCGAATCGACGCTGCCGTGCTCAACCAGGCCGGCCCGCAATTGAAGATCATCGCCAATTTTGGCAATGGCGTCGACAATATCGATGTCGGCGTTGCCCATGACAAGGGCATTGTGGTGACGAATACGCCCAATGTGCTGACCGAAGATACGGCCGATATGACGATGGCGCTGATTCTGGCCGTACCGCGCCGGCTCGCCGAAGGGGCGGCCATATTGCCGGGCGGAGAGCCCTGGTCGGGCTGGTCTCCGACGTGGATGACGGGCCGCCGCATTTCAGGCAAGCGTCTGGGCATTGTCGGCATGGGCCGGATCGGTCAGGCCGTGGCCCGCCGTGCAAGAGCGTTCGGACTTGCCATTCACTATCACAACCGCCGGCCGCTGCCCTCTGACATTGAAGAAGGTCTGGAGGCAACCTATTGGGACAGTCTCGACCAGATGCTGGCGCGCATGGATATCATTTCCGTCAATTGCCCGCACACGCCCGGAACCTATCACCTGCTGTCAGCCAGAAGGCTGCATTTGATGCGGCCGGAAGCCTATGTGGTCAACACGGCGCGCGGCGAAATCATCGACGAGAACGCCCTCATCACCATGCTGGAAGACAAGAAACTCGCTGGCGCCGGTCTGGATGTGTTCGAGCATGAACCGGCCGTCAATCCCAAATTGCTGAAGCTTGCCCGTGCCAACAAGGTTGTGCTTTTGCCGCATATGGGATCGGCGACGATCGAGGGCCGCATCGATATGGGTGACAAGGTGATCGTCAACATCAGATCCCTGCTCGACGGCCATGCAGTTCCGGACCGGATTCTTCCCAGCATGGTCTGACCGGCCAGCATGGTGTGGCCGGGCCGGGCGGAAAAAGTCTAAAGCCGGCGCAATGCGACCTGGTCAATTCTGTGATCGGCACCTTTGCGCAGGATCAGATCGGCGCGCTGCCGCGTCGGCAGGATATTTTCCAGAAGGTTAGGCCGGTTGATGCGCGCCCAGATATCATCGGCCTTGGCCAGCGCGTCCTGTTCGGACAATTCGGCAAATGTTCTGAAAAAACTTTTCGGGTCGCGGAACGCGGTTTCGCGGAGCCGCAGGAAACGCTCGCGATACCATTGCTGGACAAAGGCTTCATCGGCATCCAGGTAAATCGAAAAGTCGAAAAAGTCCGACACGAATGGCACGCTGTCTCCGCCCGGCGGCAGATCACGAACCTGCAACACATTCAGCCCTTCCAGAATCAGGATATCCGGGTTGGAAATCGTTATGGTTTCATTGGGAACCACATCATAGATCAGGTGTGAATAGAGCGGTGCGGTGGTCGATTTGCGGCCCGCCTTGATGTCGGTCAGAAAGCGCAGCAGCGCCCCGACATCATAGCTTTCCGGAAAACCCTTGCGCTCCATCAGGCCTTCTGCCTGCAACACCGCATTGGGGTAGAGAAAACCATCCGTGGTAATCAGATCGACCTTTGGCATTGATGGCCAGCGCGCCAGCAGGGCCTGCAGCACCCGTGCCGTTGTGGATTTGCCGGCCGAGACCGACCCGGCCAGCCCGATGATGAACGGCACCTTGCTGTCTTTCAGATCGAGAAACTGTGCCGTTGCCTGAAACAGAGTCTGTGTTGCCTTGACGTAGTGAAACAACAATCGCGCCAGCGGCAGATAGACGAGTTCCACTTCCTCGACCGAAATCGGGTCATTGAGGCCCTGCATTCTGCGGATTTCATTGATCGACAGCGTCATCGGCGTATCGGCCCGCAGCTTCGCCCAGTGCTCAACATCATAGATCCGGTAGGGCGACAGGGAACCTTCCTGCGGCGCCGTGTCAGCGGCTTTGCTGGCGATTAGTCCGATCTGTGTTGCTGCCTCAGCCGGGGTCATATCGGGTTCCCTTATTCGGGTGCACTGCGCCCCGCTTTCTCCGCAAGACCGGATTGAGCGGTGCGTTGCTCCAGAATAGCCATGATTTGCGCCAGTTCCACACCGCGTGCGCGCAGCACCACCATCAGATGATACAGCACATCTGCCGCTTCATTGGCCACATCCGCCTGCTCCTGTGCCACTGCTGCCAGAGCCAGTTCAACAGCCTCTTCGCCAAATTTCTCGGCACATTTCAGCACGCCCTTGTCGAGCAGCCGCGCCGTATAGGAGGCCTCTACGCCCGCAGTGCTGCGTTCTTCTATGATGGTTTGCAGATCACTCAGCGAAAAATTGCTCATAACAGATCCGTTTTCAGATAAGCCGCATGGCCAGACCGGCCCTGGCCATATGGGCCTTGGCTTCGGCCACAGTATAGGTACCGAAATGAAAAATCGAGGCGGCCAGAACCGCACTGGCATGGCCCTGTTTGACGCCTTCGACAAGATGATCGAGATTGCCGACACCACCCGATGCAATGACCGGCACCGGCACCGCATCGGCAATAGCCCTGGTCAGCGGCAGATTATAACCGATTTTGGTTCCGTCCCGATCCATGCTGGTCAGCAATATCTCACCGGCCCCCAGTGCCACCACCTGGCGGGCAAACGCCACCGCATCAATGCCGGTCGCTTCACGCCCGCCATGGGTGAATATCTCAAACCGCTCCGGCTCATCGGCTGCCGAAACGCGTTTCGCGTCAATCGCCACGACAATGCACTGATTGCCGAATTTATCGGCCGCTTCGCGGACAAATTCCGGTCGCCTGACCGCAGCCGTGTTGATCGACACCTTATCGGCGCCGGCCAGCAGCAGATTGCGGATATCGGCAATTTCCCGCACACCGCCGCCCACTGTCAGTGGCATGAAACAGTGTTCGGCGGTTTCCCGCACCACCTCCAGCAGAATGCCGCGATCTTCATGGCTGGCGGTAATGTCGAGAAAACACAACTCATCGGCTCCGGCGGCATCATAGGCAATTGCGGCCTGAACCGGATCGCCGGCATCGATCAGATCGACGAAATTGACGCCTTTGACGACACGCCCTTCCTTGACGTCGAGACAGGGAATGACACGGACTTTCAGCATGGTGCGGCTTTCTTCAGAACGGCCAGGGCCTGCGCAGGGTCAATCCGGCCATCATAAAGCGCCCGTCCGGAAATCGCACCTGCCAGAATTTGCGCGTCCGGCAGGGTCATTCTGTGGATATCGTCCATGGAGGCCAGGCCGCCGGATGCGATCACCGGAATATCAACATGATTTGCCAGCTCCAGCGTGCTGTCCCAGTTGATGCCGCTCAACACGCCATCGCGGTCAATATCGGTATAGATGATGGCGGCGACCCCGGCATCTTCAAAGCGTTTTGCCATGTCGAGCACTGTCAGATCAGACGTTTCGGCCCAGCCTTCAACCGCCACATGCCCGGAGCGGGCATCAATGCCGACCGCGATCCTGCCGGGAAATTCGGCACAGGCGCGGCGCACAAGGCCGGGATCACGCACAGCGACAGTGCCGAGAATGACGCGGGCGAGGCCCTTGTCCAGCCAGGCTTCAATATGGTCCAGCGTGCGGATACCACCGCCCAGCTGGACCGGATTTCGCGTTGCCGCCAATATCGCATCGACCGCCGCGCCATTGCGGCTTTCTCCGGCGAAGGCACCATTCAGATCAACCACATGCAGCCATTCAAAGCCCTGATCTTCAAAGGCTTTGGCCTGCGCTGCCGGGCTGTCATTGAACACTGTGGCCTGCTCCATATCACCCAGTTTCAGGCGCACGCACTGGCCATCCTTCAAATCGATTGCGGGAAACAGGATCATGGTCATTTTGTCTTTTTAATTACAGTCATGTCTTAATTACAGTCAGGTCAGGCATTCGCCGCCACGGCATCGATCTGCGCCCGGGTTCTTTCCGGCCACCATGTCAGAAAATTACCGATCAGAGACAGACCGAGCATCTGGCTTTTTTCCGGATGAAACTGGGTGCCGACCAGATTGTCCCGCGCCACCATTGCCGTCACCGGACCGCCATGGTCGGTGATCGCTACAACATGGTCGGGATTGTCCGGCACAAGCTGGTAGGAATGCACGAAATAGGCATTCAGACCTCCCGGCCCCAGTGCAATACCGTCACAGACAGGGTGCGGGCGCAGCGGCGTCAGCGTATTCCAGCCCATCTGCGGAATTTTCAGGGCGGGATCTGAAGGCGTTATCGCAACAACGTCGCCCGGAATCCAGCCAAGACCGCTGGAGATTTTCTTTTCCAGCCCGCTTCTCGCCATCAATTGCATGCCGACACAGATGCCGAAAAACGGAACGGCACGCTGTTCCACGCTGTGCCGCAATGCTTCCACCAGCCCGTCAATGGCAAACAATCCTGCCCGGCAGTCGGCAAAGGCCCCGACACCAGGCAGCACGATCCTGTCGGCCCGCGCGACATAATCGGGATCATTGGTGACCGCAATCTCCGCCTCAAGATCGCGCTCGCGCGCGGCCCGCTGAAAGGATTTTTCGGCGGATCGCAGATTGCCCGAGCCGTAATCCAGTATAGCAACACGCATCGACCGCTTCATCACTGATATCCGATGATCGACGGTGTTGCCGCACCAGTTGATGGCCGGGTCGAGGAAAGGCCGTTTTGCAATATGGCTGGGACAGGTTGGACCGGCCTGCGATTGCCCTGGGCGAGGCCGCTGAAAAACCGCAACTCCGCATCTTCAAGATCATGCGCCGACAGGGCTGCCGCCATCTGCCAGCCGCGAGCGTCCAGCCGCCAGCGCCGCAGCGTGCTGGCTTCCAGCGCCAGTCCGATACCGAACAGCAGATTGACGATCAGAATGGCCCAGACAGAGACATATTCTGCGCTGAAATCCAGAACAAGCATGGCCACAATATACAGCGCCAGCCCCAGCCATTGCCGGTACCACAGCAGCCACAGGGGCGGTGCAAGCAGGGCGACGGCGTGAAATCCGTCTCTGACAAAGACGGCTTGTGCCAGACGCTCTTCTTCAGAGACCAGCGGCGGAAGGTGGACGGTAAAGGATCTCATGCGGAACCTCGTTAAAGTGTGCCTTTGGTCGACGGGATCTTGCCGCTTTCACGGCTGTCCAGGGCAATTGCCACGCGCAGAGCGCGCGCCACCGCCTTGAAGGCGCTTTCCGCAATATGATGATTATTGTCACCGTAAACACCCTCGACATGCAGCGTCAGCCGGCCGTTCATGGCAAATGCCTGAAAAAACTCGCGCACCAGTTCAGTATCAAAACTGCCGATCTTGGCAGCGTTGAACGCCAGCCTCCAGACCAGAAATGGTCGGCCGGAAACGTCTATCGCTGCCCGTGACAGGGCTTCATCCATGGGCAGCTCGGCCGAGCCGTAGCGGTTGATGCCGGCGCGGTCGGCCAGTGCCTCATTCAGCGCCATGCCAAGCGCAATTCCCACATCCTCGACCGTGTGATGGTCATCAATATGCAGATCGCCCTTGGCCCGCACTTTCAGGTCCATGCCGCTGTGCCGTGCCAGCTGCTCCAGCATATGGTCAAAAAACCCGATGCCGGTTTCAACATCATAATGCCCCGAGCCATCCACCGTCACGGAGACATTGATCTCCGTTTCAGTGGTTGTTCTCGAGCGGTTGGCAGCGCGGATACTCATGGGACGAACTCTTTTGTCTCTTCAGCCAATGCGTGGGCCTTTTATCAGGCAAAGTGTTCAAATACCAGCATTTGCATTGGCTTGGCTGCGCCCATGCGAAAGCACGGTGGCCTGTCAGTTTATTCAGCGGCCTCTTCCTGATCGATGCCACCCAGAAAGCCGCCGGACTGGCGCTGCCACAGGCTGGCATAAAGCCCGCCCTTGGCAATCAGTTCCTCATGCGGTCCGGTCTCGACGATATGCCCGTCATCCATCACCACCAGACGATCCATGGTGGCAATCGTTGACAGGCGGTGGGCAATGGCAATCACCGTCTTGTCTTTCATCAGATTGAACAATTGCTCCTGGATCGCCGCCTCAACTTCTGAATCCAGCGCCGAGGTTGCCTCGTCGAGAATCAGGATCGGTGCATCTTTCAAAAGCACCCGCGCTATGGCGACGCGCTGGCGCTGGCCGCCGGATAGTTTCACCCCGCGCTCGCCGACATGGGCATCAAAGCCATGGCGGCCTCTGGGGTCGGTCAATTCGGCGATGAACTCCATTGCCTCGGCCTGACGCGCGGCGCGGATCATATCCGCCTCGCTGGCATCGGGCCGGCCATAGAGAATATTGTCGCGCACCGAGCGGTGCAGTAGCGAGGTGTCCTGTGTCACCATGGAAATCTGGCCGCGCAGCGAGTTCTGGGTGACCTTTGCAATATCATGCCCGTCAATGGTGATGCGGCCGCTTTCCACATCGTAAAGCCGCAGCAGCAGATTGACGAGGGTCGACTTGCCGGCACCGGAACGTCCGACCAGACCGATTTTCTCGCCTGGTGCAATGCTCAAAGTGATGTCGTGCAAAATGCCCTTGGTCCAGCGACGGTTCTCATTCGGTCCATCAGCCTTATCAGGATTGCTGCCGGCAGGGCCGAACTTGCCATAGTGAAAACCGACATGATCAAAGCAGACCGCTCCGGCCACCGGCGGCAAAGAAGGGGCCGAAGGCGCGTCGTGAATATCCCGGTCAGTGGCAAGAGTGGTGATGCCGTCTTCCACCGTGCCGATATTTTCAAACAGGGCGGACAATTCCCACATGATCCACTGTGACATGCCGTTGAGCCGCAATGCCAGCCCGATGGCAACCGCGATCGCGCCCGTTGAAATATCCGCACCGAGCCACAATCCGATTGCAGTTGCGCTGACCGAGAAAATCAACAGGCAATTCATCAGATACAGCAGCGATTGCAGACCCGTAACCTGGCGCATTTGCTGGTGCACGGTCTGCAGAAAGCCATTCATGCCCTGGCGGGCATAATCCTGCTCGCGGGTGCGCTGCGAAAATAGTTTGACCGTCAGAATATTGGTGTAGCTGTCGACCACCTGGCCGGTCATCAAAGAGCGGGCATCGGCCTGACGCTCTGAAATCCGGCGCAGCCGAGGAATGAAGCGGCGCATCAACAGGACATAGCCGGCAAGCCAAACCAGTAACGGCAGCGCCAGACGCCAGTCCGCCAGCGCGACAAGCACAATCGCGCCGCTGAAATAGACGCTGACAAACACCAGAACGTCGAGAACTTTCATCACCGCTTCGCGCACCGCCAGAGAGGTCTGCATGACTTTGGTGGCAATCCGTCCGGCAAACTCATCCTGAAAGAAACTCATCGACTGGCCAAGCAGATAGCGATGCGCCTGCCAGCGGATGATCATCGGGAAATTTCCCAGCAATGTCTGGTGAATAAGCATCGCGCCGACGAAAACCGTCAGCGGCAACAAAACCAGGATCATCACCGCCATCAGGCTCAGCGGCATGCCATTATCCGCCCAGAAGGTCTCCGGGTTGCTGGCATTCAGCCGGTCTACCAGCGAGCCGAGAAAGCCGAACATCAGAACTTCCATGATGGCGATCATGGCGGTCACCAGTGACATCAGCAGAAGAGGCGCACGCACGGGTTTTGCATAGTGCCACAGGAAGGCCATCAGTGTATCTGGCGGGTGCCTGGGATCGGCAGCGGGAAAGGGTTCAACCCGTCTTTCAAACCAGTCGTAAAGTGCGGCAAGCATTTTCAATTTTCCAAACAGTTTCAGCGCTATCGCTACCTTCAGTTGCAGTACAGCCTGTCAGATTATCAAAAAAGCCGGAAAGGACCTGTCACCGAAAAGCGACACGTTGCGTCAAATCGATATCGCTGGAGCGCCTGCGGTAATCCAGACTTCGCGGCGGTCGGGCCACCAAACAGGCAGCGTACTCAAGACCGATCTAGAAACGCACGCCGTCTGGCATCGGCAGCCAATCGGTTTTCAGCCAGCCGGTCATCCGGTTGTTCGCGTGTTCAACCAGAGCAAACCTGCGATCTTCGCTGAAGCGGCGCAGAAGAATTGTACTGCCATCAGGCAGCGCGCCGGTCGTTGCGCTGGCATCATCAGGTTCACCGCGCAGTGGATAGGGGGCCCCTCCTGGCAGGATCAGTTGCACTGGCTGCCAGTCGCGCGGATCTTCCTGTACGGCGTCGGTGATCATCTCCTGCTGGAGCTGGCCGTCATCGCTGAGAAACCGGGCATAGGAGATGCCGCGACCTGCTGCAGTGGTGGTCATGAAGCGGTAGGGCCGCCAATTCGAAATCAGATAGATATCGCGGTACCAGGTCGGCCCGCTGCGCATCATCGTCGAGATCTGTTTGCGGCCTTGATCAATTTCAGGGTTGGACAGGCCCTGTTCGGCAGTGTCAGGTTCAAAGCCGGTCGGGGTTCCCAGATAAAGGTCAAAGAATACATTAACGCCGCCATATCCAACCTGAGTTTCCACCAGTAAATCTCGAATGCCATCGAAATTGACATCGCTCAGGCGGGCTTCCAGCGTCTGATGGGGCAGGGTCGCCACAACCAGATCGAACAGCGGCGCGACAGATGGGGAATTGCGCACCTGCACGCTCGCCTCAATGTGGTTGCCGCTGCGCATCAGAACCAGAGACATGTCTTCATCGAGAGCAATTTGGGCGCGGGAATCAGGACCCATATGAATTCGCGTTTCACCGCTTGGCAAATCAAGGATGGCGGCCGCGCCGATTGCGCTCTCAAATGGGTTCTCCGAAGGACCAATATCATCTGCAAAAGCGGACTGGCTGGCAACTGGCGCAAGGGCCAGCGCGGCTGCAATTATGATCAAAGGGGCGAACATCAAACGGCGAACTTTCAAAGCGGAGACTGGCGAGCTTCCCGAATCTCCTGGCAGGGTCTGTTAGCAAGCCTGATGACAGTCAAGTATGATTGCAATATGGCAAAATCGCACCGCATTGACTCTTTTGTGATTTGCCCTCATAGAACCGGCAATTCTTGTAACGTCACCTGTCACAGGGTCCGAATGTCAAACGGTTTGAAACCAGTGTGGGAATTGAAGTTGTCTGCGCATCCTGATGGCGCGACAGAAATCATGCTGACGGCCGGAACCACCACCAAAACCTGCAAAACCACCTGATTTCCCTTATATGCCGCATTCTCTCTCGCCGGTATTATGAGGGAGAAAAGCCCGGCTGCGTGTCGGGTCCAGCAGGCGGGAGAGTGATGAAAGGATATTTCAATGGGTTACAAAGTTGCCGTAGTCGGGGCCACAGGCAATGTCGGTCGCGAGGTTCTGTCCATCTTGCAGGAACGCGGATTTCCCGCTGACGAGGTGATCGCCCTGGCGTCACGCCGCAGCCAGGGAACGGAAGTGTCGTTCGGCGACAAGACGTTGCGCGTGAAGGCGCTGGACAATTACGATTTTGCCGGAACTGACATTGCCATCATGTCAGCCGGGGGCGAAATCTCAAAAACGCTGGCACCGAAAATCGCGGCGAAGGGCTGCGTCGTGATCGATAATTCATCGGCCTGGCGATATGATCCCGATGTGCCCCTGATCGTGCCCGAGGTTAATCCGGACGCCATAACCGGCTTTACCAAAAAGAACATCATTGCCAATCCCAATTGCTCCACCGCGCAACTTGTGGTGGCGCTGAAACCTTTGCATGACAAGGCCCGCATCAAGCGTGTCGTTGTGTCCACCTACCAGTCGGTTTCCGGGGCCGGCAAAGAAGGCGCTGACGAGTTGTTCACCCAGACGCGCGCCGTCTTTGTGTCCGATCCGCTGGAGACCAACAAATTCACCAAGCGCATTGCCTTCAATGTCATCCCGCATATCGATGTGTTTCTCGACGATGGCTCCACCAAGGAAGAATGGAAGATGGTCGCAGAGACCAAGAAAATCCTCGACAAATCCATCAAGCTGACCGCCACGGCTGTTCGCGTGCCGGTGTTTGTCGGCCATGCCGAAGCGGTCAATATCGAATTTGAAAACGAGATCACCGCCGATGAGGCCCGCGAAATTCTGCGTGAAGCACCGGGCTGTCTGGTCGTCGACAAGCGGGAAGATGGCGGCTACGTCACACCTTATGAATGCGCTGGCGAGGATGCGACATTCATCTCCCGCATTCGCGAGGACAGCACCGTAGAAAACGGTCTGAACATCTGGGTTGTTTCCGACAATCTGCGCAAGGGCGCGGCGCTCAATGCGGTTCAGATCGCTGAATTGCTGGTCAATCGCGGATTGCTGAAAGCCCAGTCAGCAGCCTGATAACCCGGCCCGAAACTGGCTGGATAGCCTGCCCTGATACGACAGCGTCGTGTCAGGGCAGTTTTGTTTTCAGCGCAGCTCAGTCGCGCAGCAGCTCGTTGATCGAGGTCTTCGACCGGGTCTGTGCATCGACTTTCTTGACAATCACTGCGCAATACAGGCTCGGGCCCCAGTTCTGCCCCGGTATCGGTTTGCCGGGCAGGGCACCGGCCACTACGACAGAATAGGCCGGCACTTCCCCCATATGGATTTCGCCAGTGGCCCGGTCGACGATCTTGGTGGATTTGCCGATATAGACCCCCATCCCCAGAACCGCACCCTCGCGCACGATGCAGCCCTCCACCACTTCCGAACGCGCGCCGATGAAGCAATTGTCTTCGATGATGGTCGGTCCGGCCTGAAGCGGCTCCAGCACGCCACCAATGCCGACACCGCCGGATAGATGGACATTTTTGCCGATCTGCGCACAGGAGCCGACGGTCGCCCAACCATCAACCATGGTGCCTTCATCGACATAGGCCCCCAGATTGACAAAGGAGGGCATCAGCACCACGCCGGGAGCAATATAGGCCGAGCGGCGCACGGTGCAATTCGGTACAGCACGAAATCCGGCCCGTTCAAATTCCAGGCTTCCCCAGCCATCGAATTTCGAAGGCACCTTGTCCCACCAGACCGATTCGCCCGGGCCGCCTTTGATGATTTCCATGGCGTTCAGCCGGAACGACAGCAGCACCGCTTTCTTCAGCCATTGATTGACGGTCCATGCGCCGTCAGCCTGGCGCTGCGCGACACGGACTTCGCCCCTGTCCAGCAGGTTCAGCGATTTTTCCACAGCGTCGCGAATTTCGCCTTTGGTGCGGGTGTTTATCGAATCGCGGGCATCAAATGCGGCTTCGATAGTGGTTTCCAGGGCAGCAAGGTCTGTCATTCTGTCTCCAAAGAAATAGGGGGTGGCCGGAAAAATCTGGCGGACAATAGGCGCTGGATGACTTTTTATCAATGTCGGGTCTTGCGGACGGGTCCGCACCCCCGCCCAACGCGTCACACACCGCTTGTGGCCATGACAGTCCCTGCGCAAAATCGACATGACCGGCAAAATACAAAGTCGCACATGAGATACCTTATCGGCAGAAAAGGCTTCCGGACGTTGATCTTGCAATGGGCGGAAAACCGGATTAGGCGTTGCATATGAACCCACATCCTCCCGCCGATTTTGCGCTCGATCCGCGTCTTGAAGCCGATACTCATTTTATCGCCCGGCTCACCCTGTGCGAGGTCCTGTTGATGAATGACAGTCGTTTTCCCTGGCTGATTCTGGTGCCTGCCATTTCGGGCGCAACCGAGATCGTGGATCTGGATGCCGCACAGCGCGACACCTTGTGGCATGATGTTGACACAGCCTCCCGAATCCTGCGCCAGTTGACCAGTTGTGAAAAACTCAACATCGGTGCGCTTGGCAATATGGTCCGGCAATTGCATGTGCACATTATCGGGCGTTATGCAGCCGATGCCGCCTGGCCAGGCCCGGTATGGGGCAGCGGAACTGCTGAAGCTTATGACGCCATCGCCGCCAGGGCGATTGTCAATGATATCAGATCAAGATTTTGAGGCCCGTTACGTGAATGCATTGTTCGATGGCACGGCTTTCCCCGAGGCTTCGGCAGGGAATGCCTTTTCTGCCAACCGCCTGGTCCGCAACAGCGAGCATCTTGGTGCTGAAGATCTGGCGCGCGCCTGGCGTAACCCGCACGCGCTCATCCATCTGTTCCACAATGGTGATCCAGTTCTCAGAACCGATGCGAGCGGCGCTGTTGCCGCCTTTACCCTGCAGCAAACCGCAAAGCTGAATTATGATGCGGCTGCCGGGATTTATCTTGGCGACAGGGACGGCGTGCCTTATCTCGCCGCGACGATTGTCTCTTCAGACGATTTGCCGGCACCATATACTACGCTGGATATGCGATCCCTGGTCATTACTGGCAGTGTCGCCGCCGAAGATGTGGCATCAATTGCCCATGGCTGGTCGCTGTTAAGCTGGCACGCCAACAACCGCTTTTGTGCGCATTGCGGTCAGGCGTGCGAAAAAACCCAGGCCGGTTACCGGCGCCAATGCCCGGCTTGCGAGCGCGAGCATTTTCCAAGGCTCGATCCTGTCTCGATCATGCTGGTAGTTGATGGCAGCAACTGTCTGCTGGGCCGCCAGCCCCGGTTTCAACCGGGCATGTATTCCTGCCTGGCGGGCTTTATCGAACCGGGTGAAACACTTGAAAATGCCGTGCGCCGTGAAGTCATGGAAGAGGCTGCCATCGAGATATCGGCGGTGCGCTACCATTCCACCCAGCCCTGGCCTTTCCCCCACACCTTGATGATCGGCTGTTTTGCCAAAGCGGAAAGCACGGCCATCACAATGGACGCCGCTGAACTGGAAGATTGCCGCTGGTTCAGCCGGGAAGAAGTCGGTGCCATGCTCACCGGCAGCGGCGAGTTGAAAACGCCGCCGCCCATGGCCATCGCCCATCAGTTGATCAGAGCATATTACGATTTGTCCGGCTGAGCCGGACGCAGCGCACGGTTGATTTCCGGCTCTGTTATGTTGGCCCGGAACGGACTCGCCGGATAGACACCGAGAATTTTCAACTCGGCGCAGAAAAATCCCAGTTCTTCGAGCGCGAGCGTAACACTGGGATCATCGGGATGCCCTTCAATCTCTGCATAGAACTGCGAGGCGAAGAAAGTGCCTTCCAACTGGTAGGATTCCAGTTTCGTCATATTGACGCCATTGGTGGCAAACCCGCCCATCGCCTTGTAGAGCGCGGCCGGGACGTTGCGCACACGAAACACAAAACTGGTCATCACCGGCCCGTTGCCGGCCTCCGCCTTCAGCGCCTCGCGCGCCAGAATGATAAAGCGCGTGGTGTTGTGGTCTTCATCCTCGACATTGGTTTCCAGAATCTGCAGGCCGTAAATCTCGGCCGCCAGACCAGAGGCAATTGCAGCGATGGACGGGTCGCCGCGTTCCGCAATCTGGCGCGCCGAACCGGCTGTGTCCGCTCCGATGACCGGTTTCAGACCCAGCCTGCGAATCATTTTGCGGCACTGGCCAAGGGCCATGATATGACTTTGTACCGAACCGATGGACTGGATCGAAGATCCCGTCAGCCCGAGAAGCTGGTGGTGGATCGGCAGGAAATACTCGCCGATGATGCTAAGCGACGAAGTTGGCAGCAGATGATGAATATCGGCGACCCGCCCGGCCACTGAATTTTCAATCGGAATGATCCCCAGATCAGCTTCCCCGCCTTCCATGGCGGCGAAACAATCCTCGAATGTGGCCGTGGCAACCGCTTCGGCTTGCGGAAAGACCTCGCTGCAGGCGATATGGGAGTTGGCTCCAGGTTCGCCCTGAAACACCACTTTGGTGGGATGAATTGTCTTGGCCAGACGGGCGGCAGTTTCCGCAGTCATGCTGTATCCTCAATATAATGCTTGGCGTGCAAGTTCCAGATCATGTGGTGTGTCGACGCCAAGTGGAACGGTGTCGACAATCCTGGCGTCAATCCGCATCCCGGCTTCAATGGCGCGTAATTGTTCCAGCTTTTCACGCTTTTCAAGAGTGGAGGGCGGCAGTGATACAAACCGCTCCAGAGCCGTCCGCCGATAGGCATAAATCCCGATATGATGATACAGCGGACCCTCGCCATAGGGTGCTGTTGCACGGGTGAAATACAATCCGCGCAGGCGGCTTTCCGACACCGGACTGCCGATGATCTTGACCACGCTGGGATTGGTTTTTTCCGCCTCGTCGCTGATGATCACTCCAAGGGTAGCGATATCCACCTGCTCATCCTCCAGCGGCTCCAGACAGGCATGAATCGAGGCCGGGTCGAGAGTCGGCAGATCGCCCTGCAGATTGACAACACTCTGATAGCTCTGCTCCGGGTCACACAGTTGCAGCGCCTCGAAAATCCGGTCCGAACCAGACGGATGGTCGGCGCGCGTCAGCACCGCGCGTCCGCCTGCGCCTGAAATGGCATTTGCGACCAGATCAGAATCGGTCGCCACAACCACATCCCCAATGCCGGCCTCCATGGCCCGGCGCCAGACATGGACAATCATCGGTTCGCCGGAAATATCGGCCAGCGGTTTGTTCGGCAGTCTGGTCGCGGCCAGTCTGGATGGAATAAGCACTAATGGCGCTGCGCAAGCCATAAAGAGTTCTCTGTTACTGTAAAATTTCTGTTTTTTTGCAAAACAGGCTGAATTCAGGGCATATCGCCACAAAGAACTATGCTTATACGTGTTGCATGCGCATAGGAAAGTTTTTAGTTTGCGAACATATCCCAGATGGCGTATCGCCACTGGCGACACGGCGCAACACCGGATTGCAGGAAAGATAAGCGAATGAATTCCTTTGAGTTTAACAAGATTGCAGGTGCTATTCTCGGCACTCTGCTCCTGGCGATGGGACTGGGAATCGTAGCAGACTTCATTTTTGAAAGCGGTGAGCTTGAGACACCCGGATATGTGGTCGATGTCCCTGAAGCGGACGCCACTGTTGAGACGGCGCAAGCCCCGGCTGAAGAGCCGATTACAGTGTTGCTGGCCAGCGCCACGGTCGAGGGTGGGCAGTCTATTTCGAAAAAATGTGCGGCCTGCCATACCTTTGAACAAGGTGGTGCCAACAAGGTAGGCCCGAATCTGTGGAACATTGTCAATGCCACACCGGCTTCACATGATGGCTTCAAATATTCTTCTGCGATGCAGGCCTTTGCAGCTGACAATGTCTGGAATTACGAAAATCTGAACGGCTTTCTGCTGGCACCAAAAAAATATATCGATGGCACGGCGATGGGCTTTGCCGGTTTGAAAAAAGCTGAAGACCGGGCCGATATGATCGCCTATCTGCGGTCGCTGTCTGATTCTCCGGCAGTCTTGCCCGAGGCCGAGCCGGCCGCTGCAGACATGCCGGCAGAAATCATGGACAGCGAAGCCGCCACACCTGAAGAGCCGGAAGGCGAGCCTGCCGTCAATGCCGTCCCGGAGGAACGCCTGTCGCCAGACGCCCCGATCGTGGAAACACCGGCGGATGAAGCGCCGGCAGCTGACCCGGTCGAACCGGCAGCACCGGCATTGGACCAGAACAGTGGGACGACCGCCAACTGATTGTTTGTTTTTCATGAAACGCTCTGAGACCTTCCGGCGCCGCCCGGAGGGTTTTTTGTCGCAATGGAGCCGCGGATTCTTGGGTGGCACGCTCTGAACCGCTCACAGTGCGTTCACTCTTGGTTTATTTGCAAATTTTTACCAACGGGCCGATAAAGCAGCAGAACCCTGCCGTGCTGGCCAGGCAATGCGTGCTGCATTGTCTGGAATTGAACGGCCCGGATGTGCGTTGGATCATTTGAATGAACACTCGCCTTCAACAAAAACTTCCTGCTGACCAAGAGCCACCTCCGCGCCGGCATTCGGTGGGCGGATTGTCAATGAAGCTGTTGTTGCTGACCATCGTGTTTGTCATGATCAGTGAGGTGTTCATCTATGTTCCGTCTCTGGCCTATTTCCGCAACACCTGGCTGATTGATCGCCTGGAGCGGGCATCCATTGCCCTGCGAGTGTCCGAGGGGTCGGGCAATTTCGATATGCTGTCGGACAGCACAGCCCAGGATATTCTGGAGGAGCTGGGTATCCAGACCATCGCAATTCAGAACGAGGGCAGCCGCCGGTTGATTGCCATGTCGGATATGCCGGCGATGGTCACATCGGAATTCAACACTGCGATTCTTGAGCCTGTAAATGCAATCATGGAGGCGATGCAATCGCTGCTCTTCGGCAACAGCCGCACCACGAGAGTGGTCGGGCAGGCGAAGGGGCTGACAGGCCCGGACGGGAAACCGGTTGAAATCGAAATTGTCCTGAAAGAAGACAAGCTGCATGCAGCCATGCTGGCTCATTCCATCAATATACTTCAATTATCGCTGGTGATTTCCATTATCACCGCATCCCTGGTGTTCCTGTCGCTGCGTGCCCTGTTTGTCCGCCCGTTCCGGCGGGTCACTCGGAATATGGTGCATTTTTCGGAAGATCCGGAAGATCCGGCGCGGGTAATTGCCAAAAGCCGGCGTGGCGATGAGATCGGCATTGCCCAGAATCAACTGGCCGAAATGCAGACCGAACTTCAGACCATGCTGGGGGAAAAACGCACATTGGCGGATCTCGGTCTGGCGGTCTCGAAGATCAATCATGATCTGCGCAATATCCTCGCCTCCGCAGTGCTGTTTTCCGACCGCCTGCAGGCGATTGACGATCCGGTGGTGCAGCGCTTTACGCCCAAGCTTGTGCGCGCCCTTGACCGCGCCATAGACTACTGCCAGTCGACCCTGTCCTACGGCCGTGCCCGCGAAGCGCCGCCAGCAATCCGGGTTGTGCAATTGCAGACCCTGGTGCTGGAAGTGTCCGACGCGCTGGGCCTCGACAGCGAACAGGCGGTCCGGTTTGAAAGTCATGTCGGCCGTGACTTCACGGTCGACGCTGACCCGGATCAATTGTTCCGCGTTCTGCTGAACCTGTCGCGCAACGCGCTGGAGGCAATGAAGACCAACGGCACGGAAATGGCCGACAGTGTTGTCAATTGTCTCACCATCAGGGCCTGGAGCGAAGATCGCAGTGATTGCATAACTGTATCCGACACCGGCCCGGGCGTGCCGGACGAATTGCGCGCCACCCTGTTCAAAGCCTTTCAGTCCTCCTCTGGCCCCGGCGGCACCGGTCTTGGCCTGGCCATTGCCGCGGAACTGGTGCGCGCCCATGATGGCAGCCTCACGCTGGATCAAACAGGCCAGGGCGCAAGCTTCACCGTGCGCCTGCCGGTGAGACGCGACATACGCGATCCAATTGCTGCGGAAACCGCTACTCAGGCAACGTTGCGGGTGGTCAAATCCGACACCGGCCACGGCGCCTGAATGCCCGTTTCCACACCCTGAGTCTTGTCGGGAATTACTGCTTGCATTCTGCCCGCCATCGCATTAGGGATACCCACCTTGCCACCCCAACGGGGCCAGGCATTGGCACCGGTAGCTCAGCTGGATAGAGCACCAGACTACGAATCTGGGGGCCGAGGGTTCGAATCCTTCCCGGTGCACCATTTCCCCATGTCCGACCCGGAGAGATAGGTACCATCTTTGATTGGTCCTTCAGGCTGGCTGCAGCCATCATTCGGGCACCCGATCAAACAAGGTTGTGACATTGACGACAATCATTGAGGAATAGCGCTCGGAGTGTGGGTTGCTTTTAACTTCCTCGTTAGTGTCAACAAAGCCAAGAAGGGACAATAGCCGTCTGGGATCATCGGACATATTGAGGATAGTGCCCTCATCTGCGTTAGAAGCGACATTGAGATAGACGTCTCGCGCACCTTCCTTGACTATCTGCCAGTGCTCAAGATCCTTGTTGGTCTCAAGCCAATCACCAAAGCCTATATCTTCTAGAAATACAGCCGGAACGCCCAAGCGAACCAGCTCTTCCAGAATAACGGCTTTGTAAAACTCATCCTCATCGTAGACACGACTGACACCAGTACCTGTGGCTTTGGGACCATCCGTGCGAAGAAAATCAAGCGCGGTCCAATGATGGAATTGCCGTATCATTTTAGAGAGTGCGGCATCGTCGCCATCAGGGACCAAAATGACGGGAAAATGTTTGACAGACATGAATAAGTGTTTGGAGATAATTACACCGATAGGGCAAGACATGATTTTTTACAGCCTGCTGGTTCACTCAATGTTTGGGATGCTCATAAACGGCATTCTGCTCGCCGGATCGACCGGCGATGTTGACGCTGGTCTTGGCAACGTTCAGTGTAATTTCCTGATTGTTTGGCCACCTCTGCTTGAGAGCATCTGGAGCGTGCTAGGCGGATTTATATCAACCCAATCCAACGCTGTGTCACCCCTACCAGAAACGTAGCACTGATAGAATTAGGCTTGCCGCGCCAAATGATTACCTAGTTCAATGTTTGCACCTGACGTCCTGATGACAATGAGAAGTTTACTTCAAGGATCTGACCCTCGCAATTGCAGCCTTCAAATATGGAGTTGCGATTCTAGGTTTTCTCAACAAAATTAATAGTCAAAAGCGTCAAAGAGAATTGATATGTCGAATGAGGAATCGTAGCCCGGCGCTTGAACACCTTCGAGACCAAACGTAAAAAAGTGCTTTCTCGCTGCGCGCCAGCCGCGAACTAAACTAGGAAAAACTACCTCTACGGCACTATCTGCACTATCTTCTTCACGCCAAGCAGATGGCGCAATCCAGTTTCCTAGAATTAGTTGTTGGTTTGATGGTGTTGGGCAATTGCGTCGATACCTGTCTCGTAAAATTCGCCTGCGTGCCACAGAAGCCCGCCGCACCATGTTTACTGTCCAGCCGTCGAGCGCCTTAAGAACAGATGGGTCTTCGATCAGACAGTAAAAGCCCATAAGACCGCGCATTTTCTTGAGCCGCCCGCCATGGTATAAAAATTCCTGAATATCTTGTTCTTTAAGCCCACCATAAAACCCCCTGCGAAGCTCATAGATCAGCCCTAACAAATCCCAATCGTAGCCGTGCCGCCTATTGGCTCTGCTCCGATCAAATCCGTGTTTCAGGGAATTTATCAAATAGATATTGGCCAGCCGAGAAACCTTTTGTTCAAGTTTTTTCTTGGTCTTTTCTGGTAGCGTAAGCCCAGCGTCTTTGAATCCGTAGCCCAAATAAGTGAAGTCGTTTATTGTGCGAATTTCATGCTGGTAGTCTGAAATTACAGAAATCCCCGGCGACTTTTTTCGATTGACGATTAGACCGCTTTCAGAGCAGTGGCGGTCGAAACATCGCTCAAGCCGCTGTGCGTCTTCATAACTTCCGCAGATTGCAACCACGTCATCCGCAAATCTGACAAACTTGCCAGCCTCGACAGATAGTTTTCGGTCAAGATCATGATTTGCAAGGTTGGCCAGTACCAAAGATGCTGAAGAACCTTGAGGCGTTCCCTTGACCTTGCGTTTAAACATCGAAGTCCTGTGTGCCTCTGCATCACCCAAGCGGTGATGAAGGAATGCTTCAAAGATATGTCGCTCATGAGGTGTAAGGCTAACCGTGGAGCGATCGGCAATTTTCTTTTTCAAGTAATTTGCTGGTATGTTGTCAAAGTACCTTTCAAAGTCAATTTGAACAGCAAATAGCTTACCATCTTTATCGAAGTCTCTTAGCGCCAAAATCGCATCAAACACGTTCTTGTCAGGATGATAGGCATACGAGTGTGGTGAGAGTCGCTTCTTATTTCTGTTTAATGTTCTTCGGAAAATTACGTTTGCTAGTGCTGCATCAGGAATTCCAAACGCGGTAATTTCCCGATTTGACCCATCTGGCTTAGGTATTAGAAATCTAAGCGCGGGCTCAGGATCGTATTCGTAGCGAAGGACTTTGTGCCAAATTGCTGTAGCAATAACATTTGCATTTCGTTTGCAATGTCGCGGATCAAAGTGCCGATGCAAAAACGTTCGAGATTTATTGGAAGGAAGCGCAGCTTCAACTCCCGTGCGGCGCTTGAACTTTTCGCGGTATTTCGCTTCTTTCTCAGCCTTGGTTCGTTCTTTTTGAAAGGCCTTTTTGCTCAAGCGTTTGATTTCTTGTCGTAATTCATTGCGCATAATATCTCATTCAAAAATCGGTGGGGCGCATAGAGTAAGGGGATACGGCGACTCAAGGTCCCCGATACCATCCAGTAAGTCTTTCGACCCACTGTCGCCAAATCAGTTTCCCAAAAAGGACGTCTTCAACCCCATAAGGGCCGGGTAGGTCGCGCCCCACCTAGGCTCCACGCCATCATCTATTAAAAGGCAAATTTGTTTGCGAGAGTCAACTTAGAACTGTGAAGGCATAGGACCTAACGCGGTTTAGATGAATTTCAGCTATTTCCGGTCAAAAGCTACAACTAGGTATCTGTAAGGCAGGCCTGCTTCTTGTTTACTATATCAAAATCCGACAGAGTTGATTTGATCCGCCATTCTTCAACCGCCAATATGTGAAGACTGACATGCTTATAGAATAAGCCTAACGCATTTCAAATTTCACCGATCGCAAAAACCGCAGAATTCTCCTCGTGGCGGGAATATTGTTAACCCGTCGCAATATTCAGAATGAAATCACTACCACAAACATGTTCCCACCATCATCCCCGCCGGTGCACCATTTCCCCAAATGTCCGACCCGGAATCGGTGACCCAAGTCACACTTCACCACCGGCAACTGCGCCCATGATTCCCGATGCACGTGCAACTGCGCCACTCTGGCAGCGTCCCCGGCTTGACGCCTGTTTTCTGGTGCGCGAGGATGATGCGGGCGTACCGGGTGCTGGAATTTGAGGGTTGTGTTGCGAATGAACCAGCGGCAATCGCCTCGGCCCGGAGGGATTGAGCCGTATGGAATACACAGGCACCGGGCGGGTCAAGACTGCACTCCTGCTGTTTGCCCTGACGGGGCTTCTGGCGGGAATTGCATTTTACTTCGCCGGCAATTCCAGTCTGGCCACCATTGCCTGGTTCGTCGGGGTGCTCCCTGTTCTTTTAGCTCTGCTGCTGGATATTCTGCACAGCCTGTGGCGAGGCGAGGTCGGGCTCGACATCGTCGCTGCCCTGTCGATGACGGCAGCTCTGTTATTTGACGAAACGCTGGCAGCGGCTGTTGTGGCCGTGATGTATTCCGGGGGAACCTTTCTTGAAAGTTTCGCCGAGGGCCGCGCGCGACGTGAGATGCACGCTCTGCTGTCACGCGTTCCGCGCGCCGCGACGCGGCACAAAAACGGCAGCCTCGAAGATGTGCCGCTTGATGCGATCAAACCGGGAGACCTGCTGCTGATCCGTCAGGGCGATGTCGTCCCGGTGGATGGGTTCGTCGTGTCACAGGCAGCTTTCCTCGATACTTCCGCCCTCACTGGTGAATCCCTGCCCACCCGCCTGTCGCAAGGGGCAACGGCGATGAGTGGCTCCACCAATGCGGGCGCACCTTTCGATCTGTCCGCGACGCACCTTGCGCAAGACAGCACCTATGCCGGGATTGTGCGTCTGGTGGAGGAAGCACAGCGCTCCAAGGCGCCAATGGCGCGGCTGGCGGATCGCTGGTCGCTGGGATTTCTGGCGCTCACTGTTACCATCGCCTTTGCGGCATGGTGGTTCACGGGCGACCCGATCCGCGCCGTCGCCGTGTTGGTGGTTGCAACGCCTTGCCCGCTGATTCTGGCCGTGCCGGTGGCGCTTGTTGCCGGCCTGTCGCGCGCCGCGCATTTCGGCGTCCTGATCAAGGGGGCGGCTCCTCTTGAGGCGATGGCGCGCATTCGAACACTGATCCTCGACAAGACCGGAACCCTCACCGACGGGCGCCCGCAAATTGTTTCGATCGACACATATGGCGGCAGGGACGAGGACGACATTCTGCGGCTCGCAGCAAGCCTCGATCAGGCGTCAAAACATCCGGTCGCGCAGGCTATCGTCGCCGCTGCGAAGCAGCGCGATCTTGTGCTGCCTGTGCCTTCGCAGGTTACAGAAATTGCGGGCGAGGGTGTGACCGGAAGGGTAGAGGGCCACATGGTCATTGTCGGCGGCGACACATTCGTGGCGCAACGTGTTGGCAGAATTTCGGGCGGCCCGTTGGCTCTCATGCAGGGCTCCGTCCTTGTCGCAGTGGCGCTGGACGGTGTTATGGCAGGGCATCTTGTGATGGCCGATCCGTTACGAAAAGGGGCAGGCGCGATGCTTGCCGGGCTGCGCCGCGAAGGGATTGCGCGCATCCTGCTTGCAACCGGCGATCGGGCCGAAGTTGCCGAGCGCGTCACAAAAGGCCTTGGCCTTGACGGGCTTCATGCCGGGCTGACGCCGGATCAGAAAGTCAGTCTTGTCCTGGCTGAGCGGAACAACGGCCCCGTGATGATGGTCGGGGATGGCGTCAACGACGCGCCGGCACTGGCGGCGGCGGATGTCGGCGTGGCCATGGGTGCCCGCGGTGCGGCGGCTTCTGCGGAAGCGGCGGACGTAGTGCTTCTGGTCGACCGGATTGACCGGCTCGGACCGGGAATCGAGATCGCCCGCCGCTCGCGGCGCATAGCTGTCGAAAGCGTTGTCGCCGGGATCGGATTATCTGTGGCCGGCATGATCGCGGCGGCTTTCGGATACCTGACGCCAGTTGAAGGAGCGCTGCTTCAGGAGGTGATCGACGTCGCCGTCATCCTCAATGCGCTGCGCGCTCTGCGCATTACACCCCGTGATCCCATGGCTTTGCGGGCCGCATAACGTCAATTGAGTGGATATACGACATGAGTGGTCTCATGCGCTCCGAAATCCATATGCTCTGGAAGAGAGCTGCAGAAAACCCGCTATAGTTGGAGCATCAGGTCCTTGATGTTAGGAAGCGCTCTAAGGCAGCGTGAAAACAGGGCAAAAAAAAGCCCCGGCATAACCGGGGCTTTATAAGACGTCGCTACGGGACTTAGTTGAAGTGCCAGCTTGCACCTACTCGTGCCGCCCATGTATTCTGAATTCCGGCTTCACCGGTTGCACCATTGCCACCTTGCTGCTGGTCGAACCAGTAATGCATACCTTCGGCACGCAGACTGACCTTTTCAGTTGCCATCCACTCAATTCCAAGTCCTGCAACCGGCCCGGCAATTATTTCGGCTTTTTTGTTGATCTGAATAATCGAGCCGCCGGAACCAGTTGAACTGGCAAAGGCAATACCGCCCGTTGCATAGATCAGGCTGCGGTCCAGTGTCATTCCCAGGCGTCCGCGCAGGGATGCAATACCTGACAATTGTCCGGATACCAGATCGGAGACATCCGAGGTGGTAATACCGCCAACCCATGGGTTCACACCGACATCGGCTTCAACCCCGGCAATCACCATATCAGCAACCTGCCAGTTGTACCCGGCATGACCGCCGATCAGGAACCCGGCGAACTGACCAGATCCCTCGTCCGATGAATCTCCGCTGAGGTCAGATGTACCGTCGTAAAGGGCTCCGCCATAGCCGGTGAAACCGCCGACATAGGCACCGCTGAAATCTGCATCAAATGGTTCTGCGTCATCGCTGGAGCCTGGATTGAAGTAATAACTCGCTCCGACACGCGCCAGCCAGGTGTCCTGAATACCGCCATAGCCAGAGCCTTGATTTCCGCCCTGTTTCTGGTCAAACCAGTAATACAGACCTTCCGCCCGCAGGCTGACCTTGTCCGACACCATCCACTCAAGTCCGGCACCGGCCACGGCACCAGTCACGATTTCGGCTTTCCTGTTATACTCCATCGTGATCCCGCCCGAGGCGTTGGAGCTGGCAAAGGCGACACCGCCGGTTGCATAGATCAGTGTCCGGTCAATCTGATAGCCAAGACGTGCCCGCAGTGAAGCGATGCCACTCAGATGCCCACCAACAAATGACGAACTGCCGGCGCTATTTGGCATGGAGACATTCCATGGCGCGACAGTGATGTCGCCTTCAATGCCGAGCACCAGATTTGAAGCCGTTTTCCAGTTGTAACCGGCCTGGGCGCCAACCAGAAAGCCTTCATTCTTGACAGTGAATTCGGTGCCGCTGTCATCGGGATCACCTTTATAGTCGGCACTGCCATAGCCGGTGTGTCCACCAACATAGAAACCGGAAAAGGCGTTTCCTGCCAGCGCGCCATACATATCGTCAACTGGACGCGAGCCGTTGAAATACCAGCTGGCTCCGACCCGCGCCACCCAGGTGTCCTGAATGCCACCAAAGCCGCTTTCGCCGGGGGCGCTGTCCTTCTGGTCGAACCAGTAATACAGGCCTTCCGCCCGCAATGCGACAGAAGGTGACAGCAGCCATTCAACACCGGCACCGACAACCGCCCCAGTGACGATCTCGGCTCTACGGTTGTGCTGGATTGTTGCGCCGGCTCCAGCATTGGAACTGGCAAAGGCAACACCGCCCGTGGCGTAGATCAGAGTTTCGTCAAGCACATAGCCAAGCCGCGCGCGCAGCGAGGCCATTCCCGACAGATGTCCGAAGACCGAGTTTGTAGAATCTTCTGAATAGGCCGCATTCCAGGGCGCAACAGTGATGTCGCCTTCAATACCCAGAAGCACGTTCTGCATGACTTCCCAATTGTAACCCGCCTGCATGCCGAACAAGGCACCACGATTTTTCATGCCGTTATAGGGATCGCCGTCATCTTCCCAGGAGCCTTCGTAATCCGCACTGCCATACCCGGTATGAGCGCCGATATAAAAGCCGGTGAACGGCGTGCCGGCGGCAACCGGAATGCTGATCGGATCAGCAGCTTCCGCCACAACCATTGAAGCAACCAGCAGTAGCGCTGCAGGTGCCACACTGCACATCAGTTTTCTATGAATTCTCAATTTAAAGCCCCTTTAAAAATCAATATGTCTTCCTGCTGATCCCGACGGGCTCTCTTGATGGTCAAACACAAGGCTTGATGGTCACATACAAAGCACCACGCCGCGGGAATCGCGCGAGTGGAATCATCTGATTAGGGGCAGGTTTTCGCGGCGTGTAAACCTGCAGGCGAATTTCAGCGTGCAAAATGGCATCCGGCGTGTACTTTTTCGGGAACTGTGGCGAAAATGTGACAGAATTCGGGCGGCGATCCCCATCGCAACATCTATGGTGCAACAGTCCACAGCATCGTTCAGAGCCGGACTGCAGCTCGAAAGCGGCAGGAGAATTGACTTGTCAGCGGCGCTGCGAATAGTTTGTCGGCGAAACCGCAACCAGCAGCATCTGGCCAGCCTTCAGCCCGGTCTGCGGGCCGGGCAGGGAAGTGTTGCTCAACTGCCGAGGCCTCGGGTGTCCAAAAAACAATTCAAAACCGCAACACTGCCGGGTAATGAGAAAATCACACCGGTCAATCCGCTTCAGGATGCTTTCATCAGACTGGAACAGTCGGAACGGCTGCGCCAGGCCGGCAAGTTCCAGCAGGCGCAGAAAACCTGCTTGGCGCTACTCAAGGAACACCCCAATTATATGGCAGCGCTGCACACGCTTGGCCTGATCTATGCCGGCATGTCGAATTATGAGCAGGCGCTCAATTGTCTGGTGCGCGCGGCGATGCAGAACCCCCGCAGCATAGCCACCCTGACAGCGCTGAGCGGCGTCTATCTGGAACTCGATGCGCCCGAAACCGCGGCCTATACGCTGGAGCAGGCCAGAGCGATTGATCCGAAGGACGTCAATGTCCTGGTCACGCTGGGCGAGATTTATCGCGCTGAAATGGAATATGAGCAGGCCAAACTGGTGTTTGCCGAAGCCCGGGCCCTCCAGCCGGATCTGGTTCCCGCTTCTGCCGGCTATGCCTGGGCCTGTTCTTCGCTGGGAGAAAACGAAGAGGCGGTTGCCGTTTTCGAGAAATTGCTCAGCGGCGGCTACAAACGCTTTGAACCGCTTTCTGCTCTCGCTGCCCTGCCAGCGCCACTGCTTCATGTTGATCTGCTGGATGAAATGGACGCCTATTTGAAGGGGCCGGATCAATCGGATTCCGACCCGACCATGATTGCCTTCATACGCGCCGCCGCGTTGGACAAGGATGAGCGCTATCAGGAAGCCTGGGACGCCATGGTTCCGGCCAATAAAGCAGTACTCAAAACTGTCAAAGAGCAGGCCGAACGCATTCGCGAACGCCAGAACAGGACCCTCGATCTGCTGCGGGCAAACCCGGTAAAACCGGCCAGCGATACAGCCGGTGATGCAGCCGGTGACAATACCCCCACCACTTTGTTTATCCTCGGTCCGTCCCGTTCCGGGAAGACCTCAATGGAAGCTCTGGTTGCCAGCCTGGATGGCGTCAAACGCGGCTATGAAAATCGCTTTGTCGATACCGCAATACGCCAGACCTTTCAGGGTGCGGGCCTGCTCACCAACCGCTATTTTGAAGTGCTGCCGCCACAGCTTTATCCGCAATGCCGAACAATCTATCTTGAAGAACTGCACCACCGCGCCGGCGGCGCCAAAGTTTTCACTAACACCCATCCCTCGCGGATGAGTGACGCCGCGCTGATGTCGATCGTTTTTCCCAAGACAAAATTCCTGTTTATCAAGCGCGATCCGGAAGATGTCGCGCTGCGCATTTTCATGCGCCATTACCAGAGCGACAACAGCTATGCCTATGACATGGATATGGTCCGCGAACACATCGACTGGTACCACGAGATGATGGATCTGATGGTCGAGAAGAACCCGGATCATGCCCGCATCGTTCACTATGAAGATATGGTCACTGATCCGGCGCGTGCGCTGAAAGTTGCCGCTGATTTGTGCGGCATTGCAATGCCCGAAGGAGCCGTTCCGGCGGTGGGAGATGATCGCGGCTGCGCCAAGCCTTACAAGGACATGATCGCTTCACTCTGAGACATTGAACGAGTGCGGAAACGGCACCGCGCTGGTGCCGTTTCCGCAGGCCTCCCGGACGAAGCCCGCAGCAGCGGCGCACTCCACTCGTGAAGAGCCGTTATCGCCGCCGCGCCCTATAATCAGACTTCCTTGTCCGGCCATGACCGGTCCCGTCGCGCCCGTCATTTCGGGCCGGGCCGGGCTTTTTCTATCGCATCGAATGCCAGCATTGACGTCATTTCGAAAACTCCCGGCTCTCGGCCTGCAGAAAAAACCGCACCATTTCAGCCGAGGCATCGGGCCCGACAGGATCGGTGAAGGAACCTGTTGCGGAGCCGCCGGACCAGGCATGGCCGCTGCCCTCGATCATCCACAATTCGCGCGCCGACACCTGCTTTGAAGATGCGACGATTGTACGGTGGTAGCGCCGTCCTCCAGCGGAAATGCCACTCTCGGCTGACGCGGCGGACGCATCGTCAGAGGCACCAAAAACACGGTCTGCATTTGAGGGATGCACGGTTCCATCGCCGCTGCCATGAAATACAATCCTTGGCGTCCGGCCTGTATCACTCCAGCTCTGATCGGCTGGCGAACCGGACGCAAATGTCATGTCGCCGCGCATCGCTGCAAAGGCCGATGGCACATCATGGGCCGCACCATGCGCCAGTCCGGAATGGACGCCGATCGCGCAATAGACATCCGGATAAACGGCACCAAGGGTTGCGGCCATGGCACCACCGGCAGAAAGGCCGGCGGTGAAAGCCCGCCCGCGCTTCACCTTGAATTCTTCTTCTATCTGCCGGGTGAGAGCGGCCAGGAGCGAAGGTTCGCCTGCGCCACGGCGCTGATCCTGCGGCCGGAACCAGTTCCAGCATACAGACGGGTTCTCTGCCCGGTTCTGTTCGGGATACAGTATGATGAGATTGTGCTGTTCAGCCAGCTGGTTCATGCCGGTGCCGCAGGCAAAATCATCTGCCGTCTGGGTGCAGCCGTGAAGCATCAGCAACAGACCTTCTGCCGGTTGCGAAAGCCCGCCCGGCACGTAAATGCGATAATCGCGAGCACCCTCACTACAGGAGAAATGCCGCTGCTCATAGCGCGCGCCATCGGCAATCCGGGGCAGGATGGTGGTTTTCCGCGCCGCCGGTACAGTGAAGTCGGGCCGACTGTGGCGCAAGCCATGAAGGACAGATTTCAACGATTGGCGAGGTGTGCCGTTCGGGGTGCCAACGCGCCGGAGCCGGTTGCCGGACGTATCAAACTTCGACGTGGCTGCAGCGCCGGTTTCGCCGCTTGGCCTGGCGGCACCGGAGGCGTTGCTTCCGATCAGCAGGGTCTGTGGCGTTTTATCAGCCCACGTGCCGGGTCTGGTATTTTCGGAATGCGCTGCCAGCGCGGCCTGTATCGTCGAGGTGGCAGTGGCAACATCACCCGCACAGGTTTCTCTCAGCGCCTGCCGCATGGCCGTCGGAAATTTGAAAGTCATATTGAGATCCTTAGAATTAGCGGGCTTCGCCCTATTTGATGCGCCCGGCGAGCGCTGTTTTAACGTCAGGCGAGGCATGCAGCGCGCCAAGAACCGTGATCGTTGCGATCGTGGCACTGGCCAGATCAGGCGCGACATCATCTGCAAACCGGGCCAGCCCGACGACTTTGATGTGCAGCATTTCGCCGGCCTGGCGTGCCGCTTCAAGCTCGTCGCGGGTGATGTCACGCAGCCCCAGCTGCAAAGTGTGGCGCTCAATGGAATTTGCGATAGCACTTGCTTCCGTGGCCAGTTGGTTGCGGATCGAGGTGCGGATGAAATCGGTCCGGTTCTGGTAGAAACCTTCCTGCACCAGCAGGTCGATCCGTCCCAGATCGACATGGCCAAGATTGATTGTGATTTTTTCGCTGTCCGACACTCGCATTGCCAAAACCATCTATAAACCATCTGATTGGATGGTATATGGAGTATCTACCAGTTTTTGTAAAGGCCTGTAGCGTCGAATTGCGTAGGACAAGCCCGCCAGGGACTGAAAGGTTCCGCTTTTCCTTGTCGGAAAAATTGTTCGGGCGGAATTTAAGCACTCAGCATCCCGATTTGGATGAAATCGAATGCAGTAATGGATTGACAAAATGGGTGTAATTGGGTGTATTATTGGATGTTATGATCCAACTCAAAAGCCTTGTCATTACGTCTGACATACTCAACCTCATCTCCGAGATCGATGAATTCAAAGGAGCGTGGAGGGCGTTGGGAACACTGGCACCAGAGCGGTTGTCAGCTCTGCGCCATGTCGCCACGATTGAGAGCGTGGGGTCTTCCACCCGCATTGAGGGCAGCCATATGTCCGATCGGCAGGTTGAAACGCTTCTCAGTAACCTGGCAAACCGGCAATTTGACTCCCGTGATGAACAGGAAGTCGCTGGTTATGCCGAAGTCATGGAACTGATTTTCCACTCCTGGCCCGACATTCCGGTTTCGGAAAACTATATCAGACAATTGCATCGCGACCTGCTGGTTTACAGCCAGAAAGATGAGTGGCATCGCGGAAACTATAAAACGGCACCAAACAGCATCGCGGCATTCGATGAAGCCGGAAACCAACTCGGAATCATCTTCGAAACCGCCACTCCTTTCGATACACCGTCATTAATGCGGGAACTTATCTCGTGGATTGTGACGGCACGCGCCGAAAAAGTGCTTCATCCACTGTTGATCATTGCTGTATTTGTGGTCGTTTTTCTTGAAATTCATCCCTTTCAAGACGGCAATGGCCGTCTCAGCCGCGCGTTGACGACCTTGCTGCTGCTGCAGGCGGGGTATGTCTATGTGCCCTACAGCTCGCTTGAAAGTGTGATTGAACAGAACCGGGAAACCTATTATGCGGCACTACGTCAAACTCAGGGAACCATCCGATCCCAAACGCCGGACTGGCAGCCCTGGATTGTCTTCTTCCTGCGTGCGCTCCAGCAGCAAATGCGCCGTCTGGCGCACAAGGTCGAGCGCGAAAAGCTGCTTCTGTCTGCTCTGCCGGCATTATCCGTCCAAATCCTGGATCATGCGCGCGCCCATGGCCGGGTGACAGTCCGGGAGATGGTCATTGTGACCGGGGCTAGCAGAAACACGCTGAAAGAGCATTTCAGATCGCTTCATCAGAACGGGCATCTTGACTTACACGGCAAAGGCCGCGGTGCTTGGTATAGCCTGCGTTGAAACGCAATCATCCGCATATCCGTTACGTGCTTTAAAAATTGCAGATGAAGGAAAAAAAATGAATGAATTCTGGGTGTATGTGGAGCCGTTCGTTAATGAATTGAAAGAATGGCAGACAGCAATAGTCGGAATCCTGGCTGTGGTTTATGCGGCCAAAACCGTGTGGCAAATAAGACGGCAACGCGCGGACGAAAAAACCCGCCATCAGGAAACCGAGCGCAAAAAGAGCTGGGCGGCACGCGCACAAATGCCTGACGCATTGTCAGAGATATCTACCTTCTGTCGCGCCGTTGTCTCGCAGCTTGACCAGACCCCGCTCGAAATGCCGCCATTGCCTGAGCGGGCAATAGACACATTAAAGCTGGTAATCGAGCATATCGCGGCTGATGCTTCAAGACGAACATTTGAACTTTTGAGTCACTACCAGGTTCACAATGCGCGTCTGCAAGCTCGTATTTCAGATTCATCCGAATTCAAAGCGGACTCGCCGGACTGGGAAAACGCAATGTACGACGTGGCGCTGCTTCAGACCTTCGCCAACAGCCTTTACGATTATGCACGAAACAAAGCAGATACAAGTCCCACTGGCGAGCCAGACCGTAAAGACTTGTATGCCGGCTTGGTCCAAGCCGTCGGTATGGTAAAATTCTATGGGGACGAAGATCGATTTCGCCCGGTGGTGAAATTGATAGAACAATATCACCCCGACAGCGAGAGTTGAGCCAACCAAATTTCTATCTGCTCCGGCGTCCTATTCGGATTTCCTTCATTTCCGCTCCGTAAACCCTTTGTTGTTGTCATCCCGCGCAACTCCGTTATGTAAGGGGCACAAAACCCCCCGATGATTTTTCGAACGGATTGATCCCACGTGAACAAGCCCACGCTTGCTGCCTTTGCCGACCGCCTGTCTTTTCCTGACTGGAAAAACAACACGCCAACTGTTTTTACGCCGAGCCGCATCAAGACGGAGTTGTTGTCGGGGCTGACTGTCGCCCTGGCGCTGGTGCCCGAAGCGGTTGCCTTTGCCTTTGTCGCCGGCGTGCATCCGCTGGTCGGGCTGTATGCAGCTTTCATTGTCGGCCTGATTACTGCCGTTTTCGGCGGCCGTCCGGGCATGATTTCCGGCGCTACCGGCGCGCTGGCAGTGGTAATGGTCTCACTGGTCGCCGTTCACGGCGTGGAATATCTGTTTGCCGCAGTGGTGGTGATGGGCATCCTGCAGATTCTTGCAGGCGTTTTCAAATTGGGAAAATTCATCCGCCTGGTGCCGCACCCGGTTATGCTGGGCTTCGTCAACGGTCTGGCGATTGTCATCTTCATGGCTCAATTATCCCAGTTCAAGGTGGCCGGAGCTGACGGCACCAAAATCTGGATGACCGGCTGGCCTCTGGCCAACATGCTGGGTCTGGTGGTGCTGACGATGGGCATTATCTGGCTGATGCCAAAGCTGACCAAAGCCATTCCTGCGCCGCTTGCCGGCATTGGCGTCGTCGCTGCCATTGTTATTTTCTTCGGCGTCGATGTGCCGCGCGTCGGCGATCTGGCCTCGATTCAGGGTGGCCTGCCGCAATTCAGCATTCCCATGGTGCCGCTGACCCTTGAGACCCTGGAAATTGTGTTGCCGTTTGCGGTCATTCTCGCCGCCATTGGCCTGATTGAAAGTCTGCTGACGCTGAACCTGGTCGGCGAAATCACCGAGCAGCGCGGCGGTGCATCGCGCGAATGTATGGCTCAGGGCGTTGCCAATACGGTGACCGGCTTTTTCGGCGGTATGGGCGGCTGCGCCATGATCGGCCAGTCGATGATCAATGTAAAATCCGGAGGCCGCACCCGGCTGTCCGGCATCGCAGCGGCGCTGTTTCTGCTGGCCTTCATTCTGGTCGCCTCGGGGCTGATCGAGCAGATCCCGCTGGCGGCGCTTGTCGGCGTGATGTTCATGGTGGTGATCGGCACCTTTGCCTGGCAGAGCCTGACCATCCTGCGCCGCATTCCGTTGACAGATGCGCTGATGATCGTGCTGGTGACGGTGGTCACGGTTCTCACCGATCTGGCAATTGCCGTGGTCGTCGGCGTTATCATGTCGGCTCTGGCCTATGCCTGGAACAATGCCACCCGCATCCATGCCAAGGCGCAGATCTCGCCGGACGGTGCCAAAGTCTATCAGATCGAAGGACCGCTCTTCTTCGGCTCCGCTGACGGGTTTTCCGAGATTTTCAACCCGCAGGATGATCCTGAACTGGTCATTGTGGATTTCATGAACTCCCGTGTGGTCGATCAGTCAGCCCTTCAGGCCATTGAATCCCTTGCCATGAAATACGAGGCGCTCGGCAAAACTCTGCAATTGCGCCATCTGTCGCGGGACTGCCACAGATTGCTCAACCGGGCCGGTCAGCTGATGGTCGATTCAGATGATGATCCCGATTACGGGCTGGCCGCAGATTATTCCGTCAAGACCGGCATTCTGGGGGCCGGACACTGAAATTCTGGCACTGAATTGTAATCGATTTGGTGCTGCCCTGCTCAGGCGCGGTCTGCCCCGTAATAGACCGAGACAGCGTGTTTTGCTTCGGCGAAGAACAGCCAGCGTTCCGTCAGCACACCGGCGAGATGACTGATCAGGGCTGCAAGACCGAAAAACACCATGCCTGAGGCCGCCATGATGAGCAGCAGCAGCACGGGCAGGATCAATCCCAGAACATAGCTCAGCAGCCGCAGTTTCTGCGCATGTTTGCGTGCTACCTTGAAGCCCATTTCGCGCGTCAGGTAATTCTCGCCCATATGCGGAGGCTCGAGCAGCCGTGCTTTGCCGAGAAAGCCCAGACCCGTCGCGCTTTCCGGGGTCGACGGGCCGGATTCCTGGTCAAGCGCGCGATACCACGCAGTCTTGGCCATGAAGGCGGCTGCCAGCGCCACGATTGTCAGAACGATAAGACTGGCTTCCAGGCCGTTAAAGGCGTTGAGCGTGGCCAAGGCAAGTAAACCACCGGACAGGGCGAACAGCAGATAGCAGGTGTTTGTTACCGGATTGTGCCAGGCATGGACGGTTTTCAGCGAGGCATAAATCATGCTGGTGGCGTAGACCGTTATTGCGGCCATAACGGCCACTAGGAACCCCAGCCAGCCGAAACTGAGGTCAAACAGCACCGCAAAACCGGTCTGCGCCGTCAGCGGCACAAAGGTCAGAACAGCCAGCACGCCTTCGCGGGACAGCCAGCTTGAGCGCCATTGCGAAAACGCCCGCCAGGCCCGTTGCGGATTACCCAGATGCAGCGTCGAGGACACAAGACCGCCGGCAATGGCAACAAAAGCCAGCACATGCCCGATCTTGACGGCGGCCAGCGCCGGGTCCGGCTGCAACAGGCCGAGCATTGCCGCAAGGCCGTAGCCGAAGCCGGACAGGGTGGTGAAGATGATAACGGACAGGGCGGGATGCATGATTTTGTCTCAAATCTCAGAGTTTGGATAGCGCGGTGTCGATCCATTTCAGGAAGCCCTGCGCTCCGTCAGTGCTTTCAGCAACGGCGATGGGGTTAGAAGAGGCATCCGCCTTCGGCAAGGTCTGGCGCGGTCGTGGTGGCAGATATTTGTTGACCGGTCGTGTGCCCTGTTCAGGCATCAGATCAATTCCGCCGCGCTCTCTCACCAGAACCGAAACATCCGACTGCGGGTCGCCAAGATCGCCGAAATGCCGGGCATTGGCCGGGCAGGTGCGCACACAGGCGGGCTGGCGGTCAATTTCAGGAATAGCTTCATTGTAAATCCGGTCGACGCACAGGGTGCATTTTTTCATCACCCCGGCATCCTCATCCATTTCGCGTGCTCCGTATGGGCAGGCCCAGGCGCACAGGCCACAGCCGATGCATTTGTCCTCATCGACCAGGACAATGCCGTCTTCGCCGCGTTTGTAACTGGCCCCTGTCGGGCACACCGTGACGCAGGGCGCATCGTCGCAATGCAGGCAGGATTTGGGAAAATGGACAACCCGCGCTTCGTCGGTTTGGGCAATGATTTCGCCAATACCCTGGCCTTTCGGCTTCTTGCCGTAACCGGGGATGACATCACCCGGTGTCACATCCCCCGGCGTCACTTCGAATGTGTGGATGCGGTTCAGCCATGCACCGCTGACATCCTTGCCGTAAGGGTCCTGGTCCGACAGGGCCGAGCCATAGCCGCCGGTATTCCATTCCTTGCAGATAACGGCGCAGGCATGGCATCCCACGCACACATCCAGATCGATGACGAGCCCGAGTTTCTTGCCTGTCGTGGCGGTTGGCAGACTGGTCATGATGAAGTGTCCCTGGTCCATTCCTGGCCATAGCGCAGATCCTCGGGCGGCTCGCCCAGCACCTTGCGGGCTGCCAGATCGTCAAAGCCGGGACTGCTTTCCGGGCTCGACTGGTCAGGATGTTTGCTGATCGAGACACGCAGATCATACCACGCCGCCTGGCCGGTGATCGGGTCGCTGTTGGCCCAGCGCAGGCCGTCGCCTTTTGGCGGCAGCAATTCGTGAATCAGGTGGTTGAGCAGAAAGCCCTTGGTGGCTTCCGGCGAGTCCGGCGACAGATTCCAGGCACCCTTGCGCTTGCCAATCGCATTCCAGGTCCACAAGGTCTTGTCATTGACCGCTTCCATCCGCGCGATCGGCACGCGGATCGAGGAATGCCAGGACGAAACCTTCGCCCAGTCGCCATCGACCAGGCCTTCCGCATCGCAAATCGAGCCTGGAACATACAGCACGTTTTTGGTGTGAATCTGGCGCAGCCAGGCATTCTGCGACCCCCAGGAATGATACATTGCTGCCGGTCGCTGGGTGATGGCGTGATAGGGATAATCCGCCAGATCCACACCGTCTTCCTCAAATGGCGCATACCAGACGGGCAGAGGGTCGAAACAGGTCTTGATCCGCTCCCTGTGGTGTGCCGGGGCAATCGGCTGGCGCAACCCTTCGGCACTGAGGCGGAATTTCTGCAGTTCCTCCACATAAAGCTGGAAGGTTACGGGTTGCGGTGCATCGAAGAAACCCATCTCCACGGCAAAGTCCTGATAGGCCTTGTTGGCATGTTTGTAGAACCGTGCCTCTTCCGGCAGCTCCTTCGACCAGAAAGCACCGTTTTTGATATAGGCATTGATCTGATCCGGATTTGGCGCTCCGCGGCCTTCCTGATCGCCATTCTCGCCACGAAAACCCGCCAGAGGCCCGATACCCGGCCGGCGCTGATGGTTGACGATATAATCCGCATAATCCTTGTAGAGCGGCTCCCCGGTGTCATTGACAAAACCCGGCAAATTGAGTTTTCCGCCAAGCTGAATCAGCGCGGACTGGAACCCGCGCACATCCCGGTCCGGTTCCACCACCGGCCAGCGAATGCTGTCATTCACCGAATCCGGTTCCGAAATCGGTCGGTCCAGCAGCGAAATGCAGTCATGGCGTTCCAGATAAGTCGTATCCGGCAGCACCAGATCGGAATAGGCCACCATTTCACTGGCATAGGAATCGGAATAGATAATCTTCGGAATCTTGTACGCGCCGGTCTCATCCTTGTCGGTCAGCATGTCGATGACGGATTTGGTGTTCATCGACGAATTCCACGCCATATTGGCCATATACATGAACAGCGTGTCGATCTTGTAGGGATCACCGGCATGGGCATTGGCGATCACCATATGCATCAGACCATGGGCCGACATCGGCGCATCCCAGGAAAACGCCTTGTCGATGCGTGTCGGTTTGCCCTCGCCGTCAATCAGCAGATCCTCCGGGCCGCGCACATAACCAAGATGCGGACCGGCAAGGCCCTGCTTGGGATCAGATTCAAACCCGTTCGCACTCATGTGCTCAGGCTTGCCATGCGGCTTGGGATGAGCTGCCATAGGTTTTGGATAGGGTGGTTTTGACCGGAAGCCGCCGGGACAGTCAATCGAGCCGATCAGAACCTGCAACACATGCAGCGCGCGAGTCGTCTGGAAGCCGTTCGAATGGGCCGAAATACCGCGCATCGCATGCATCGAAACCGGGCGGCCGATGATCTTGTCGTGACGCTCGCCCGTCATGTCGGTCCAGGGCTGGTCGATGACGATTTCTTCTTCAAACGCAACGCGGGCGATTTCGGCTGCCAGATCGCGGATCGTCTCGGCGGCAATGCCGGTCTTGGCGGCAACCGCTTCCGGCGCGTAATCGGGCACCATATACTTCTGCGCCATCAATTCCAGGACCGGCACGGCCTGTTTGCCGGCACCAATTGTGCAGCTGTCCGGCAGAGTCACAGAACCGCCCATGCGCGGTTTGACATTTTTTGTCTTGGTCGGCTGCACCGAGCCGTCAGCGACCAGAACCAGCGGTGTGCCGTTACCATCGCGCGCAATCAGACCATGATCCTTGTCGCCCGGGGCCTGCACCACCAGCCAGGCGGCGTTGGTATAGCGGTTGAGATAATCCAGATCGATTTTGCGCAACCGGAATAATTCGTGAATCAGCGACAGGATCAGCAGGCCGTCGGTGCCCGGCTTTACGCCCAGCCAATTATCGGCAATCGAGGAATAACCGGTGCGCACCGGGTTGATCGAGACAAACCGCGCGCCACGGGATTTCAGTTTCGACAGGCCCATCTTGATCGGGTTGCTGTCATGGTCCTCTGCCACACCGAACAGCAGAAACAGCTTTGTCCGGTCCCAGTCCGCAGAGCCGAATTCCCAGAATGCACTGCCGATTGTATAGATGCCGGCGGCAGCCATGTTGACGGAACAGAACCCGCCATGGGCGGCATAATTTGGTGTGCCGAAATTCTGTGCCCAGAAACTGGTCAGGGCCTGCGACTGGTCGCGTCCGGTAAAAAAGGCCAGTTTTTGCGGGTCCTTGCGCAGCGGGCCGAGCCATTCGGCGGCTTTGTCGAGAGCTTCCTCCCAGGAAATTTCCTTGAATTCATTGGAGCCGCGCGGACCGGTGCGCAGCAGCGGTTTTTTCAACCGGGCCGGAGACATGTGCTGCATGATCCCGGCAGCCCCCTTTGCGCACAGCACACCCTTGTTGACCGGATGATCGCGGTTGCCTTCAATGTAACGCACCTTGCCATCGCGCAGATGCACATTGATGCCGCAGCGGCAGGCACACATGTAGCAGGTGGTCTGCCGCATATCCTCGCCCACGGGGGCCGTTGTGGTGATGGTCCGGTCACCGACGCCACCGGTCAGATGTTGTGGGGCGGTCTCGCGCATGCTCATATAAATTCTTCCTCCCTGCCCAAGTGTTATCTGCACCGGGTTGGAATATCAAACATTTAATTGCCAATTATTAAGACTTACAGTCTCATAAAATGGCAGAAAAAGACAAATTGACAGTTCGTCAGATAGGGATCTGAAGAAGCTGTTAACCTGTCTTATATAAGATTGAAACAGTCAATTCATCAAATCAGGCGCAATGTCAACGCAGAACCCCCTAACCATCATTCATCTGGTGCGTGCGCCGATTGGCGGAATTTTCCGGCATCTGGCCGATCTGGCGTTGGCACAGGCCGGGCAGGGGCACAGGGTCGGAATTGTCTGTGACCGCCTCACCGGTGGTCCATTCGAGGACGCCCACATTGAACAGTTGCAGGCGTTGCTTCCGCTCGGCGTCACTCGCCTGGCAATGCCGCGCGCGGTCGGACCATCCGACCTGCGCGCTTTCATCAGTGTCCTGAAAGCCCTGCGCAAGGTCAGGCCGGATGTGCTGCACTGTCATGGATCCAAGGGCGGCGTCTACGGCCGCTTTGCCCGCGCCAGCGGTGGGCTTGGGAAACCAACGGTGGTGTTTTACGCCCCCCATGGCGGCAGTCTGCATTATCCCAAAGCCAGCCGGGAAGGCCGGCTCTATTTTGCTATGGAACGGTTGCTGGAGCGCTGGACCAGCGCACTGATTCATGTCAGCGCCTATGAGCAGCGCACCTACAGCGAAAAAGTCGGCGCCCCGTCATGCCGGGCGGCAGTGATTCACAACGGCATTGGCGAGCCGGAACTGCTGCCCGTTACCCCTGGTAGCGACGCGCGGGATTTTCTGTTTATCGGCATGTTGCGCGATCTGAAAGGCGTCGATCTGTATATCGATGCGATGCATGAATTGAACCGCCAGGCACCCGCTACAGCCTGGATTGTCGGAGATGGCGCTGAGGAGGACAAAGCGCGCTACCGCCAGATGGTCGCACAGCGCGGACTGGCAGATCTTGTCTCGTTCCATCCCTCAATGCCTGCACGCCAGGCGTTTGCCATGGCCCGCGCGATTGTCGTGCCATCGCGTGCCGAATCGCTGCCCTATATCGTTCTGGAAGCCGCCGGCGCCAGCATTCCGATGATCTGCACGAATGTCGGCGGCATCAGTGAAATTTACGGCGAACAGGCCGATGCTCTGGTCAATCCGGAATTGCCCGACATCACAAAGGCGATGCGTACATTACAGCAAGCCGGATTCCGCTCCGATCAGATCGCGCCGCTCCATGAACGGGTCGCGAACGGGTTTTCGATCCGCCTTATGGAGCAGCACATTATGCAACTTTACCGCTCGGCACTGGACCTTTAAAGCCCATTTGAAAAGCCTGCTTTAATCGTCAAAATCCATGGCTTCATGCAGACGCAGAAAATCTGGCCCCTGGCCAAGAATGAGCGGGTCAATCTTGCCAATCGCTGACAAATCCTTGCCATCATAATCAAGATTGGCCAGCACGTGCCGGATGCTGTTGAGCCGCGCCCGCCTTTTGTCGTTGGAGCGCACAATTGTCCATGGTGTCGATGCTGTATGGGTCATTTTAAGCATCAGATTGCGCTTTTCGGTATAGTCACCCCATTTGTCGAGCGATGCCACGTCCATGGGAGACAATTTCCATTGCTTCAGCGGATCATGGGCCCGGTCGTGAAACCGTTTCATCTGCATTTCGCGCCCGATATTCAGCCAGAATTTGAATAGATGAATGTTTTCATCAACCAGCATCTGCTCGAATTTCGGCGCTTCCTGGAGGAAAATCCGGTGCTGTTCCGGTGTGCAAAAGCCCATCACCGGTTCAACACCGGCGCGGTTGTACCAGGAGCGGTCGAACAGAACCAGTTCTCCGCTACTCGGCAGATGCGCGATGTATCGCTGAAAATACCACTGTCCTTGCTCCCGCTCTGTCGGTTTTGGAAGCGCTGCAATGCGGGCGTTCCGGGGGTTGAGGTAAGCCCGTATGGCATTGATGGTTCCACCCTTTCCGGCAGCATCGCGCCCCTCGAATACCAGCACCAGTCTGGCTCCGGTATCCTGTGCCCAGGCTTGGACCTTGACGAGTTCGATCTGCAAAACCCGCAACGCACGCTCATATTTCTTGCGTGATAATTTATCGCTGTAGGGATAATTGCCGCTCTGCATCGCAGCGCCTTTGATCTGCGAAGCCAGCTTGGGATTGTCCAGATCAAAATTGTCCCGAAGGGGGTCACCGGAAGACGATTTATCGTTAGCCATATGGGTCCTCGAATAATGTCAGCTTTGCCACGCTAGCGGATTGTCGGGTTTGTCACAATGAGGCCTGAACCGTCGGTGCGGCGGTGGTGAGTGTCATAAATCTGAAATAACTTTGCCACAATAGAGTTTTCCTTCAATGTCTGTTGCAAGTTTCCATTCATGGAGGATTGGCCATCATGGCTGCCGAGCCCCCGCTTTCAGATGCGGAAATCGAAAACAATGCGCTCCTGACCCGGCTGCTGGATCAGCGCTGGGCTGTGATCGTCGCCTGTGTCGGAGTGCTGGCCTTCTGGCTGCGCGGCGATGTAACCCCTTTTGCCGGCATTCTGTTTCTTTTGGCGCTGGGCGCGGCAACCATGGTGGAGCCGGTCGCAAGCCAGCGCCGCCGCCGCCTCAATGCCTTGCGGACCGCACGCGCAGTGGCACAGCAGTCGGTCTGGCCGGATCCATCGACCAAACGGGTCATTGCATCGCTGACGGTGCCCACGCTGCTGGTCGACAGCGAAGGGGTCGTACGTTTTCTCAATAAAGCCACCATATCAAACTTGGGTGACATCAGGCCCGGCCAGCCCATGGCTCTGCATTTTCGCCAGCGCAATCTCGTCGCTGCGCTGGCCAGGGTTATGGAAACCAATCAGCCCGAGCAACTGGAATACATTGAACGCTTCCCGGTCGAGCGTTGGTTCAGTGTCGATTTAAGCCCATTGCGGTTTGACACTGACGCGGCAGTTCCGCTAACCGCGACGCCGCAATTTCTGCTGGTCCAGTTTCAGGATTTAAGCGCACAGAAGCGCATAGAGCGGATGCGGGTGGATTTTATTGCCAATGCCAGTCATGAATTGCGCACGCCGCTGGCGTCCATGTCGGGGTTCATCGAAACGCTGCTGGGACCGGCCCGGAATGATGAGACTGCGAGACTGCGCTTTCTCAACATTATGCGCGAGCAATCTCAGCGCATGTCTCGGCTGATTGATGATCTTCTGTCGCTCAGCCGAATCGAAATGAAGGCACATTTAAAGCCAACTGATCCGGTCGACCTTGGACCTTTGATTGGTCATGTGGCGGATACGCTGGCACCGCTGGCCCGTGACAATGACGTCAAGCTGGTTCTTGGTACCTGGGATGATCCTGTCATCGTGTCTGGTGCTCAGGACGAATTGGTTCAGGTTTTCAGCAATCTGATTGAAAATGCTATCAAATATGGCGCATCAGGCCAGCGTGTCGAGATTGACTTCCTTGCAGAAACAGAAACCAGGGGACCTGCCACAACCATCCGCGATTTCGGCCCCGGTATTGCGTCCGAACATGTGCCGCGTCTGACAGAACGATTCTATCGCGCCGATGTGGAGACCAGCCGGCAAAAACAGGGCACCGGACTTGGACTTGCCATCGTCAAGCATATCCTGAACCGTCATAGCGCCACCCTTCACATAAAAACCGAAGCCGGCAAGGGCGCGGCCTTCACAGTGCAGTTTCCCCGCCGGACAGCGTCAGCGGCGGCTGAAAAAATGGCCAAAAGCGATGGCATTTCGGAAAACTGATATTTTTCAAGGGTATGGATTGTCATCTAATTGATACAAAAATGCCATAGAAGCATCACTGCGTCTGGCTAGATTGCTGGGCGGCAGGTGGCAGTTGTCCGATCATTATGCACGGACCGCCACTGTCCTGCGTAATTCTTGTTTTCAGAGCCTGGCTGACACGAGCCTGGCCGGGTCGCTGGCAAGTCCTTGGCAGATTACTGGCTGGCTGATTACTGGATGGCAGGTCACTTGAATGAATATAATAGGCGCTGTTGCTCTATACCCGGCAAGCCCGCATCTTTGAGCACGTCCGGTAACCTGTTAAGCCGGTAGCCTGTTAAGCCGGTAACCCGTTAAGAAGGAACCTTGGACATGGAGACTTCTGTGCAAACCATGAGCAGCAAAAATGAAAGCGCCGCTTTGACCAATGCGCCGCGGGTCAAGATGAAGGGTGAGAAGGTCAACGTGTTCTACGGTGAAAAGCAGGCGCTTTTCGACGTTGATCTGGAAATTCCGGAGCATCGGGTCACATCATTGATCGGACCGTCAGGCTGCGGCAAATCCACATTTTTGCGCTGCCTCAATCGCATGAATGACACCATCGATATCTGCCGGGTGAAGGGCGATATCACGCTTGATGGCAAGGATATTTACGATTCCGCCGTGGACGTGGTTGAACTGCGCGCACGGGTCGGCATGGTTTTCCAGAAACCGAATCCGTTTCCAAAATCCATCTTTGAAAATGTCGCTTATGGCCCGAAGATTCACGGGCTTGCAAGCAGCAAGGAGGAGTTGGAGGCAATGGTGGTCGAAAGCCTGCAAAAGGCAGGCCTGTTTGAAGAGGTGAAGGACCGTCTTGACGAACCGGGAACCGGCCTCTCCGGCGGCCAGCAACAGCGCCTGTGCATTGCGCGCGCCATTGCTGTCAGTCCCGAAGTCATCCTGATGGACGAACCCTGTTCCGCACTCGATCCCATTGCCACGGCCAAAGTGGAAGAGCTGATTGATGAATTGCGTAATAATTACACGATTGTCATCGTTACTCACTCCATGCAACAGGCCGCAAGGGTGTCTCAACGGACCGCGTTTTTCCATCTTGGCAATCTGGTTGAAGAAGGTGTGACCGACGATATCTTCACCAATCCAGGGGACAAGCGGACCCAGGATTACATCACTGGCCGGTTCGGGTAACACTGGGTAAGGACGCTAAAATGGCTGATCATACAGTTACAGCATATGATGAGGAACTGCAGGCACTGGCAAAATATATTGCCGAGATGGGTGGGATTGCAGAGAGCATGATCGTGGATGCGTTGCAGGCATTGCTGCGCGCTGATCCTGTTCTCGCCCGCAAAGTCATCACAGATGACAAGGACCTCGACAATCTGCAGCGCAAGGTCGAGGATGACGCAATCCGCACCATCGCCAAACGCCAGCCAATGGCATCCGATTTGCGCGAAATTATTGCATCCCTGCGCATTTCCAATGATCTGGAGCGTTGCGGAGACCTGGCCAAGAATATCGCCAAACGCGCCATCGCAATCGAGGGCGTTGTTCAGCCTTCAAAACTCATTCACGGCATTGAACATATGGCGGAACTGGCCCAGGCCCAGTTGACAAAAGTTCTGGATGCCTATGTCGCCAGAGATGTCGGCAAAGCGGAAATGGTGTGGCAGAACGATAGCGAAATCGATGCCATGTATACCTCGCTGTTCCGCGAATTGCTGACTTACATGATGGAAGATCCGCGCAATATCTCATATTGCACCCATCTGCTGTTCTGCGCCAAAAATGTCGAGCGGATCGGCGATCACGCCACCAATATTGCAGAGACAGTCATCTATCAGGTTACCGGCGTCCAGTTGGAGGATGAGCGGCCCAAGGGTGACAACAGCGCAATCCACGTGGTGGAGCAGCCATGAAAAAGAACCTGCCGCAACCTGCTTTTGCCTGAGGAGACCCCGCAATGGCTGCCCCAAATATCCTTGTTGTCGAGGACGAAGAATCACTCAGTCTGCTTTTGCGTTACAATCTGGAAAGCGAAGGCTACCAGGTCGACGTGTCTGAACGCGGCGATGATGCCGAACTGAAATTGCGCGAGGCAGTTCCTGATCTGCTGCTTTTGGACTGGATGCTGCCGGGCCTGTCGGGCATTGAATTGTGCCGCCGCCTGCGTGCGCGTGATGAAACACGCAATCTGCCTGTTATCATGTTGACCGCACGCGGCGAGGAAACCGAGCGCATACGCGGATTGTCCACCGGGGCCGATGATTATGTGGTGAAGCCGTTTTCCGTGCCCGAACTGATGGCACGAGTGAAAGCGATGCTGCGCCGCGCCAAGCCGGAAGTGGTCTCACGGCTGCTGCGCACGGGCGATCTGGAGATGGACCGCGAGACCCACCGCGTACATCGCGCGACACGCGAAATCCACCTGGGCCCGACAGAATTCAAATTGCTGGAATTCTTTTTACAAAGCCCCGGCCGCGTCTTTTCGCGCGAGCAGCTTCTGGATGGCGTCTGGGGCCATGATGTCTATGTCGATGAGCGCACCGTCGATGTCCATGTCGGCCGCTTGCGCAAAGCCATCAATAAAGGCCGCGCCAAAGACCCGATCCGAACCGTGCGCGGGGCCGGTTATTCACTGGATGATCAGTTCCGGGACTAGAGCGCGTTCAGGCGCGGCTGATCGTTGCCAGCAAACGCCGCAACCGCAGGCAAAGAGCCGCAAAACACAAGAAGTCGGTGCCCGTTACCGACAACCGGCTGCATCAGGTCAGTCGATTTTATCACACGCGGCCTGGTGTCATAAATCTGTAACAAAACTGTTACATCCATGACACTCGGCAGGAGTACTCGAACAGTCAGGTCGTAGACAGACGATCACTAATGAAACCCAAGGAGTTTCCATGTCCTATCTTAAACTCGCGACTTCTGCCCTGGCTATCACAGCGTTATCCGCGACGTCTGCCATCGCTCGCGACGAAATCCGGATTGTCGGATCGTCCACTGTGTTTCCATACACACAAGCTGTCGCCGAGCAATTCTCCAACAATACCGGCGCGCCTTCGCCGATTGTAGAATCGACCGGCACCGGCGGCGGGATGAAAATATTCTGTGAAGGTGTTGGAGAGGCACACCCTGATATCACTGGTGCCTCCCGCGCCATGAAAGCATCCGAGTATGAATTGTGCCAGTCAAATGGCGTTACGGATATTTCCGAAGCGCTGATCGGCTTCGACGGTTTGTCGCTTGCAATTTCGCGCAGCAATGATTTTGACTGGGATTTGACCCTTGGCGAGATTTATCTGGCGCTGGCCGCTCAGGTTCCCGTTGATGGTAAATGGGCCGATAATCCCTACAAGAAATGGTCTGAAATCAACGCCGATCTGCCGGATACAGAAATCCTCGCCTATGGCCCTCCGCCAACCTCCGGTACACGGGATGCCTTTGTCGAATTGGCAATGCATGCCGGTTGTGAAGAACTGGATTATGTTGCCAATGGTGGTTTCGACGGTGACTGGGTTAAAGAGAACTGCTCGCGCATGCGTACTGACGGACCCTTCATCGAAGCCGGTGAAAATGACAATCTGATCGTACAGCGGCTCGAATCCGATCCCAATGCCGTCGGCATCTTCGGTTATTCATTCCTTTATGAAAACTTCGACCGGTTGAAAGGTGTCAAGATCGAAGGCGTTGAGCCGACCACCGACAGCATTGCCGACAAATCCTATCCGGTATCGCGCCCGCTTTACTTCTACGTGAAGAACGCGCACCGCGGTGTCATCCCCAACCTCAATGAGTTCATCGAAGAATACATGTCTGAAGATGCCCTGGAATCGGGTGGTTACCTGTCCGAGCGTGGCCTGGTGACGCTGGTCGACGACCGTCGCACTGCCCTTCAGGATGCGATTTTGAACGGCAAGCAGATGGATGCCCCTGAATAAGCCAAATTTCCGGCCCTTGCGAAGTCTCGAGCCGGTCGCGGCTCGAGACAGTTTTTTTGAAAGAGTGTAGAGATGACCACATTGGCATTCGCGACCCTTTTCGTCATCAGCCTGTTTGGATACTGGCTTAACCGGCGGGCCGCGCGGGCCATGCGCCGCGACGGCGCGCGACTGCACTCGCTTTCCGGATATCACGGTCTGTTTTCGTTTCTGTCGATCCTGGTGCCCGTCTTCGTCCTGACCATTGTCTGGTTGGCGCTGCAGGGCTCTGTTGTCGACAAAATTGTCATGGGCGGATTGCCAAATGGTGTGCTCAATGGTTTAGGCACGGGGCAGCGTCAGTTGGTTCTGACCGAAATCAGGTCTCTTTCCAGGGGCCAGACATTCGGCACCCCGGAAGAGTGGAAGATTACCGCAGCAGAACAGCTGAACCTGCTTCAGGCCGTTGCATCGATGATGCTGATCGCTATTGTCGCCATTGGCGGGCTGGCTCTGCTGTGGTTCGCCCGGCGCCGGGTCACAGCCACTTTCCGTGCCCGTCAGGGTGTCGAACGGATTGTTTCGGGCCTGATGATTTTCTGCTCGGTCGCCGCGATCTTCACTACGGTTGGCATTGTCGCGTCTCTTGCATTTGAGACCGTCAAATTTCTCCGGCTGGTTCCTTTGACCGAATTTCTGTTCGGTCTGAACTGGGAGCCGCAAATTCCAATCCGAGCGGACCAGGTAGCTGCGGCCGGTGCCTTTGGCTGGATACCGGTTATCGTCGGAACCCTTGTGATCACCGCCGTAGCCCTGATTCTTGCAATCCCGATCGGTCTGTTCTCGGCCATCTATCTGAATGAATTCGCGCCATCCCGTGTGCGCTCGGTGGCAAAGCCATTTCTTGAGATTCTCGCAGGCGTGCCGACGGTTGTGTACGGCTTCTTTGCCATTCTGGTCGTTGCCCCTGCAATCCGCAGCCTGGGTGCATCGCTGGGCATTGGCGTTTCGCCAAATACGGCGCTTGCGGCGGGCAGTGTGATGGGTATCATGCTGGTTCCATTTATCTCATCCTTTGCCGATGATGCCCTGTCCGCCGTGCCGCGCTCCTTGCGTGATGGCGCTCTGGCGCTTGGTGCCACGCGTGCCGAGACCGTACTGAACGTTCTTTTTCCGGCGGCCATTCCCGGCATCGTCGGCGGTATTCTGCTTGCGGTCAGCCGGGCGATCGGCGAGACCATGATCGTGGTCATGGCTGCCGGATTGATCGCAAATCTGACCGCCAATCCGCTCGAAAGCGTCACAACCGTTACGGTCCAGATCGTGACGTTGCTCATCGGTGACACATCCTTCGACAATCCCAAAACGCTGGCCGCCTTCGCACTTGGGATGATGCTGTTCATCGTTACCCTTATCATCAACATTCTCGCGCTTCGGATTGTCCGCAAGTACCGGGAAGCCTATGACTAGAGCTCGTTTATGACCGCCATCACTTCCCAACAGGCCAGCGTCTCGGCAGCCGGCGCAACCGAGGCCATCAGGCGCAGTCTCCCACGGCGCAAGCGCAAGCAGGTCATATTGCAAAGTCTTGGCATTGCCGCGATCAGCATTGCCTTTTTGATGCTTTTCACCCTGATCGCGTCGCTGGTATCCACCGGCCATAAGGCCTTCACGCAAACACATGTCACTCTGGATGTTTTTATTGACCCCGAGGAAGTGCCGGCGGACCGGCTGCCGCGCGGCGGTTTTGATGATGTCCTGGCCGCCTCACTAGCCAGGTCGCTTCCTGGTGTGGCGACCGGTGACAGGGCTGCAATGCGGACAGTCGAGAAGATTTTCTCCAACGGAGCACAATTTAAATTACGCGATATGGTGGTCGCCAATCCGGACCTTATCGGCAAGACCGTTTCGCTGTCAGTCCCGGTGTCTGACCCCTATGACCAGTTGAACAAGGAGTTGATTGACCGGGACACGCCCGAGCAGTTGCGCCGGTTGAAAGATGATCAATTGGCATATTTCGACACACTCGAAAATGCCGGCATGATTTCATCTCCGATCAATACAGGTCTTATTACCAACGCGGACAGCCGCTTTCCGGAACTGGCCGGACTGAAAGGCGCTATTATCGGCTCCTTCTGGGCACTCCTGGTCTGTTTCCTGATCTCGTTCCCGTTGGGAATTGGTGCTGCCCTCTATCTCGAAGAATTTGCCCCCAAGAACCGCATCAGCGACTTTATCGAAGTGAATATCAATAATCTTGCCGCGGTTCCTTCTGTTGTTTTCGGCCTTCTGGCACTCTCCGTTTTTATCGGGTGGTTTGGAATGCCGCGGTCTGTTCCCTTCGTTGGTGGTCTGACCCTGGCTTTGATGACTATGCCGACAATCATCATTGCAACCCGTGCGGCGTTGAAGGCGGTACCACCGTCCATCCGCGAGGCCGCCCTCGGCATCGGGGCATCCAGGCAACAGGTTGTTTTCGGCCATGTGCTTCCGCTGGCCATGCCAGGCATTCTCACCGGCACAATTATCGGGCTGGCACAGGCGCTGGGCGAAACCGCTCCCTTGTTGCTGATCGGCATGAACGCATTCATCACCTCGGCACCATCCACACCCTTCGACAGTGCCACTGCGCTGCCGACACAAATCTTCATCTGGGCCGACAGCCCGGAACGCGGCTTTGTTAGCCGCACATCGGCGGCAATTCTGGTCCTGCTCGTTTTCCTGATCAGCATGAATGCCATTGCCATCTTCCTGCGCAAAAAACTGGAGCGCAAATGGTAACTATGAAAACCGCCCGGGGTGACGGGTTGACAGGCGACCGGGTCTGCGTTCAAGCCTGATTGGTACGGATGGTCGCAGTTGAACTGGCGGGAAAAGCGGTTTGGAGTTATCTGGAATTGGCCTGGCCGGGTGCGGCCGCATGGGTCAGCCGATGTTGGCCGCATTGCGCGATGCCGGTTTTGATGCCGTCGGCTTTGATGTCCGGGCACCGCAAAGCTATGGCGAATTCGCCGCCGCCATGAGCGATGATGTGGCGCGATTTGCCGCTCATCTGAAAATCCTCATCAGTGTGGTTCGCGATATCGAGCAGACGGAAGCTCTTCTGTTTGACACTCAGGCCCTTGCGGCGGCAGCACCGGGGCTGCGCAGCATTATCATCTGCTCCACCCTCTCGCCGCGCTATCTCCAGACCCTCAAGGGCAGGCTGCCCTCGCATATCAATCTGGTCGACGCACCAATGTCAGGTGCATCTATCGCCGCGCGCGAACGGCGTCTGTCCTTCATGATGGGCGGCGAGGAGGCGGACCTGACCGCCTTGCGGCCGCTGTTCGAAGCAATGGGAACCTCATTCCACACAATGGGTCCGTTTGCGGCCGGGATGACAGCCAAAGTTCTGAACAATTTGCTGGCGGTCTCGTCCACGGCGATGACCCGGCTGGTGCTCGATTGGGCCGATGAACTGGGACTGGATGAAAAGTCGCTGCTTGCCCTGATCGACAAAAGCTCCGGCCGGAACTGGTTCGCCAGCGGCTTTGAGGATATTGAATTTGCCCGCGACGGCCATGCGCCGGACAATACAATCGGCATTCTGGAAAAGGACATCAGCAGCGCGCTTGACGCCGCGCCGCGAGGCGCAGACAGCGCCCTGCCGAATGCAGTCATAGAGGCCCTTCGCAAGCTCAAGCCGCGGCTGTAAACCTGGGTGCGCCGCGACTGACGAAATCAGCCGACGATTGTGGCTTCCGTCTTGTCGCGCACATCCTGTTCCGAAACTCCCGCGGCCAGTTCGACGATTTTCAGACCGCCTTCAACCACATCAAATATGCCAAAATTGGTAATGATCCGGTCAACTACAGCCTGTCCGGTGAGGGGCAGGGTGCATTCGGTCAGAAGCTTGGTTTCGCCCCTTTTATTGGTGTGATCCATGACAACAATGACACGCTTCACACCGGCAACGAGATCCATCGCCCCGCCCATGCCCTTGACCAGCTTTCCGGGAATCATCCAATTGGCAAGGTCGCCTTTTTCGGAGACCTCCATCGCGCCCAGAATGGCCATGTCGATTTTTCCGCCCCGGATCATGCCGAAACTGTCAGCGGATGAGAAGTAGCTCGTCCTGTCCAGTTCTGTAATCGTCTGCTTGCCAGCATTGATCAGATCCGGGTCGAGTTCCGCTTCTGTCGGGAACGGGCCCATGCCGAGCATGCCGTTCTCTGATTGCAGCGTTACATCGACGCCGTCGGGAATGTAGTTCGAAACCAGCGTGGGAATGCCGATGCCCAGATTGACATACATTCCATCTTCCAGTTCACGCGCCGCGCAGGCAGCCATTTTATTGCGATCCCACATGGTAACTCTCCTTAAGCCGCACGAACGGTTTTCTGTTCAATCCGTTTTTCATGCTCGCCCGTGATCAGCCGGTGCACGAAAATGCCGGGTGTGTGAATCATGTCCGGATCAAGCGAGCCGACCGGAACAATTTCTTCCACTTCGGCAATGCAGACCTTGCCGCAGGTTGCCGCATTCGGATTGAAATTGCGCGCGGTCTTGCGATAGACCAGATTGCCCTGTTCGTCACCCTTCCAGGCTTTGACAATGGCGATATCGGCCACAATTCCGCGTTCCAGAATATAGCTCTGGCCGTCAAAATCCTTGTGTTCCTTGCCCTCGGCAATCACTGTGCCGACACCTGTCTTGGTATAAAAGCCGGGAATGCCAGCGCCGCCGGCGCGCATCCGCTCGGCCAGTGTGCCTTGAGGGTTGAATTCAAGCTCCAGTTCGCCGGACAGATATTGCTGCATGAAGGTGTCGTTCTCACCCACATAGGAGGAGATCATTTTCTTCACCTGCCGGGTTTGCAGCAGCAGGCCGAGACCGAAATCATCGACGCCGGCATTGTTTGATGCCACGGTCAGGTCTTTGACGCCGGATTCGCGAATTGCCGCTATCAGCAATTCCGGAATGCCGCATAGTCCAAAGCCACCGGCTGCAATGAACATGCCGTCGAATAACAGCCCGTCCAGAGCCTCGTCTGCCGATTTGTAAACTTTCCGCATTATCTGCTCCCAGTTGAATGCCGCACTGCAGCAAGAGATATTCGATTAGCTACACGAGAAACAGGCTTTTCGCAAAGCCTATAATTGCTTTCACTGCGGGCCAATGGCGTCCACATCGCGGCTTATATAATCCCGCACATCCTGAAACGCTGCTTTGACATCCTGCAGCGAACGCAGCCGCCGCATGATCGCCCGGATGCAGGATTTGACCTCATCGCTCATGCTGTGTCTGCGCAACCATTTTCACCATTGAAACATGCGCGCCAGCATCCTTCAATCGTGATGTGGCCGGATCAGACCAGCACTGATTGCCGCTTGGTGTGAAGCAACCATGACGGTCCGAAGACTGTGAAGCCGCCAGTGAAATTAACTGTAAGCGTTGTAAATTTACCAAATGCAAACAGTTTCGTGTAAGTAAAAGGCATGTATATCTCATCATCTTCACCCTCGGGACTGTTGTTCGACCATGTTCGGGCGCTTCTCTCTCGTGACAGCCTGCGTTCATGGGGCAGACTGGTTACACAGTCTCCGCCGGCATTGAAGATGCTAATTGGATTGCTGCTGATCGATTCTGTGTTCATCGGAATTTTCGTCTATTACGGCATCCAGCAGGTGATCAGTGATAATCCCGCCAAGTTTCCCCAGTTCTGGAGCCTTGCGGCAGATTACAGTCTCCCGGAATTTTTCGGCTATGCGAAATTGGCCGTCATTGCTGCGCTGTTATTCATGGCATTCAAGCGCACAAGACAGTCCATATTGTGCAGCTGGTCGATCATTTTTGTTGTGCTGCTTGCCGATGATTCCCTGCGACTTCACGAATATGGCGGAGAATGGGTCGCAGAGCACCTGGGCTTCAGCACGATTCAAAACATCAAACCTGAACATCTGGGCGAGTTGGTGATGTGGCTTGTGCTTGGTGTGATCGCCCTGTCGGTGCTGATTGTCGGCCTGCTGCGCACCCCGGTCTCCAGCATGGGCAGCAGTGGCTTCTTTCTGGTCGTGATCTTTGGTCTGGTTATCACCGGTATCGGCATCGATCTGATCTCTTCGGCGAGCTATCTTCAGGATATCGACAATGGCACGGCCGTGTCGAAGACGCTGTATGGATTTCTGCTGATTGCCGAAGATGGCGGTGAGGCGGTTTTTGTGTCTCTTGGCCTTGCCGGGGCACTGGCGGTCTGGCTGAACTCAGCACGAACGCGCAGCTAAACGCGGCAGCCTACTTTACGCGACTGACCCGATTTCCGGGCAGTTTTCAGTCAATTTTGCATTCTTATCGGCAGGCCTGCAAATTCCCTCCAATGGATCGACAGTTTCAAAACAAATACCTGTCTTCGCGCCCGCATCCCGGCATTCGCTTACATAAAATTTCACTTTACAGTTGATCTGCTCGGAACCAAACCCGCCTTTTCCTCATTTAGGGAAGGGGGTGCTGGAACTTTGCGATGGAATGCAGTTCCGATGCGAGCAGTTCAGTTCGGCAGGTAACCTGCGTTACCAGGGTGACAGAATTTGACTGGATCGCTTTGAATCGAACCAGATCGAGCCTGCCGACACAAAATTTCAAGAAACCTACGGAGAACGGAAATGCAAAACAAATATGGGCGCTTCATCGCGATGATCGTCACTTCAACAATTGTCATGTTCGGGCTGATGTATCTCAACAGCTGGCAACTGAGCGATGTTCGCTTCAGCCAGACCCGGGCCTGGATGGCGCTCTATATGGGCGGCGTGATGGCGATCATCATGCTGGCGTTCATGCTCAACATGTATACCAATAAAGCCGTCAATCTGGCTGTTTTCGCCACGTCACTCATTGTCTTTGCATTGGGCCTGTATCTGGTTCGCAGTCAGGACACGATCGGTGATGTTGCCTGGATGAAGGCCATGATCCCCCACCATTCCATTGCGATCCTGACCAGCTCGCGGGCCGAAATCTCCGATCCAAGAGTGCGCAAGCTGGCCGACGATATCATCGAAGCTCAGAAGCTCGAGATCAGGGAAATGGAAGCGCTGATCGCCGATTTGAACGGCGGACCGGCTGCCACACCCGAACTTGACGGCAAATAGGAAGCTTCGTCCCATGGCCAAAACCGCACAACTCCACCGCATGGTGATGCCCGATCACACCTGTCCTTACGGATTGAAATCCAAAGATCTTCTGGAGCGCAAGGGTTTCACAGTCGAGGATCATCACTTGACCACCCGTGAGGAAACCGATGCCTTCAAGCGGGACCATGATGTGGAAACCACACCGCAGACCTGGGTCGATGGCAAGCGGATCGGCGGCTATGACGCGTTGCGCGTGCATTTTGGCGAAGAGGTGAAAGACGAAGATGCGACCACTTATCAGCCGGTCATCGCAATTTTTGCGATGGCCGCGCTGCTGGCACTTGGCTTAAGCTGGTATGCCCACGGGGATCTTCTGACACTGCGTGCCTTTGAATGGTTCATCTCCTTGTCGATGGCCTTTCTGGCAGTTCAGAAACTTCAGGATGTCGAGAGTTTCTCAACCATGTTCCTGAACTACGATCTGATCGCACAAAGATGGGTGCGCTATGGCTATATCTATCCGTTCGGCGAGGCGATTGCCGCAATTCTCATGACCGCCGGGGCATTGGTCTGGCTGTCAGCGCCAATTGCTCTGTTGATCGGCACGGCAGGGGCCGTCTCGGTCGTCAAAGCCGTCTATATTGACAAGCGTCAACTCAAATGTGCCTGCGTCGGCGGCAGCAGTAATGTCCCGCTCGGCTTTGTCTCGCTGACAGAGAATCTGATGATGATAGTCATGGGACTTTGGATGCCGTTCAAAGTCTTCGTGCTCGGCTGGTAGTGCCGGGCCGCAGATGTCAGCCAGCCAGGCTCTGCAGCACACTGATCACTTTCATGATGATTGGAACTGCAACAATCAGGATACTGATCGGAAACAGAAACAGCGCCAGAGGAAACAGCATTTTGAAAGGCAACGCATTGGCTTTTTCCTCTGCTGAAATCATGCGTTTTTCACGCATTTCCCCGCTGAACACTCTCAATGTCTTGGTGACACTCGCGCCCAGTTCCTCTGATTGCCGGAACAGTACAGCCAGTGATTTCGCTTCATCGATACGAAGCCGGCCGGCAAAATTGGAAAGCGCGTCGCGCAACCGTCTTCCTCCGCGTACTTCCAGCATCATCATCGCCAGATGCAGCCCGAAATCCTTGTTTACTGATTTCAGAAACTCTTTCGATACACGGTCAATCGCAGCTTCCACGCTGAGCCCGGAATCGACGCACACAATCAGCGTGTCCATAAAATCGGGAAACAGCCGGCGATACATGACCTCGCGGGAATCGCCGATTTTTTCAAGCATGATATTGCAGACAAAAAACGCCAGAGCGCCCGTAATCAGCGCCAGCATGATCAGCGACGAATTGAGCAGATCGGGCAGGAACAGCGGCACGCCGAACATGATCAGGCTTGAAAACGCCAATGCGACGACGACGCGAATGAGCTGATAGGTGCGGCCTGCGCCCGGCTGGAAATAGCCGGCCCGGATCAGCCGGTTATCAACCGAATTCTGGTTTTTGTCCGCCCGGATGACAGCATAGTAGTGTTTGACAAGTGTCGCTTCTGTAATCGAAAGCCCGCGAATATCCTCAGGAACCTCGACCTCATCCGGCTTGTCTTCGGTCTGGTCGTCAAACCGCGCACTGATCTGGCGGCGGGCGTTTACCAGGCCAAAGATGATCGCAGCGATCATCATCACTGAGATAAAGGTGGTAAGAAGGATCAGGTTTTCGGACATGACACCAGTTAATAGTCAAAATTGATAATTTTTCGTATGACGAGCATGCCAATACCCAAAAGAGTGCCGGAAAAAATCAGAAAATGGCCGCCGTACCCACTTTCCCACAACGGCACGAAGTATTCGGCATTCATCAGCCGGATGATTGCATACAGAAAAAACGGGAATCCGAGCATGAACCATGCAGTCATGCGGCCCTCTGCCGAGATCGCCTTGATTTTTGATTTCATCATCACTCGTTTGCGGACCATGTCCGCAAGGTTGGACAGGATTTCCGTCAGATTGCCGCCGGAGCCTTTCTGAACGCTGAGAGAAATCGCCAACAGGTTCAGCTCTTCAGCGCCCACCCTGGAAGCCATGTTGCGCACCCCCACATCAATGTCGATACCATAGGTCAACTCGTCCGACAGAATGCCGAATTCCGAACCGATCGGATCGCGGGTCTCTCTGGCAACGAGTGAAATTGAAATTGGCAGCGGATGCCCGGCGGACAGGCTTCTGACGATGATATCGATTGCGTCAGGCAATTGCGCTGTGAACTTTTTCACTCGGCTGCCCTGTGCCCGGTAGAGAAAAGCAAACGCCGCAGAGACAGTGACAAGCAGTGAGATGATCAATCCGATCAATCCGTTGAAGCCTGCAAGAAACAAGGCCAGATAGCTGGCCGCCGTCACTCCCAGCATATAGCTGGCAATTCTGGTGGTGCTCAACCGCAGCCCTGACTGGATATAGAGCCGGCTCAGGTAATTTGAGACCGATTGCTGCGCTTCAGAATCGATGCCTCTTTCCTTGAGCAGGTTTCGATAGACAACATTCCGGTCGGCATTCTGTTCAATCAGGCTCAGCCGGTGGTTCAGATAGCTGCGCCGCTGCAGCTTGTCCCGCGCCGTTCGCACCAGCGTATCCGTGGCTACCAGGACGCAGATGAAAACAGCAAAATAGATGAAAAATAATGGCATGATTCTAACTCAATTCGCGGCTTGGATCGAACAGATTTTCAGGAACTGTCAGTCCGACTTCTGCGATATCTTCCAGGAAGCGCGGTCGGATTCCAGTGGCCAAATACATGCCTTTCACGTTCCCTGCCTCATCAAGGCCCATCTTCTTGTAAGCCATGATCTCCTGCATCTGGATGATATCGTTTTCCATGCCCGTAACTTCGGCAATGGAAACCAGTTTACGTGTTCCGTCATGCATGCGTTCGACCTGGACAATCAGATCAATCGCAGAGGCGATCTGCTGGCGAATGCTTTTTTGCGACATTGGCATGCCAGCCATGCCGATCATCTGCTCCAGACGCGACAGGGCGTCTCTGGGTGTATTGGAATGGACCGTGCACATCGATCCTTCGTGGCCGGTATTCATGGCCTGCAGCATATCGAACGCTTCTTCACTGCGGACCTCTCCAACAATGATCCGGTCTGGCCTCATTCGCAGGGCATTTTTCAAAAGCTCGCGCTGGCGCACTTCATTGCGCCCGTCAAGCGTGGCAGGCTTTGTTTCCAGACGGCAGACATGGATCTGCTGCAATTGCAGCTCTGCCGCATCCTCAATGGTCAGCAGCCGTTCGGAATTGGATATCTGCGAAGACAGCGCATTCAGCATGGTGGTCTTGCCGGAGCCGGTGCCCCCCGAGATGATGATCGACTTGCGTCCTTTCACCGCCGCGGCAAGCAGAATCTTCATCGCCTCGGCCATCGAACCGCTTTCCACCAGCCTTTCCAGCGTATAGGGGCGGCGTGAAAATTTCCGGATCGAAACCATCGGTCCGTCAACTGCAACCGGCCGGACCGCGACGTTGACACGGGAACCGTCCGGCAGCCGGGCATCCACCAGCGGTGAGGATTCATCAACACGGCGTCCAACAGCGGACACGATCTTGTTGATGATCCGCATCAGGTGATCTTCATCCTTGAAACGGATGTCCGTAATCTCAAGCTGACCGAAACGTTCGATAAAAACCTGCTCGTGACTGTTGACCAGAATATCGGAGATTGTGTCGTCCTTGAGCAGGGGCTCAAGCGGCCCCAGACCCAGCATTTCGTTCGTCGTATCAAGTATCAGCGCGTCCAGTTCCGGGGCGCTGAGGGGAAAATGATTCTTCTTGATGAACTCTCTGACCAGCGGTCGAATTTCCTCGACCAGTTCCTCTGTATACATCGTATCCAGAACACTGAGATTAATTTCATCCAGCAGGTGGCGGTGCAGTGCAACGCGCAGCGACACCTTATCCTGGTTTTCATTGTCGGTTTTTTTGCCGGCCGGCGCCTCAACGCTGTCTTTGTCGGCAGGTGTGGGAGCAGCTTCAGCCGTCGCCTTCGCCTTCACCGCGTCTGGCTCTTGCTTTGTATTTTCGGGTGCCGCCGTCGCTTTTGCCGGCGTAAAAAATCGCCCAAGGACTGTTTCATTCATTTCAGAATTCCTTTGGCGTCATATGGATTTGTGCCGGTCATTCGATCAATTCCGTACAATCACTTTGGTGCCTGTAGGGGTGCTCGCATACAATTCCAGCACATCGGCATTTGTCAGCCGGAAGCACCCTGCAGTGACAAACCCGCCGACCGAGCCGGTATCATTGGTGCCATGAATGCGGTACAGCGTGTCACGGCCGTTCTGGAAAAGATAAAGCGCCCGTGCGCCCAGTGGATTATGCGGTCCGGGTGCAACTGTCTTCGGCAGTCCTGGTTCTCTGGCGCGCATATCAGCGGGCGGAGTCCATGATGGCCATTCCGCTTTGCGGCCGATTTTAACCGTACCGGTCCAGGTGAACCCCTTGCGTCCTATCCCGATTGTATAGCGCGCCACCGTTTTGCTATCGATCACCACATCCAGTGTTTTGGCAGTGTTTGAAATGATGATCGTGCCGGGTTTTTCACCGGTACTGATCTGCATCTGGGTCTTGGTTGTCGGTCCATGCGTGCGGGGAACCTTGTAGGATCCCGCATGAGCCGGCCCCATGCCCATGCTCGCAACCGCAAGAGTCACAAGCAGGCCGGCCAGAAAAGTGGCAAAAGCTGAGAAAGGGATCGGCGCGCGCAACATTATCGAACCTCCTGGACAATAATTTCTGACAGATCGTGCAGTCGTGAACAAAACATGGAGCGTTTGTTGACTTCTATTGGCAACATGCCCCGGTTCAGCGCTTCCAGCATGAGATTTTGCTCGTCCGGCAGGATTGTCAGAATTGATGGATTAAACAGCTTGCTCAGTTCCTTCTTGCCGAATTGGGAACCCAACAAGCCCCGCTTCATCCGGTTGGCGACCACGTGGATGCCTTTTTCGCTTTTGCGCAAGGTCGAGATCTCCTTGAACTTCTGCTTGGCTCTTTGCAGGGAAGGCAGCGATGTTCCCGAAACGATGGTCACCGTGTCGACAGCCGATATGATGGTCGGTTGCCATGGTGTCATATAGGACGACAGGTCCAGGACTGTATGATCGTGCTGGTAACTTACCAGATCGAGCATCCGCAGAACCAGTTCAACGCCGGTTTCCGAATAGGTCAGTTGCGGGCTTTCAAAGGAAAAAAGCGTGAAGCCGGAATCGTGCATTTTCTTGATGACATTTATGAATTCCAGATCGACACGCTCTGATTTGCCAATCACACTTTCCAGTTTGTAGGCATTTTCCACATTCAGATAGGCGCCGATATCCGCTTTGGAAAAATCAAGATCGAACAGGGCGGCAGTGGGCTTGGTGCGTTTGCGGCGGCGGCTGAAAAAATAAGCCAGCATGATGGCAACACAGCTGCCACCGGATCCGCCGCCGCATGACAGGACAGCATGAACTTTGTTGGCACCGGGCTTTTGCCGCTGAGAGATGGCATTGACGGTGTCGGTCAGTACGCGCTTTTGCAGAGGCTTGGTCAGCCAGTCGGCACCGTCCAGTTTGATGAGCTGGCGTATTTTCTCCTGGCTCAATTCGTCCGAGATGAAGATAATCGCCAATTGGCCGAGTTTGTTCCGGATTTTGAGAAATTCCGGGTCATCCAGAATGGTTCCGTCGCCGACATCCAGAATGGCGATATCCAGTGTTTCAGGATCAATCCCGTCGCTGTCTGCCAATTCTTTCCGAGTGCATTTCTTCAGCTGATAAGAGACCAGTGATGAAAACACGCTTTCCATAATATTGTTGGCCTGCGGATCTTCAGAGCAGACCAGAACGGTCGAACCTCCAATTGTGCCGGAACTTGAATTCATGACCAAACTTTCATTGCCTTATCCACCGGAAGAACATCCGCCGGGACAGCTTTGCAGATCTTCAGATGTCGCGGTCACTGCAAAGGGTGGGAAACTGATATCCAGCAAGTTGAGCATTGCACTGCTGATCGGCAGATTGATCGCATCACGGGCCAGTTCCATCCGCACGCTGACGACAGGCCCCCCTGGCCGACCCTGATAGCCCAGACCACTCAATTCATAAGTAATGCGGATTTCTTCTGCCGTGAGCCCGGGAAAATAAGCTTGCAGTCCGCGCCATGTGCCGCCTCCGGAGAGCATATGCTGCATCTGGGTGGCATCGCAGGCAGTCCCGGTATCGGCACCGCAGCTGGAGCTGATTCCGGCATTGGCAGTGATTAGATTGCCGGTCAAGTCCGGATCGAAGGCGAATACTGTGTCGAAATCCGGCGTCACAGGATCGGAAACGATCAATTGGCGCACGCCCAGCTGCATGGCCTTGGCACCCTGATTCCACTGGTGCAGCAGAAATCCGAATTCCACGGTAGCGCTGACGGCCAGAACCATGATTGGAAAGACCAGCAGACCCTCAGTCAGCGCGCTGCCGTGCTGCTGTTTCCAGAACTTCCGGAATAGCGGAAACTTCACCATCCGATCACCCTTTGATCATGCCACGCGGTGATGGTGATCTCGTCGATACCGAGAAATCCAAACACCGGCGAGTTGATCAGTTGGTGTACCGTCGTGGCGGTGACAACAGTCTGCGTCGCGCCAACCGTCTCGGCGAAGGTGATAGGTGAGGCGTCTGCCTCCCACTGCGGCACACGCGCTGAGGACTGCGCACTGACCGAACCATAATAAGCCAGATTTCGCGCTGTCGTCTGGCAGGCCGCCGTGTCATGGCGGCAGCGCGCCATATATCTGGCGGCATCACGCAGACCGGTTTCGATCTGTTCGCGCTGCCAGAACAGTGAGCCGAATTCCAGCATCCCGAAAGCCAGGATGATGAGGATCGGGACAGCCAGTATGGCTTCAGTCATGGCGGCGCCATCGCGCTCTCGGCGCAGGCGTTTGAAAGAACAAAGCATTGGTGAAATCACCGCTTTCATCGCACCAACTCGGCTTCTTCGCGGAAGAAGTCATCCATCGAACCCAAACCATCATCACCAGCGATATCGATGACCTCCATTGCAATTGTCCGGTCATTTCCTGATGCGACTGCAGGTCGGGTGAGAAACATCCGTGCAAAACCCGAAGCCGGAATATTGGTCGCGGAGCCCTGCAATTCGCCTTGCAGCGCATTGCATTCGACGACGGCGGCGACGAGTGTCCGTCGGTCTCTTTGGGGTGTCACTGACGGCGCCTGACATTGCGGCGCACCGGTTTCCCCGTTGGGTCCCGCATCATTCACCAGATTGTTGTCAATTTCATAATTGTAGACGTCATAGCGCGACGGCGTCGTTGAGCCGGGCAAGTTCGGGAAACTTTTCGGAATTGTGACCGGCAGCGCCGGAGGCGTATAACCGGAGACCTCAGGCGGTTCTGAATAATTGCCGTGCGTAATGTCCCAATAGGTCTCTATGTCCCAATCGCTGGAGGCCGACATTGTAGCGCCGCCAATATCAACTTCCGCATCTCCTTCCGGAAACGGCAATGCGCCAAAGGTCGTGCTGTTCTGTTCAGGATCGTAATTGGTGCATTGTGCGCCACTTTTTTTGCCATTGTTGCCGCTGCCTTGCGACTGGCCTTTACGGACATTAACATCCGGTGCGTAGGCCTGTTCGGACGAGGGAAAACTCTGTCCGTTGGGATAAATGCCGAATCGTGTGTTCAGACCGGTTGTAACCGGGCCGACATTCGCACCCGGCTTGGTATCGAGGCCTTTCTTGCGGTAGCAGGTGGCGGAACTTGTGGCCAGGGCCTCAGCCAGGGCACTTGCACCATTGCCGAGGGTTCTCAGAAAACCGAAATTACCGGGCCCCACCTGGCCGTTTTTGCCATAACTCAGATTGATCTGCCTTCCATACATGTTTCCCTGGGCAAAATTCTTGTTGAAGCTTAAATCATTGCCTATTGGGTTTCCCTGAAAATTCTCGAACGGATTGCAGATGAAAAGCGGTGTGATGTCGCAGATCACAGCCGAATAGGTGGCGACAGCTTCTGCCGAAACGGACAATGTATCATTGCCAAGTCCAGGAAGCGGAAAAATCGTCCGGATTGCACGGGGCGTTGCCACTACGCGCACAAACAGTGCATTGGCGGACTGCTCTGCGGCAGAACTGCCCTTGACCAGACAATCAGCGGTATTGCCCGGCCCGGCTACGCAAGCACCCGCGCCGATAGCCGTATCATCGGACGCGGGAATGGCACCGAGGAAGGAGACCGATACATCGCTTGCACCGTCGCCACTGCTGAAAGTGAGATTGACTTTGGTGCCCATTCCAAGCGCTGTGCCATTGTCGCCGAACCAGGCCTGATTGCCATTCATGGCGGCAATTGCCGCCTGAGAACGGGCGATGGCATCATCGCCGCCATCCAGTTCACGGGCTCCGGCCAGAGCCATCGCATCAACTGCATTCTGAATATCGGTATGAAGGTTTGCGACACGGGAGCCGTCGATGACAAATGCCGACACTGCAAGTACCAGCGGCAAGGCCACCAGCGTCATCGCAAGCGCATAGCCTTCCTGCTCGCGGGCCAGCCGGGAGAGGGTGCCCGTCGGGCTATGTTTACAGTGCTTGGCTCCTGTTATCATCTCGTATCATTTCCTGATCCCGCCTCTGTGCTGGCCGGTTTCCCGAGAATACAGGCTGGCCGTGTCGTTATGATTAATTTCCAACAAAGCGCAGCGTTTTTTTTGCGGCGATCAAACAGAATTATTGAGACGTGGTTACTGAACCCTCACCAGCTGTGCCGCACGGCACAACATCGGGATCACATGGGATCAGATAGCGCTGTCGCGCCTGTTCGGTCTTTTCAGCCTCCACATTGATCCGTGTATCATGCGCATTGGCAGGAAACGGTTTGACCGTATGAATACCCATATTGGCCTCATTCGCATTACCGGCACCCAGGGTGATGCTGTCGCGATTGTTCATGTAGTCGGCGCACCCAGCCAGAACCAGCAGACTGATGAGCGCCAATCCGGATCTGGCTCTATTTCTTGACGGCATAGGAATCCCCGAATTCAAGGTCAAGACGGTGGCCATACGGGCCGATAACGCCTTCGCCGGATTTGAAACGCCGGAGCATATCCTTGTCGACTTCCATCAGACCGAGCAGAAACATTTCCGGATCGTTGGACGGACGCGTCTGGTCGAGCGGCGAATAAAGTTGCTCATCGGGAGAAGAGGGCCGCACCAGACGCGGTGTCACTACGATGACAAGGTCGGTTTCCTGTTTCTGGTAACTTGTGGAGCGGAACAGGGCACCAAGGATCGGGAGGTTTCCAAGCCAGGGGAGTTGTTCGATTTCCCGCTCATTGACGACCTGCAGCAGACCGGCCATGGCAAAACTCTGGCCGCTGCGCAATTCCATCACTGCTTCGGCCTTGCGAGAGGTGAAAGCGGGGAACCCGTTGACCTGCAAGGTCCGGTCCAACTCGCTGACTTCTGTCATCACGCGGATGTTGATCTTTGAATCTTCCAGCACCGTAGGGATAAACTGAAGCACAACGCCATAGGGCCGGTAGGTGTAGGAAACCCCGCCGTCGCTGGAGCCTGAGGGAACCGGAACCTCGCCACCTGCATGAAATCTGGCGGGTTCTCCGCTGATTGTGGTGATGTTAGGCTGTGCCAGACGCCGGGCGAGGCCTTTCTGCTCCAGCGCATCGATGATCACATCGATACGAACCCCGGCGCTCTCCAGCACATTGGCTACCAGGGTGCCGAACGGGGTATTTCCCGAGAGCAGTCGGTTTGAGCCTGCCGTCGCATTTTCAAGATAGGTTGCCACACCGCCGGACCCGTCAGCATTGACTGACACCCCGCCTCCTGAACCGAACACCGAATTTTTGGTGCTGCCACGGACCTTGATCCCAAGATCACGGCCGACGGAGCGTTTTGCTTCCAGCACACGCACTTCCAGAGATACCTGCTGGACGTCTGATATGCTCAAAGCATTGATGATTGGTTTTTCGGAGAACTGTTGTGCAGCTTTCAGCGCGCGCGACTGATCAGCACCATTGGCGACGATCCCGGAAAGTTGAATCCGGTCGCCCTGGTTGGTGACACTGATATCGGCATAGGGCACGACAGCTCTGACAGCTCTGCGGATATCGTCGGAACTGCGTTCTACTCTGACATCCACCACACCCATGAGGTTTTTGTTGTCATCATAGATCGAAACGTTGGTGAACCCGGTGTTTATGCCCTGAATATAGAAAGAGAAATTCGACAGGGGAATAGCGTCGGCAACAGCGGGGTTGCCGATCACCAGATCTGAAAAGCTTCTGTTTGTGATAACGGTGGTGGAAGTGCCCGGACGAATGGTGGCGTGTGTGGGCGTGCCATTATTCAGGGTAATACGCATTTCCTGCGCCGCCGAGGGGGTGGGCAGTCCTGCACTGACCAACGCCAGACCCAGCGTAAAAGCCAAAAAGCTTCTGCGAAGGCTGCCCACATTCAGCTTTTTGTCCAACAACGGCATTTGTTTAACAGCTCCGAATCCCTTTACGTCCTGTTAAACAAATCGCACTTTATTGGTTAATAATCACTTAACCTCGTTGATGACGTTATATTCAGTTCGCTCCGCATCGCGGTAAACCACCACCTTCGCCATAGGTGCGCGTTTCCTGACCGGCTTTGCTTGTATTGTCTGGGTCGCAATCAATTCTTTGCTGGCCTCGCCGCTCAGATCGCCGATATTCACCTGCGTAACGGTTTCAACGGCTGACGAGGCCACATTGCGAAGTGCCAGAGACAGTGTGCCGATGGATTGCGCCAGGGTGAGCTTCTGCGCTTCAGGCGTGGAGACTTCAAAAGTGACTGTCTTTACAACAGCGGGGTTATCCGCCCGGTCATCTGCCAGTTGATCAATTGCAAGCACCTTGACGCCCTGCATCAGAACATCAGTGAATGCTTTTCCGTCGGCTGAGGACGCATTGTCAAAATTGCGTGTCAGCATGATATCCACCCGATCGCCGGGAAGGACAAATCCGGCAACACCGAACACATCATTGACACGGATTGAAACGGCTTTCATGCCCTGAGACAAGACTGCCGACAAGGTAGCTCTCTGTCCGGGACCGGTGATCTTGCTGCTGAGCAATGGCTCGCCGGTTTCAACGGATGACATGACGTAGCGCGGCTCTCCGGTTTCACCGATGACATCGGCGATTGTGCGGAACGCGCCAGTGGGAACCACTTCGGAAGGCCAGTCGATCAGACGAAGGCCACCGGGTTCAATAATCTTGCCAAATCGCAGCGGCTGGGCCGCCACGACAATGGTATTTTTGGGAACGACATCAATCTCTTTTACCGCCAGTAAAGCGGCCTGCTGGCTGCGCAAATAGGATTGCACACCAACAACTGCGACAATTGCCAGAACAAAGGCAATCAGCAGGCTTACCAATGAAGATCTGTTCATAATGTCCTTCCATTTGGCGGCCGGTCGCAACCGGCTGCCTTATCTGGTGAAAATTCGCGACGATGCTGTCGTAATGACGATGGCGTCGTCGCGAATGTATTTATCAGTGACCGATCTCTAGCCTGTGCCGCCTGTGCCGCCTGTGCCGCCTGTGCCGCCAGTATCGCCGCCGGTGTCACCGCCGCCGCCAGGTCCTGGCAGACCACCCCAGAAAGTTGACCATGAACTCCAGGCACCATCCAGACTTTCACCTGCAAGCCCGACCGTTGCAATCACGCCGCCAACCAGCAGACCCAGCAGGATCAGATATTCGGTCAGAGCGACGCCGTCTTCTTCGGCTGCGAAAACGCGGAAATTTTTCAGAATACTTTTCATGTTACACCTTTATATACATTGCACCCAAACATCAGGGCGGTTGGTTGTGCCGAAACTGTTCTGAGGCTTTCCTGCCATGTGGCTCTGCGACATCAAAGACGTCGAAAAGCCGGAACCGGAATGCCTTTTTGCAGCTCGAACTCCTTCGACAAAACCCACCATAACTGGACCCTAACAACCGGATATTTCCAAAGACATAAGATTTTGGATATGCCATTTTGGAAGGATGAAAATGTCCATTGGCGTAACAATAGCCACACAGAAGTATAATAGTTATGTTGCACATATTTAAAATTTTACACATCTCATGATGAGCGTTCTGGCAGCCCTTTTTCTGGCAGCAGCGGGCCTGTGTTTCATCTATGCAGCGGTGACGGATTTCGTCTCCTGGAAGATCCATAATCACACCGTCATAGGGCTGATTGTCCTGTTCGTGCTGTATGCTTTAACAGCCGCCAGTGGCCCCGGTGCGATGCTGCTTCCTGTCTCGTGGCCAGGCGCTCTGGGGGCCGGCGCACTGCTGTTTCTGACAGGGTTTTTATTGTGGCAATTCAAGCTCTTAGGTGCGGGAGACGCTAAGCTGATGTTTCCGGTAGGCCTGTTTATCGGCTGGAACAACCTGATGGCCTATGCGATATTTCTTATCGGATTTGCTCTGCTGGCGACGCTGTTGCTGCGTCTGCCTCTGCCTTACGGCCTCGGCAACACATGGCCGGGCATGCGTCTTGATGAAATCAGAAAAACCGGGAAAGTGCCCTATGGCGTCATAATGGTAATGGCATTATTTGCGTTACTGTCTGTTAACTACAAATAACAATTGTCTGGCTTGCCGCCCAAAAAAACTTTGTGGAGGCGGTTCAGACCGCTTCAAGGTCTCGATCAACCCGTGAAGCAGTCAGAATCTGTGCCGCATCACCCGCGCTGGATTGTCGTTGTGCTGCCGCGCAACAGTTCCAGATTGTTGGCGGTGGTTTCATTCGCCGGATCGATTTCGTAGGCCCGCAGGAAATAGCGCCGCGCCTGGACGAGGTTCCCGCGAAGCAGATAGGAATATCCGACATTGTTGAGATATGCGGGGCGATCCGGTATCATCGAGGATAGCCGTTTATAGGCCAGGTCTGCATTGTCAAACCGCGCCAGATGATCGGCTGACGCTGCGTAGCCGAGCCACGCCATCGGATCATTGGGATAGACCGTTGCCGCTTTCTTGAACAGGGAATAGGATTTTCCGAAATTACGTTCGCGGAATTGCACCTTGCCCTCTTTGATCAACTGATCGGTCGCGTAGTAGGAGACATAAGCGAGATCATCGACAGATTCTGCGCTGTCGCCGAATGAGGAGAGCTGCCGGCTCACCGATGCGCAGCCACTGAGCAGGCTGACGATTGAAACAGTAATGAGAAGTTTTGCGACCATGACTTGTACCATTTTCTAAGACGCGTTCCATACGGGAACGGGTGGGAAAATCCCACGGGTCTACAGATTGCGAGGGTACAAGATACAAGATTCACCTCTTACGCATTCATCATGGACCGAAGTCCTTAACACTCCCTAAATCGAAAGCTTAGGGAGTGTTAAGATTTATGGCGTTACAACCTCGACGCGACAAAATCTTGCAAGGGGAATATAATGGCCATCACTGAACCGCCAGTGCCATCGACGGTTGAAGACACCGGAGTCAGTCGCGATCTGCTGATGAAACTTGTGGCGAAGACCCTCCAGGTTCACGGCACTCTGGCACCCTCGCAGATCGCCCGCGAAATGCGCCTTCCCACCGGCATCGTGCTGTCGCTTCTGAAAGATTTGCAGCGCCTTCAATTTGTCGAATCCAAGGGACTGGCCGGTCACGACATGCGTTCGGAGGTCAGATATTCACTTGGCGGCGATGGCATTCATTTTGCGGCACGGGCCAATGCCCAGTCACAATATGTCGGCCCGGCACCGGTCAGCCTCGAAGCTTGGATTGCGCAGATCCGTCAGCAGACGATTGCCGATGATCATGTCACACGGGATGCTTTGAAAAAGCAATTGTCCCACCTCATCCTGCCGGATGATATCGTCACGCTGCTCGGCCCTGCAGTCAATTCCGCCAAATCCGTTCTGCTTTACGGCAAGCCGGGCAATGGCAAGACCAGTATTGCCGAAGCCATTGGAAATTCTTTCAGTGACCGGATTTTCATTCCGCATTGTTTTGAGGTCGGTGGCCAGATTATCAATCTGTTTGACCCGACCTTGCACACACCGGATGAAGAAGAAGAGTCAAGACTGGTTTCGAAACCGACATTTGACCAGCGCTGGCGCCGGTGCAAACGGCCCTTTGTGCTGACCGGGGGTGAACTGACCCTCGACATGCTGGATCTGTCATATAATGCGGTATCGCGCTTCTACGAGGCTCCCATTCATCTGAAAGCCATTGGCGGCGTGTTTGTCATCGACGATTTCGGCCGGCAGCGCACGGATCCCCAGGCGGTGCTGAACCGCTGGATTGTTCCGCTGGAACGGCGCTATGATTTTCTGACCCTTCATACCGGCAAGAAGTTTTCAGTGCCGTTCGACCAGTTGGCAATTTTTTCGACCAACATACCACCGGACGAACTGGCCGATCCGGGGGCCCTGAGGCGGTTATACTACAAAATCCAGATTCCGACCCCGTCAGAAGATGATTTCCGGGTCATTTTCCGCGATGTCGCCGCCGCCGCCGAAGTGCCGTTTGACAGTGATATATTTGAAGCGTTTTTTGACCGCCATTATGCCAATGGAAAAGCCATTCCTGCCGGTCACCATCCCAAATACATCGTCGATTTCATCAAATCCGTATGCCGCTTCAAAGAGGAAGACCTGCATATGAGCGCTGAACTGCTTGATGGCGGATGGAGCAATCTGACAGTCAGCTGAGCATTGGCTGTGATGTCCAGATCGTTTCATGGAGCAATGTATTCATGCAACGATCTGAACAGGTTCCATCTGCAACAGGATGGCCGCCCTGGCAAACCCTTTAACGGGTTTTCACTCTATCCGGTGATGCGCATCGACATGCCGCCATCAACGGTCATCAGTTCCCCGGTAATGAAGGGGTTGCACATCAGTTCAAGCGCTGCGGTTGCGACGTCTTCGATTGTGCCCTCGCGCCGAAGCGGAATTCGGTTTTGCAAATTGTGGGCCTTGGCGGTGTCGGTCATGGCATCGTGAAAGCGGGTGCGAATGATCCCCGGAGCGATGACGTTGACGCGGATGTCTTCATGCGCATGGTCAAAGGCCAGGGCTCTGGCCATCGGCAGCAGCGCGCCCTTGACCGTCTGGTAGGCCACCGTACCGGGGCAGCCGCGCAGACCGGCAACCGAGGACACCAGCAGAACGGCACCGCCTTGTTTCGCCAGAAAGGGATGCGCCTGCCGGAACAGGTGAAACACCGCATGGACGTGGATGGCGAAGGCCTGCATCCAGCTTTCGGTGGACAGATCAAGAGCCGTGCCAGGTGCCGGACCGCCAGCGGCGTGGACCAGCATGTCAATGCGGTTGAAGCGCGACGCAGCGCGCCCGACCAGATCGGCGGCCTGCTCGGGTACCGAGACATCCGCCAGTTCTATCGCAACCCGGCCAGCGCCGTATTCCTCGACCAGCGCATCAGCGTCTGCTGTGTTTTCCCGGCCGTTGAGCACAACCTTGCCGCCGCGCGCGAGTACGGCGCGGGCGATGCCGAGGCCGATGCCGCGGGTGCCTCCGGTGATGAGGGCGGATTTGCCGTCGATGTCATACATGAAAATTGTCCTGCTTTTGCCGGCACCATGCCGGGGTTGAAAATCCGCTGCTAGCCGAATACCCATTGCGGGATCGCGGCGGCAATGGGGGGGAACAGCATCACCAGCGCCAATATCGCGATTTCGGCGAAGATAAAAGGCCAGACATATCGGATGGTATCGGCATATCGGCACTGCGCGATTGACGTCGCGACAAACAGCAGCACCGCCACTGGCGGGCTGGTTGAGCCAATCTGCGTTGCCATCACCAGCGCGATGCCGAGCTGGAACTGGTCGATGCCCAGGCTCTGGCCGATGAATACGGCAATCGGCACTGCGATGATCAGCACCGCCATGGAATCGATGAACATCGTCAGGATCAGCATGGCGAACACCAGCATGGCGAACACCAGCAGCGGCTCGCTTGTCAACGACATGATCGAGGTCAGTAACATCCGGTTGAAATTCAGATAGGCCAGCAACCAGCCAAAACTCCCGGCAATGCCGATAATGCCAGCCACCATCGCCGTCGTCAGCGCGGCTGAAAGCAGGATTTGCGGCAGATCGCTCAGCTTGATGGTCCGGTAGAACACCACCGAGACCAGAAACGAATAGACACAGGCGACAACCCCCGCCTCAGTGGCAGTGAAGATGCCGCCGAGAATGCCACCAACGATGATCAATGGCGCCAGTAAAGCCGACCAGACCGCAACCAGCGAGCGCAGCGCGGCCTTGAGATGAAATCGACCACGGCCCTGCATTTCGGGATATTTCACCGCGTTGCGCGACTGCACATAAACCACGCTCATCAGCGCAGCCCCGACCAGAAAGCCGGGGATAATGCCACCAAGAAACAGGCCCCCGATCGACACATTCGCCAGCGCGCCATAGACGATGATGGTCATCGAGGGCGGAATGATTGCCCCGATGGTCGATGATGTGGCGGTGATTGCGGCGGCATAACCCGGCTTGTAGCCCTGCTCCTTCATCGCCGGGATCAGCACACCGCCGATGGCCGACGTGTCCGCGGTCGAGGAGCCGGAAATCCCGGCAAAAGCCATCGAGGCGACAATATTGGCGTGGGCCAGACTGCCGCGCAGATGCCCGACGACAATCGTCGCGAAATCCACCAGTTTTCGGCTGATGCCACCCTTTGCCATCAATTCACCGGCAAGAATAAAGTAGGGCAGCGCCAGCAGGCTGAAGGAATCCAGCGTCGTGAACATTTTCTGCGGGAACAGCGGCAGCACCAGTTGCGGCGTCGTCAAAAAGCCGGCAAGTCCGACCAGGCCCATGGCCAGTATGATTGGCAATCCGGCGAAGATCATGATCAAAAGGATGACAAAGATGATGAGCAGCATCGGCTTCAGCCTTCGCTTGCAGAATTGATGGCGGCATCATCTGCGAACGAGGCCGCCAGCCGCCTGACACCAATCAGGATCATGTAGAGCGCCCCGATCAGCACGCCCATATAGACCCAGTTCATCGGCAGGTTCAGACCGGCACTGCGCTGGGTACTGAGCACGCCCAGAAACTGGGATGTACCAGCTGCAATAAATCCGCCCAGGACGAGCCACAGACTATCGATAAACCGGGCGAACCAAAGCCGCCCGGACTCGCCCAGATAGGAGCGCAATCCTTCAATCCCCATATGCATCCCGCGGCGATAGGCGATAGGGATCGCAAGAAACACCAGCCAGATCTGTCCATAGCGCTGGAATTCTTCGCTCCAGCTCAACGACATATTGAGGAAATAGCGGTTGAAGACCTGGGCTGTGCCGACTGCGATCATCGCCGCAAACAGTCCAATCACCACCGTCTCGACGACGCGGTCGATCCAGCCCATCAAACGTTTCATGGCGCGCTCCATCGCAAACCGGGCGGACGGCTATATCGAGCCGCCCGCCGGTCGCAGTCTATTGCGCAGCGCGAATCGCCGCCAGCAAATCTCCGGCACCGATACCTGCGGCCAATTCATCCTGCAGCGGTTGTGCCGCAGCCTTGAACTCCGAAGTGTCCACTTCGGTGATGGTCATACCCACCGCTTCCAGCTTCTGCAATGCTTCCTGCTCGCGGCCGGGTGCCATCGCGCGGGCAATCGTCAGAGCGAAATCAGCTCCCTCCTGCACAACTTTCTGCTGCTCCGGCGTCAGTTGGTTCCACTGTGCCAGCGAATACGTCATTGCGGTCGGCCCGAACAAGTGCCGGGTCAGTGCCAGATGGTCCGAGACCTCGTAGAGTTTGGCCGAATAGACCATTGATGCGGCGTGCTCGAAGCCGTCAAGCACACCCGTCTGCAACGCGGTGTAAACTTCATTGAACGACATCGGAGTGGCATTTGCGCCCATGGCGTTGATCGCCGCAACATAGATCGGTGATTGAATGGTTCTCAGCTTCAGACCGGCCAGGTTTTCAGGCTCGGTCACCGCCACGCCCTTGGTCACCACATTGCGGTAACCCCAGCTGAAGCCATAACCCAGTGTTTTGAAGCCCGCTGCCTCGAAATCGGCCTTCAGGCTTGTGCCCACCTCGCCATCCAGCGCGCGCCCGACATGGGCATAGTCGCTCCACAAGAAGGGCAGGTCGAGGACACCGATCTTGGCAATGAAGGTGTTGAACGTGGCGGTGCCGCCAATATACATGGTAGCCCCGGCACCGAGTTGCAGCGCCTGGATCACGTCAGCATCGCTGCCCAGACCGGACGAGCCCTGAATTTCGACGGCCAGAGTGTCGCTCTTGCTCTCGACATAATTCTTGAACAGCAGCGCCGCAGCGCCATTATCGTTTTCCAGATCAGCGACTGACGAAAATCCGAATTTGATGGTGGTGACGTCCTGTCCCAGCGCCGGGCTCAGAGACAGTGCAGCCGCAGCTGCCAGAAGTAAGGTCTTCAGCATGGCATCCTCCCTTGGATTGCAATTAACAATAATATCTCATACAATAAGACAATTATTGTCAAGCGCAATTTTGGCAGGGGTATCAGCTGGCTCAGATCAGACAGGAATCGACCTGCAAATTGCGGCGCTTCGTCGTGACACAAACGCCGACTTGGGATAGATGATGAACACCCCAGCATGTAAAGAGGATGCATAAGATCGACAAAGCAGTCACAAAACCGGCTTCCTCCTCGGGGCTGCGTATCGCCAATCTCAACCCTCATATGCGCGTCCATGACCGGCTTGGTCTGGCGCTCGTGCGCGGTGATCTTGCCCCCGGTGAGGCGTTGCCGGCCGAACTCCAGCTCTGCGAGATGCTGGGTGTGAGCCGCACGGCGATGCGTGAAGCTGTGCGCGGTCTTGCTGCCAAGGGGCTCGTCGATCCGCGGCCCAAACGCGGTACCCTTGTCCGAGACGAGACACTGTGGAACCACCTTGACCCGGATGTGCTGCGCTGGCGCATCGAGGTGTCGGATGTCGACAGTTATCTGAGCAAGATGTTTCAGTTGCGCCGGGCCACCGAACCTGAAGCGGCGACGATTGCAGCTGAGGCGGCGACGGCGGAAGATCACATCGGTCTTGAGGCCGATTTCCAGGCCATGGTCGACGCCGGCGATGACGATGCGGCCTGGGTCGAGGCCGACCTTGCCTTCCACCGTTCGATCTATCTTGCCACCCATAACGAGTTTTTCTGGCCGATCGGACAATTGTTCAGCATCGGTCTGCGCCAGATGTTTGAAATCGCCGCAACGGGTTCGCACCGGCCGCGCGCCATCCAGGAGCACGGGGATCTCTGCCGCGCCATCATTGCCCGCCAGCCGGATCAGGCCCGCGCGGCAGCGCTGAAGCTGGTCGGCAACGCCAGCAGCGACATCGATCGCATTTTGCACAAAAGCTAGATCGTTGCAGATCCGGTGTGAGGCCTTCAGGCCTCGAAACAGCGATGATGAAACCATGGACAGCAAAGGCATTCTCTGCACCGCTTGTGGGAGCATCAGCCCCGGATCAGGCCAATTGCTCCAGACGCTCTGCGATTAGTTCGTATATGCGACCCGGCACCGCAGAATTGCCACGAAAACGCCCGTCGGGACCTATGCAAAACTGCCGGTGCCAGCCTCTGACCGCACCAGTTTTTCGCGCGGCCCCGGCGTGAACATCAGGCGTAACAGGAAATCATTGTGACCATCAAAGAACGGGATTTGATCTGTCATTTTGCAGCTCCGTCGCCATCGTTGAATCGGCCTGCATGAAATCCTCAACGTCACGCAGCAGCGCTGTGCAATGCTCATCGACAACGCCAAGAACGGCGAACTGCTTGACGATGTTTTGCAGATACTCATGGCTAGTGCCGAGTACACCAGTCCCGGTGGCGCAATAGGCGATCTGCTCAGCGCGGGTCAGCTCAGGTTTCATGGCTTCAGCGCTATAATCCGCTACAAAGGCAAGTGCGCGAACCGGCCTGTCATCCACCAGCCCGGTTATGAAGCGCGGCAGATAGCCGGGACCGATCATTTCGCGCCGCCACAGGATTTCGGTTTCGGTTTCGATGTTGTCATGTGTCACGCGATAGACCAGGCCTTCACATCCCTGTCCGGTATCAAGCGCTGCCATCAGGCCAGGGATTTCGCGCGTTCCCCGTCCGCCCCATATGTCTTTCAGGATGAAGCGGCGGGCATAGTCCGGAGCCACCGCACGGCGCACTTCGGCAAACTGCAAGGCGGGGTCCCACATCAGCGAGCCATAGGCAAAAATCCACAGATCGCCGTTGCCATGCGCATCGAGAATGTCTTTGCGTGACACATCGCGCTGCGCATCGGTGTGGAGTTCATCAAGAACCCAGAGCAGTTCAGGATGACGCTCAAAAATCTCCTTGACTTTGAAATCGCGGAAAAAGGATTTGAAGGGATCGTTGATCTTGTCGCGCAACTCGGGAAGGTGCGTGAATGGGTCAGGTAGAGTGGTCATCAAGCGTTCCAATTTGGTCGCGTTGCCGAACACACTTCATTAACATGGTCCAGCACAAATAATGCCCTGAATATGCCGGATGCCACATCAGTGGCCCCTGGGCGGCAGCTCACAGACTAAGTGTGCACCGATCGCCGATGGCGTCATCGACAGTTGAAGGAGCCGGAGGCTTGGTCATACCCTGTCCAGTGTGCTGTTGGCGGTGAACCGAATGGCTCAACTGCATAATGACTGCCCGAAACTGGGATCGTCGCCAAGATCAAGAAATGGCAGTACCGCGACGGAAGGTTTGTCCGGCAATGCAGGAAACTGCGGCCCGAACCTTTCAGCAGGTTCATGAATAACGTCCATCCCGAAGCGAAGGCCGCGCTTGGGAACCGTGACGATTGCAGCCGCGCCGAGCAGTTTGCGCAATGTCGACACCTGCACATTCAAATTGTTGTCGCCGACAGCCATTCCCTCCCAGACCAGCGCGAAAAGCTCGTCTCTTCCCATCACGCGATCACGGTTTTCGATCAGACATAAAAGCAAATCAAAGGCTCTGGCGCCAATCGCGACAGACTGGCCTCGCTTGGTCAGTTGGCGGATCGACGGCCGCACCTCAAAATCAAGGAAGCTGATTGCGTCCATTCTGCTCCCAACGCCCCCTCAACTGCCTTGGTCCCGACAACGCGGATGGTCGTCAGGAAAGTCACATTGGGCCAAACTTTATCTGCGTAAAATCGAAAGCACAAAACAATAAGAAGTGAGATACAAAAACCATTTCGTTTGAGCGGTAAAATTCGCCCGGCGGGAAGTCTTCCCGCGCCCTGGAGGGCGTTTCATGCCTACATTGAAACATCAAATGATCTGAATCGAAAGCGGATCATTCACGGTGATTCAAGTTAACAGGGACCAACAGAACGGCTCGGAAGGCAGGTATCGGAATGTCCGGACATGCAAAAACGCCTTTTGCAATCTGGCAGGATCGGCAATCCGGGAATGAGCCTATGCCTGGTCGTCTGCCAGTGTTTGTCCGATCCGGACTGTTTCGCGGACCAGAATATCCAGATCCTCAAAGCGGGTCCGGTGATTGCAGATCGCCACTCTGAGTGTGTGTTTTCCGTTCAGCGTGGTGTCGGAGATCACCGCGATGCCCTCTTCCTGAAGCCGCAGCATGAGCTCCACATTGAGCGCCTTGAGGGCGGCGGCGGAACGGGTGCCGGGGTTAAATCGGAAGCAGACTATACCGCTGCCGGGGGGGGGGCCGCGACTTCGAGTTGCCGATGGGCGCTGATCAGCCCGGCGAGGTATTGCGCCTGATCTATGTTGCGGTCGATCAGCCGGCCGAATCTCTCGATGCCATGCTGTTTCAGCGCCATCCAGACCTTCAGCGCCCTGAAAGCGCGTGAGGTCTGCAGCCCGGATTCGTGAAGCCATCTGCCCGAAGCAAGTCCGCGCTGGGTTGATTCCAGATATTCCGGGGCGGTGGCGAAACTATCCTGCAACGCTGTGCCGGCCCGGACCAGAACACATCCGACATCAAACGGAGCATGCAGCCATTTGTGGGGATCGAGCGCCACAGAATCGGCGCGCTGCAGACCGGCCACCCGGTGCGCATTTTTTGGCGCAATTGCCAGCAGGGCGCCGATGCAGCCATCGACGTGGAACCACAGATCCTCTTGCCGGGCGAGGGTCGCCAAAGCCTCAAGGTCGTCTATGGCACCGGTATTCACCGTGCCGGCATTGCCGATCAGGCAGGCGGGTTGAAAACCGGCAGCACGGTCCTCTGCGATCGCTGACCGCAACGCGGCAATGTTGATGCGAAAGTCGCAATCCGTAGGAATGCGGCGCAGCGAGCAATTGCCAAGCCCAAGCGCCTCCAGCGCTTTTCGGTGACAATCATGCACCTGGTCGGAACTGTAAAAGCGCAACGGTCTGGCGATGGCCGCGACCCCCAATGTGCGAACGTCGACGCCGGCCTTGATATTTCGCGCGACGGCAAGGCCCATCAGATTTGCCATCGAACCGCCGCTGACCAGGGTTCCGTTGGCGGTCGCCGGAAATCCAACAATCTCATTGCACCAGGCGATAACCTGGTTTTCAAGAAGGACGGCGGCATGACTGCCGCCGCCAAGATTGGAGCCCTGAACCGCCGCCAGAAAGTCTGCCAGCGCGCCAGTGAAGTTGCCCGATCCCATGAACCATGCCCAGAATCGCGGATGCACATTGCCCATTGGATAGGCCATCACGCTATGCACGACCTCCTCATAAACGTCCGCAAGAGGAAGCGGTGTGCGCGGCAAGGGACCATCGAAACCTTGCCGCACCTGTTCCGGCATCTCCTGCCAGGGAGGGCGTTTGCGGACGTCACGCGAATGGGCGATGGCGTCGTCGATGATGCGATGGGAAAGTTCCGCAACTTCCGTCCAATCAGCCGGGTCGAGACTTTCCGCCGGAGCCATTGGCAGATCGTTCATGGCAATGTCCGCCTGTATTGGGTTTACGCAGCAAACTGAAAGCCGGGGGTCGAGCGCGACAGCGCCTGCTCCTCGGCATCCATCTCGGCCTCGATACCTTCGAACAGCGGCGTTGTAAGGTAACGCTCGCCGGTATCTGGAAGCATGCATAAAATGACCGAACCTTCCGGAGCAGTTTCGGCGATCCGGCGCGCGGCGGCAAAGGTCGCGCCGCCAGAAATTCCGGCGAATATGCCTTCTTTCATTGCCAGTTCCCTGGCCCATTTTATGCCCTCGGCACCCGCCACCGGGACGACCTCGTCGTAAAGTCCGGCGTCGACTGCTTCCTGCAGGACAAATGGAATAAAGTCAGGCGTCCAGCCCTGAATCGGGTGCGGCTCGAATGCCGGATGGCTGGCCGCCGGTGCATCATCATCTGTTCGTTCCTGAATTTTTCCACTGCCCAGCAACTGCGCATTGGCGGGTTCGGTCAACACAATGCGTGTCTCGGGCCGTTCGCGGCGCAACACCCGGCCAACGCCGGTGACGGTGCCGCCGGTGCCATATCCGGTGACGAACCAGTCGAGGCGGGAGCCGGCAAAATCATTGATGATCTCGCGTGCGGTGGTTGATTCATGGATCGCGGCATTGGCCTCTGTCTCGAATTGCCGGGCCAGGAACCAGCCATTGGCCTCGGCCAGTTCAACCGCCTTTTGATACATCCCGAAACCTTTTTCTGCGCGCGGGGTCAGCACCACTTTCGCGCCGAGCAAGCGCATCAGCTTGCGGCGTTCGATCGAGAAGCTGTCGGCCATTGTGACCACAAGCGGATAGCCTTTCTGCGCACAGACCATGGCGAGGCCGATTCCGGTATTGCCGCTGGTCGCTTCAATCACCGTCTGCCCCGGCTTCAGCACGCCCTTGCGCTCGGCATCCTCGATGATGTTCAGCGCCAGGCGGTCCTTGACCGATCCGGCCGGATTGAAGAACTCGGCCTTGACATAGATCTCGGCATGGCTGACGCCGATATTGTTGATCCGGACCACCGGCGTGTCACCGATAGTGTCCAGTATGTCGCCGAACAGGCGGCCTCTGCCGACTGTCGAACGGATCTGTGTATTGGAATGCATGAGGAGCTTCCTTCTTGTTGAAGTTGATGAAGATGCCAGTGTCCAATCTGGTGCGCTGTCGCCGCATTGCAGGAAATGCTGGTGGTGCGGCGACAGCACATAAAGTCCGATCATACACAAATTACTTGATCCGGGGATCGTCCTTGGTGTCGATATATTCGATTCCGAACGGGCCCATGGCATTGATCTGGACCACCGTTTCCGCATCGCTCCAGGCGTAGTGGGGCTGACCGGCGGGAATACGCACAAAACCGCCAGGGGCCAATAGCCCCGCAGCGCTGCGGTCATGCACGTCGCCAACGGACATCCCAAAACCGCCCGAGATCACCGTGACATGTTCCTCTTCGGGATGCCGGTGCGGTGGAATATTGTAACCGCCGGGAAATTTCAGCCGGATGACGAACGCGCCTTCCTTCCCGGGATGGCCCTGCAGAACCGCAATTTGCGCGCCCTGCGGCAATGTCGGTGGACCGTCTGTGAACGTGATCTCGTCAACCGCGACCACCATAGGTTTGTCGCCATCGGCGAAGGCGGGCAATGCCGATGTGGCAAGCAGGGCCGTGGTTGCCAGCATGCCGGCCAGGACCGGCCAGGCTGTCCGACGATTGTGAAATTTAGTCATGATTTTCTCCATTTCTGAACCATTTTTATGTCCCCGCACCTCATGGCAGGAGCCGATCTGCTTCTTGCGCAGACGAGGCGGGCGCAGGAAACCGGACGGTGCCGGTCGAGTGATGTGCTATGCTCCTTCCATGGGCAGGCAGGTTGTAGGAACCGTGGAAACGCGCATGGAAACTCTGGTTGGACCTCCCGGCGAGCCATCCGCCGGATTGACGATACTGATGATGGGCCGGCTGCGGCTTATCCGCGGTGGTTCGAAGATAACACTGCCGCGCTCGCGCAAGCTGTGTGGGCTGCTGGCCTATCTGGCCCTTGCTCCGCATCCAGTTGGCCGCAGCCGGCTGTGTGAACTGCTGGGCGATGTGGCCAGCGATCCGCGCGGCGAATTGCGCTGGTATCTCAGCAAACTCAGATCAGTGCTGGACGATCCCACGCGTCGCAGCGTGACAGCACAGGGTGATACGATCGCGCTCGATCTCCGCGATTGGTTCGTGGACGCGGTGCAGATCGAAACGGCGACGCAGGCCGGTCTCGGCACGCTGGGTGCGGAGCGGTTGCACCAGCTTTGCGAGCTGTTCAGCGGTGATTTCCTCGAAGGCCTCGATCTGCACCGCTCAGCGCAACTGGACCACTGGCTGACCGCACAACGCAGGCGCTACCGGGTCTGCCATGCCGCTATGCTGGAACAATTGGTCAAGCAGCTTCCCGAGGGCGACGAAGCAGTCGGCGCAGCCGTCGAACGGTGGGCCGCACTTGCGCCGTTTGATCCGCGTGCGCAGATCCTGCTTCTCAGAACACTGATGCAAAGCGATCAACCCGGCGAGGCCGACCAGCATTATAGCGCCGTTGCCCGGCTTTTCGAAACTGAGGATCTGGAGTTCGAGCCGATCCGCCGGGCCTGGCGCGAAATGTGCCCCCAGCCGGCCACATTTCCAGGCGCGACGGCCGCAACGCCGCTGCTGTCCGCAGCGCTTCAGCAGCCGGACCGCAGCGCTCAACGGGACACTCGTGAGGCTCAGCGCGCGTCACTCGCCGTGATGCCGTTCAAGGAACCTGGCAGACACGACGACAGCGTCGGTCTGGCGGAAGGACTGACCCATGACATCATCACCCGATTGGCCAAATTGCGCAGCCTGTTCGTCATTGCGCGCGGTTCAGTGTTTGCCTTGTCGGCCAGGGGGATCGGTGCTGAAGACGCGGCAAAAAGCCTGAATGTCGATTATGTCGCCAGCGGGGTCGTGCGCCGCTATCCGGACCGCATCATTGTTGCCGCCGAACTGGTCGAAGCGCGCACGGCGCGGATCGTCTGGGCGGACGAATTTGACCTGAAGCCGGCAGAGGCGTTCCTGATTCAGACCAGGATCGGCGACACCATCGTCGCTTCTATCGCCAGTGAGATCGAGACCGCTGAAAAGAACCGCGCGATCCTGAAACCTCCCAGTTCCCTGAATGCCTGGGAGTCCTATCACCGCGGATTGTGGCACATGTATCGGTTCACCAAGGCCGAAAATGAACGGGCGCAGCACTATTTCCGGCTGTCGAGCGAGGCGGATCCGACCTTTGCCAGAGCCTATTCGGGCATCTCTTTTACCCATTGGCAAAATGCCTTCCAGAATTGGGCGGATCGCGAGCGGGAATCAGACCTTGCCTATGAGGCCGCCGCACGCAGCCTTCTTGCCGATGATCGCGACCCGGCTGCGCATTGGGCGATGGGGCGGGCGATGTGGCTGCGCCCATATCAGGACCAGGCGATTGCCGAACTGGAGCAGGCGGTGGATCTCAGTCCCAATTTTGCCCTCGGCCACTATGCGCTGTCCTTTGTGCATTCGCAGTCGGGAGATCCGGCGACCGCGATTGCCGCCTCCGACCATTCGCGCAATCTCAGCCCGTTCGATCCGTTGCTGTTTGGAATGCTCGGCGCGCGGGCACTGGCACATGTCCGTCTCGGTGATTTTGATGAGGCTGCGGAATGGGCCCTCAAAGCCGCCGCAAGACCCAATGCCCATATCATGATCCTGGCGATTGCGGCGCATTGCCTGGCGCTTGCCGGCCGCGTCGAAGAGGCAAAAATCATCGCGGCTTCAATCCGCAACACGCTGCCCAGCTTTCGCGTCGATCAGTTTCTCACCACCTTCAGATTTCCTCCCGATGCTGAAGCGACGTTCCGTGTGGCCGCACAAATGATAAATCTCGATTGAATCGGCGGGCTCCGTGGAGATCAAACCCCTCCCGATCTGGTAGGAAGAGAAAACGCCCTGCATTCGACGCGCCGATTTAGACCGGAGCAGAAGGATCGAAATCTGCACAATTGCGACGAACTTTCAAATTGCGTACTTGCGATGTCAATAATAGGTTATATATCTATAACTTAAAATATCACCAGCAACTGACCCTGCGGAGTACAAAGATCATGAACGCTCACCCAGCACACAGCCCTGATACCTCAATTGGACTTAGGATCACCTCCATTGTGGCGCTGATCTTTGGCTTGATGACACTGTTTTCGGCCGGCAGTGTTCTTTTCGGCCCTGTCATGTCTCAGGAAATGGCAGGCGCCTATGTGGATTACATCGTCTGGTTCAATTTCGCCGCCGGATTTCTGTATATCGCTGCGGCGATAGGTATTTGGCAGGGTTACAGGTGGGCATGTCACCTTTCTGGACTTATTGCGCTGGCGACCGCACTGATGGCCATTCCTTTTGCGTTTCACGTTTTCGCCGGCGGACCTTTTGAAATGCGTACAGTTGGCGCGCTTGTGCTTCGTACCGGCTTCTGGGCGGCGATTGCCTTTGCCTTGTGCCGTTCAAAGCGCAATGCATGAGCATGCGGAAAACAGCGCAGGACAGGAAGGCGGAGATTTCGCGGGTTGTTTTGGATCTGGCATTCGAGGTCGGGCCCGATCAGGTAACCACAGGCATGATTGCCAATCGAATGGGGCTGACGCAACCCGCCGTCTACAAGCATTTCCCCCGCAAGGAGGATATTTGGCTGACGGTGACCGATAATCTGTCCACCCGTGTCGCAAAGAATATTGCCCATGCCGAAACGGAAAAGCTCACCCCCGATGCTCGTCTGCGCTTGCTGGTCATGGAGCACCTGCAGTTGGTACGGGATAATCCGGCATTGCCGGAAATCATGGTCATGCGTGCCAAGACGGACGCGCATGGTGCATTGCGATCGCAGATGCTAACCACAATGGCCGACTTCCGCAAAGTATTGGCCCGCAATGTAGCAGCGGCAGTGGCGCAAGGGATATTTCGCCGCGACTTGAATCCGAACGATGCGAGCACGCTCATTCTGGGAATAATCCAAAGCCTGGTACTGCGAATGTTGCTGACACGTGATCCGGAGGTGCTGATGCAAGATGGAGAACGATTGTTGAATTTACTGCTATCGGGCTTCGCACAATTGGAGGGAAATGCATGAAAAATGGCCTGAAGCTGCTCTTGGTCACGCTGCCTATCATTTTGCTCGGCGTGGCTGTTGTTGCCCTTGTTCTGGTCTATCGTCCGGCACCAGAGCGCAACAAATTAGCCGAGCGGGCGACCGCGGTACGGGTGGTGATCGCTCGGAGCCAAGCGGTAGCGCCATTGGCGACGGGGTTTGGGATTGTCCATCCAGCGAGGACCTATGAGGCGATTGCCCAGGTTGGCGGCACCGCGGAATATGTGAATCCTGCGCTGCAAAAAGGTGCCATTCTTCCCGCAGGCTCGGTTCTTCTGCGTTTGGCGCAAGCGGATTTCAATCTCGCAATCGCCCAGATTCAGGCCAATATTCGCGCTGCTGAAGCAAAACTGGCAGAACTCTCTGTATCCCGGGAAAATCTATCATCGGCGCTTGCCATCGAAAAGGAAACGCTGGCCCTGAAGACTGCTGATCTGGAGCGGGCTGAAACCCTGTTCGCAGGCGGTACGGTTTCGCAATCTTCTCGGGACACCGCACAGGCGGCCCATCTGGCGCAGCGTCAAAAGGTGCTGTCGGTGGAAAGTTCGCTTGCATTGTTGCCAACGCAGCATGCCGTTCAGGCCGAACAAATCGCGGTCTATCAGGTCAATCTCGATACAGCCAGGCTGAATTTGGAGCGCACACAACTCTCACTGCCCTTCGCAGCACGGGTTGCGTCAGTCTCCGTAGAAGTCGGGCAGTTCGTGCGCGCGGGCCAAACCGCTGCGCTGCTCGACGGGATTGAGGCGGCTGAAATTGATGCGCAGGTATCAGTCGCCGAACTGCGAACTCTTGTGCAGTCAACCCAACCTGACACGCAGGCTTTTGCTCTTGATCCGTCTGCGATGACGGAGGTCATGCGGGGACTTGGTCTCACCGCAAAAGTGAGGTTGCGTTTGGGGTCGGAATTTCTGCAGTGGCCCGCGACAGTTGACCGTATCAGTGACACGATCGATCAGAAAACCGGCACGCTCGGGATGATCGTGCGGGTGGACACGCCCTATACCAGCGCAGAGCCGGGTAGTCGCCCGCCGCTTACCAAAGGAATGTTTGTTGAAGTGGCAATGACTGCGCCGCCCGTTGAAGGGGTGGTGGTGCCGCGAAGTGCTCTGCGGAACGAACAATTAATGCTCGCCGACGCTGATGACCGGCTGCAATTGGTCAATGTCAGCACACGATTTGTGCAGGGTGAGATTGCTGTGATCTCCGATGGGCTGCAACCCGGTGAGCGCGTCATTGTCAGCGCGCCAAGTCCGGTTATGGCGGGGATGTTGCTGGCAGTGACCGAGGATGCTGCGCTGATGGCGCATCTGGCGACCACCGGTGACATGGAATGATCAGGTTTTTTACCGGCCATCCAACGATTGCCAACCTTTTGATGATCCTGTTTCTGGCAGTGGGGCTCTTCGTCGGTCCCAGCTTGTTGCGGGAAACATTTCCGCGTGCCGGTTTGAACGAGGTTGAAGTGACGGTGCCTTATCCCGGCGCTCGACCGGAAGATGTCGAGAGCGCACTTTGCGAGCGGCTCGAGGGCGCCCTTGATGCTGTGACCGGTCTTGAAAGGCAATCCTGCGAGGCGCGTGAAGGATCAGCTCGTGTCGTCATCACGATGCGCGAAGGTGAAGAATTTCAGGCTTTTGTTGCTGATGTGAAATCCGAAGTTGAAGCGATTTCTGATTTTCCGGATCGCGCCGAGGCACCTCGGATCAAGCCACTCGGCCAAACCGATTTTGTTGCCTCCGTCGCCATAACCGGCCCCGGGACACGGACAGATCTTAAGGACTACGCCGAGGCAGTTCGCACGCGGATGCTCCGCTGGGGGGGCATACCGAAAGTGGACATCACCGGATTTTCCACACGCGAGTTGCGGATCGGACTGAACGCTGCAGCCTTGCAGCAATTTGGCATATCCGTGTCGGACGTCAGCCGAGCGGTTCAGGCAAACAGCCTTGATCTACCCGCTGGTAGTATTGAAACCTCAATGGAGACCCTGTTGATACGGGTTGATGACGAACGCCGGGAACGCAGCGACTTGGCAGCGTTGGTTGTTCGCTCCTCTGCCACAGGCGGGCAGGTCAGACTGGGTGATATTGCAGAGATTACCGAGCAATTCGCGCAGGACGACGACAGGATTTTGTTTGATGGACAATTGGCTGCCGTGTTGGATGTCACCAAGACACGCGCTGAGGACTCTCTGCGTATCGTCGATGCGCTGAATGGGTTCCTGGAAGCTGAGCGCCAACAGTCACCGCAGGGTGTAACACTGGAGATAACCTCCGATGCCGCCTCGGTGGTGCGCGAACGTCTGACACTGGTTGTGGTGAATGGTTTGCAGGGGCTCGGTCTTGTGTTTCTGGTGCTGTGGCTGTTCTTCGGGTTTCGATTCTCATTCTGGGTCGCCATGGGACTGCCGGTGGCGTTCATGGGTGGTGTTGCACTGATGGGTTTGGTCGGCTACTCGCTGAACCTGATGACGACGCTGGGGCTGTTGATTGTCATTGGGTTGCTGATGGATGACGCCATCGTTATTGCCGAAAATATTGCGCGGTTACGTGAAAAGGGTCTGAGCGCGTTTGAAGCTGCGGTTGAGGGTGCCACCCAAGTGTTTCCCAATGTGCTGGCGTCCTTTGCCACAACGGCCATGGTTTTTGGCTCCCTGGCCTTCTTGTCCGGTGATCTGGGGGCCGTGCTTCGCGTAGTGCCGGTCGTCATGCTTTTAGTTCTGGTGGTGTCGCTTGTCGAGGCCTTCCTGATCCTGCCGCATCATCTCGTTCACAGCCTTGAAAGGCCAATGAAGCCGCATGGGATGCGGGCACGTGTCGAAACCGCTATGAACTGGTTGAAAGACCGCGTCGTAGGGCCTTTTGTCGATTTCACAATTCGCTGGCGCTATGCCACGGCGGGGTTGAGTTTTGCCGTTCTCTTTGTGGCGGTAGCCATGCTCGCGGGCGGCTATCTGAAATTTACTGCATTTCCGGAGCTTGACGGCGACACCATCGTAGCGCGGGTTCTGTTGCCGCAGGGGACACCATTGTCACGGACCGAGGAGGTCGTTGCAACCTTGGCGGCAGGCCTGGAAACGGTGAACGCCGAGCTAACCCCTGGTCAACCAGGCGGGGCGGTGTTGGTCCGGCATGTGTCGGTTCTTTATGGAGTGAACCGCGATGCGTTTGAAACGGGCGCTCATGTGGCGACGATCAGCGTCGATCTATTGCCTTCGGCGCTACGCACCAGCCGCCCGGACGCGATCATGGAGCGTTGGCGCATGGCAGTAGGGTTGGTGCCGGACGTGCTCAGCCTGAAATTTGCCGAGGCAACCATCGGCCCGGCGGGCATTGCCATCGACATGCGCCTCAAGGGCGATGATCTGACAGCGCTCAAGGCCGCGTCGGTCGAGTTGCAGGACTGGATCTGGCAGTATCAGGGCGTAACCTCTGTGCTTGACGATCTGCGCCCCGGCAAACGCGAGTTGCGCATCCGGCTCAATGACGCGGCCGGCCCCATGGGTATCACTGCTGCAATGGTTGCTGACCAGCTTCGGGCAGCCTATTTTGGCACCACGGTCAGTGAAATGCAGGTGAAGGGCCAATTGTTGGAAATCACCGCGCAATTCACCGCCGAGAACCGAAGCAGTTTCAGCCAGTTTGACGATTTTATTGTTGCGCGCGCCGATGGTTCGTTTGTGCCGCTGATTGTGGTTGCTGATGTTGAAATGGGTCAGGGTTTTAGCCGTATCAACCGTGAAGACGGGGTACGTACTGTCACCGTACAGGGCACAATCGATACCCGTGTCGCCAATGCAAATGCAATTGTCAGCGATACGTTGACGCGTTTTGTGCCGCAGCTTTTGGAGCGCTATCCCGGCGTCATGCTCGATGTTGAAGGGCAAAACGCCGAGGCGAGCAAAACGCAAAAGTCCATGCTCGTGGGATTTTTGATCGGTCTTGTAGGGGTGTTTTTGCTGCTCAGCTTTCTGTTCCGCTCTTACATTGAGCCAATTGTGGTGATGCTCATTATCCCCTTGTCCCTGACCGGCTCTGTTTTCGGCCACATGGCGATGGGCCTGGATTTTTCTATGCCCAGTATGCTTGGTTACGTCGCTTTGTCCGGGGTGGTGGTGAATAACTCAATCCTGTTGGTGGATTTCGTCAAACGCGAACACGGTACATCGCGAACAGTTGCCGAGGCGGCATCACGCGCCGCACGTGCCCGGTTCCGCGCCATTTTTTTAACGTCGCTTACCACTGTCGCCGGGTTGCTGCCTATCCTTGTTGAAACCAGTCTTCAGGCACAAATCCTGATTCCGCTGGTGGCAAGCCTTGTGTTCGGTCTGCTTGCAGCCGCTCTCATCGTTCTATTCGTGCTTCCGGCAATCTACGCTATTCTTGATGACATGGGATTGAGCACGCTGGCTCGTGAGCGCAGGATTGACACAGCAAGTGAAACTGAAGGGCACTAAGGGAGGCACTTTCTCGGCACGCCGGCCTCCATACGCTCGACGATTTTCAGCTTGAAATCCCGGCTGAAACTACCGGGCTTTTCTATCGGAAACATCAATTCTCCTTACAGAGAACTGTAACCTGTTCCACTGACTCAGTTCAGGGGTGCAGTCCAAAGCTGTTACCTATGTCTCCGGGTCGGACATTCTAAGATTGGTAGCGCAGGAGGGACTCGAACCCCCGACACGCGGATTTTGTTTAAGGGGCGCGGATTGCAAGCATACAGCGAGCAGACCCGTGACACGTTTAGGAATATCGTAAGAAAGTGAATACTGGCAGGAAATCGCAGTGACGACTTCGACAAGTTTGAGGATAGAGGCTTGTTGCCTGGGGTAGACGCATTCCAAGGTCGATATTGGGCGGGGAGCGGACGGTCGGCTTTTGCTCCCCGCGTAAGGATAGTTGACGTTCGCGCCGATGGCTCCGCGGGCCACATCCTCCTATGCGCTCGCGTCCATAATTCGTTTGCTTGCATCGAGAGAAATTTTCGCCACCGAACGCAGCCAATCGGGCGCAGGGTCGCCGTACAGAGCTTTCGACGGGTTTAGGTTGGCTTCTTTGCAACGGTGATAGGCGTGGGCTTCATAAGCCAGACGGCTCACTATCCAGACTAGCCGCAAGCGCAGCTTTTTTACTTCGTCGAGTTGTGCAATCAGATCGTCGAACTGCTCCAGTTCGGCCAGGTAGCTTTCAATAGGCTCAATGGTCGCAAGTTTGGTGTCCTTCAAAAGCACATTGAAGTCGGAGGTGTCCCAAGAATGCGAGAGCTTATTGCGAACAATACGTATCTTATCCAGATCCAGCGCCAAATCCGACGACACCACGTTAAAAGCCACCGCCAGCTTGATGCGCTGGGAGAAGCTAGAGAGCGGGCCGTAGCCGCCGAACATATTCTTCTTTCCTCCGGGAACATAATCGGGGAGGGCGTGCTTGAATGCGGACAACAACAGGTCATCAGCAAAGGCGCAAGTGATGATTGGAAGGAAGCGCGCTTCTTCAGTCACCAAGAGTGACGTGAAGCATTCGAGATCAGCTGTGTCGAATGGGAGTCCATTAAGAGTTGCTACAAATAACTCAATAGCCCGTTTATCGAACGACTGGGTGTAGTTTCGATAAACCTGAAGGCCAGCCTTCTCGTGATAGCCAAGGTCCATGGCAGCAATGTCGGGGTCAAACCGGTTAGCGTTATCGATCTCAGTCATAGAGGTGTCCGTCGTCCGGATTTTTGGAACAGTTGCCGCGTGATTTTGCGGAGAGATTGGCTCATCTGTATGTTGATCTTAAGCGGTTTGATTGCGGTATAGCAAACGCCGTTGTTTGAACGTGTTTCGTTTGATCCTTTCGCGTTTGAGCAAGATTGTCTGGCCGCGTCCGAAGTAGACGTCCTGTGCATCGGAGATGCGTTTGAAGAACAGTAGTGGGAGAATGTAGCCCTTCCAATCTGTGCGATCGACTGCAGATCCTCGGAGCGTGTTAGCGGCGTCCCATAGAGCCGACTTCAATTCAGCTGCTCTGAAAGACTGCCTATTTCTTTCAGATTTATCCACCGATACATTCATGCAATTGCCCAAATTTCTGCGGCAGCTTCAACCATTCCATTTTGCCGAGATTCGATCTGCTCAGCACGCCAGTCATCCTGATCCAGAATCTTTTTCGTCGTATCGAAAGACACCTTATTGTTCCGTTCGGAATAAATCTTCTTCTTCCGGTCGAACCCGAAATACTGCGCTCTATAATTTTTGCTGCCTGCAAGCAGGGCAAGGTTTCCAAGGCGGTGCAGCCATTTACGATGTGTCTCTTCGGTGAAACGCTCGCGCCAGTATTCTTCTTTTAATGCCTGTGGGAGCACATGCTCGATTGTGATCCTCCCACCATAGTTTTTTGTCACAGATTCATCCTGATCAGCCTCTTCAAGTCTCAGCAGAACAGCTTGCGCAAAGGGTTTGCCATAGACCTCGCCGTCGAGCAGGGCTCGAAACTCCTCATTCTGAGTATTATGGCGAAAAATCGATCTAATGTCGTCGGCCGATTTGCCCGAACGTATTGCAGTGATCAATCGGAAATAAACAGTTAGGCGGGCGGTGAACCCAAGCCGCCTTATCCAGTTCTGATAAGTGATTTTTTCGAGGAAATCGATGAACTCAAACTCTGAGATCCCATCGACCGGATTGTTGAGATAGGCGAGGAGTGGTGGCACCCACTCTTCGAACGCGACACGATGGAGCGAACGCAAAGAACGGCGCGCCGCAACATTTTCGAAGCCATTCTGCTGAATGCGAAGATAATTCCGTGCAGATGTCGTTATCCCGTCGAGGAAAGTAAACGGGTCTTCGCTAATCTCGATGAGCGGTTTGTATTCCTCGTGCAGCGTCTTTCGAGCCTTGGTCGCAGTGACTGAAGACCGATGGTGCGCCAGGAACTGATCCAGCCGCTCGATACCAATTGTATCTTCGAGTTGCAGCCATTGTTGCTCAAGGTCTTCGCTCTTGGTCGTCTCGCCACCCAGTCGTGCGAACAACATGTTCTTGATTAAGTCGGCATTTGAGAGCGGCATGCCGCGTGCGTTTAACACATTGAACAGGCGATATGCTGACTGCAAAGATGCTGTCGTAACGAAGACTACGTATACCTTCGTGAGAAGATAATTTGCAAACAGCTTGAGCGTTTTCTCGTCCTTTTCGGAGAGAAACTGGTTTATTGCAGCAAGGTTTTCCGCAATTCTAATTTTTGGCGCATCTTGGTTATTCTCAATCTCTCGAAAAATAGATTCGGTGATTTCCTGACTCGCCAAAACATGTCGGCGGAAAAAGCTTTGGTCTTTTTGGCGCAGTGTGAGGCGCGGCGTTTCTTCTTCGCCGGTCAGTTCATTCCGAGGAAGTACACGCTTTCCAAGCGCAGTTTTTGCCGGTTCGCTCACCGCGTCTCTCAATCGAGCGAAAATGAGGTTCAGCGTAGTCAGCCGTTGCTGCCCGTCAACGACCTCGTACAACTCGTCTTTGCTTCGCTCGATCGTGATGAGTGACCCGATGAAGTATTCCTCGTCATTTGCTTTGAAGGCTTCCCATGCGTCGTCGAGGAGTTGTTCGACATTACCCTTTTCCCAAGAATAGGGGCGTTGATAAGGCGGAATTTCATATCGAATTTCATCAGTCAGTATTTGGCCAATTGTTCTTTCTGCGGCTTCCATCTGCTGGTTTTCCCCTCAAGTTAATTTTATTAATGAAATATGGCATATTAACCGAGCCAACGTGTCGCAGCCGTGTTTCGGCTAATGTAAGTGATTGGCAGATTGCTGCACAAGGCAAATCTCTGGGGATTGAGCCAGTTAAAGGCGCTGCGTGTGCGATTCCAGTTAAAAGGGATCCAGCCCCTGCTAGTGACGTGCTCTCCTGATTGTACCCGTTTAAGAGGCCAACCGAAAATTATGTTGAGTGATTTCAGCAAGTTGTGATTCTCTGTTGTTTGCAAAGACAATGGAGGATCGGATGGCTTGGACTGAAATCACTCGGAAGCAATATGACCGCAGATACTTGCGCTATGCAAGCGATTGTACGGACGAGGAATGGGCGTTGATCGTGCCGTTCATGCCTGCGCCGAGCAAGGTCGGTCGACCGCGCAAATGGCCGATGCGCGAGATATGGAACGCGATCCAGTATATAGCGGCGTCGGGCTGCCAGTGGGCGATGCTGCCAAAAGACTTCCCGCCCTTCACAACGGTCCAGCACTATTTCTACCGATTACGCGACAGCGGCCTGCTCGACATCATCAACGAAACGCTGGTCATGTCCGCGCGCCTTTTGGCCGGCCGCGCGGCAGAGCCGACAGCGGGTGTGATCGACAGCCAAAGCGTGAAAACCACGGAAAGCGGCGGCCCGCGCGGCTTTGATGCGGGCAAGAAGATCACAGGCCGCAAGCGTCACATCCTCACTGATACACAAGGCAATATGCTGGGCGCGATCACGCACACCGCCGATATACAGGACAGGGATGGCGCACCGGACGCCATCGCATACACGAAAGAGAGCTTCCCCAGCCTTGCCCATCTGTTTGCAGATGGCGGTTATGCTGGGCAAAAGCTGAAAACTGTTCTTCAAAACATGGATGGGCCGACCATCGAGATCGTCAAACGCCCCGATGGTGCAAAAGGATTTGTTGTTATTGCAAGGCGCTGGGTTGTCGAGCGCACATTTGCCTGGCTTGGAAGATGTCGTCGCTTGGCAAAAGACTGGGAGGCAACCGTAGCATCTTCCGAAGCGTGGCTGCTCATCGCATCCATCCGGCGCACCACCCGCCTTATCGCAAGGACTTGAAATCAATGCGTATTAATTTTGAGTCGGGCTCTAAGAGTTAGCCCTATTCCAGTTTTGGTCTTGTGACCGGGTTACAAATTCGTGGGGTGTGAGCCCGTTCAGGCTCGTATGTGGCCTTTCTGTGTTGTAGTCAATTTTCCATTCTTCGATCATGTTGCGTGCAGTTGGCAAGTTTGAGAACAAGTGCTCGTTCAAACATTCATCCCTCAAGCGCCCATTGAAGCTTTCGACAAAGCCGTTTTGCATCGGTTTTCCAGGCGCAATGTAATGCCACTCAACCTGGCGTTCTTGTTGCCATTTCAGAATAGCATTGGATATGAGTTCCGTTCCATTGTCAGAGACGATCATGCAGAGATAGCCCCGGCGTTCAGCGATGAGGTCCAGTTCACGCACAACACGCGTTCCTGACAGCGAGTTGTCGACAACGGTTGCCAAACATTCCCGACTGAAGTCGTCTATCACACACAGGATGTGGAACCTGCGTCCATCTACCAATGTGTCAGACACAAAGTCCAAGCTCCAACGTTGATTGCCATGGGTGCCCTGGTGCCCAAGGCGCACTTTCGGCCACCACGTTTGCGCACAGTGAGCCGTTCTTCCTTGTAAAGCCGGTACAGCTTCTTCCAATTCAGTTCCCAGCCTTCCCGTTTCAGTAGAATGTGTAGCCGCCGATAGCCAAATCGTCGCCGCTCCGCAGACAGCTCCACAAGCCGCCTGCGCACTTCAGTATCGTCACGACGTGTCGATTGATAGCGATAGACCCGAGGAGCAATGCCCACCAGTTCACACGCTTTGCGTTGGGAGTAGTTTTTGATGTTCATAGCCCAGCTCACAACTCGTCTCTTCGAACTGGGCTTCAGAAGTTTTTTCCCAGCATTTCCTTCAATGTCGCAACATCCAACATCTGCTCTGCCAGGAGCTTCTTCAGTTTCCGGTTTTCTTCCTCAAGCGCCTTCAACCTTTTGGCTTCCGACACTTCCATGCCGCCAAATTTGGAACGCCATTTGTAAAAGGTAGCATCACTAATGCCATGCTTCCTGAACAACTCAGCGGCCGTCATACCGGCTTGATGCTCCTTCATTATGCCAATGATCTGGTCATCGCTAAATCTGGATCTCTTCATCGTCTATCTCCTCAATTGGGAAACAGACTAACTTCAAATCAGGGAGGTTTCAGGGGAGCACGTCACATACGATGTAGAATTGTCTTGGGCACCTTAGTCGCAAGCAGATCGGCCATTGATTGATCGCCAAAGTCAAAAAATTAATTAGCTGCTACCTATTTGCTACCCAGCCGAACAAGTGAATCCGCAAGAGTGTACTGACAAATCATTCAGATTATTGATATTGTTGGTAAGATTTGGTAGCGGAGGAGGGACTCGAACCCCCGACACGCGGATTATGATTCCGCTGCTCTAACCAGCTGAGCTACTCCGCCCCGATCAGGGCCACAGGCGGGACGCCTGGAAATCATTGTCTGTGCAACGAATGAGGCGCATATAAAGGGCCGTCCGCATTGGTGTCAAGCGCTCTCGGCGCGGCGATTTGATATCTCGCCGTCCCGGCTGGCGCCACGGCCCGGGCCGGGTCAGGCAATCAGGAAGTCAGCTGCGGTTTTGCGCACACCATCCTGCAGCTCGCCGGCTGTCGCAGCCAGTGCAGGTCGCTCGGTCGAGCGGATCCATCCGCCGCCAAGAACCCGGCTGCCGGCACTGTCATCTTCATAAAACACGCAGGCCTGTCCGGGCGAAATGCCATCCTGCGGTTCGCTCAGCGCGCAACGGATACCGCTGGCAGACGCGTAAAGAATTGCCGGCATTGGCGGGCGCGTGCTGCGCAGCCTTGCGAGGATCGGCAGGCCATCTTCCGGCAGGTCTGACAGCGCCTGGCTGCCGAGCCAGTTGACATCGCGCAAATGCACCAGCGATGTGGCCAGGGCCGCACGCGGGCCAACCACAACCTGGCGCGTAGCCGCGTCGAGCGCCACCACATATAATGGATCGGCGGCCGATACGCCAAGGCCGCGGCGCTGCCCGACCGTATAATGGATGATGCCCTTATGGGTGCCGAGCACAGTGCCGTCGATATGCACGATGTCGCCGCTTTCCGCCGCATCCGGTTTCAGCCGGGAAATCACATCGGCATAGCTGCCGGACGGCACAAAGCAGATGTCCTGACTGTCCGGCTTTTGTGCCACATGAAGGTTCAGCTCTTCGGCAATCCGGCGGGTTTCAGCCTTGCTCAGGCCACCCAGCGGAAAGCGGATGAAATCGAGCTGCTCCTGAGTGGTGGCAAACAGGAAATAGCTCTGGTCACGGTCATGGTCGAGCGGACGGAATAATTCGCGGTGCCCGTCAGCGCGCAGCTGGCTGCCGATATAGTGCCCGGTCGCCAGCGCCGCAGCGCCCAGACTTCTGGCGGTTTCCAGCAGATCTGAAAATTTGACGGTCTGGTTGCAGGCGACGCAGGGAATCGGGGTTTCGCCCGCCACATAGCTTTCCATGAAGGGATTGATGACCTGTTCACGGAATTTCTGCTCATAATCCAGCACGTAATGCGGCATATCCAGCATATCGGCAACACGGCGCGCATCGTGAATATCCTGGCCGGCGCAACAGGCGCCCTTTTTGTGGGTGGCCTCACCATGATCATAGAGCTGCAGCGTCATGCCGACCACCTGATAGCCCTGACGCTTCAGGATGGCGGCGGTCACCGAGGAATCGACGCCACCGGACATGGCAACAACAATGCGCGTGTCTTCCGGCTTTCCCGGCAAATCAAGACTGTTCAGCATGACAAAGGTCCAGATGGTTCATATGCAAAGCAATATGCATGGCCTGCATATAGTCTGACAATGACAAAACCCAAGCGGTTCCGGTCATTTTGCGGCTTTTTAGGCTGATCTGTGCGCCCGCGCAAGACCGGCCCCGCTGATCAGACGCCGTGATCTGGCGGGCGATGTGGCCGCAATTGCCGCATGACGCGGGCGCTTCAGTCCCGGTGCGAGCCGGTCACACGGCCAGTCGCATTTGCACTGCAGCTGGTTTTCAGTCTGCAGCGGCCAGTGCGGCCGACCGGTTTTCAGACAGTTCAAATTCTTAGCAAATCCTTACAGTCACCTTAGGCAAAATTTAAGGCGTGAGCGCTAAAGTCGCATGGTCTGGTCACATCAGATTTGAGTGTGAGAGTACTGATGACCGATCGCATAAAACCGCGTATCAAATACGTGATCGGCCCCGATGGGTCGCCACTTACTATTGCTGACTTGCCTCCGGCCTCAACTCGTCGTTGGGTCATTCGCCGCAAAGCTGAAGTAGTGGCTGCTGTTCGTGGTGGACTATTGAGCCTGGAGGAAGCCTGTAACCGTTATACTTTGACGGTGGAGGAATTTCTGTCCTGGCAATTGTCAATAGACAGCCACGGTCTGGCAGGGTTACGAACGACGCGCATTCAGCAATATCGCTGAACCGTAACAAACTGAAAAAACCGGCGGCGACGCCGGTTTTTTTATGTCTTCGCGCCCAGCGGTTCCATGTGCCCGGCAAATAGCCGGCTGACGACATAATTCCCTTGCCGGTCAGCGTGAGCGGCCTGCGGCAGTTGCTGCAGATGCGGCTGGCTGAAGGCATCTCGATCCGCGGCCTGCCTTCTATTCTGGAAGGTGTTGCGGAAGCCGACGCAGTGCCTGTGCGGCTGACATCCATTCGCTGTGCAAGCTGAAGACAGTCGGATCGATCGAGAGCAGTTCATGATTATTTTGAAACATTTGATCGGAAACGTCTTCGCCCTGCAATCGCAAGGGATCAACTGCGTAACTGCCCGCAGCATTTCTTGAATTTCTGCCCACTTCCACACGGGCAAGGATCATTGCGCCCGATACTGAGGCCCGGAAAACCCTGGTTCCGGGCCCGTGTCCAGGACATGACATCGCTCGCCTGGCCGCCCTGGTTGAGCCGGTGAGCCAAGTACCGCATTTGGGGCGCAACGTGGCGGAAGAATTGTCTGTAGGCGGCACAGAAATAGTTGAGCCCGGCCTCACCATCGGCCGTGATCGCGACGCGGTGTTTGGGGCAGCCGCCATTGCAGGCGAAACGGAAGTCACACTCCCGGCATTGCCGTGGCAGTGTGGCCGCCTTGGCCTGCCCGAACGCTCTCTGCTGATCGCCGTCAACAAGCGCGCTCAAATCCTCTTCCATGATGTTGCCCAGCCGGTAATCCGGATAGACGTAATGGTCACAGGCATAGACATCGCCATTGTGCTCCATCGCCAGTCCGTTGCCGCAGGTCTCTGCAAAAATGCACAGGCTGGCGCCACGGCCGACCCATGAGGACAATGTTGAATCGAACATCTGCACCGATATCTGGCCGACATCCTCGCACACCCATTCGTCGAATGTTTCAACCAGGAACCGCCCGTATTGCTCGGGCGTCAGCGACCAGTCAGTGACCTCGGTCGCGCCCGCGAACGCAGGCGAGACCAGCGAGAGGCCTGCTTCAGTCTGTTCAGTGCCGAGGCGTTCGAAAATCGGAATATACTGATGATAGCGGCTGCCGATGCTCTTGAGGAACCGATAGAGCCGTGCCGGATCATCGACATTGTGCCTGTGCAGTACCGTCAGAGTATTGAACTCCACACCGTGTTTTTGCAGCAGGTCAATTCCGCGCCGCACCTGCGCGTATGTGCCCTTTCCGCCCTTGTTGACACGGTAGCGGTCATGCAGTGCGCGCGGGCCATCAATCGAAATGCCGACAAGAAAATCATTGTCCTTGAAGAACCTGCACCATTCATCATTGAGCAGGACGCCATTCGTTTGAAATGCATTCTCGACGGTTTTGCCGCCGGCATGAATTTGCTGCAAGGCGACAGCGCGGCGGAAAAAGTCGACACCGAGCAAGGTTGGTTCCCCGCCCTGCCAGGCGAAAATGACATGCTCGCACGGCTGCGCAGCAATATAGCTGCGCACATAATGCTCAAGCAGATCATCCGACATTGCCCGGGCGGCGGGATACAGCGCTTCCTTTTCCAGATAAAAGCAATAGTGGCAATCGAGATTGCACAGAGCCCCTGCGGGCTTGGCCATGATCGAAAAAGGTACCGTGGTTTGCGCTGCAGTGCCTTGGGATCGCTGCTGGTTCAGATCAGGAGTCATGTTGCCCTTCTAGCGAGTTATGTTTTCAATGTCTCGGTAGCTCATGGCTAGGGAATCTCTGTTTAAACCGTTTTGCCGCCAATGGACATAGGGCGCAAGCAGGACACGCAGGATTATTGCCGAAGACAGCCGTAACGATCCGGCCTGGAGCCGCCAGGAACCTTTTCTGCATACCGGTGTTATCACCGCATGAACAACAATAGCAGCATTACCAGAACCAGTTCCTCCCGCGGACCGGGATCGGCACAGATCACAGGCTTTTACGACGAAGATAGCGGCAGCATCCAATATCTTGCCGCTGATCCGGACACCAGGAAGGCCGCTCTGATCGACATTGTGCTGACCTTCAATCCGGCCAGCGCATCTGTCACTACCGACAGCGCCGAAGCGATTCTGCGCCATGTCGAACGCGAGGGGCTGGACGTGGAGTGGATACTCGATACCCATCCGCATGCCGACCATTTGATGGCGTCGTCATTTCTCAAGCATCGCTTGGGAAAGCCCAATGCGATTGGCGAAAAAGTCCTGGAAATCGCTGATCTGTGGCGCGGCCTCTATCACATTCCTGATGCATTCGACCCTGCGCGGGATTTCGACCGTCTGTTTGCCGATGGCGACAGCTTTAAGATCGGCTCGCTGCCGGTGCGGGTGATGTTGTCGCCCGGCCACACGCTCGGCTCGATCAGTTATCTGGTCGGTACCGACGCCGCTTTTGTCCATGACACTTTCATGCAGCCCGATGTGGGGACCTCACGGGCGGATTTCCCCGGTGGCTCGGCAGAGGTTCTGTATGACAGTTTGCAGGATATTTTGAGCTTGCCTGATGAGACCAGGCTGTTCGTCGGCCATGATTATGGAACAGATGACAGGGCTGACCCGGAATGGGAAGCGACGGTGGCAGTGCAGCGCGCCAGCAACAGACACATTGGCAAAGGTGTCTCGAAACAATCCTTTGTTGCTCAGCGCCAAAAGCGCGATGCAACACTGTCCCTGCCGGATCGCATGTTGCATGTGCTGCAGATGAATTTGCGCGCCGGGCAAAGTCCCAGCCCCGAAAGCGACGGACATGCCTATCTCAAAATACCATTCAACCGGTTCTGAACGGGTCGGCCGACGACACAGTGCTGTCTGGTAAGCCTGAACGCCGGAACCGGTGTGGAAATTTCAATATCAACAACACACGATCCGGGAAGAGATAAGCTATGAAATCAGAAACCATACAAAACGGCGTTCTGGAAAACTGGAGCCCTGAAGAGGTTCAGAAGGCGTTTTCCGAAAATGCGATAATTCTGATTGATGTGCGCACGCCGCAGGAATTTGCGCTGGAACGGATTGATGGCGCATTGCTCGCGCCGATGCAGGCCTTCAAGCCGGAACACATGCCGGATCAGCAGGGCAAACCAATCGTATTCCATTGCGGCTCCGGCGTCAGATCCAGGAAGGCCGCAGAAGCCTATCTGACGGCCGGATTTGACCATATCGCGCATATGGCGGGCGGTTTCGGTGCGTGGAAAAAGGCAGGATTTGCCTATACCGGCACTGACATGGCCACCGGAGCGCCAAAGCAGATGCGGTCGACTTCTTAAGTACGTTCCGCCCCGCTCTACCCGATGTGCGGTTGCCCTGCGGTTCAGTTGAAACGCCGCAGAAAGTGGATGATCCTTTGCACCCATTTGTTGCGGGCGGCACCGGACAGATGTGTGATCGCTGCCCGTTTACTGATTTCGCTGACAGTCGGATAAGGCGCAATGTAGCCTGAGATCGCACCGATTTTCATCTTCTGGGAAATCGCCAGCGACCACATATTGATCATTTCACCGGCCTGATAGCCAACGATGGATGCACCAAGTATTTTGCCCCTTTTGCTCACTACGACCTTGATCAGACCACTGGTTTTGCCTTCCGTCTGGGCGCGGTCATTTTCCGCATAGGGCCAGCGCAACACCTTGATTCCGCGATGCTTTTTACGGGCCTGCTCCTCTGCCAGCCCGACATGGGCCAGTTCCGGATCGGTATAGGTGGCCCAGGGAATGATATGACGGTTTTCCTTGATCGGCAGCCGGAACAAAATGGCGCGGATCACCAGACCGGCGTGATAATTCGCCATGTGGGTGAATTGCAGGCTGCCGGCAACATCGCCAATCGCATAAACGCGCCGGTTGGACGTCCGCAGGCTTTTGGACACCTTGATAGCACGGTCATAGCGAATGCGGGCGTCCTTCAGCCCCAGGCCTTCCACATTCGGTTTGCGCCCGGCAGCGACCAGAAGATGGCTTCCGGTGATGACTTCTTCGTCATCGCCAGCCTCCAGCACCACGGCAATTCCGCTTCCGGCTTTCTCGACGCGGGCAATCTTGACCTTTTCGCGAATGACGATGCCGTCCTGCCTGAGCTTGTCAATGACGATTTCCGTCAGTTCCGGATCATCATGTGCCAGCGCCGTGAAGGCTTCGACCACTGTCACTTGCGCGCCAAGTCGGCGATGCGCCTGGGCCATTTCCATACCGATAGGTCCGCCGCCAATGATAATCAGATGATCTGGAGCCTCGGTGCGCTCGAAAATGTTTTCATTGGTGAGGAACGGCACATCCTGCAACCCCTTGATCGGCGGCACTGCCGCACTTGAACCGGTGGCCACTACAAAGCGCCGGGCGCGAATGCGCGTGCCATTGACCTCGACGACCCGCGAATTGACAAATTTCGCAGCCCCTTCAATGACGTGAACCCCCATTGAGGTAAAGCGTTCAACACTGTCATTGGGCGCAATCGCGCCGATCACCGAGTGCACGTAATCATGTACCTTCTGAAAATCGACAACCGGCTCAGGCGCATGAATCCCGTAGCGGCCCGAATGGCGGATAACATCAGCGCTTTTCGCTGAAGCGATCAGGGCTTTCGACGGCACGCAGCCGTAATTCAGGCAGTCGCCTCCCATTTTGCCTTTTTCAATCAGGACAACGGAAACACCAAAGGCTGCTGCGATCGCCGCCACAGACAGGCCGCCGGAACCCGCGCCGATGATGCAGATGTCAGGAGTGAGGATTTCGCCCATAATTCACGTCTTTCCATGGTTTCAGATTAAGCAGTCCTGCGACTGCGCAACCGCTTCAGTACAACTGGGATCAGCGCCAGCACGCTGAGTGCCGCCAGCGCAGCGAGAATTTCCGGCGTGACCAGATCCTTGGTGCTGATCTCGATGGCACATGCGCTGTTGTCAATACAATCGGCATTGGCGGCCTGTTGCGCCTCGATGACACTGTCCAGTCCGGCACCGATAAAGGCAAAGGCAAATGAACCGGGTATAATTCCAATCAGTGTCGCCGACACATAGGTCGAGAGTTTAATGCCAAGCATTGCCGGTGCCAGATTGACCAGCCAGAACGGAAACGCGGGAACCAGGCGCAGAAACAACAGATAGTTGAAGGCGTCCTGTTCAAAACCGGCTTTCAGTCTGACAATCCAGGGGCCGGCTTTCTCGCGCAGCGCCGCTCCGAACGATGTCGTCACCGCCATAAACAGAAGTGTTGCGCCTGCAGTCGCTGCAAATATGGTGACCGAGCCGCTGACCAGCCAGCCAAACAGAAAGCCGCCGGATATGCTCAAAATACCTGCGCCCGGCAGCGACAGCACGACAATCACCACATAGAGCGCTGTATAACCCAGCAGGGTCAGGGCGAAGTTCTCTGTGACAAATGCAGCCAGTCTTTCCCGGTTTTCGATCAGTGCACTGATGGAGAGCGCCTTATGCCATCCCATGGAAAACGCAAAAATCATGAACCCCGCAATTGCGAACAGCGGCAGCCAGCGTTTTAAAATGCCTGCTGTCCTGTTTTGTTTGGGGGCATCATTCATGGGCAATTGCTCATCAGGCTGTTCAGACAGCATCATAGGTGCCTCTTTCCAGGATCATCAAGTGTTGCGTGGTGTGACGTGAGTGTCCGGTGTGCCACGTTCCATCCAATGTCAGGAGCAGGAACTGCCCTTTAAATAACCCTCTGCCGTTAAAACGAAAGCGGAATTCGCGAGTCTCACCCATAAGTGAGTTCAGGTGGCGGCGGGTCTCACGCCGCTGTGAATGACAGGCGCGGCAAAGTGATCGGGCCGCCCCTGTCGATTTGCGGAATTCTGCCGCCACATCAATTGACTTTTACCATCAATCTTGCCTATAAGCCCGCTGACTTGGGCAAATATCAGCTCTGTTGAATGCTGAAACAACTTTGCTTACAGGATTTCCCGTCTCGCGACGTAGTGATTGACTTTTAAGAGGGCCGCTCTCATTGCGGCAATGGATCGATGAAACGTACCTACCAACCGAGCCGACTGGTTCGTAAACGCCGTCACGGTTTTCGCGCACGCATGGCAACCAGTGGTGGCCGCCGCGTTATTGCTGCCCGCCGGGCCAAAGGCCGCAAGCGCCTCTCGGCCTGAACACGGCTTGCCTGAACACGGATTGCCTGAACACGGATTTGCGGTCGAATCCAGCCAGGAGCAACCAGCAGTGGTCGGCAACGGGTGAATGGAACGGCTTAGAAAACGGTCTGATTTTCTGCGTGTGGCGCGGGGGCACAAACAAGTGCGCCGCGCCCTTGTGCTTCAGGCATGGCACCATCAGCCAGAAGGCCCGGGCGAACCCAAAAATGACGAACCCGAAAATGGTCCAGTCAGTGGCATCACCCGCCTTGGATTTACAGTTACCAGAAAAGTTGGAAACGCGGTTGTGCGCAACCGCGTCCGGCGGCGGCTCAGGGAAGCTGTCCGCCTGCTCGAAAAATCCAGCGCCGCAGCGGGGCAGGACTCGCAGTTTCGGCCTGATACGGATTATGTGCTGGTCGGCCGTCTGGCAGCTCTCACAATGCCGTTTGCTGAAATCCAGCATGATCTGGCGCGTGCACTCGACAAAATTTCCTCTCAAATTCGCATCCGCCAGAGCAAACTTGGCAAAAAAGCCGAGAAACCTGATGAAGACCACTCGCCAATCGATCAAATTCCCCTTAAAGAGCAGGGCATCAAGCCCAATGATGTTGCCTAACAGCTGGATCCTTCATGCAGGACAATAAAAACCTAATACTCGCAGTCGCGCTTTCCGCTGTCGTTCTGATAGCGGCACAGTATTTCCTCTGGGGTCCGCAACAGGAAGATGCCCGTCGTCTTGCAGAACAGCGCCAGGCACAAACTGTTGAAACCGACGCAGTCACGCCAACAACACCGGCACCTACGGCTGGTGGCGGCGTTGTGCCGACGCCGGGATCGCCCGGATCGGCAGGCACCGCCCCCGGAACGGCGACCGCGCCGACAGGCGCCGCACGCCAGACGGTGTTGCAGACCAGCCAGCGCGTTGCCATTGATACACCGGATCTGGTGGGATCGATCAATCTCGCCGGTGGCCGGGTTGATGATCTCTCGCTGAAGAATTACCGCGAGGAGATCGAACCTGACAGTCCGATCATTCAACTGTTTTCGCCATCGGGAACTGCCAAACCCTATTATGCTGAATTCGGTTGGGTGCGGGGCGAGGGCGTCACCGCTTCTGTGCCTGGAGGCCAGACCGAATGGACGCTGGTTGATGGTGACCGTCTGACCTCAACCACGCCGGTATCTGTGGAATGGGACAATGGCGAGGGCCTGATGTTCAGGCGGGTCTATTCGATCGACGAGGAATATCTCATAACGATTGCCGACACGGTTGAAAACAGCGGTTCACAGTCTGTCTCCCTGTTTCCCTATGCTCTTGTCACGCGCCAGGGTATTCCTGACACGCAGAATTTTTTCATCCTTCATGAAGGCCTCATTGGCTATATCGGCGAGCAGGGTCTGCAGGAAGTCGATTATGACGATCTGATGGATGAGGGCGAACTGAAATACGCTCCCGAGACCAATGGCTGGCTCGGCATGACTGACAAATACTGGGCGGCTGCCATTGTGCCGACGCCGGGCGAGAAATACACACCGCGCTTCTTCTATCACAATGCCAATAATCGCGATTCCTTTCAGGCAGACTTTCTCGGAGAGTTGGTTGAGATTGCCCCCGGCAGCAGCAGGGACCATGTCTCACGTCTCTTCGCCGGTGCCAAGGAAGTCAATGTCATCAACAGCTACCGCGACAATCCCGGTATTGAACGGTTCGATCTGATGATCGACTGGGGCTGGTTCTACTTCATTACAAAACCGATGTTTGTGGCGCTCGACTGGCTCTACAAACTGATTGGCAATTTTGGTCTCGCCATTCTGGCGGTGACTGTAGTGCTAAAAATCTTCTTCTTCCCGCTGGCCAACAAATCCTACGCCTCGATGGCGAATATGAAGAAGGTCCAGCCGCAATTGACCGAATTGCGTGAACGCTACAAGGATGACCGCGCCCGCCAGCAGCAGGCGATGATGGAATTGTACAAGAAGGAAAAAATCAATCCTCTGGCCGGGTGTTTGCCGGTGGTCCTGCAGATTCCGGTTTTCTTTGCGCTCTACAAGGTGCTGTTCGTCACCATTGAAATGCGACATGCGCCATTTTTCGGCTGGATTCAGGATCTGGCAGCGCCGGACCCCACCTCCATTTTCAATCTGTTCGGTCTCATTCCCTGGGATCCGCCGCAAATCCTGATGCTCGGCATCTGGCCGCTAATCATGGGCGTCACAATGTTCGTGCAGATGCGCTTGAATCCGATGCCGCCCGACAAGACCCAGGCGATGATTTTCACCTGGATGCCGGTGATTTTCACCTTTATGCTGGCCTCTTTCCCCGCCGGTCTGGTGATCTACTGGGCCTGGAACAACACTCTGTCGATCTTTCAGCAGTCCCTTATCATGCGCCGCCAGGGTGTGCCTGTGGAGATCTGGAAGAACACCAAAGAGGCGCTCGGACTGGGCAGCAAGGAGCAGAAGGAAAAGGCTTGAGTGCCCGTGGACCTTCCTTCTGCCGCATCCGCCAGTTCTGACAGGCCGGTGATGTCATTCAAACCGGGCAAACCGGGCAAACCGGGCAAACCGGGCAAACCGGGCAAACCGGGCAAACCGGGCAAACCGGGCAAACCGGGTTGCCTCTGAAGAGTGCGCTGTTTGCTCGCTCTTTCCAGACCTGATTTACTGTCGGAAGTTACTGCAACCCATCTGATTCGAGATCGCAATGCCTGCAGACATTTCTGATCAAAGCGCCAGCCCGGCCGATCACGATGCCGGGTTGGGGCCGGACCCGGAGCTGGCATGTCCGCTGTCGGAATTCCCGCAACTGGGCTTTCTCAGTCAGCTGGTCGATCATCCGCGCATCCAAATCGGTGATTACACTTATTACGATGATCCTGATGGTCCTGAGAATTTCGTGCAGAAATGTGTCAGATATCATTTCGATTTCATCGGTGACCAGTTGATTATCGGGCGTTTCTGCGCCATCGCCACAGCTGTGCAATTCATCATGAACGGTGCCAACCATCCGATGGACGGCTTTTCCACCTATCCTTTTGCTGCCATGGGCCGGGGCTGGGATCTTGGCTCCGGGTGGCCGGAAACCGGACGTGGTAATACCATCGTGGGCAATGATGTGTGGATTGGCCGCGAGGCAACGATCCTGCCGGGCATTCATATCGGCGACGGCGCGATTATCGGCACGCAGTCAGTCGTAACACGGTCTGTGCCGCCCTATGCCATCGTAGCGGGAAATCCGGCCCGTATCGTGCGCCTTCGCTTTGATCAACAAGTGATCGACCGGCTCTGCCGGATTGCCTGGTGGAACTGGGATGCGGCGACAATCACCCGCAATCTCGCCGCGATCCGCGGCACAGATCTGGACGCATTGCAACAGGCGGCGGAATTATGAGCAGCGAAACAACACAATCATCCCCGGCTGAATCGGCATCCCCGGCTGAACCGGCATCCTCGCCTGAACCTGGCCTTACGCCGGAGCAGGTGGAAGTTGGCCGCCTTGCTTTTGCCAGACCCTGGCGGTTTGTCCTTGGTGTCGCCAAATTGGTTCAACTGCCCCAGAATGACGGCATTGAAATCGCCTTTGCCGGCCGATCCAATGTCGGAAAGTCGAGCCTGATCAATGCTTTGACAGGGCAGAACGGTCTTGCCCGGACCTCCAACACACCGGGGCGCACCCAGGAACTGAATTTCTTCACAAATGACGATATCACCATCGTCGATATGCCGGGCTATGGCTATGCCAAAGCACCGAAAGGGCAGGTCGAGGCCTGGACGCGGCTGGTCTATTCCTATCTGCGCGGACGGCCAAATCTGCGCCGGGCCTATGTGCTGATCGACAGCCGCCATGGTATCAAGGATACCGATCTGAAAGCGCTGGATCTGATGGATCAGAGCGCCGTATCGTATCAGATCGTGATGACAAAGGCGGACAAGCCGCGCGGCGCTGACCTTGAAGACAGTTTGACACGGACCCGTGCGGCGATTGCCAGACGGCCGGCGGCACATCCGGAGATTCTGCTCACCTCATCCGAAAAAGGCACTGGCCTGGCCGAATTTCGCGCTGAAATTCTGCATCTTTGATAGCGCAGTTTAACCCCCGCCTGACGTCTTGACCCCCGCCAGACGTCTTGAGATGCCTGTTCCAGTCGGCAGGACCATGGCGCGGAAGGTGTCTCACGGGCAGGCAGGCAATCCTGGTCAAACGCCTCAATGCAGCCGTAAAGCCATCTGAACGCTTAAATTTTCGTCATAAAGCCACCTTTGCCCTAGTCGAATCCGGCTTGAGGTCTATAGAAATAAAGCAGGGGAGTGCGATGTTCCGGCATTGCGGACGAGCAAACGAGAATTATGAGGAGGTTGATCTTGACGAAATTGATTGAGCGATTGAGGTGGAATTCCGAGCGTCTGCAGCGGCAGAACCTCGCTGGCTTTGTAGCTGCCTTGACCACACTCCTGATGGCATTGCTGCTGATCGCCCCAGCAGGTGCCCAGACCATGAGCGAGTGGAAAAAATCCACAGCGCTGGTTGGTTCGCCGCAATATCCTGATGATTTCACCCAGTTCAAATATGTCAATCCGCAGGCGCCGAAGGGCGGCATTGTGCGGTTGTCGACTGACGGCACATTCGACACGCTGAATTCCGTGCCGCAACGTGGAAATCTCGGCATCGGCGTCGGCCTGATCTACGATACATTGATGACGTCATCCCAGGATGAAATTTCTGCCATGTATCCGTTGATCGCCACACAGATGCGCTATCCGGATGATTATTCAAGCGTCACTTTTCAGCTCAATACAGCGGCGCGCTGGCATGATGGTGAGCCTCTGACAGCCGACGATGTCGCATGGTCATTTGACACGTTGATCAAAAACAACCGGATCTATCAGAATTACTACAAGAATGTGACCGGTGTCGAAATCAACGGCGAGCATGAGGTTACCTTCAGCTTTGATCAAACCGGTAACCGGGAACTGCCACACATTGTCGGTCAGTTGATGGTGATGCCGAAACACTGGTGGGAGGGAACGGATGAAAAAGGTGAGAAGCGCGACATCACCAAGGGAACCCTGGAAATTCCGCTCGGCAGTAGTGCCTACAAGATTTCACGAGTGGTGCCCGGGCGCACCATCGAATATGCCCGCGTCGAGGATTATTGGGCCGAAGATCTGCCGGTAAATGTCGGGCAAAACAATTTCGACCGCATCCGCTACGAATATTTCCGCGATTCCGTGGTTGAAATGGAAGCTTTCAAATCCGACGATTTTGATTACCGCGTGGAAAGCACCGCCCGGGTCTGGGCAACTGGATATGACTTCCCTGCCGTCGAGGATGGCCGGGTGATCAAGCAGGCATTCGATGATCGGGGGCGCGGTCTGATGATCGGGTTTATTCCCAATCTGCGCCGCGAGAAATTTCAGGATGCCCGGGTCCGACAGGCTCTGAATTATGCCTTTAATTTCCAGGAGATGAACCAGACCATTTTCTTCGACGAATATGAACGCATCGATTCCTATTTCTACGGCGACGAACTTGCCTCCTCCGGTGTGCCAACCGGACTTGAGCTGGAAATCCTCGAAACTGTACGTGATCAGGTGCCCAAGGAGGTGTTCACGACCGCGTTTACAAATCCGGTTGCCGGGGACAGTGGTGCCTATCGCGACAATCTGCGCGAAGCGGTCCGGCTGTTTCGTGAGGCTGGTTACGTGCTCAAAGACGGCAAAATGGTGAACAGCACCACAGATGAACCGTTTGCCATTGAATATCTGCTGAACAGCAACCGGTTTGAAAAGGTGGCGCTGCGTCTGAAAGCCAATTTTGCCCGCATCGGCGTCGAGCTTGCCGTTCGCATCGTCGACAGTTCGCAATGGGTAAACCGGGTTCGCAGCCGGGATTTTGATTTCATCTATACCGGCTGGGCACAATCCCTGTCGCCTGGAAATGAGCAATTGGAATATTTCGGTTCTGAAGCCGCCGATCAGGAAAGTGCGCGCAACTGGGCCGGCATCAAGGACCCGGCTGTCGACAAGCTGATCCAGCGCATTATTTTTGCTGAGAACCGGGAAGAACTGATTGCCGCAACAAAAGCCATGGACCGGGTTTTGCTGGCAAATCATTATATTATTCCCGGTTGGACGCTGCTGAAAACGCGCACGGCGCGGTGGGACCGCTTCTCACATCCAGAAACGTTGCCCTATTACAACGAACCGGCCTTTCCCGGTATCTGGTGGTATGACGAGGAAAAGGCAGCAAAGGTTGAGGCACGGAAATGAAGCGCCGCATTCGCCCAACCGGAATTGACAAAGTCGGAATTGACAAGGCCGGAAGGCATAATGCAGGGACGGGCATTGGCAAAATGGATGGCGCAATAACAAGGCGCGAAGGGCTCGCTCTGGGCGCCGGGGCGGCCTTCTCTCTGGCCGCTGGTCCGGGTTTTACCAAAACTCCGGTCAAAGGCATTGAGGGCTTTGCGGGACAGGCCGCGCGCCACGGTCTCTCGATTTTCGGCGACCTGAAATATGCCGCCGATTTTCCGTACTTTGACTATGTCAATCCGCAAGCACCCAAGGGCGGGCGCTTTGTCCTCTCGCCCGGAAGCTGGTCCCACAACCAGAATCCGCAAACCTTCAATACTTTGAACGGCTATGTCACCAGGGGCGATGCGCCGCCCCGGCTTGAGCTGATTTTCGACAGTCTGATGGCCGGTGCCGGGGATGAGGCGGATGCAGCCTATGGGCTTGTTGCCGACAGTGTGACGGTCTCGGACGATGGCAACAGTTTTCTGTTCAGCCTCCGCCCTGAGGCGAAATTTCACGATGGTTCATCCCTGACCGCGCATGATGTGGCCTATTCGCTGACCACCTTGAAACAGGACGGGCATCCGGATTTCACCCAGAGTTTCCGCAAAGTTGCGGCCATTGAGGCGCTGGACGATGGACATCTGCTGGTTACACTGGACGGCACCCAGTCGCGCGGTCTGATCTTTGAAGTGGCCGGTGCACCGATCTTCTCGAAAGTCTATTATGCTGATCGGGAGTTTTCCGCATCAACCATGGACCCGCCGCTTGGCTCGGGACCCTACCGGATCGGCGGTTTCGATGCAGGCTCGTTTCTGGACTATGAACGGGTTGAGGATTATTGGGCCAAAGACCTTCCATTGATGCGCGGTCAGGCAAATTTTGACACCATCCGCGTTGAGTTCTATCGCGAACGCCAGACCGCCTTTGAAGCCTTCAAGAAGGGCAGTATGACCTTTCGCGAGGAATTCACTTCCAAGACCTGGGAGACGGAATATGATTTTCCGGCGGTGCTTGATGGAAGAGTGAAAAAAGTTCTGTTTCCGGCGGAACGGCGCCCCAGCTTTCAGGGCAGTTTCCTCAATACGCGCCGCTCGAAGTTTTCCGATTCCCGAACCCGCGAAGCCCTGGTGCTGTGCTTTGATTATGAATGGGTCAATGAGAACCTGTTTTTCAGCGCCTATTCGCGAGTGTCGTCCTTTGTTGAAAGGTCTGTCTACAAGGCCGAGGGCGTGCCGACAGGTGCTGAATTAGCTTTGCTGGAACCGTATCGCAGCCAACTGCCGGATGCGGTGTTTGGCGAAGCCTATGTTCCTCCGGTTTCCGATGGCAGCGGCCGTGACCGCACATTGCTGCGGCGCGCCTCTGAGCTTCTGGCAGAGGCCGGCTGGCAGCGTCGCGACGGTGCTCTGGTCAACGATCAGGGGCAGCAGCTGACGCTGGAAATCATGGTGCGCTCGCCGGTTTTCGAGCGGGTTTACGGCAAATATGTTGAATCCCTGCGCGCCGTCGGGGTTGAGGCGACGATTCGTGTCGTTGACCCGGCCCAGTTCCAGGCGCGGTCGGCGGCGTTCGACTATGATATGGTCGGAACGGCAATGTCGCTGGGCGCAACGCCATTTTCCTCCGCCGAGCAATTATTCTCGTCCCGGTCGGCTGACACGGAAGGTGCCAATAACTGGGCCGGTGTCAAAGATCCGGTGGTCGATGCCCTGATTGCCGAAGTTGAGGCGGCGACAGACCGACAAACGCATCAAACGGCATGGCGCGCCCTTGACCGGGTTGTCCGCGCTGGCCATTACTGGCTTCCTGGATGGTACTCCGAACATCACCGTGTTGCGGTGTGGGATAAATATGATTGGCCGGACGATAAACCTGATTATTCTTTTCCTGTTGAAACCACCTGGTGGTCGAAGGCGAACTGACGCATCAACAGAAGCTTGAGTCGATAAATCTATGGCCGCATATATTATCAAACGCATTCTGCTCATGATCCCGACCCTGCTCGGCATCATGGCAATCACCTTTGCCATCATTCAGTTCGCGCCCGGCGGTCCTGTGGAGCAGGTGATTGCGAAACTGTCCGGTAATTCCATTTCCGCGACTGAGCGGATCAGCGGATCGGGCGGCGATTTCGGTTCGGTGGGAGACGCAAATCTGGAGAAGTCCGGGCAAAGCGATCCGATTACGTCACGCTATCGCGGTGCCCAGGGGCTCGACCCGGAATTCATCCGCCAGCTGGAAAAGGATTTTGGCTTTGACAAGCCACCCTTGCAGCGGTTTATTTCGATGTTGTGGAATTACGTCCGGTTTGACTTTGGCAATTCCTATTTCCGCGATGTCAGTGTCATCGACCTGATCAAGGAGAAAATGCCGGTGTCCATTTCCCTCGGGCTGTGGATGACGCTGATTTCTTATGGCATTTCCATTCCACTGGGCATTGCCAAGGCCGTGCGTGATGGCAGCCGCTTTGATGTGTGGACCTCTTCGCTCATTATCGTCGGCTATGCGGTCCCCGGATTTCTGGTGGCGATTCTGCTGATTGTGCTGTTTGCCGGCGGCAGTTTCTGGGATATTTTCCCGCTTCGCGGGCTGACCTCGGAGAATTTCGCCGAACTCGGCCTGTTTGAAAAAATACTCGATTATTTCTGGCATCTGGTGCTGCCGCTGACCGCTATGGCGCTGGCGGCCTTTGCCACCTCCAGCCTGTTGACGAAAAACTCGTTTCTCGATGAAATCCGCAAACAATATGTCATGACGGCGCGGGCCAAGGGCGTGTCCAACCATCAGGTTCTTTACGGGCATGTGTTCCGCAATGCCATGCTGATTGTAATCGCCGGCTTTCCCGGCGCATTCATTGGCGCATTCTTTTCCGGCTCCCTGCTGATTGAGACAATCTTTTCACTTGATGGTCTGGGGCTGCTGAGTTTTGAATCCGTCCTCAACCGGGACTATGCGGTGGTCTTTGCAAATCTCTACATCTTTTCGATCATCGGTCTGGTGGTCGGTCTAATCTCGGATCTGACCTATACTTGGATTGACCCGCGGATCGATTTTGAATCGCGGGAGGTGTAGCGTCATGGATGCGAAAGTCAGCACATCCGCGAGGGAAACAGTTCCCGTCACGCCAGCAAAGCCAAGCCGGTTCTCACCGATTAATCAGAGACGATGGCAGAATTTCAAGGGCAATGGCCGCGGCTATTGGAGCCTTCAGATTTTCCTGGTGTTGTTTTTCGTCACCCTGTTTGCAGAATTCATTGCCAATGACAAACCGCTTCTTGTGTCCTATCAGGGCGAATTTCTGACCCCGGTATTTGTCGATTATCCGGAGGAAAAATTTGGCGGATTTCTGCCGGTAACGGATTATCGCGATCCGTTTGTACTGGAGGAAATTGAAGCCAATGGCTGGATTCTCTGGCCGCCAATCCGCTATTCCTACCGCACCGTCAACAATGAAATTCCGACACCGGCGCCATCGCCGCCTTCCTGGATGCTGGACAAGGAAAAGCGTTGCCAGCGCTATCCCGGCGGTGTTGAAAATCCCAGTTGCTCCATCGGCAACTGGAACTGGTTCGGGACCGATGATCAGGCCCGCGACGTCATGGCCCGGCTGATCTACGGGTTTCGCATTTCGGTTCTGTTCGGGCTGATCCTGACGATTTTTTCCTCGATCATCGGCGTCGCCGCCGGGGCTGTTCAGGGGTATTTCGGGGGCTGGACGGATTTGCTGTTTCAGCGCTTTATTGAAATTTGGACGTCGGTACCCACGCTCTATCTGTTGCTGATTCTGGCTGCAATCATCACCCCCAGTTTTTGGATTCTGCTCGGCATTCTATTGCTGTTTTCCTGGGTCAGTCTTGTGGCTGTGGTACGGGCCGAGTTTCTGCGCGCCCGCAATTTTGAATATGTCAATGCGGCGCGCGCTCTTGGGGTGGGCAATCTGACCATCATGTGGCGCCATTTGCTGCCCAACGCGATGGTCGCGACCCTGACTTTCATGCCCTTCATTCTCAACGGGTCGATCACAACCCTGACCTCGCTGGATTTTCTCGGCTTCGGCCTGCCGCCGGGCTCGCCATCGCTTGGCGAATTGCTGGCGCAGGGCAAGAACAACCTGCAGGCGCCGTGGCTGGCGCTGACCGGATTTTTCGTGATTTCACTGATGCTCAGCCTGCTGATTTTTGTCGGTGAAGCAGTTCGGGATGCATTTGATCCCAGAAAGACATTTTCCTGATGGCTGCGGACATGGCGCAAGATAAGGTGATTGGGCCTTTGTTGAAAGTGGACGATCTGCATGTCGATTTCACCGTTGACGGCAAGATCATCCATGCTGTACGCGGCGTCTCGTTTCATATCGATCAGGGCGAGACGGTTGCTCTGGTAGGCGAATCTGGTTCCGGCAAATCGGTCACCGCCCTGTCGGTGCTGAAACTGTTGCACTATCCGCCGGCCTCCCATCCCCGCGGCTCGATCCTGTTTGACGGCGAGGATTTGATGCAGACCAAGTCGAAGGATCTGCAGCACGTTCGCGGCAACAATATTTCGATGATTTTTCAGGAGCCGATGACATCGCTCAATCCGCTGCATTCCGTGGAGCGCCAGATTGGCGAAACCCTGAAACTGCACCAGGGCGCATCGGATGCAAAGGCGCGCGCGCGGGTTATCGAATTGCTCAATCAGGTCGGCATCCGTGATCCGGAAAAGCGCCTGCAGGCCTATCCCCACCAATTATCCGGCGGCCAACGCCAGCGCGTCATGATCGCCATGGCGCTTGCCAACAAGCCGAAGCTGCTGATTGCTGATGAACCGACCACGGCGCTTGATGTCACCGTTCAGGCGCAGATACTGGAATTGCTGGCGGATCTGAAAACCCGTATGGGAATGGGGATGCTGTTCATCACCCACGATCTGGGAATTGTCCGCAAAATCGCTGACCGGGTTTGCGTCATGACTGATGGCGAGATCGTTGAGCAGGGACCGACCGAGGAAATTTTTCAGAACCCGCAGCACAGCTACACACAGCATTTGCTGTCTGCCGAACCGAAAGGCGATCCGCCGGAACTCGATTCCAGTGCCCCTGCGGTAATGACCGGGAAGGACATCAAGGTCTGGTTTCCGATCAAACGCGGATTTCTGCGCAAGACGGTCGACAACATCAAGGCTGTCGATGGCATTGATCTGACAGTTCGTGAAGGCCAGACCCTGGGCATTGTTGGCGAAAGCGGCTCTGGCAAGACCACCCTTGGCCTCGCCCTGATGCGGTTGCTTTCATCAAAGGGCAGCATCAATCTGCTGGGCAATTCGATCCAGGGGAAATCCTCCCGGGAAATGCGCCCGTTGCGCAAGGATATGCAGATTGTCTTTCAGGACCCGTTCGGGTCCCTCAGTCCGCGCATGTCGATCAGCGCCATTATCGAGGAAGGTCTAGTGATCCATTTCCCCGATCTGTCCCGCGATCAGCGAGAGCAGCGCGTGTCTGACGTTCTCAAGGAAGTCGGGCTTGACCCGGCGATGCGGCATCGCTATCCGCACGAATTTTCCGGCGGCCAGCGCCAGCGCTTCGCCATTGCCCGGGCGCTGGTTCTGGAACCGAAATTTCTCATGCTGGATGAGCCAACCTCCGCGCTTGATATGAGTGTTCAGGCGCAGGTCGTGGATTTGCTGCGGGCGGTGCAGAAGCGGCGCAATCTGGCCTATCTCTTCATCAGTCACGATCTGAAGGTGGTCAGGGCGCTGGCCAATGAAGTCATCGTCATGCGCCTCGGCAGGGTTGTTGAGCGCGGGCCTTCGGCACAGATATTCGATGCGCCGCAGCACGATTATACAAAAGCTTTGATGGCTGCTGCCTTTGACATCAGGGCAGTCGGCGCGGCTGAACTGGCAGTCTGAGGGAATAAGTGTGAGCATTCTGGTTCTGATGGATGGCTGGAGCCCGGCACCCTGGGCAACCGCCTTGCAATCGGTTCTGCCGGACGAGCAGATCGTCATCTATCCCGACGTGGCGGATCGCGATGCGGTGGAATATGCCCTGGTCTGGGCGCCCGCAAGCGGTGTGCTGAACCAGTTTCCGAATTTGAAGGCGTTGTTCTCGCTCGGCGCGGGGGTGGATCATCTGCTGCGCGATGCCAGCCTGCCGGACGTTCCCATTGCCCGCATTGTCGATCCTGATCTGACCGGACGCATGAGCGAATGGGTGGTGGCACAGGTGCTGCTGCATCATCGCCAGCAATTGCGCTATCTGGAACTTCAGCGTGAAGCCGTCTGGCAGGAACTGGCGCAGCCGGCCGCTGCTGACGTGTGTGTCGGTGTGATGGGGCTTGGCGAGTTGGGACGCGATGCAGCTGACATTCTGCACCGGCTTGGATTCGCTCTGCGCGGCTGGAGCCGGACCGCCCGGACCGTGCCGCATGTCAGTTGTTTCCACGGTGCAGACGGGCTGGATGAGTTTCTCTGCGGGACGGATATCCTGCTGTGTCTTCTGCCGCTGACCCCGGACACCGAAGCTCTGATCGGCAAGTCCGTGTTTGACAGACTGTGTTCAGACGGGCCGCTCGGCGGGCCGGTTTTCATCAATGCCGGGCGCGGGCGCATTCAGGTGGAAGCTGATCTTGTTGCCGCCTTGCGCAGCAAAGTGCTGAAAGGCGCCAGCCTTGATGTATTTGAAGGGGAGCCGCTGCCGCAGGACAGTGCGCTCTGGAGCCTCGATAATGTCATCATCACACCCCATGCGGCAGCGGTCAGCAGCCCCAGGGCTCTGTCGCATCTGATTGCGCGTCAGGTACAGGCGCACCGGGCCGGACAAACCCTGGCCCATCTGGTTGACAGGGCGCGCGGATATTGAGGCCATGCTGGCGATTTGAATTTCCCTGGGATAATCTCAACGGACACTGATCGGAGTTTGTATGCCTGATGCCCTGAACCGGCGTGAGTTGCTGACGCGACTGACCAAGCTTTGCAAATCCGGCTCCTCGGGCTCTGGCGGCTCTGGCGATGGCCGGCATATTGTGGCGATTGCCGGTGCGCCCGCCTCGGGCAAATCAACACTTGCCGAATGGCTGGTGAAAGAGCTGAACAGCGCTGACACAGGCGTCGCCGCCTTGCTGCCGATGGATGGCTATCACTATGATGACCGGGTTCTGACGCCAAAAGGCTGGCAGGCGCAAAAGGGTGCGCCGCATACGTTTGATGTCGGCGGTCTTGTCGCCATCTTGCAACGGCTCCGGGCCAACCGGGAGCCGGTGATTGCGGTGCCGCAATTTGACAGGGATCTGGAAATCGCCCGTGCCGGTGCGGCTTTGATTGAAAATACCGCCCGGCTGGTGGTCGTTGAGGGCAATTATCTGCTGCTCGATGAAGCGCCGTGGCGGCAACTGGCGGATCTGTTTGATCTGACCGTTCTGGTTGAGGTGGATGAAGCTGAGCTGGAGCATCGCCTGCGCCAGAGATGGCTGTCGCACCAGCTGTCAGAGGCTGACATCAACCGCAAGGTCTTCGACAATGATCTGCCCAATGGCAGGCTGGTCTATGAACAAAGCCGGGTGCCGGATATTTCGGTGCGGTTTGTCTAGAATGTTGTCCCTGCATGTGTTTTAATGAAAATTACGCCCTTTCGGTAAATTGGCCGCAGTGGCGCGGCCAGTAGCGGGGCCAGTAGCGGGGCCAGTAGCGGGGTTGGTGCGGCGCAGCGTCCTGACGTCTTTTTGAAACTGTTCGATGCGCTCCGGTCGGGCGCGTTTGTCGCGCGCATCCTGTTGCGGCCGCCGCACTTCATCGGCATTGGCCTGAGGCTCCAGATGATCGGCGACCTCGGAAATCTCGGACAGAAGTGCGGTCAGATCTTCAAGATGATGGGCAATCACATGGATCACGCCTTCAGCAGCCTGCACCTTGCCATGAATGCCGACAAAGCGGGCTCCCAGAACGATAGCGCGGTATTTTTCAAACGTTTTTGGCCAGACAATAATATTGGCCACGCCTGTTTCATCTTCGATGGTTTCAAAAATCACCCCCTTTGCCGTGCCCGGACGCTGCCGCACAAGCACCAGCCCGGCGACCCGAATGAAGGAATTTGACCGCGCTGTATTCAGTGCCACGCTCTGGCGGTAACGCATGTCCTCAAGCCGCTGTCTGACGAATGAAACCGGATGGGCCTTCAGCGACAGGCAGAGAGAGCGGTAATCATGGATCACATGCTCGCCCAATGGCATCGCCGGAAGCTGCACATCCGGCTCGTTGCGGCGAACCGTATCAGCGTCTGTTGCAAACAGCGGCAGGCGCTCTTCGCTGGTGAGAGGGTCGAGAGCCTTGGCCGCCCACAGCGCAGTGCGGCGATCCATGCCAAGAGAGCGCAGGCAATCCGCTTCCGCAAGTCGTTCCAGTGTTGATTTTGGCAGGCCGGACCGCAGCCATATGTCACGCATACTGTCATATCCCTGGCCGCGATGGGCAAGCAGTTGCCCGGCATGGTCCTTGTTCAGGCCCTTGACCCGGTTCAGGCCAAGGCGCACGGCAAAGCGGTTTTGTGCCAGGCCGGTCATGTCGCGATGCTGCGGCGCGATTGTCTGCGCTGCGGCACCGGCCTCCAGACTTGTCTCCCATTGAGAATGATTGATGTCCGGGGCGCGCAATTCCACCCCATGTTCCCTGGCATCGCGCACAAGCTGGGCCGGAGCATAGAAACCCATCGGCTGCGAGTTCAGAATAGCGGCGCAGAACACGTCGGGATAATAGCATTTCAGCCAGCAGGACACATAGACCAGCAGCGCGAAACTGGCCGCATGGCTTTCCGGAAAACCATAATCGCCAAAGCCTTCAATCTGCTTGAAACAATGTTCGGCAAACTCCCGCTCATAGCCATTGGCGACCATGCCTTCCACCATTTTTCGCTGGAAACTGCCAATGGTGCCGACGCGGCGAAACGTCGCCATGGCACGGCGCAGCTTGTCGGCCTCTGACGGAGTGAAATTGGCCGCAACAATGGCGATATTCATGGCCTGTTCCTGAAACAGCGGAACGCCCAGCGTTTTCTCCAGCACCTGCCGCAGCTCGTCCTTGGGAAAGCTGACCTTTTCCTTGCCCTGGCGGCGGCGCAGATAGGGATGCACCATATCTCCCTGAATCGGGCCGGGCCGGACAATGGCGACCTCGATGACAAGATCATAATAGGTTCTCGGTCGCAGCCGCGGCAGCATCGACATCTGCGCCCGGCTTTCAATCTGAAACACGCCCAGCGTATCGGCCCGGCAGATCATGTCGTAAGTGGCCTTGTCTTCCTGGGGCAGGGAAGCCAGGGTTTCGTGACGGCCGTAATGACATTTGAGAAGATCGAAGGCCTTGCGGATACAGGTCAGCATGCCCAGCGCCAGCACATCGATTTTCAGCATGCCGAGACTTTCCAGATCATCCTTGTCCCACTCGACAATGGTGCGGTTATCCATGGCAGCATTTTCAATCGGGATGAGTGACGACAGCCGGTCACGGGTGATGACAAAGCCGCCGACATGCTGGGACAGATGGCGCGGAAACCCGATGATCTGATTGGCCAGATCGAGTAATTGTTTCAAATGCTTGTCCTGCGGATCAAGCCCGCCGCGGCGGGCTTCCTCATCACTGATGGCAGCCGATCCGCTGCCCCATCGGGTGCCCGAAATCGCGCTGATTGCATCATCGGACAGGCCGAAGACCTTGCCGACATCCCGGATTGCCGAACGCGAGCGGTAAGTGATCACGGTGGCGGCGAGGCCGGCCTTTTCCCGCCCGTATTTATGGTAGATATACTGGATCACCTCTTCGCGCCGCTCATGCTCGAAATCCACATCGATATCCGGCGGTTCGTTGCGCTCTTCGGAGATGAAGCGTTCAAACAGAAGGTCGACTTTGACAGGGTCAACCTCGGTAATACCCAGACAGTAGCAGATGCTGGAATTGGCAGCAGAGCCGCGCCCCTGACACAGGATACCCTGGCTTCGGGCAAAGCGCACAATGTCATAAACAGTCAGAAAATAGGAGGCATAATCGAGCTTCCTGATCAGGCGCATTTCATGACGCAGGCTCGCCTGCACCTTGGCCGGAACGCCGTCCGGAAAGCGCGCTTTGGCACCGCGTGCGGTCAATTGTTCCAACGCGATCTGAGAGGGAACGGGTTGTCCGCCAAGCTCATCAAACACCGGGTCATCGGGATATTGGTAGCGCAGTTCATCAAGCGAAAACTGCAACCGGTTGAACACTGCGACAGAAGCGGCGACCGCAGCTTCATAGCCTTTGAAAAGCCGTGCCACCTCCGCGCCGGCTTTTAGATGCCGCTCGGCATTGGGTTCCAACATGGTGCCGATAGTGGCCAGTGTCCGGCCTTCGCGTATGCAGCTCAGAACATCCTGCAGGGGCCGTCGTGCGGGGCTGTGATACAACACATCCCCCACCGCCAGAAGCGGCACTTTGTATGTGTCGGCCATGCGCGACAGGCGTTTCAGGCGCGGACCATCATGAACGCCGTAAGTGCGGGTCAGGGCCAGATAGACATTGCCGCCGAACCGGCTGGCCAGTTGCGGCAGAAAAGCCCCTGCCTGTTCCGTGAACTGCGCAGGTAGAACAGGAGCCATGATAAGTTGGTCACCTAACTCCAGAAGATCATTGAGTTGCAGATAGCAAGACCCTTTGGGCGCGCGTCGTTTGCCGCGTGTCAGCAATTCGCATAAATTGCCCCAGCCCTGGCGGTTGACCGGCCAGACCAGCGTGTCCGGTGTTGCATCGGTAAACACCAGCCGGCAACCGGGCGCAAAAGGCAATTCTGCCTGTTTCGCCGCCATATGGGCGCGTACCACACCGGCGAGGGAATTGCGGTCGGTGATGGCCAGCCCGCAAAGGCCCAGCCTGGCGGCCTCAAAAACCATTTCCTCACCATGAGAGGCACCGCGCAGAAAGGAAAAATTCGTGGCAGCGGCAAGTTCGACATAGGGCAGGCCGGAGGATTGCTCACTCATGGAAAAAGCCCGTGCATATACCAGTGCGGGCGGCCGCTTTCGCGTTGATACAGCCCCTGACGAAACAGCCAGAAGCGGCGGCCGTCACGATCCTCGGTTTTGAAATAATCCCGGGTCAGCGCCTGGCGGCCGTCGCGCCACCATTCGCAGGCAATCCGTTCCGGTCCTTCACTGGCGGCAACTTCGTAAAGCACCCTGCGCCAGCGGAAACGCTGCGGCAGCCCTTCCGGTATTTCCGCCATCACCTCTACGGGCTCGGGCCGGTTCAGCAGCAGAACCGGCCGGGTGAGCTGCATGTCGAGGGCCTGCATCTGCGAAGGCTCTGCAAACGACAGGGCATCCTGTGGCGGCATCCGCCCGGTCTTTGAGTTGGGCCGGATAATGGGCTTATGAATGGAGGACACTGTCCCGAAACTGCGCTCCGGAATATGGCTGTCATTCACGGCAAAATGTTGAACGCGGTCTGTGCCAAGCCGCGCGCCGAGCCGGTTGATCAGGGCATTGTAACCATCCTCCACCGGCACTCTGGCAACAAAATCGGCCTGCTGCTGCACCATGGGTTCCGCTGCAGCAACTTCCAGGCGGATCAGATCATAGCCGAAACCGGCGTCCAGAGGACTGTGCAGACTGGCCAATCGGTCCTGAAACAATTGCCCGATATGGGCCGGCTCGCGCTCGGGATTGGCTGTGACAACGCTGAGCATGCGCCGCTCCCCATCGACCCGGAACAGTTTCAGAACCAGAACCCGCGCCCCGATGGCGCGCTTTTCCAGAGCAGGTTTCAGATTGCCGGCAAGGGACAGAATGGTACGGCTGATATCATCCTGCAAGGAAACCGGCTCGACGAATTGCCGTTCGGCCGCCAGCTCCGCCACAGCGATGCGCGGCGAAATAGTTTCTTCTTCCCGGGCCAGCGCCTGATCAAGCCGGCGCAGCAATGTCCGGCCAAACCGCAGGGACAGCGGCCCGCGCGGCAAATCCATGATGCAGCCGATGGTTTTCAGGCCGACACGTTTCAGCTCTTCAACCGTGCTCGGCTCTGTACGCAACGCCTCCAGGGGCAAGGGGGCGAGCCTTTCTCTTTCTGCACCAGGAGCAATAAGTCTGCATGTTGCCGGATCGCCATAGCGGGCCATGCCCCAGGCGGCTCCCGGCGTAGAGGCGATGGCGATATTGGCGGCAAACCCCTGTGCCGTCAGTCTGGAAATCATATCCAGACGCAAAGCCTCCTCACCATTGAACAGATGTGCGCAGCCGGTAATGTCCAGCATCAGACCGGACAGGCCATGGATCGTGTCCACCGCCAGCAAAGGCGTATAGCGCTCGCACCAGTCTGCCAGGGCGTCCAGCAGCGCAGCATCGGCGGCGGCATCGGCCTGATGACACTCCAGAGCCGGCAAAATGGCACGGGCATCTGCCAGGGTCTGGTGTTTGTACAGCCCGGCTTTTCTGGCTGCCAGGTTGAGGGCGCTCAGGCGCAAGGCGTTTTTGACAGAAGCGATAACGCCAAGCGGCGGACACTCAGCCTGGCCGTTCCAATGCTGTTTGAAGCGCCACGACCTGCCCCAGAGCTGGCGGCTGATCCGGTCGGTCGCAAGGTCCGGAAGAGCGATGCTGAGGAAGCGCTGCGGGCGGTCCGGCGTGGTCTGTGGTTTGAATTCGGACATGGTTGAATTTTCTGATTTGGTGGTTCCAGGTAATGGAGGCGCTGCCGGTTGCGCCCTGCCGGTTGCGCTCCAGATGAACAACAAGCGCTGTATGGCCAATGGGGTCGCCAGACAGGGCCTGCAGATGCGGTTGCGCCCGACCGGACCGGCGCGGACTGACACACCATCGTGTGGCGGCGGCGCCAGCTTCCTCTTCGCTGCTCTGGCGCAGCACAACAACCGGTGTGCCGCTGTCTCCGGCACGCAGATTGAGGCGCCGCGTCGCTGTCATGTCCAAAGCTTTGGGATGGCCCTGAACATGCAGGATGACGGCTGCCAGATCGGTGCATCTGGCAGCTTCATCAGCCGCCCACAAGGCGTGTTTGACAGACAGCGGTGTGACCATCACAAGCCGCTGCGGATTAAATCCCAGTTCAGTCAACCCTTGCGGAAAAAGCGTCATATTGGCGGTATCGGCAAAGGGGGCGGATATCCACAGAACCGGCTTTGAGGCGCGTGTGTTCATGCGGCCGAGCAGGGCAAATACAAACCCTGTCAAAGCTCCCGCATCACGGCTTTGCGCACAGCGCACTTCATGCAGGCTGCCGGGCGGCAGACCGGTTTCAAAGAAGGCGGCCAATTCATCCTCTGCCGCCGCCGGACTGTCCGGCAGTAACCGGCTGGCAGGCATTAATTGCGCGTTCGGCCCAGCAGGCAACCCAGCAGGCAACGCAGCCTGGCTCGGGCTCCGGGACCCGATTTGATCGCGCGCATGCAAATGATCTACCAGCGCTGTCGCAGAGCCGTGCCGCACATCTTTCTCCGTTAAATGTTCCTGTTTTGTTCTATTTAACAGGACATCTCACGAGAGAGTCAAGCGGAAGATTTCCACAGAAGATTCCCACAGAAGATTTCACAGCAGTTTTTACAGGGATCTGTCTCCGGTGTCGGTTCCACCGCAGGCGGCAAGGCGCAAACATGCACCGGCTCGACAGGTTTGTTCAATGCTGGTGGATCGCTCCTTCAGCGGCCATATCCCCATCCCGATGGTTCTCGAACTGTTCATGGCCCACCACACTGGGCTGGGTGCAGGCATGCCGGCAGCATTCGGTTTCAAGGATCGTATGGGAAATTCCGAACTCGGTCACAAGTGTCTGCTTGACCGCTGTCTTGATGGCATCGGCGCGTCCCCACTGGCCTTCGGTAATAATCAGATGCGCATTGATGGCGGGTTCATGCTCCTGCATCTGCCAGACATGCAGATGATGCACACCGTCAACCCCGTTCGTGGCCCGCATTTTTGCCAGAATAGCGCTGATATTCGTATCGGGCGGGCTGCCAAGCATCAGGATGCGGATAACAGGTCCGATTTCAACAAAGGACTGCCAGAGAATATAACCGGCAATCAGCAGGGTGACGATCGGGTCCACCAGCCGCCAGTCATATAAAAGGATCAATGTCCCGGCAAAGATCACGGCAACCGACCCCAGCGCATCGGCCACATTGTGCAGAAAGGCCGCGCGGATATTCATGCTCTGCTTGGACAGCGAATAGGTCAGCAACGCGGTGGCAATATCAACCACCAGGGCAATGCCTGCAATGATGATCACAATCCAGCCATCGACACCCTGCGGATTAAAAAACCGCAGCACGGCCTCGTAGGTCAGATACAGCCCGATGACGATCAGGGTGGTGTAATTCACCAGCGCCGCAACAATTTCGGCCCGGCCATAGCCGAAGGTCATGTTTTCATCGGCCGGCCGGCGCGCAATCTTGCGTGCGACAAATGCGATGATCAACGAAATGGCATCGGAAAAATTATGCAGCGCATCAGCCAGCAAGGCCAGACTGCCGGACAGAATCCCGCCGATGATCTGCGCAACAGTCAGCCCCAGATTGACCACCACCGCCCAGAACACACGGGCATCCCCCGCATCCGGGTCCACATGATGATGATGTCCTGCCACGTATCAGCCTCGCAAAATTTTTCCCGGATATAGCAGGTGAGATATAGTCTCTCAATTATGTCACGGCAATGGAATGGAGATATGAACCACACCAATCAGCTGCCGGCCATATCGATAAATACCCATAAAAATAAAATTTGCCATTTTTTTAAAATTTGCCATATTCACCTATAATGCCAAAAGGAGATTGTCCGTGCCCGCAGTCAGAGTAAAAATAGGGACCAATGGCCGTCTGGTCATACCGGCTGCTATCAGGCGCAAAGTTGGTCTTGAAGAAGGCCAAACCGTTCTGCTGGAAGCAGGCAAGGGTGAATTGCGTGTGCGGCGGCTGGAGGATGTGGTCGATCAGGCCCAAAGAACAGTAAAAAAATACGTCAAGGATCATGCATCCCTGTCTGAAGAACTGATCGCCGATCGCCGTGCCGAGGCGGAGCGGGAAGGTTGATGCCGCGCGCATCCGGGCTGATCCGGTGATCATCGACGCCTCCGCGCTGCTGGCGCTTCTGCATGACGAACCGGGCGCAGATCATGTTGCCGCTGCGCTGGCGGAGGGCTCCATGACTGCGGTAAATCTCAGTGAGGTTGCTGCCAAACTGGTTCAGCACGGTGTTCCTGACGATGAGATGAAGGCCTTGCTGCAGAGCTTTGATCTGGACATTATTCAGGTTGATGAGACGATTGCATTCACGGCCGGAAGCCTTTTCAAGGTCACAAAGCACCTGGGCCTGAGCCTTGGGGACCGCATCTGTATTGCCTCGGCAATCCTCGCCGAAACGCCCGTTCTGACGGCAGACCGGGCATGGCAGGGTCTCGCCCACAGCAGACTGAAAATCGTGATGATCCGATAAGGTCTGCATCCGCTGTTCGCCATGGCCAGGTTCAGCATATCTGACCGGTCAAATCTTTGAAAACCGGTCGACATCGGTGCCTTCAACAGCCATAGAGAAACGCAATCCCGTTCTCCACGACCGGAGCACATATAGATGACCAGACGGACAGCCACCAGCATCGGCTTCACCGCGGTGCTGATGTGGGCGCTGCTGGCGCTGTTCACTGCGGCCAGCGGAGCAGTGCCGCCGCTGCAGCTGACCGCCATGGCATTTGCCATCGGCGGCACCATCGGGGCGATCAGTTGGCGGCTGCGCGGCGGCAGGCTTGCCGTGTTTCGCCAGTCACCCTTCATTTGGCTGTTCGGCACCGGCTCGCTGTTCGGCTATCACTTTCTCTACTTTACCGCATTGCGCTCCGCTCCTGCGGCAGAGGCCAGTCTGATCGCTTATCTGTGGCCGCTGCTGATTGTGGTGTTTTCCGGCCTGTTGCCGGGGGAAAAACTGCGCTCCCATCACGTCTTCGGGGCTGTTCTGGGATTTTTCGGCGCTGCCATCATCATCACCGATGGCGGCTCCTTTGCCGTCAGAGCTGAATATCTGCCCGGATATTTGGCAGCCATCATGGCGGCGCTGATATGGTCGGGCTATTCGGTGGTCTCGCGCCGTCTCGGTCATGTTCCAACAGATGTCGTCACCGGGTTCTGTCTGGCCACCGCAGTGCTGTCCGCACTGTTTCATCTGGCTCTGGAGCAGACCGTCTGGCCGGTCGGGGCGTTACAGTGGCTTGCGGTGCTGGGTCTGGGTCTGGGTCCGGTTGGTCTGGCATTTTTCGCCTGGGATTATGGCGTCAAGCGTGGCGATATTCAGGTGCTGGGGGCCTCCAGCTATGCCGCGCCGCTGCTGTCGACACTGGTTCTGGTGGTGGCAGGCTTTCAGGAAGCGACCTGGATCATTGCCGCTGCCTGTCTGCTCATCACCGCAGGCGCTGTGCTGGCGGGCAAGGATCTCCTGTTCCGCAAACCTTTGTGAACCCGGCCGCATTGATCGCGGCTGGGTGCTACCTCGCAAGCGGATATCGAGGCGGAAGCGAAGCAGACCGAAAGCTGAAAGCCCTATTTGACGGGCTTTACCGGTTTGACCTCCGTGCCGCTCAGCCGGCCGACATATTCCGGTAGCATCGGCACATAATCTTCCGGGCCGTCACCGCCTGCGGCATGGGCAGCGGCAAACAGGTTTTTCACCGCATTGCCGACCGGGTTCACCATGCCGGCGGCATCAGCCATTGATTCCAGATAGCGCAGATCCTTGAACGCGTTTGACAGGGTGAATTTATGGGCCTCGCGATTGCCATCGATAATGTAGCCCATGAAGGTCTGATAGAAACCGCAATCCATGCGGCTGCCGCGAATGACACTGTCAAACTTGGTTGGCGACAGACCGACCTTGCTGGCCAGTGCCAGCGCTTCGGAATAGATCGCGCCATAGCCGAGCGAGAGGAAATTGTTCAGCAGTTTCATGCGGTGCCCGTCACCGACGCCGCCGATATGCACAATATTCGCTGCCCAGGCTTCGACCACCGGCCGGATGCGTTCAAAAACCGCATCATCGGCACCGATCATTGCGCTCAATTTGCCCTCTTCGGCCTGCACCGGGGTGCCGCCAAGCGGCGCATCCGCCATGGCAATGTCGGCTTCTGCCAGTTGCTCGGACAATTTGGCGGTTGAGGTGGGATCGGACGTGGAGCAGTCAACGATGATCGAGCCGGGTTTGAGACCTGTTTTCAATTCCCGCACAATCGCTTCCACCTGCGGCGAGCCGGGCGCACAGATGAAGACAATCGACGATTTGGCCCCCAGATCCTTCAGCGAAGCGGCCTCTGTCGCGCCACGTTTGACAAGGTCCTCAACCGGTTCGCGGTTGCGATGCCCGATGACGCTCAGCGCGTATCCGTTTTCAACGATATTCTTCGCCATGCCATGGCCCATCAGGCCGACGCCGACAAATCCGATACTTTCCTGTGACGTGCTCATAAACTGATTCCCTGTCCTGTGTTACGCGCTTTGTCTGCGTGTATAGCGCTGCTGATGCCGTGTGCCTACCACTCACCATGGCGAATAAAATACGACCAGGCCGTGCATCCGGTTTCAACCGGCTGCTGTGTCCGCAGCTCACTGACCAATGAACGAATGCCGGCTCGGATGGGCCAGGACAATCAGGGCTTTGACTTGGCGCGAAAAACCTGTCTGTTTATGCTGGCCTGAACCAGCAGGAGACGCACGCCTCGTGAACATCATCCAATCCCATGCGATATTTTCGGCGGGGCGGCAAGGCTGCTGCCGCATGCGGTCTTGGCAAAGCGGCTCGTGAGCCTTGCCTGCGAACCCGTACCCGGTCTGGGTCTGCAACGCGCGGTCGGCGTCGGACGCCTGTCCGTGCGGCAACTGGACGGCAGGACAAGGCTCAATCGCCTCTATCAGGAAGGCTGCGCCAAAATCCGCATCCCGAAAACCTATCACGGCTCCGCACTTGAAGCCGTTGTCATCAACACCTCGGGCGGCGTCACTGGTGGGGACCGCATGAACTGGCGTTTTGAAGCCGGCCCCGGCACGCATCTGATGCTGACCACCCAGGCCTGCGAGAAAGTCTATAAATCGTCCGGCGGCGTCGCTGAAAATACAATCTCGCTGTCAGTCGAGGCAGGCGCGCGGCTGGCCTGGCTGCCGCAGGAAACCATAATGTTTGACCGCGCCGGTCTGTCCCGCAGCATCACCGCCGATCTGGCTGTAGATGCCGAAGCCCTGTTCCTGGAACCGGTCGTGCTTGGCCGCCGCTCCATGGGCGAGCACCTCGAGCACGCGGATTTGCACGACAGATGGCGCATTTCCAGAGACGGCAGGTTGCTCCATGCGGAAGATTTCCACCTCAGCGGGCCGGTCAGGCCGGTGTTGCCGCAAAGCGCTGTCACCTCAGGCCGCTCGGCCTTTGCCACATTGCTGTTTGTCTCGCCCCGTGCCGAGGGCTTTGTCACCGAGGCGCGCCGCCTGATCGGACCCGGTGGCGGCGTTTCCTGCTGGAATGGCAAGCTTCTTGCTAGAGTGACAGCAGAAGACAGTTTTGAACTGCGCAAAATCCTTTTGCCACTGGTGTCACTGCTGAATTTTGGGGCGGAGCTGCCTAAAGTTTGGTCAATCTAACAGCCGGACACGGAAAACCGAGGGAACAGGAATGAATTTAACCCCGCGTGAAAAAGACAAGCTGCTGATTTCCATGGCCGCCGAAGTCGCCCGCAAGCGCCTCGCCCGCGGCGTCGTGCTGAACCATCCCGAGGCAATCGCCCTGATCACGGATTTCGTTGTCGAGGGCGCGCGCGATGGCAAGAGCGTTGCCGATCTGATGGAGCAGGGCGCCCACGTCCTCAGCCGTGCCCAGGTGATGGAAGGCATCCCCGAGATGATCCACGACATCCAGGTCGAAGCCACCTTTCCCGACGGCACCAAACTGGTGACGGTGCATGAACCGATACGCTAGCTGAAGACTGGATCCCCGGAACAAGTCCGGGGATGACGGGAAGGAGGGAGTGCGCCCTGTTGTGACGAATGAAATACTCCCTCTCAGCGTCATCCCAGGGCTTGTCCCGGGGATCCAGCGCAACAAAGGAATTGCAACGGACCACATGAACCCCTGCGTCTACATGATGGCCTCAAAACGCAACGGCACGCTCTACACCGGTGTGACGTCCGATCTGCCGGGGCGTGCCTTCCAACATCGCCAAGGCCTGTCGCCGGGATTCACCAGCAGATATGGCTGCAAAACACTGGTCTGGTACGAAGCCCACGACACCATGAAGCTGGCAATCCAGTGCGAGAAAACCATCAAGCGCTATCCGCGCAGATGGAAGCTGAATCTGATTGAAGGACTGAACCCGGACTGGGACGATTTATACGAGACATTGAATGGCTAGGTGAACGAAGCTGGATCCCCGGGACAAGCCCACTGGTGTCCGGTTTAAAATCGGTGGACATGTTGCATGGTATTGATTCTACTTGTTTCCAACGGTTTAGCGAACGTTATGGACACGAAGTAGAGGTCAACACCATGCGGCATGAGAATAGCGTATTTCACGAGATATTGAAGCATGTTCCCTGGGGCGTGTTTAATCGGCTTGTGGACAAGCACCAATCCGATCATCGTATTCGCCGGTTGAGTACGAAAGATCAGTTTATTGCCATGCTCTACGCGCAGTTTTCAGGCGCTGTCAGTCTGCGCGAGCTTGTTGGCGGGCTGGCCAGCCACCAAAACCGTCTTTATCATCTGGGAAGCCGTCCAGTTCAGCGCTCCACATTGGCTGATGCCAATGCCACCCGGCCAAGCGAGGTTTTTACTGACCTGTTTGCCACTCTTGCAGCACGAGCAGGCCGCGGGATGCGGCGCAAGATCGCAGATGCCACCTATCTGATTGATGCAACCGGTATAAGCTTGTCCGGCATGGGCTCGCAATGGGCCCACTTTTCCCACAAGGCTTGCGGTGCCAAAGCACATATCATCTATGATGCCAATGCCGAGTATCCCGTCTATGCTCAGGTGAGCGCTGCCAATGTCAATGACATTACACCCGCCAAAGCCATGCCTGTTGAACCGGGTGCCACTTATGTTTTTGACTTGGGATATTATGACTTTAACTGGTGGGCCACGCTGGATCAGGCAGGGTGCCGGATTGTCACCCGGCTCAAGAAGAATACAACGCTGAAGGAAACGGTGGTTCTGGATGTGCCCGAAGGCGGCGACATCCTGTTGGACCGTATCGGCCTTCTGCCGCAAAGAACCAAAAACGGCAAGACCCGGTTCACCGACCCGGTACGCGAGGTACAACTCAAAACCCCAACCGGCAAGGTTCTCCGCATTTTAAGCAACGACCTTGATGCCTCGGCGCAGGAAATCGCCGATCTCTACAAGCAGCGATGGGCCATTGAACTGTTCTTCAAATGGGTCAAGCAAACTCTGAAAATCCGCCATTGTGTGGGGCGCAGTGAAAACGCACTGCGCATTCAAATCGCCGTGGCCCTCATTGCCTTCCTGCTGTTGCGGTTTGCACAGAAAACCCAGACGACCATCAAAACGCCCTTGGCTTTCGCCCGCATCATTCGAGCAAATCTCATGCACCGAAAACAAATTGATCGCCTGCTGATGCCTGATCCAATACCCATAAAAAACAGCCACCAGATGGTGCTGTTATGATGCTGAAAGTTAAACCGGACAGTAGTGGGACAAGCCCGAGGATGACGGGCAGGGGGTGGCATTTCATTCGCTATAGCGGTGCGCACTCCCTCTAACCCGTCATCCCCGGACTTGTTCCGGGGATCCAGCGTAACAATGGCCGGTGCAAAAAAGGAAAAATCATGATTCCCGGAGAAATCATCACACAGGCCGGCGAGATTGAGTTGAACGCCGGTCAGCCGGCGACAATACTCACCGTCTCCAACACCGGCGACCGGCCGGTGCAGGTTGGCAGCCATTATCATTTCTTTGAAAGCAACGCCAAGCTGGAATTTGACCGCGCTGCGGCACGCGGCATGCGGCTTGATATCGCGCCGGGATCGGCAGTGCGGTTTGAACCGGGTCAGACCCGCGAAGTGACATTGGTGCCCTTCAGCGGAAACCGCAAAATCTACGGCTTCAATCAGAAAATCATGGGAGCGCTGTAATGCCCGCCAGAATTTCCCGCGCTGCCTATGCAGACATGTTCGGACCCACGACCGGTGATAAAATACGCCTCGCCGATACGGAACTCTTCATCGAGGTCGAGCGGGATCTGACCAGCTATGGCGAGGAGGTCAAATTCGGCGGCGGCAAAGTCATCCGCGATGGCATGGGGCAATCTCAGGCAAGCCGCGCAGAAGGGGCTGTCGACACAATTATTACCAATGCCCTGATTGTCGATCACAGCGGCATCTACAAGGCGGATATCGGCCTGAAGGACGGCCGGATTGCCGGCATCGGCAAGGCCGGCAACCCCGATACGCAGGGCGGTGTGGATATCATCATCGGGCCGGGTACCGAGGCGATTGCCGGCGAAGGCAGGATCATCACCGCTGGTGGCTTTGACAGTCATATTCATTTCATCTGCCCGCAGCAGATTGACGAAGCGCTGATGTCGGGCATGACCACCATGCTGGGCGGCGGCACCGGCCCGGCACACGGCACGCTGGCGACAACCTGTACCCCTGGCCCCTGGCATCTGGCGCGGATGATCGAGGCGGCTGATGCGTTTCCGATGAATCTGGCGTTTGCCGGCAAGGGCAATGCCTCCCGCCCCGGCGCGCTGGAGGAAATGGTGCTGGGCGGGGCCGCCGCATTGAAGCTGCATGAGGACTGGGGCACCACCCCGGCGGCGATTGATTGCTGCCTTTCGGTTGCCGACCAGTATGATATCCAGGTGATGATCCACACCGATACGCTCAATGAATCCGGCTTCGTCGAAAACACCATCGATGCCTTCAAGGGCCGCACCATTCACGCCTTTCATACCGAAGGCGCAGGCGGCGGCCATGCCCCGGATATCATCAAAATCTGCGGGCTGCCCAATGTCATCCCGTCCTCCACCAACCCGACCCGGCCCTATACAATCAACACCATCGCCGAGCATCTCGACATGCTGATGGTGTGCCACCATCTGGATAGTAATATCCCGGAAGATGTCGCCTTTGCCGAAAGCCGGATTCGCAAGGAAACCATAGCCGCAGAAGATATTCTGCATGATATGGGCGCGTTTTCCATCATCGCCTCGGACAGTCAGGCCATGGGCCGTGTCGGCGAGGTGATCATCCGCACCTGGCAGACCGCCGACAAGATGAAACGCCAGCGCGGCGCCCTGCCGGAGGAGACCGGCGACAATGATAATATGCGGGTGCGGCGCTATATTGCCAAATACACCATCAACCCGGCGATTACCCATGGCATGTCATCCGAAATCGGCTCGCTGGAGGTCGGCAAGCGCGCCGATCTGGTGATCTGGCACCCGGCCTTCTTTGGCGTCAAACCGGAGATGATCCTGATCGGTGGCACAATCGCTGCGTCCATCATGGGAGATCCGAATGCCTCGATCCCGACACCGCAGCCGGTGCATTTCCGCCCGATGTTCGGCGCATTTGGCAAGTCACGGACCAATTCATCCGCAACCTTCGTGTCACAGGCTGCGATTGAAGACGGGCTGGCGGGCCGGCTCGGCATCGCCAAGCAATTGCTGCCGGTGGTCAACACAAGAAGCGGCATTTCAAAAGCCTCGATGGTGCATAATGCGGCCACCCCGGATGTGGAGGTCGACCCGGAAACCTATGAAGTGCGCGCCAATGGCGAATTGCTGACCTGCGAACCGGCAGATGTGTTGCCGATGGCGCAAAGATACTTTTTGTTTTGAGCCAGGGGGATGATGGACACGGCAATTTGAATAAGCCATAATAGTTATGGAATTGGAGTTTTGGAGACCATGCCATGGCTGTCAGTGCTGATCTTGGAAAACCGCTTGAGGCGTTTCTCGACAGACTTGTGAAGTCCGGCCGCTACCGCTCGCGCTCCGAAGTCCTGCGCGAAGGCCTGCGCCTCGTTCAGGAGCGCGAGGCGAGGCTCGCCGATCTTTACGCAAAGCTTGATGACGGGATGAAAGCCGCAGACGAAGGCCGTGTCAGGCCCGCCGCGGCTGTATTCGATGAGATGCTGGCCCGCTTGGAAGCGCTGCCGGACAAATAATCGAATGCATGTGGAAATTTCACAACCAGCCGAGCATGACCTTGCGCAGATCGGTTTTTTCATCGCCACTGACGACAGGCAACGCGGCATCAGTTTCATGAAGGAGTTGCGGCACGCCTGTCTTCAACTGGCGGATCATCCCTACCGCGCTCCTGTCCTGTTGACGCGCAATAATGTCGAAATTCGCAAGCTGATTGTCGGCAACTATCTGGTGCTTTATCAGATCAAGCAGGACCGCATTGCGGTTCTGAGAATTCTTCATGGTGCCAGAGATATTGAGGCGCTGATCCTGCAATAACGCTGTGCTGAGCAGCGGCAATACGAGAACATTGGAAAACATATGATCTATCTTATCGCCACACTGGAAATCAAACCCGGCTCCCTGCCGAAAATCATGGAAGCCGTTATGCCCTGCATCGACGCAACCCGGCAGGAAGCGGGCTGCATTTCTTACGATCTCGTGCAGAGCCTGACCGACGAAAACACATTGATGTTTGTCGAGCGCTGGACTGACAAGGCGGCGCTCGATGCGCATTTTCAGGAGCCGCATCTGATTGCCTGGCGCGATGCCGGCGCACCGTTTTTTGTCAGCCGCAAGATTGAAATCATCGAGCCGGCTGATGTGGAGGTGCGATGATCCGCGCCACAAAATGCGTCGATTATATATACGGCGCTGCCGATACCATCACGCTGGATGAAACAGCGCGGCATCGGCGGCGGATGAAGATGCTGTCTGATCATGGCATCGCATTTCTGCTCGATCTGCCGCAGGCGCGTCTGCTGCGTCATGGCCAGGGGCTGGTGCTGGAAGACGGGCGGGTGATCGTGGTGCAGGCCGAGCCGGAATCTTTATATGAGGTCCGGGGCCGTGATCAAAAACACCTGCTACAACTGGCCTGGCAGTTGGGTAACCGCCATTTGCCGGCACAAACCACTGCCACCAGCATCCGCATTCGCGCCGATCACGTCATCAAAGCCATGCTGCTTGGCCTTGGCGCCACTGTCACCGAAATCAGCGCGCCGTTTGATCCCGAAGGCGGCGCATACGGGAATGCGGAAAATCCCCAAGATCACAGCCATGACTGATCATGGCACCGGCCTGATCCGGCTGCTGAACTGGCTGTCGCCGGTGTTTCCAACCGGAGGCTTTGCCTATAGCGGCGGGCTGGAGCGGGCGGTGCATGACGAACTCATCGGCGATGAAGCGGATTTGGCGGAATGGCTGCGCAGCCTGATGGTGCATGGCGCGGCGCGCAATGATCTGGTGTTCCTCGCCGAGGGCTGGCGGCAGGCCGCTGCCGGCCGGTCCTGCCATCATGCTGCAGAACTTGCCATCGCGCTGGCGGGCAGCCGCGAACGCCATCTGGAACTGACAGCACAGGGCGAGGCCTTTGTCCTGGCGGTAGGTCATTGGGATTTTGCCGCACCGCCGGAATTTGGCGGTCTGCATCCTTTGCCGGTGGTTGTCGGTGGCTATTGCGGTGTGGGTGGTATCGGCCTCAATGCCGCGCTGACGGGCTATCTGCAGGCGTTCCTCTCCAACCAGTTGCAGGCCGCCATTCGCCTTTCCGTACTGGGCCAGTCGGGTGCGACGCGCATTCTGGCGCAGTTGGAGCAGCAGTGTGCCGCCCTGTCGCACTGGGCTGGCAGCACCACGCTGGATGATCTTGGCAGCGCTGCGATCAATGCTGAAATCGCCGCCATGAACCATGAAATACAGGCCGTCAGACTGTTCCGGTCATGAAGAATTCTGAAGGAAATAAGGCCATGAGCAACTCGGAAAACGGTCCTTTGCGGGTTGGCATTGGCGGGCCTGTCGGCACCGGCAAGACCACTTTGACGGCAGAATTGTGCAAGGCAATGCGCGAGCAGTGGTCAATCGGCGTCATCACCAATGATATCTATACCAGCGAGGACGCCGAAGCGCTGGTCCGGCTGCAGGCCCTGTCGGCCGACCGGATCATCGGCGTTGAAACCGGCGGCTGTCCGCACACCGCGATTCGCGAGGATGCGTCGATCAATCTGCATGCCATTCGCGAAATGACACAGCGCCACGCCGACCTCGATGTGATTTTCATTGAATCCGGCGGCGACAATCTGGCGGCAACTTTTTCGCCCGAACTGGCGGATCTGACGCTCTATGTCATTTCCGTGTGTCAGGGCGGCGATATTCCGCGCAAGGGCGGCCCTGCCATTACCCGCTCCGATCTGTTGATTATCAACAAGACCGACCTGGCGCCCTATGTCGGTGTCGATCTGGCACAGATCGAGGCGGATGCCCGGACATCACGCAGCGGAGCGGCCATTGCAATGACGGATCTGCGCAGCGGCAAGGGCCTGGATGCCGTGATCAATTTCCTGCAGGAGGCAGGCGGTCTTTAGAGGCGTTTCGCTGAAGGCCGCCGCCGGGCGGATCACCTGCGTTCTGGGCCGCAACGGTGTCGGCAAGACCAGCCTGTTGCGCGCTGTGGTCGGGCATCACCCGCTGACAGCCGGCCAGATCAGCATGAATGGAAAAATTCTCGGCAACAGCGCCGCCTATGACCGTGCCCGGTCGGGCATCGGCTTCGTGCCGCAGGGCCGCGAGGTTTTCCCGCTGCTCAGTGTCGAGGAAAATCTTCAAATCGGCTATATCGCTGTCAAACGCGCCTCGCGCAGCATTCCCGATTATGTGTTTGAGCTGTTTCCAGTTCTGAAGGACATGCTGCACCGCCGCTGCGGCGATCTGTCCGGCGGCCAGCAACAACAGCTGGCGATCAGCCGGGCTTTGGTGATGCGGCCAAAACTTCTGGTTCTGGACGAGCCCACTGAAGGCATTCAGCCCTCGATCATCAAGGATATCGGCCGCGCCATCCGCTTCCTGCGCGATGAGGAGGGCATGGCCATTCTGCTGGTCGAACAATATCTCGATTTCTGCCGCGAACTGGCGGATGATCTTTACATCATGGATCGCGGCGAAGTGGTGCATTCCGGCGATGCCGCCAGTCTCGACCGCGCCGATGTGCGCCAGCATCTGATGGTGTGATGTCTCACGGCATTTTCCGGCCAAGGCTGGCTTCCAGAATGGCGTACCAGTCGCGACGGGTCATCTGCACGTCGAAGGCAAGGGCTGCAGCCTTGATACGATCCGGCTGTTGCGAGCCGATGATCGGCACAATGCCCGCCGGATGGGCCAGCAGCCATGCCAGCGCCACCGCCTCGCGACTGGTTTCGTTGGCACCTGCAATCCGGTCAATTTCAGCAACAATCCGTGCCAGTTGCGCTTCATCGGAAGAGCCGCGTCCTGTTGCCAAAGCCCCGGTGGCCAGAGCCCCCGCGGCAAGTGGCGACCAGGCCATCGCCGTCATCGACCATTCCTGACACATATCCAAAGTGCCATCGAACAGCGCATCCGTGGCCAGCGCCGAAATCTCCGGCTGTGTCGCCACAAACGGAAAATCCACAAAGGCCTGCAGCGCTCGTGTCTGGGCAAGACTGTAATTGGACACACCGGCCTCCAGAATTTTACCCTCGCGGCGCAGCGTGTTGAGCGCGCCAGCGACCTCTTCATGAGAGGCCAGCAGGTCCGGGCGGTGAATCAGAAACACGTCGATGCGGTCGGTCTTCAAGCGCTGCAGCGAGGCTTCGCAGGAGCTAATCAGATTGTCCCGGGTGGAATCATAAGGCAGCGGCGGATGTATCCCCGCCTTGGTCACCAGCACGATCTGCTCGCGCAGGCCCTTGTCGGCGTCCAGCAGATCGCCAAGAGCACTTTCCGCGCCGCCGAAGCCTTCCGTACGAAGGCCGTAAATCGCTGCGGTGTCGATCAGATTGGCCCCGCTTTCCAGCGCCGCGCCCAGTTTGCTGCGTGCCTCGGTCAGCGAAGATCCGGAAAACCGCCAACATCCATAGGCCAGCCGGCCAATTTCAAAGCGGCCCATTTTGCCGGAGCGTTGCAGGTTCAGGTGTGGTGACATGATCGCGGAACTCCTTTGGCGTCGCCTACCAGAACCTCAGCAGGCTGCAAAGTCACAAACTGTCCGCTCTGCAATACTATTCCTGACTATGCCGGTTTTGACCGGAATTGCTGGCATATCACCCGCCAGCGAACCAACGCGGCGTGCCGTTGTCTGCACCCTGCGCGAGTATTGAATTCCGCACGGTTTCTGTCGCTTGGCGCAATTGCCTATGCAAATGCGGCAATGCTTGTCAGGCCTGCTGAATCGAATTACCGTGAAGGATTGTGGCGATCCCTCCCGCAATGTTTTTCAACAAGGAGACTTTCTATGTCAGATCCAATCAAGTCGCTGATAAAGGCGGCTGTATCACGCCGGGCAGTGTTGAAAACTGCGGGGATAGGCGCGTCCGCACTGGCGATGCCCGGTATTCTGGGCGCGGCAGGTGCTGCAAGCCACGGACCTTTGAAAGTCGCGGCGATCTATACGCTGCCGGTTGAGCAGCAGTGGATCAGCCGGATTCACAAGGCGGCCCTTGCCGCAGCCGAACGTGGCGATATCGAGTATGTCTATTCGGAAAGCACATCCAACAATGATTATGAACGCGTCATGCGCGAATATTCCGAAGCCGGTCACGATCTGATCATCGGCGAGACCTTTGCTGTGGAAGATGCGGCACGCGATGTGGCGCGTGATTATCCCGACAAGGCCTATCTGATGGGCTCCAGTTTCAAACCCATGGATGATGCACCGAATTTCGCGGTGTTCGACAATTACATTCAGGACGCGGCCTATCTTTCCGGCATTATTGCCGGTGCCATGACCAAAACCAAGAATATCGGCATGGTCGGAGGCTTCCCGATTCCCGAAGTGAACCGTCTGATGCATGCCTTCATGGCCGGTGCCAGCGAAATGCAGCCCGACATCAAATTCCAGGTCGCCTTTATCGGCTCGTGGTTTGATCCGGCCAAAGCCAAGGAAACCGCCTTCGCCCAGATCGATGGCGGCGCTGACATCATGTATGCCGAGCGGTTTGGCGTTTCCGATGCCGCCAAGGAGAAAAATGTTCTGGCCATCGGCAATGTCATCGACACCCAGGCGGATTACCCCGACACCGTTGTGGCATCCGCCATCTGGCATTTTGAACCGACCCTCGATGCAGCCGTGGCGAAGGCCAAGGCCGGAGAGTTCAAGGCCGCCGATTACGGCCTCTATTCCTTCATGAAGGAGGGCGGCTGCTCGCTGGCGCCTTATGGCACATTTGAAGGCAAAATCCCGGAAGCTGCGCTGAAACTTGTCGGTGAGAAGGAAGCGGCCATCAAGGATGGCAGCTTTACCGTGGCCATCAATGACGCCGAGCCGAAATCCAGCTAGTGAGCGTTGAACCGGACGGAGAGGTTGTTCTCAACCTCTCCGGCATCACCAAGACATTCGGCCCGCTGGTCGCCAATGATGCTATCAGCTTTTCTCTGAAACAGGGCGAGGTGATCGCGCTGCTTGGCGAGAACGGGGCCGGCAAGACCACTTTGATGAATATTCTGTTCGGCCATTATGTGGCGGATGCAGGAACCGTGACGGCATTCGGCAAGGAATTGCCGAAAGGCGATCCGCAAGCCGCGCTGAATGCAAAAATCGGCATGGTGCATCAGCATTTCACGCTGGCCGATAACATGACCGTTCTCGACAATATTGCGCTCGGCACCCAGAGCCTTTTTCGGCCGCGTTTCGACCGCGCCAAAGCCCGGCAGAAAATTGTCAGTCTTGCCGGGGATTTCGGGCTGGCGGTTGACCCGGATGCCTTGATCGCCGATCTGTCGGTCGGTGAACGCCAGCGCGTCGAAATCCTGAAAGCACTGTATCGCGACGCGCAAATTCTGATTCTCGATGAACCGACAGCGGTGCTCACCCCGCTGGAGACGGAAGCCCTGTTCCGCACGCTCAAAATGCTGGTGGCGAAGGGTCTGTCGATCATTTTCATCTCCCACAAGCTGCAGGAAGTGATGGCCGTCAGCGACCGGGTGCTGGTGTTGCGCGGTGGTCGGCTGGTCGGTGAGGAACTGACTGCCAACACCGACCGCCACGCGCTGGCCGGCCTGATGGTTGGTGAGGATATTCAGCCGCCGCAGATTTCCCAGCCGCAAAGCGGACAGATGAACTTCGAACTGACGGATGTATCAACTGCTGGTGTTGGCACCGGTGCGGCTTTGAAAGATATTTCACTTCAATTGCGCGCCGGCGAAATCACCGGTCTTGCCGGTGTGTCCGGCAATGGCCAGGCGGCGCTCGCCGCACTGATAGCAGGCACATTGTCGCCCAATGCCGGCAGCATCCGCATCAATGGCGAGCCAATCCGGAACTGGTCACCGCGCGCCGCCCTTGGCCACAGGATCGGCCGCATTCCAGAAGACCGCCATGCGGTAGGCATGATCGGCGATATGAGCGTCACCGAAAATGTCATCTCCGAGCGCTATCTCAGCGCCCGTTTCAGCAAGTTGGGTTTCTTGAACTGGAGTGCCGCACGGCGCTTTGCCGAACGCATCATCAGCGATTTTGACGTGAAATGCCCGTCGCCTGAAGCACGGGTGCGGCTGCTGTCCGGCGGCAATATGCAAAAGCTCATTCTCGGCCGTGCCCTTGATGGCGATCCGCAGATCATCCTCGCCAGTCAACCGACACGGGGACTGGATGTCGGCGCGGTGTCCTATGTGCACGGCCAATTGCTTGCTGCCAGAGCGCGCGGTGCCGCTATTCTTCTGGTTTCAGAGGATCTGGATGAAGTGATGACCCTGTCGGACCGGCTTATCGTCATGTCCAAGGGCCGTTTGTCGTCCCCCTCAAAACGCGGTGAGCGGACCATCGCCGAACTTGGCACGCTGATGGCGGGACACGGCTTTGACAGCGCAGCAGACGGCATGATCGGGGAGGCCGGCCATGCGGCTTGAACCAAAACCGGCACCCTCGCTGGCCGTCACCTTGCTGTATCCTGCCATGGCGATTGTCGCCACCTTCGTCATTGCTGCAGTGCTGGTGATGATTGCCGGGGCGGAGCCGCTGCAGGTCTTCGCGCTCGTGCTGAAAGGCGCGGTCGGCTCGCAATTTGCGCTGGTGGAAACCCTGACACGGGCAACGCCGCTGATTTTCACCGGGCTTGCCATCGCGGTCGCGTTCCGCGCCAAATTGTGGAATATCGGTGCCGAGGCACAGCTTTATGCTGGCGCGGTGATGACTGTGCTGCTGGGCACCGGCGCGATTGCCGCGCCTTCGGTCATTCTCATTCCGATCATTATTCTGGGCGCGATGGGTGCCGGGGCTTTGCTGCTGCTTGGCCCGGCCGTTCTGAAAACCCGCTTTGGCGTTGATGAAGTGGTGACAACGCTGCTGCTCAATTTCATCTTTCTGCTGTTCGTCTCGCTGCTGCTGGAAGGCCCTTTGAAAGATCCGATGGGCCTTGGTTGGCCGCAATCAGAACGCATCGTGGCCGAAGCGCGGCTGCCGCGGATCATTCAGGGCAAGCGGCTTCATATGGGCTTTGTCATTGCCATCATCAGCGCCATCAGTGTCTGGCTGATCATGGCAAAATCCGTGCTCGGCTATGAAATGCGGGCGGTCGGCCACAACCCTGAAGCCGCGCGCTTTGCCGGCATTCCGGTCAATCGCGTGCTTGTCAAAACGGCGCTTCTGTCCGGCGGACTGGCAGCCCTTGCCGGCGTCTCGGAAGTCGCCGGTCTGAAAGGCAGTCTGACGCTCGATATCTCGCCAGGCTTCGGCTACACCGGCATTGTGGTCGCCATGCTGGCGCTGCTCAACCCGCTCGGGGTTGTGGTGTCGGCGATCTTCGTTGCCGGGATTTTCGTCGGTGCCGATGCCATGAGCCGCAGCGCCGGTGTGCCGAGCTATATTTCCGACGTGATGGTCGCCACCGCCCTGTTGAGCATGGTCACGGCCATCATGCTGACCCGCTTTCGCATCAGGTGGAAATAGTCATGCTGCTTGATGCCTTTGACATTCTGCTCACCACCGGCTTCTGGGTTGCCGCAATCCGCATTGCCTCACCTCTGATCTTCGCCACCATGGGCGAGTTGATCTGCGAGCGCGCCGGGGTGCTCAATCTCGGCATTGAGGGCATCATGACCGTTGGTGCCTTCAGTGGCTGGATCACGGTCTATGCTGGCGGTGATCTGTGGACCGGGATTATCGTTGCCGCGCTGGCCGGATCGATGTTCGGGCTGCTGCACGGTGTGCTCACCGTGCCGCTTGGCCTGTCTCAGCATGTCACCGGCATCGGCATTACCTTGCTGGCCACCAGCCTGACCTATTTCACCTACCGCGTCGCTTTATCAGAGGCGACCTCGCCGCCCAAGATCGAGCCGTTTCAGCCCTATGCGGTGCCGGGCCTGTCGGAAATTCCCTTCTTCGGTGAAATCCTGTTCATGCAGACGCCGCTGACCTATCTGGCGTTCATCAGCGTTGCGCTGGTGGCCTGGGTTCTGTACCGCACGCCGCTGGGACTGGCGGTCCGCGCTGCCGGCGAAAATCCGGTTGCCGTGGAAGCCCAGGGCATCAGCGTTACCGGCATTCGTGTCGGCGCTGTCATGGTCGGCTCCGCCTTCATGGCCGTTGGCGGCGCGTTTCTCACCATGTCGGCCTTCAACTCGTTTTTCTTTGAAATGATCAATGGCCGTGGCTGGATCTGCATCGCCCTTGTGGTGTTCGGCTCCTGGCGTCCCGGAAAGGCGCTGATCGGTGCCATTCTGTTTGCCGCATTTGACGCCTATCAGGTGCGCCTGCAACAGGTCACCGGCGGCGTCATTCCCTACCAGATATTCCTGATGATGCCGTATATCCTGTCGATTCTGGCGCTGATCATCGTGGCGCGGCGGGCAAGCTATCCCAAAGCATTGATGGTGCCGTACCAGAAAGGTGAAAGATGAGTTTTGACGTTCTCCTGAAGGGCGGCAGTCTGGCCGATGGGTCGACCGCCGATATCGCCATCAGCGGCACGAAAATCGCCGCCATCGAACCAGCTATCGAGGCCGAGGCCGGCCAGATCATCGACATTTCCGGCAATCTTGTCAGTGCGCCCTTTGTCGATCCGCATTTTCATATGGACGCGACCCTGTCCTACGGCATTCCGCGTATCAACCAATCCGGCACGCTTCTGGAAGGCATAGCGCTGTGGGGTGAATTGAAACCGCAACTCACCCATCAAGCCGTCAAACAGCGCGCCCTGGATTATTGCGACTGGGCCGTTTCCATGGGCCTGCTGGCAATCCGCACACATGTCGATGTCTGTGACGACCGGTTGCTCGCCGCCGAAGCCCTGATCGAGGTCCGCAAGGAAGTCGCCGACTATATCGATCTGCAACTCGTGGCCTTTCCCCAGGACGGGCTTTACCGCAGCCCGAATGCCTTGGACAACACGCTGCGCGCGCTCGATCTCGGGCTTGATGTGGTCGGCGGCATTCCGCATTTTGAACGCACCATGGAAGATGGCCGCCGTTCGGTGACGGAACTATGCGAAATTGCGCAGCAGCGCGGTCTGCAGGTCGATATGCATTGTGATGAAACCGACGATCCGCAATCGCGCCATATCGAGCAACTGGCTTATGAAACCCAGCGCCTCGGCCTGCAGGGCAGGGTGGCCGGATCGCATCTGACATCGATGCACTCGATGGATAATTACTATGTTTCCAAACTTCTGCCGCTGATTGCCGAGGCGGGCGTTTCAGCCATTCCCAACCCGCTCATCAACATCACCATTCAGGGCCGCCACGACACCTACCCCAAGAGAAGGGGCATGACCCGCGTACCGGAAATGCTGGCCCATGGCATTCGTGTCGGCTGGGGCCAGGATTGCGTGCTCGACCCCTGGTATCCGCTCGGCACCGCCGACATGCTGGATGTCGCCTTTATGGGCCTGCATGTGGCGCAGATGACCAGCCCGGCAGAAATGCAGCATTGCTACGACATGGTCACCAACCAGAACGCCGCCATCATGAATCTGGACGATTACGGACTGCAGGTTGGCAAGAAAGCCAGCCTTGTAGTGCTGGATGCCGGCAACCCCATAGAGGCCATCCGCCTGCGCCCGGAACGGTTGTTGGTGATGGCGAAGGGGAAGGTCGTTGCCAGGCGCGACCGGCAGGATACGGAGCTGTCACTGCCAGGCAGGCCTTCGCATGTGAACCGGCGTCATAGAACGCCTTAGGCTTAGGACCTTGGGTGCAGAGGGTGCGGGTGCCGCCCCTAGTGGACGTTCGTGGAGAGTTAAGCCAAAATTTAATTATAGCGGCAAGTCGACTTGCACTTGATCCGGCTGTGGGACGAGTCGTGACACCTCAAATCCGAACAAGGAGGCTTGGTCCGATGTAACTCGGGTCAGATGATGCACTGTGTTAGTCTTTCGCCAATCGCACGGCCTACCTGGGCCACCTATTCCCTTCGAAAGATTGTAGATATCTCGATCACCACGTGAGAACGTTTCACCAGCGAAACCTCCGCTGTCGACGATTCTTGTTGCGACGCTCTTCATAGCTTGTTTCACGGTTCCAGTTTCTGGGCCGCGAGCCAGCAACCACTTGCTTGACGTGCTATATCTGTATTGCCGATGAGGCTGAACACCGCCGCCGCCAAAGCTGAATTTTGCGCTGTCGGCAGCATAGTCACCGAACATCAGCATTCGTCTCAAATCACGATCTTGGTTGCCCGCTTCAACCCAAGCATCCCATTCAACCCTCGGAAGTTTCAACATTTTGCCGGGTTGGGCTGGGTTGGCCTCAGGATATGTTGTAGAGACCCAGATCACTTGCCCCCACAATCCAATTTCCATAACACGTTGAAAGTTCGCTGCTAATATCAGAGCGATGTCATCTGGCTGCAGCGCAACGAGGTTCTCAAAGTCCATAATTAGAAAGCAATCTGAAGGCTTTAGAACGAGTTCGCGCAACACTCTGTGTATACGGCTGGTGACATCAGATCGTTCCAAGTCAGCTGCTCTAAGTCGAATTGCCATTGATCCGGTATAATCCACGGCAACCTGAGCAAAACCCTTTAAAGCATCACCTTCCAAGGTACGCAGGTCAGCAGTTGGTACCGGCTTCGCACCTTTGCTTAGGGCTGCCCTAAACAATGCGGGAAGCCAACTTGTGGCTTCGGTGGCTCCAAGCTTTCGAACTAGAAAGCGGGGGTCCAATAAGCATGAACGTTGGGGCCAGTATTTCCCCACTGAACATCCTAGCGGGTACACCGCATCTGTCGCGGAGCCGTCTACTAACAGACCTTTCTCTAAGTCGTCTGGAGGCGGAACAATCCAAATCGGAAGGAGGTGATCAGCCACTTCAGTAGCTATCTCTCCAACAGCTTCACCTTCACCCTTTTTCAGTCGAAGCACAGCGGCATAGGTTTGCTCAGATAACTCTATCATAAATCGATTTCTCCACTTTCATCAGCTCATTTCGTACTCTCCCACTCCCAACGCGATTGGCGAATAACTTATAGTCATTGCGCTCTTTCCGAATCCGTCCGAACACGATTGCTGAATGTATCCCGATGTTCTCCGCAAAACTCTCGATCACATCTGCCGATTTAGAAATCCTAGCGTTGGACAATTTCCATCGATGTGTTGGTATCAGTAGTTCGGATGCGAATTCGTTGGCTTGACTTTCAAGTTCGTCAACTTGTTCGGTTTCTAGTTCCTCGTCAAAAAAACCAGCGGCTAGACCTATCTGGTAGTGGAGGAAGACATGACCAAGCTCGTGCAGCAGGGTATACCAGAAGTTGTCGATACGGTCATGGCGGACGGTTATCCCAATTACCGGTCGCCCGCGAACCGTAAATGCAGCTCCATCGAGACTGAGTCCCGGGATTTGCGGCTCGACCACTACGATTATTCCCTTTTGTCGCAAGAACTGTAAAGCCATCGCTGGACCATCATTGCGGCGGCTTAGTCTCACTAAGTCGGGCAGCCACGTAAGATCGGATTGTTCGAAATTCGGTGCTTTCGCCTTCAAGAACCCACTAGCAACCTGCACTATTCGAGCCCGCCAAACCGCGAGATATGCGTCGCATGATAGATCGAGTGTGGAAAGGCCCGTTCGCAAAAGGCTTGAGTTACTGTCCGACTTTTCATTCGAGCGAATGAAATTTTCTACAATTTCGGCTTGGTTCGATGACTGGTCGTCGACGTCAAACCAACCAGCGCGGTTTCCATGGCTGGTAATCTTCGCAAGTTCAGCATTCGACATAGTGGGGGAGTGTGCTTGGCCAAGGAACTGGGCTCGGCCATCTGGCAAAACCTCCAGCTTCATTTGCAGCGTCGAGGCAATTTCCCGAAACCTTTGCAAATTAATTGATCGGTACCGCTCCGCCTCATATCTCTGAACCTGTTGTTCCCGCATCCCCAGTTTTTCAGCTAGATCGGCCTGGGACCATCCTTTCGCAATTCGTGCAATAATCAGCGCGATACCCGGTTCCGATTTCCATCGCGCGCGGGCGGAAGCCTCCCCACCGTTTCTGAGCCTCTCGTAAGCCTGAAGCAACTCCACAAGCTGGCCTCTTGCCGTTTTGATAGCTTGGCGGTGCATATCAACAACGCTAGCGGAAAGTTTCACCGTAGTGGAACTCAAGACGGAATTGGAAGAAAGCACTTCGTCAGCACGTGTGACTGCCGCGCGAGCGGCGCGAGCTTCTTTCTCGTTTAGAATTACTGACGACTCAATCATTCCCCAAAATAACACAACAAATATGTTGTGTACATAGAAGGCTGGCACGCATTGTTGTGGGGACTCGCAAGTGAGCACCACAGCGGGGCCAACAATTTCTCCAAGGAATGATATGGAACGCCAGCTCCCCGCCCACATTGTCGGATGCTTAGGCTAACGCGAAAGCTGTTGAAGGACTCCAATGCGGCAGCTGACTCCTTTTTTTGGTTGAATGGCTGGCGCAGGGCGGCGGCCCGCTGCGACAGGTGTCCCGTTCCAGTCCTGTCTGCCATCGTGCCAGCGGCAAGAGTTATAGTTTGGCACTCAGTCCAGCGCCTTAAAGACACGCCTCAAACAACGCTCGCGTATTCTCAACATTCATCTCAATCGGGTTGCCGCCCACACTCGGGTCCTCCAGCGCCATCGCCGTCAGCCGCTCCAGATCGGGATTTTTCACCCCAAGCGCTGCCAGATTGGCCGGAATGCCAAGCGCCGCGTTCAACTCGCCGGCAAATTCGTAGAAGTCGTCAAAGCTGGTGCCGATGCCCAGATAGGCGGCGGCGCGGCCAAGGCGCTGTTCCACAGCGGCGCGGTTGAAAGTCAGCACCGGCTGCATCACCACTGCATTGGTGGTGCCGTGATGGGTGTGATAGATCGCACCGATGGGGTGCGAGATGGCATGAATCGCGCCCAGACCCTTTTGAAACGCGGTGGCGCCCATTGCCGCTGCACTCATCATGTTGGCGCGGGCTTCCATCTCGGAGCCATCCACATTCCAGCACCACCGTCATAACTACTGAACAAAGCCGCCGGGATGCATGCAGGTTTTTGCAGCAAGGGCGTGGCCGGCGTGCATGGCGTCTGGCACGGATGCGCCGGCGAGGCGGGCGGTCAGAAAACCTGTGATATAGCTGTCACCGGCCCCTGTCGTATCAACCGGCGTGATGGCAAGGGCCTGCGCGCGATAGCTCTCATTGCCAAACCGGGCAAAGCTGCCGTGGCTGCCCAGCGAAATGACGGCGGCCTGCGCGCCCCTTTTCAACAAATCAGCAGCGAAATTTTCGGTTTCATCGCTTCGGGTTTCGGGCAAGGAGGCAAAGGCGATGGTAAGGCCCTCGACGGCAATATCTTCTTCAGTCAAGGCATTGACCGAGATATCCTGCGAAACCGGCACGTCTCCGCCCACTAGTCTTTGCCGCGTTGCGCCGCCATCATTCAGCCAGCCAAGATGCACATGCCGGGCACCTTCAAGAGCGTTCATCCGGGTTGCATCAGGTTGCCAGCCGGTGCAGGCGCCGAAATCCTCATAGAGGATTTTACGATCACCCGCCTGGTCAACATGAATGCGCGTCACCGCGGTGGGACGCTCGCGCCGCTCCAGCCATCTGATATCCACGCCGTTGCGGGCCAGCGCTTCGGCGACCCGGTCGCCATTGGCATCGCCTTGCGGCCCGACAGCGCCCATATAGGCGACGCGCAGTCCCTGCAGGGCAGCCTGTACGGCCACATTAACCGCATTGCCGCCAACGCGCACGGCGTCCACCTGGCCGGAAATCTCATCTATGCAATTATCGCCAATGGCGATCAGATCGAATTGTGTCATCCAAATCCGGTCTTGCTCGAAGGAAGCCGGTCCTGAACATCATGCAGGGCCAGCACGGGTCTGCGATACCATGTCTGGCCGCGAAAAAACGGCTTTGTCTGGAATGGCACGTGATCAAACCCCGTTTCGCCGCCCGCATGGCCCAGCATCTTGCGCGCCAGGGCGCGGCCGAGATAGGCGGTCATGGCCACCCCGGTGCCATTATAGCCAATTGCATAGCCAATGCGGCCATGCACGCCGACATGGGGCAAACGGCTGAAAGTGGCACCGACCCAGCCGGACCAGGCATATTCCAGAGATACTTCTTCCAGTTGCGGAAAAACACGCAGCATATTGGAGCGCGCGCGCAGCAACGAGCCGCCCGGATTGTCGACGTCAAGCGGGACCACCGTTCCCATCAGCACCCGCCTGCCATCCGGTGTCGGGCGGTGATAGCTGATGTTCTTGCGGGTGTCGTAAATCATCGAGGCACGCGGATAGAGCGCAGACACCGATGTCTTCGGCATGAGCTCGGTTGCCATGACAAACGAGGCCAGGGACACCACACGGCGCTGCACCCATTTTGAAGCGCCGTCGGTATAGCCGTCCGTCCCCATGACGATCTGTTCGGCCCGCACCGCTTTATCGCCCGCCATCAGCGAGATATGATCATCATGGTCTTCTATCTGCGATGCCCGTGTATGGGGAATGATCCGCACGCCCTCCTTGAGAACACGTTTTACCAGCCCGGCCAGCAGCCGACCGGGATGCACGCTCGCCCAGTCCGGCAAATGCAGACCACCTGCAAAATGCTCGGTTGATATGAATTCGCCCACCCGGTCAGCCGGAATAAGCTCCGCCTGCGTGCCAATCAGACGCTGCAACGAGCCGAATTCTTCCAGCCCGGCCATTCTGTCCGCACGATGCGCGCCAATGAAATGGCCGCAGATCTGATAGTCACACTCAATGCCTTCCTCAGCCACGAAGCAGCGCAAATATTGATGCGCCCGCACCCCGGTGCGCAGAATTTCCAGCGCCTGGTCTTCACCATATTGCGCGGAGAGACGCTCAATCCCGCCGTGAATTTCCGACGAGACCTGCCCGCCATTGCGTGTCGAGCAGCCCTCTCCAATTCGCCCGGCATCGATGATGACCACATCTCGCCCGGCGCGTGCAAGATGCAACGCCGTGTGCAGCCCGGAAAAGCCCGAACCGACCACGACGATGTCTTCACGCGCATTGATGGATGCCTGCGGTATTTCCGGCAACGCCATTTCGGCACGCCACAGCGAGTCTTCGCTCATTTTTGCAAATGCTCCCGAAGACATGCCTGCCTCAATACGCAACGCGGCGGTAATAACGCCGCGTCTCCAGCGGATGATCGCGAAGATGCTCCAGATGCGCAGACAGGCGCTCAAGCATGGTCGCCAGAAAGGCCGGGGCCAGCAACGCACGAAGCAGCGGCGACAGTCCTTCGGTCTGGACGTCTTTGGTGTCGAGCACGATCAGACGGTCCGTATGCTCTTTTGCAAAATTGACGACCCGCTCACTGATCGGTCGGGTTTCATCTTCACCCATGAAGACGATAACGCTGACGTCTTTTTCAACCAGCTCCAGCGTGCCGTGGAAAAAATCCGAAGCATGAACCGGACGGGTTCTGATCCATTGCATTTCTTCCAGAATACACATTCCGTAATAATAGGCCTCCGGCCAGACCGCACCGGCACCGGTGATGATATGATAACGATCATTCTGGATTGTTGCCGCCAGTGTTTTTGCACGCGGTTCGAAATCCTGTTTGATTTTGAGAAGTTGCTGGGGCAGCGCTTTCAATTCAGCCATCAATGCGGCGTAGTCGCTGCGTTCCCCGCGCGCCTGCATTGCGGCCAGAACAGCCGTCAGCGAGAGCAGATAGAACATCTCGCACGATGTATCATCCTGGGCAAAATTGACCAGGCAATGGTCAGCCTGTTGCGCCAATGGCGTGTTGGCGTGACCAACCAGCGTGATGACCGTTGCTCCCTTGCTCTTCACAAATTGCAGCGCCTCGATACTTTCCTTTGTGGTGCCCGACAGCGAAGGAATGATGACAATCGAGTTCTGGCCAAGGGCCTGATGCCCGGTCAATACAATCTCCGCGCACAGCACATTGTAGCAAGGCATGGCACTTTCCCGCGCCATGAACTCGGCAGCGGGTTGCATCAGGATACCGGCACCGCCTGACCCCATGAAGAACAGACTGTCGGCACCTTCATCAACCAACTGCTGTACAAGCTCGCCAAGCTTGACGGCTGCGTCATACGCGCCGGATCCGATGCGCAGAAAACGGTCAGGGTCGAAATTGAACATGGAAAGCTTCCTTTTAAATTGAATTACAAATGAAGGCCGGTTTTGGCCGAAAACAAATGGGCAAATCCTGGCTGGGAGGTGCAGGAAATAGTATCGCCAACTGCTATTGGTAAATCGCCTGCCACCTGAAGTGTGACATTCTGACCGTCAGGCAATTGGCTCAGCGCAAACGTCATGCCGCCCAACCGCTCGCAGGCCAGAACTTCAAGTTTGGGATCAGTTTCTGCCGGGCCGGAGATCACTGTAAGATGCTCCGGCCGAAGGCCAAGAGTGACGTCGTCGCCAATGGCAAACTGTGTTTCGGTTTTTACTTCGGCTGTCAGGCCGGAGGCATCAACGACCACTTTTCCCGCTTCTGAAGCGATAATCCGGGCGTCGAGAAGATTCATGTTCGGGCTTCCTATGAAGCCGGCAACAAAAGCATTTGCTGGATGATTGTAGATGTCGAGGGGAGCGCCCGTCTGCTCAATGGCCCCATCACGCATGACAACGATTTTGTCCGCAAGCGTCATCGCCTCGACCTGATCGTGGGTGACGTAGATCATCGTCGCTTTCAGTTCACGATGCAGCCGCGCCAGCTCACCGCGCATTTGCAGGCGTAAGCTCGCGTCCAGGTTGGACAGCGGTTCGTCAAACAGAAAAACCTTCGGCTCGCGCACAATCGCGCGGCCAATGGCAACGCGTTGGCGCTGGCCGCCGGACAATTCTCTCGGCATTCTTTGCAGCAGGTGCGTCAGTTGCAGAATGTTTGCCGCTTCTGCGATTTTGGCCTGCCGTTCGGATTTGGAAAGCCCTGCCACTTTCAGACCGAACTCCATATTTTGATAGACGCTTTTATGCGGATAAAGCGCGTAGGATTGAAACACCATTGAGATGCCGCGCTTCGAGGCTTTCACTTCATTCATTCGCTCGCTGTCGATTGTCAGCTCGCCAGCGTCAATTTCTTCAAGCCCGGCAATCATCCGCAACAATGTGGACTTGCCGCATCCCGACGGGCCAAGCAGCACCACGAATTCCTGACGGACGATGTCGATATCGAGCCCGCGCAATGCTTCAAAACTGCCGAAGTTCTTCTTTAAGCCGGAGATCCGAACATAGCTGTTCGCCGAGTCTCTCATTTTACCGCTCCCTGTGTGAGGCCACCAATGAACTGGCGCTGGAGAATTAGGAAAGTGGCCAGGATCGGGAGGATGGAAAGGGCAAGTCCAGCCATCATGATCCCATAATCCGCGCGCAGGGCGACTGCGAAACTCATAATCCCGATGGTGACTGTCTTGACGCTTTCGCTTTCCACGAAAGTCAGGGCGAATATGAATTCGTTCCAGACACGCATCGCCGCAATCAGGCCGGCAGCGGCCAGAACCGGCTTGCAAAGCGGCAGGTAGATCGAGCGGTAGATCAATCCCTCGCTTGCACCGTCCAGCAATGCGGCCTCGCGCAGGTCGAGAGGAATGCCGACCATATAGGCCCGGATCAGGAATGTGGTGAACGGCAGACCAAAAGCCACATTGGGAAGGATCAGAGCAAAATAGGTGTTGTAGAGATTGGTCGCGGCCATGACCTTGAACAGCGGAAACAAGCTCACTTCCGGAGGCAAAATCATGCCGCCGAGGATGCCCATATAAATTGCGAATTTCGCCTTGAACTGCATGGTGACAAGCGCGTAAGCCGCCATCGATGCCAGCATGAGTTCGATGGCAACGGTTGCAACCGCGACGACCACCGAGTTCAGCAGATAGCGCGAGATGCCGTAATTCCATGCAGTGGTGAAATTTTCCCAGCGCCAGACCTGCGGGATGCCCCATGACGCCTGAAACAATTCATTGGTCGACTTGAAGCCGTTCAGGAACAGCCAGATCATCGGATAGATACATGCCACTGACAGGGTCAGAAACGCCACCCACAGAACTATGCGGTTGAGGATGATCCCTGCATTTGCAATCTGTCTTTCGCGCGGTAATTCGTTTGCAGTGATCGTAGCATCAACCATTCTACTGATCCTTCTGCAGCTTGATCTGGACCACACCGATGGTCAGCGCGATGAAGAAGATAACGGTCGCGATTGTCGACGAATAGCCGATCATATCGTCCCGGAAGGCCGCTCTGTACATGAGTGTGCCCAGAACTTCGGAGGAATGGTTCGGGCCACCGGCGGTCATCACCCAGACAATGTCAAAGACTTTCAGAGAGCCCAGTATTGTGATGATCGTCACGATCAGGATGGTTTCGCGTGCACCTGGAACAGTCAGGTGAAAGAAGATACGCGGCCCCGATGCGCCTTCCAGTTCCATTGCCTCGTAAAGATCGCGTGGAATGGCACGGATAGCCACCATAAACAGGGCCATGATGTAACCCGTCCACTGCCATTGCGAGACCATGATGATCGTATAGATGGCGGTGTCCGGATCGCCGAGCCAAGCCTTCGACCAGGCACCCAGACCCAGTTCCCACAAGGCCTGATCGAACAGGCCGATGGCCGGAGCAAGCAGTATCTGCCATATCAGGCCAACCACAACGACCGGCAGAATTGAGGGTAGAAACAACATGGTCCGAAAACTGTTGGCTGCAAACCGTGGAAACACGTTTGCTTCCAGCACCGCGGCCAGAGTGAGCGCGACCACAACCTGAAAAAACACCGAGATCAGCGCATAGACTATATTGTTGATCAAACCTGTCTGGAAAAACGGATCGGCGGAAAGCGCGAAGTAATTTGCAAGTCCTACAAAATCCATCTCCTGAGACATGGCAGAGAAGGAAAACAGGCTATAGACAATATTGGCAAGCGCTGGCCCGTAAACGAAGATGACAAGAAACAGCAATGTCGGAGCAACCCACAGCCAGCCTGAAAGGCTTTGACGAAAGCTTGCGGAGCGGCGGCCGGACATGCTGTTCCTTTCAAGAGTTTTGGGAGAGAGTACCAGCCGGGAAGCTATCCTGTCCCCGGCCGGTTTTTTGGGTCCCGGAAGGCGCTCTAGCGTTTTGCCTGCTCTTTTTTGGCAGTCTCGCGCACGTCTTCCATGACTTTTTCAGGGGTTGCATCACCGGTAAGAAGTGCTTGGCCTGCCGCCAGAATGATATTGGCGGACTGTGTATCCATATCCGTATCCAGCCACAGGGCCATGCCTTCGGCCTCTTTGAGCCGCTCCAGTCCTGCGATCACTTCATCACTGGCGGTCGCGTTGGTCACAGAGCCGATCACCGCTGAAGTCATGCCCGTGGTTTTGACATAGTCCTTCGCCATTTCCGGGCCGGTCATGAAATTGAGAAAATCAAGCGCTTCTTCGGCAACTTCAGTATTTGCGGAAAGCAGAAATCCTTCCGGAGCACCTGTCAGCAGATTCTGATTGCCTTCGGCACCTTCAATTGGCGGCATGGCGAAGAAACCCCAACCTGCTGCTTCCAGATTGGACCCTTTGAAACCGTAAAACTCGACCAGTTCCACAAACATCATCGCTGTGCGTCCGGCGACAAACGAGCCACGCGCAACTGAGTGTTGCAACGCATTTGCACCCCGGTTGAAGAAACCTGAATCATTCATCATCGTGTAGGTTTCAAGAGCTTTGACATAACCCGGATGGATATAGAGTTTGTCCGGATCGGCCAGCAATTCATAATCGGCAATGCGCACATCGCTGGGCACGTATTTTGCAAACAGATCGCCAATATAGTGCGTGGCAGCCCAGGGGCCTCCATTGCCGTAGGCAATCGGCGTTACGCCGTTGCTCTTGAGCGTTTCCAGAAGGGTGATGAATTCGGCGAATGTTTTTGGTTCTTCGACGCCGTTTTTTTCAAAAATCGACTTGTTGTAGACAAAATATTTCGCGTTCACATTGGTCGGAATGCCGAATTGCTTGCCTTCGAAACGCAGTGGATCCAGTGCTGCTTCAGAAAAGCGCCCCTTCCACTCCTCACCTTTCAATGCCTCGGTCAAATCGAGTGTGCGTTTCTCGCGGGCGAATTTGCGGCCGAATTCACCGGACCAGGAGAAAAAGATATCCGGCACCTGATCAGAAGCCATCAGCACGCGGATCTTATCCTTGTAAGGCTCGTCAGCCACTGCTTCCATGACGACATCAATGTTGGGGTTCTTGGCTTCATAGGCCTCAACCGCAGCATTGAAGAATTGCATACTTTCCGGTTCAGGATATTTGTGCAGGAAATTAATGACGGTCTTGTCCTGCGCAAATGCGCCGCCCGCTGCCAGAGTGGCACTTAAGGCTATTCCAGCGAATAATTTCATCATCTCATATCTCCTCGGGTGCAGTTAAAATCAGTAAATTAGACCAAAGTCATATTTTTGGTTTAATTGGTATATTATTATCGGGTTGAACTTCGCAGTGGCAAGCGATATTTTGGAAATGCCAATTCAAATCGCTTGATAAACCCAGTTGTGAAAGTTTGAATATGAGCGCCAATCTGGTCCTGAGTCGCGAATTGGTATATAATTTACCGGCCAAATTTGTGAATAACTTGCCAGAATCAGAATAAAAACTATACCAATTGCAGTTGAGACAGACCAAAATGCTGGAAACTCCCGCGTCGAAAAATAATAAAAGCAAAAGCCGCGGCGCGGTCGAAAAGCGTGCCGAAGCGATGTTGCGGCAATTGGTGCGCAACATGGGAATGTCGCCGGGGGATCGCATTCCCTCCGAGCGACAACTGGCCGAGCGGTTTGAAATTTCCCGCATGACCGTGCGCAAGGCGCTCGAACGACTTGTTGAAATGGGAAGTCTGGAGCGACGCAGCACAGCGGGGACATTCATTCCTGAACTGAGCGTCACCCGGCCGCTGTCAAAAAGAGTCTCCACCTCGATATCTGAAGTTGTCGCACAGCGTGGACACGAAGCCGGGTCAAGACTTCTGTTTTTTGAGATGGCCCAGGCCGATGCAAATGTCGAACGTCGGCTGCATTTGGAAGAGGGCACGCCGGTCATCGTGATCAAGCGCCTGCGCCTGTCAGATGGAAAACCGTTTTGCGTCGAAACCTCCTACCTGCCTTCCAGTCTGGTGCCGGGTCTGATTGCGGCGGACCTGATTGATACACCGTCGCTTTACGCCCTGTTGCGCGACAGATTCGGCCTGACCTTCGAAAAATCGGATTTTCACATCTCGGTGGCGCCTGTCCCCGAGGTCGAAGCCAGCCTTTTGGAATTGCCGCCGGATGAAGCCGGCCTGCTGTTGCGCTCAGTTGTCTATGACGTCAATGATCGTCCGGTTGAGAGCCTGATTTCCTGGAACCATCCGGACCGCGTCGCCTTTGAATCTCTCAACGACGGCAATTCAATTGAAAGCATTTACACAGACTGGACCCGCGCCCCGATTGACGATGGGTTGCAATAGATCATGTATTGAAACGTTCGGGTCGAAAATGTTGCAGCATGGGATGGCGTATGCCGTAAGCGATTTCTTCGCCAAGCAATTCGCCAGCGATCAGACCCTGTGTTGCTCCGCTATGGCTGAAGGCGATAAAGCATCCCGGCAAGGCTTGCACCTGGCCGAACACCGGGTCGCCATCGCCGGGAATGGGTTTCGGTCCGATATGAATGGCTGCGACCTCCAGCTCGGGCACCGGGTCAAGAACTTTGCGAGCGGCATCAAGCATTCCCTGAACCGTCTCGGGCTTTGCTTCAAAACTCCCGTCCTCGTGAACCACCACTTCTTCCTCCGACCATGCCGAATCCATAAAGAAGGCCCCGTTCAAGGCGGGACGGATTGCAATACGCGGCGTGTTGAGCACGGCGCGCAGCGGATGGCTAACTGGCTTGGTTTCGACCAGCAGCGCAATGGGTGTATCATCGCCGATATGCACACCATGCGGTGCCAGAATGGCAGGGCCGGAAGCACCGGCAGCCACCAGCACCGCATCCGCCCTGTAGCTTTGGCCAGCAGCTGTCGCGGCCCCTGTGGCCCGTCCATTTTCCACAATCAGCTCAGCCTGTCCCTCATTGGTAATGATCGTGCCACCGGCTTTTGTGATGTCTGCGGCCAGAATTTGAATGAGCGTCGGCAAATCAACCCAGCCTTCGCCCGGATTCAAAATGGCACCCTGCGCCGTCACCGCTTTGCCGGCAACGCCGGCAACACGAGCGGAGACCTCTTGTGGGGATAGTAATTCCGCCTCATATCCAAGCTCGCGTTCATAACGGTAAATCTGCGCTATTTCATTGGCGCTATCATCAGCATCCCATGTCAGGCCCCCGTCGAATTTCAGCCAATTTACCCCAGGGTTCCGACTGGCAAGACTGCGATAGCGCTCCATGCCGGCCTGCCGGATTGCGTGGTAGGGAGGCGAGCGCCGCCGCGCCGAATTGAGCCAGGCCAGCGAGCGGCCGGAGGCACCGGTTCCAAGCGGCCCGTCATTGAGCAGCGTTACGCGAACCCCCATCCGCACCAGTTGCGCGGCCGTCGAAACTCCAAAAATTCCTCCGCCGATAATGATGGCTGTTTCAATTTCAGGTTTTTGGTGTTGCACATTTCACTCCTGCTGAATCGGCACCGGCTTTCCATGTTTGTAAGCCCAAATCCGACGGATTTCCAAGAGCACAATTTTAAAAAAAAACAGCAAAGGAGAGTGGCACGTAAAGTCCGGCCCAGATGACCAGCCCGGCAAAGATGCATCATTGCTTCGACATGGTCACCAACCAGAACGCCGCGATCATGCATCTGGAGAATTACGGACTGCAAGTCGGCAAAAAAGGCGAGCCTTGTGGTGCTGGATGCCGGCAACCCGATTGAGGCGATCCGCCTGCGCCCCGACCGCCTGCTGGTGATGGCCAAACGCAAGGTGGTTGCCCATCGCGACCGTTGCGGGTGAATAGGCGGCATAAGACGCCTTAGGCGCTAGACCTTGGGTGCAGTGGGTGCGAGTGTTGGTGGCGGGCTTTTGCTGGCGTTCGTGTCATTCTGTGCGCCGTACTCCGGCTTTCCCGAAAGCGGCCATTCGAGCTAGGCTGCAGCACCTTTTGCTGATCACCAAACTGAAACCTAGACAAAGTTATCCGGCAATCCCAATCTAAATGAAGCAACGAACAGTTTTGGGTAATGATGAAAAGCAGTGCTTTGTTTCACCTTTGGCAGCGTCAGATCTTCTTACGGAACTGGCACGAGGAGTTTGAATTCCTCCTCTCGCTACGTGGTTATTCATCAGGCATATACCTCATAGCCTGTGCCGGAGAGATCGTTTACGTTGGGCAGTCTTGGGACCTTGCCAGGCGTTCAATCGAGAGCTTGGGCAATCACTATCACAGAATAGCTGACACCTCGCTGCCTTGGTCTATCGCCTTTGCACCCTGCCGACCGAATGAGATGGATGAGCGCGAGAGTACAGCGATCCGCAGCTATGCTCCCGGTTTCAACACTTCGATTCCGAGTGTGGCCAAGAGCCAGTCCCGTATGCCCGAAGTTGTCGGGGTTGCGGCGGTATTCCAAGATCAAGAAGGCCCCTGCGGGGCTTTCGCCCCGGAAAACCTGAAGCTTCAAATAGAGGAGGCCGAAGCAAACCCAGAGCCACCTTGGAAGGCAAAAAAGAAACGGCGACAGCCTATTAGGCCGGAAACTCCACACATAGACATACAAATTCCACCCGTCGAATGGTCCCAAGAGGATTCAGAAGAACTGGTGCTAGCCTATGGCGTTTCGCTGAGCGAGCCGCTGCGCTTCAAGATAAACCTTTGCGACGACGGGTCGGTTGTCAGCAGAGACGGAGAATGTATCGGCACGTGGGAAATGGACGAAAATGCGCATCCCTCCTTCTATCCTGAGGGCGCGTCGGAGCTTCTTTTCTATGACGTGTTCTTGGGGCGGCTTTGTCAGAGGATCACAGAGTGGCACGAGACCAACTCCGACGAAGCAATTGGGTAGCTTAACGGCCCTGAGCAGACCTAGGCCGGCTTAAGTTATGCTGCAGCCAGCTTTCACCTTTCCGTCATACATTTATCGTGCTGTGTTTGATTTAATTCAGCATAGATTTGTGGGGCGATTTGCCGCTGCATTATCGGTGATTCATGCTAGCAGCAGTCAACGGATATTAGCGGAAGTTTCCAGTCCAACTCCTTCGAGGCACGTTTCCTTTTCTAAGCCCCGGTGCTACGTTTTCTCTCTAATGTTCGACGAGGGGTCAGAATGGTTTCAGCTCATTATTCTAGTATTTTGGCTCGAAGCCAAACGGCACTGGATGATTTGGCAAACGATGTGGAAAGACTAACAACTTTCACCGTAGCGCACACCGACATTGCTGATATAGACCTTCTTGACAAATTGGTGGCCGGCAAGACGGAAGCCTCCATGTTCAGATTAGCCCGAGTTGAATACCAGCACGCGCTCTACTCTGCCTCAATCGCACAGTACCGTCAGGCACACATTAGTCTTCGGCTATTTTTTGAATTATCCCTTTGCAGTGTTCTATTTTCGGCGCACGAGATTGATATGCGCCTTTGGCTTCAGGACAAGAAAGATTCGATATGGGGCGTAACAATTTGTCCGGACAATGGTGTTTTTTCGAAGCACTTTGTTGGTGCCTTTTTTGAGGGATTGAAGGAGTATTGCGACCAATATCAAACCCTTGCAACGAAGCTTTATCGAGAATGCTCCGAGTTCGTCCATGGAAATCGTAATTCATATGAAGGACTTGATACCCAGATTACCTACAACGCAAAAATTCTCGAAGCTTGGCTGGATCGTGCAGATACAGCAAGGCGCATTGTGAAGTTTGCATTTCTTTGTCGTTATATCAACGACGCTACGGACGAAGTTAGAGACGAGATTGAGGCTTTAGCAATTGAAGAATTTGGAGATTTCGTTCCGATACAAGCTATTTTTGAGAAAGAGCCCCAATGAGTGATTTCTTTTATAGAACGGAAGACATTGGACCGTCCGACATACTGAATTATTTTGTAGAGACTGAAGAAGATCGATCAGCAATTGATCAGCTTAAGGGGCGAAACCCGACTATTCTTATCGGAAGTCGCGGTGTCGGAAAGTCTTTTCTTATGCGCGTAGCCGAACAGGAACTGGCTGCGGAATACAGTTCCTCTAGAGTGGTTCCAGTTTACGTCACCTTTGTCAGTAGTTCTTTGCTTAGGACTGGAGATCCGGATCAATTCCGGCATTGGATGCTCGCAAGGATTTGTCGGGCCGTTTTGCGCAAAATCTCAAAGATGGGCCTGCTGGCGAATATGTCGAGTAGTGCAAACGTACTCGCCGGACTACCCGCCGGGCATATAGATCTAGATGGACTAGAGAAACTTATAATATCCTACGAGGAGTCTTGGAAAAACCCTAACGATAACGTTGATAGCAGTAATATTCCTGATATCGAAGAGTTGAAGGATGCGCTTGAAGACCTAGCAGAAGAGCTCCACATCAAAAGGTTTGCCTTGTTGATGGACGAAGCCGCCCATATATTTTTGCCTACTCAGCAAAGGCAGTTCTTTACGCTCTTTCGCGATCTTCGAAGTCATTGCGTAACCTGCAACGCCGCAGTTTACCCGGGTGTGACAAGCTATGGCGATACCTTCCAGCCGACCCATGATGCCACAATGGTTTCGATTAATCGCGATATTAGAGCCCGACTCAAAATTAATACGCATTGATTTCAAGTCCTTGCGATAAGGCGGGTGGTGCGCCGGATGGATGCGATGAGCAGCCACGCTTCGGAAGATGCTACGGTTGCCTCCCAGTCTTTTGCCAAGCGACGACATCTTCCAAGCCAGGCAAATGTGCGCTCGACAACCCAGCGCCTTGCAATAACAACAAATCCTTTTGCACCATCGGGGCGTTTGACGATCTCGATGGTCGGCCCATCCATGTTTTGAAGAACAGTTTTCAGCTTTTGCCCAGCATAACCGCCATCTGCAAACAGATGGGCAAGGCTGGGGAAGCTCTCTTTCGTGTATGCGATGGCGTCCGGTGCGCCATCCCTGTCCTGTATATCGGCGGTGTGCGTGATCGCGCCCAGCATATTGCCTTGTGTATCAGTGAGGATGTGACGCTTGCGGCCTGTGATCTTCTTGCCCGCATCAAAGCCGCGCGGGCCGCCGCTTTCCGTGGTTTTCACGCTTTGGCTGTCGATCACACCCGCTGTCGGCTCTGCCGCGCGGCCGGCCAAAAGGCGCGCGGACATGACCAGCGTTTCGTTGATGATGTCGAGCAGGCCGCTGTCGCGTAATCGGTAGAAATAGTGCTGGACCGTTGTGAAGGGCGGGAAGTCTTTTGGCAGCATCGCCCACTGGCAGCCCGACGCCGCTATATACTGGATCGCGTTCCATATCTCGCGCATCGGCCATTTGCGCGGTCGACCGACCTTGCTCGGCGCAGGCATGAACGGCACGATCAACGCCCATTCCTCGTCCGTACAATCGCTTGCATAGCGCAAGTATCTGCGGTCATATTGCTTCCGAGTGATTTCAGTCCAAGCCATCCGATCCTCCATTGTCTTTGCAAACAACAGAGAATCACAACTTGCTGAAATCACTCAACATAATTTTCGGTTGGCCTCTTAGCTCCGAAGGTTATGTCGCGAGCATGAGAAAAATCGTAGAGAAGCAGGCTGATTCGGGGCTTCTGAAGAGTATTTCCAAAAATGGCAAAAACTTCGCGATCTTGGCCTACGCTGCTACAGGAAATCCACGAATTCTGTTGAAAACCGTTTTCGATGCGCAGAAAATGTCTTCAACTGAAATCAATACGGTAGTTCGGGAATTCTATCGAGGAGGTATATGGGCTGAACACTCTTCTTTATCAGAGAAATACTTGGGCCACAAATCCGTGATCGATTGGGGTCGCAATTTTTTAGAAGATGTTGTTCTACCTGAATTAAAACAAAAAAATGACGATTATCTTGAACGAGAAAAAAACTCCACTGCATATATTTGGATACATAGAGACGCACCAGAAATCATAAAGGAGGCCCTTCGGATTCTTTGCTATACAGGTGTTCTTGCTGAACATTCCGGGGGGATACGAGCGACCCGTAGTGAGGTTGGTAAAAGATACACTGTTAATTTGGGGTGTCTATTTGCGCTTGAAACAACGCCAGCGACGACCGCTTTCAATATCGCCAACACACTTACACCGAAACGGATGTCTGAATATGGAGCAAATCATTCTTCGTTTTTTCCGCTGATTGATCAGAAAGTGGATTTATCTAAAATCCAAGAGGGTTTTGATCTAGAAGAACAATTATCTAAAGCAAATACAGTTCTAGACATCACCCCTTGGCAGAGGTCAAAGTTAGACGATCTGGATCTCAAGACAGTTGGGGATGTGCTTGCTGCCACTGAAGACAAGCTCAAGGAAGCGTCATATGTAGGTGACGTACGCGCTCGAAGGATGCGAAACGCCGCAATTGCTTCGGTGCTCGAATATTTATCAGGTTAGACTGGTTTGCGAAAACTCAGCGTTTGCTTTCGCAATGGCTTGTCAGGTTTTGATGTGCTCAGGCCTTTTCCGTGCTATCGCGGCGAACGCCTCCTTCCCGCATATATTGTCGGTTGAAGGGCTGGCACCGGGTCGTGAACCGCTGCGACAGGTGTCCTGTTCCAGTCCTGTCTGCCATTGCCCCCGCGGCAACAAAAGTGTTTTGGTCATGGGCTCGGAACCTTAAAAACACGCCTCAAACAACGCCCGCGTATTCTCAACATTCATCTCAACCGGATTGCCGCCAACGCTGGGGTCCTCCAGCGCCATCGCCGTCAGCCGCTCCAGATCGGGATTTTTCACCCCAAGCGCTGTCAGATTGGCGGGAATGCCAAGCGCCGCATTCAACTCGCCGACAAATTCGTAAAATTCGTCAAAGTTGGTGCCGATGCCCAGATAGGCGGCGGCGCGTCCAAGGCGTTCTTCCACAGCGGCGCGGTTGAAAGTCAGCACCGGCTGCATCACCACTGCATTAGTGGTGCCATGATGGGTGTGATAGATCGCGCCGATGGGGTGGGAGATGGCATGGATCGCGCCCAGGCCCTTTTGAAACGCGGTGGCACCCATCGCTGCCGCGCTCATCATGTTGGCGCGGGCTTCCAGATCGGTGCCGTCCTGCCAGGCGCGCAGCAGATTATCTTTCACCAGCCGCATGCCTTCCAGCGCGATGCCCTGGGACATGGGGTGGTAATGCGGCGAACAATAGGCTTCCAGGCAATGCGCAAAGGCGTCCATGCCGGTGCCGGCGGTAATCATTTTCGGCATGCCGACGGTCAGTTCAGGATCGCAGATCACGATGGAGGGCAGGATCTTCGGGTGAAAAATGATCTTTTTCATTTCCGTTTGCGAATTCGTCAGAACCCCGGCGCGGCCGACTTCCGATCCGGTTCCCGCTGTCGTCGGCACCGCTATGATGGGCTGAATGGCATCCGCATCGGCGCGGGTCCACCAGTCGCCAACATCTTCCAGATCCCACACCGAGATCGACTGGCCTGCCATCAGCGCAACCAGCTTGCCCAGATCAAGCCCCGAGCCGCCGCCAAAGGCGATGATGCCGTCATGACCGCCCGCCTTGAACGCCTTGATGCCATCGGCAAGATTGTGCTCATCGGGATTGGGATCAACATCACTGAACAGGCCGCGCCCAAGCCCGGCATCTTGCATAAGCTCCAGCGTCGCAGCGGTAATCGGCAGGCTTGCCAGCCCCTTGTCGGTGACCAGCAGCGGCTTTTTCATACCGGTTGCCTTGCAGGCATCGGCCAGTTCCTTGATGCGCCCGGCACCGAAGCGAATGGCGGTGGGGTAGCTCCAGTTGGCTTTGGCAACCATGAGGGTCAGGCCTTCTTCAAGTGGTATGATTTGGGTCGGGTGACGCTCTGATAGCCCAGTACCGAAAGCGACGCGCCTCGCCCGGTCTGCTTGCAGCCGGTCCAGCACAGCGCCGGATCCAGATAATCGCAGCGATTCATGTAGACCGTACCGGTCTGGATGGCGCGGCCAATGCGTTGCGCCACTTCCGCGTCCTTGGTCCATAGCGATGCGGTCAGCCCGAACTCGGAATCATTCATCAGCTTGATGGCTTCCTCATCGGACGAGACTTTCATGATGCCAACCACAGGGCCAAAGCTTTCATCGCGCATCACCCGCATTGAATGATCGACATCGACCAGGATCTGCGGCGCAAGATAAGCGCTGTCACCGCTATCGGCGGGAAACAGGCCCGGATCGATCAGTGCCGTGGCACCGGCGGCAACGGCTTCCCGGATCTGGGCGCGCACTTCATCGGCAAAGCGCAGATGCGCCATCGGTCCCAAAGTGGTTTCCTGCTGCAGCGGATCGCCCAGCTTGTAGCTCTCCACCAGCGTCTTCGCCCGGGCGACAAAATCGTCGAACAGGCTTTCGTGCACGTAAATCCGTTCAATGCCGCAGCAGCACTGCCCGGAATTGAACATCGCGCCGTCAATCAGCGTATCGACCGCCGCGTCGAGATCCGCATCGGCGCGCACATAGGCCGGGTCCTTGCCGCCCAGCTCCAGCCCCATGGCGGTGAAAGTGCCGGCGGCGGCACGCTCCATTTCGCGCCCGCCATTGACCGATCCGGTGAAGTTGATGAAGTCAAAACTTTTCGCGCTGATCAGCGCACTGGTATCGTCATGGCTAAGGTATAGCGCGTGGAACAACCCGTCCGGCAGACCGGCTTCCTGAAATGCGGCGGCAAAGCGCTCGCCGGCCAGCAGCGTCTGCGTGGCATGTTTCAGCATCACCGCATTGCCGGCAATCAGCGCCGGCGCAATGCAATTGACCGCCGTCAGATAGGGATAGTTCCACGGCGCAACGACAAACACCACACCCACCGGCTCGCGCGCGATAAAGCGGTGGAAACTGTCACTGTCTTCAATCGTGATTGGTGCCAGCGCATCCTCGGCGATGGTCGCCATATAGCCGGCGCGTTCCCGCACACCGCCGATTTCCCCGCCATAGCGCACCGGGCGGCCCATCATATGGGCAATTTCCAAAGTGATCTCGTCATTCACCGCTGCCAGCGCATCAATCGCTTTCAGCACGATGGCACTGCGTTCGCTGACGCTGCGCTGTGACCACAGCGCCTGCGCCTGCCGGGCGGTATCCAGCATCTGCTGCACATCGGCAAAGCTGTGCGTGTCCCGTGTCGCAAAAACGCTGCCGTCAATCGGCGAAGTACAGGTAAGCGTTGTCATCGGTCTATCCTCAAAATTACGAGCGTTCAAAGCCGCGAAAAATTTCCCAGTCGGTGACACGGGAGTCGAATACTTCCTGTTCCCGCCGGGCTGCACGGACATAATGGTCAACCACGTCATTGCCAAGCGCGGCGCGCAACATATCCGAGCGGTCCAGCGCTTCGGCCGCAGCGCGCAGGGTTTTGGGAATTTCCCGCACGTCCTTGCCTTCATAGGCGTCACCAACATAGGCCGGTTCCAGCTCCAGCTCGTTTGCAATTCCGTCGAGCCCTGCCGCCAGTTGCGCCGCGAAGGCCAGATGCGGATTGAGATCGGAACCGCCGACCCGGCATTCGACGCGAATGCCTTTGGTTTTCTCGGCGCACAGCCTGTATCCGGCGGTGCGGTTGTCCGGGCTCCAGATCGCCTTGGTCGGGGCAAACGTGCCGGCAACAAAGCGTTTGTAGGAATTGATATTCGGCGCCAGAAAATAGGTCACGGCGCTGGCATGCCTCAAAAGTCCGGCCACATAATGCCGCATCAGTTTCGACATGCCATATTCGCCGCTTTCATCGAGAAACAGCGGCTTGCCCTTCAGGCTCCACAGCGACTGGTGGATATGCGAGGACGATCCCGCCGAGGCATTATCCCATTTCGCCATGAAGGTCAGCGCCTTGCCTTTTGACCAGGCGATTTCCTTGCAGCCATTCTTGACGATGGCATGATTGTCGGCCGATGTCAGTGCGTCGGAATATTTGACATTGATCTCTTCCTGACCGGCTGAGGCCTCGCCCTTGGAACATTCCACGGCAATACCGGCACCATACAATCCATTGCGGATCGCGCGCATCACATCCTCTTCCTTGGTGGTCTGGAAGATGTGGTAATCCTCATTGTACGGACCGATCAGATTGATGCCGCGATAGCCGTTCTGATGGGCTTCGCGATAGCTTTCATGGAACAGGAAAAACTCCAGCTCCGACGCCATCATCGGTTTCATGCCCATCTCTTCCAGCCGCGCAATCTGCTTTTTCAGCACGGCGCGGGGGCTGTGCGGCACATCTTTGTGGCTGTGATGATCTTCCACATCGCACATCACCATGGCGGTGCCATCGAGCCACGGAATGCGGCGCAATGTGGTCATGTCCGGGCGCATCACATAGTCGCCATAGCCGGCTGCCCACGAGGTTGCGGCATAGCCCTCAACCGCTTCCATCTCCATGTCGGTGGCAATCAGATAATTGCATGCATGGGTTTCCTGATGGGCGCTTTCGATGAAGTTGGAAGCATGGAACCGTTTGCCCAGCAACCGCCCCTGCATATCCACCTGCACCGTCAGAACAGTGTCAATCTCTCCTGCGGCAAACGCCTTTTTCAGCGCATCGAAAGTCAAATTTCCAGACATCAAGAGGTCCAATTCAAACAGATCATTGCAGGAAAGCCGCCCCGCCGGAGCGTGCCAGGCGGGGCAGCTTGCGGTCAGTGCTGGCTGTAGCAGTAAGGCCGGCCAAAGCCGAGCGCAGCAGCGCATCAAGATCCCGCGCGACGGCAGCCTGTTGTTCGGCGCTGGCAACGAGATCATTGCGAATTTCAATCATGACGTTCAAAATGCCACGCGGCAGCGCCTGCATCTGTAGCGTGTGGGTCACACCGTCCTGCGGCCCGTAAGGTTGGTTTCGCAAGGTGACAAGCCGGGTGTTTTGCAGCGCGACCCTCAGCATTTCATCAGCCAGCCTGGCATCGCTGTCGTGCAGGATGCCAAGTTCAACCCGGCGGGTTTTTCCCAGATAGACCGGTGTGAAAGTGTGAATAGTGACCAGCACTGGAACTCGGTTCTCGCGCTCGAACCCTTCCAGCAATCGGGCAAGATGCTGATGAAACGGGTTGTAAACAGCGTCGATTCTGGCCTGTTTGTCCGCTTCAGTCAAAGCCGCATTACCGGGAATCGTATAAATCTCGCTGACTGCGCGCATCGCGTCATCATGCTCCGGCGGCCGGTTGAGGTCATAGACCAGACGCGAAAATCCAGCACTCACCAGCACCGCATCCAAAGATTGCGACAGCAACAGCGCCACGGCTTCCGCGCCCGGGTCCCAGGCAGCATGACTGTCAAGCACTTCCGGCGACACACCCAGTGAACCGAGCCCTTCGGGAATGCGGTTGCTGGCGTGTTCGCAGACAAGCACCACATTACTCGCGCCAGCCGCATTGACAGTCCGCATAGCGGGTCCGTCAGAGTTGGTCAGGAGAGGGCGGTTTGACTGCACATCACATCCGGGGTTTGAGAATTTGAAAAGGCCGGGGTTCAAGATTTCTGAAGAGGATTGTACAGACGGGATTAAACTGTCAATATCTTTTCTAAATTGGATGAACCTTTTGAACAGCGGCAGCTGTTACTGCAGACCTTTGGTTCGTTTGGAGGAAGCGCACTTGGCAGACGGCGAAACTGCAACCGGTATCACAACGGTTTATGAGCGCTTGCAATCAGGCTTTGACGAACTCACACGGGCAGAGCGGAAACTCGCAGTGTTTTTGATGGAGAACTGGCCGGTCTCGGGTCTGTCCAGCATCACCAAAGTGGCCAGCAATGCCGATGTCTCCACACCGACTGTCGCGCGCATGATCCACAAGCTTGGCTTTTCCGGCTTTCCCGCATTTCAGGCCGCTTTGCGTGATGAGTTGGAGGCAAAGATTTCCAACCCCATCGAAAAGCATGAACGCTGGTCATCGGATGCGCCCGACACGCACATTCTGAACCGCTTTGCCGATGCCATATTGCAGAATCTGCGGCAGACTTTTTCCCATATCAATCCCGATGATTTTGACAGCACCTGCCGGATGCTGGCGGAACCGGACCATACGATCTTCATTGCCGGGGGCCGCATCACCCACACACTGGCTGAATATCTGTTTCTGCATCTGCAGATGATCCGGTCCGGAACAGTGCTGATTCCCTCCAGTGGCGCTGCCTGGCCGCATTATGTGATGGATATGAAAGCCGGTGATGTACTGGTCATACTCGATGTGCGGCGCTATCAAAATGATCTGCTGAAGCTTGCCGAAATTGCCGCCGGCAGAGACGTCAACATCATTCTGCTGACGGATCAGTGGCGCTCGCCCATTGCATCACACGCCAAGTGGACTTTCAACAGCCGCATCGAAGTGCCGTCAGCATGGGATTCAACGGCAGCTCTCCTGGTTCTGATGGAAACCATGATTGCCGACATTCAAAAAACTCTCTGGGATACGACAAGCGAGCGGATGCAGGATCTGGAAGGCCTGTTCGACCGCACCCGTCTGTTCCGGAAATTCAAGTAAGCGGAGACAGTCTGTCCATGGCAACACAGCTGTTCACATTTTCCGGTGATGTCAACAAGCCGGATTTTCTCCACTGGATCTGCCACCGCGGCAATCGTCTTGGTCTGGATGGCTGGGTCCGGGAAGATGTGTCCGCCAGAACTGTCGAAGTGCTGGCAAGCGGGCCGGAAGAGCTGCTCGATGCCATGGAGCTTGGGTGTAGTCTGGGGCCGATGACCGTTTGGGTAGAAGATATTGAGCGCTGCACCTGTGCCGCTGAACCGAATATCGAAAAAGGTTTCAGCATCCTCGCTGTCGAGGATTGATTGCCGGTCGGATTTCATGTCTTCTCAACGGCGGGGAAGCCGAGCGGTGCCATGCAAGTTGCTTGTTTTATCCGGGCAACACGATGAAGGCCTGCGGTTTGAGTTTAGATAAGGCAATGAGATGACAGGTGACGATTCGCAAATGACTGCCGATCCTGCCGGGTGGATACCGGTCGCATTATCCGCGGACCTTGCCGTTGGCGGTGTGATGCGGGCGGCAATAGACGGGCAAGACGCCCTCGACCTTGCGGTCTGGCGCGCCCGGTCCGGCACCGTCAACGCGTTTCACAATCGCTGCCCGCACCGCGGCATGCGCTTGTCTTTTGGCTTCGTGCGCGGCGAACGCCTGTCCTGCATTTACCATGGCTGGCAATATGGCGAGGATGGTGGATGCCGTCATATTCCCGCCCATCCGGACCTGACCCCGCCCGCTTCTGTGGGTGCCACGGCTTTTGCCTGCACAGACCATGATGGCGTGATCTGGGTTTCAACAGAGCCCGAGACAGCGCCGGGGATCGCCGGATTTGGCGGACAGGGGCTGCGCAGCATTGCTGTCGATGCCGGTGCCAATGCGCTCCGCAAAATGCTCGAAGGCACTGTTTTCCCCGTGTCCGGCGGCGATGACATGGGCAATTCGGAAGCAGAAATAATAGCGCAAAACCGCACCAGTCTCGTTCTGGAAGCTGGAAACGGTTCTGTCCGCCGTCGCCTGATAATCCATTTTCAGCCCGTCGGTCCGGACAAGACTATGCTGCATCTTCAGACCAGCCCGGAGGCATCGGTTAATCTGAAAATTGCTCTGTCGCGCTGGGCGGAGCGCTTGCGCTGGTCTGCCGAAAATTTGGGCAGTGTGACCAAAACCTGTCATGCCGGGGCAGGGGAGATGCGGCCATGACCATATCTGATGTTGCACGCAATCAGTGGTATCCGGTCGCGATTGAAAATCTCCTCAACCGGGAGAGACCGGAAAATGTGGTGCTGATGGGCGAGCAGCTCACCGTTCGGCGCAGCGCTGACGATACCGTACTTGTGACCTCGACCGACGGGCAGGACTGCCCGGTGACGCTTGCCTATGGCCATGTCTGGTCATCCATCGGCACGCCCGGACACGCCTTGTTCGACATTCCCGAAGCTGACGAGCCGGGCCGCAGAATGGTCGATTGCGGCGCTGTCCGCGTCAAGGCCTCGCCCCTGCGTGTGGTCGAGAACTTTCTCGACATTGCGCATTTCCCGTTTGTTCATACCGATGTTCTGGGCGCCGAGCCGCACACCGAAGTTGAGCCTTACAAGGTTGAAATCCGCGATACGGTGGATGAGGTCTGGGCCACAAAGGTTCGGTTCTTTCAGCCCCAGGCGGCGAAATCTGCCGGTGAAGGCCAGATGACGGATTACATGTACCGGGTGCCTGCACCCTGCGTTTCCATTCTCTACAAGACCTGCCCGCCGCGCCCCGGCGCATGGGATGTCATTGCGCTGTTTGTGCGGCCCATATCGGAAGTTCTGTGCGACGCCTATGCCTGGATGGCGCTGTATGATGATGACAGTGCGCAATCCGATCTCATTCAGTTTCAGCAGATGATCTTTCTCCAGGACCGCTCGATTCTGGAAAACCAGCTACCGCGTCTGCTGCCGCTTGATCCGAAAATGGAAATCCCGACCCGCGCCGACACAACCTCGATTGCCTATCGCCGTTGGCTGAAACGTCAGGGCATGGTCTACGGCGCGCAATTGGTGGCGCGCTGATGGGTTTGCGGCTTTACGATTATGTGCTGTCGGGCAGCTCTTACAAGGCCAGGCTGATGATGGCCCTGATGGGACTGGAATATGACTCCGTTGCGATTGATTTTTACCCCGGCGGTGAGCACAAAAAGCCGGATTTTCTGGCGATCAATCCTGCCGGAACGCTGCCGGTGCTGGTCGATGGCGATCTGACGCTATGCGATACGCAGGCTATTCTGGCCTATCTGGCCCGCAAATATGACACATCAAATCAGTGGTTTCCGGACGATGATCCAGCCATGCTGGGCCGCATTTTGCAGTGGCTCGCCTTTGCCGGGCGGCTGACGGATACCGCTGGCGCTGCAAGACTGCACGATATGCTGGGCCGCCCGCTTGATGTGGAGGCTGCCCGCATCGGCGCGCATAAGGCATTGCGTGAACTGGAAGCCCACCTCACCGAACAGTCAATGCGCGGCGCGGCCTTTCTGGTCGGGCCGGAGCCGACCATCGCCGATATCGCCTGTTTCCCCTATACGGCCCTGTCGCCGGATGGCGGGATTGCCCATGATGATTATCCTGCCATCCGCAACTGGCTGATTGCCATTCGCCGTCTGCCCGGATTTGTGGAAATGCCCGGCATCCACCGTCTGCATGACATGCGTGACGAGGAACAGGCATGAGCGCGCTGCTGAAGCTCAACGCCATCTCCAAAATCTATCCCGCGGTAGTGGCCAATGACGCCGTCGATCTGACCGTCATGCCCGGCGAAATCCATGCCGTGCTCGGTGAAAACGGCGCTGGCAAATCCACTTTGATGAAAATCATTTACGGTGTTACCGCGCCTGACGCCGGCACGATTGAATGGCAGGGCCAGCCGGTCCGAATCCGCAACCCGGCTCATGCCAGGGCGCTTGGCATCGGCATGGTATTCCAGCATTTTTCCCTGTTCGACACGCTGACGGTGGCGGAGAATATCGCGTTGGCGATGAAAGGTTCGGTGAACAGTATTACGCCGCGCATTGTCGCCGCGAGCGCGCGCTTCGGTCTCAATGTGCGTCCCGAAATGCGGGTCCAGTCCCTGTCTGTGGGGGAGCGCCAGCGTGTTGAAATTCTGCGCTGCATGCTGCAGGAACCCCGGCTGATCATCATGGATGAGCCGACGTCGGTTCTGCCGCCGCAGGGTGTGAAGGATCTGTTCAGAACCCTGAAAACCCTGGCGGCAGAGGGCATAGGCATTCTTTTCATCTCCCACAAACTCGATGAAATACGCGAATTGTGCGATGTCGCCACGGTCCTGCGTCTCGGCAAAGTGACGGGAACCGCGATTCCGCGCGAGGAGAGCAGCAAGTCTCTGGCGCGGATGATGATCGGGCGCGATCTGCCCCATGCCGAAAACACCGGCACACATGCCGGCGGCGCGCAGCGGCTTGCAGTCAGACATCTCAGCTTTACCCCGCAGGACATATTCGCGACGCCGCTGGAAGACGTCTCTCTGACCCTCCAGGCCGGGGAAATTCTTGGCATCGCCGGTGTGTCCGGTAACGGCCAGAACACGCTGCTCGCTCTGCTCTCGGGTGAAACCCGACTGCCAGACGCCGATGCAGCCAGCATTTGCCTGGATGACACGTCACTCGGCAGCATCGGGCCTACCGCGCGCCGCAAGCTTGGCCTGCATTTTATTCCCGAAGAACGCCTTGGGCGCGGTGCCGTGCCGAGCCATGATCTGAGTGAAAACAGTCTGTTGACCGGCTTTGGCTCGGGGCTCGCCAGATTCGGATTTCTCAATCTGCGGGCAATGAAGCAATTTTCCGCTGATACCATTGCCGCCTTCGATGTGCGCTGTGGCGGGCCGGGCTCGACCGCGCAAAGCCTGTCCGGTGGCAATCTGCAGAAATTCATCGTCGGCCGCGAGATTTCGCTGCAGCCGGAGGTACTGATCGTCTCGCAGCCGACATGGGGCGTGGACGTCGGAGCGGCGGCCGCGATTCGGCAGAAACTGGTCGATCTGCGCAATGCCGGTGTGGCCATTCTGGTGGTCTCTGAAGAACTGGAAGAATTGTTTGAAATCTGTGACCGGCTGCATGTCATGTTTCGCGGCAGATTATCCGCAGGAATTAGAACCGTGGACACCAATGTGGAAGATATTGGCCTCGCCATGACCGGCGATTTCGAGCGCCTCGACACACCGCTCGAAGGCAGGATGATCGCCCATGCATAGGCTATATCTGGAACCGCGGACAGAGCGCTCCGCACTTGCGCCATTGCTGGTTTCGGCGCTTGCCGTGGGTCTCACCATCATCGCCGGCTCCGGCCTGTTTCTGATTTACGGCAAATCCCCGATTGCCGGGTTTTATGCCATTTTTATTGAGCCGCTTTTGACCCGCTACGGCATCGGCGAAATTCTGCTGAAGCTCGGACCGTTACTGCTGATTGCGCAGGGTCTTGCCATCGGTTTTCGCGCCAGAGTGTGGAATATCGGCGCTGAGGGTCAACTCATCATAGGCGCTATTCTTGCCGCGATGATTGCCATCCGGTTCGATGGCTCAAATTCCGTGCTGATGCTGCCTGCAATGATCCTGGCCGGTGCATTGGGTGGAATGGGATGGGCCGGAATTGCCGCCTGGCTGCGGACCCGCTTCAATGCCAATGAGATTCTTGTCACCTTCATGCTTTCCAGCATTGCGCTGCAGGTTCTGTACTATCTGGTGACCGGCCCGCTGCGCGATCCGCAAGGCTTCAACTTCCCCCAGTCGATCACCTTTTCTGCGTCTGCGACCTTTCCGATCCTGCTTGAAAACACCCGTGTCAACGCATCGCTTCTGATTGCTCTGGTGGTGTCAATTGTGGCCTGGGTTTTCATGCAGCGCAGTTTGATGGGTTACAAGCTGGTCGTTGGCGGTCTGGCGCCGCAGGCAGCGCGTTATGCCGGTTTTGGCGAGAAACGCGCGATCTGGATTGCGCTTCTGGCCGGCGGTGCCGCTGCCGGCGTTGCCGGTGTCGGCGAAGTCGCCGGACCCCTTGGCATGCTGCAACGGACGATTTCGCCGGGCTACGGCTTTACCGCCATTATCGTGGCGTTTCTCGGCGGCCTGCATCCGATCGGGATCGTGTTCTCCAGCCTGCTGATGGCGCTGATTTATGTCGGTGGCGATTTTGCACGCCTGTCCGTTGGATTGCCAAGTGCGGTAACGGATATTTTTCAGGGCCTGCTTCTGACGTTCTATCTTGCCAGTTCGCTGCTTCTTACCCACCGTTTGCGCCTGCGCCGCGCCGACAGGCCACTTGTTGTGGAGGCCGCAGAATGACCGCAACAATTATCTTCATTCTCGCCGGTACGCTGGCTGCCACCGTGCCGCTGCTGCTGGCCGCCATGGGCGAGCTGGTTGCGGAGAAATCCGGCATGCTCAATCTCGGTGTTGAAGGCATGATGGCGGTTGGCGCTGCCGCCGGATTTGTCACCGTTGCCCTGACCGGTTCTCATGCGCTGGGACTGCTGGCCGGTGGTCTTGCTGCCCTGATCCTGTCCGCCGTGTTTGCGCTTCTGAGTATCTTCTTTATGGCCAATCAGGTTGCTGCCGGGCTTGCCATCGGGATTCTCGGATTGGGGGTTTCCGCCGCTATCGGCAAGTCCTATGAAGGCACCACAGTGGCACCAATGCCGAACCTGTCGCTCGGTCCGCTCAGCGATATTCCAGTCATCGGACGGGCGCTGTTTACCCATGACATTATGGTTTATCTGGCCATCGTAACGGCTTTTGCAGTGTGGTTTGTCCTGCAGCGCACCAAGCTCGGCCTGATTATCCGGGCGGTAGGCGAATCGCCGCATTCCTCGCATTCTCTGGGTTATCCGGTCGCGCTGATCCGCACATGCTGCGTCCTGTTTGGCGGGGCAATGGCCGGCATTGGCGGTGCCTATCTGTCGATCGCCTATACGCCACTATGGGCCGATGGCATGGTCGCCGGACGCGGCTGGATTGTGGTTGCGCTGGTGGTGTTCGGAACCTGGATCGTGCCACGCATTACAATGGGTGCCTATCTGTTCGGTGCGTTTTCCCTGCTCGAATTATCAATTCAGGGTCTGGGACTGAATGTGCCTTCGCAATTGCTCTCGGCATCGCCCTACATTGTCACCATCATCGTTCTGGTGGTGATTTCCAGAAACCCCACCCTCATTCAGCTCAACAGCCCGATGAGTCTCGGTCAGACTTACCGGCCCAGCGGTTGAACGGATTTTCCCATAACAAAACGAAAACAGGAGACAGGCATGAACATACTTTCAAGAACGCTCAGGCAAATGGCGGCTGCCGCACTGGCGACCGCAATGCTTGCCGGTTCCGCAAACGCTGCGGAAAAACTGAAGATCGGCTTTATCTATCCCTCACCGGTTGGCGATGTCGGCTGGGCTCGTGAACTCGATGAGGGCCGCAAGAAGATTGAAGAAGCTTTTGGCGACAAGGTCGAAACCGTGGTCGTCGAAAATGTCCCCGAAGGACCAGATGCCGCCCGTATCATGAACCAGATGGCATCAACCGGTGCCGGTATGATCATGATCGGCTCGTTCGGTTATATGAATGACGGATTGAAGCTGGCGGCCCAGAAGCCGGACATCAGTTTCATTCATGCCAGCGGTTACAAGACGGCTGAAAATTTCGGTAATTTTCTGACCCGCAATTATGAAAGCGCTTATGTCGCCGGCATGGCGGCAGGCTTTGTCAGCAAGTCCAATACGCTGGGCGTGGTGGCCGCTTACGCCATTCCCGAAGTTGTCGGCATCATCAACGCTTTCACGCTTGGCGCGCAGAACACCAATCCGGATATTACGGTCAAAGTTGTCTGGCTGAATTCCTGGTTCAACCCGTCAAAGGCCCAGGAATCCGCAAAATCGCTGATTGCGCAATCCGCCGATGTGATTTTCTCGCTATATCAGGATACGCCGTCGGTGGTCTCAGTGGCAGAAGAGGAAGGCGTCTATGTCGTCAACACCTCCTCCGACATGAAGAAATATGCCCCGACGAAATTGCTCGCCTCGCTGACGATTGACTGGGGTCCGTATTTCATCGAGCAGGTCTCTGCTGTGCTGGATGGCACATTCAAGGGCACCGCCTATTGGGGCGGCATGGCCGATGGAACGGTTGGCGTCGCGTCCCTGAATGACGATCTGACCGCTGACCAGAAAGCCGCCCTGGACGGCGTGATGAAAGACATTGCGGCGGGCGGATTCCATCCGTTCACCGGTCCGATTGCCGGACAGGATGGCAGCGAGAAAATCGCCGCCGGTGCCACCATAGAAGACGGTGCGTTGCTTGGCATTGACTGGCTCGTCAAGGGCGTCGAGACCAAACTGCCGAACTGACTTTGACGTCAAACCAACCTGAACACCGCGCCTCAGCCGCGCGGTGTTTTCATCAAAAGGCCTGTCTTTAATGCAAGATCTCAAAGGCATGACGCTGCAAACCACATTGATGCATGCGCCCCGGTCCGGGTCAGTGGAAATCATTGAAGATGCGCTGATTGCAATCGATTCAGATGGCAGTATCAGCTCGGTTCTGAAGCCGGACGATCCGGCCTATGATGAAGCGCACACCGCAGCGCAGAGCGCCAACACATTGGCCACCACCGCGCCCCGGCAATATCTGCTGCCGGGCTTTGTCGATCTGCACATTCATGCACCGCAATGGCCGCAGCTTGGCAAGGCGCTGGATGTACCGCTGGAAGTGTGGTTGCAGCAACACACGTTTCCGCTGGAAGCGCGTTATGCGGATGCTGACTTCGCCCGCCAAGTCTATCAGGAACTGGTGACTTCTCTGCTGGCCCACGGAACCACCAGCGCGGTGTATTTTGCCACCATCCATCAGCCGGCGACCCGCATTCTGGCGGATATTTGTCTGCAGCAGGGCCAGCGCGGCTTTATCGGCAAGGTGGCGATGGACAATGAAGACCAGTGTCCGGATTTCTACCGCGATGCCAACGCCGAGGCCGCACTTGAGGGAACCCGCGCCTTTGTCGATTACGTTCTGTCGATGCCTGGAAACAGCTCTGCCCTTGTGCGCCCGGTGATTACGCCGCGCTTCATTCCAAGCTGCAGCGATACAGCGCTGGCTGGTCTTGGCGCGCTGGCGGCCGAATATGATTGCCACATTCAGACCCATTGTTCGGAAAGCGACTGGGAACAGGCCTATGTACTGGACCGCACCGGCCGGACGGATGCGCAGGCGCTGGATGGTTTTGGCCTGCTCGGTCGCCATACGGTGTTGGCCCACAGCAATTTTCTCAGCGATGACGACATGGATCTGGTGCGCAGCAGAGGATCGGGCGTCGCCCATTGTCCGCTGTCCAATGTGTATTTTTCAAATGCCGTCTTTCCCCTGCGTCGCGCCCTGGAGAAATCCGTCAGAGTGGGGCTGGGGACAGATATTTCCGGCGGCCCCAGCGCCTCGATGTTCGAGTCCTGTCGCCATGCCATCTCTGCCTCGCGCAATCTGGAAGAGGGTGTCGATCCCACCAGGCCCGGAAAACTGCGCGGCACGCCGGACAGCCGCATCAGTTTCCGCGAAGCCTTCCATCTGGCCACTGCCGGCGGAGCCGATGTGCTGGACATTCTGGTTGGCCGTTTTGCCAAAGGCTATCAGTTTGACGCCATACTGGTTGATGCGGACCGGCCCGCTGCGCCGATTGCCGTTGATGAGGCGTGGGACAGCCAGGACGATATTCTGCAGAAAATCATCAATGGCGCGACCCGTGCCAACATCACCACAACCTGGGTCGCGGGCAGGCCAGTTCATCAGCAAAACTGATGAGATTGGAAAATGACACAAAAAAATCTATGTTGCAGGTGAACGTCCTGCCGCTTATGTCAACACTATAAAAAATCCTTTTATGTAAACTTTGGAACATGGTGCTGACCGTGAGAGACCCATGTTCGGAGAATTGATTTGGCCATAGACTGGACATCCCTCATACGGGAGTTTGTAACGCTCCTTGTGGTCATTGATCCGGTTGGAACCATTCCTGTTTTTCTGTTTGCGGTGCAAAATGTGCCGGCCCGCCTGCATCGCAGGTTGGCTTTGCGCGCGGTCGGTATCGCGACTTTGGTGCTGCTTGCGTTTCTTGTCGGCGGTCAATTTCTGCTCGAAACGCTGGGACTTCGCCTTGGCTCGTTTCAGATCGCGGGCGGGGTCGTGCTTTTCCTGTTTGCGATGACCATGATTTTCGGCGAATCCAAGCCCGCTCGTGAGATTGAGGAAGCCGAACGCGATCACCTTGCCGGAGCGGTGTTTCCGCTTGCCATGCCCTCCATCGCGTCGCCAGGCGCGATGTTGGCAATAGTTGTTCTGACGGATAACCATACCGAGTCGCTGGCCGATCAGACAGTGACAGCGGGGCTGCTTATCATCGTTCTCCTACTGACACTTGTGCTTCTGCTCGCTGCCAGCGTCGTTCACAAGGTGATCGGGAACACCGGCGCAAGCATCATCAGCCGGGTGATGGGCATCGTGCTGGCGACAATCGCAGTGGATGCAATTCTCGGCGGACTTGACGCCCTCGGCGTACTGGAGGTCTCACCCCCGGCTTTAAGCAGTTCCCTGTTGGATGAATCGCAGAACTGATCGTGTGAGGTGGAGACGAGGCCACGGAGCTTTCGTTGCTGAAGCGCTCTGGTTCAGCACATTCGCGATAAGGGCAGATCGAAGCCGCCACTATCGGTCAACCTCCCTTGCCAGAGGTCCATAAAAAAGCCCCGCCGAAGCGGGGCTTTATATGTTGAAAACTCAAGGCTTCAGCCAGCCCTCAGTCGTGTCCTCCCATACCGCCGGAAATCTCCTCGGTCTGGTCTTCCATCAGTTCCTCAGGAAGGACGAGGTTCAGCACAATTGCAATCAAGGCCGCCGGCAGCAGGCCGGTTGTTGCCAGAATGCGCAATGTGTCGGGCAGATATTGCAGCGCGTTTGGCTCCAGTTGCAAACCGAAACCAATGGACAGCGAAACCGCAAAGATCACCATGTTGCGCCGGTTCCAGGTGACATCCGACAACATGGAAATACCAGCGGCAACGACCATGCCGAACATCACAATGACACCGCCGCCCAGAACCTCGATGGGAATGGTCGAGATCACGGCACCGACTTTCGGCACCAGGCCCGCGGCTATCAGAAACAGAGCACCGATTGTCACGACATGACGGCTCATCACTCCGGTCATTGCAATCAGACCGACATTCTGGCTGAAGGAGGTGTTCGGCAGTCCGCCAAACACACCGGCAACGGCCGATCCCAGCCCGTCGGCATAGGTGGCTCCGGTGATTTCCTTGTCGGTGGCTTCGCGGCCGGCACCACCTTTGGTGATACCTGAAACATCGCCCACGGTTTCAACCGCAGAGACGAAGGCCATCAGGCAGAACCCGACCACTGCCGCAATGCTGAATTCGAAGCCGAAATGGAACGGATCGGGAATGGCAAAGTCAGCGGCCCGCGCTACATTTGCGAAGCTTACCATGCCCAGTGCATAGGCCACGACATAACCGGCCAGAAGCCCGATCAGAACAGCGGACACAGACAACATGCCCCTTGCATAGAATTTCAGGCCCAGTGTGACCAGGATCACCACAAGGGCCACTGACCAGTTCAGCAGGCTACCATATTCCGGTGTGTTCATGGCGGGGATGCCGCCAGCCGCATATTGAATGCCGATGCGCACCAGCGCAAGGCCGATCATGGTGACAATCAGTCCTGTCACCAGGGGCGGCAGCGCAAACCGGATACGGCCGATAAAGGTGCCGATAAAGGCGTGGAACAGGCCGCCGATCATGACACCGCCGAACAGGACAGGAAGCGCTTCAACGCCTTTTCCCGCCACCAGCGGGATCATGATGGGAACAAATGCAAAGCTGGTGCCCTGCACGATCGGCAATTTTGCTCCGATCGGCCCCAATCCGATCGTCTGGAACAAGGTTGCAATGCCGGCAAAGAACATCGACATCTGGATCATATAGATCAATTCCGGAAAATCCGGAGAATTCGACCCGAAGCCAAATCCGGCAGCGCCTGCAACGATGATCGCTGGCGTCACATTCGACACAAACATCGCCAGAACGTGCTGGATACCCAGCGGCACAGCCTTGTGCAACGGTGGTGTGTAATTGGGATCACGGAGTTGTTCCGCTGTCCCGATAGACGTATCTGCTGCCATGTTAGCCTCCTGTTAATGGCAATCCGGCCCCGATGGGCCAATTCAGCCCGGTTCAGTTCTTTCAATCAGGAAAGGGGATTTGAACCAGTGCTCCTCCAGATTTTCGCCTTCGCCGATCCGGTCGACAACGGCAAACAGCCCCGGTTCTGCCAGCGGCGTCAGAACGCCATGCCAGATATTCCGGTAATAGTTCACACCCTGTCCGGGTGCTGTGATGAATGCAAGTGGTGTGCCCGGCCGGCCGTTTTCATCCGCCGCCACAATGCTCAGAAACGGCTCAGCCGACATGGCAATAAAAGCCTGACTGCCCAGCGGATGACGTTCCATCATTTCAAGCCTGTAGGGCAGAGTGCGGGCTTTGGAACGGAACAGGCTGATGCCCGCTCTGGCAGTGTCGCCGCAAAAATCCAGCGTGGCGAGATCGTGAAAGCGCCCGCACAGGCCCTGATTGATGATCTTGTCAGCTGTGCCACTGGCTTCCAGCACATCGCCAAAAGGGGCAAACGCCGCCCGGGTGAGTTGCTGGATTTGGAGGACGCGGCCCATATTCAGCGCGGCCCGGCCACGGCTGACCCGGTCCCCAGCTTCATGTGACGGTTGACGTCCTTGTAGAGCAGATAGCGGAATTTGCCGGGCCCGCCAGCATAGCAGGCCTGCGGGCAAAACGCGCGCAGCCACATATAATCGCCGGCCTCAACCTCCACCCAGTCCTGATTGAGGTGGTAAACCGCCTTGCCTTCCAGCACATACAGCCCGTGTTCCATGACATGGGTTTCGGCAAACGGGATCACGGCACCGGGTTCAAAGGTGACGATGGTGACATGCATGTCATAACGCATATCCTCAGGATCAACGAAACGCGTTGTGGCCCATTTGCCCTCGGTCTTCGGCATCGGGCTTGGCGCAATGTCCTGTTCATTGGTGACAAAGGCCGGTGGAAAATCGATGCCATCGACCTTTTCATAAGCTTTTCTGATCCAGTGGAAGCGGACCGCGTCTGTCCCGGAATTCTGTGCCGTCCAGTTGGTGTCGGGCGGAATGAAGGCATAACCGCCTTGCGCCATTGTGTGGACGGTTCCCTCAATCGTCAGGCTCAACTCGCCTGCAACGACGAACAGCACGGCTTCGGCAGCAGGATCGATTTCCGGCTTCTGACTGCCACCTCCCGGCGCAACTTCCATAATATATTGCGAGAAAGTTTCGGCGAAGCCCGACAGCGGACGCGACAGCACCCAGAGCCGCGTTTTCTCCCAGAATGGCAGAAAACTGGTGACAATATCCTGCTGCACGCCTTTCGGGATAATCGCATAGGCATTGGTGAAAACCGCCCGGTCCGTCAGCAGACGGGTCTGTTCCGGCAGGCCACCCTGAGGCGCATAATAATTCGGCTTAGCCACGGCAAATCCTTTTCTCGATCATGGCAGCAGAGCTTGCAGCCGCAGCAGGGCAATGCGTTCAACCTGGCGGCAGGCTTCGGAAAATTCGGTCTCGCGGTCATGCTCGATGCGCCGTTTGAAGGCCGCAAGGATTGCGCTTTTGCCAAGACCCTTGACCGCGATGATGAAGGGAAAGCCGAATTTGGCGGTGTAGTCCGAATTGAGGTCCTGAAACGCCGCCCGTTCCGCATCGGTCAGCGCATCAAGTCCCGCCGATGCCTGCTCGGAGGTCGATTCAGCAGTGAGCCGCTTCGCTGCCGCCAGCTTTCCCGCAAGATCGGGATGCGCGGTCAGAACTGCCAGACGTTCGGCGTCGCTGGCAGCGCGGAATTTACGCGCCAATGCATTGTGCAGACCAATGGCGGTATCATGTGCCGGACCCAACTCATCGTCGAAGGCACGCTCGGCAATCCAGGCGGAATGCTCAAAAACACCGCCGAATGTTGTGATAAACGCACTTTTTTCCATGCGCGAGGGGCGCGTGTTGCGGGCAGGCATCGTGGCAGAAGCAGGATGGGTTGCCTGCCAGTGTTTCGCAATATCAATGCGCCGGGCAAACCAGACCTTGTCGTGGGATTTAGCATATTCCATGAAGCGCTGCAGCGCCATGACACGGCCCGGCCTGCCGATCAGGCGGCAATGCAGTCCGATCGACATCATCTTTGCATGCCCGGCCGCGCCTTCCGCATAGAGCGTGTCGAAACTGTCTTTCAGATATTGGTAAAACTGCTCGCCCGCATTGAAACCCTGCGGTGTGGCAAACCGCATGTCATTGGCGTCGAGCGTATAGGGGATGATCAGTTGGTCTTTCTCATCGCTGTGATACCAGTAAGGCAAATCATCGGCATAACTGTCGGAAACGTAGTCAAATCCACCCTCCTGGCTGGCCAGATCCACAGTGTTGACCGAGCAGCGCCCGGTGTACCAGCCTGTGGGCCGCTCGCCGGTTACCTCGGTGTGCAGATCGATGGCGGCTATCAGATCGGCGCGCTCGTCTTCCGGCGCATAATCCTTGTATTCGATCCATTTCAGCCCGTGGCTGGCGATTTCCCAGCCTGCCGACTGCATCGCGGCGACCTGCGCCGGAGAGCGGGCAAGCGCGGTTGCGACACCATAGACAGTGGCCGGAATATCGAACTCGGTGAACAGCCTGTGCAGCCGCCAGAATCCGGCGCGGGCACCATATTCGTAAATCGATTCCATATTCCAGTGGCGTTGACCGGGCCAGGCGGCCGCGCCGACAATTTCTGACAGAAAGGCCTCAGAGGCCGCATCGCCATGGAGTATGTTGTTTTCGCCGCCTTCTTCATAATTGATGACGAATTGGACAGCGATACGCGCGCCGCCGGGCCATTTCGGGTCCGGCGTGTCGCCACCATAGCCATACATGTCACGCAGATAGCGACTCACACTTTATCCCCCCAATACGGATTTGATTGTATATCAAAAGAATAAGTTCATTTTCAAATAAAACAAAAGAGACTTTCGCCTCAGTTCCATTCATCCAGCCCGACCTGCCTGCCAACACTTACGGCAATCTGCGTTTTTCCAGTTCCATGCGGCAGCGCGCAATCATGAAATCTATGAACAGGCGGATTTTCGGATCCTGAAAGGTGCGGTGCGGGTAAAGACAGGCCAGTTGCACCGCAACCGGCGGCGTCGCCTCGGCAACGGCCACCAGCGCGCCGGATTGGAGATGATCGACCACCTCGAACACCGGCTTGTTGACGATGCCGTGCCCCTCAAGCGCCCATTGTGTCAGCACATCGCCATCGTCGGATTCAAACGGGCCGGATACATCAAATGCTGCCGGACCAGCGGGTGTCTGGAGCAGCCAGCGAAATTCCGGCGTGCCGGGAAAGCGCAATTGCAGACAATCATGCTGGCGGTTGATCAGATCATTACCATGGGCGGGATGGCCGCGCAGCCTGATATAGTTTGGTGCCGCGCACAAAACCCGCTTGCACTGCGCAATCATTCGCGCCTTCAGGTTTGAATCCTGCAGATGTCCCAGCACAAAGGCCACATCAAGGCCTTCTTCGGCCATGTCGATTTTTCGGTCGGACATACGCAGGCGGACATCGATTTCCGGATAGCGATCCTTGAAAGACGGCACATGGGGCGCAATGAAACGGCGGCCGACTCCAAGGGGTGCAGCGACGAAAATCGAGCCGCGCGGATTCTGGGTGATTTCCACCACCGCCGCTTCCGCGTCTTCGATTGTCTCCAGAATCTTGCTCGCCCCGGCATAAAACACCTTGCCGTGCTCGGTCGGCTGCAAGCGGCGTGTGGTGCGGTTGAACAGCCGGACACCAAGATGTTTTTCAAGCTCGGCAATGCGGCTCGACGCCACTGCCGCAGAGACCCGTAGATCCCTTGCGGCTGCTGACATATTTCCCAGTTCAAAAACCCGCACAAACATGCGCACATTGACAACATAGCTCATGCTTCGATTCTACAATTATTTGGATAATTTTGAAAGTCCTCGGGAATTTGAGCGGTTCTCAAAATAATAAAGGCCGCTATGATCGACGCGGACCGGACTTCTTGAAACCGGGCGTCTGGAAGGAGACAACACATGTATGATCTGGCGATTTTTACCGAGTGGATGCAATTTGGTGTGCGCTGGCTGCATGTCATCACGGCGATTGCCTGGATTGGCTCCTCCTTCTATTTCATCGCTTTGGATCTGGGCCTGCGCAAAGCGGCCAATCTGCCGGAAGGGGCTCACGGCGAAGAATGGCAGGTCCATGGCGGCGGATTTTACCACATCCGCAAATATCTGGTTGCTCCGGAAGCCATGCCGGAACATCTGACCTGGTTCAAATGGGAAAGCTACTGGACCTGGTTTTCCGGATTTGCCCTTCTGTGGCTGGTCTATTATCTGGGGGCCGATCTTTATCTGGTCGATGCCAATGTCATGGACCTGCCGGTTCCGGCGGCGATCGCGATTTCGCTCGGTTCAATCGTGTTTGGCTGGCTCGCCTATGACCAGCTCTGCAAAAGCCCGCTCGGCCAGAACAGCACCTTTTTGATGGTGCTGCTGTTTGGCATTCTGGTGGCCATGTCCTGGGGCTTCACCCAGGTCTTTTCCGGGCGCGCGGCATTGCTGCATCTCGGCGTTTTCACCGCTACCATCATGTCTGCCAATGTGGCGTTCATCATCATCCCCAACCAGACCATCGTGGTGGCCGATCTGAAGGCCGGCCGCAGACCCGACTCCAAATATGGCCGCATCGCCAAGCAACGCTCCACCCACAATAATTATCTCACCCTGCCGGTGATTTTTTTCATGCTGTCGGGTCATTACCCGCTGGCTTTCGCCACCGAATATAATTGGGTAATTGCCAGCCTGGTGTTTCTGATGGGCGTCACCATCCGTCATTATTTCAACTCGCGCCATGCCCGCACCGGCAATCCGACCTGGACCTGGCTGGCGACAGCGATCATCTTCTCGCTGATCATGATCCTGTCTCTGGCCCCGCTTTATCAGGCGGACAGGGCAGAGCAGGCCACTGACATACTGACACCGGTGCAGCAGAAATTCGCCGACGCCGCCTCATTTGACGAGGTCAGCGCCATTGTTTCGGCACGCTGCTCCATGTGCCACGCCAATGAACCGGTCTGGGAGGGCGTCCGCTGGCCGCCAAAAGGCGTGCGACTGGAAACCCCGGCGCAGGTCGCCCAGCACGCCAGATCGATTTTTCTCCAGGCCGGAGCGACCAATGCCATGCCGCCTGCCAATGTCAGCTGGATGGAGGAGGAAGAGCGCCGCATGATCGTCAACTGGTTCCGTGCGGCTGAAGGCGGCTGACAACGGCGCTGATGATGCGACAGCATTGCGATCCGTCCCTGCCATGCGCATATCAAGTATGGAGAAGGGAACAACACCATGCCACAGCAACACATTACAATGGCGACCCGGACCATCCACAATCCGGATGAACCGCGCCATTTCATGCGTTTGAAACCAGTGCCGCGGCGGGTCCGGGTTCTGAAAGGCGAGACCGTTCTGGCTGATACACATGCAGCCATGAGACTGACGGAAATCGGCAGGGATATCTATGATCCGGTGTTCTACATACCGGAAGAAGATGTCCGTGACGGGCTTAAGCCGATTGCCGGCAAGAGCACCCATTGTCCACTTAAAGGTAACGCCAGCTATTTCGCCGGTGAAGGCGGCGAGCCGCTCGCCTGGACCTATGACCGGCCCTTTGACGCGACCAGATCCCTGAAAGGCCTGATTGCTTTTTTTCCCGAACAGGTAACGGTTGAAGAAACCGGCAGGGAAATCTGACTTCGATCATGCAGTCATTTGACGATATTTTCGCGATCGCCGCAAAGCGCAAAGGGGGCCCGCAGGCGCTGAATGCGCTTCTGCCGCCGCCGCTCAGTGCAGATGAGTTGCGCGCCATCACAGATGAGAACTGGCTTTCCGGCCTGTCAAAATCCGTGTTTCAAGCCGGCTTCAACTGGAAAGTTGTCGACAAGATGTGGCCGGGTTTCCAAGCCGCCTTCCATGGCTTTGATCCGGGTCGCTGCGCCATGCTGACCGACGAAGATCTGACCGCGCTAACCGGAGACAGAAGAATCGTCCGCCATGGTGCGAAGATCAGATCAGTTCAGGAAAACGCCGTGTTTCTGATCGAACTGGCAAAACAGCATGGCAGCGCTTCTGCCGCCTTTGCAGAATGGCCCTCCGACGATTTTGTTGGTTTGCTGGCCCTGTTGAAAAAACGCGGCTCCCGTCTCGGCGGCACCACAGCGCAATATGCTTTGCGCAGCATGGGCCGCGACGGTTTCATCCTGTCCCGCGATGTCGTCGCCCGGCTGATGGTGGAGGGCGTTATCGACAAGGCGCCAACCTCGCAAAAGGCGATGCGCACGGTTCAGGATGCCTTTACCTTGTGGCAGAAACAGTCCGGCAGATCATTGCAGGAAATCAGCCGCGTGCTTGCGATGAGCATTGGCTAAATCGATTCATACTTCCATGTCAGGTCTTTTGTGAAGTGTCCCGCAGAAACTCCAGGTGCGTCTGATCATCGCGCTGCGCCTGCGCTCCGCAGGTGCAGTCAAGATCGCGCAACAATCCGTCATTCAGCCCATAGACCCAGCCATGAATCTCGATATCCTTGCCCTCGCGCCACGCTGATTGCATGATCGGAGTACGGGCCAGTGTCTCGACCTGGGTTTCAATTGACAATTCGCACAGCCGGTTGAAGCGCTCGTCTTCATTGGCAATTGCCGCCAATTCTTGATGCGCATTTGTGGCCACATCGCGGACTGGCTGCAGCCAATGGTCAATCAGGCCGTGTCTCTGCCCGTCAATCGCCGCCTTGACGCCGCCACAGCCATAGTGCCCGCAGATGATGATGCGTTTGACCTCAAGGTTCTCAACAGCATATTCCAGCACCGACAACAGGTTCATGTCGCCGCGATGCACCAGATTGGCAACATTGCGGTGAACGAATACCTCGCCCGGTTCCAGCCCGGTGATGACATTGGCCGGCACGCGGCTGTCGGAACAGCCGATCCACAGAAAGTCCGGGCGCTGAAGCGCGGACAGGCGGCTGAAATATTCAGGATCCTCGCGGGATCGCTCGGCAGCCCAACGGCGGTTGTGGTCAATCAGATCATCAAGCATGCACATGTCCCTGGTGAATCGCCATTGCTGCCGGGCAGCATAGACGAAACAGCACGGCCAAGACCATCAATAGGTGCAAAATTCGCAGAGTCTGTCTTTATTCGCGCCGGGATCGGGCGGTTCCGGCATTGCCACACCGCTGCCTTTCAGGCGCGGCCTGTCAGATCGCAAGATATTCCTGACGCAGCTCGGCATTGTCCAGAACCTCCTGGGCGGTCCCGTCAAACACAACCTGACCCATATCAAGGATGATCGCCCGGTCTGCCAGATGCAGCGCGGCAATCGCATTCTGCTCGACAATAATTGTCGTCATGCCAAGAGATTTGATTTCTTCCAGTGTTTTTTCGATCTCCTGAACGATCACCGGGGCCAGACCCTCATAGGGCTCGTCAAGCAGCAACAATTTGATATCGCGGGCCAGAATGCGCGCCAGTGCAAGCATCTGCTGCTCGCCCCCCGACATGGTTGTGCCCTCCTGGCTGCGGCGTTCCGCCAGCCTTGGGAACAGCTCGTAAATCCGCTCAAGGGACCAGCCATGCGGCGGCGCGATTTGCGACAGTTTGAGATTTTCCTCAACCGTCAGACCCTGAATGATGCGGCGGTCTTCGGGCACCAGTCCCACGCCGTTCTGCGCCGCCTGATAGGCTTTCATTTCGTGTAGCGGCTTGTGGTCAAGCCAGATTTCACCATGACGCAAACTGGGATTGGTAACCCGGGAAATGGCACGCAGGGTTGAGGTCTTGCCGGCCCCGTTGCGGCCCAGCAGAGCGACGATTTCACCTTCTCGAATATCGAAGCTGACACCCTGCACAATGTAGCTCTCGCCATAATAGGCGTGCAGATTCCACGCCGAAAAATAGGCCGACTGTCCGCCTTGAGCCTTGCTCGGGGCAACCCCTGGTGCTGCAGTGCTGTCGATAGGTGTCACACTCATAGATGCGCGCCTCCCAGATAGGCTTCCTGAACTTTCGCATTGCCCTTGATTTTCTGTGGCACATCTTCGGCAATCACCGTGCCTTGAGCCAGCACGGAAATTCTGTCTGCCAGCGAAAACACCACATGCATGTCATGCTCGATCACAACCATCGTAATGTTGCGTTTTGAGATAGACTTCAGCAGGTCGATGGTGTTGTTGGTATCGGCTCGCGCCATGCCTGCTGTCGGTTCATCGAGCAGCAATAATTGCGGATCCTGCACCAGGCACATCGCCAGTTCCAGACGCCGCTTGTCACCGCGTGACAGCTGGCCCGCAATTTCCAGAGCCTTGTCTTCCAGACCAAGATCAAACAGCATCGCCATTGCCTTGCTGCGAATGTCCTTTTCATCGCCAACGGGATGCCACCAATTGACCTTGAAAGCGCCATCGCGTTTGGCAAATGCCGGGATCATGACATTATCCACCAGCGACAGATCGGCAAAGATTTCGGGCGTTTGAAACACCCGGCTGACACCCAGTTGATTGATTTCATGAGGCTTGATGCCAAGCAGTGATTTACCGGCAAAATCGACCGTGCCCGTATCCGGCTCGAGCCGACCGATAAAGCAGTTCAGTAAAGTGGATTTTCCCGCGCCATTGGGTCCGATGATGGCGTGAACCGTGCCCTCTTCGATCTCCAGATTGACATTGTCCAGTGCTTTCAACCCGCCGAAACGCTTGTTCACATTCTGAACTGAAAGAATACTCATTCCGTGCGTTCCTATTCTGCAGGTGCCGGCGCGGAACCGGCCGCTTTGTCGGTCCTGTCGCCTCCCGCTCCGCGTTTGAATAAATTGATGATCCGTTGCGCCCCTTCCATCAGTCCGCCAGGCAGGAAGATGACGATGATCATGAACAGTGCACCCAGAGTCAGATGCCAGCCTTCACCGACAAACAGCCCCGCGACCCATGCAAAGGCGTGTTGCAGGCTTTCCGGCAGGAAACTGAAGGCCTGCAGCAGGATGGATTCATTGAAGGCGGAGAAGATGTTCTCAAAATATTTGATCACGCCAGCGCCGATCACCGGTCCGAGCAGCGTGCCGCTGCCGCCCAGAATGGTCATCAGGACGATTTCACCCGAAGCAGTCCACTGCATGCGTTCGGCACCTGCCAGCGGATCGGTGACCGCCAGCAAGCCCCCCGCCAGACCAGCGAACATTCCCGAAATCACGAAGGCGGCCAGCGCATAGGGCCGTGTATTGAGACCGGTATAATTCATCCGGTTCTGGTTGGATTTGACCGCCCGCAGCATCATTCCGAAGGGCGAGCGGAAAATCCGGATGGACAAATAAAAGCAGATGATCAGCATAATGCCGCAGAAATAGAAGCCGGGATAGCCACCCATATTGATGCCGAACAAATCCGGCGTTGGCAGCATTGCACCATAGTCACGGCCGAAGGCGGCATCCAGTACCCTGGGGTCAGACTGTGTGAGTTGCAGGCCTGTCTCACCATTGGTAATCGGCGTTAACACCGAATAGGCCAGATTGTAGCTCATCTGGGCAAAAGCGAGCGTCAGAATTGAAAAGTAAATACCTGACCGGCGCAGTGAAACCCAGCCGATCAGCAGTGAGAACACGCCGCCGGCGACTATCGCCAGGATCAGCGCGGGGATCGGGTTCATACTCAACAGTTTGAAGGTCCAGACCGCCGTATAGGAGCCAACACCGAGAAAGGCTGCATGGCCGAAAGATAGGTAGCCCGTGAGGCCGAACAGAATGTTGAAGCCAATCGCAAAGATGCCGAAAATCGCGAATTTCTGCAACAGATCGGGATAGCCCGCACCGATCGGCTCAAGAATGACGGGACCAGCCAGCACGGCTGCGGTGAAGATGATGAGCAGGATTAAGTCGCTGCGCTGTTTCAGGATGCTGATCATGTTCTAGCTCTCCATCACGCCTCTGCGACCCATCAGGCCGCGTGGACGCACCAGCAACACGACGATTGCGATCAGATAGATAATGATCTGATCGATGCCGGGGAGTATGGTTTTGACTTCATTCATTGAGGCGAAACTCTGCAGGATGCCAAGCAGGAATCCGGCGGTCACAGCACCGCCCAGACTACCCATACCGCCGACAACGACCACCACAAAGCTGAGCACCAGAAAGTCCATGCCCATATTGTAATCCGGGCTGAGAATGGGGGTGTACATAGCCCCCGCTATGCCCGCCACCACAGCCGCAAGGCCGAAGACGATGGTAAATCTCGTGTCGATATCAATGCCCAACAGACCCACCGTCTCCCGGTCCGCCATACCGGCGCGCACCACCATGCCGAACGTGGTGAATTGCAGAAATGCAAAAACTGCGGCAATGACGACGCCTGAAAACGCCAGATATACGATACGCCACATCGGATAAACGATTGTTCCCGGATCAAGGCCCAGCAAAATTCCCATATCTGCTGAGCCGGATACAATCTCGGGTGCCGGTTGCGGGATTGGATTCGCACCAAAGAAACTTCTTACAATTTCCTGCAGCACGATTGCCAATCCGAAAGTCACTAATATTTGCTCGGCATGTGTTCGATGGTAAAAATGCCGGATAAGCCCGCGCTCCATTACAACACCAATAATCAGCATGACCGGAATTGCCAGAATAATGGATAGCGGAACCGAGTAATCCAGGAGCAGCAGGCCAAAATCACCAAGCCAGGTTTCAATATAGGGAACTCTGATTTCCAGCGGCGAGCCCCACGCAGTCGTTTGTGTGGGGTCCAGAGTGACTTTTTCCAGGCCCAAAAGGGCTTTCATGGTGACGGCACAAAAAGCACCAAGCATGAAGAGTGCGCCATGGGCAAAATTTACCACGCCCAATGTGCCAAAAATTAATGTGAGGCCAAGTGCGATAAGCGCGTATGCAGCGCCTTTATCCAGCCCATTCAGAATTTGCGGGAGAATTGTGTCCATCGTCCTGGGTCCCTGAATCAGTTCCGATCACCCCAACGGGTGATCGGATTTGGATTTAGCTAGTGGTTAGACACCATCGTTGTACGGGCCAAGTTCTCCACCCAGCAAGTCGGCTGGATATTCCACTTGCGCGCGAGGGGTCACTTCCACAATTTCCAGCAAATCATGCGGGGAGGCAGGCTCCTCTTTACCTTTCACCACCAGAACATCTTTGAAGCACTGGTGATCGGCTGCGCGATATTCTGTCGGGCCGTTGCCAAGACCATCGAACGTGTAGCCTTCCAGAGCCTTGCCAAGTTCGCTTGGTCTGAAGGTTCCGGCACGCTGTGCAGCATCTGCATACAAGATGGTTTGACAATAGCAGGTGTGCGCTGCCTGACTTGGCGGGAAGCCATATTTCTGGCCGAAGGATTTGACGAAGGCTTTCGAGGCTTCATCCTGCAGCGACCAGTTCCAGTTGGTTGAACCGAAGATACCTTTGATCGCATCACCTGCGCCCTGCGCCATCAGGCGGGAGAACAGCGGCACCACAATCTCGAAATTCTTGCCGTTGACCTGCTTGTCACGCAGACCGAACTGCACTGATTGCGGAAGCGAGTTGACCATGTCTTTGCCGTAGTGGTTCAACACCAGGACATCTGCTCCGGAATTCAGGACCGGAGTAATATATTGTGAGAAATCACCTGCACCGACAGGCGTGCGGACAGCAGCGACTGTTTCCCAGCCAAAGGGTTCTGTGTATTTTTGAATAGAGCCTTCCTGCGACCAACCCCATGTATAATCAGAGGTCAGGTGATAGACACGGCGGTCGGGGCCAAATGCATTCTTTAACACTGGTGCCAGCGCCGCACCGGTCATTTCCGTATTGAAGAAATGGCGGAAACCGTTGGCCCGTTTGTCTTTTCCGGTGGTGTCGTTGGAGTGCGTCAGGCCGGCCATGAAAATCACGCCCGCATCCTGGCAGAGACCCTGAACCGCAATCGCCACACCGGAGGAAGACCCGCCGGTAATCATCACCGCACCGTCTTTTTCGATCATCCGCTTGGCAGACGCGCGTGCCGCATCCGACAAAGTCTGCGTGTCCCCGGTTACATACGCGACTTTCTTCCCAAGGACGCCATTTCCCTCCAGAGCTTTGGATGAGAACGTGTTCAGCATCCCGCCATCGCCTTCGCCATTGAGATGCTCAACGGCCAATTCATAGGCCCGCAACTCATCGGCGCCTTCATCGGCATAAGCACGTGTCTGAGGCACGTTGAAGCCCAGCGTAACGGTGCCGCCCTTTGGTTCGTTGGTATAGGCGTTTGCGCCGCGAATGAAGAACTGGGGAGCGGACAGACCCACTCCCACGGCTGCCGCGCCTTTCAAAAGGCCGCGGCGGTTCAATTTGAGATCAATCATTTTGGCTATCCTCTAAGCGTTTCCCGAAAACTGCCTGTGGCAGTTACAATTCCCACGCGTATTTTTGTTTTTTAGTTGTTATCCGCGATCCGGGTAATTTCTAGAAATCCGAGCCAATGCGCAACACGACTTTCGGCTAGGATGTTTGATCGCAGACCCAAGGTGCGAAAGCGTATGATGTAATACAATTCACTCAAACGCTTCAATCCAGCGAATGCCCCTGGCTGAATGTCTAACAGGATTCTGAAAAAGTCGGTAAGCGGTAAAAAGCGGTAAGATGCGGATCAAATCTGGCATCTCTGGCCGCGCAAATTAGTGATTTGGCGTGAAATTCACAGAGTGCTCCACGAGAGTGCCGCTTGCCAAGGGATTGATATCGTTTTTCGGCAAACTGCTAAGTCGAAAAATACTTTCCCTTTTCCAGCACCAACTTTACCACGAACAATAAATGCTTCAGCAAAAGCGCCACCTTTTTTTGACGTCGCACAATCGATGCACGCGCATCAATTAAACTCGTTGCTTGGCGGCGCGCAGCTTTCACCCAGCACCAACGCTGCCTGAAACACCACTTCGCGCGGTTGCGCTTTTGGCTCACGGGTAATGCGATCGATTAACAGACGCAATGCTTCGTTGGTCATATCGGTTGTCGGGTGTTCAGCGCGTGTGAGCTTAGGACGAATTCCAGCGAACCCTGGAACAGTATCGGTTGAGGCAATCGAGATATCCTGAGGGCATTTTAGCCCCAGGTCCGAAACTGCGCGCATCACTCCAAGCGCCATAACCCCATTTGCGACATACAATGCACTGGGCGGATTGGGCTGAGAGAGCATATCCCGAGCCACCGAATACGCGGTATCTTCGCGAAATTCTCCACTGCGCACATGGCTGGCTTCCGGGACGAGGCCACGCGCGGACATGGAGTCCAGCATGCCTGCGTGGCGATCTTGCGCTGTGCTCAGATGCATTGGTCCTGTGATGGTGCCAATTTTTTTATGTCCCATATCAAGCAAATAACTTGTCACCTGGCGCGATGCCTCCAGATTATCCAGGACGACGGCATCATAGGCGTCCTGCTCGGTGGTCCGCCCGAACATAACAATTGGCGGCAGGCCCTTCATTGCTGCGCCAGTATACTGGTTGGACAGACCAACTGGCACCATAATCATCCCGTCACACGAGAGCGCGCGTATTCGCGACAGGTTACGTTTCTCGATTTCAGGTTTCTCGTCGCTGTTGAACACCACAAGACAATATCCCCATGCCGCCGCAGCTGCCTCCGCTGCACAAACTATCCGTGCATAGAATGGATTTGCCAGATCCGCCACAACCAGCGAAATTAACTGGGAACTGCCGCGCTTTAGATTTCGGGCGACTTGCGAGGGGACATATCCCAATCTGTCAATCGCTGCCTGAACTCTGTTTCTCAAGGTAGGGCTAACAAAACTAGAGTCATTTATCACGGCAGAAACTGTTGCTGTGGAAACGCCAGCCTCTTTCGCGACATCTTTAATATTAGCCATTCAGCCCACTCCAGCTAATCGTTTAGATTATAAAAGGTTCATGGAATATGGCCCATTACAGCCGATTATGCAAATATTTAGCTTGCATAAGGTGGATGGTTACGCGATGTTAGCAAATCGGTTAGCTAACACAATAGTGATTATTGTATCCAACCAACCGAACCATAGGGAGAAAGTCATGAATGTCTTGAAGCTAAGTGCGCTGGCCCTGAGCCTGGCGCTATCCACCAGCATTGTTTCCGCACAAGACGCCAAACTCATTGGCATCGTCTCAATTTCAGCTAACGAAGCAAACAATGCCCGCTATATTCAGGGTGCAGAAGCTGCAGCCAAGGAAATAGGTTGGCAGGTATCCGTTATCGATGCTGCCGGCAGCGCCGATCAGGCCAATGCAGCCATTCAGAATTTTGTCCAGCGCGGCGCAGTTGCGGTTGTTGATATGGTCTTTCCATACAGCTCTATTGGTGCCGGTCTTGCGGCCGCTGGCGACGCTAATGTTCCTGTTGTGACATGGGGTGGTGGCCTGGGCTCCACGGTTGCAGCAACAAACGGTTCGGGCGCTCCAGTTGCGGAGCCTGCAATCAAATTGATGCTGGACGACTTGGAGGGCAAGGGCAGCATTCTTGCGCTGACATATCGCACCGGCGAAGTTTGCCGTGATCGTGAGCTTTTGCTTGATGCTATGACTGCAGATATGCCCGGCATCACCATCACCCGCAATGAAGTGCGCATTCCAGGTTATTTTGAAGACGGGGCGCAATATGCCAATGCCTGGCTTGCCTCACATCCAGCCGGTGACGACAATCTGGCAATTTGGGGCTGTTGGGATGATCCGGCCATCGGTGCCATCGGTTCATTGCGCGCTCAAGGACGCACGGACGTGGGCGTATATGGCGTGAACGGTAATGCTCAGGCAATTGAGAACATACGCAACGGCCACATGAATGGTACAGCCTGGCAGGACAGCTACTCCGAAGGCTTCGACATGATTAGTTTGCTACCGGAAATAGTTGCCGCTGGCAGCGATTGGAAGCCAGTGGCCAGGGAGGTTGCAGCAATTCTGGTGACTCAGGATACAGTAGAGAGCTTTATCGAAGCGCACCCTGACGCACTGGGTCAGTAGCTTGCAGAGTATGGACGTCACACAAGTGACTTCAACTGAATTGGGGGCGAGCACTTTGCCCCCTTTGGTTCGTGCTGTTGGTATAGCCAAGTCTTTCGGAGGTGCTAAGGCGCTTCAAGGCGTCGACATTGATATCGCCTCTGGCGAAGTGCATGGCCTTGTGGGAGCCAATGGCGCGGGCAAATCCACTTTCATCAAAATCCTGGCTGGTCTGGTCCAGCCTGATGCAGGAACAATTGAGATCGACGGGGCTACCGAGTCGCTGGGCAACCCGCACGCATCATCCGAATTGGGAATGAATTTCATTCATCAGGAACTGGCTTTCATCCCCAGTATGACGGTTCTTGAAAACATCATGTTGGGGATTCCCAAGAAAACCCGATTTGGTATTATTGATTGGACCGCGATTGAAAGGGATGTCCGCCCGATCGCTGACCGCGTGGGGATCACGGCCGCGCTCAACGCAGGCGTCAAAGGGCTTTCGACGGCTGAAAACTGGTTGATAAATATTTGCCGCGCGCTTGTGCAAAAAGCGCGGCTGATTGTGATGGATGAACCGACGGCATCTCTCTCAAACAGCGAGGCCGAAAAGCTGTTCCAGATCGTCCAGGAACTTTCCAAATCCGGTGTAGCGGTGCTCTATGTGTCTCATCGCCTGGACGAAATCGAACTGTTGTGTGACAGAGTGACGATTTTTCGCGATGGTCATTCGGTCGCTGACATCAGCAAAGACGGACTTACCCGCGAGCGACTGGTTGAGGGTATCGTTGGTGGCGCAGTCGAAAGCGCAGGCCCCAAGATCGCTTCTTTTTCCAACGACAAAGTCATTCTGAAAGTTGACGGCCTTACCCGGACACCGATGGTCAATGGAGTATCATTTGAACTCCACGAAGGGGAGGTACTGGGAGTTGCCGGTCTGGTAGGTGCCGGGCGCAGCGAACTGGCGCGCCTGATCTATGGCGCAGACCGGCCAGATTCCGGAACCATGACATTCAACGAAGCCACATACGCGCCGAAATCTCCTTCCGCAGCAGTAAAAGCCGGTTTTGGCCTTGTGCCTGAGGAGCGCCGTGCGGATGGGCTCGTCCTGAGCAAAAGCGTTGCCTTCAACGCGCAGTTATCCAATCTCGAAAGTGTCATTTACAGCCCGTCCCTGCCGTTCATCAACTACGGCAAGCGCAAAGCGGGTGTTGAAAAAGTCGTGCGAGATCTCGCGATCAAGACCCAAAGTATCGACCTGTCCGTTGGGCAATTGAGTGGCGGCAATCAACAAAAGGTCGTGCTTGGTCGCTGGCTCCTAAGGCAGCCGAAAGTTTTGATCCTGGATGAGCCGACGCGCGGCGTTGACGTTGGCGCGCGTGCGGAAATTCACCGACTTGTGCGTGATCTCGCCAAAAATGGCATGTCCGTAATCGTGATATCATCGGAGCCGGACGAATTGCCCGATCTATCCGATCGGGTATTGGTCATGGCAGACGGTCGCATTGTAAAAGAACTTCGGGGGAAGGCGCTTTCGCGTAATGCGATTGTTGCTGCCAGCTATACGGATAAAGAACACAACAGGGCTGCAAAATGAGTCAGAACTCTCATACACCACGACGTCTTTCCCCTAGCGCACGAATTGCACTCGGCGTGTTCGCCCGTTATGGCACCATTTTGGGATTGGCCGCGATGATTATCGCATTTTCGATATTGTCCCCCAGGGCGTTCCCTTCTGTGAGCAACTTCACCAATGTCATCAATCAGGCTTCGCTGGCGATGATCATCGCCGGTGGCTTGACCATGGCGGTCATAGTCGGAGAACTTGATCTGTCCATTGGCTTTGCGGCCAGCCTGCACGGTTTGCTCGTCACAGGATTGATTGTTTCAAACAAGATCCCCATTCCAATCGCCATTGTCATCGTGATCGCACTTGGTGCGATTATCGGTTTTGTGAACGGCTTCATCGTAACGCGCATGAAGGTGAACTCGGTTATCGCGACACTGGGCGTAGGAACCATATTAACCGGCCTGGCATTTGCCTATACATCTGGCGTGCCCATTGTTTCGGGCGTTCCTGAAAGTTTTCTGCAACTCTCATTGGGGCGCTGGTTGTTCGGCATTCCAAATAATATCATCATCATGATAATCGTTTTGGGAACGCTTTGGGCATTGGTGGAACACACTTCTGTCGGTCAGGAAATACAAGCTGTTGGCGGAAACCCCGCAGCGGCGCGTTTAGCAGGCATTGATGTCGCCAGGATAAAGACGCTCGGCTTCGTGATTTCAGGCATGTGCGCCGCCATGACCGGCATATTGCTGGCCTCCCGGTTGGGAAGCGGCACAACCAGCGCCGCCGATAGCTATTTGCTCACAGCGTTCGCCGCTGTTTTTCTGGGCTCAGCAACCTTACGTGATGGTGAGTTCCATGTGTTTGGAACATTCGTTGGTGCACTGATTATCGCTTTTGGCTTCAACGGGTTGAACATATTTGGGGCACCCACATTTTCACAATATATATTCCAGGGTACGATTTTGATCATCGCCGTTGGCCTCTCCAGCTTGGGCCGATTGATCGCGGAAAGCTAGAGAAGGGTTAACTTCATGTCTGCAAAGAACGCCAATTGGGAAATCTATGTCCTTGAATACGCGCGCGCCAAAGATCAGCCCGTTGCGGCCCTCGTAAATGGCACGCATGATGAAGGCCTTATGGACACGCCCTTCGCCTTTGTATTCGCTCGAAATGGTGCACATAATATTCTCGTTGATACCGGGTTTATGCGCGAAGGCACCGGCGCGGAAATGAGCGAGCGCTTTGGTGTGCCTGAATGGATTTCTCCGCTGATCTTACTTGCAGAACTCGATGTGAAGCCGGCAGACATTACGGACATCATTCTCAGTCATGCGCATTTCGACCATGCAGGCTCGGTGCACAAATTTCCAAATGCGCGGATATTCATTCAAAAATCCGAGCTACTCTCCTGGCACGAGGCAATGGCACTCCCCCCGCAGTTTGGGTTTCTGACTGCCATCATCAATCCGGATGATCTGCGAAATATATTCGACGCGTCGGTTGAGCACCGCGTTACATTGCTGGATGGCGACAAGGATAATGTGCTTCCTGGCGTTCACGCTCGTTTTGGGCCGGGCCACACGATTGGCCAGCAGTTCATAATTTTGCAAAGCGCACGTGGGGAAATAGTTGTATCTGGCGACTGCGTGTATTCCTCGACCAACATAGCCGGGCACAATCATGATGGCGTCTATGTGCCCCTTAACAATGCTGTTGGAAGCGTTTGGGATCAGCTCAAGACGATTGATCGCATCAATGATGTAGTCCAAGGCGACCTTTCCAAGCTGATTATCCTGCATGACAATCATCGCTGGGAAAACCTGCCTTTGGTCAAAGAAATAGACGGTTTCAGGATTTCAAGGGCGCACTAGCGGGCAGGTCCAATACCCGTCAGAATCTGTGCTGCGACCAGTTTGACGGCTGGAATTGTAGGGCTGAGGAGGGCAATCCGGTCAAAGCTGTCCGGCTGGGCTGCCAGGCTTTCGCGCAGCGCCCGGCCGAACGCCATGCGCAGTTCCGTGCCGATGTTGAATTTCGAAACCCGGCTTTCGGAAGCCAGTTTGCGGCGCATATCAGCGGGGATACCGCTGCCGCCATGCAGCACCAAAGGCAGCGTGGTAACTGCTTCAATCGCCCGCAGGGCGGCAAAATCAATGCCGTCGCTTTTCTCGGTCTGAAGGTGGACATTGCCGATTGAAATTGCCATCGCGTCGGCACCGCTTTCGCGGTCAAACCGGGCCGCTTCCTCCGGCGTTGTACCGGCAGATGCCGGCCCATCGGCATAGCCGACAAAGCCGACCTCGCCCTCAAGCGATACATTCGCCGCATGGGCTTTTTCGGCAATGCCCGCTGTCATGTCGATATTTTCTGAAAGCGCCAGTTTGGAGCCATCGAACATCACTGACGTGAAGCCGGATTCGATAGCTTCAAAACATTCTTCCTGCTTGTAGCCATGGTCCAGATGGCACACCACCGGCACCGTTGCCTGCTCTGCCAGATAGCGAAACATTTTACCCAGAATAGGAAGCGGTGTATGGGTCCGGCAGCCTGGCCCGGCCTGCAGAATGACCGGCAGTCCGGTTTCCTCCGCCGCTTCCACATAGGCTCTGGCATCTTCCCAGCCCAGCACCACCAGGCCAGCCACGGCATAGCCGCCGGTCATCGCCGGTTGCAGAACATCCTTGAGTGTCGCCAATGTCATCTGGTTTTTGTCACTTGAACTTCGCGATCATATCCTTGATGCCGGGGATGGTTTCAATCTGATAGGCATGATCGGGCTGGAAATACTGCACCAGCGAACGCTGCGACAGGCCGCCCAATATGGTGAAATAATACATCTCGTAACCGGGTGCCGCGACACAGGGATGATAACCCTTTTCCAGCGTGATGGTTGAGCCCTCGACGAGGTGATAGGCATCGCCCACCTTGCCATCTTCGCGCTGCACCAGTTGCAGGCCGAAACCGTGATCCGGCCGGAACCTGAAATTGTAGGTCTCATCATGGCGGGTTTCATCAGGCAGACGGTCGGTGTCGTGCTTGTGCGGTGGAAAACCCGACCAGCCGCCCTGGCCGACCGTAAACAGTTCCGACACCAGCAGACGGCCCACCTTGTCGTGATATTTGGTGCCCAGAATATGTTTGATCTTGCGGTGGGTCTTGGTGTCGTCCGAGCCGTACTGAACCTTGTCGATATCGCCTGTGCGCACGGCAAACGGGTCGAGCACCTTGTCATAGCGTGCACCGGCAATGAAAATTTCTGCGCTGTTGCTGACACAGTCGAATGTGGCTTTCGCACCTGTCGGAACATACACGCCCTCTGGCTCACCATCCCAGACATTTTCGGTCCTGGTGCCGATGGCCTCATAGCGCTCACCCTCGACATCGACATTGATAGAACCGGTGGCCGGCGCGATACAGGTTTCGTAACCTGGAACGGAATAGGAGAAAGCCTGCCCTTTGCTGAGTTTGACGATGTTGAAATAATTCAGTGGCACATTGGCGTCGTCAATATCCACGACAGGTTTGTTGTGATTGTCAAACGGTGGAATATGCATGGCGGTGTTCCTTGTACTCAGGCATCGACCGGGCTCAGCCCGTCATGCGTATTGATGAAGTTTTCCAGGTCCGCCAGTGTCGGCATGGCCGGCGCACATCCTACTCTGGAAACGACGATGGCGGCGGCTGCCGAACCGCGTGCGACACTGTCTTCCACCGATAATCCGGCTGCCAGAGAGGCGATGAAGGCACCCAGAAACGAATCGCCCGCGCCAGTCGGTTTCAGCGCCTCCACGGGAAAGATTCCGGTTTGAAAAGACCCGCCGTCATGAAAGGTGGTCGATCCGAATTCGCCCTTTTTGTAAATCACGATCTGCGCGCTGGCCTGCGCCAGTTTCTGGGCCAGCGGCAGGCCGTCCTGCTTGCGTCCGGCCATCACTCCGAATTCATCATCATTGCCGATGATGATGTCGCAGTAATCGGCCGCCGCTGAATAGACACTGGCGGCTTCCGCGCCGGAAGACCATGAATAGGGCCGGTAATCAATGTCGAAGATGATCGGCAGGCCCGCCGCCTTTGCCAGTTTGAAAGCCTTCATTGTGGCATCGCGGGAGGGCTGCGCCGCAAGCACGGTTCCGGTTGTGATGAGTGCGCCGAAACCGGCAAAATCGATCCTGTCGATATCGGCTTCATTCATCTGAAAATCAGCGGCATTGTTGCGGTAGATCACCGACTGATGATCTTCAATCCGCGTTTCGACAACAGCCAGAGAGGTTCTGACCTCGCCGCCGACGGAGCGGACATGGCGCGCATCTATGCCGTATTTCGCCAGCTCATTGAGCGCCAGCCGGCCAAGCGCATCGTCGGAGACGCAGGTTACCAGCGAAGCCTTGCCGCCAAGCTTGACGATGGCCACTCCGATATTGGCGGATGAGCCGCCAAGGCAGGAGAAAAACTGCGTCGCCTGTTCTGTTTTCGTGCCGGGCGGATCGGCATAGAAATCCACACCGGCACGGCCGATAATGACAAAATTATTCTGTCTGATCTGGTCCTGCAGTGCCATCACACGCCTTTCCTCTGGCGCTCGCGCTCGGATTCCCAGTCCTTATGAGCCTTGCGCACGGTCGGGTCCTGCGAAACCGAAGGCGTGCCGACTTCCCACCAGGCATGGCCTTCTTTTGTCCAGCCATCAAATGCATCCACCTGAATGCAGATCACATAAGTCTTGCTGGCGGCTTTTGCCCGTTTGAACGCCTCTCCCAGCTCGGCAATCGAATGCACCGTTTCGCCATCGGCACCCATTGACTTGGCATGCGCCTCAAAATCCACAGCGAACGGTTCAACTGCGATATTGCTGTCGGCAATCAGATTGTTGAAAGACTTGTTTCCGGTATTGTTCTGCAGCTTGTTGATCACCGCAAACCCGCCATTGTCGCAGATCATGATGATAAGCTTCATGCCGGTCAGTACCGACGAATAAATATCGGAGTTGAGCATCAGATAGGACCCGTCGCCGGTGAACACGATTGTATCCTGGTCTTTCTGTTGTTCGCTCTGGGCGATGCGGGCACCCCAGCCCCCGGCAATTTCGTAACCCATGCAGGAAAAGCCGAATTCCACATCAACCGATCCAAGACTTTTTGTGCGCCAGTTGGCAGTCACTTCGGCAGGCAGGCCACCGGCAGCGGCAACCACCCTGTCTTCCGGGTCGCACAATTCATTGACCTTGCCGATCACCTGGGCATAGGACGCCGGGCGATTATTGCCGGCCTTGTCCGTCGGCTTGATATTGTCATCGACATAGGCATCCCACGCCGTCCGCTCCTTGCGCGCAAAGCCGCTCCACTGGTCGGAACTGCGATGCGCTCCAAGTGCCGCGCCAAGCTGCGTAAGCCCCTGGCGCGCATCTCCCACCACAGGCACCGACAAATGCTTGCTGGCATCATGGCGCGCCGCATTCAGCGACACGATTTTAGCGTCGGCGGCAAACACGGTCCACGAGCCGGTGGTGAAATCCTGCAACCGGGTTCCCACGGCAAACACAACATCCGCCTTGCCGGCAAGCGTGTTGGCCGAATTTGAACCGGTGACACCGATCGGTCCGCAATTCAAAGGGTGCTCAAACAGCAGATTGGCGCGCCCGGCAATGGTTTCGACGACCGGCATATTGTGCTTTTCGGCAAACCCCATCAGTTCCGTTTCGGCGCGCGAATACTGCACGCCGCCACCTGCAATAATAAGCGGCCGTTTGGCATTTTTCAGGATCTCGACGGCATCGGCAATTTCCCGCTCATCCGCAGTCAAGCGACGGATGCGGTGGGTTTTCTCAGTGAAAAACGCTTCGGGATACTCATAGGCCCATCCCTGGACATCCTGCGGCAGACCAAGAAACGCCGGTCCGCAATCTGCCGGATCAAGCAGCGTGTTGATGGCTGCGGGCAGGGACTGGATGATCTGCGCCGGGTGGGTGATGCGGTCCCAGTATCGTGACACCGGCTTGAAAGCATCATTGACCGATATCGCCGGATTGTTGAAATGTTCAACCTGCTGCAGTACCGGGTCGGGCAGGCGGGTGACAAAGGTGTCACCGCACAGCAGCAAAAGCGGCAGCCGGTTGGTGTGGGCAATGCCGGCGGCTGTCAGAAGGTTGGTTGTACCGGGCCCGGCCGAACTGGTGGCGAACATGAAACGCTGGCGCAGTTTCTGCTTGGCATAGGCGATCGCCGCCATCGCCATGGATTGTTCGTTCTGGCCACGATATAAAGGCAGCTCTTCGCGGTGCTGATACAAAGCCTCGCCGAGGCAGGTGACATTGCCATGGCCGAAAATGCCGAAGCCTCCGGCGCACAGGCGGACCCGCTCGCCGTCAATTTCGATATATTGGTTGGCCAGATAGCGTATGATGGCTTGCGCCATGGTCAGTTTGATCGTTTTCATGGGACCAACATCCGTGTTGAATTGTCGAAAACTGATGCAAAGCGCATTTTGGCGCAAACAGCAATTCCGTTCTTGACGGGCGATCCTAATTAGAGTTTAGGTTTTTTGCAACCGGTTGCAAAAATAATCTACGGAAATGGTGTTGGTGATGAAAAATATCGGAATAGGGGTCGTCGGCGGCGGCTATATGGGCAAGGCGCACTCTGTTGCCATGCAGGCGGTCGGCGCCGTGTTCGAAACCCGGCTGAGACCGGTTTGCGAGCTGATTTGCACCACCTCCCAGGCCGGTGCCGAAAAGAAGGCCGCCGCGTTTGGCTTCAACCGCGCAACTGCGGATTGGCGCGCCCTGGTCAATGATCCCGCCGTCGAAGCCATCATCATTGCCTCTCCCCAAGAAACCCATCGGGACATTGCGCTTGCCGCCTTCAAGCTGGGCAAACCGGTGTTCTGCGAAAAACCGCTTGGCGCTGGCCTTGCTGACAGCCGGATCATGGTGGAAGCAGCGGAACAGAGCGGCCTGCCCAATATGGTCGGCTTCAACTATATCCGCACACCGGCCTCGCAACTGGCGCGCAGCATTGTTGCATCCGGCGAAATCGGCGCGGTCACCTATTTTCGCGGCGAACACACCGAGGATTTCTTCTGCGATCCGCAGATGCCCGGAACCTGGCGCACCAGGGGCAGATCAAACGGCACGATGGGCGATCTTGCCCCCCATATGATCAATGGCGCGCTGGCTCTGGCCGGACCCATTGCTAGTCTCAGCGCCGACATTGAAACCGTCCACCAGACCCGGCCTGGCGAGAACGGCTCCGGACCCCAGGCTGTAACCAATGATGATCACGCTCAATTCATGTGCCGCTTTGAAAACGGTGCCATGGGCACGTTGTATTTCAGCCGCGTCGCGACCGGTCGGAAAATGGGCTATGCCTACGAAATTTTCGGCACCAAAGGGTCCATCCGGTTCGATCAGGAAGACCAGAATGCGCTGTGGCTTTACAACAGCGATGCCGCATCCGACCGCCAGGGCTTCAGCAAAATCTTGACGGGCCCGGAGCATCCGGATTATCTGCCGTTCTGTCAGGGCCCCGGTCACGGCACCGGCTATCAGGATCAGATCATCATTGAAGCGCATGATTTTTTGAAAGCCATTGAAACCGGTTCCTCTGTCTGGCCGACCTTCCGCGATGGTATGGAAGTCAACAGAATTATCGAAGCGGCCTGGGCGTCGAATGAGACCCGCAACTGGGTTTCGATCAGTGAGTTTTAAGGCCGGGTTTACAGTAAAAAGCCGGGCCTGCAGTCAATAGAAAGAGAAAACCGTGACCATTCGAATTGGAAATGCGCCCTGTTCCTGGGGTGTGGAATTTGCTGATGATCCGCGCAATCCGGCCTGGCAATCGGTGCTGGATGATTGCCAGAAGGCCGGCTATACCGGCATAGAACTTGGCCCCGTCGGGTTTTTGCCGGAAGATCCTGCAAAACTCGCCGATGCGCTTGCCGCGCGCGAGCTGACGCTGATCGGCGGCGTTGTATTTCGCGCCTTTCACGACAACGACAAATGGGACGACGTGCTCGACGGTGCCATTCGCACCTGCAAGTCGCTGACAGCCCATAGTGCCAGACACCTGGTTCTGATTGATTCCATCTCGCCGCGCCGGGCACCGACGGTCGGCCGACCGGCTGAAGCCGAGCAGATGGCCGCCGCGGAATGGGCCGACTATGCAGATCGTTTTCGCACAATCTGCAAAATCGGCACTGAGGAATACGGGCTCGATGTCAGTATTCATCCCCATGCCGGCGGGTTCATGGATTTTGAACCGGAGGTCGAACGCCTGCTTCAGGAAATCGATGCCGATCTGTTGAAAATCTGCCTTGATACCGGCCACAGCCACTTTGCGGGATTTGATCCGGTTGCCTTTATGAAACGGCATATGGACCGCATTACCTATGTCCATTTCAAGGATATCGATCCGGTGGTCAAGGCCAGTGTCGTTGCCAACAGAACCAATTTTTACGATGCCTGCGGCCAGGGCATTTTCTGCAATCTTGGCGATGGTGAAACCGATTTTCCCGCTGTCCGGCAGTTGCTCCTCGACAACTCCTATCAGGGCTGGTGCACTGTAGAGCAGGATTGCGATCCGGCGGGTGACACCTCACCCATCAAGGATGCGATTGCCAACCGCACCTATCTGGAATCCATCGGTTTCAACTGACCTTGCGGGCTCTGCGAGGCAAGCGGCTTCAGTGTGCCGCGTTCAACAACGGAGCACGGAAATATCCGTGTCTCCACGGCGCGTTTCGGATCATCAACAAGGGCAACGACCAGTTCAATTGAACTGAGGATGATGTCTGGTGTCGGCTGGCGGATGGTCGACAGATTATAAGCCGACCACGACGCCATATTCATATCGTTAAAGCCGAGAAAACCAATGTCCTGAGGGATCGACAGCCCGTTGGTGCGGGCCGCATCCATCGCGCCCATGCAGATCAGATCATCACCGCAGAAAATCGCATCGAGCTGACTGTTGCCAAGCAGTTCCTGCATGGCTTCCTGTCCGGCAGCGTAATTATAGGCGGTGGCATAGACTACATTGACAGCCTCCATATTCGCGGCCTTCAACTGGCTGAGAAATCCGCTGGCCCGGTCCTGGGTCGACGTTGCCATTTGCGGGCCGCCGAGAAATGCGATGTTGCGGTAGCCATGCCGGATCAGCGTATCGGCCGCCATCCGCCCGCAGGCCAGATTGTCGATACCGACCACATGAACCGGCGACCCGGCCTCGAACCGGCCAAACGCATGCACCACCGGCATATTGACATTCCGGAAGGCGGCGGAAAATCGCGGTTGAAGCGTTGAAGTCGCAACAATCACGCCATCAACATTGTACTGCCGCAGCATGCGCACCGAATGTTCCGGATTGGTCTCATTGGTCAGATTCACCAGCAGCGGGCGCAGGCTTCGTTCCTGCAGCGCTCGCGTATAAAGATCAAACACTTCCAGAAAAATCGGGTTCTGAAAATTATTCGCCACCAGACCGATAAGTTTGGTGCGGTTGGTGGCAAGGCTTCGGGCAATCAGGCTTGGGCTGTAACCCAGTTCGCGTGAAGCTTTTTCCACCTTTTTGCGGGTTTTTTCAGAAACACTTGCACCATCAGTATAGGTCCGCGAGACGGCTGAACGCGAAACTCCTGCGCGTTCAGCCACATCCTTCAGGGTCACAACCATCTTGCTCTGGCTCTTTCATTCTATCTATTTGCGGTTGCAGTGTGATAGGTTCAGTGCGACCAGCGGTTGGCCGGAGAATCCAAACATTTATTTTGCAACCGGTTGCAATACCGCATCGTACGTGATTATTTGGCGCCGGGAAATGCTTGTCTGACCCAGTAAGACCATATTGAACGTTTTTGGGAGAAAACAAAATGAAACGATTTATCAAAAAAATGATGGGTGCCGCTGTTGGCGCCGCTGTCGCTGTGACGGGGTTTGCCACAGTTGCGCAGGCCGACCCTGAGAAATATATTCTGGTCAGCCATGCACCGGATTCCGACAGCTGGTGGAACACCATCAAAAATGGCATCGCGCTGGCCGCCGAGCAGATGGGTGTGGAAGTGGAATACCGCAATCCGCCCACCGGAGATCTGGCCGATATGGCGCGGATCATCGAACAGGCAGCAGCGTCCGGCCCGACCGGTATCATCACCACCCTGTCGGATTATGATGTTCTGAGCGGCCCTATTCGTGCCGCAGTCGATCAGGGCATTGATGTCATCATCATGAATTCCGGAACACCGGCACAGGCCCGTGAAGTCGGCGCTCTGATGTATGTCGGACAACCCGAATACGACGCCGGTCTGGCTGCCGGGCAGCGCGCCAAAGGCGATGGTGTCGGCAGTTTCCTCTGCGTCAATCACTATATCAGTTCGCCGTCCTCGACAGAGCGCTGTCAGGGCTTTGCCGATGGTCTCGGCGTTGATCTGGGCAATCAGATGATTGACAGCGGACAGGACCCTGCGGAAATCAAAAACCGTGTTCTGGCCTATCTGTCAGCCAATCCTGATACAGATGCGATCCTGACACTTGGACCAACTTCGGCTGATCCGACCTTACTTGCGGTCGAGGAAAACGGCATGGCCGGCGACATCTATTTCGGCACTTTTGATCTGGGTGATGAAATCGTCAAGGGCATCAAGGCCGGTACCATTGCCTGGGGCATTGACCAGCAGCCATTCCTGCAGGCCTATCTGCCGGTGGTGGTTCTGACCAATTATCACCGTTATGGCGTTCTGCCCGGCAACAACATCAATTCCGGCCCCGGTTTTGTCACCGCCGATGGCCTTGAGCTTGTTGAAAAATACGCTGGCGAGTACCGCTAGAGCTAATGTCTGAAAGGCGGCTGACTTGGGGTCAGCCGCCTTTTGAACTATCAATCCACATGCTGGAGGTCTGACATGTCAGAGGCGACCCCACTCGCAGATGAGCGGATCAAGCAACGATCCCGTTTCCGCGAAGCACTTATCCGTCCGGAACTAGGCGGCATTTGCGGCACCATTCTTGTATTTGCGTTCTTCCTGCTGACAGCGTCCGATTCAGGAATGTTCAATTCCCAGGGGATTATGAACTGGTCGATCGTCTCGGCACAATTTGCCATCATTGCTGTCGGGGCCTGTCTTCTGATGATCGCCGGCGAATTTGATCTGTCGGTCGGATCGATGATCGGCTTTGCCGGCATGATGATCGCGATTTTCAGCATTACCCTTGGCTGGCCTGTCTGGATCGCCATTGTCGTGACCTTTGTGCTGTGCACCGCCATCGGCGGGCTCAACGGCTATATTGTGGTCAGGACCGGCCTGCCCAGCTTTATTGTTACCCTGGCTTTCCTGTTTATCCTGCGCGGGTTCACAATTTTCCTGCCGCAGACGATTGAGCGCAAAACCATTATCGGCGGGATTCGCGATGTCGCCGAGGGCGACTGGCTGGCAGCGCTGTTTGGCGGCAAGATTCTGACCGGACTGTTCCAATGGCTGGGAGATGCCGGCATCATCGCCACATTCGATCGTGGCTCCAGAGTCGGAGAATCGGTGGTCGACGGCATTCCGATGCTGATTGTCTGGGCACTTGTGCTGATAATTTTCGGCCATTTTCTGCTGACCAAAACACGGTTCGGCAATTGGATTTTTGCCGCCGGTGGAGATCCCCAGGCAGCGCGTTATGTCGGTGTTCCCGTCAATCGGGTAAAAATCCTGATGTTCATGTTCACAGCATTCTGTGCCACCGTTTTTGCCACATCGCAGGTCATGGAATTCGGCTCTGCCGGTGCGGATCGTGGCATTCTGAAAGAGTTTGAAGCGATTATTTCGGTGGTCATCGGCGGTGCCTTGCTGACCGGCGGCTACGGGTCGGTGATTGGCGCTGCACTCGGCGCACTGATCTTCGGCGTGGTCCAGCAGGGGCTGTTCTTTGCCGGTGTGGAAAGCAGTCTGTTCCGGGTCTTCCTTGGTGTCATCCTGCTGCTGGCGGTGATTTTGAACACCTATATCCGGCGTATGATCACGGGGGAGAAGTGAGATGACTGAACCTCTCATCCAGATGAAGAATATCGAGAAGCATTTCGGCTCCGTTATTGCCCTGGCCGGGGTCTCGGTCGATATCACCGCAGGTGAGTGCCACTGTCTTCTGGGCGATAATGGTGCCGGAAAATCGACCTTTATCAAAACCATGTCCGGCGTTCACAAGCAGACCAAGGGCGAGATTTATTTCGAAGGCAGGCCAATGCATTTCGAACGCCCGCGCGATGCTATTGCTGCCGGAATCGCGACGGTCTACCAGGATCTTGCGATGATCCCGCTGATGTCGGTCAGCCGCAATTTCTTCATGGGCAATGAGCCGACCAAACGTAAATTCGGCATTTCCATGTTCGACCATGAACTGGCCAATGAAGTGACCATGGCCGAAATGAAGAAGATGGGCATCAGTCTGCGCGGTCCCGATCAGGCCGTGGGAACCCTGTCAGGTGGCGAGCGCCAGACTGTTGCCATTGCCCGGGCGGTGCATTTCGGGGCCAAGGTTCTGATCCTGGATGAACCGACGTCAGCGCTCGGAGTGCGCCAGACATCGAATGTTCTGGCGACCATCGACAAGGTCCGCAAGAAGGGCATTGCCGTGGTGTTCATCACCCATAATGTACGCCATGCCATGGCTGTCGGGGACCGTTTCACCGTGCTGAATCGCGGCAAGACGCTGGGCACGGCGCTGAAAGGCGAGATTACGCCGGAAGAACTGCAGGATCTGATGGCCGGCGGCCAGGAATTGGCAACGCTGGAAGGCTCTCTCGGCGGCACGGTGTAGACCGCGCTGCAACCAACGGGGTCTGACCGGGTTTCAGGCCGGTTCTGTGGCGACTGTTTCGATGGGATGATAGCAGGCGACTGCACTGCTGCCATCCGCTTCAAGCGCCGGGGCGGTCTGTCTGCAGATGTCAGTTGCATAGCTGCATCGTGGATGAAACGCGCAGCCGGGCGGCGGGTTCAGGGGCGAGGGCAATTCGCCGGTCAGCATGATGCGCTGTTTCTGCCGCGTCGGATCAGCTACCGGTGTCGCCGACAGCAGCGCATTGGTATAGGGATGGCGCGGAGCTGAAAACACGGTTTTTGCCGCACCGTCTTCCACCACCTTGCCCAGATACATCACCAGAACATCATCGGAAATGTGTTTCACCACCGAAAGATCGTGGCTGATGAACAGGTAGGCCAGGCCCAGATCCGACTGCAGATCGGCCAGAATATTCAGCACCTGTGCCTGGATCGACAGATCAAGCGCGGACACCGGCTCATCCAGAACCAGGATTTTCGGCTCCAGCATCAGCGCCCGCGCAATGGCAATGCGTTGCCGCTGACCGCCTGAAAACATATGCGGATAGCGCTCATAATGTTCCGGCCGCAGACCGACCCTTTCCATGGTTTCCTCAGCACGCCTGCGGCGGTCGGCAGCTGGCATCGCCGTATTCAACCGGATCGGCTCTTCCAGAATGTAGCCAACCTTGTGGCGCGGATTGAGCGAGCCATAAGGGTTCTGGAACACGATCTGGATTTTCTGTCTCATCTCCGCCGAGCCGGGCGCTGCCGGTTTGCCGTCGATCAGAACTTCCCCGCTTGTCGGTTCCTCAATCATGGTGACAACACGGGCGAGGGTGGATTTACCGCAGCCGGATTCTCCGACAACAGCCAGGGTTTTCCCGGCCTCCAGTTTGAAGCTGGCGCCATCCAGCGCCTTCACCACACCGGGTTTTGAGAACATCCCCCCGCCAACGGTATAATACCGTGTCAAATTGCGCCCTTCCAGAACGGGATTAGCCATTACACAGCTCCCTGTTCGGACATCCGCCCGGCATGCTCGCCGCGCTCCAGCGGATAGTTGCAGAGCGCATGGCCAAGCTCCGGTCCCTGTCGGGTCACCTGCTTGCGGCACAGATCGGTGGCAAAGCTGCAGCGCGGCGCAAACAGGCAGCCTTCGGGCCGGTCATACTGGCCCGGCACGACGCCGGGTATCGACGGCAATTTACGCCCGACCGCGCGCTCAGGAAGCGCAGCCAGCAGGGCGGATGTATAAGGATGATGCGGATTGGCAAAAAGCCCGCGCACATCCTGTTCCTCCACCCTTTGACCGGCATACTGAACCTGCACCCGTTCGGCGGTTTCCGCCACCACGCCCATATCGTGGGTAATCAGAATGAGCGCCATATCCTTGTCTTTCTGCAACGATACCAGCAGTTCCAGAATCTGCGCCTGGATCGTCACATCAAGCGCGGTGGTCGGCTCATCGGCAATCAGCAGCTGCGGATTGCAGGCCAGCGCCATGGCAATCATGACACGCTGGCTCATGCCGCCGGACAATTGATGAGGATAGGCTTTCATCCGCTTTTCCGGTGCGGGAATGCCAACCTGGTCCAGCAGATCTAGCGAACGCTGGCGGCGTTCTGCGCGGCCCATGCCAAGATGCATGCGCAGCGTTTCTCCCAGTTGGAAGCCGACAGTAAAACAGGGGTTGAGGCTCGACATCGGCTCCTGAAATATCATTGCCATGTCTTTGCCGACGATGGAGCGGCGGGCCTTTTTCGACATGCCGATCAGGTCCTTACCGTCAAATTCCATGACATCGGCGGTAATCTTTGCCGTCCATGGCAGCAATCCCATCAGCGCCAGCATGGCAACAGATTTACCAGACCCGGATTCACCCACGATTGACAGGATTTCACCGCGATCACAGTGGATATCAACACTGTCAACCGCCCGGAACAGACCGCCTGCGGTCTGAAAATCAACTGACAGGTTCTTGATTTGCAGCAGGGACATCAGGACCTCTTCAGCTTGGGATCGAGCGCATCCCGCAAACCATCGCCCATCAGATTGATGGCCAGCACGGTGATCAGGATCGCGATCCCCGGAAAGGTCACGACCCACCAGGCCCGCAGAATGAATTCACGGGCTTCGGCCAGCATGGTTCCCCATTCCGGCGTCGGCGGTTGGGCGCCCATGCCGAGAAATCCGAGCGCGGCGGCATCGAGAATGGCGTTCGAAAACGACAGCGTGGCCTGAACCGTCACTGGACCCAGGCAATTGGGCAGCACCGTGCGTGTCATCAGATAGATCGGCGAGGCGCCGGCCACTTTGGCCGAGGTGACATATTCCTTGTTCATCTCGCTCATTACCGAGGCCCGTGTCAGGCGCACAAAATGCGGCTGCAGCACAATGGCAATCGCAATCATCGCATTCATCAGGCCGGGCCCGAGAATAGCCACCAGCACCAGCGCCAGCAGCAGCGAGGGAAAGGCCAGGATGATGTCCATGACGCGCATGATGAGCGTGTCCACGACACCGCGGAAATAGCCTGCTATCAGACCAATAGTGACGCCGCCAAGCACGGAAATCGACACCACCACGACACCGATGAACAGCGAGAACCGGGCTCCGTAAATCAGCCGCGACAGCATATCGCGCCCCACTGCATCTGTGCCGAGAATGAATTTCCAGCTGCCGCCCTCCTGCCAGACAGGAACCGCCAGAAGCGCGTCTCTATATTGGTTGTTAGGCTCGTGCGGAGCAACCAACGGCGCAAACACGGCGATCAGCACCAGTGCCGAAAACACCCAGAGCCCAATGACGGCGCCACGGTTTTCAGAGAAATAGAACCAGAATTCCGCCAGCATCCGCCGTCTGGTCTGCCATCTGACCTGCGCGGCAGAAGTCTGCGTCGATTCTAGCTCGCTCATATCTGCCTCAATTGTGCCGGATGCGGGGGTTGATCAGACCATAGGTCATATCAACCAGCAGATTGACCACCATCACCATCGCGGCAATCAGCAGCAGACCGCTCTGAACCACCGGATAGTCACGCCGGAAAATTGAATCGACCATCCATTTGCCAATGCCGGGCCAGGAGAAAATCGTCTCTGTCAGAATTGCACCGGCCAGCAGTGTGCCGACCATCAGGCCAATCACCGTAATTACCGGGATCATGGCATTGCGCAGGGCGTGGATGCCGACGACGCGCCGTGTCGACAGACCTTTGGCCCTTGCGGTGCGCACATAATCCTCGCCCAGAACTTCCAGCATGGCTGAGCGTGTCTGGCGGGCAATCACCGCCAGTGGGATCGTCGCCAGTACGATTGAGGGCAAAATGAGATGACTGACGGCGGACGTAAACGCGCCCTTCTGGCCCGACAGAAGACTGTCGATCAACATGAATCCGGTGACCTGCGGGAAGTAGAACAGCAGTGAAATACGTCCGGACACCGGGGTCCATTGCAGCCAGCCAGAGAACACGATGATCAGCAACAGACCCCACCAGAAAATCGGCATGGAATAACCCACCAGCGCCGTGCCCATAATGCCCTGGTCAAAAAATGATCCGCGTTTGTTGGCGGCAATAATACCGGCCGGTATGCCCAGCGCCACCGCGATAATCATCGCAACCAGTGCCAACTCGACAGTGGCCGGAAACAGCGTGAAAAACTCTTCCAGAACCGGTCGTTTTGTCACCAGTGAATTGCCAAAATCGCCGGACAGAAGATCGCGCAGATAACTGAAATACTGCTGCCATATCGGCCGGTCATAGCCAAACTCTTGCATCAGCGCATTGTAACGCTCATCGGAAAGACCGCGCTCGCCGGCCATCAGCAGAACCGGATCGCCCGGCAGGACCCTGACAAAACCGAAGGATACAATGGTGATGCCGAGAAATGTCGGGATCAGCAATCCGATACGGCGCAGAAGAAATCCAAACATAGCCTACCCTACAATCCGCAAGTCTCGCGGGAAAGAGGTCAGACATTCCATCCCGGTATCGGTCACGACAATATCATCTTCAATGCGCACACCGCATTCACCCAGCCGGTACAGGCCGGGTTCCACGGTGAACACCATTCCGCTTTGCAGCATCTGCTCGTTGCCGCGCATTATCTGGGGCGCTTCATGCACATCCAGGCCCAGCCCGTGTCCGGTCTTGTGGCGGGCAAAGGCGGCGAACTGGCTGCCTTCCAGCACTTTTTGCACCGTGTCGTCGACCTGCGCGGCAGTAGCGCCGGCCCGTGTGGCGGCTTTTCCTGCCTCATTGGCGGCGAGCACAGTGTCGTAAAACGCCCGGTCAAACTCGGACACTTCGCCGATGAAGAAAGTGCGGGTGATATCGGCATTATAGCCGCGCCAGCGTGCCCCGAAATCGATCAGCAGCGCATCGCCGCGTTGCACCCGGTAATCATGCCGGGCGCTGGCATGCGGCTGCGCGGAATTGTCGCCGGCCGCGACAATCGGCTCAAACGAGACCCCGTCGGCGCCATGGGCAAACAGCTGACGCAACAAAATTGCCTCGATTTCCTTTTCGCTCTGGCCGACGCGCACCTCCTGCAGCGTCGCTTCCAGAGCCTCTTCGGAAATGCGAATGGCCTGTTTCAGAAGATCGATTTCGGCGGCCGACTTCAGCAGCCGGAGCGATGAAATCTCGGCATGGGCATCGACAAACTCGACTTTCGGTAAGACCTGTTGCAGGGCCATGAGTTCAAACACCCGCATGCGCTGGGCCTCTAGCCCGAACCGGCTGGCGGACATCAACTGCGGCAGGGCTTCGGCGGCCTTCTGAAATGCGCTGGCATAGCCGGTCTCATCACGCCAGTCGAACACCATGCCGGGAAAATCAAGCGAGTCAAACGACGCCATTTCCAGATTGGGAACAATGGCAACCGCGTCTCCCTCAACGGGCACGATCACCAGCAGGGGGCGTTCCATCAGGTGAAAATCACGTTGAAACAGCCAGCGGAAATTCGGTCCGGGGACAAACCCGACAGCATCTAATGTTTGGCTGCGCATGATTTCGCGCAGCGGCTGCAGCCTGTTATCCGACATCACGCCCCGTTCTTTCGCATCAGGCAAATGGTCCGGGCGGCATTGTCCGCCCGGACCGGTGGTTCACGTTACAGCCTATTCGGCCAGATCAACACCGTCGAAACGGTGTCCGCCGAGCGGGTCCATCTTGTAGCCGGTGACCTTGGTCGACATCGGCATGAACACCACGGAATGGGCGATGGTCGCCCATGGCGCTTCCTGTTTGAACACTTCCTGAGCCTGGACATATAATTTTGTCCGTTCGGCCTGATCAGAAATCAGTTTCGCCTCGTTCGTCAGCTTGTCGAACTCTTCGTTGCACCACTGTGCCCGGTTGGATGCGCCCACAGCAGAGCAACTCAACAGAACCGCAAGGAAGTTGTCGGGATCGCCATTATCGCCGGTCCAGCCCAACAGAACGGCACCGTCACGGTCCAGATCCTTGGACAGTTTCAGATACTCGCCCCATTCATAGGTGACGATTTCCACTTCAACACCGATCTTGCCAAAATCATCCTGCAACAGTTCTGCCATACGCCGGGCATTGGGGTTGTAGGGACGGGCAACAGGCATCGCCCAGATTTTCATTTTCAGATCGGTAACCCCGGCTTCTGCCAGCATTTTTCTGGCGGCATCCGGATCATAGGGATCGTCAATTGTGGCTTCATCATAGGACCACATTGTCGGCGGGATCGGGTTTTTCGCAGCCTTGCCGGCTCCCTCGAACACGGCATCCAGAATCGCCTGTTTGTTGATCGCCATGTTCAGCGCCTTGCGCACGTCGCGATTGTCGAAGGGCGCAACCCTGGTGTTATAGGCCAGATACCCGACATTGAGGCCTTCCTGCTCCATGACCTGCAGATTGGGATCTGCCTGCAGCGTTGGAATATCAGCCGGATTTGGATAGGGAGCGATCTGACATTCGCCCGCTTTCAGCTTCTGCGCCCGCACTGAATTGTCAGTGGTGATTGCAAAAATCAGATCATCGATTTTCGGCTTGTCACCCCAGTAACCATCATGGGCCTTGTAACGAATGACCGCATCTTTCTGATAGGCCACAAACGCAAACGGACCGGTGCCGATTGGTTTCTGGTTCAGATCGGCCATTGCATCCATCTCGACCAGCTTGTCGGCATATTCCTTGGAAAAGACCGAGGCGAAATCCATTGCCATATTGGCAACAATCGGTGCTTCCGGACGGTTCAGAACAAACTTGACCGTCATATCGTCAACCTTGACGATCTCCTTGATCAGGGTCGGCATATCCATCGCATTGAAATATTCCCAGGATGTGCCCTCGGTATATTTGTTCCAGGGATTGTCTTCCTTCAACTGGCGCTCGAATGTGAACACCACATCATCCGCATTAAAATCGCGGGTTGGGGTGAACACGTCATTTGAATGAAATTTGACGCCGGAACGCAGTTTGAACGTTAACTCCAGGCCATCCTCGGAAACAGTCCAGCTTTCAGCCAGACCGGGGATAACTTTTGTGGTGCCGTTTTCGAATTCTACGAGACGGTTATAGATCGGCTTGGAGGATGCATCAAAAGTGGTGCCTGCTGTGAAAAGCGCAGGGTCAAAGCCTTCTGGTGAACCTTCCGAGCAATAGACCAGCGTCTTTGCCTGCACCGTGCTTGCCATAAGGGCAGCTGCCAGGCTGGCAGCGATTATAAAAGTCTTCTTCATGGTATTAACTCCTACCAAAACGGGGTCGGGCAGCGTTATTTTTCTTAAATTTGTGCCCGCCTTCGTACAGGCAATCACAAAATGCAGCCTCTGTCACCGCCCCCGTGTTGATTTTCCAAAAGAACTTTCAGCAAACCGCAGGTTGAGCCCGACCCGGCGCTGGTTCTCTGATCCTTGGAGCCCGGTGTGGAGCCCGGTGTGGGGCCCAGTGTGGAGTTCAGTGGGGGTTTCGGGGGCCGGGCTTTTATAGAGGCGTTGGTACGGCTATAAGCATTTGCTTCTTCCTGATTCCGGCTGCCCTCAGATCGCAAAGTTCATTTGACCTATGACCAGTGTTGAACCTTCCAACAGGAACGCCGCTCTGTGGATGGCAGGCTGGCTCGCAGCAATGCTGACCATGGCCGTTGCGGGCCGTGAAGCGGTCAGTCAGATCGGCGCCTTTCAGGTGATGGAACTGCGCGCTTTGATCGGCATGGTCCTGCTGTATCCGCTGGTCCATTCCAATGGCGGCTTGGCGGCAATGAAGACCGCTCATCCATGGCGCCATATCTGGCGCAACACGGTGCATTATGGTGCCCAGTTCGGCTGGCTGGTGGCGATCACCATGATCCCGCTTGCGCAGGTTGTTTCGATCGAATTCACCATGCCGATCTGGACTGCGCTTCTGGCTGTGTTCTTTCTCGGTGAAAAAATGAACAGCTGGAAAATCGCTGCGGTTTTTCTGGGTCTCATCGGCGTCTGGATCATTGTCCGGCCCCGCGCCGACGGCATCGAACCGGGCCAGCTGATATCACTGGCTGCCGCTGTCGGCTTCAGCATTTCGGTTATTCTGGTCAAGGCGCTGACGCGCACAGAAAGCGTCGTCCGCATCATTTTCTGGATGCTTGTCATCCAGGCCGTCATCGGCCTCATTCCCGCAATTCTTGTCTGGCAACCCGTCCCGGACAATCTCTGGGGCTGGATTGTGCTGGTCGCGATCTGCGGCACTTTCTCGCATTATTGCATGACGCAGGCGATGAGATATGCCGATGCCACCATTGTCGTGCCGATGGACTTTCTCCGCGTGCCGCTGACGGCGGTTGTGGGCTGGCTGGTCTATGAGGAAGGCATGGATGTCTACACCATTACCGGTGCCGCACTGATCCTGGTGGGAAACATGCTCAATCTCAAGAGGCCATCGCCGCCTCAGCTGAGAGACACGGCCTGATTGGCGAATCCGACCGACACAGTCAGTGATCCCTCATTCACCAGCCATTTGCGCAGGGTGAAGATGCGGCCGCCCATTTTATGCATCGGGTCATTTTCGGTCAGGGACTGGGCCTCTGCCATCGAGGCAGCGCGATAGACAATCATGCCGCCGCCGCTCATCTGCTCACCGCTGGAATCCGACAACGGGCCAGCCAGAAACAGTCTGCCTTCAGCTTCCATCTGTTTCTGATAAGCCAGATGATCCGGCAGCAGCTTCAACATCTCCGGAGGCGCAATCGCCGGGGTCGATTCAACGATATATAATTCAAATGCCAGCGCGCCCCGCGCCCGTGCCGTTTCGCGATTTTCTGACCATAAGGGCATAGATTCACCTCCCGGAAACCCGTTTCGTGCCGCCAGTATACAGAATTCTGAAAAAAAACAAAATATCGATATTAATTGACGATTGGCAAATAATGTGGGTATTTTTAACGAAATAGACGCACTGGAATATGCTTGAATTCGCTATTCCCGGCAAAGGCGGAGACGCTTTTTGCCGCTGGCACCCATCGCAATCAGGACGGTCCTGCATGAATGTTCACGCGCCCAAAGCACAGCAACTTGAAGAGTTGCGCTCTGATGCCCAGGACGACGTTCGCGCCTTGCGGTCCGGTATCCGGCATTTGAGCGAAGATCAGATCGGTTTGATCCTGACTCGGGCGCGCTCGCATTATGCCTGGCAGGACAAGCCGGTCACGGACGCACAGATCAAACGGATTTATGACATTGCTGCCTTGGGACCGACGAGCATGAATTGCTCTCCGGCGCGGTTTGTTTTCATTAAATCCGAGGAAGCCAAGCAGCGACTGGCAAAGGCTCTCAAACCCGCCAATGTGCCGAAAGTCATGGGCGCTCCGGTGACCGCGATCATTGCCTATGACAAGGATTTCTGGAAGGAGCTGCCGCGCCTGTTTCCTCACGAGGACCGCACCGGCCATTTCCGCGGCAAGGGGGCACATGCGCAGGATACCGCGTTCCGCAATTCTACCCTGCAGGGCGGCTATCTGATGATTGCGGCGCGGGCGATCGGACTGGATATCGGACCGATTTCGGGATTTTCCAACCAGATTGTTGATGAAGAATTTTTCGCAGGTACCAGTGTGGTGTCAAACTTTCTGTGTAATTTCGGCTACGCAGATGAAACCGCACTGTTCCAGCGCCTGCCACGGTTTGAGTTTGATGATGTGTGCTCTTTTGCTTGATTTCAAAGGCGAGGGATGACGATGGAAAGGACTATCACTTGAAACCAAGAACCACGGTCAAATTGCGCGCCTCGGCTACCAGTCCGAGCCATGCCTTATCGACTATAATTGTGCGCGATGTGATTTTTGCCATCGATGAACCGATTGAAAGAGGCGGCACCAATCTGGGGCCGTCGCCGACAGAAACCGCGATCGGCGCACTGATCGGTTGCACCAATGTCATCGGCCATAAATGTGCAGATGAGCTGGGCATCGATATCGGTCACCTGACCATTTCCGCAGTCTGCGACTTCAACCGCAGTGGCGTTACGCTGCAACAGGAAATCGACGTTCCGTTCGAGCGAATTGTGCTGACGGTGACGGCGGACGGTCCGGCGAGCGCTGCGGAATTGCAGCTTGTCTCAACGGAACTTGCAAAATATTGCCCGCTGGCAAAACTGTTCCGCCAGGCGGGAACCATCATTGAAGAAAACTGGAAACCAAAAAACGCCTGATCCGCTCCGTCGGATCACTATATTCAAACGGGAGGAAATACCATGAACACAATGACTTTACGCAGAGCCATGATGTCGGCAGCTGTATCCGCTGGCCTGCTTGCGGGACTGCAGGCCAAACCGGCCGAAGCGGTTGAAACCATCAACATGATTGCGATTGACGGCTATCCGGACCGATCCATGTGGGTCAAAGAATTCTCCGGGTTCTTCATCCCGCGGGTCGATGAGGAACTGGCGAAAACCGGCAACTATAAAATCAACTGGCAGGAAGCCTATGGCGGCACCATTGTCAAACCGCGCGGCGTGCTGGAAGGCATCAAGCTCGGGCTCGGCGATATTGGCATCGTCACCACGATTTTCCATAATTCCGCACTGCCCAGCCAGGGCATTTCGGCGGTAACGCCATTTGTCGCTGCCGACGCCCGTGTCGTGGCAAAAGCGGTTGATGAAATCGCCCGCGAATTTCCCCAGATGGCCGCTGAACTGGACGCGGAGAACCAGGTCTATCTGGCCACCGGTGTCGTACTCGACACCTACCAGATTTTCTCCAAAACGCCGATCAATTCGCTGGCCGATCTGGAAGGCAAGAAAGTCGCCGGTGCCGGGTATAATCTGCGCTATCTGGAAGGCATTGAGGGAGCAGCCGGCGTGCGCGGCGGCCTGCCGAATTTCTACAACATGCTTCAGACCGGCGTAGTCGATGCCGCCATGTTGTGGCCGGAAGCTGCCAAGACCTTCAAGATTGCCGAAGTCGCCCCTTATATGCTCAAGGCGGATCTTGGCGCGGTGAATTCCAAAACCGTAACCGTCAACAAGGATGTCTGGAACAAACTGCCCGACGAGGTCAAAACCGCATTGCAGAATGTCGCTGTGGAATACCGCGACCGTGTTGCGGGAATTGCCATGGATCTGGCTGCCGAGTCGCTTGAGGCTTACCAGGCCGGTGGCGGCACGGTGGTTGAAATGTCGCAGGAGGCACGTGCCGCCTGGGCCAATTCAATGCCGAATATCGCGGTTGATTGGGCCCAGAAGCTGGACACGGCAGGCGCACCCGGCTCGGATATGTTGAGAGCCTATATGGCGAAACTGAAGGCCGCCGGCATGACCCCGATCCGGGATTGGGCAGCCGAGTTGACCAACTAGCAGCAAACAGGGCGGCGGAGTGGCACACATGTCGAGCGATCTACTCCGCCGTTTCTTTCGCATCGCCGTGTCTGTTGCGACCGCAGCAAATATGATCGGAACCGGAGTGATTTTTCTGCTGGTTGCGATTCTCAACGCCGATGTGTTCGCCAGAGGCGTCCTCAACGATCCGATCCGCGGCGTCGTCGAAATGGTGATCTTCTCACTTGCCCTGGTGGTGTTCCTGCAATTGCCGGATGTGGTGCGCAGCAACCGGTTGACGCGCTCGGACGGGATGCTGCTTTATCTGTTTGAAACGCGCCCGGGTACTGCGCGGATTATGACCAGAGTGATCGACCTTGTGGCCGGTATTTTCATGGGGCTTGTGGCGTGGATCATGTGGCCCGAATTTCTCGACTCCTTTGAGAGCTGCTATTTCTTTACACCGCCGGAATTCGGCCCTGCGCCTTCGGGTGATTTTCTGGCTGATCTTTCCGCCGCCTTTGCCCGCTGCGAATATTCCGGAACGCCGGGAATCTTCACCGCGCCCTGGTGGCCGATCAAACTGGTAATTTTCTTCAGCGTGACGCTGTGCACCATCATTTTTGCTCTGAAAGCGCTGATTGGAAGCCATGGAGCCGATCTGTTTGACGTCGGGGACCGCAGGGCATGAACACTATAAATCATCGGGCGGTCAGACATGTCACCGGTTGAGATCGGCGCATTTTCAGTGGCTGCCATTGTCGCCCTGGTTTATATCGGGGTCTATATTCCGATTGCGCTCGGTCTGGTGTCCTTCATCTCGATCTGGCTGATCAGTGGCAAGGCGATCCTGGCCTTCAACTTCCTCAAGATTGCGGTTGGCGATGGCGTTGCGGAATACGAGTTTGCGACCATTCCGCTGTTCACAGTGATGGGGCTGCTGGTCTCAAGGGCGGGCCTTGGCACCGATATTTACACCGTCATGAATCGCGGGTTCCGGCGCATCACCGGGGGCATCGGCATGGCCACAGTTGGTGCGAACGCTGTATTTGCAGCGGTCACCGGATCATCAATTGCCTCCGCATCGGTCTTCACCAAAATCTCCGTGCCGGAAATGCTGAAGCTGAATTACAATCCGCGTTTTGCAGTCGGCGTCGTCGCCGGATCGTCGGTTCTGGGGATGATTATCCCGCCCAGCGCAATGCTGATCATCTATTCATTCGTCGCCGAACAATCCGTCGGAGAAATGTTCATTGCCGGGATCGTGCCGGGCCTGATCCTGACCATCGCCTATATTGCCGGCATTCTGCTGGCGGGCCGTTTCTGGCCGTCATTTCTGGGGTCGGGACGAAGCGCCGGTGAAGATGTCGCGCTGAGCTATTATGAATTGCTGGAAAAGACGGTACCTATTGTCAGCCTCATCGTCATTGTTCTGGGCGGCATCTATACCGGCTGGCTGACCCCGGTTGAAGCTGGCGCTGCCGGGGCTCTGGCAGCGCTGGTAATTGCTGTGCTGCGCCGCCGGATGTCGTGGAAATCATTATGGTTCACCGCCATTGAAACCGGGCACATTACCGCTTCCATCCTGTTTCTGATTACCATGGCATCGCTGTACAGCCGCATGCTTGGCTATGCAGGACTGCCCAATGAACTGGACACGCTGCTGCAGACTTATGATCTCGGCTTCATGGAGATCATGATTATCTATGTGGCCCTGATGCTGTTTCTGGGCACGCTGCTTGACACTGCATCAATTATTCTGATCGTCGTACCGCTGTTCATCACCCTGATTGAATCGATGGGGCTCAGCCTCGTCTGGTTCGGCATCGTCACCGTAATCGGTGCCGAGATCGGCCTGTTGACACCGCCTCTTGGGATATCCTGTTTTGTCATCAAGGCGACGCTCAACAATCCGAAAATCAGCCTGAAAGATGTGTTTATGGGCGCCTTTCCGTTTGCGGTCATTATGCTGATCGTGCTGGTATTTCTGATCAATTATCCGATCCTGTCGACAGGATTGCTGAACTGATTTCAACTCCCAAATTGAGGGTTAAACATGCGTACAGTAACAAAAGAGACCATCACCGCGGCATTTCTGGCCTATTGCGGCGACGACACCAATCCCCGATTGCGCTTCATTCTGGAAAAACTCGCCCATCACCTTCATGATTTTGCCCGCGAGACCGGGCTGACCCATGCGGAATGGCGTAAGGGCCTGGAACTGCTGCAGAAGACCGGTGAAATCACCACGCCGGAGCGTAACGAATATGTTTTGATGTCCGATGTGCTGGGTCTGTCTTCGCTGGTCGACATGATCAATTCGCCGGATATCGGCACGCCGTCCAGTGTGCTCGGCCCGTTTCACATTCTGGGTGCACCGGACCTGCCGGTCGGCGGCGATATGAGACAGGACAATGACGGCGCTGCCGTGATCGTCAGCGGCTATGTCCGCACGCCGCAGGGCACCCCGATCAAGGGCGCGGAAATCGAAATCTGGCAGACCGCCGATAATGGGCTGTATTCCAATCAGGATGAGCAGCAGCCGGAGTATAATCTGCGCGCTCACATGGTGGTTGGCGAAGATGGCCTGTACCGGTTTTCTACTGTTCGCCCGGCGCCTTACACGGTGCCGGATGACGGACCCGTCGGAGAGTTGCTGCATGCAACCGGGCGTCACCCGTGGCGTCCTTCACACCTGCATTTCATCATCACCGCGCCGGGCTATCGCACATTGGTGACCGAGGTCTTCCCCAGCGATGATCCCTATCTCGATGAAGATGCAGTGTTCGGAGTGCGTGAGCGGCTGATCATGAATTATGTCGAGCAAACCAGTCTGGACGCACGTCCCGACGGCCTCGACATTGCAGACCGGCTGACAGTGCCGTTTTTCACCGTCGATTTCGATTTTGTGCTAGCCGAAGAGTGAACCGGATCAGCCGGTTTTCAGCTGATCCTTCAGGAAATTGCCGGTGCGGGTGTAGTGGCTGACAAGCAGTTCTGCGGCCAGATCGGCATCGCGCGCCAGAACCGCATCACAGATCGCGCCATGCTCGGCGGTAACATCCCGCGATGGGTAGGCTTTTGATCCGGATAATTGCCGGTAGCGGATATTCTGATCGTAAAGCTGGTCACAGAACTTAAGAAGCATCGATGAATCGCAGGCCGAAATCAGCGTCACATGAAAATGCTTGTGGCGCGCTTCCCATTCCGCATTGGCGACGAAATGATCGTCAGCCTGAGACCGCGGCACACGGGACAGCCGGTAGGCCGCCAGCACCACCTGTTCCTCCCAGCCGGAATTTCCGTTGGTAATGGATTCACGCAGTGCACGCTCTTCCAGCCAGCAGCGGGTTTTCAGCAGCTCATCAAATTCCTTGGCGCTGACTTTGGCAACCCTGAAGCCGCGCTGGTCGATGCGCTCGACAAAATGGTCGGAGGTGAGCAGGCTCAAGGCTTCGCGAATCGGGCTGGTGCCGACATCATAACGCTGGCGCAACTCCTCGATTTTGAGCTTTTGGCCGGGGTTTAGTGTCCCGGAAATGATATCGGCCCGCAGACGTGCATAGGCACGGCTGGTCATCGATTCCGGTCCGCCCGCCTCACGCTCTTCCCTGCCGGACCGGACAAGGATCGGCATCGCGTCAGATGCTCTATCGGCGGGTTCCAATGTAATATCTTTCGGTTTCATCAATGGTCCAACTTCGAGGTGGAACGAATTACCCGTCCTTGTTCGCGGGGGCCCCTGGTGCCAGGTTCACCTTATCGCATGATCTGCTGAAAGAATTAACCCTCGTTCAAATACGCTTTCGGATCGATCTGCCGGGACGCCAACAGGACCATGGGCATGATAATATCGATTTTTTACAGAGCTGCAATTTTAAAATTATATCAAAATGGAGCCTGAACTATGGAAAACAACGTCGATATGAAATTGAATAAACTATTTTATACAGTGTGTTAAATCATAATCGAGCATAGTTTGATGATCGCAGGCCAAACGGCGTCATGAGAAATGCTGGAATAAAAATATTGATATTTTCTGTCAAAAATATAAAATATGGATAACTGATGCCTGGTGGTTCCGACTGCGGGTAACGCTATAACGCTGCACGAATAATAATGGAGAAATGACATGCGCGACAACCATTTTGAAGACGGAAAATGGTGGGTCAGTCCCTATAATTTTGTCCCCGAAGTCCGTGATGCTCTGGACCTGCCTCCCAAGGTGGAAATCCATGATGCCACACTGCGCGACGGGGAACAGACGCCGGGTGTGGTCTTTTCTGTCGACGACAAGGTCGCCATCGCGCAGATGATGGCAGATATCGGAGTGGAGCGCATTGAAGCCGGAATGCCGGCCGTATCCGCCCAGGATGCGGAAGCCATCAAACAGATCTCAAAATTGGGTCTCAACTCCCGCATTTTCACATTCGCCCGCGCCATGAAGAAGGATATCGACATGGCGCTGGAATGTGGTGCGCAGGGCGTCATCATTGAGGTTCCGATCGGCTGCCCGAAGCTCAAGACACAGTTTGGCTGGACCTGGCGGGATGTCCTTGAACGCAGCGCTCCGGTCATCAATTATGCCAAAGAGCAGGGCCTTTACGCAGTATTTTTCCCCTATGACACAACCCGCGCCCGGGCCGATGATCTGGAGAATCTGTGCAAGGGCATCATGGCCGAGTCGCCGCCCGATTCCATCGGCATTGTTGACACTATGGGCTGCGCCACGCCTGAAGCGATCAAATATATGGTGCGCTGGGTGAAGCGCATGACTGGCCTGCCGATTGAAATCCACACGCATAATGATTTCGGCATGGGCGTCGCCACAGAGCTTGCGGCGGTTACGGCCGGCGCCGAAGTTGTGCATTCCTGCGGCAATGGTTTGGGCGAGCGCACCGGCAATGCGGCTCTGGAAGAGCTGATGCTCGGACTTGATCTGCTGTATGGTTATGACACCGGCTACAAGCTCGACAAATTGCCGGAACTTGGCGCGTTGCTGTCACGTCTGGCGAATGTACCCATTGCCCGCAACAAACCGATCCTCGGGGCCGGCAATTTCACCCGCGAATCCGGCATTGGTATCAATTTTGTCATGCATGATCCGCTGGTGATGTTTGGCACGCATCCTGCCCTGACCGGCCGGCAGGGCGAAGTCGTACTCGGCAAGAAAAGCGGCAAGGCCTCCATCAAATACAAGTTGGATGCACTGGGACTGGGGGAGGCCGATGATGAGGAAACCTCCGAAATTCTGGATCTGGTCAAACAGGCCGGTATCAAGAAGCGTGACATCCTCAACGACGAGGAATTCAAGACCATCGTGGAAACTTTGCGCTCCCGCAAGGCCGCCTGACACTGGCGTTCACCTGTTCAGCGCCGTGCGGACACCCAGTTGGCAGCTCATAGTGAGCCAACGGCCTTTCCCGACACCCGGACGCCCCGAGGCATTGAACAGGTGATTAATCGTCCTCGAAGCTGAGGCCGATCTGGTCTCCGCTTTTAACGCTGGCGCTGCCCTGAGTGCGAACCGCCAGTGTTTCGAGGCCCCCGCAGGCAACCTGCAGACAGGTGCCTGATCCCGGATATCCGGCCACAGCTGAAAAAATGATACGACGAACCGGAAGCTCAAGCTGCGGTTCGCGAGCATCTTTTGTTGCTGCGTTCAGCGCAGTACTGGCTCGCGGTTTTATACCTTTCGAATGCAAATTCAGGCTGCAGCCGCCGCCCTTGGGCGTGCGTGCATCTTGTATTCCTGAGACATTATGGAGAGCAGTTTCACACGGTGGCACTGGCAAATTCGCACATCCCATCGTTGCAAAAACGTTAAGAGATGAATTTCAAAGCGCCTTCAATCCAATCCGTATTTCCGTAAAAACAGACTGATGCAGCTGCCAGTCGCCAGAAAATGCACAGTGAGAGGAATGGCGGAATTTCAATGTCAAAATGACGCAAACAACAAATATGAGTTGACAACTCTTGAGAAAAGAGCGGTATATTTGTTTCCAAAGCGCTTTGAATTTTTGCATTGGCAGGTGCTTGGAATAAGTTGTATGTGTTAAGCACATTCATTCTGGGAGGAATTTTGATGAAAAACCTACTTTTAACGAGTGCGATGGCCTTCGTCCTTGCCAGCGGTTCAGCTCAGGCACAGAGCGCGCTGATGTTCGAACCGGGTTCAGGCGAGTTTAACTGGGCCAGCTTCGAGGCCCTGAAATCAACCCAATTGAACGGCGAGCAGGTCACCGTGTTCGGGCCATGGCTCGGCCCCGATCAAAAAGCCGTTGAAGCCGTGCTGGCCTATTTCGCCGAGGCGACCGGCGCTGATGTGAAATATGTCGGTTCCGACAGTTTCGAACAACAGATCATGATTGACGCGGAAGCCGGTTCAGCGCCGAATGTTGCGGTGTTCCCGCAACCGGGCCTGGCCGCCGATATGGCCAAGCGGGGGTTTTTGTCGCCGCTTGCTGAGGGAACCGCAGACTGGATTCGCGAAAACTACGCAGCCGGCCAATCCTGGGTTGACCTTGGGACATACGCAAATGCACAGGGCGAAGACAATCTCTATGGCTTCTTCTACAAGGTTGATGTGAAATCCCTGGTCTGGTATTCGCCGGAAAATTTTGAAGATGCCGGTTACGAAGTGCCGCAGAGCATGGAAGAACTGAAGGCTCTGATGGATCAGATTGTCGCCGATGGCGGTACACCCTGGTGTATTGGACTGGGGTCCGGTGGCGCGACCGGCTGGCCGGCAACGGACTGGGTGGAAGACATGATGCTGCGCACGCAGCCTCCATCCGTCTATGACCAGTGGGTGAGCAATGAAATCCCGTTCACTGACGAACGTGTGGTCGCTGCCATTGAAGAATTCGGAGCCTTTGCCCGCAACGATGATTATGTCGCCGGCGGTGCCGCTGCTGTTGCATCGACGGATTTCCGGGACAGCCCGAAAGGTCTGTTTTCCTCTCCGCCGCAATGCTACATGCACCGTCAGGCCTCCTTCATCCCGGCGTTTTTCCCGGAAGGCACGATGGTCGGCGCTGATGCCGATTTCTTCTATTTCCCGGCCTATTCCGGCAAGGATCTGGGAAAGCCGGTTCTGGGCGCCGGTACGGTCTGGGCGATCACCAGCGACAGCCCAGGCGCGCAGGCACTGATCGAATTTCTGAAATCGCCAATTGCCCACGAAGTGTGGATGTCACAGTCCGGTTTCCTGACACCGTTCAAAGGTGTCAATACCGCACTTTATGCTGATGATACGCAGCGTGCCCTTGGTGATGTTCTTCTGGGTGCCACAACATTCCGCTTCGACGGGTCTGATCTGATGCCCGGCGGCGTCGGTGCCGGATCATTCTGGACCGGAATGGTGGATTATGCCGGTGGCAAATCTGCTGCTGACGTTGCAGCCGAAATCCAGGCTTCCTGGGATGCGCTGAAATAATCAGCCACGGCCGCTTGCGGCCGGTGAGGAACCCGGTATTGCAGCCGGGTTCCTGCCACACATAAATCACATCGGGGAGGGGAATATGCATCCTGCAATTCAGGGAATGCTGACAATCATCATCGGCGTTGGCGGATGTGTCGGCTACTATTACTTTTCCAATCAGTTTCTGGACAAGGTCCTGTTTCCGGCCAGAGGTGCCAATATCGGGCGCAATATAAACCGCGCCAATATGATACGCCCCTGGTTGTTCCTGTTCCCCGCCTTGCTGGCGCTGGGTCTGTATCTGGCCTACCCGGTTTACGAAACCCTGCGCATGTCGCTGACCGAACGCGTTGCCGGTGGCGGTTCCAATTTTGTCGGTCTGGATAATTACACCCAGATGTTCGGCGAACCGAAATTCTGGGAAGCGCTGCAGAACAATTTCTTCTGGTTGCTGGTGGTTCCCGCCATGTCGACCGCATTCGGCCTTCTGGCCGCTCAACTGACCGACCGCATTTCCTGGGGCAATATCGCGAAATCGCTGATTTTTATGCCGATGGCGATTTCTTTTGTCGGTGCGGCCGTGATCTGGAAACTGATTTACGACACTCGTCCCATCGATCAGGAACAGATCGGTGTTTTGAATGCGCTCTATCTGTGGTTTGGCGGCACTAAGCCAGAGACCTGGCTGACCATTCCGTTCTGGAACAATTTCTTCCTGATGGCTGTGCTGATCTGGATTCAGACCGGGTTTGCCATGGTGATCCTGTCGGCCGCCCTGCGCGGAATTCCCGAAGAAACCATTGAGGCGGCAATTCTTGACGGCGCCAATCCGTTTCAGATCTTCTTCAAGATCAAGGTTCCCCAGATCATGGGCACCATTGTCGTGGTCTGGACCACCATCACCATCGTTGTCCTCAAAGTGTTCGATATCGTGTTTGCCATGTCCAACGGGCAGTGGGAAACCCAGGTTCTGGCCAACTACATGTATGACAAATTGTTCCGCGCCAATGACTGGGGCGTCGGCTCCGCCAGCGCCATGATCATCATGCTGCTGGTCACGCCGATCCTGGTCTGGAATGTCTACAACGCCCGCAAAGAGATGCGCTGAGGGAGACGACAATGGACAATATTGCAGGAACAAAATCGGGTCTGACCTGGGCGGTCCACATTTCTGTCGCCCTGCTGGTCCTGCTGTGGCTTTTCCCCACCGCAGGTCTGCTGATCTCCTCGTTCCGAACCTCAGATCAGATTGCCACAAGCGGCTGGTGGAAAGCCGGATTTCCCTCTGAACAGAACCTGACATTGCGGACAGATGCTCCTGACGCACAGGTCCAGGAAGGCGATGTATTTGTCGTTCAGGGCAATCTGTTCGGTGAGCCGGGCGATGCTACAATTTCGGTTTATGGCGTCTCGTCCCAGCAAATCGATATTTACAAGGCTGGCGAAACCGCCGATCTGAAAGACGGTGCAAGCGTCACCGTGCAGGTCAATGGCGACTATCGCATGGAAAGCCCTGTAGAGATGAGTGGACGGCGTGGCACACGCATATTCGTTACCGCCAAGACACCACCTGAATTCACCTTGCGGAACTACCAAAATGTTCTGTTTGACCCCTCCAACAGGGAAGGCATGGCGAAGGCGTTCTTCAATACATTAACGGTCACAATTCCAGCCACGATCATTCCCATTCTGGTGGCCGCCTTTGCCGCTTATGCCCTGGCCTGGATGGATTTCCCCGGACGCGCCCTGCTGATTGCCGTCGTCGTCGGTCTGCTGGTGGTGCCCCTGCAACTGGCGCTCATTCCGCTTCTCAAATTTCACAACCAAATCGGCATTGGAAAAGGGTATCTCGGTGCCTGGTTGGCCCATACAGGATTTGGCCTGCCGCTGGCGATCTATCTGTTGCGAAATTACATGGTTGGACTGCCGCGGGATATCATTGAAAATGCCAAGGTTGATGGCGCCACGGATTTTCAGATTTTCGTGAAAATCATTCTGCCTCTCAGTTTCCCGGCTCTGGCCTCCTTCGCCATATTTCAGTTCCTGTGGACCTGGAATGATTTGCTGGTGGCTCTGGTGTTCCTGATTGATTCGACAGGTGAAACCACGGTCATGACAAAGCAGATCGTTGAACTGCTTGGCACCCGCGGCGGCAATTGGGAAATCCTCGCGACATCCGCCTTTGTGTCGATTGCAGTGCCGCTGGTGGTCTTCTTTGCAATGCAGAAATACCTCGTGCGCGGCCTGCTCGCCGGCTCAGTGAAATAGGGCGGACGAGTATGGCAGCAATGGCTGAAATTGCCCCGGCAGGCCTCCCGGCGAAGGACTGGGACTGGTGGCGTGGCGCGGTGATTTATCAGATCTATCCGCGCAGCTTCCAGGACAGCAATGGAGATGGCATCGGCGATCTGCTCGGCATCCGGCAGCGTCTGCCCTACATCGCCTCTCTGGGTGTTGACGCGGTCTGGATTTCTCCATTCTTCACCTCGCCGATGAAGGATTTCGGCTACGATGTCAGCGATTATTGCGATGTCGATCCGTTGTTCGGATCGCTGGCGGATTTCGATGCTGTGGTGGATGAGGCGCACCGGCTTGGTGTCCGCGTCATGATAGATCTTGTGCTCAGCCATACCTCCGACCAGCATCCGTGGTTTGTGGAAAGCCGCAAGGATCGGGAGAACCCCAAAGCTGACTGGTATGTCTGGTCAGACCCGCTGCCCGACGGCACACCGCCGAATAATTGGCTGTCCGTTTTCGGCGGGTCCGGCTGGCATTGGGATGCCAGGCGCGAGCAGTATTATCTGCACAATTTCCTGGGCTCCCAGCCCGATCTCAATTTTCACAATGACGCAGTGCAGGCCGCGCTTCTGGATGCGACCCGCTTCTGGCTGGAGCGAAAGGTTGATGGTTTCCGTCTCGATACGATCAATTTCTATTTCGCCGACAAGGAGTTGCGGTCCAACCCGCCACTGCCGCCGGAACGGCGCAATTCGAACATCGCGCCCTCGGTCAATCCCTACAATCATCAGGAGCATATCCACTCCAAGAACCAGCCGGAAAATCTTGATTTTCTGAAGCGGTTTCGCGCCGTTCTCGACGAGTATCCGGCAGTGACGTCTCTGGGTGAAGTGGGAGATGCACAGTTCGGCCTCGATATTTTGGGGCAGTATACCAGCGGCGATGAGCATGTTCACATGTGCTACGCGTTTGAATTTCTCGCCGCCGAGCGCCTGACTGCGGCGCGCATTGCAGAGGTCTTCTCAAAGCTGGATGAAGTGGCCCGCGATGGCTGGGCCTGCTGGGCCTTTTCCAACCATGATGTCACGCGCCACAGCACGCGCTGGGACCTGCCGCCTGCGGCGCTTCGGCTCTATGCCACTATGATGATGTGCTTGCGCGGATCGGTCTGCCTCTATCAGGGCGAAGAACTCGGCTTTCCGGAAGCCGATGTCGCCTTTGAAGATTTGCAGGACCCTTATGGCATCGAATTCTGGCCGGAATATAAGGGCCGCGACGGCTGCAGAACGCCGATGACATGGGACAAGTCGAACCTCAATGCCGGGGTGTCCGAGGGCAAGACCTGGTTGCCCATCGCATCCGCCCATCTGGCGCTGTGCGTGGAGCGTCAGGAAGAGGACCCGACATCACTTCTGCATCATTACCGCAAGGCAATCGCTTTCCGTCATGAGCATCCGGCCCTGATCAAGGGCAGGGATAAAGGGGTGCGGCACGAAGGCGATATTGTTCATTTTATTCGCAGTTTTGGTGGCCAGCAGATGTTTTGCGCCTTCAATCTCAGCGATACGCCCTCAGTGCTGGATATGCCTGCCGGCAAGTGGCTTCAGACCGGTGCAGAGCTGGGCAGTGCCAATGTGTCTGCGGATGGAAAATTACATTTGGGGCCATGGCAGCCTTGCCTTGCACTCAAAGCGAAAGCTTAAACGGGGAGAGAAAACATGGCCAATTTGAAACTGGTGGATGTCGAAAAGACATATGGCGGGACCGTTAATGTCCTGAAGCATATTGATCTCGAAATCGAGACCGGCGAGCTGGTCGTGTTTGTCGGGCCATCGGGTTGTGGCAAATCCACGCTTTTGCGGATGATCGCCGGGCTGGAAAAGATCAGCGGCGGCCAGTTCTTTATCGATGGCGAGTTGATGAATGACGTGCCACCGGCCCAGCGCGGCATCGCCATGGTGTTCCAGTCCTACGCGCTCTATCCGCATATGACAGTTCGCGACAATATGTCTTTTGCCTTGAAGATCGCCAAGAAATCCAAGTCGGAAATTGAAGCAGCCGTCGATAAGGCTGCCAAAACCCTGCAACTGACCGACTATCTGGACCGCCTGCCGAAAGCCCTGTCCGGCGGCCAGCGCCAGCGTGTCGCCATTGGCCGCTCCATTGTCCGCGACCCCAAGGTCTATCTGTTTGACGAGCCGCTTTCCAATCTGGATGCCGCCCTGCGTGTTGCAACACGTATCGAGATTGCCCAGCTCAAGGAATCCATGCCCAATTCCACGATGGTTTATGTCACCCATGATCAGGTCGAGGCGATGACCCTGGCGACCCGGATCGTGGTGCTCGCCAATAAGGGAATTGCCCAGGTTGGCAGCCCGCTGGAGCTGTACGAAACACCTGAAAATGAGTTTGTTGCCCAGTTTATCGGCTCACCGGCGATGAACCTTCTGGCTGGTGAAATCGTCTCCACCGGCGCACGCACCGGGGTCAAGGTCGCCGAAGGCAAGGGCACGATCATGGCTGACATTCCAACACAGGTCAGCGATATGGGCCTGCAAGTCAATGTCGGCATCCGGCCGGAAGATATGGCCCTCACTGATGGCGAGAATTACGCCTATGAAGCCAAGGTTGAAATCAGCGAAGCCCTGGGCGAGGTCACCCAGGTCTATTTCGCCAAGTCCGATCCGAACAGTGATCCGGTGATCGCTAAACTGCCGGGCATCCACCGCAATGTGCGCGGCAATCTGCTGCGCATGACCGCTGATCCTGCGAAACTGCACCTGTTCAGCAACGGCAGGTCCTTGCTCTATCGCTAAAGCATTGTTTTAAAGGCGAGCGACCGGATCGTCCGTCGTCACAGCGATGCGGCAAATTTCGCGATTGCCTGCTGATAGGCCGAAGACGCATTCCATTCTTTCAGCACGCCAAAATTACGTGTGCCCGGACCGTAGGGCTGCCCTGGTTTCCAGCCATAGGAACGCAGATAATTGGCTGTCGAGGCCAGCACATCGGGGACCGAGCCGATGAGATCGCGGCGGCCATCACCGTCATAATCAATGCCGAATTTGACATAATTCTTGGCCATGAACTGGGTCTGGCCGATTTCTCCGTGACGTGCGCCGCGCATCTGGCCTCGATCAATCCAGCCCTTGTCAATGATCTGCAGGGCCGCCATCAGATTGGGTTTGAAAAATCCAGAGCGCCGGCAGTCATGGGTCAGCGAGGCCAGTGATGTGACAATATCGTATTTGCCGGTATAGCCGCCAAATCCGGTTTCCATGCCCCAGATCGTAACAAGGATTTCTTTCGGCACACCATATTGATTTTCAATGTTGCCGAGAAGTCTGGCATTCTGCTTCAGCCGGCTGCGCGTGGGACCGAGCAGGCCTTTGGTCTTCTTTGCATAGAAGCTGGCAAAATTTGTATCTGCATGTTTGAAACTGCGACTGACGCTGCGATCATATTTGATAACGCCGGGCGAATATTCGGTAGAGGCCAGTGCTGCCAGACCACGCTGACCGATTCCGGCAGCTTGGGCTTCTCTGGCGAAATCCCGTTTGAACGTGTCAAATCCGGCACCATTATTGCTGCACACGGCAGCCTGAGCGGAACCGGAGATCAGCGCCAACGAGAACGCGCCAACGAGAATGCCGAATTTTCTATGCATCAAAGCCTCATCAAATTTCTGATTCTATTGCAGAATCTTATTAAAAAAACGGGGCAGACGATAGAGTCGCGCACCCCGTGATGAGCAAAAAACAGCTAAAATCCGGCATTTGTGTGATTAACATTGCCGTTTTTGTTGTTGGACTTTCACGCGATAGAAGCATTCAGGGGGAAGCATTCAGGGGCAGCCCGGCTTTCTCACCACTTGCTTCAGCAACATCTGCAGACAGGGTGTTCACATGGACTTCCAGATCTCTTTGATTTCCGGCCAGGCAGCTTGTCCCGCCTGCTGTGTCTGTTGGGCGAGTTGTGGCGGGATCAGACTTCCAATTGCAGTCTGGTAGCTGGGTCGCGCCTGGCTGGCACGCAGCCAGGTCTCAATTGCCGGATAGCGTTCCGACCAAAGCCCGCTCAGGCCCAATCGGTCGAGCCGGTCAACATAGGCGATCAGTGCAATGTCGGACAGGCCGTATCTGCCATCCGTCAGCCAATCCGATTTTTCCAAATTCCGCGCCATATCCTCGAACATCCGCAGCAGCGTGAACAGGGCACCAGCGACGTAGGGAGATTTCACGCCATTACTATACAGATCCAGACGTTTGGACCGGATTTGCGGGTTGGGAAATTTTGCAATACGAGCCCGAACTTCCTCCGGCGTGCTGTCTTGAAGCTGTTTTTGGCGCATCAGCGTGGCAAAGGTCACAGAATTGATCGCCGCATGTATATCAATTGTCCGTATCAGCCACAGATGCACTGCGGCAAGGGCCTGTGGCGCAGTGGGAGCGAGCGGATTGGCAGCACTCAACTGGTCGAGATATTCTGCAATGACACTGGATTCGCGCAGCACCAGCCCATCATCAACAAGGGTTGGAACCACACCTTCAGGGTTCAACAACAGATAGTCAGGTTCGTACTGTTCACCCTTCGCCAGTTCCAGATGCACGCTCTCCCACTGCAATTGCTTTTCAGCCAGTGTGACACGGACCTTCTGCGAACAGACGCTATTGTTGTTATGATAAAGCTTCACCAGCGCAATCTCCCGTTTGTGTCCCGGCTAAAACGGCAACACAATTGACATTTAATGAAAATCCACGATACGATACAAGTGTACCACGAAGCAGTCAACCTGCGGCCAAGTGGCCATGGGGGAGGGACCTTCTGCGGGAGTACAGTGGAGGAAAATATGCTAATCAGATCAATACTGAAATTCGCACTTGCGCTGGCCATCAGCGCCGTACCCATCTCGGCGGTCTCCGCCCAGAAACTCAAAGTTTCGAGTTTCCTGCCGCCCAATCACACTTTTCACAAGATGCTGGACATGTGGTCGGCCGAAATGAGCGAGAAATCCAATGGCGAGTTGTCACTGGAAGTCTTCACATCGGGCCAGCTTGGTCCACCTCCGCGCCAGTTTGAACTTGTCGCTGCGGGCGCTGCCGATCTGGCCATCATTCTTCATGGCGCAACACCGGGCCGTTTCCCTGTCACGGAACTGGCCGGGCTGCCGCTCAGCTTTCCATCCAAGGGCGATAACAGCGCCATCACATCGCGCCGTCTGACAGAACTTGCGCCGGAATTTCTGGCCGAAGAGCATGCTGGCACAAAGATCATGTGGATGGCGGTCACACCGCCCTTGAAAATTCACTCCGCAAACGCGGATTTGAGTGTGCTTGAGAATATCAAGGGTCAGCGCATCCGCTATGCCGGAGCGATCTGGCAGCAGGTGATCGAAAAGCTGGATGCTGTGCCAATGGCAATTCCGCCTGCACAATCTGCAGACAGTATGTCCAAAGGTGTTGCTGATGCAGCTTCATTCCCGTTTGAAGCGACCAAGGCATTCGACATGGCTTCTATCGTCAAATACTCGCTTGAGCCGGGTATAGCGTCGGCCACCTTTGCCGTCGTCATGAATGAAAATACCTACAACAGCCTCAGCCCGGAAATGCGCAAGATCATTGACGAGACGACCGGTCCGGACCGCGGTGAAGCCTTCGGCAAGATGTGGGACGAAGGCGAAGCGGAAGCACGCGCCTATATGGAAAGTGGCGGCGTTGAGATTGTGCAGCTGTCTGATGCCGAACGGGCGAAACTGGAAACTCTGGTTGCTCCCATAGTGGAAAGTTTTACCTCAGCCGTCGATGCTGCGGGTAAACCCGGCAGTGCATTCGTGGAAGCCTACACGAAGTAGATCTGTTTGGGCCGGGTATCGCCCTCAGATGCCCGGCCTCCAACATTTTTGGCACCGCGCCGCAAGCAGCCAGCAGGGATTGAACCGATGCCGCCCAACAGCCGTTTCAGGCGTCTGTCGCAGTTTATTTTTGAATTGCAACTGAAGCTGTCAATGCTTGCCCTGTTTGCAATGATGCTGATCATCGTCGCCGACGTGTTCATGCGCTACGCTTTCAACGCACCCATTCGCGGCACCTATGATCTGGTCGGGATTCTGCTGGTCATCATGGTGTTCTTTGGCCTGGCCCGTGTCATTGCGGACCGTGCCGAAATCACCATTGATATTGTCGACGGATGGCTCCCGGCGGCAGCGGTGCGGCTGTTGATGGGTCTTGCGGCTTTTGTCGCACTTGGGGTGCTGGTGTTCTTCTTCTGGTCGATGATAGGACCGATGACCAGCGCCTACAATTATGGTGACCGCTCTCTGGAACTCAATCTTCCCGTATGGCTGATCTGGGTGCTGTCCCTGATCGGCCTCAGCGGAGCAATCCTTGCCGCAGCTTTGACTGCGTTTTCTCCCGGGACTGCCACACCGGTCGATAACAGGGACGCAGCACAATGAGCATCCCGGTTATGGGTCTGTTGTTCATGTTGCTGCTGTTCGGCCTTTTGCTGCTGCGCCAGCCGGTGTGGCTGGCCCTGGCGCTGTGCGGCATTGTCGGTAACGTGTTGCTGTCAAATGTCACAGTGGCAAAACTGGTGGCCGGCACCACAATTTTCGACATTGCCTCAAGCTATGGCTTGTCGGTTGTGCCGCTGTTCATTCTGATGGGCGAAATCGCCTCCAAATCCAGATTGTCGGCGGATCTGTTCAAAGCCGCCCGTGTTGTCCTGTCCGGCATGCGCGGCGGTCTGGCGGTCGCCACAATTTGTGCATCCGGTGCCTTTGGCGCGATTTGCGGCTCATCCATTGCAACCGCTGCGACAATGACCCGGATTGCCATGCCGGAAATGCGCCGCGCCGGTTATGACGAAGGCATTGCAGCCGCATCTGTGGCATCCGGCGGCACTTTGGGAATTCTCATTCCGCCCTCCATTATCCTTGTGATCTACGGCTCGATTGCCGAAGTCTCAGTGCCCAAACTGTTCGCCGCATCCCTGTTCCCCGGGCTTATTCTGCTTGTCCTTTATGCCATTGTTGCCCTGGTCGTCGCCGCCCGGTCTCCGGACCGGGTGCCGCTCGATTCCAGCGCGAGCATGGCAGAGCGTTTCAAAGCGCTGCGTCAGCCATGGCAGTTCATCGTGTTGTTCGCCGCAACGATCGGCGGCATCTATCTGGGCGTCTTCAGCCCCAATGAAGCCGCTGCGGTCGGCGCGTTTGGTGCCATTGTGCTGGGATTTGCCACAGGAAATCTGACATTTGAGCGCCTCACCGAAGCTGTGCGCGTATCGGTGATCACATCCGCCGTGCTGTTCATGATCATCATTGGTGCCACGATTTTTGCAAATTTCGTTGTTCAGACCCGCCTGCCGGAACTGCTTCTGGCGAGCGCACGGGATTTTGGCCTTCAACCATGGGCGGTCGTGACCATCATCATTCTGCTCTATGTGGTCATGGGATGCTTTCTGGAAGGCATCGGCATGATGCTGATCACTGTACCGGTCTTTCTTCCGGTCATCATTGGCTACGGCTATGATCCGATCTGGTTCGGTGTTCTTGTTGTCGTTGTCGTCGAGCTGGGTCTGATTACGCCTCCGGTGGGGATGAATCTGTTTATCATTCAAGCGCAGATTCCGGGCACCAGTATCCGCACACTTTATCGCGGAATACTGCCGTTTTTGATTGCCCCGCTGATCCTGATCGCTATCCTGTTCGCGCTTCCGCAATTGACACTCTGGCTTCCATCCATCCTCTATTAGCGAAACCGCCATGCCCTCAAGAACTGTTCTGATATATGATCGAAACGCCGACTGGTACGCTGAACAGCTTGCTAAGCTTTGCCCCGGTTACCGGTTTGTCACAGCGACCAGCGCGGACGACGCCATGAAGCTGGCAGGTGAGGCGGAGATTCTCATGGCACTTGCGCCGGCGATCAAGCGCGATTTGATCGCCGCCATGCCGAAGCTGCAATGGGTTCAGGCCCTGACAACGGGCGTTGATAATCTTGTCGCCATGGCAGAGCTGTCGCCCAAGGTGACACTGACGAATTGCAGCGGATTTCATGGACCGCAAATGTCGGAACTGGCGCTGTTGCTGATGCTCTCGCTGGCGCGCAATTTTCCGGCAATGCTGGACAACCAGCAGGCCGCAAAATGGGAAAGATGGCCGCAGCCCCTGCTGACCGGGAAAACCGCCTGCCTTGTCGGCCTGGGCAGCATTGCCGAAACGCTGGCAAAACGCTGTGTCGCGCTGGATATGCGCCTTACCGGCGTTTCCAATGGCCGCTCCCGACTCGACGGATTTGACCATATCTACAAACGCGACGAGATCGGCAGCGCCGCGCGTGATGCGGATTTTCTTGTTATCATCGTACCTTATTCCAGTGAAACCCATCACATCATCAATGCCGAAACGCTTGATGTCATGAAGCGGTCCGCCTTCCTGATCAATATTTCACGCGGCGGTTGTGTCGACGAGCGCGCTTTGCTGTCGGCCCTCGACAGCGGAAAGCTTGCCGGTGCCGGCATGGATGTCTTCGAGACCGAACCTTTGCCCGCCCAAAGCCCGCTCTGGCACCATCCGAAGATCATCGTGACACCACACATCGGCGGCATGGCGGATATTTATCATCAGCAGGCTCTGCCGATTGTCGCCGAAAATTTCAGCCGCTATGGACGTGACGGCGCTGATGGTCTGGCCGGAAAATTTGACCGTTAACTTGCTCCAGAAGGCAAAACCACGAGGATAATACCGTGAAACTGCGCTCTCCGATTACCGATGCAGAACTGCAGCGCCGCTGGACTGAAGTTGCCACGGCCATGAAGGATCAGGATATTGATGCATTGGTGATGCAGAACACCAGCGACTGGGTGGGCGGCTATGTCCGCTGGTTCAGCGATATACCCGCTTGCAATGGCTATCCCAGAACCCTGGTTTTTTACCGCGATCAACCCATGACAATCATCGAGATGGGCGCGTTTGACGTGGTGCGGGACCTGGCCGGCAAGGACGAGATACACCGCGGTGTCGGGCGCATGGTTCACACCCCGTCCTTCACCTCCATCGGTTACACCAACACCTATGATGCCGCGCTTCTGGTAGCTGAATTGCAACGCACCAAACCGGCAAAGGTCGGATGGCTGACACCCGGTGCGCTACCGTTCAGCCTGATTGATTGTGTGCAGAACATGCTGGACCGGCCGGAACTGGTCGATGCCACCGATCTGGTTGACACGATCAAGGCGATCAAGAGCCCTGAAGAGATTGAACTCATTCACCGCACGGCGCAGTTGCAGGACCGGGTGTTCGCGGAAGTGTGCGATTTTCTGCGTCCCGGCGTAACAGATATTGATGTCGCCAATCACGCCCAGGCTGCCGCGCACCGGCTCGGCAGCGATCAGGGGATTTTCCTTGGAACCTCTGCGCCGCTTGGCCGCTCCTCGCGTTTTGCAGGCCGCGCATTCCAGGGGCGCACCATTGAGACGGGCGATCATTTTTCCCTGCTGATCGAGGTCAACGGACCCGGCGGCGTCTATCTGGAAATTGCACGGACCATGGTTCTTGGCACGGCCAGTGATCATCTGTTGCAGGCCTTTGACCATGTCCGCAAGGCCCAGGATCACACTTTGTCGCTGATGCGGCCCGGAGCAGATCCTGCCAGCGTGGCAGCAGCTCACGATGCCTGGATGCGGGATCACGATCTGCCGCCTGAAACCCGGCTTTACGCGCATGGCCAGGGTGTCGACATGGTCGAGCGCCCGATGATCCGCAAGGATGAAACCATGCCGCTGGCCAGGGATATGTGTTTTGCGGTTCATCCGGGTTTTGACGATGGCCAGGTGTTTGCGGTGATCTGCGACAATTACATGATTGAGGCGGACGGTCCGGGTGCCTGCCTGCACAACACCGACAAGAAGATTTTTCAACTCTGATCATCAGAATACGCACTGCACTGAAGGGCCAAGAATATGAACAATGCAAACGGACACAGGAAAATAGCCATTGAAGAGCATTTCATGGCACCGGATTTTGTCGATTACTGGTCAAAGACCGCGATTAATATCAGTCCGGCAATGTTCGGCAAAGCCCGTGACGCGCTGCAGGATTTCGGTGAGGCGCGCCTCGCCAATATGGACCGCAACAACATTGAAAAGGCGGTGCTGTCTTTGGCCGGACCCGGCGTGCAGGCGGAACCGCAAACGGTCACTGCGGTGCGCATGGCGCGGCGCTGCAATGAATTTCTCGCAGAGCAAATCAGCAAGCGGCCGGAGCGCTATGCAGGTTTCGCCCATCTTGCCATGCAGGACCCGGCGGAAGCTGCATCGGAACTTGAGCGCTGTGTCACCGAGCTGGGTTTCTGTGGCGCGATGATCAACGGCCAGACCAATGGTGCCTATCTCGATGATGACCGGTTTTCTGTGTTCTGGGAGCGCGCCTCGGATCTGCAGGTGCCGGTCTATATCCATCCCAATAATCCGCCGGACGTACCTTACATGTATCACAACCACCCGGAATTGTTCGGCCCGGTCTGGTCATGGACGGTTGAAACCGGAAATCACGCCTTGCGGCTGCTGTTCAGCGGTGTCTTCGACCGCTATCCCGACGCCAGGCTGGTGCTCGGCCATATGGGCGAGACGCTGCCCTATCAGTTATGGCGTTTTGACAGCCGCTGGGAAATCAGCAATCGCGGCGACATGACACTGGAGATGAAACCGTCGGATTATTTCCGGCGCAATATATATGCCACCACTGCAGGGGTGTGTTCCGATCAACCGCTGCGCTGCGCCATCGATGCCATGGGCGCGGACCGTGTGATGTTCTCCGTGGATTATCCGTTTGAAAAAGCAGATGACGCAGGATCGTGGATCGAGAACGCGCCCCTGTCTGACGAGGAGCGCGATCTGGTGTGTTACCGCAATGCCAAGACCCTGCTGCGGCTATGAGCCTTATGCCGTTTTTCGGATAAAGGTGCCGGCGTTCAACTCATTGACCGCCTGCATCAGTTCCTGCCGTGTATTCATGACGATGGGGCCGTGCCAGGCCACCGGTTCCTGAATTGGAGTGCCTGACACCAGCAGAAAGCGAATGCCCTCGTCACCGGCCTGAACAGTAATTTCATCACCGCTGCCAAACAGCACCAAAGAGCGGTTGCCTGTCTGGTCCCGGATCAGCAGCTCTTCGCCATTGGCTTCCTTTTCAGTGAGAACGCCAAACGGTTTGGACGCATCGCGAAATGTGCCGGAACCTTCAAAAATATAGGCGAAGGCTTTCTGCCGTGTGCTCACCGGCAGGGTGCGTTTGCGGCCAGCCGGCACGAACACATCAAGATAGCGCGGTTCGGCAGCAATGCCATCAACCGGGCCTTTGCGGTCCCACAATTCTCCGCAGATGATTTTCACCTCGGTGCCATCATCCTCCTGCAGCAGCGGGATTTCGCTGGCCTCGACATCCTGATAACGCGGATCGGTCATTTTCAGCTTGCGCGGCAGATTTGCCCACAGCTGAAAGCCGTGCATCTTGCCCTTGGCGTCGCCTTCCGGCATTTCCTGATGCAGAATACCGCTGCCGGCCGTCATCCACTGCACATCGCCGGCCTGAAGCGAGCCCTTATTGCCCAGGCTGTCGGCATGTTCAACACTGCCCGATAGAATATAGGTGATGGTTTCGATACCGCGATGCGGATGCCAGGGAAATCCGCGCATGTAATCCTGCGGCTTGTCATTGCGGAAATCATCCAGCAGCAGAAACGGATCCGCCATCTCCGGGTCGCCAAATCCGAAGGCGCGATGCAGCTTGACACCGGCACCCTCCATGGTTGGCTGGGCCTGAATAATCTGATTGACCGGGCGAATGGACATGACAATGCTCCTGAATTGTTCACAACACATATAATGCCACGCAACCCGCATGCCATGTGTTGAACAGTGTGTTTATATTTTAACCGCTGCCAGTTCCCCGCCATTTCCCTGCCAGATCGACACTGGAACATTCAGGGGAAATATGAACCGATTGAGGACGGATTAATTGGCATTCACAACGGGAAAGCCCTATATTCTGTAAAATGTGTAAGTGATGCTATTTCGGCACGGTATATGGTGACCTTTGCCTGCCGATCTGGTAACAACCTCCCAAATAGCGCTGAATTGTGGCCTGATGGCCTGTTTGGCGTGTCGAAAATCAGTCTGACCGGCCAACCCGATTCAGATTTAAGAATTGTTTTAGATAAGGAATCCTATGGCTAAGGAAGAAGTCCTTGAGTTTCCCGGTGTGGTCACCGAGTTACTGCCCAACGCGATGTTTCGCGTGAAATTGGAAAATGACCACGAAATAATCGCCCATACGGCTGGCCGCATGCGCAAGAACCGCATTCGTGTGCTCGCAGGCGACAAGATTCTGGTGGAAATGACGCCTTACGACCTGACCAAAGGGCGCATCACCTACCGCTTTAAGTAAACAGACGACGTCCTTGGCGTCAGTGCCCGCGGGTAATCAGTAAAATGGCCGCCAAACCCACCCCGAAATTGGTTCTTGCCTCTTCGTCGCCGCGCCGGCTTGCGCTGTTGCAGCAGGTCGGCCTGCAGCCGGACCGCCTGCAGCCGGTTGATCTGGATGAAACTCCGCGTCGCCGCGAAAGCCCGCGTGCCCTGGCCGGTCGGCTTGCCTGTGCCAAGGCGCAGGTCGCCCGCGATACGCTGGTGGCCCATGCCAGATCGATGGATGCCAGGAAGGGCGAACACGCGGATATGGCACCGAAAACCGACCGCTACGATGACGCCTTTGTGCTCGGCGCGGATACGGTGGTGGCGATCGGACAGCGCATCCTGCCGAAAACCGAAACCGTCAATGAAGCCGTTGAGGCTCTGGAGCGTCTGTCAGGCCGGGCGCACAGAGTGTATACCGGCGTCGCCTTCATCACCCCGCGCGGCGGTATGCGCAAACGGCTGGTTGAAACCAAGGTGCGTTTCAAAAAACTCTCGCGCATGGAAATCGATGCCTATCTGGCGTCCGAGGAATGGCGCGGGAAAGCCGGCGGTTATGCCATTCAGGGTCTGGCCGCTGCCTTTGTCACCAGCCTGCAGGGCTCTTATACCGGTGTGGTCGGCCTGCCGCTGTTTGAGACCGTTTCGCTGCTGCAGGGCGAAGGCTTCCCGGTGGTTCTCAACTGGCTGAACCACGAATAGCAGGCCGGGGATAGTCCGGCTGGCATAACAGAGCAAGTCCGGAACCGGCAGATATGGCCTGTGCAGACATCACCTTTGTCAGATTTGACCAGCAGCGGCTGAAGCTTCTGAGCGCAGCTCAAATGCGCCGCACCGAGCAGGCCGCGATTGCGTCAGGCCGGGTCACAGGTCGCTCGATGATGCAAACCGCCGGGCGCGGTGTGGTAGAGGCACTGTTTCGGGCCGAACCGCATCTGGCAGCGCGCGGCCATCGAGCTGTGGTGCTGTGCGGACCGGGCAATAATGGCGGCGACGGTTTTGTCATTGCGCGTCATCTGCACAGCCTTGGCTGGCGGGTTGAAGTATTTTTCACCGGCGATCTCGACAGGCTTCCCGCCGACGCTGCCGAATATGCGGCGCAATGGCGGGAAACCGGCCAGGTAACACCTCTGCCGGACCTCACCGCCGCCATTCTGGCAAACGCCGATGTGGTGTTTGACGCGCTGTTCGGTACCGGTCTTGTGCGTCCTCTCAGCACCGGCCTGCTTGCCACACTCGACATGGTCGCGCGCGAAGCGCGCACCATAGTCGCGGTCGATATGCCTTCCGGGGTGAGCGCCGATACAGGCCGCATGCTCAAGCCGGAACCCTTGGATACAACCAGGCAAAACGCCGCCGCCCAGCAGGGCAGGGTCTGGCCGCAGGCGAGCCATGTGGTGACGTTTCAGCGCTTGAAGCCGGGCCATGTGTTTTTCTCAGAGCAGGCCGCGACAGGTGCATCATCCCAACAGCCGATCCCGGTTCTGGCGGTGGTTGATCTGGGTATAGCGGAGTTCGAACCGCCCGACCGGCTTTCGCCCGCCAGTACCAGTGCTGTGGAGACAATCCATGCCGGTGGTTATCCGCTGCGCCTCGGCAAGCCCAATCTGGCGCATAAATATCAGCACGGTCACGCCCTGATACTGGCCGGCGGCAGCGGCCATGGCGGAGCCGGCCGGCTGGCGGCACGGGCGGCGCTGCGGGTCGGGGCAGGGGCCGTCACCCTGGGCTGCCCGCCGGACGCATTGGTTGAAAACGCGGCGCAACTGAACGCCATCATGCTGACCCCGGTTGCAGATGCCGCGGCTCTGCAAAGCCTGCTTACTGATGGCCGCAAAAACGCCCTGTGCCTTGGCCCCGGATTGGGTGTCGGAATGGCGGTGGGGCAACGCACCCGCTCACTGGTGCTGGCGGCACTGGCCAGCGGACAGCCGCTTGTGCTTGATGCAGATGCTCTTATCAGCTTCGCAGATGATCGTGCAGCCTTGTTTGCCAGACTGCACCAGCGCGTGGTGCTGACCCCCCATGGCGGCGAATTCGCCCGGCTGTTCCCTGACATTGCAGAAAAACTTGACGCCACAGCACCTGACCAGCTTGGCGGCGCCGGATTGTCAAAAATTGATGCGGCCCGTGAGGCCGCCGCAAGGGCGGGGTGCTGCGTCCTGCTGAAGGGGTCTGTTACCGTCATCGCTGCAGCCGATGGCCGGGTGGAATTGTCCATCGCGCTTGGCCAACGGCAGGTCCCCTGGCTCGCAACTGCCGGTGCCGGCGATGTTCTGGCGGGCTTTATCACCGGCCTGCTGGCGCGCGACTTTGAGCCTTTTGAAGCGGCAGCCGCTGCTGCCTGGCTGCATGTCGAATGTGCTGTCGCGTTCGGCCCCGGCCTTATTGCCGAAGACCTGCCAGACATGCTACCCCGCGTTTTGAGCCGGTATCAAGCCGAGCTGCAATCAGGTGATGGATGCAATGAGCGATAGCAAGATAACCCCCTTGAGAAAACCGGTGCCTTGCCCGATCTGCAAGAAGCTGTCGCACCGCGAGAGCTATCCGTTTTGTTCCACCCGCTGCGCCAATGTCGATCTGGGGCGCTGGTTCGACGGCAAATACGCCGTTCCCGTGGTTGAGGAAGACCCCTCCAGCGACGAATTCGACACCGAAAACTGACGCCCGATTCGGCTCTGCAGCGCCGTCCGGTTTTTTCCCGGAAGAACCGGGAATCGTCACTGGACAGGTGTTTGCGACTTGCCTATAACCCGTCAGCAACAAGATCGGCCCTTGCCTCGGGGCGGCTGCCGCAAAGCGCAGATGTGCTGGCAGAAGATCGCGAATGCCCGGGTAGCTCAGGGGTAGAGCAGCGGATTGAAAATCCGCGTGTCGGTGGTTCAAATCCGCCCCCGGGCACCATTCATTTATTTTTTCCTGTTTTTTCAGTGTATTAGGTGGCGATTTTGTCCCACCGGCTGCCACCATTTCGAAAAGTGGGACACTTTTGTCCTACTTCTGTTCCGCCGTCATACGTTTCAAGGCACTTTCCGCTCGGATCTTCTGACTGGCGGCGCGGGTGTATCTGGTGACTTCCTTCGAAGTTCTGTGCCCGGTGATCGCCATAATCTCGAATTCGGTACAGCCTATTTCAGCGAGACGTGCGGCAGCCGCCTTGCGGAGTCCGTGAACGGAACACTGTGGAAGCCCCGCATCATTGCACCATTTGCGGAATCGATTCCCAAAACCATTGGACGTGAAGGGCCGATTAAAGGCCGTTACCATGAACGTTAAATCGCCCGTAGGGGTGGCGTCGATGATCCGCTGAAGAACAGGCACAATCGGAATTTCCAGGCGGACGGGATTATGGTTACGGTTCTTGTGTTGGGTGAATACCAACCACCCGTCGCGGACGTGTTGTTTCCCGAACTGAACAATGTCCGAACGCCGCTGCCCCGTGTAGAGGGCCAAGGCCAAAGCCAGCCGCGCCATGCTACCCACAGGGTGCGTGTCTTCGAACTGTTTGATCTCGCCCAAGGACCAGGAATGGAAGCCTTCAGACCCGCTATTGAGGTATTCAATTTCGGTCGCGGGATTACGGTCGTGCAGATCGTATCGGACAGCGAATTTGTAGAGTTGCCGAAGCGCCTTGACCATGCTGTTTGCAGCTTCCGGGCGGTCCATTTTTTCGTCGCGGCGCGCCCGAATGTGCTTTGGCTGGAGCAATGCGAAGGGTTTGTCGCCGTCGTTCTCGTGCTGGCAGAACCGCTCGAGGATACCCCTGCGAACCTTCTGTGTTCGGGGGTCCAATTCTCGAAACATTGCAGATTTATAGTATTCAGCGCAGAGCGCACGCACCGATCCGGGGACTACTTGCCCCACCTTCGACTCTGCTTTGGTCTTCGATTTGCCCGCGAAGGCCGCCTTGTAGGCGGCCAGAAATTCGGGAGAGCCGACAGGTGACGGTAGTCGAATTTTGCGCCCATTCCGTCTGAAATAAAGGCGCACGTTGCCGTGTCGGTCTATATCTTCGACGACGTATTTCAATTTGATCTTCATAAAATCCCCGGACATATCTAAGTGTCCCAAGGATTATTGTCTATATTGCCGTCGCTGGGCAAGGCTTCGAAGTATTGGTCCAAAGCCCGAACGTCCCAGACTTTGCGTCCGTCAATCCGTTTTGGTTTTGGCATTCGCCCATCTGAAACCATTTCGTCGAACTTGGTTGCACCGACCCCGACATAGCCTGCCGCCAGGACACGCGACAGCCCCCTCCGCGTAGGCGGCGACACCAGCGCGCGATCAGTTTGGCGAGACTCAAGCATCAGCCGGGAAGCCCCACTAATTCGATGAGCGGCGCGAAGAGGGCGTAGAGGTCGACACTCGCCCGTGTTCTAACACGTCTGCGCCCAAGGATTTCGTCAGAGGTTGCTAAAACCGATGGCGGCTCCTTGGACGCGTCAAAGACGAATTCGGCTGCCAACCCTCCTCCAGTATGGAAGCCAGGGCGCTTCAGTTCGATCTGAAGGCTCCAATTCTCTCCAAGGGCGACCCCATGGATAGCATCGAGTAGGCCGCCCTTCGATGCCCAGGCTCCGTCACGTTTCATGGATGGTGCAACGTTCAGACCGTGGGGATATCGCCGCTCTGCGGCCTCCACGATGGGTTCAAAAGCCCTGAGGTCCATCGCGATTCCGGCGAGTTCGGTGTAGATCGAGGCGCGAAAGATCTCGATTTTCGGGAAGGCCAGAGTCTTCCTGTCGTCGACCACAATACCTTCGCCAAGCAATCCGCGTTTCGCCATGTAACGGAACCGGTTTAAAATCGAATCTTGATCCTTTGGACTGAGCCCGCTAGCCCGGCAGTAGGCGTCGTGCATCTGACTTGCAGTGTAGAGTTCGCTCATCATCTAGGTCTCCCGCTGGAGCACATATAGCATACTCTAGCGATATCGCCAGATAAAATTCGCGATATCGCTAGACGTTTGGCAGGATCGTCAGATATGGTTCTGATTATGCTTCGGTTTCTGAATGGTCTCTTCGAGCCGGAAAGCGCGCGCAGTTCATTCAGAATGCCCCGGACAGCGTCGCCGCGTTCAGGCAAAGCACACAAAGAGGGGCGTAATTGCAGGGACCAGAGGAACTCGCGCGAGAGAAGATCGACCAGCGGCTGACGGCGGCTGGTTGGGTCTTGCAGGATCGCGACAGCTTTGACCGCAATGCGGCAGTGGGCGTTGCCGTTCGCGAATTCCCACTACCTGCCGGTTTTTGCGATTACCTTCTGTTCGTCGGGGGCAAAGCCGCTGGAGTCATCCAAGCCAAGAAAACCGGCATGACCCTAAGTGGAGTCGCTGACCAGCGGAGAAATATGTGCTCCGGCCACCGGAACATCTGGCGCGCCGGGACGAGTTTTTGATCCGCATATCCCAGATGGCTTGACATAAAGGGACTGATGGATTCTGGTTTGTTGAGGCAAATCAATCTATTAGGTGGCCGCGATGTTGGTTATTCGAGGCAATGCAACGGGTGAATCAGTTTCTAAGCCTTTGAGGTTCAATTTTGACCGGCGATTGAAGCTCCAGTTCCACGGCGCGAAGCTTAGCTCGGATAGCGGCTTGTTGCTGTTGCGGGAACTGGACGATGCTCTGGGACTGAGCCAGATGACGTCATGGGAACTGCGTGATAACCGTACTGGCAAGAACTCTCGTTACCAACTACTCGCGATGTTCCGCCAATCGGTGTTTGGCCGTATTGCAGGTTATGAAGATGTCAATGATGCCACCCGGCTGGCCCGCGATCCGGTGATGCGGCTGATCACCGGGCAACGGGACTTTGACCGCCATGGAGCTTCAGAGAGCCAGATGGGGCGGTTCGAGACGGGAACGCTTGTCAGCAAGAAGAACCTGATGGCTTTGACTGATCTCGGCGGCAGGTGGATTGACCGGGTTCAGCGGTTGCGCAAATCGCCCAATCTGATCCTGGACATTGATAGTTCGGTAAGCCCGGTACACGGCGAGCAGGAAGCTTCGGCTTATAACGGCCATTTTGGTTGTAGCTGTTATCATCCGCTGTTCGTGTTCAACCAGCACGGCGATCTGGAACGCTGCTCCCTGCGTCCTGGCAAAGTTCACAGTGCGGACAACTGGCGAGCGGTGCTTGATCCCATTATCGGGCGCTATCGTTGGACTGGCTTATGGCGCAAATACCTGCGTGGCGATGCCGCTTTCGCCATCCCTGAGTTGTTCGACTATCTGGAAGCCAATGAGTTTGGTTATGCCATCCCTCTGAGAGCCAACAAGGTTCTGGAGCGCCGTATCGCTCATCTTCTCAAGCGTCGCCCGGGTCGCCCGTCAACCTCCGTGGAACGCCATTATGCCAACTTCACCTATCAGGCTAAGAGCTGGAGTAAGCCACGCCGGGTCGTGGCCAAGGTAGAGTGGCACCCCGGAGAGTTGTTTCCCCGAGTGGGCTTTTTGGTCACGACGCTGACCGTTCCTGATGAACGGGTGTTCGAGTTCTACAACCGGCGCGGCACGGCAGAGCAGTACATCAAGGAAGGCAAATACGCGCTCAAATGGACACGGCTTTCCTGCAAGAGCTTCAAAGCCAACGAGGCTCGGCTTCAGCTTCATGCACTGGCCTGCAATCTGGCGAACTTCCTGCGCACATTAGTTCCCCGAGTAACGGCATATCTACAGCTTCTCCATATGCTCGTCACGCTGCTGGCAGGCGGTCCCGGGCCTGGAGGTTGAGTTCCTGCGGAACCCGAACACTGATCTGGATCAGTTCAGGCCTCCCGACCCGATGTTATTCTATTTGTTGTAGTGCGCTTCTCAAATGCACGTGAGTCCCGACAGGCACATCAGCTGGCGGCACGCAATCTGTGCCTGTCGAAGTGAAGTCGTGCACAATCGAAGCTTCGACAGGCACAACAAGGACACCGATCATGAAAGCACTAGTTTACAAAGCTGTAGGAAAAAAAGCCTTAGAGGCCAACCGAAAATTATGTTGAGTGATTTCAGCAAGTTGTGATTCTCTGTTGTTTGCAAAGACAATGGAGGATCGGATGGCTTGGACTGAAATCACTCGGAAGCAATATGACCGCAGATACTTGCGCTATGCAAGCGATTGTACGGACGAGGAATGGGCGTTGATCGTGCCGTTCATGCCTGCGCCGAGCAAGGTCGGTCGACCGCGCAAATGGCCGATGCGCGAGATATGGAACGCGATCCAGTATATAGCGGCGTCGGGCTGCCAGTGGGCGATGCTGCCAAAAGACTTCCCGCCCTTCACAACGGTCCAGCACTATTTCTACCGATTACGCGACAGCGGCCTGCTCGACATCATCAACGAAACGCTGGTCATGTCCGCGCGCCTTTTGGCCGGCCGCGCGGCAGAGCCGACAGCGGGTGTGATCGACAGCCAAAGCGTGAAAACCACGGAAAGCGGCGGCCCGCGCGGCTTTGATGCGGGCAAGAAGATCACAGGCCGCAAGCGTCACATCCTCACTGATACACAAGGCAATATGCTGGGCGCGATCACGCACACCGCCGATATACAGGACAGGGATGGCGCACCGGACGCCATCGCATACACGAAAGAGAGCTTCCCCAGCCTTGCCCATCTGTTTGCAGATGGCGGTTATGCTGGGCAAAAGCTGAAAACTGTTCTTCAAAACATGGATGGGCCGACCATCGAGATCGTCAAACGCCCCGATGGTGCAAAAGGATTTGTTGTTATTGCAAGGCGCTGGGTTGTCGAGCGCACATTTGCCTGGCTTGGAAGATGTCGTCGCTTGGCAAAAGACTGGGAGGCAACCGTAGCATCTTCCGAAGCGTGGCTGCTCATCGCATCCATCCGGCGCACCACCCGCCTTATCGCAAGGACTTGAAATCAATGCGTATTAATTTTGAGTCGGGCTCTTAGAGGATCGCCCGAAGCCCCAGATATCCGATCCTACCGATGCCATCGTGCGCATGTCGAAAACCACGATTTGCGGCACCGATCTGCACATCATCAAGGGTGACGTACCAACCTGTAAACCGGGCCGGATCCTGGGGCACGAAGGGGTAGGCATCATCGACAAGGTCGGGCCCGCCGTGACCGCCTTCAAGGCTGGAGATCATGTCCTGATTTCCTGCGTGAGCGCGTGCGGCACATGCGTTTATTGCCGCAAGCAGATGTATTCGCACTGCACGACAGGCGGCTGGATTCTGGGAAACAAGATCAACGGAACCCAGGCCGAATTTGTGCGCGCACCCCATGCCGACATGAGCCTCTATCACCTCCCGAAAGGCACGGATGAAGAGGCACTGGTGATGCTCAGCGACATCCTTCCAACAGGGTTTGAATGCGGGGTTCTAAACGGTCAGGTCGCACCCGGCAGCACCGTGGCGATCGTTGGGGCGGGGCCAATCGGGTTGGCGGCGCTCCTGACCGCACAATTCTATTCACCTTCCGACATCATCATGATCGATCTGGACGACAACCGGTTGAAGACCGGAACGAAATTCGGCGCGACGGCGACGATCAACAGCTCTGATGGCAAGGCGCTGGACGCCGTGATGAAGTTGACCGAAAACCGCGGCGTCGATACCGTAATCGAGGCCGTCGGCATTCCTGCCACCTTCGAGTTATGTCAGCAACTCGTGGCCCCGGGTGGGACTATCGCCAACATCGGCGTGCACGGCAAGAAGGTCGATCTGCATCTGGAAAAACTGTGGGACCGCAACATCGCAATCACCACGAGGCTGGTCGATACGGTCACGATCCCGATGCTTTTCAAGACTGTGGCGTCAAAGAAGATAGATCCGACGCAGTTGATCACCCACTACTTCACGCTCGACCAGATCGTCGAAGCATATGACACCTTCGGCGATGCCGCCAAGACCAAGGCGCTCAAGGTCATCATCTCAGTTTAGCCCGCTGCGCGCGAATTCCGCCCTGTCAACAAATAAAAGCCACGCCATGACCTATCAAAGCCTCAATCCCGCCACCGGTAAACTGATCGAGACCTTCAAGGAAATGACCGATTCCGAGTTGGAGACCAGACTGGCGGCGGCGGGGTGTTTTGCGGTCTGGCGGCACAAGACCCATGCCGAGCGGGTGGCCATCGTCGCGAAGGTCGCGGCGCTCATGCTGGAGCACAAGGAAAGTCTGGCGTGCACCATGTCCCTCGAAATGGGCAAGCGCATTGCCGATGCGCGCGGCGAAGTGGCGTTCAGCGCGGCGATCCTGAACTATTATGCCACCAACGCCGAACGGTTTCTGGCCTCGGTTGCATTGCACCCTTCCAAGGGCGAAGCGCATATGGAAAGCAGCCCGATCGTTGTGATTTTCGCGGTCGAACCGTGGAACTTTCCCCACTACCAGCTTGCCCGCGTTGCCGGTCCGCATCTGATGGCGGGCAATGTGTTGATGGTGAAACATGCGGGCAACGTGCCGCAATGCGCGATTGCATTTAAGGCGCTGTGGGCCGAGGCCGGGGCTCTGGTGGGCCTGTATACCAACCTGTTGATTTCCTACGATCAAGCCAATGCGATCATTGACGATCCCCGCGTCAGGGGGGTGGCGCTGACCGGATCCGCTGCGGCCGGGCGCAAGATTGCGGCACGCGCAGGGCAGAATCTCAAGCCGTCTTCGCTGGTTCCGGTGGCCGCGCAGACTTCGAGCAAGCTCGCGATGAGGACCGAGATGCCCGGCATGTCGCATGGTACGGCGTCGAGCGACACGGAGGGTATGGGCGACGCACATCGCGCGATGCTCTGGCCGCACTATGTGGCGATGATGCTGGGCTTCTGGATGATCACGGCCCCGTTCACGCTGGGCTATCTAAGCGATTTTGTGCCGGATGCCAACCAGTTGTGGGTGATGGCCAACAGGGGGCTTTCGCCCTTCGCGTACCGCAACATGCTGATGACCATAAGTGATGTCGGCAGCGGCGTGCTGGTCGTGATATTTGGCTATCTGTCGGCCAATGCGCGGTGGAATTATCCTTGGGCACAATGGGCCAATGCGGTGGTCGGCGGTTGGCTGCTGTTTGCGCCGCTGGTGATCTGGACTCCGCTGCCCGAGGCCTATGTCAACAGCACCCTGATCGGCGGCACCGTGATCGCGCTGGCAATCCTGATCCCAATGATGCCTGGCATGAGCATGGCGGGCATGATGGACAAGCCCGACATTCCACCCGAATGGGGCTACAACCCATCAAGCTGGTTGCAGCGGGTGCCGATTGCGACGCTGGCACTGCTGGGCTTCCTGATCGTGCTGCTGGGCATCGTTAGCATCTATTTTGTCATCGTCCAACCGATCCTGATCGGCACTTGGTGCATGCTGTGTCTTTTCACGGCACTGGCGATGGCGCTGATGATCCCCTATTCGCTAGACGAATTCGTGGCAATGGGGCAGTTTCTGACTGCCTCGCACCGCGCGGGCAAACCGTTCTGGCGCACCTTTTGGACCGGTGGCGCGATGGAGGAGGGCAGTGACGATCACGCCCGCGGCTTGCTGGCCCCCAAGGCGCAGATGTTTGCGCAATCGGGGCAGGGCGTCACTTTTCCGCCCGCGCTGCTGGCCATCTGCGCCATCGGCATCTGGCTGACCTTCACCCGGCTGACCTTTGGCAGCACGGGCGCGATGACCAACAGCGACCATCTGACCGGGTTGCTGTTGGTGACTTTCTCGATCATCGCCTTTGCCGAAGTGGCGTGCATGGTGTGGTTCCTGAGCGTGCCTGCCGGGCTGTGGCTGATCGTGGCGCCGTGGGTGCTGGACGGGGCCTGATCGCCAGCGGCGCAATGGGGCAGCGTCATTGCCGGCCTGCTGATCGTCGGCCTTTCCATCCCGCGTGGGTCGATCCGCAATTCTTATGGAGGCTATAATGTCGTCGTGGTTTGAAACATGCGTCCATGTGGCGCGACATTCGTTCGTGAGCATCGGCGCTGGTTCTGCCACCTTTTGCGCTACAGAGTTTTCATGATGTTTGCAACATCGCGCCATCGAATGCCCACTATCACCCCGCAAGATCGTGACACCATCGTCGCCCGGCAGCTAGTCGAACGACGGCAGGAATTCTTCCGCTTCTTCCGCTGTCGTCTCGCACGCCCGGAGGATGCCGAGGATGCGTTGCAGGATTTCTGCATCAAGGCGATCCGAGCAGCGAACGCCTTGGAAGACAGCGTGAAGGTCGATGCCTGGCTCGGTCGGATCCAGCGCAACACGCTGACTGACTATTATCGCCGCCGTGCCACACGCCAGAATGTGGAGGCAGCGTTCGCGCGCGAACCCTGCTGCGAGGCCGCCCTGGACCCTGAGTCCGAGCATGTCGCGTACGGTTACGTCCACAATCTTTTGCCGCTGCTTAGACCGGACTACGCCGAGATCATCCGCCGCGTCGACCTTGAACAGACCCCGCGTCAACGCGTAGCGGCAGAATTGGGCCTTACCACCAACAACGTGGGCGTACGCCTGCACCGGGCCCGCCGTGCGCTAAGGATCGAGATTGAGCACCGCTATCAGGGGTTCTGCGACGGCGAATTCTGGATTTCCTAGCTTTGCAAGATCCGGGTGCGGGTGGTGCTGCCCGAGGGCGGGCGGGTGATGCAGAAAACCTTTGAATATCGGCACCAGTGACACCCAGAAGGGCGCACTGACTGGCGGATGAATGAAAGAATGGATACGACATGACCAAACGAACAACATATCTCGCCGTCTCTGTGGCACTTTTTGCCGGACTTCTGGTGCTTGGCTGGGCTACGCACGGAACCGGGATTGTCAAAGATGATCCTGAACGCAACATCGTCATTCCCGAGGAATTGACATCCGAGCTTCAGGTCAAGGCGGCCTTTGACGGCGAACGGATCTATTTCCGCTACCGCTGGCCGGTGGACCGGCCGAGCCTGTTCAACGACGTGCTGGTCTATCAGGACGGTAAGTGGGAAAAGCGTGGCGGCGAGGCATTGGGGCCGAACCCGGAATTCCTGACCGAGGACCGGGTTGCGATGATGATCGATGACGGCTCGGTACCTTTGTTCAGCCGCTATGGCGGTTACATCACCATTGGTGAAGGGTTGACCACCTTCACCGGCGTGCCGGAAACCGATGAAGAACGCACTAAATATCTGCCCTCGACGCGAACCGACTCCGATGATTTTGACTCGATCAAACCGGAGAGCGAACTGGAGAGATTGCGCGCAGCGGGTCAGTTCATCGATCTGTGGCAATGGCGCTCGAGCCGGTCGAACCCGATCGGCCTGGGCGATGATGGGTTCGTTGCCGAAGAGCGCGGCGGCGATGCGGGTACAGGCCCCTATACCACCAACTGGGACGAGATGACCAACCAGCCGAGATATATGTTCAACCCTGAGGTCGCCGACAGCCCGGCGTTGTCGGTCGACGCGGTGATCGCGGGAGATGTCGGGTTCAACGATACTTATTACCTGAGTGCCGAAACCGCAGTGCCCTTCGATCCGGATTACGCCTGGAAAAACGGCGACGCGATTCCGCGCCGCTATCTGCGCGAGGCGACCGGATCGCGCGGTGACGTCGTGATGCCGCAGACGGCGCGCTGGCGCAACGGCTTCTGGGATGTGACGCTGGTGCGCGACATGGATACCGGTAATCCGCTGGACGACAAGATCTTCCGCGATGGTGGCAGCTACGATCTGGCCTTCGCGGTATTCCGCAACGCTTCGACGATGCGCTGGCACTATGTTTCGCTGCCGGTCTCGCTGGGCCTCGAACAACCGGCGCAAATGGTGGCTGAACGGTTCGAGCCCGGCACCGCGCCCGACTGGAGCGGCCCCTGGACGGAAATACCGATGTTCTATCCCGGTCAGGTCACGTGGGACCGTCTGACCGACGCACGCCAGCATCCGGGTGCAGACCGTATCGCGGCGCGCGTGCCGGTGGCCTACCGCCACAGCGAAGAACAGCTTGCCCTCTACGGTGTTCAGCTCGAATTCGCCCAGGAAATCAAGCGTCAATGGATCTGGACGCTCATCGCGAGCCTCGGCCTGATCGTCGGGCTTGGCATCAACATCAACCTTCTGATGCGCCGCCGGGAGGAATCGAAATGAACCGTCCGGCCGATACGCAAAACCCATCCACGAATGCCAGAAAGGAAGCCGACATGAAACGCCCCGGATTGATGCGACGAGGCCGCCGGATCGGCCTCGCGACTGCGGCCCTGATGCTTGCGGCGACCGGTGCTGCGTTGGCGCACAGCGAAGGTGGAGGGGTCGCCGTGGCCGTCGAAGGCACGCCCGCGTTTTCGCTCAGCCCGGTTTATCACATTCTTGTCGCACACTTTCCGGTCGGGCTATGGATGACCGCCTATCTGTTCATCCTGATTCGCAGCTTCTCGGACTCTGAATTCGCCGTTCGGCTGCAAAAGGCGATCTGGCCTGTGGCTGCGCTTGGCACGCTCGCCGGATTTGTGACCTATTCACTGGGCCTTACGATCTATCCGTGGTCGGCGATCACAGAATCGCCGCTGGGGCGCAACCACATCATGCTGGCGACATGGACCCTGTCCTACTGGACCGTGATGAGCGTTCTTGGCTATCGTTTCCGCCGCAATCTGTTTGATGGCGGGCAACGCTGGGTGACCTTCACGCTGGCCACAATCGGCGCGTTGGTGATCACGATCACCGGCACTTTGGGCGGATCGCTGACCGGCACGCCTTCGCTGGTGACCAAGAGCCTCAGCTATATTGGCTGGAACGTCTATATGACTTTCTATCTGCCCACCTGGATGCTGCTGGTTTACGGGCTGGGCGCGGTGTTGCTGATCGCAATCGGCATTGTCGGATGGCGGCGGCATGCATGATGTAAAATTGCCGGGCGCTCCTGACGGAGAGCAAGCGCTTGAGTTGCCGGACCATCTGGTCCGGTATTACTGGTGGGCCTATCTGAGGCCCGCCAGCATCCGCATCTTCGACCGGGACGTGATAGTTTCGGCGATCCTCTGGGGCCAGTACCGGCGTTTGTGCGACCTGGCCCTTGAGGGCATTCTGCCCGGCAGCCGCGTTCTCCAGATGGCCTGTGTCTATGGTGATCTGTCGTCGCGGCTGGCGCAGCGGCTGGGCTGCAAAGGCCGGCTCGACATTGTCGATATCGCGCCCATTCAGGTGCACCACGCCCGCACCAAACTGGCGGCGGCACCCTGGGCAAGATCCTTTGTGGGAGACGCGGCGGAACCGGGACCGGATCGCTACGATAGTGTGCTTTCTTTCTTTCTGCTGCATGAGTTGCCTGATGCCCACAAACATCGGGTCGTTGACGCCGCCCTTGCGCAGTTGCGGCCAGGCGGGAGGGCAATCTTTATCGACTATGCGCGGCCCGCTCCACTGCATCCGCTCAAACCGGTCATGGCTGGTGTATTTGCGCTGCTGGAACCGTTTGCCAGAACGATGTGGCATACCGGCATCAGATCACTCGCCACGCAGAGCGAACATTATGAGTCGTCTAATCGCGACCGGTTTTGCAGAAAAGGCTTGCAAAACCGGTCGCGATTAGACGACGCCATCAATAAAGCTCCATTGATACGTTCCTTTTTTGATTCGGCGTGAGGTGGAGCGACCTAATTAATTTTGAAGATCAATATTTACAAGGTAACTTGAATAATGATCACCACACCGATACCAAAGACAAACGCCAAAATGGATAGCAGGGTCATCCAGGCAACCTGGCTGCGTGACACTGAAGCCTCGTCCGCATGCTCCTCGTCCGGCGCGGTGGCCACGGGCTGATGCGTGCCATGGGATGGATCGTCTACATCGCGCGCGACCGACGGATCACGCACGGTCAGCATCCCATGTTTCAATCCTCTTGTAACGAGCCACCAATTGATCGGATAGGCCACGACGAAGCCGACCAGCAACGCCATGCTCATGACGAACCAGAATTGCGGTGTGAGCGGGTTGAGTTCTCCGCCAAGTGCGGCACGGCCCGGCGATGTGATCGGCAACATTCCGGCCATGAGAAAGTTCATTGAAAGGAATTCCGGCAAGAACGTGGATGCGAGTGCCTTCGAGTAGGATCCTCCTTCCATGTTACGCATGAAAAGAGCTTGGAAAATTGTCCAGCCGAAGCCGAACCCGAGCGCATATTCGAGCGCAATATCGGCCGGACGCGACAGGGTCAGATAAGCGGCTATTGCTGCGCCAACAAGAATGCCGAGTCCATCGCCGGCCACGCAGTGCATGGTAGAGCCGAGCACCTGACGCCACCGCTCGGTGACATAGCGCTCATGCAGTCCCGACAGTGGTTCCCGACATCCCAAGACGTAGAGGAATGCGCCGATCGGGCCGGTATAGGCAGTCAGAAGGATAAAGCCCCACTTCAGGACCGAGGATGCCGGCGTGGATCGTATGTCTATCGCGACGAATGCCACAGACAACGCCGTCAACAGAAACCAAAGTAGCATGACTCCGTCTAGAGCGTCGGGCGATTAATCTGCAACGCACCCTGTTGATTTGAAGTAGTTCCAGCATTCTTTTGGAGTGAACAGGCTGCAGACTTTCCCGACGGCTTTCCACAGATCATCATAAGTTCGGGCGTTTGCCTTTCTCAGGAGAGTTTTGAGCTTTGAGAAGGCTATCTCGATCGGGTTCAGATCGGGCGAGTAGCGCGGCAGGAACAGCACCCATGCGCCGCGCGCCTTGATTGTCTGGGCTGCGCGCGGGCTCTTGTGAACGTTGAGATTGTCCCAGATCACCACATCGCCCGGCCGCAGTGTTGGTGCGAGCTGGGTTGCCACATAGGTGTCAAAAGCCACGCCATTGATTGCGCCTTCGATCACCCAGGGCGCGACCAGTTCGCCGCAGCGCAATCCGGCGATGAAGGTCTGTGTGTTCCATTTGCCGAAGGGAGTGCCTGCAAGCAGCCTTTCGCCCTTTGGGCTGCGTCCCCTGAGTGGCGTCATGTTGGTCTTCACGCTGGTCTCGTCGATGAAGACGAGCCGCCCCGGAGCCGCGCGCATGGCTGGCAGGCGGTGCTCATGCCACGCATCGCGCTCAGCCTTGACGTCAGCGCGTTCTTTCTCCGATGCCAGCAGTGTTTTTTTTATAGCTGAAGCCAGCCCGGCACAGCAGTTTCGACAGATTCGAAGGGTCTGCGCTCACACCGTGTTCCGACAAGAGCCAAGCCGCCAGATCGGGCATGGTGATGTCTGGTTGCCCGACCACCCTGGCGATGATGATCTCGCGGAAAGGACCAAGCTTGCCGCTGCCCGCGGGGCGGCCCATTGCATCCGGCTCCACCGAGCCGGTCTCTTCGAGCCGCTTTTGCAGCCGCACCGCTGTCGCAGCCGAGATCGCAAACTGTTCGGCCGCCGCGCGCCGCGATTTGCCGCGTAAAATCGCATCCGTCACGCGACGGCGCAGGTCAAGGGAAAGTGCTCGGGTCATGGAATCGTCTCCTTAACCCAACGAATCACGTTTCAATCGAAAAGGGAATCCCTATTGATTCTCCCATTGCGCCCGACGCTCTAGCATAGCGTTTCTCGGCTTCTCAAAATCTCTGGGACAATTTGTTTGCCGAATGATGCACTGCCTGCCTCAGATGCCCCAGACGTCGACACGGTTGTCTGCAACTACGACGTTCAAATGCACCGGGTTTAGCCCCGGCACTTGCGCAAGCGCACCCAGGACGATGTCACGCTTTTCGTCTTCGGCTGCCTCCGAGCGGATGTGCACGATCGGTTGCGCCGCGAGTGCTTGCAACAGGTTGGCACGACTTACAATGCCGACGAGCTTTCCGTCTTCGACGACCGGAACCCGTTTTATGTGTTTCTTTTCAAGCAGTCTGGCGATCTCGCCAACCGGCGTATCCGGTGTCAAGGTCGTCACTTGCGTGGTGATGATATCCTTGAGGTGCCGCCCCCGCTCTTGAACAAAGCCCCTGGCACCCGTCTCGGCATCGGAGAAAAGAGACAACCACCAGGATCGGGTACTGTCCTTTGCACCCTCGACGCGGCGCATCAATTCGCCTTCACTCACGATACCGATGATACCGCCGTTTTGGTCGAGGAATGGAATGGCGCTGATCTGGTGTTGCGACATCAGTTCAGCGGCCTTATTGACGGCTCAAACTGGCCTTCCCGTTATGACGGTTTTGGTCATAATATCTGATGCGTTCATATCTGGTTCACCTTTCGCGCGCGGCTTCTCAGCCGCCGAATTTCAAATTTCGTATCGGCGTCCACTGATCTGATGACGTGCCGCGCAGTAAAACATTACAGGCAGAAGCCCTTTCAGGGGTGCTGAGCACTGCCGACATCAAATGAATATCCACGATGTATTGCTCTCCAGAGGGTACATTGTTCCCGCCGCTTTAGCCTGAGGATACGCGTCTTCAGACACTGGCACGTTGATGCATATCAGTGGGCCCGTCGTTGGAAGCTTCATGGTCGACGACGGTGCCGAGCTGCTATCGGAAAAGATGTCGCTGGACGCCAACACCGATCAGCATCAGAGCGTGAAACGCGCTGTATGGAATGCAAAGTTCTGGCCATGCCTGCCGATTTCCGATGGTGATCAGCTGCCGCATTTCGCGCAATGGTGGCCGCGCTGGCCGCGCCGCGATGCTCCAGATCACGGAGAGACCGGGAACCAGTGCCTAGGTCGTTCATCGCTTCTGCGCTTTCACGAAGGGATCGGCAGCCTTGTTAGTCATAGTTTAGCCTCGGCGGACTGCAACGCGTCAACTGTCGCCCGAGTGTCTGCCGCGCCGCGACGATTTGCCAGCGCGATGCCAACCAGGGTCAGGCCGATACCCGCGACCTCGAACCAGCCCAGACGCTCGCCGAAGAACGCCGCGCCCATCGCCAGTCCGAAAATCGGCACCAGAAAGCTGAAGGCATTGGCGCGGCTCAACTCGGTCGTGGCGAGGATCGTGCCCCAGAGCCAATAGACCAGCGCCGATCCGAACAGGCTGAGCGCAGCCAGGACCAACAGAAAATTCGCCGACCACGCGACGCTTGCCGGATCCTCGAAGGCATAGGCCCCGGCCAGGAGCGGCACACCGCCGATCAGCAGCTGCGCGCCCATCGCCATGATCGGGTCGGCCTTGCCGGCGATGGACCTGATCAGAACGTTGCTGATCGTGATGCCCAGTGCTGCCATGAGGATATAGGTGACGCCGAGCGCAAAATTTCCTGACTGCGCGGTGACAAGCCGGGGCAACGCGATCAGGACTATGCCACCGAAGCCCAGACCCATGCCGATCCAGCCGATGCGCCCGAGTCTTTCGTTCAGAACCAGCCCTGCGAGGATTGCCGCCAGCAGCGGCTGGGTGTTGGCGAGGACCGTCGCGATACCGGGCAGCACGAACTCGGAGCCCATGAACATGCCAAGATAGCCAAGACTGGTGGCCCCGAGGCCGACACCGACCAGGGTGATCCACACCCGGGCTCCGTGCGGCCAGGGGCGGCGCAGGGCCAGCCCTAGACCGACCAGAGCGGCGCCCGCCAGAAACGCGCGCAGCGCTGCGAATGTGAGATGCGGCGCATAGAGCGAGCCCGCCGTGATCAGCGGAAAGCAGATTGCCCAGAGGAACATCACCAGGACGATCTTGCTGGTGGCGATCATTCGGCGGCGACGCTGTAGGCCGGTTTCTTCGCCTGTCTGGCGGATTTGCGGCGGGCGTTTGCGGGCTCTTTTTCTGACTGCGGTCTTTCCAGCGCGGTTTCGGCCGTGGCAAGGTAATCGCGGGTCAGCGGCACGGCGTCAGCGCGGTGGGCGAGTAGCAGTTGAAACACCACTAGACCGTTGTGGCGGAACCCGGCCTCGCAGGCGGCAAGGTAGAATTCCCACATCCGGCAGAACCGTTCGTCGTAAATCGCCGCCACCTGATCACGGCGCGCCATGAAGCGCTTACGCCACGCCTTCAGCGTCTCGGCATAGTGCAGCCGCAGCACCTCGATGTCGCATATCACCAGCCCGCTCTTCTCGATCGCCGGGGCGATCTCGGAGAGCGAGGGGATGTAGCCGCCGGGAAAGATGTACTTGCGAATCCATGGATGCGGAGCGGAAGGTTGGCCGACGCTGCCAATGGTGTGGATCATCGCCACGCCATCCTCCTTCAGCAGCGCCGCGACCTTGGCGAAGTATTCGTCGTAATGTCCGGCCCCTACGTGTTCGAACATTCCGACCGAGACGATTCTGTCATAACGGCCCGCTTCCTCGCGGTAGTCGCGCAAGACGAAACGTGCACGCGCCGAGAGGCCCTCGCGGGCCGCCCTTGCCGCAGCAAATTTCTGCTGCTCGATCGACAGCGTGACCCCCGTGACATCGACATCGGCCTTGCGCGCAAGAGACAACCCCAACCCGCCCCAGCCTGAGCCGATGTCGAGCAGCTTCTGCCCCGGTGCCAGACGCAGTTTGGCCGCGATATGGTGCATCTTGCGCGCCTGCGCGTCTTCCAGGCTGTCCTCGGGCGTCGCATAATAGGCGCAGGAATATTGCCGATCTGGGTCGAGGAACAGCTCATAAAGATCGTCGCTGAGGTCATAGTGATGCGCGACGTTCTTCTGCGCCTTGCCGATCGGGTTGTGCATCAGAAGCGGCCGCACCAGCCGCCGCAGCCTTTGCTGCACCCGGCGCAGGCCATAGTCTGGCGCGGTGGCGGTATTGGACAAGCAAAGATCGAGAAAGCCGTAGATATCGCCGTGCTCAACAGTCAGGGTGCCGCTCATCCATGCCTCGCCAATGGCCAGATCGGGATTGAACGCAATGCGGCGAAGCGTTCGCCAGTCGCGGATCGTGATCGCGATTTCGGGCGCGCCCTGGCCGAAACGCCGGATGGCACCGTCAGGCAAGCGCAGGGTCAGCGTGCCACGGAGGATGAGCGACCCAAGCCCGCCTTTAAACAGCCATCGCGACAGGCGCGGACGGCGCAGACGCGACGTCGGAGCAGAGTCGATATTGAAATATTCGGTCATGATTTTATCCAGTTAAAAATATCAGATACCCAGGCCTCCGGGTCGATTCATCAAAAGCCATAGCCGTAGCTCCAGGCGGGGATCCGCCCCAGATGCAGCTCGGCCTTGCCCGCGCGCACAACGGATTCGACGGCCAGGCGCACTGCGTTCTCTTCGAAATCGCTGTCCACGGTGCCCCAGACGCTGGCCTTGCCGTCGTGCACAATCACATTGATCAGCGACACCTGGATGCCCGGCACCTCGGCCAGTTCAAGCAGGATGCGTTCGCGCAGCACCCCGTCCTCGACACGATTTTCCGGCTCGGGTGGCGGTGCCGAGGCCAGCGCCTGCAGCAGATTCGCGCGACTGACAATCCCCACCAGCTTGCTGTCGCGCAGTACCGGCACGCGCTTGATGTGCTTTGTTTCAAGAAGGCGCGCCACTTCGCCCACCCGCGTATCCTCGGTAACGGAAATGACGTCGGGGGTCATCACGTCCGCTGCGGTGCGTCCGTGGATCTTGATGTAATCGGCGGTACTGCCGCGCGGGTCCGCGAACAGCTCCAGCCACCAGGACCGCCGCGGTTTGTCCGGATCGGCGACCCGGCGCATCAGATCGCCCTCGCTGACCAGCCCTAGCACGGCACCTGCATCGTCCACCACCGGGACCGCGCTGACATGGCGCGCAAGCAGCAGTTTCGCGATCTCTTCGACCGGAGTCATGCCGATCACCGTGGCCACGTCCGGTGTCATCACGTCCTTGACTTGCATCGTTCTTCTCCTGTTTTCAGATATTTGCCGTCGCGCTCGCTGTCGCCGCGTGATCTCCGTGCTGACACCATACGCAGGCGCAATCGCTATGATCACAACTTGGATCAGCCAGCGACGCGCGATACCGGCGTAGGGCGACCGGAAGCAGCAGGCGTTTCAGCGCTGACGGCCCGTAAGTGCGCTTCAGAAGCCCGCCGACATCGCCCCGCGCCAGCCGCCCGACTGCCAGTTTCATACCCGGCTCTCCGGCCAGGTTGAAGATCAGCCGGTTGACCACACCGGCCTTCAGCCACGGGCCAAGCTCGGCCTGCCAGCAGGCGGTGTAATCGCCGCTGTCGAGAATGCTTTGCGCCGCCAGTACGCCCGAGCGGATCGCATGGCGGATCCCGAACCCGGCCAGCGCATCCTGAAATCCGGCATGTTCGCCGATCACCGGATGGGCGCCCTGCATCGCGGTGATGGGCAGGCGCATGTTGCCATAGCCGCCGAAGGGGCGCGGATTGCGCATCTCGAGCCCGGCATGGGCGCGAAAGAACGCCACCGCGGCGGCCACGTGTTTGGCCTGATCGCGAAAGCCGGTGAACATGCAGCTTGCCACCGTGCCCCGCCCGCCCTGCACCAGAAGGTAAGCATAACCGTCCGGCGCGACGGCATGGCCTAACGCCAGCCAGGCGCCGTCATCCATGTCGGTCGCGAAGAGATGCCCCGCGGCGATGATCCCGGCCTGCCGCGGCCCGGCGGCCAGAACCCCGGCGCCGTCGAAGTCACACACCCGGTCGCTGAACCGCACCTTGGCACCCGCCGCCTGTGCCTGTGCCAGCAACGCACGGTCGAGCGTGCCCTCGGCCGCACCGCGCCGCAACAGATAGAACAGCGGGCGTTTGCCCCGCACCTGATACGGGCGGCCGGTGGGGTCGAAAACCGTCCCGGAGACGAAGGCGTGCCGCTCGAAATCCGCCGCGATTCCGGCGCCGACCAACTCGTCCAGAACGTCCGCGTCGCGGCTCCAGTTCTCTAATCCTTGAAAATCGCCGTTAAAGCGGTGACCGACATCCGGCTTCCACTCGCGCACCGTCACGCGCCGCCCGGCCCGCGCCAGAATGATCGCGCAGGCCAACCCCGAAGGGCCGGCACCGACGATCGTGATGTCATTCTGCGCGAGCATCGAATTTGCCTTGTCTGGGGTCATTTAAGATTAAAACCGGGTAAGATTAAAAAAGGGCGTCGTGACCTGCTCAACTACCGTGCTTATGCTTGGTTGGTGGCTCAGTCGGCTGGTCAGTCTCGGGGTCAGTCGATGCGGTGTCTGTTCCATGGCTATGGGGGGCGGATGACACGTCGCCGGGGATCGCGCCGCTATTGTTATCGCTCCCCTTTTCGCGTGGCTTTGCGCCATGCTTGTGACCGGATTTGTCACCGGACCCATGACCGCCATGACCGCCGTGTCCGAACAGATGAAACGCGATAAAGCCACCGCCGATGATGATCCAGATCCAGTTGCTACTAAGCCATTCCATTTCAGTCTCCTTTTAAGGGCAAGCAACCGGTCCCGGCTGCGCCGATTTCTGCGTCATTGCTTTATTGGCCCGTCGGTGTCGGGCTAGTCCGGGCACCCATCGCGATAAGGTCGTCTTCCGTCAGGTCCTCCGACGTCATCAGGAAGGCGACGATATCCCACATCTCGGCATCTGTGTTGACCGCCTGCCAGGCAGGCATCCCGGTAAAGCGCAGCCCGTTCTTGACCACCCAGAATGTCTCGGCAGCGGTCATGTCGACCAGATCGTCGAGCGGCGGCGCAGGCGGGTTCAGGCCGGTCGACATGATGCCGACTTCATAGCCGGGGACGGAATGGCACATTGAGCATTCGGTCTGGAACAGCCGGAAGCCGTTGTCGATCTGCGCCGGGCCGGTCGGCTCGGGTGCCACTATGCCCTTCGCGTTTGAGACGATCGAGGCTTCTCGCGTCGTCACCAGCAGCCATTCCAGCGCTTTCGCATCCTTGACCTGCGCCGAGACGTTGAAAAAGCCGAAATAGAGGATCGCGCCGGCGACGATCAGCCCCAGCACCGCCAGACCTGCCGTATAGATCACCACTGCTGCCCAGATATGCCTGCGGCTGTTGGCCCAAAATCCTGTCGTCATCGTATATCTCCTTGGTTGAATTGCATTACATCGGCCAGTAAACGAACCGGTCCCACCCGGCGTAGGAATTGGCGATCCGCCCGCGCGGGATGCTCAGTGCGATCAGCAGTGCGCCGCCCGCCATGCCGGCCCAGTCAGCGACAGCTGACGCATTGCCGGTCAACAGCCAGGGGGCCGCGATCAGCCACAGGCCAAAGCCTGCGTTGATGAACCGCAGCGGCCGCGCGACCTCGGCAAAGGCGATGATCGAGAAGGTCACGACCAGCGCACCGATCAGATGGTCGCTGTTGGCCATCTGACCCGAGGTGCCAAGGCTGAGCCGGGTGAACATGAACCACAGGCCGACCGCGACACTGGCCAGCAGCGCCCAGGGCAGCGTCACGCCCCGCGCGGCCTGTGCAAACCTGTCGCCGATCGGTGCGCCGGGTCCGGTGGCGGGATCGGCCATGCCGCCGTCCATCGCGTCACCGGTCCAGAACGTGCGCCAGAACGGTTTGCCCTTGCGGCGGGCATCGATAAGGAACTGGCCCATCGCGACGAATTCATTCAGCGAAAAGGGGATCATGATCACCATCGCCAGACCGGCGATCAGGCAGATCGTACACCATGTGCCAATCACGATCGGCTGGATGATGATGAAATAGATGCTAACCGCACCCAGCGGCAGGATCAGCACGGCGAGCGCCAGCACCATCCACGGCATCGTGCGCCAACGCGTCTTGCCGCCCATGAAGGTCATCACCAGTTCCAGAATGTAGACCACCGCCCCCAGTGCGCCATCGGCAATCGGCCAGGCCTTCGAGGCGTCCGAGGTGATGATGGTCTGGGTGCCAACGCCGAAAAACGGATCCCAGGCGCTGTCAATATGACCCAACTGGTAGGCCCCCATGTAGCGCGCGATGAAAAACCCGATCAACGCCAGAACCGCGATAGGATAGCGTTGCAGCCAGGTTGACGGCGTGTAGGACCAGCCCGGCGGCACGTCCGGCCCGCCCATCATGCCCGCCATGCTCATCCCCGGCATCATCGGGATCAGCACCGCCAGCGCGATCACCATGCCGCCGACCAGCGTGTTGTTGGCATAGGCCGACGCCAGTGGTGTCCAGAATATCAGCGGTGCGAACAGCAGCCAGCCGCCGGCAAAGGCGTTGGCCCATTGCGCCCACGGATAGCGCCGGTCCGCATTTGCGGCCAACAAGCTGAACAGGATCACCAACAGGCCGGTGCCGACATCGGAATAGGTCATCCACAGGTTGCGGGTCTCGAACGGTGAAAGCCCGCGGTCGGTCATCACGCGCAATTGGCTGGCATTTGGGATGAACTCGCTGAGATACCCCAGCGTGAACGGACTGGCAACCAGCCAGACCCCCAGCATCAGGCTCAGGTAATGCGGCCAGAGCAGGGCCCTGTGGGCATCGACCATCATATCGCCCGAGCCGCCGGTTGCCGTCATTCCGGCCATGCCCGCGTGTCCTTGCCCAGAACCGTGCTGCGCGCCCGTTTTGGCGGGCTTGGCTGTGGTCATTTTCATGTCGTGGGCTCCAGCGTCATGCCGCAACGCGGGCAGTTTCCGGGTGACGATTGCCGGATGTCCGGGTGCATCGGGCAGGTATAGACGAGGCCTTTCTCAGTGGCACTGGTGCCCGCCGGTCGGGCCAGCGCGTGGTCACCCGAATGATCATGCCCTGCGTGGGCATCCGCCGTCACCAATTCCGGCGTCTTTGCGCCGTCAACGTCGTGAACCGCGGGCATCGATCTGGGCAGTTCCAGCCCGTGTTCGCGGTACCATGCAGCAGGATCGGCGTGCAGCGCCGCGACCATTTTCGGCATGGTCGCGCGCAACCCGCGTTTGGGGGCCCAGCCCAGCAGACTTTGCGCATGGCCGATGTCGATGACATAGTCGTCCTCGGCCCGGTCAATCATCCACGGCTTTATGAAGGGGGCCGGGCCGGGCAACAGCCCTTCGGCCCAGGCACCGACTTTGGCGATCAGACTGGGAACGCTGTAGGTTTCCCAACTTGTGCCGTGGATCAGCTTTATAAAGCCCTTTTGCAATTCGTCGTAGCTCAGCGCCTCGGCCTCGCCCACCAGCACGGTCGATATCGGCGGCAGCTTTGTGCGCTGCTCGACAACCTCCTCGAAGATATCGACCAGATCCTCCATGTGCAGGAATGACTGCCGGTGTGAGGTTTCGCCGGAATAAAGGTGGCTCGCCAGTTGCCGCTCAAAGATCCGCTGGATCTGGTTGGCCAGCGGCGGCGAGTGGCAGACATCGTCGTAAACCCCGGCCAGCCGCAGGATCGCGACCGGAATCTTACCATGGTCGGCGCGGATCAGCGCTTCGGTGCGCACTTTTGATGCGGGATAGGCCCAGGTCGCGCCAAGCGGTGATGCCTCGGTCAGAACCGCGCCCGGTTCGTTCGGGGCATGCACCAGCATGGTGCTGGAAAAGATGAATTGTTCAACCTCGAAGCCGTCCTGGAGACCTTTTAGCAGGCGCTCGGTTCCCTTGACGGTGATGTCTTCGTATTTCGGGTTCGGCTCGCCCAGAAAGTCGTAATAGGCGGCAAGGTGGATCACCGCCGCGATCTTTGATCCGTGATGCGCCTTCAGCATCTTGAACCCTTCCGCCACGCTCTCGTCCGAGCCGATATCGACGGCGATGCGAACGCAGTCGGGTGGGGGCGGGGCCGCAGCCTTGAGGTCAAAACCGATCACCTGACCGTATTTTCCGGTCAGGCGGCGCATGATCGCGCTGCCGATCCGTCCATTCGATCCGGTGACGAGGATGAGGCCTGATGTGTCGTTCATGATTTAAACTCCTGAATTGAATCGCGATGATTTGACCAGTGCCGGACTGCTGGTGGGCGGCCCTGTCACAGTGCTGTTTGCGGGTTCGGGTGAGGATGCCGGGATACCCCCCCCGGCCGTGTTTCATATCAACCAGCCATCAGGCCGGGCTGATGATCACTTTCAGCGCCTTGGTCTTGGCGGCATTGCCGAATGTCTCATAAGCCTTTTCGCCTTCGGCCAGCGTAAAGCGGTGCGAGATCAAAAGCGCGGGATCGATGGTTTTTGCCGCCGCCGTCTTGAACAGCATCGGGATCGTCGCGGTATCGACCAGCCGCGTGGTGATCGCGATGTTGCGGTCCCACAGTTTTTCCAGATGCAGGTCGACCGGCTTGCCGTGCACGCCGATGTTGGCGATGGTGCCGCCCGCCGCGACGATCTGCTGGCACAGCTCGAACGTGGCCGGGATGCCAACCGCCTCGATTGCGGTATCGACGCCGGCTTTGTCGGTCAGTTTCATCACCGCTTCGGCCGCCTTGCCATCCGCGCTGTTCACGACATCCGTCGCGCCGAACTTTTTCGCGATCTCCAGCCGGTTGTCGTCGATGTCGATCATGATGATCTTGCCCGGCGAATAGAACTGCGCGGTCAGCAGGGCGGCAAGACCCACAGGCCCCGCCCCGACGATGGCCACCGTCGATCCCGGTGCCACCTTGCCGTTCAGCACGCCGCATTCGAACCCGGTGGGCAGGATGTCGCTCAGCATCACCAGCGCCTCTTCGTCGGCGCCTTTCGGGATATGATAAAGGCTCATGTCGGCAAAGGGCGTGCGCACGAATTCGGCCTGGGTGCCGTCGATGGCATTGCCAAGGATCCAGCCGCCGTGGACGCAATGCGAATACATCTGCTTGCGGCAAAAGGCGCAGGTGCCGCAGGCGCTGACGCAGGATATCAGCACATGATCGCCCTTCTTGAATGACGTTACCGCAGCACCGACGCTGTCGATCACACCGACGCCCTCGTGCCCAAGGATGCGGCCCGGTGTGGCCGTGGGCACGTCGCCCTTGAGGATGTGCAGATCGGTGCCGCAGATCGTGGTATGGACGACGCGCACGATGGCATCGCCGGGGGCGGTGATCTCGGGCTTGGGGCGGTCCTCGAGGGCAATCTTGCCAGACTTGGAATAAACGAGCGCTTTCATCGGAATCTCCTCATTTGTTGGATGTTGCTTTACTAAGGACGCAAAGCTCGGCAATGCGTTCCAGTGCAGTAGCGGATCGGCAGATCGGTCAAGCTCAGGCTTCATGCTGTCTTGGCCCGGAAAACCGACGTATCGCAGTATCGCGGCGGTTCAGATTTTCGGAATCATTTCTGTCATTGTAATACCCACCATTCTTCCCCTCAGAACTAACACAGATCAGCCTTTTTGCATTACGGGCCTTTGGGGGCTGCGCCGTGACACGAGGAACCCTGTGCAATGGGCGCAGGGTTTTCCAGTCACGGGCGCAGTCGTTCAGGCGGACTTACCACCGCCTGAGACATTAGCGTCAGATCGAAGTACCTTGGCTTGCCCACCGCAAAATCAATGCGATCACATCCCATGGATTGGTCTGCCAACACTGCCCCGGTGTTGAGGGCCTGACCACCTCGAGGACCGATGGTCAGGAAGTTTAGACCTGCGCGACCAGCGTGTCGCAAGACCATGATGGTTGTCAGTTTAAAGCACTTTTCGAAATACCTGAGGCACCGCATATCACTTAACGCGTTGAAATCTTGATTTCAGGCAGCGTTAGGTGATTCAGGGTTTTTCGAAAGTGCTATAATTGGAAGCGAAGATGCAGGAGTATCCGCGTTCATCAGATGGGGATGCCCAGGCTCGTTTCAGTTGTTGCCTTGGCTCGCGATGAGTTTCTCCCAATAGGTATCGACACTCAAGCTGTTCTGGCCGGGGGCCGTAAAGTCGTTGGAGTTTACCTGCGGAGCGCCGTCCATGACGCCCTTGGTGGCGTCGAGGACAAGAAGGGTCGCGTTCGGGGCAACCTTGAAGGCATCCCACGGCACCGCGACGTATTGTTCGCCCAGTCCAAAAAGCCACCCGCCCCGGGCAATCAACAGATAGGCGATCTCGCCGGTCTGCGGGCTTGTCACGAGGTCGTCGATACTGCCGAGAGCCTCATTCTGTAGATTACGTACGTCGGTGCCGAGCAATTGGTCGGATCGGAACGGTGTTGTCGTGCTTGCAACCGGTTGGGCCGCAGCGATCTGTCGTTCCTGCCAGCCCGGAACGTCTGCCATTTCCATACCAGCTGTTTCCATTTCGGCCACGTATTGTTCATAGTGATCGCGGGTCGCGGCGAGCAGGTCTTCGCATGGCTGGAGTTGATCGTGCCGGGCGAGAATATCAGCGGCCGTGAGGAGCATCCGAATTTCGTAGCCGGGCCGGGCGTTGAAGTAGCCGCCGCCGGTCTCCGCCGGAGAGTCGCCGACGCCATACTCATAGCCGTATCCGCTCAACGGGTAGCCATATCCGTAGCCATATCCGCCGAGTCCGGGATCTCCTGTCCCGTAATAACCACCCAGCCAGTAGCCGCCCTTCTGCATCTGATCATGAAAGGCGCGCAGATCGGTTAGACATTGGTTGGCGGCAGGGTCACTTGGGGACTGAGCGGCGACCGGTGGAACAGCAAAAACAACAAAAAAACACGCTGCCAAAGTGCTCGACCAAGCTGTTCGTTTAACGGATTTTGGTCTCCTCGTCACAACGTGATCCGAAGTCCAAGTCGGGTTGGCCAACTTGGCTGCAAGTTGGGCGTCGGTCAGCTCTTCGAACTTCTTGAGCAGCTTACCGCTGGCGGGATTGAAGCTTTGGTAGGTCATTGTCGTCTCCTCGATGTCATCTTGCGGCGATGGATCTCACCTGTGCTGAGCCAGCTTCGACATTTGCATGGATTGCGGGTGCCCACTTGAACTAAGCCTCGAGCTTTCGCACGGAAGGCATCGGTCGTGTTTCCCGAGCACAGAAGCCATGGGGTCAGTCTCGTGATTGGCTGAGCCGATTATGCACCATGATGGGTGAGCCCATACTGATGTACATCTATGTCGTTGGTAAAAACCGCGACGACCCACCTGGTATCATTGAGAAAGCCTGGCCTGGATTGCAGCATCGAAAACGCCATTTGTTGCGAGTTGCAGGCATTGTGCGGAACGCGTGCCATCCTTCGTCACTGCGGCTCGAACGCGACGCGTTGAACGGCTTAAATCCAGACCACATCCGCAGCCGGCTCGGTGGCCTGTGCTTCAAACTTCTCGTCGGACGCCGGCGCCTCAGCCTTCGACTTCTGGACCAATTGATCGCGGTGATGTGGGGGCCCATAGATCGTGTAGATCCTGAGCGGATCATGGCCTGTGCAAAAGAGATTGTGATATGCGCCGGCGGGCACGACGGCGCAGTCGCCCGGCTTGACCTTGTGGGTCACACCGTCGATGATAAATCGCCCCTTGCCCTGTTCGATGTGAAAGAACTGGTCGGCCTCGGCATGAATCTCGCCGTCAAGCTCTTCCCCCGGAGCAACCGACATAAGAACCAGTTGCAGCTTTGACCCCGAATAGAGAACGCGCCGGAAGTCGGTGTTCGCATTCGTCAGTTCTACGATGTTCGCGACATATCCGATCATGGGTGTCCTCCGATACCTGCATTATCTGGATTGGCAATTGCGTCCTGTCTGTCTACAAAACGTCGTCTGCGCACGGATCAGGGTGTCTGTATGCCCGGTCGCGTCAAGGGCGCAGACATTGCGCCCGACGTGTCACTGCCGGAAGCGCCAGCGTCGGGTCGAGGTGCCATCATCTGCGCGAGCAGCAGGATCAGCATGACCACGACCCACAGGATAACCTGGGAGCGCTGTTCCGGTGCCATGGACCCGGCCGCATTGCGGACGGTGGTCTGGATGGTGCTTGCCTGCGGAAGCAGCGCTATCAGCCGTGTCGCGATACCGTGATGGTTGGCGGCCGCGGATGGTACATCCGCGAGCGCCAGGATCATCTCATCCAGCCGATCGGCCGCGTCTGCCTGTGGCAGATCGGCAAGCGCTTCGGCCTCCTGCCAGGGGTCTACGCCAAATCGCGCCAGCGCAGACAACACGCTGACCAGCGTGCCATTACGATCCTCGCCCACAGACGCGAACAGGAAGGCGTTGAACCGCGGGCTCAGCCCACCCAACTTTGCGGATGTGTTCACTTTATACGGCTTTCTGCGACTTTTCCGTGGGGTCGGGATCCGGTTCGGGTCGGGGCTTGGCATAATGCCCGGCCATCCGTTCCTCGTGGGCACGGTCAATCGGATTGGCCGGATCGTAAGGCGGGCTGTCCTTGACCTTTTGCCGGTCAACGTCGAGGCAGATCAGTTGCTCGGTCCAGCGAATATCCTGCGCCGAGCGGGGCGAGATCAGCACTTTCTGCCCCATCCACCAGTTGCTTGTATCCACGATCAGGAAATGGATGCTCCAGTCCGTGTCCTCCAGGACGAGGTCGGACAGATGTCCGATCTCTCCGTCGGTGGCGTGGATGTGATAGCCTGCGACTTCCTCGGCGCTTCGCAGATGCGGCTCGTCCAGATCGTGCTTGTGCCGGTCGATCTCGTCGGTGTAGCGATCCCTTCCGGGATATCCGCTCATCGGCAGGGCGCCGCCAAACAAGCCATAGCCGCCAAGATAGTAGCCCGATCCCCAATACGGGCTCCACCCATAATAGTCATAGGTCGAAGTCTCAAACTGCCGCGACACGGGCCGGTGGCTGTCCAACTCGGGGCTGGCCTCAACCTCTGCCTTGGTCAGGCGCACGGGAAAGGTCTTGCGGTTGGGCTCGGCATGTCCCAGGGCCGAAGGTGGCAACAGCACCTGGCGGCCTGCCAGCCAATTCCCGGTATCGACGAGGAGCCAGCGGATCATCCAGCTGGTGTCATCAAAGAGGACATCGCTGAGCGAGCCGATGGTGCCGTCGCTGGCCGCGATGTCATGCCCCCGGATCGACGACAGGTTGAGCAGCATATCAAATCTCCTTTTGGTTGGTCCGCCTTGAAAGGCGGGCGGGACGCGATAGCCGCGTCCGGTTCAGGCATGAAGGCCCGTCGCCGGACTGGCGGCTTTGGCTTCGGGCTTGTTGGGCCCAAACGGGCGGGCGCGCAAATGCACCGATGGTCTCATCATGCGCCATCGCGGTTTGTTACGGGCTGATCTGTGTAAGTCAGGTCCGCATATTTCGTGGCAATCGCTGCGGCCAGATGGCCGACGGTCGACAGGCGCAGTTTCAAGCGGGCCATCGGACGAGCTTGTGAACGTTTAATGTGTCCGTTCTGTTGCCGCTAACCTGGGTTAGTGCAGGCGCGCAGGATCTCCGGCAGGGTGAAGTGTGTTCGCCGAACATTAGGTCAATACAGTATTCCCGAGTGCCACAGATACGCGAATGCCGGTTTCGACCCGGAAGGGCAATGTCAGACTAAACTGGTCTGTTAGGCTGACGGAAACTCGGTTGTTCTTGTCGGCGGCGCTTTGAAAGGCTTTTCCCCTTAGAGAACAGACTTTTGCATCCTTCTTTCACAGAAGAAAGCGGCTAAGGAGGGTTCGCATTGATTCTTCTGATGGTGTGGACGGCTCCGCCCGACGGGCATCGCAACTGAGAACACCGAGGACGCAAAGGAGCGTGAAATTCCAAAGAAATTTCACCAAGGAGAATGCTTATGCGCGACAGAAATTTGCGAGGCGATGCAGCGGACTCAGATCCCGAAAAGCCAGAAAACTCGAGCTTCTGGAAATCACGCTTCGGGGTCAGCCTGATCATTTCGTTGGCAATCGCAGCCCTGCTTCTGGGGTTCGAGCACAGCGTTCACATCTTTGCCGGTAACGGTTTTCTGGTCCTGCTGCTGCTGGGCTGCGGTGTGATGCATCTGTTCATGCATGGCGGTCACGGCGCACATGGCGGCGGCGACAATTCATGACGGATGTACCCGCCTATGGCCTTTGGTTCTTCGCCTTACCGAACGCGGCTATCTTCGTCATGTTCGCCTATAGCTTCTTCAAGCCACAGACCTCACGTGACTGGCGTAGCTTTGGGGCTTTCAGCGCGTTTCTTGTGGCGCTGTTCTCGGAAATGAATGGCTTTCCGCTGACCATCTATCTGTTGTCGGGCTGGTTGCAGACCCGTTTTCCGGGCGTCGACTGGTTTTCGCACGATGCCGACCACCTGCCGGAAATGATGTTTGGCTGGCAGGCCAACCCGCATTTCGGCCCGTTTCACATCCTCAGCTTCGTGCTGATCGGGTTCGGGTTCTGGATGATCTCAGCCGCCTGGCGGGTGCTCTACCAAGCCCAACTCAGCGGCACTTTGGCGACAGGCGGTCCGTATGCGCAGGTCCGTCACCCGCAATATTTGGGCTTCATTCTGGTATTGACCGGCTTTCTGGTTCAGTGGCCGACGCTGCTGACCCTGGCGATGTATCCGGTGCTGATCTGGATGTATGTGCGGCTGGCCCGCGCCGAGAAACGCGAAACCCGGGCAAATTTCGGTGCGCAGTTCGACACCTATGCGGCCCGCGTTCCGGCCTTCGTTCCAGCGCTGACACAAACATATGATGCAACTCAATGACAAAAAAGGAAGTGAGACAATGACCGACCAGAAAATCAACCCGGACCCCGACGCCGACACCGATGGCGTGGCGTCATGGTTTCCGACTGCTTACACGATCCTGTTCGCGTTGATCGTCATCGTCGCCGCGCTGACCTGGATCATTCCGGCGGGACAGTATGATCGCGCGACAAACGAACAGGTGGGCCGCGAGGTTGCGGTGCCAGGTACTTATCAGACGGTCGAACCCAATCCTCAGGGGTTGATCGACGTGCTGCTGGCGCCTACGGCCGGCTTTTACGATCCCGACAGCAATGCTGCAAACGCGATCGACGTGGCGCTGTTCGTCCTTTTCCTGGGCGGATTCCTCGGCGTGGTGAATGCCACCGGCGCCATCGATACCGGCATTCGGGCCGCGATGCGAAAGCTGAAGGGTCGGGAAATTTGGATGATCCCGATCCTGATGTCGCTTTTCGCGCTTGGCGGAACGACTTACGGAATGGCCGAAGAGACGCTGGCATTTTATGCGATCCTCGTGCCGGTGATGATCGTCGCGGGCTATGATGCCGTCACGGCTGTAGCAATCATCCTGATCGGTGCGGGCATTGGGGTAATGGGATCCACCATTAATCCCTTTGCCACGATCATCGCGGCCAATGCCTCGGGGATACCGTTCACCGACGGGCTGATCCTGCGGCTGTTGATCCTGTTGGGCGGACTGGCGATCTCGATCGGCTATGTCATGCGCTATGCGACGAAGGTGCGAAAAGACCCGAGCCGGTCTGTGGTCGCAAGACAGCGGGAAGCGCATCGCAAGGCTTTCATCAAAGAAGATGCGATTGCCGACTCGACGCTTTCCGGCATGCAAAGCATCGTTCTGATCGTGTTCGGCGCGACCTTTGCCGCGATGATCTGGGGCGTGTCCAGCCAAGGCTGGTGGATGGCGCAGATGGGTGCGCTGTTCCTTGGTGCGGCCATCGTGATCGGCCTGATCGCCCGCCTGGGCGAAAAGGGATTGACAGGTGCCTTCGTGGACGGCGCGCGCGATCTTCTGGGTGTCGCGCTGGTGATCGGCCTTGCCCGCGGCATCGTCGTGATCATGGAGCAGGGGCTGATCGCCGACACGATCCTGAACGCTGCCGCAAACACGCTTGGCGGCTTGCCCGAACTGGGCTTCATCAACACCATGTTCGCCATCGAGGTCGGGATGAGCTTTTTCGTGCCGTCCTCCTCCGGCCTTGCAGTACTGTCGATGCCTATTCTGGCGCCGCTCGCCGATTTTGCGGGAGTCGGGCGTGACCTTGTCGTGACAGCCTATCAATCGGCAAACGGTCTTGTGAATCTGGTCAACCCGACCTTCGCGGTGGTCATCGGCGGCCTCGCCATCGGGCGCGTCCCGTTCGAGCGCTGGATCGTGTTCATCTGGCCGCTGCTTCTCATCCTTACCCTTTTCATCATGGCGGCGCTCAGCCTTGCCACATTGTTTTGATCGGAGACAATCATGATTGAACATAAACTTGGCGTGCATTCGGAAACCGGCACGCTTCGGCAAGTGATCGTATCGCCGCCTGGCCTCGCACATCGTCGTCTGACGCCGGACAATCGCGAAGACCTGCTGTTCGACGATGTGTTCTGGGTCAAGCAAGCGATTCAGGACCATGGCGTCTTCGCGGACATTATGCGCGGCGAAGATGTCGAAGTGCTGGACGCCATGGTGCTTCTGGCCGAAACGCTGGAAAATTCCGACGCGCGTGCCTGGGTGCTCGACCACCGCATCACCCGCAATGATGTGGGCGTCGGAATGCGGGGCGACCTGCGGGCCTGGATGGAGGAATTGCTGGGTGCCGATCTGGCGCGGTTCCTCGTCGGCGGGATCACGGTGAACGATCTTCCCTTCACCCCGTCCGGCATGTTCGGAAGCTACCTTGGCCTGCACGGTTTCGTGCTGCCGCCGCTGCCGAATTTCATTTTCACACGGGACAATTCCGCCTGGGTTTATGGCGGCGTTACACTGAACCCAATGCATTTTGCAGCGCGGCGGCCCGAAACGCTGTTGCTGGCGGCTGTCTATCGCTTTCATCCGACATTTGCGGGTAAGGTAAGGGTCTGGTTCGGTGATCCGGCGCAGGAGTTTGGCGCAGCAACGCTGGAGGGGGGCGACATAATGCCTATCGGGCATGGTGTGGTCATGGTGGGCATGGGTGAACGATCAACCCCGCAGGCGGTCGGACAATTGGCCGAGGCCTTGTTCGAGGGGGGCGATGTTCACCGCGTCATCGCCTGCCAGATGCCAAGCTCGCGCGCAGCGATGCACCTAGACACGGTGTTTACGCACTGCGGCGGCGATGTCGTGACCACCTTCAAGGAGGTGGCTGATGCAATTACCAGTTACGACCTGCGTCCCGGTTCGGGAAGCACACCGCTCGATATTCGCCGCGATGCGCGGCACCTGTTCGAGATCACTGCCGAAATTCTGGGTTACAAGAAGCTGCACTTGGTTCCCACCGGCGGGTCCGACGCAGCAGAGCAATCGCGCGAGCAATGGAACGACGGCAACAACGTGCTGGCGCTGCGCCCCGGCGTCGTCATCGGCTACGACCGCAATGACGATACGAATGCTGCGCTGAAAGCCGCCGGAATCGAAGTGCTGGCCATCCCCGGTGCCGAACTCGGTCGTGGCCGTGGTGGCAGCCACTGCCTGAGCTGCCCGACCATCCGGGACGCAATCTGAAAAAGGAAAACACATGTCTTACAATCTGCGAAACCGCCACTTCCTGACATTGCGCGACTTCAGCCCGCAGGAAATCGACTTTCTGCTAAAACTATCTGCCGATCTAAAGGCGGCGAAATACGGTGGCTACGAAGTGCCGCGCCTGATCGGCAAGGAGATCGCGCTGATCTTCGAAAAGGACAGCACCCGCACCCGTGTCGGCTTCGAGGTGGCGGCCCATGATCAGGGCGCACATGTCACCTATCTCGGCCCGTCCGGATCTCATCTTGGCAAGAAAGAAACCGTCAAGGATACCGCGCGCGTACTGGGTCGGGTCTATGATGCGATCGAATATCGCGGCTTTGGACAACCCATAATCGAGACGCTGGCAAAATATGCGGGAGTGCCGATCTACAACGGATTGACGGACGAATTTCACCCGACGCAGATCCTCGCCGATTTCCTGACCATGTCAGAGCATTCCGATAAACCCCTGCGCCAGATTTCTTATGCATTCCTAGGAGATGCGGGAAACAACATGGGCGACAGCCTGTTGATCGGCGGAGCCAAGATGGGCATGGACGTGCGTCTGTGTGCACCCAAGGCCTGCTGGCCGGATCAGGCTATACAGGACGAAGCGCAGTTTATCGCCAAAGAGACTGGCGCACAGATCACGATCACCGACGATGTGATGGAGGCCGTGAAGGACGCCGATTTCATTTACACCGACGTCTGGCTTTCGATGGGCGAGTCGAAGGACAAGTGGGAGGAACGTATCCGGCAGTTGCTCCCTTATCAGGTCAATGCCGAAGTGATGGCGCAAACCGGCAATTCACAAACGAAATTTATGCATTGCCTGCCCGCTTTCCACAATGCCGACACCGAGGTCGGTGCAGAGATCGCCAAGCTCTTCGACATCACCGCAATGGAAGTGACCGAAGAGGTGTTCGAAAGCCCGGCCTCCATCGTGTTCGATCAGGCGGAGAACCGTTTGCACACCATCAAGGCGGTGCTTGTCGCCACGCTGGGGGGTTAGGAATGCTGGTGGTCGCAGCCCTCGGGGGTAATGCGCTGTTGCAACGTGGACAGCCCATGACGGTCCGCAACCAGCGTGACAACGCGCAGATCGCCGCGAGGGCTCTCGCCGTCATACTGCGGGCAGGGCACCGGTTGGTGATCACGCATGGCAACGGGCCACAGGTCGGGCTTCTGGCGCTACAGAACCCGACCGAGGATGGCTATCCGCTGGATGTTCTGGGGGCTGAAACGGCGGGAATGATCGGCTATTTGATCGAACAGGAGCTAGAAAACGCTCTGGAACACGACCGCCCCGTCGCCACGCTGCTGACGCAGGTCGTGGTGGACCGCAATGATCCGGCATTCGGCACCCCGACCAAATTCGTGGGACCGGGCTACGATCGCCCGCAGGCGCAAGCCATGGCCGACGCAAACGGCTGGAAAATCGCTCTGGATGGCGCGAAATGGCGCCGCGTGGTGGCCTCGCCTGCGCCGCGCGAGATTCCCGATACTCGCGTTATTCAGTTGTTGCTCGATGCTGGTGTCGTGGTCATCTGCACCGGCGGCGGCGGCATTCCGGTGATCCGGCAGGGTGATGGCAGTCTGACCGGGATCGAAGCAGTGGTGGACAAGGACGCATCAAGCGCCCTGCTGGCCCGGTCACTGGGTGCGGATGTGCTGTTGCTGTTGACCGACGTCGATGGTGTCTACCGGGATTTCGGATCGGACAACGCCGTGAGACAATCATGGCTGTCACCGCAAGACGCATTGCAATTCGACGCGCCTGCAGGATCGATGGCCCCAAAACTATTGGCCGCGGCAGCATTTGCCGAAACAGGTGGATTGGCAGGTATCGGGCGATTGCAGGACGCGACCGAGATCATGAACAAAACTGCCGGCACCCGGATTTCTGAACACACTCCGGGTAGGTGAGAAATGTCAATTTCGGAGAAGCAGAGAAGCGAGATGGAAACTCATGGATATATAGCGGTGCCGTCGGCGCGCCACAGGCGACCGCCGCACTCTTGTCTCTAGACGCGAGGGCGAAGCAAGCTGGTGCTAGGCAAACAGCACGGGACATTCCCGTGCGCATTTATTACGCAGGATAATGTAGATCAGATGCAGCGTGTCAAGCCCCGCCAGCAGTCAGAAAAACAAAGCATAGGCTTACCGCAGAAACAGGATGTCGACGAAAACCACGACTACGATCGTCAGCGCGAACCAGCGCATGTGTAGATAGGTCGTGATCAGCGACGGCACGATGATCAAGAGCAAGAAGATCACATAGGTCATATCGCGTGGCATCAGATAATCCAGGATCTTCGTGCCCTCGTAGACTAGTGAATCTTGATTGACAGTGACTTGGACCCACTCCGGATTGGTCAGATGCCGCACATAAAGTGCAAGCCCGAAGGCAAGTCCCGCCAACGTCATCGCCAGTATGTAGGGCCGTCGGCGGCTGCCGCTCGGCTCCAGCACATAGCTGGAAAGCGGAACCCAGAACGGCCACATGAACCAGGTGAAAAAGATGAATACCAACGCGCCCAGCAGTGTCGTACCGGGGTCGCCGGTATTGATGCCCCACCAGACGTTGCCTTCCATGAACTGTTGCAGGGCTCGCAAATAGCTGGCTCGTTCCCGACCAAGGAGGCGGCCACGGAGCTGATCTATCTGGCTATCCGCGTCTTCGAGAAAGGCGGTAGAAATGTCCGCGAATAGTTTATCGCCCGCAATCAATTTGCTATCATGTTCGACGAGCGCTTCAAGGCGTGACCGTATCTGAAACCCGCATGGGCCGGGCCAGATACATAGAGTTCATGACACTCCGGCTGTCACCGACTCTGCAGACGGACGGATCGAACCCCCACAACAGGCAGAGGCTTGCGCAAAGCTCGAATCTCGTGCCTGAGAACTCGACTACAGCCTTGCCGAACTCACCGGCGTCGAAGGCAGAGCCGCGCATATTCCGGCCTTATCCGAGCCATCGGTGCAGGTGCCGTTGAAAATGCGCAGGTGAGAGTGCTTCTTCACAGCAAGCCCTGAATCGGCAATTGGCCTACAATCCATGATAACGCCCGTCTGTGCCATCCTGCCTCTGGCTCGACAGTCATATTTTGTGGCAGGCCGGCGCGCGCCACGTCCCAGTGCAAAGCATGTCCTTTAAGCGCGACACGGTAAGCCTGATCCGGCGCGCAAAGGCTGTCGCACAAGGCTGTCAGTTCTTCCAACAATGCCGACTCCTCGAACACAAGCCCAAGTTCAGTGTTAGTAAACGCCGAGCGCAGATCGAAGTTCAGCGAGCCGACAATCGCCTGCCGCCCGTCCATCAGGAATACCTTGGAATGCAGCGCGTCGCGTTTGCGACCGGGCAACGCGGGTTTCGCATATTCGTGGATGTGGCCCCCTGCGGCCAGCAACGGGCCTCGATAATGGCGATAGGCACCATAGACCAGTATCAGATCGGTCGATGAGAGGGCGTTGGTCAGCAGCGATACCCGGACGCCCCGCGCTATAAGCCGGGTCAACCCCGCGATGCCAACCTCGCCCGGCACGAAATAGGGCGTCATCAGCCGCACTTCTGTTTTTGCGGCGGCCAGAATGCCGGCAACGGCAGTCGACATCCAGGGCGCAGAATGTTGGCCATAGACCTTTTCTGGCGGGTCGGCCAGAAGCTGCACTTTGGATGTCCAGCGCAGGCGTTCAGTCAGGAAGATGTCGACTGCCCGCCCCTGCATCGTCTGCTCCAGAAACCGGCGTGACGGAGCAGACCCGACGTGCCGCGCCAGACGTTTGCAAAACCCAGGTTTGTTGACCTTGAAGCCGGGCCAGATGGCGGCAATCGGTAAAGACAGGCCAAGGTTCCAAAAACTGTCGAATACGGTTGAAACCTCGGTCACCTTGCCACCCACCAGCATGATGTCGGCATCAATGTACATACGGTTGCCCTCGTCTGCACCAAAATAGGTGTTGCCAATATTGCGACCGCCGATGATCGCCAGCCGCCCATCCGCGATCCAGAGCTTGCCATGCATGCGCCGGTTGAACCGGGTCAGCCCCAATATCATCTCCAGCATCCGGCGTAACCCATGACCGTGGTGCCGCGTCGGATTGAACAGGCGCACCTCGATCATCTTGTGCTGGCTGAGGGCCAGAAATGCCGGATCGAACCCTTGCACGTTCACATCATCCAGCAACAGGCGGATGCGCACGCCCCGGTCTGCGGCAGCGACCAGCGCATCAATCAGCAGCCAACCCGCCATATCGGTGCTCCAGATGTAATACATCAGATCCAGACTGCGCCCCGCCTTCGCGGCCGACAGCGCACGCGCGGCAAAAGCATCGGCGTTGTCAAGCAGCAGCATCAGGCCACTTTGCCCGGAATGCCGTGTTTCCAGCGGTGCCAACTGCGCATCAAGCGGTGTTTGCAGCCCCGCGACGGGTAGCGCGGTTGACACAGGCCCCCGCACCTTTTGCAGAAAGCGGCGGTAGGAACGATACGCCAGCCAGGAGGCAAAGGCGAGCAGCACCGCTATCCCAGCGACCCACAACACGAGAAGGATGCTGTGGTGGATCATGTCAGCTTTGCCATGGGAAAGCCGCCAAGCCGCAGTCTTGCCTTGATCGGCAAATGGTCCGACGCACGGCGCGACAGCGGGCTGTCATGCGCCGTTACTTCTAGCAGTTCGCCATGCGGCGACAGCATCATCCGGTCCAGCGCCAATATCGGATAGCGGCCCGGAAAACTGAGCCGGGCTTCGGCAATCTGGAAATGCTGGCTCAGGGTTTGCAGCGCCGCCCCGCCGCCCCGCCATTCATTCAGATCGCCCAGCAGAAGGGTCGGTCGGCCCTCAAGCTGACTGATCTTGTCGATCAGCGCGCTGGCTTGTGCGGCACGCGAGACGGGCAACAGCCCCAGATGTGCATTCACGATGCGCAAAGGCTGCCCTGCAATCACCAGATCGGTCACGAGCGCCCCGCGCGGCTCGAGCCCCGGCAGGACAAGCTGCTGCACCTCTTGCACCAGCGCATTGCGGACCAGCAGCAGGTTGCCGTGCCAGCCATGTGCATCGCCCACACCGTCCAGCGGCACTACAGTCAGGCCCAGATCGCGGCGAATGCTGTCCAGATCCAGCAACCCTGTGCGCGTGCCAAACCGAGTGTCTGCCTCTTGCAAGGCCAGAATATCGGGCCGGATTTCGGCGATCACTTCCGCGGTCCGCGCCAGATATCGCCGCCGGTCGGTGCCGATGCCCTTGTGGATATTGTAGGAGGCCACAGATAGATCGGCGGCTGGGTCATCTGCGGGGCCTGTCGTTACGGTTTGCGGCGGATCGTTGCCGGGTGCAGTGCCCGATATGGGCACGCCGGGTGCACATTTATACCATGTGGTGGCAAACCGCTCTGCTGTCTGATCGTTCGCACGCGCAAAGCCTTGTACGCGGGTCGTCAGGCCACCTCCAACAGCGTCATTTACGCAGGTATTTGACCAATGCGGCGATGGCCAGCACCGCCAGCACCACCATGACCCACATCCAAAGCCCGCCGTAACCCATGCTGTATCCCGTCATCATCTTCGGTCCTTTCATAGTCATTCACCAATGAGAAAGACCTGTGCCCTGTCTTTTGTCGTTGATCCAGATCAGCCAACGGGGCTGGACAGCGCAACGGTTGCTGTAAGCAAGGTCGCCAGCCTGCGACCGACCTAAGACTTGCCGATGACACCGGCCCAGTACTGATCGAGGCTGTTGCGCCACGTGTCGCCGGAGCTTTCTCCGAAGTTCCGCCGCTCTACTTTGGGCGCTGCAGCGAAGGATTCAGGCGACGCGTCGAGCACGTAGATCTCGTGGTCGTCGGTGGCACGCAGATCGGTCCAGCGTACGGCGACCAGCTCCTCGCCCATTCCCAGAAACCCACCGCGGGAGACCAGGACGTAGGCGATCGTCTTCAATTTGGGGTCGAGCACGACGTCCGTGATTTCCCCCAGCGTCGCATCATCGGGAGTGCGCAGATCCGCGCCGATGACCACATCCGCGCGCATCAGCCGGTCCATCTCGGTCACCGGCAGAGCCTTCGCCAGATGGGCGCGCCGCCACTCCGTCCGCGTCTCGGGGTCGTCGGCTTCAATGCCGACCAGCTCGTCATGCTCCTCGTAGATTTGCTGCATGGAAGCGAGCACCATCTGGCAGGCGTCCTCGTTTCCTCCGAATGCATAGACGTCTGCTGCGTCGCGCAGCGCCTGCATCCGCTGGCGTGTTGTACCAACCAGGCCGAAGCCCGTGCCATAGCCGCCGGATCCTATTCCGTAGCCACCTGGCGCCAGCACCCCGAAGCCGATGCGCGCCAGCTCGCCCTCAAACGCCCGGAGGTCGCTTTGGCACTGCTGCGCCGCCTGCCCCTCGGAAGCCGTCGTGTCCGGAAGCGATTCCACGTCCGCCGCGCGAACGGCGAAGGGGCCGCTCGCGACTGCAAGGATGACCGCCGAAGTGAGTGATATTAATAGCCGCATGAGAATATCCTTTCCTCAAATGTTGTCCAACGGGCAATCCGGTCGATCTCCCGTCACTCCGCTGAAACCGGCGCATCGAAGGCACCGCAGGAGGCCTGAAGGATTGGCGCCGTGTCGCCACCCTCTATGACAGATGGCCGAAGATCTTTCTGCCAGCTATCGCTCTCGAAGCAACTGTCATGTTCTGGCTCTAAATCAATTAGTCTGGAGCCTACGACGAAGGCCATAGCCGTCAGCAGAAACCAAAGTAGCATGATCCCGTCTATCATCGTGTTCTCTGGCTTTCTCTGATTCTCGGGGATACTGCGTTTGCCGAATGTTCACCGAATAAGCTGTACCCTAACGCTAATCCTGACCGCCCGCGCTAACGCAGGTTAGTGATGCATGAGTATGGCGCTGCTGGCTGGTTTTGTCGTAGCCTATCCGATTAATTGGTGGCTCGTCACAAGAGGACTGAAACACGGGTTGCTGACCGTACGTGACCAACCGCCCGCGCGCGAAGTCGATGATCCATCGCATGGCACGCATCAGCCCGTCGACGTCTCCCCGAACGAAGAGCCTGCGGACCAGGTTACGGCATCACGCGGGGAGATTGTTTGGATGACCGTGTTCTCGATTGCAGTGTTCGCCCTCGGAGGGCACGCGGTGGCGATTATTCACGGCAACATGTGTCGTCGAGTACAGGTTGGCAAAGGCTCGCGCCTGCTTGTGGGTCTTGTCGAAGGCGTCGCGCAACGCGGCTTCCTTCGACGTGTCGAGGTTTGTGCGGATGATCCGGCCGCCCTTTTCGCCCAGACGTTTGATCACCTGGTCCGAGGCGTACTCGCGCACCATCATGAACAGTGCGGCCTTTCAGCGTCGGCCTCGACTTCGGTGTCATAGCCGAACACGGTGAGTTCTGACATTCATGTTGTTCCGTTGACTTCATGCGTTTATTTATCTTGCTGCCCGGTCGTCTTCAGGAAGTCGGCAGGTGGCTGTAAATGACCCGCGACCCAGAGAGCCGCCCGTTCTTCGGCCGGAGCCAAAGGCGAGACTGCGCGGCGCGGGGTCGAATGCGCCTTTATGGGCCGACCGGATCACTCCATGAACCAGCCGTGGCTGACGATGATCGACTGACCGGTCAGCGCGTTGGTGGGGAAGGCCGCGAACAAATGCGCGATCTCGGCGACGTCCTCGACAGTGGTGAACTCCTTGTCCACCGTGCCGCCCAGCATGATCCGGTTGACGACCTCCTCTTCCGAGATGCCCAGCTCCCTCGCCTGTTCGGGGATCTGCTTTTCGACCAGTGGCGTTTTCACGAATCCCGGGCAGATGACGTTGGCCCGCACGCCGTGCGCCGCGCCCTCCTTGGCGATCACGCGGGCCAGGCCCAGCAGCCCGTGCTTGGCCGTGACATAGGCCGCCTTTAGCGGCGAGGCTTCCTTGGAATGCACCGAGCCCATCAAAATGACCGTGCCGGACCCGGCCTTGTACATGTATGGCAAGCAGGCCTTGGTGGTCAGAAACGCCCCGTTAAGATGTATCGACAGCAGTTTCTTCCAGTCATCATACGGGAAATCCTGCAATTCGTGCACGATCTGGATGCCGGCATTGGACACCAGAACATCGACGCCGCCCCATGTATCGACGACCGCTTGCACCCCGCCGTTGACCGCCGCCTCATCGGTGACGTTCATCGCAACGCCGATCGCTTCTCCCGGACCCATCCGGGTCAGGTCTGCGGCGGTTTTCTCGGCGGACTCCAGCGCCAGATCGGCGATCGCGACTTTTGCGCCCGATTGCACGTAGCGTTTGGCGATCTCGGCTCCGATGCCACGGGCAGCACCAGTGACGATACAGATTTTTCCATTCAGATTCATGACAGGTTCCTTCCCGGTTTTCGATTGGATTCAAGACGCACTTTTGCGCCAGGTTTACTTGAAATGTGGCAGGTAGTCGTGCACCACCTTGCCCAGCCCCAGCGTGAGATCGGCCAGAATATGACTGGCCGACAGCACCTCGAGCACCGGCAGATTCGCCACCGGCGCCAAGGCATGGCCATGCAGTTCCAGCGCCGCTGGTCCGCTCCATGCGCCCTTTACCGTCACGTCCTCCAGGTAATATTCGACCAGTTCGCAAATGCGCGGCGTACAGTCGACATGCGGGATGATCTTCAGCAGATAGCTGGGTGCCAGCAGACTTTGCCGCACCTGCTGGAAATCCAGTTCGCGATGCTTGTAGCCCATCGTGCCGCTGGCGACCTGGATCGAGCCGACATTGAGCGTGCCGACCAGCGTGTCCTTCTCGACGTGCAAGCAGGGCTCGGCCAGTTTCTTGGGGAATCCCCAAATCTCGCGCCCGCCGGAAATCGGGCTATCGTCGTTCAGATACATCGCATGGACATAGCCGCCCTTGCGGCCTTCGAAACTGACCGGGATCACTTGGCCGCTCTCGGTGTAATCGCCAAAACCGGTGGAATCCGGCATCCGGATGAATTCGTATTTCACCACTGGTCCGGTCACTTCCAGCGGCTCCGGAACCACCGCCCGCAGGGCATCCATATCCGTGCGATAGGTGATGACCATGTATTCGCGGTTGGCGAATTTATACGGCCCCGGCGGATAGGACGGATTGGTCAGCGGCATTGCGAAGGCGGTATCGCGGATCTGTTGCAGGTTCATGTGGTGTCTCCGTCAGGTTGGCTGTTTTGCCCGCGATTTTGTCAGATCGAATACCCGGACATGGACGGTGTCCTTGTGGCGCGCTTTCCAGTCCGGGTGGTTGAGCGTGGTGATCACATCCCGTTCGCCGTCCCGCCAGTGGTCAAGCACCGAGGCCCGTGAGAACTCGTAGTCTTTGGACTGCTTTTCGTGTCTGGTCTGCCGGTAGATCAGATGCGCGATGGTGATGTCGGGATCTCGGTCATTCGACAGCAGCGCACGCGCGTCGGGATCGTTGCGCAATTCGGGCGGCAGTTTGCCATACAACCGTCTGTCCGCATCGCGTCTCACATGCATGTAGCACAGCAAATCGGTGTTCAGCCGGGTCCGGCTGGAAAAGCGGATTTCCTTGGTGCGCGCCTCGATGTCCCAGATCGAAGTCGGCATCTTGCCGCGTGCGTTGAACAAATCGACCTGAAAGATGCACAGGTCTGCGTCGGACCGTTCGTCATAAACATATTGCAGCGGCGTGTTCGACACCAACCCGCCGTCCCAGTAGAACGCGCCGTCGATCTCGACGGCGGGAAACCCCGGCGGCAGAGCGCCGCTGGCCATGATATGATCGGGCGTGATCGTCTGTTTTGCGCTGTCGAACCACGTCATGTTGCCGGTCTCGACATTGACCGCACCGACGCAAAGGCGGACTGCACCGGCGTTGAGATAGTCGAAATCCGCAAGCTCCAGCAGGGTTTCGCGTAACGGCGAGGTGTCATAGAAACTGTTGGCACCGATACTTCCGGCAGGCATCATCGCAGCCGGCGGAAAGCGTGGTGAAAAGAATCCCGGCACACCCTGCGCCATCGTCGCGGCGGCGCTCAGTTCGTTGTAGAACCCGCGCGGCATCAGGCCGGCGAGGAAAGGCATTGCGGCGCTTCCGGACGATACCAGATCCCAGAATGCCCGCAGCCTTTCGACGCGGCGCTCGGGTGGATTGCCAGCGATCAGCGCTGCGTTGAACGCTCCGATGGAAACCCCTGCGACCCATTCCGTCCGCCGCCCGCTGGCAAATAGCGCCTCGTAGGCGCCGGCCTGGTAGGCACCTAGCGCGCCACCGCCCTGCAACACCAGTACGTTTTGTTCGGTTCCCATGGGAATAATGCACTCCACGCGATTATTGTGATTACATCTTCAAGCTATTGAGCGGCAGGCAACATTCAAGTGAAACGCCAATTAAGCGGCCAATTCTTACTGCGGGTCCTGCATTGTCGATCCAAATACAGATATTTTAACAATGGTACTTTGCACACTGAACTACAAGGTCGCCGCAATGACCAACACGACGTCTCCACCAGATATGCCGGATGTGCCAGATATGCCTGACTTTCACAACCCTGAGGTCGTGACTGCGCTGGTCCGCAACCGCAATCCTTATCTGGCTCGCCGTTTGCATGAATTGTCCGAAGTATGGTTGCAACGATTACGCCTGCCATTCGGACAAAATGCACATTTGACCAGGATTGGTGCGAACTGAGATCCTCCGATAATCGGTGATCCGGGCGATCGCAGGTGATCGCGCCAGATCCTGCGCTACAGTAATGTTCTCGGATGAACAGCGTCTCCAATATATTCGCCTCAGGTAAGCATCTTGATCGGTGTGCCCGCGCGGAGCGATATTTGTCAGAGAGTGCGCGATGCAATGGATTGTTGACAACTGGTTTCTGGTCCTGCTGATCGGAGGATTTATCGTGATGCATCTGTTTCATGGTCACGGCGGCGGTCACGGAAATGGATCGCGCCATCGCGAGCCCGAAGACCAACGCGACCAGGATCTACACGAAGATCAGAGGCGCTCCAACACCGATGAGACTGCGGCCGATCCGAACGCTGACCCACCGCGTGACGAGCAGCGCTGAGGGGCGGCGGGATGCTCAGGTACAGCAAGGACGTAGACGACAGAAGCATAGCATGAACCTCGACGTGCGCCGACTGGTGAAACGGGATGCCGGGGAACTGGGCCTACCGGCTTTCGCTGCCCAGGCACCTGTTGCTTCCGTTCGCTCGGCGCCGGTATCGCGCGCCGTTGGCCGATCCAAGCTGCAGCCATGCCGACTGTGAATGAGTCTGGTGCACGCACGACGAGCACGAAAGCACGGTCGCCGTTGCTCCGTGATCCAAGAGCGAAAACTGAGACGAAAGGAAATTGCCATGTTGGTCAAAGACGTCATGACGAAAAAGGTCGTCACCGTGACACCCGAAACCCGGATTGAGGAAATTGTCCGCCTGTTTCTCAAACACCATATCAGCGGCGTACCCGTAGTGGATGAGGCGGGTGCCGTCGCAGGACTGGTCAGCGAGGGTGATCTGATGCGCCGGGTCGCCGATGCGCCGCGCCGGTCCTGGTGGCTTGAACTTTTCGCTGGTGACGGGACCAGCGCAGCCGACTATGTGAAAGCCCACGGTCGGCAGGCCCGTGATGTGATGACGCGCGAAATGATCACCCTGCCAGAGGACACGCCGGTCGGCCGTGCGGCGGCGGTGCTTGAAAAACACCGGATGAAGCGGATTCCGGTTCTGCGCGACGGCAAGCTTGTCGGGATCGTCAGCCGGAGCAACCTGTTGCAGGGCCTGTCGGTGGCTTCTGCCATTCCCGAGCCCAGCGCCGATGAGCGCGTGATACCGGCCCGCATCCTTGAGGCTTTGGCTGACGTGCCGGGAATTCAGGTGTCTTTGGTCAATGTGGTGGTCAACGACGGCGTCGCCAGCATTTACGGCATGGTCGAAACGATTTCGAGGCCAACGCCATCCGCTTGGCCGCCGAAGAGGCCGTGGGCGAAGGTAAGGTCGAAATCCAGTTGGGCCGCCTTCCGGCGTGGGGCTACGGCTATGGCATTTGACGCTTAAAACTACTGTGTTCCGCCGAAATATGCTGGTTTTTAAAAAGTGAGATTATGTAATGACGATGACTTCACAAAGCCCGTCAGTGTCCCGGCCGCTCGGGCGCCGCACCTGGTTTTCCGAAGCGGTGCTAAAAACCGCTTTGGCGCGGATCATCCGGAACGGAACGATGACCCTGCGGCTGCCCGATGGCCGTAGTCTGAGCTTTGGCAGCGGCTCTGGACCCGAACATATCGTCGTCGCCGCGGACAATGCCGTGCTCTACGCCGCGGACGCGGATCCGGGCAACGTGCTGGAACTGTCGCTGAACGACGGCTCTGTTTTGCGCAGCTTTGTCATTGGCGGCGAGTTGCACGGGCTGGACCTGTCAGACAATCGCACGACCTCATTTATTGCCGGTCGTGGCAAAGTCAAGATCGCGGCGTTTGCACTCTCAACCGGAACCATCGCGTTCGCACGCCTGTCACCGGAACCCTACCGTCTGACCAACGTGCCCGGGACCGGTACATTCTTTGTCTCGTCCCGGGCGGAACCAAAGGTCTGGATTGTGGATGAGATAACACTGGCTGCCGTGAAAGAATTTCCGGTCGAAGGTGAAACGCACCAGATGACAACAATCGACCGGGATACAGATGGATCAACCCATGAATGAATCGTTTAATCACGCTGGAGCCTGGGGTATCACACTGATCGTTGCCGTCTTGGTGTCTTGGTTCTTCTATCGTTATTTCGCGCCGAAGAACTGGCGGGAATGGGTCGGCGCTGGGGTGGTTGAGGCTTTTATCATCGCGCTTTATGCAGAAATGTACGGCTTTCCGCTCACCATCTATCTGTTGGTGCGTTTTTTCGGCCTGGACAGCGAATATGTTAGCGCCAGCCTGTGGTCTTCCTTGGTAGGGCTCGGCGAAACCGGCATGATGATCTCAATGTTGCTTGGCTATGCGCTCGCTTTCATCGGTGTAGGACTTTTTGCTCAGGGCTGGCGTCAAGTCCACAAGGCACGAGGTGAAGACCGTCTGGAGACAGATGGCTTGTATGCGTATGTGCGACATCCGCAGTACACAGGGCTGTTTATTGCTCTGTTCGGAGAAGGAGTGGTGCATTGGCCAACGCTTTTCTCGGTCGGCCTTTTTCCAGTGATCGTATTTGTCTACACATGGCTGGCTCGGCGTGAGGAACAGCAGGTTCTCAAGCAGTTCGGCGAGGCATACCGCGCCTATCAGCGGCAGGTGCCAATGTTCATCCCTCGTTGGGGCCGCTGGCGTAAACTCGCTGCCGCTTCGCGAGACAGCAGTGATGATGAGGCAGCGTGAAGCATTTTCTCATGCAGCACGCTCATTGCTCGGACGGGTAGACAACTGTCCGCTGGTTTATGAGTGCGCCGTGCAATATCGAAAGAAGAGTTCGAACATGGTCGACCCGGATACAGCCACACATTCCTTACGCATCGGCCCGTTGGGCAACAGTTTGTCGTTGCTACTGTTTACTAGTTATCTATTGTACGGGCGCTATCAGATTTCGGGGGCCCAGGCAAGAAACGCAGCCTTGTAAGTTGCAAGCCGGGCCGTCGCTTCGACAGTTGCGACCACACCCTGCATTTCGTTCACCTCGCTGGCCGAAATGCACACCGGCAAGTTGGCGAACAGGTGGGTCTTGGGGCGGATGAACGTCTCGCAAAACTCCGGGTCACCGGCCTCGTGCTCCAGCGCCTCGCAGAGCGACCGACCGTCGAGCGTGACGCAGAAACAGTTCTGGTTCAGCCGTTCCGAGAGGGTCTGAACTGAACCCGAGGATGGGAGGTTTGAGTTGCTCATCGAGTGCATAGCCATGTCTGCACCCTGACCGGACGTGCTTCAAGTCCGAGGTGGGCGTCGAATAATCTGACGATCATCGTTGCCCCAGCAATTCGGTCAGCAGGCCGATACCGAGCGCTGCATCAGTTTTGGCGATCGATTCTTCGGCGTTGCTGATCGTTCCAGTTAGTGCCCGGATCGCGTCGATCGTCTCGGGAATGACGATCGCCTGATTGTCGACCATGTAAACGTAGAATAACTCGTCCCCTTCGACTTTCAGCATGTCCGACCACAGCGCCACCTCGTAAAGATTGTCATGCGGCCGACCGAGGTCGGCCATGAGTTCCTTGACTACGTTGAGAGCAGTCAATCCGGCATCCATGCGGATCAAGGCGATCCGGGACGATGCGGCAAAGGCGTCGAGCACTTCTTCCCTGGAGGCCGGCCGGGTCAACTGCACCGACCAGTAGTGCAAATGCGCCAGGGTCTCCGCCACCTTGACCGCCATCGTGATGACATCAAAGTCGGGGTCGACGCTCTGCGCATCCGGCCCTTGATGACTGGGAATCTCGGGCTCGGGGACCAGCGTGTTCATGATCCCGCCGAGGTGACTTTCCCACGGGTCCGTCGCCCGGCGCAGCAACGTCCCGCGCGCGCGGCGTAGCAGGCCCGCATGCTTCAGCGCAGTAAGGGTTCTGACGATCGAGGTTGTGTTGCAGGAGACGACGCGCGTACTTTCCCGGTTCAACGCGCTCGAATAGCTGGCCTCGGCGACGAAGGAGTGTCCGGTCACCTCGTGCTTCTCGCCACCATGGACAATGAACTTGATGCCACGTTGTCGATAGATGTCGACGTTGACCGCCGCGATCCGCTTTGGCGTGCAATCAACCACCAGATCACTCGCCTCGAGCAGATCATCGAGGCTCCCCGCGATATCGAGACCGGCGTTCCGCATCGCCTCTGAATGGTCCTCGGTGGCCGCGAAAAGGCGGAAGCCCTTCTGCATCGCCATGCGCGGGCGCCAGTCGACACTGATGTCTGCTACCCCGGCGAGTTCCATGTCGTCCTGCCGGGCCACGGCGTCGGCGACACGCTTTCCGATCACGCCGTAGCCGTTGACGGCGACCCGGATCTTTTTCGCTGAGTTCATCTGCTTCTCCTTGCGCCGGAAGCACACCGCTGTAGCGCCGCCGACAAGAACAACCGAGTCACCGTCAGCCTAACAGACCAGTTTAGTCTGACATTGCCCTTCCGGGTCGAAACCGGCATTCGCGTATCTGTGGCACTCGGGAATACTGTATTGACCTAATGTTCGGCGAACACACTTCACCCTGCCGGAGATCCTGCGCGCCTGCACTAACCCAGGTTAGCGGCAACAGAACGGACACATTAAACGTTCACAAGCTCGTCCGATGGCCCGCTTGAAACTGCGCCTGTCGACCGTCGGCCATCTGGCCGCAGCGATTGCCACGAAATATGCGGACCTGACTTACACAGATCAGCCCGTAACAAACCGCGATGGCGCATGATGAGACCATCGGTGCATTTGCGCGCCCGCCCGTTTGGGCCCAACAAGCCCGAAGCCAAAGCCGCCAGTCCGGCGACGGGCCTTCATGCCTGAACCGGACGCGGCTATCGCGTCCCGCCCGCCTTTCAAGGCGGACCAACCAAAAGGAGATTTGATATGCTGCTCAACCTGTCGTCGATCCGGGGGCATGACATCGCGGCCAGCGACGGCACCATCGGCTCGCTCAGCGATGTCCTCTTTGATGACACCAGCTGGATGATCCGCTGGCTCCTCGTCGATACCGGGAATTGGCTGGCAGGCCGCCAGGTGCTGTTGCCACCTTCGGCCCTGGGACATGCCGAGCCCAACCGCAAGACCTTTCCCGTGCGCCTGACCAAGGCAGAGGTTGAGGCCAGCCCCGAGTTGGACAGCCACCGGCCCGTGTCGCGGCAGTTTGAGACTTCGACCTATGACTATTATGGGTGGAGCCCGTATTGGGGATCGGGCTACTATCTTGGCGGCTATGGCTTGTTTGGCGGCGCCCTGCCGATGAGCGGATATCCCGGAAGGGATCGCTACACCGACGAGATCGACCGGCACAAGCACGATCTGGACGAGCCGCATCTGCGAAGCGCCGAGGAAGTCGCAGGCTATCACATCCACGCCACCGACGGAGAGATCGGACATCTGTCCGACCTCGTCCTGGAGGACACGGACTGGAGCATCCATTTCCTGATCGTGGATACAAGCAACTGGTGGATGGGGCAGAAAGTGCTGATCTCGCCCCGCTCGGCGCAGGATATTCGCTGGACCGAGCAACTGATCTGCCTCGACGTTGACCGGCAAAAGGTCAAGGACAGCCCGCCTTACGATCCGGCCAATCCGATTGACCGTGCCCACGAGGAACGGATGGCCGGGCATTATGCCAAGCCCCGACCCGAACCGGATCCCGACCCCACGGAAAAGTCGCAGAAAGCCGTATAAAGTGAACACATCCGCAAAGTTGGGTGGGCTGAGCCCGCGGTTCAACGCCTTCCTGTTCGCGTCTGTGGGCGAGGATCGTAATGGCACGCTGGTCAGCGTGTTGTCTGCGCTGGCGCGATTTGGCGTAGACCCCTGGCAGGAGGCCGAAGCGCTTGCCGATCTGCCACAGGCAGACGCGGCCGATCGGCTGGATGAGATGATCCTGGCGCTCGCGGATGTACCATCCGCGGCCGCCAACCATCACGGTATCGCGACACGGCTGATAGCGCTGCTTCCGCAGGCAAGCACCATCCAGACCACCGTCCGCAATGCGGCCGGGTCCATGGCACCGGAACAGCGCTCCCAGGTTATCCTGTGGGTCGTGGTCATGCTGATCCTGCTGCTCGCGCAGATGATGGCACCTCGACCCGACGCTGGCGCTTCCGGCAGTGACACGTCGGGCGCAATGTCTGCGCCCTTGACGCGACCGGGCATACAGACACCCTGATCCGTGCGCAGACCCGGATGCGCCCATCGCCCCGGTGATGGTGCCGTCAGTCAACAGGCTGATTTGGGTTAGGACGGGGGGGCGAAACCTCAGGTACCATCGTCATAGAGATGATTCCGAAAATCTGAATTGACCGAAGTTGAGAGACCTGACGCCGCAATTGGCGCCCGCGAAAGGAAGACACGATGAAAACGAGCGTGATTAAAGTTGGCGACATGTTGTCGGTATGGAGCCTCGATGAAGTGGAAAGTCGGATTGGCGAGGTGCCCGGCGTTGAAAGCGTTACGGTGAATTTCGCAGCGGAAAGCGCCACGGTCCGCTATGACGAAACCCGCGTTGCGGTTACCGAAATCAAATCAACTGTGCACGAGCTTGGCCTGCAATCCGCCAAGCCCGCTGAGAATGTGCCCGTTGCCGAAGATGCGCCCACCGGGAATCATAAAGGCCACATAGACGTGAGTGAACCGGATGCAACAGTCCTATCCACCGAGCCGAAATCAAAGGCCGATGTCCCTGCCGCCACGCACGACGCACATGCAGGGCATGACCGACACGACGACACGGTGTCGGATGCATCGAAGCCTTCAGCTGACAAGCAACCCAACAAGCCGAAACAACCATCCGGCCATGCGGGCCACGAAAGCCATGACAAGCACCAGGGCCACTCTCCCGCGATGTTCCGGGACCGCTTCTGGCTATCACTGGCTGTCACTGTTCCGGTTGTCATCTGGTCTGCCCACATCCAGGACTTGCTTGGCTACCAAGCCCCGGCGTTCCCCGGATCGGACTGGATGCCGGCTGTGCTCTCCACGGTGGTCTTCGTCTACGGTGGTCTGGTTTTCTTGCAGGGCGCGTGGCGGGAACTGACAGACCGGCTGCCGGGGATGATGACCCTGATCTCGCTCGCCATCACGGTTGCCTTCGTGTTCTCATGGGTCGTTCAGCTTGGGTTGATTGACTCGAGTGCTTTGTGGTGGGAGCTGGCAACGCTGGTCACGATCATGCTGTTGGGCCACTGGATCGAGATGCGGTCCATCAACCAGGCCCAAGGCGCCCTGAAGGAGCTGGCAAAGCTTTTGCCGGACACCGCAACGCGGATCACCGATGCGGGCGAGGAAAAGGTCGACATCAGCGCCTTGCAGAACGGTGACCTGCTGCTGGTGCGCCCGGGTGAGAGCGTTCCCGCGGATGGCGTGGTGCGCAAGGGGACAAGCGACATTGACGAGGCGATGATCACCGGCGAATCGAGACCCGTGAAAAAAGGGGAAGGCGACGAAGTGATCGCCGCTACGATCAACGGAGAGGGGTCCCTGCGCATCGAGGTCACCGGAACGGGCGACAAGACCAAGTTGTCCGGCATCATGCGACTGGTGGCCGATGCTCAGACGTCCAAATCCAGAGCGCAGCATCTGGCCGACCGCGCAGCCCGGCTTCTGACCGTTACAGCGATCGTTGCTGCCGTCGTAACTTTCGCGACGTGGCAACTGGCAGGGGCAGCGATAGACTTTTCCGTGGTGCGGATGGTGACGGTTCTGGTGATCGCCTGCCCGCACGCTCTAGGGCTGGCGGTGCCGCTGGTGGTGGCCATCTCCACGACACTGGGGGCCCGCAACGGCCTTCTGGTCCGGGATCGCCGCGGGCTCGAGGAGGCCCGCAATCTCGACACGGTGGTTTTTGACAAGACTGGAACATTGACGCTGGGCGAGTTCCGGATCGTCGCCAGTTCGGTCGCGGATGGCTTGGACGAGGACGAGGCCCTTCGCATCGCGTCCGGTATTGAAGCTGAGTCCCAGCATCCGATTGCACGGGGGATCGTGAAGACTGCGGAAGACAAAGGTATCGCGGTCCCATCGGCCGACGGATTCCGCGCGATCACCGGCAAGGGCGTTGCAGCCACGATCGATGGTGTCGAGTATCACATGGGCGGACCCGCGCTGCTCAAGTCAGAAAACGTCGATGTTCCACCGGCGCTTCAGGCGGCATCCGAAGCCGCGGCCGGCAATGGACAGGCGGCGATCTATCTCGTCCAGGCCGGCAAGGCCTTGGCCGTCTATGCCGTGGCGGATGCGATCCGCGAGGAAAGCCGCGAAGCCATCGCGGCGCTGCATGAACGGGGCATCGAGGTCGCGATGCTGACAGGCGACGCGCAGGCGGTGGCCGATGCAGTCGCCAAGGAACTTGGCATCGATACCGTATTTGCGGAAGTGCTGCCCGACGACAAGGCGTCGAAGGTCCGCGAGTTGCAAGCACAGGGCAAAAAAGTGGCAATGATCGGAGACGGGGTCAATGACGCACCCGCCCTTGCCACCGCAGATATCGGGATTGCGATCGGCGCAGGGGCAGACGTGGCCGTCGAGGCTGGGCATATCGTGCTGGTGCGTTCGGATCCCCGCGACATCCCCCGCATTATCACGCTGAGCCGGGTCACATACCGCAAGATGAAGCAGAATCTGTGGCTGGCAGCCGGCTACAACATCTTCGCCATTCCGCTTGCCGCCGGTGTACTTGCGCCATGGGGTGTCCTGCTCACGCCGGCCGTGGGCGCGATACTGATGTCGGCAAGCACCGTCGTGGTAGCGATCAACGCGCAACTGTTGAAGCGGGTCAAATTATGAACGCTTTAGCGGGCAACGCACCCGCAATCCTCACGCGCATTTGCGAAGGCCTCGGCTTTCTCGGCGTACAACTTGATGAAAACCGGAACGCAGTCGGCGAGCCACTCATTTCCGCCGATCAGGGCCATGTCCAGGTGCGCGTCATTCAGACAGACGAAGATGTGATCATCGCAAGAGCCGTTTTCCGAATGCTCGCCGATACCCAAACCAGCCCGGCGCGCCCACTTCGAGGAGTAGCCCCATGAACAAGCCGCTGTCGTCGGACCTCATCCAAAAGATGGACGTCTATTGGCGTGCAGCCAACTATCTCTCGGTTGGTCAGATCTATCTGTACGATAACCCTTTGCTCGAAATTCCCTTGAGTCTTGAGCATGTGAAGCCGCGACTGCTCGGCCACGGGGGTACAACTCCGGGGTTGAACTTCATCTATGTCCATTTGAATCGCATTATCAACAAACATGACCTGAACATGCTGTATGTCACCGGCCCGGGGCACGGTGGCCCGGGCCTGGTGGCCAACACCTATCTCGAGGGTAGCTACAGCGAGCTCTATCCGGACATCTCTCTGGACGAACCTGGGATGAAAAAGCTGTTCAAGCAGTTTTCCTTTCCCGGAGGCATTCCAAGTCACGTCGCGGCGGAGACACCGGGCTCCATCAATGAAGGCGGTGAACTCGGCTATTGCCTGTCGCATGCCTACGGCGCAGCCTTCGACAATCCCGACCTTCTGGTCGCTTGCGTCGTGGGAGATGGCGAGGCGGAAACTGCTCCACTCGCCACCAGCTGGCACTCGAACGAGTTTCTCAATCCGGTGCATGACGGCGCGGTCCTGCCGATCCTGCATCTGAACGGCTACAAGATTGCGGGCCCCACCGTGCTTTCCCGCATTCCCCGTGACGAGCTCGAATCGCTGTTCCGCGGCTACGGCTACACGCCGCACTTCGTCGAGGGCGACGACCCGATGGAGATGCATCAACTCATGGCCGCGACGCTCGACACCGTGATCGCAAACATCCGGGACATCCAACAGGACGCCCGCGCCAATGGATTCAAGCTGCGTCCGCTCTGGCCCATGATCATCCTGCGCTCGCCAAAGGGCTGGACCGACCCGAAGGAGGTCGACGGCAAACAGACCGAGGGCACATATCGCTCGCACCAGGTGCCGATGGGCGACATGAGCCACCCAGGGCACGTGAAGATTCTGGAAGAGTGGCTGGCGAGTTATCGCCCGCAGGAACTGTTCGACGAGACCGGCAGGCTCCAACCCGAACTCGCTGAACTGGCCCCGCGCGGCCCGCGACGGATGGGCGCCAATCCGCACGCCAACGGCGGCCTGCTGCTGCGCGACTTGCACCTACCGGACTTCCGCGATTACGCGGTCAAGATACCAAAACCTGGCAGCGCGAGCGCCGAAGCAACGCGCATCCAGGGCCAGATGATCCGCGACGTGGTGAAACTCAACCCCGAAACTTTCCGTGTTTTTAGTCCGGACGAAACGGCGTCGAACCGCTGGGGTGCCGTGTTTGAGGTGACGAACCGTTGCTCGACCGCGGAAATCGTTCCGGGCGACGACCACGTCGCGCCGGACGGCCGGGTGATGGAGGTCCTGAGCGAGCACCAGTGCGAAGGATGGCTCGAAGGATATCTGCTCACGGGCAGGCATGGCTTCTTCTCATGCTACGAAGCCTTCATCCACATCATCGATTCGATGTTCAACCAGCATGCCAAATGGCTCGACGTGGCAAACCACATTCCATGGCGACGGCCAATTGCTTCGCTGAACTACCTGCTCTCGTCACACGTGTGGCGGCAGGATCACAACGGTTTCAGCCATCAGGATCCGGGCTTCATTGACCATGTCATGAGCAAGAAGGCAGAGGTCATCCGCGTCTATCTGCCGCCCGACGCCAATACCCTGCTCTCCGTTACCGATCATTGCCCGGACGGAGAAACGCTGCAAGCAGTGAGTGCGTGCGCGGAGCGTGTGATTGACCGGATACGGGTGCTCGGCGGCAACGTGCTCGTCTTCGCACATCGCGACATCCTGCGCGTCCTCTCAGTCCGTTGGCTCGGCCTTCCCGCGGCAGACGCCCGGCATCTATATCTTGACACCGCCGCACTCAGCATTCTTGGGTATCATCACGACTCGGTCGAGCCGGTCATTCGTCTGTGGAACGAAACGCAACCGTCAGACAATCAGTTCTGAAAAAGGAAAGTACTATGCAAATCGGAATGATCGGTCTTGGAAGGATGGGGGCAAACATGGTGCGGCGACTTCTTAAGGAAGATCACAAGTGTGTGGTTTTCGACAAGTCGTCCGAAACGGTGGGGCTGCTGACACAGGAAGGGGCTATCGGGGCTGCTTCGCTATCAGATTTCGTGGAAAAGCTGCAGATACCGAGGCAATCTGGATGATGGTTCCGGCTGCGTTGGTGGAGCAACTTATCTCGGACATTCTGCCACAGCTTGACCCCAGTGACATCCTCGTCGATGGTGGGAACTCTTACTACGTGGACGACATGCGGCGTGCCACGGAACTTGCGGCCAAGGAGATTCACTACGGCGATTGCGGTACCAGCGGCGGCATTATGGGGCTGGTGCGCGGCTACTGCATAATGATCAGCGGCCCGAGCACCGCGGTGAAACGCCTCGATCCAGTATTAAGAACGCTGGCGCCTGGAGCAGGCGACATTGCTCGCACTCCAGGGCGGGAGAAGTCAGGCGGCACAGCCGAACATGGCTACTTGCACTGCGGCCCAAGCGGTGCCGGTCACTTTGTCAAGAAAGTACATAACGGCATCGAATTTGGCCTCTTGGCATCGTATGCCGAGGGCATAAACATTTTGAAGCACGCCAATGTAGGCAAGAGCGAACGGATCGCTGATGCAGAGACAACCCCGCTTCGCGATCCCGAGGCGTTCCAGTTCGATCTCGATCTCGGTGACATCGCCGAAGTGTGGTGGCGCGGCAGCGTCATCGCCTCATGGTTGCGGGATTTGACAGCGACCTCCCTGATCAAGGATCCGACACTTGCAGCGTTCGGTGGAAGTGTGTCGGATTCCAGAGAAGGCCGGTGGACGACAAGGCGGCGATCGATGAAAATGTGCCAACTCCAGTGCTCAGCACGGCGCTATACGCGCGATTCAGCTCGCGCGGCGAGGCGGATTTTGCCGACAGTCTTACGTCCTCGATGCGATTTGAGTTCGGCGGACATGTCGAAAAGTCAACCGATGTGTAGGGCTGCCAAAAGGGAGAGCCGCGTTCTGTCGGCGCTTGCAAACGGAGGGCCATCATGAAGCGGCAGCCGCACGCTGGTTCTCCAAATGCTGGGGAGGAGAGACTGGATGCGCTGCAGCGTCATGCCTTCGATTACTTCCTGAACGAAACCAATCCCGCGAATGGCCTCGTGGCCGACAAATCGCAGCCGGGCGCCCCTGCGAGCATTGCGGCTGTAGGCTTCGCGCTCGCGGCCTATCCCGTCGGTGTCGAGCGCGCATGGATCTCACGTATCAGCGCAATCGATCGGACCCTGACGGTGTTGCGGTTCTTCTGGAACAGTCCCCAGGGTACCGGCTCTGAAATGACTGGAGACAAGGGCTTCTACTATCACTTTCTCGATATGACTACCGGGCGGCGCGCAGGCTTTTGCGAGCTGTCAACCGTCGATTCCGGCTTCCTGCTGGCCGGTATGCTTGCCGCAGCGGCGTATTTCGATCAGGACAGCGAAGACGAGCACGAGATACGGACGCTGGCCGACGCCCTCTACCTCCGGGCGGACTGGCAATGGGCGTGCAACGGCGGCGCGACGATCACCCACGGGTGGACTCCCGAACGCGGATTTCTGCCTTACCGATGGGAAGGCTATGACGAGGCTGCTCTTTTGTACGTACTCGGCTTGGGCTCGCCGACCCATCCTCTCGCTGTAGAGAGCTACGTAGCGTGGACCTCGACCTACCGATGGAAGGAAATCTACGGCTACGAACTCATCTACGGCGGCCCCCTGTTCATCCACCAGTACTCGCACATCTGGATAGACTTCTGCGGAATCCAGGATGCGTTCGCGCGAGACAAGGAGATCGACTATTTCGAGAACAGCCGCCGCGCGACCTACGTCCAGCGAGAGTACGCGATCCGCAATCCGCTCGAATTTGTGGGCTACGGAGAGAACTTCTGGGGCTTGACCGCGAGCGATGGGCCCGGCTGGACGATGCGCCACGTCAACGGCATCGATCGCACCTTCTTCGACTATATCGCCCGCGGGGCACCGTACGGCCCTGACGACGGCACGGTGGCGCCGTGGGCCGTGGTGGCGTCGCTGCCATTCGCCCCCGAGATCGTGTTGCCGACGATCAAGCATTTTCAGGATGTATATCCGCAAGTTACCGGCGAGTACTGCTTTCGGTGCAGTTTCAATCTCAGCTTTCAGAACGAAGCAGATGCCGATTCAGGCTGGACGTCGCCCTATCACTTCGGGATCAACCTTGGTCCCGTGGTGCTGATGTGTGAGAATTACCGATCGGGCTTACTGTGGCGGTTGATGCGTGCATGCCCTTGCGTAGTCACAGGGCTACGGCGCGCGGGATTCACGGGTGCTTGGCTGTGACGGCTGTGGAGGATTGCAATTGATGAAGGAGATATCGATCGTCGGTGGAGCGCGAAAATGGGTAAGCAACTGGCAAAGACCTCCATCGGTGGGCTGGATCTGTCACGGTTTGGTTCCGGTTATTTGAGAGCGATACCCTGCGCAGGCTACCGCCCGGTTACATGCACCATACGGACCGCGGAAGCCAATATTGCGCTCATGACTACCCAAAGCTTCTGCGCAGGCACGGGCTGCAACCATCGTTGAACGGAAAGGGCAATTGTTACGACAATTCCGCCATCGAGAGCATCTTCAAGTCCCTGAAAGCAGAACTGGTCTGGCGCAGGAATTGGCGACCCCGCAGAGACGTGGAAGTTGCCCTCTTCGAATACATCATCGGCTTCTACAACTCGCGCCGCAAGCGCTCAGCCCTCGGCTGGAAATCCCCCGTGGCCTTCGAGCAGAAGGCCGCATAACATGAGCACCGACCGGAACAGAACTGCGACAGGTCCAAACCGTGACGCTGCATGTCCCGTTCCGCCTTGTGAAGCGTGGCGGACGCAAGGAGATGCAGACGCCGCCGCCCGTCGCCAAGCTGATGTCACGCTCGTCAAGGTGTTGGCACATGCCTTCCGCTGGAAGACGAACACCGCCGTTCGAAGGGAGAGTGGGAGCCGCGTGAAAATCGTTCCTGCCAGACGGATGAACTCAGGGCCACACCTCACAACTCGTGCAGCAACGCCGGTCGTAGACAAGCATGATGTCCGCGACGGCTAAGAGACTGGACGCGAGATTACGGACGTTCGAGGAAATTTGATTTCCAATCACTTCAGCATCGGCGCGTAATCGTCGAGGTAGGCGACGTCGAAATCGGCGAATGCAACCAACCGGTCGAAATCGTCGAACGAAACGTGACCATTGCGAAACGTCAGCATGCCTTCCTCCCGCAACTGCCGCAGGACACGGTTGATATGTACGGCGCTGAGCCCAAGGGCGTCGGACAGAACGTGTTGCGACAGTGGACAGTCATAGCCGTCCAGCTTAGCAAGTCCGACGAGCTTGAGCCGTGCCCCCAATTCAAGCAGGAAATGTGCCGTGCGTTCCGCGGCGTCGCGTCGCCCTAGCCCGACCAGATGTTCGACGACCATCGCCTCGTCGCGCGATGCGGCCCAGAGGACGGCCGTTGCCAACCGCGGCGTCCGGGTGAAGGCGTCAAACAGATCGCCGGCCTGAACCACGGAGGCTTCGACCCGTGTGATTGGCTCGATGTTGTGGTCGGAGGTGCGAAACAGCAGGCTACGCAGGCCCAGAAAATCGCCCGGCACCTGGATATCGACGATTTGCCGGGTTCCATCGCGAAGGATCTTGAAGGAAATGGCCCAGCCATTGGCAAGAATGTAGGCGGGCTGGTTTTTCTGGCCCTCATGGATCATGTCGACCCCCGGCACGAAGATCCGTCGTCGTTTGTGAAGCTGAGCAAGAACGTCGAGGTCGTTATCGGACAGCACAACATATGATCCGAGTTTCCTGGTCAACGGACTGTTCTGAATATTCAACACTTTGCCCTTTTGAAGTACAGCGAGAACGGGACCCGAATTGGTGTGAATCATACATATTCCAGGGGTTTTCGCCACAGACTGCTCTAGATCAATCCAGAATAAATTATCTATGCGAGTATTGCGACTCAAAAATTCACGGTTCGACCGACCTGTCGATCTGTGCGTTCACATTGGAGGGAACTTCGTACATGCACAACTTATCAGACGTTTCGGGAGCGGCAGCGCTTGCGATCTGTGAGTCACTCTTGCTGGCGCTCAATGATCACAAGATCCTTCCGGAAATCGAAATCATCGGCATCCTTCGCGATGCCGCGGCGGCGCACGGGCCGGTGCCTGGGGAAAGCGTGAACGAGGAGTTGCACATCGCGGTGTCGGATTTGATCAACCGAATCATTGCGGGCGGCAATTCCGTGCGTCGCCCTTAATCGGCGGTGCCAACGGGACAACGTGACAAAAAGCGCCGCGCAATCAGAATTGGTGGCGCGGGCGATGTCGGTACGCCGCGGAATGTGGTGTGGTTGCACCGCCGCAATACCGTGCGGCGGATCGCTGGCCTTCAGGACATGGCCGCTGCGAATTGACGGCATGCGAATCTGAGAAACAGCAATATTTCTGCCACAGACCAACCTGGATCAGTGCGCCTACAACTTCGGCAGGCGAGAATACTCACGGTAGCGGAGATTCCAGTTGCCGTCCCTGCGCTTTCACGAGTGTCGTCCATTCGGGACCGCCTGTTCGAAGAAATGCCCAGTGCTGTCCGGCGAACGTCGCGCGACACTGGCGCAGCAGAAGACCTTTGGATCCTGCTCTACAGCCGAATGACCGGCAGCAACGCGATTGATGTGGCGACTGGAATCACATCGACGGTTCTTCCCGATATCGCCGCGCAACCCGTGGCCATTTTGATCGGTCTGGCCATCCACTTAATTCTGGCCGTTGCCTTGGGTCTGGCAGTCGCTGGCCTGATCCGTTGGGGGGACCCCCAACTTGCAGGCCGCACATCAGAGATGTCTCTGATCATAGCCATTTTGGCGGCGGTCTGGGTGGTGAACTTCCTGGTTGTTCTGCCGATAGTTAATCCTTCGTTCGCTCACATCGTGCCACTGCCTGTCAGCCTCGCGTCCAAGCTTTTGTTCGGGGTTTCTGCTGCGTTCGCACTGCGGCTGACGGTAATGACGGGCGCTGACTTTCAAACACTGCAAAAGGAGTAAAGAACATGTCAAATGAAATCATTCTGCTCATGCATCCGACCTTCGGCGCATTGAGTATGTTGGCTGCGGTCTGGGTCTTCGTCGAAGCCCTGAACGCAAGCCAACCCGGCGTCGCGCGAATGCGAACGGCCGCCACAATTTCTGCAGTGCTGATGTGGCTGGCTTACTTGACGGCCGGATATTTCTACGTCCTGCTCTACGGCCCAGACAAGGAGGTCATCAAAGCTGGCCCCTGGCCATTTGCCCACAACCTCGTCACGGAAACCAAAGAGCATGTGTTTCTGATGTTGATCCTGCTGGTGACCTTTCTGCCCATCGCCGCAGCCGGACCGGTCGCCACAAATCGCGGCGCTCGCCGCGTCGTGCTGTGGAGCTCGGCATTTGTAGTGTTGCTGGTTCTGGCAATGGAAGGCGCTGGCGGCATCATGAGCCTGGGTGCGAAACTTGGCTATGCGGCCAAGATCATCGGATAGAGGAGAGATATCATGGCTACTCAAGTTTCCAACGCAGCAACGGACGACAATCTGGTTGATGCCCGGATCACTGGCTACGGCATGGCATATGCCTATACGGTGTTATTCAGCGCAGCTCTGACCGTTCTGAAAGAGCTGACCCCGCCACTACTTAACCTGATGAAGGCCTTGGGCCATCATTGGGTCACACAAGGCGGCCTTAATCTGATCGTGTTCTTTGTGCTTGCAGCAATGCTGGCACGCAGTGGACGGCAGATGGAGGGCGGTAGGCTGGCGTTTTGGATCGCGGGATCGACGGTGGTAGGGGCCCTGATTATTTTCGGGTTCTACTTGGTCGAGCTCTGACAAATCGCCAAAGGGGGAGTTTGCCAGAACCAAAACGTGGTCCGAAATCCGGTTTGCATACCAGCTAGCAGGTTGCTGAAAAACCCTCTCGCCAATCCGGGCTGATTGTGATTCTGTTGTTGTGGATAAAACGGAGGGATTTGTGGTGCGTGGTATCGAGAATTCTGACGCTGGTCTGTTTTCCTATATCCGGCTTGAGGAGCGTGTTCCTGCCGATCATCCGCTGCGGGCGATCCGGGCGTTGGTTGATGAGGTTGTCGGCGGCCTGAACGCACGCTTTGAGCAGCTTTACTCGAAGGTTGGCCGTCCCTCGATCCCGCCGGAATATCTTTTGCGCGCGACGCTGCTGCAGGCTTTTTATTCGGTGCGCTCGGAACGGATGCTGATGGAGCAGATTGATTACAATTTGTTGTTCCGCTGGTTTGTCGGGCTGCCGATGGATGGCGCAGTCTGGCACCCGACGGTGTTCACCAAAAACCGTGACCGTTTGCTGGAAGCGGATGTGGCGCGAGACTTTCTGATGGCGCTGCTGTCGCTGCACAAGGTCAAGCGGCTGCTGTCGGACGAGCACTTTACCGTTGACGGCACCCTGATCGATGCATGGGCCTCGATGAAGAGCTTTCGGCCAAAGGATGGCTCCGGTGAACCGCCTGCGCCGGGCCGCAATGGCGAACGCAACTTCCGCAAGGAGAAGCGTTCCAACGAAACCCATGCCTCGACCACCGATCCGGACGCACGGCTGTTTCGCAAGGGCAATGGCCAGAGCGCGCGGCTGTGTTTCATGGGCCACGCGCTGATGGAGAACCGCAACGGGCTGATCGTTGACACGGCATTGACCCTCGCCAGCGGCACTGCGGAGCGTGAAGCCACATTGGCGATGCTCGACCGTCGCAAGCATGGCCAGCGTATCACACTTGGAGCCGACAAGGCGTATGATGTGACCAGCTTCATCGGCGATCTGCGCAAACGCAAGGTGACGCCGCATATCGCAGTCAACGGCACGCTCAGCAAGCTGGGCAAGCCGCGCAAGACGGCCATTGACGGGCGCACGACGCGCCATTGCGGCTACGCCATCAGCCAGCGCATCCGCAAACGTGTCGAAGAGGCCTTCGGCTGGACCAAGACGCAGGCTGGATATGGCAAGGTGAAACTACGCGGTAGACCAAAGGTCGAAGCCGTCTTCACCTTCGCCATCGTCGCCTACAATCTGATCCGAATACCGAAGCTTTTAAATGAGGCTGCGGCGACATAGAAAAACAACCGGCGAAAGGCCGAAAACAGCATCACGAAGCCATACTATCAGACCCGAAGATCGTAAAAAAAACCGCCAAATCACACAAAACCACACCAAACGCCCAACCGGAAGAAAACAAACCTGTTTTTCAGCAACCTGCTAGAGCAATTTTCGCTCTGACGGAATCGATACGGGGTTTTCAAATCGGTTGATCTTTGATTCAACATCGATGCTGGGCAAGGAGGCCAGCATCGATGACAGCACCTCTATCCAACGATCTTCGTCTTCGTGTTGTGCAGGCTATTGAAGCTGGTCTTTCGCGGCGGGCAGTTGCAGGCAGGTTTGATGTTTCCATCGCCTCTGCGGTGCGCTGGTATCAGCGCTTCAAGCGAACGGGCAGCGTTGAGCCGGATGCCATTGGCGGCGACCGGCACAGTCACCGTGCCGAGGCCCATGCAGCCACGGTGCTGGGATGGATCGAAGAGAACTGCGATATCACGCTGGTTGAGATTGCGGACCGGCTGGCTGCGCAAGGCCATGTTTTTGCTCCGGCCACGATCTGGCGCCTCTTGAGCCGTCACGATTATACGGTCAAAAAAAGACCGCCCATGCTTCAGAACAGGAGCGTGCCGATGTGAAGACCGCCCGTGAGGCCTGGTTTGCAGATCAACTGGAGCTTGCACCGGAGCGGCTGATCTTTCTGGATGAGTGCGGAACCAACACCAAGATGGCGCGCCTTTACGGCCGTTCCAAACGGGGCGAGCGCTGCCGGGCAGCCATTCCCCACGGCCATTGGAAGACAACGACACTGGTCGCAGGCCTCTCCACAGACGGTATCATCGCGCCCATGATCATGGACGGGGCCATGGATGGCGAGATGTTCTCAGCCTATATCAATACATTGTTGGCGCCGTGCCTGATGCCCGGCGACATCGTCATCATGGACAACCTGCCCGCCCACAAAGTTTGGGCCGCGCGTGAGGCCATCGAGGCTGTGGGCGCAACGCTGCTCTTCCTGCCGCCCTATTCGCCCGATTTCAATCCCATCGAGAAGGCCATCGCCCAGATCAAGGCGTTCCTCAAGAAAACCGCAGCCCGAACCAAACCCGAGCTCGATGCTGCTATCGCAAAAGCAATCGACGTCGTCACCCCGCAAAACGCCGAAAGCTATTTCCAAGCATGCGGATATCAAACTGATACAGTGTGAATGGATTCTGCTCTAGCAGCGCTTTCTGACGCGCCTTTATAATTTCCTGCTGTTTCTCGTTTTGATCGAGTTGCAAACGAGGTTTGGATAAAATCGAAATCTCTGAAACACCGGGGCTCCGCGCACCCCCCGATCCGACCGGGGCTTTGGAAGGACCCGCAGCGACGTCTCAATTTTGCGCCCAGAGGAGGAAGTAAGTGAGCCTGCGACAAGTGCGTCATGTCGTCCGGTTTATCGCCTATACGGGTACAAAACAGAAGGGGAAATACTCTCTAGGCGATAAACCGGAAGACTTGTCGCACTTGTCGCAACTCAAGGAAATCAGTGACTTACAGAACATCGAAATCACCCACTTGTCGCAAGGCCACCCGCAGCCCACGGTAGCCACGCCCCCGAATTCCGCTAGTGTCCTTGATCGCCTCAAAACCACGCTGCGAAAGCGTCTCTGGAAAACTGCGCTTCCGTGTTCCGGGGGCTTCGCCGTTCTCATAGGCGTAGGCGCTCCAGGAATCCCAGAGATTCCCTGTCGTGTCCGCTTCATGCTTCCCGGTGATGCAGCATTCCTCAATCCACTGGGCAAAAATGTCCTGTTCCGCAAAGTAGGCGTCTGTCGCTCGCCGTGCGACTTCTGGGCGGATCAGCCCGTTAGCCTGCCAGTCCAGGCAACCCTGGATCATCCATGACAGGATTCCCGGCCACTCCTCGCGAAGTTTGGCAGGCAAATTCGCGTCCTTCGATTTGGGGGGATGATCGAACGGCAGAATGATGAACCGCCGCTTCACGGCTTCATCCACACTGGTCAATGTCGGGGCGTTGTTCCCCACGATCACCAGCTTCATTTGTGGCGTAAATTCAAAAGAGTTCTGGCGCATGAATCGCGCCGTAATCTTGTCCCCGCCCGTCAGCGACTTGATCCGGTTTTCTGCCCAGGCCCGCCCCTTCTCTGTCTCGGACGCCCAGGCCAACCGCGCGCCATCAAGTCGGGCAATCTCTTCGGGGTGCGCGTCGTGCTTTGCCGCCGTCAGGGTTGAGGTCGCCACGTTGATCGCATATTCGCCCAGGATGTCAGAAAGGGTGTTGATCGCTGTCGATTTGCCGGAACCGCCTGGGCCATAGACGAACACCAGCGCGTGTTCCTTCGTCATGCCGGTCAGGGAATAGCCGCCCCACATGCGAAGGAAGCGGACGGCTTCAGCGTCGCCGCCCAAGGCTTCGTCCAGGAAGGCCAGCCAACGCGGGCAGTCCCGCGCCGGGTCGAACCGTTCCAGGGGGACGGGCGCGCTGGCGGTAAGGCGGGACACATGATCCGCCGGATCGCCGGGACGCAAGTTGCCCGTCAGAAGATCGACGGTCCCGCTGGGCGTCCCAAGAAGCCACGGATCGCGATTCCAGTCCACTGCTGTGGCCACGAATTCCCGAACCGTCCGCGCGCCCCGCTCAATGGCTTCCCAGACGTGGACCTTGCGAAGTGGCTTCGCCGCCGGGTTGTCTTCGGCCATGTCCGTTGCCAGCTTGCGGGCGTAGTGGTGGGCCAGCTTCGTCTCCTCACGCCGCCAGGAATTGCCGTCGAACCGGAACCAAGTCCCCGCCGCGTGATCGAACCGCAATTCGTCCTTATAGGCCGTCGTGAAGGCTCGGATCACGCCGTCTTCGTCCAATTCGAAGTTCACGTCTCCCGTGGCACGCGCGCCGCCCAGAACAGCCTCTATGTCGTCGTCATAGACCGCTTGGGCGTCATCCAGTCTGTCGAACAGATCAATGATTTCCGCGCCTTCCCCAGATATCCGCGCGAGGGCGTTTCGAAGTGTCCGGTTCTGTTGTCTGTCGCCCGCGCGGGTCCACCATGCGCCCGCGTCGCCGTCGTCTTCAGCAATGGCGTCGCGCGCTTCCTCTTCGGACTTGCCTTCGCGGAATCGGTCGCAGAGGAATTTGAAGCCGACGCCAGAGCCCGACTCGTCACCACCCTTGGGGCCACGCTTGCCCGCGCGCCGCTTGAACGCGGGGCCATGGTCCCGCACCAGCCACTCCAGATCGGCGCGCGTCACGGGGCAGATGGTTGACACGTCGCCGACACGATCTTCCGTCACAGTGAAATACCGCCCACCCAAGAACAACGCGATTTCGGTATGGCCACCCAAGGAGAATTCAGCACCGCCTTTCGGCGTCACCAGCCCCGCGTCCTGCAAGGCGGCCATGTCCGACTCTCGGCAAAGGAACAGGATGTGGAGTCCCGTGCCGCTGGGGGACAGTTCGGCGTAGCTGGCGAAGCGGTTGACAACGGCGGACGCCCAAGGGGCAAGCGCGTCGGTGTCGGTGTCGAGGCAACCGTCCAGATCGACGCCACAAAGCCGCCAACCTTCCTCCTGGGCGAGCGGGCCGAACATGACGCCAACGCCCGCCGAGCGGCCATCCGCGAGCTTCTGGGCGCGCCCTTGCGCCGCCTTGTGCGGCCCCCAGGTTTCCGGGCTATCGGACTTCGCCATTCGACCCGTCCGGGGCGTATAAGGGACCTTTGAAGGTTTGTCCCTGCCACGCCGCAATTCGTCCCGCCATGCGACCCAGATTGGGGTTCCCTTCAGGTCGTCGAGGGTGAAGGCAGGCTTGCCACGGGCCTTCATTTTGTGGTATCGAGATACCGCGATGGTCATTCGTATGTTCCTTAGCTGGTGATTTGCACAAGTTCCCGGTTCGCAACGCCGCCGTCCCGGATACCCCCTGGGCGGTGGTTTCCGTTTCAGCGTGGAAAGGTAGGGTGATGGTCCTCCGCAAGCGGAGGAGAGGGCATTTTCGGTGGGACATTTTCCCCGAAAAACCCTGATAATTCGTGGGACTTTTGAGTGTCCCACTTTCTGTTAACTAGCTGATATATAGCGGTTTCTGTATTCCGCCCCCGGGCACCATTTTCAAATCAAATACTTAGCTTGAAATCTGCGTGTTGTGTTTGACCATTCGCAACCGGGCGGCAGCATATTCATTCGGTGCGCCAGATCTGGTCGCATTCCATCTACTGACTCGCAAAGACTGTTCCGCAGCAGTCTGAAATCGTATAGTCCTTCTCACAGTTTCAAATTCTGGTTGATTACTATGACCCAATCAAATCAGGCGGATACGTTGCGGGATATCCTGTCCAAGACAGAGCGCCTGCCAACATATTTGTTGGATGCTTACCAGAACCGCTCACTGGAAATCATGCTGCGTCACGCACATGAAAACACGAGCTTTTATCGGGATCGCCTTGCTTGCCTATTTGATGAAATGGGTGACATCAATCTGGATGCACTGCAAAAGGTGCCGATTCTCACCCGGTCTGAAATCCAGGCCGAACCTCACCATCTTTACGCAGATGAAGTGCCAGAGAATTCAGGCATCAAGGTTGATTCATACACATCCGGATCGACCGGCCAGCCGCTGAAAATGCGCTACAGCAGCATCAACGGCGAGGTCGCTCGCGCGATCCATCTGCGGACCTGCATCTGGAACGGCATAGATTTCGACAAGAAATTGGCTGAGATTACCAGCTCGGCAATTGCGGATGTGCTCGAGCAACCTGATCAGAGCAGGAGCAAATGGAATCCCTGGGGAACTGGAGATCATTTTTTCCTTAGCTTGAAAACCTCCAGTTTGGACGACCAGTTGCAATGGCTTTCACGGATTAACGCCACTTATCTGAAGGGATTTCCGACAGTCTGTTGCACCATTCTTCAGGAAGCCGACCGGCAGGGCATAAAGCTCAATCTTGAAAAAGTTTTCACCAGTGGCGAACTGGTGCCTGATCTTATGCGGGAGGCAAAGCCGGAGCATTGGCCGGATGTGGTCGATATTTATGGAACCACGGAAACCGGAATAATCTGCAGCCAGTGCAAGTACGGAACGTATCATGTTCACCGGGAAAATGTATTTTTGGAAATTCTTGATGATGCCGGCAATCCAACTGCCACCGGTGAAATCGGTCATGTTGTCGTGACGGCGCTTTATAATTTCGCAATGCCATTCATTCGATATGCTATCGGCGACTTTGCGGTCGCTGGTGATGATCAATGCGCCTGTGGCATTTCCCTGCCAACTGTTCAACGCATTGTCGGGCGCGAGCGAAATTATTTCAGGTTTCCGGATAACCACCATTTCTGGCCATTTGCTCAGTCA